>CAVYGM010000031.1:0-122075 GCA_963768025.1 uncultured Cytophagales bacterium
GAATACATTACTGGTAGAAATACTTGTTTTTCCTTTTGATAGCAAGGCTGCTCATACGGCGATCGAGATTCAACGAGATCTGAAAAAACTCCGAAAGACAATTGAAAAAGCGGATCTTTTTATTGCTGCCACTGCCGTTGCCAACAATCTTCCTTTAGACTCTTTGAATCGTAAACATTTTGACAAGATTCAAAGGCTTGATTTACTTGATCTGGAAAACCTCTGATATGGAGCGTTCTGCTTGTCGCGTTGAAAACGCTAAGTGAAGTGCGCCCCGATTGCAAATCAGGGCGAGCGGGGGAGGATTAAATAGAAATTCACACATATTGACAAAAACAACAGCCACAGTTGTCACATATATAGTATTCGCAGTTATTGCATTGAGTATTATCAGAAGAACTAATTTTACTTTTACAGTTCCAACAATGACTTAGATACTTTGTATTATTTGCTTTCTCAATTAATTTAGATTCCCTATTTAAGGTGCTATTATAGTTTGATATTTTTCTACTATCTGCATTTTTGACTTTTGGAGAGTCATCAGGCAAATTTAAGATATAGACTATGATTAAAATATATATAGAAAAAGCAATCCACTTACTAGTATCAGAACCTTTCTCAAACAGAAAAACTATCAAGAAGACTGGCAAATAAACGACATAATAATGGCAAGATAATAAAAACTATAATTCCTGAAATTAAATAAAAAAAAATTATTCTTAACGAATTTCTTCATATAAAATTAACTTTTCAAAATTCTTTCAGTGACCAATCATCAATATTTTTTTCTAATAAATTGCACTTTATACCCAAAAACAATGAAGCTGTTTAAAGTTCTTTTTCAGTTTGAGCAAATCTCCTCAAAAATATGATGGCGAATACCGAGATAGTGCTGGCCCAGCCAGTTTCGTGCTTTCGTTTCGTACCGCACAGGCGGACTCTTGAATCCGTCCAGCCAAGCGTTCGTCCTCTCGACGACAAACCTTCCTTCATATAACTCATCGTCAAGCAGATAGTCATGATCTCCCCCGTTTCTCTTGTTGATGGCTATGTTGGGGTTTATCTCCAAAGACTCGCAGAATTCGCGCATCTTCTTGCTGTCGAAGCCTGCATCCGCATTCATGAACAGACCTCGGTGCTCGATGTTCGCCCCGTCGAGCGTACCGATGATTTTGGCCACGCTTTTCTCGACCTCGAACAGGTCGCTGTGGTTGCCCGCCACGGGCTGCGAGCAGGCCAGCGGGATACCTTGGCTGTCGGTAAGAAAGAGCATGTTGGTCGTCTTGCGCTTCTTGCGGCCTTGGTAGGCCACTGCCTCCCCACCCCGCCAAGCGGGCGTGTGGCTGCCGTCCAACTGCACGCTGGACATGTCAAGCTCGGCTTTGTTAAGCGCCAGCAGCGCCTCCCACATGCGCTGCCAAGAGCCGTCCTTGCACCATTTGTTGTAGTAGTAGTACACTGTATTCCAAGTTATTGTGTGTTTGCCGAACCAACCCCGAGTAGGCAGCTCGCGCCACTGCGTACCCGTTTTGACGCGATGGACAATCGAGCGGACGATGCGCCAAAGGCCCACGCTGCATTCCGGCCCGCGTTTGCCTTTCGACAGGTGGAATACAAGGTGTTGGTTAATGATTTTTTTCGTTAATTTGGACATGGTCGTAGGTGTTTTGGTTGTCAAGTCGTATTTTCAAACTTAACGTCCTACGGCCGTTTTCCTTCATTCCTCAAAAACTTTAAACAGCTTTTCAATATTCTCTTTGCTTTAATTTGATATTTCTGAAAGTATTTTTTAGAAATTATTTGCTCAATTGCAATCTGAGAACTAGATGTTTTAAATTCAATTATTATAATTTTATCTTCCAGTTCAATCACAGGACTCTATTCGACCAAAGTTGGTGACCTGCCTCACTCTCGATGTCAAACCCAAAGTATTTGATTAGTGAGACCAGGAGATAGTATGAAAATATGCTTCGGTAACTTTTATTTTATATGAAATGCTACGAATATGGATTGGATAGAAACACAAAAATTTTTAAAGTCTTCATCAATCAGATATTGTTTCATTTTGTCATTTTGATTATACTTTGATATTATTGAAATTTTTGGGTAATGGTAAAGTCATTTTATTTTTTGAACTGTAAAATGCTCTATTGTAGCAAACTTGGTTAAGATATTTTCAATCATTTTTTTCTCTCTTTCAAATTCCCCATCAATAACACTAGGACTCGCCTCTGATCATTATATTGAAATTGCAAATATACCATTCATCAAAATCTAGTACAGCTACATCAATAGTATTATGAGTTATTTCAGAATCAAAAAGAATTTCTAGCACCCTTGTTTTCTTCGAGGTCACTGAAATATGCAAATAATTGTTCTTTGAAATTCATTTTTCAAGTCTTTTTAAAATATACTCATCCTGCTAACACTGATTAAAATCGGGGTTGAATCCTCGCTTGCCCCAATTTAAAATCGGGCGCGGTCATCTCCTCGCGTTTGCAACGCCTGCGGGCGACCGTGCGAATACTCGCAAAAATGATCGAGTAAAACGATACATCCTCGACGCGACTTCTCAAATAAAAGTTAGCCTGCTAAACTAATACTCCTGCACCAGCACCTCCGTCGGAATGTGAAGCGAAGCATTCAGTTTCCTTATCATTTCCAGACTCAGCTTCCGCTTTCTGTTTAGAATTTCAGCTCGTCGATTTGAAACTGGCGGTCATCTCCCGCTTGTACCCCAGCGGGCGACGTGCGTCCGCCAAAAGCCTCTTGGCTTCACGTCGCAAATACTGTTCTAACATTTCGAGTGCCTTGATAATCATACTTGCGATTATGCATTTTACCAGCCGTAGGCCAAAATGAATCAAATGACCAGAATCCGTAGGTAGTTCGTACGCAGTTCCATGTCACAGGTAGAGGGCAGTCGCTGCAATCCATAAGTCGTTTTTACCCATGATTTGAGCAGTCAAGCCCAAGCGGCAACGGTGTTAGCGAGTCTTGAACTTTCCACTAGAACTGAACGCGTTTATCAATGATGGGCATACATCACTAGTGCAATGACCGGGATACCTGAATTAATCGGACTAGTAATTCAAGATCCTTTGCACGAAAGTCGGCTTTCTGATAATCCCCAGTCAGCTTTGAGGGCAAAGCGATTCCAACGTTCCTGCCACGACCAGCAGGAATTACAGTCTTGGCAACGGCTCCGTGTTTGCGTAATGTGCGCTGAAAATCAGTATTACATTGGTATCAAAGATCATCGTCGGATACTTTCGCATGTTATGCTTTTCAAGCAAATGCTCCCGGTACATCCTTTTGTAGTCAAGATCTTCGGAAGAAGACTGCCAGAGGTCATGCTTCTCACAAACGGAGTTATAGGACAACTTCTTCATCATCGTTGATCTCCCCACGACTCACCAGAAATTTGAGATAAGACTCAACCAAATTAGACAAGCTTCTCTCCTGAGCGGCAGCCTACTCTTTTGCTTTCTCGATCACGTCCTTATCGAGTGTTACAATGTTAGTTTCGCATCCATAAAAACAAGTATATTTGTACGTACAAATATACTTTTTTAGCCGTATAAATCAATAAGCACCCCTTCCTAAAACTCCCTCGGCGAGGTCTTCACCTTCCGTACCTTCTTCACCTTCTTTTGCTTCTTTGCTTTCTTTTCCCGTAGGTCCTCATCATCCTCCGCCCGGCGCTTCTGCATGGTTTCGGTGCGGTCCATTTCTTCGGATTCGGCGAAGGCTTTCCAGTCGAATTTTTCGTCGAAGGGATCGAGGGCCTTTTGGGGTTCGAAGATTTGGGGATCGGCCGCGAGGGCGTTGTAGGGGGCAAAGTCGGGGGTATTGGTGAAGAGGTCACTCATGTCCGTGGCCGTGGCGTCGTACTGATTGAGGTAGGGAATGCCCAGCACGTGCCAGAAGGTTTTGAAGATACTGCCGAAGCTGTAATGCTGATGACCCACGTAGTTCTTTTTGGCGTAGGGCGAGGCCACCATCAGCAGGCTGCGGTGGGCATCCACGTGGTCTACGCCGCCCTGTGGGTCGTCTTCGGTCACTACGATCATCATGTTTTTCCAGTAGGGAGTTTTGGACAAAAACTCGATGGTGCGGCCCAGGGCCAGGTCGTTGTCGGCCATGTAGCTTTCGGTGAAGGGGTACCCTGCCGCCGGGCGCTCGCGGGTACCGTGGTCGTTGGGGAGCATGAGCGTCAGCATGGAGGGAAGGGTTTTGCCTTCACCTCCCCATTTTTCGTTGAATTCCTTCATGAACACATCCGCCCGGAACTGATCGGGTATGGCCATGTTGTAGGTCGGGAATTGCTGGGATGATTTGTCGAAGAGCGGGGCGGGCAGCGGGTAGTTGACGGTATACAACTCGCCGATGTACTTCATGGTACTGTCGGAGTAGGCGGCAGCCATTTCCACCCCAAAGCCCCAGTTGAAAAAGTCCTTCTTGTTGCGTTGCAGGTGTTCCCACATCGAGCCGGCTTCGTTGTAGTCCTCGGGATAAATACTACCTGCGGAGCCGTAAAACGACAGGTTGCCGGGGGCCGTGGAGGTATCGCGCAGGCTACGAATGCCTCCATAGGCCGCAGCAGTACCCGTCTCTACCCACTCGTTGGGGTAGGTACCCACCAGCCAGCGGTGGCCGTCGGCCGACACGTCGGAGTCGCAGTAGTAGTTGTCTGACATGGCAAACTGCCGGGACATCGCGTGGTGGTTGGGCATGACATCGCCGTTGGTCAACGGTACGTTTTTTATCCCGACTCACGAAACTCCGATCCAGGCCGTAGCGGGCAATAGTGGAGTCACCGTTGCCTCCCCGGAATTGCCCGTACACCTCGTCGTAGGTACGGTTCTCCTTGGCAATGAACACAATGTGCTTGATGGGCGACTCGTAAGCACCCGGATAGGGCGGAATGGGATTGTTGTTCTGGGCCGTAGCCTGAACAAATCGGTAAGTTGTTGTCCCGTACCTTTTGGGTCAAGGCGGTTAATTGGCCATCGGACGGAATATCAATGACGGATACGGTACCTTTCATAAGGCTACCAATGTAGCTACCCTCCGGCCCAAGCGTGAAGGTACTGCCGCCGTTGGGGCCACTGCCGTAGCCTTTGGCGTTGGTCACGATGAGTTTGCGGCCATCGGGGCTTACTTTCAGCTTGGACGGAAACCAGCCCGTGGGAATATGGCCCAGTACTTTGAGGGTAGGTACGTCGATGACGGCCACGGCGTTGATCCCGGCTTCGGCTACGTACAGGCGTTGCTGATCGGGCGAAACCGCTACCCCAAAAGGGATTAATCCCCGGAGTTTGCCCAGTCGTGGTTCGGGATTCAGGTAGATGTTATTCACTACGGTATCGCGCTCCATGTCGATGACCGACACGCAGTCGTTGTTGCCGTTGCTCACAAACACGTAGCGGTCGGTGGCTACCACGGAGTTGGGGCTGCTGCCACCCACGGCGGGAAAGTCCTCCACCATCTGCCCGACCAGGATACCGGTTTTGATTTTGGACTTCACCACCGGCTGCCCGCTTTTCAGGTCGTAGCTCCACACCGAAAAAGCTTCGGGAGCATTGGGGTCACCCAGGGCCGGTACGCCTTCGGAAGGGATACCCTCCTTCATTTCTTTGGAATTGTACCGGGTCGCGGGCCATTTGTGAGCGGTCTTTTTCAGATCAGTCCATATCCAGATCGGTAAATGGCTTGTACTCAAATACGCCTACGTTGGCCACGTATACCCGATCTTCGTCGGGCGACAGGCATACTCCAAACGGGTAGCGACCGGTAGGAATGGAATGCTGGATTTTGTTCGTACGGGTATCAATGACCATCAGCCGAAAGCCGATCTGATCCACGGCGTAGAGGGTATTACCGTCTTTTGAAAGTACCATATCGCCGATGTAGCCGTGGTAGTATTTGATGCCGTTCACTTTCTGGGCGCAGTTGATGGTACCCGTTTGCTTGCCAGTAGCCAGGTCAAAGAGGAATATCTTATTGGTTTCTCCGCCCGCCACGTACACCGTTTTGTTATCGGGCGTGATGGCCAGGCCCATGAAACAGGCTTCCAGAATGCCCTCGTCGGTTTTGGCCTTGTCGGGTACCTGCTGTACGGTGGCGTTGTCGGCCAGGACGTTGCGGATGATGCTGATGGAAATGGGATTGATACCGGAGTTAGCCGTAACGGCTATGCTCCCATCGGCACTGACGGCCAGGCCATACGGGTGCGGGGCCGTGGTAATCTGCCGACCGGTAGGGGATATGTGCCGGCCGTTGGGTAAGGTGGTGATGCCGTTTTTGTCAATTTTGAGGTAGTCGGTGCCGGCCGGGGTTTTGGCTACCCAGGTTTGGGCGGTGGCGGTTAGGGAGATAAGGGATACGAGGAGGGGAAGGAGTGATTTTTTCATAGCGTTAATTACCTCACCCCCGGCCCCTCTCCTTCTAGGAGAGGGGGAGGTTTAGTTTGGGTGCGGGTGACATTTAGTAGTTATTGGATTCTAAATAATTTTCAATAATGGTCAAATAGTGATCGAGATCGGGCGTGGTGTAATCAATCATTTTGGCGGCTTCGTCCCAGCGCCTCATGCGGATGATGAGGTCAAAATGCAGGTTATTTTCAAAGACTATGGCTTCCTTCTCCTCCATGGGCCACCCTGGTAGGTGAGGGTCTGGAGACTGGCTTCGGAAAGGGCCGCAAAGTAGGCGGGATTCTTCCAGGTCAGGTAGCGCTTGGCATTGACATGGTTTTCAATCAGCAGGCGACGCGATCCGAGAAGCCCCGCGCCCGCAGCCATTCGGCGGCCACTCCCTCATGATCCATGCGCCCGTACTCGTCCATCAGTTCGGCGGGGTCGTCGGTGGGCAGCATGTGACCGATGTCGTGCAGGAAAGCGGCTATCTGCACTTCTTCATTGAAACCATCGCGCCGGGCCAGTTCGGCAGTCTGCGCGGCGTGCTCAAACTGCGATACAGCTTCGCCATAGTAGGGTTCGCGGCCGTACTTATCAAAAAGTTCGCGGATTTCGTTTAGAGTCTGGTTCAAAGTAGAGTGAAAAGTTTATGGGTTAAAAGTCAAATGTTGATGAGCGAAGAAGCTTTGAACTCCTTGACTCTAAACTCATCAACTCCAAAAAATCTACTTCATCGCCTCCGTAATGGCCTTGCCCGTCCAGCATTCAAAAGGTTTTACGTTGAGTACTTTGGCTACCGTCACAGCCGTATCGAAGGTATCGATCGGGGTGGTAAGTTCGTGATTTTTTCGGATACTTTTCCCCGAAATAATCCAGGGAATCGTCATTTCGGCCACACTGGTACCTCCGTGTCCTTTATTGATTCCGCCGTGGTCAGCGGTGATGAGTACCACCGTTTGGTTGGCTTTGCCCGAAGCCCGGATCGCGTTCATGATTTTCCCGATCAACTGATCTGCCTTCGCTACTGATTCGTAGTAGGTTGGCGTCCCGTGTCCGCTTTCGTGCCCGGCATGATCCACGTGGTCGAGGTGAACAAAGGTGAAAAGCGGAGCCTTCGTAGCAATATACTCAGCGGCTTGCAGGGCGGTATCGTCTTCGCCTTTTCCATCAATCTTTACATTACACACATCGTCTTCCATTAGGCGGCCAAAATCGTCCCAGTCATAGAAGCAGGCGATGGTGGCATTTTTGTTTTGCTCCCGCACGGCCCGGAATATCGTGGGGTACAGTTGCCCTTTGGCACCACCGCAGTACGACTTTGTCGGCGATATCCACCCGCTTCCAGTCGTTGGACCAGATTTCGTGGTGGGCGGGCGAGGTACCCGTAATCATCGAGGCCCAGTTGGGGCTGCTCGAACTTGGGTACACGGCTTTGGCATTCATCGAGTAGCTTCCCTGTTTCATAAGGGAATCCAGCACGGGGGTTGGGGCTTTTTGGATACCATCAGGACTAAGGCCATCCAGGCCGATAACCACTACCCGTTTCTGGGCGTGGGAGGTAAGGGATAAAAGGAGGATCAGATAAAGGAGGTAGCGCATAAATGGAACAGTCTAAGAGATGGGTTTTTGCGAAATTTGCCTCACCGCATCAGCGGACCACCCTGCCCCTTTTCCTGCCAGGAGAAGGGGGCCGGGGGGAAGAGGTAAAAAAAAGCGGAAGTAAGGTACCCCCGCTTTTTCATTACTACCAAACCTACTTTGATACATCAAATGCTTATTTTGAAAGCCAGGTCTGGTCGTTGATGTCGTCCTTGCCAGCGTACTGGCTTTGGATGGCCGCTTTGTAGTTGGTTTCGTTGGTGGTACGTTCGGAAAAGAAATACTGCCAGCGGGTAGCGATCCGGCCCGAGTTGCCCGTCCCTACGCCCGTCAGGAAGGCAGGGGTGCCCGTACGGCGGTAGTTGAAGTAGGCTTCCATACCCGAGTTCATAAAGAAAGCCAGGTACTTCTGCGTCAGGATCTGGCTCAGTCCAGCGGCGGTATTGCCGCTGTATTTTACCAGGGGTTGGTTGTAATAGGTGTCAAAGTCGAAGGGGATGGTATAGGTACCAAAGTCGGCGGCGTCGCGGCCTCCCGTTTTGGAATAGCGCATGGTCAGGGTACCGGTCTTTACGCCGTAAAATTCCTGCGAAGCCTGAATCCCCTGCCTGTACCACTGCTCGGAGTTGCCGGTGGCCCAGCCGCGGTTGATCCCCTCGGCCAGATTGAAGCACATTTCGGGAAAGCCCACGATGAACACCGCTTCGCCGACGTAGTTGGAGTAATAGCGCGAACGACTCTGGAAGGAATACATCCCCGGCGCAAAACCAGCGCCATTGCTACGGCCGGCCTTATCGGACATGTCGGTAAGGTCTTCGCCCGAGCTAGCACCCACGAAGGCCGTGAAGTCGGAGGGTAGCTTACCGGCTTTCAACTCTGCTCCGGCAGGCTCGGCGGTTACCATCACGCGGGGGTCTTTGCGGGCTACGAGCAGATCAATGTAGGTTTTGGCCATGTTCTGACGGGTGGCATCAAACCCAAAATTATCGGGATTGGAAGGGTACTTATTGAAGTTGTTGGACATGAATTGCAGGTTATCGCTCATGCCCGTCAGCAAGGGGTACTTGGTGGGGTTGCTGAGCATGTCGGCAAAGCGGGCCTTTACGTTCATATCGGCATCGTTTTCCTTCTTGCTCAAACGGATCAACATGCGCAATTTGAACGCATTCACGACTTTCTGCCATTTGCGAAGGTCACCCCCGAAGTAAAAATCGCCTGCCACGGTCGTCTCTCCCTTCGCAATCAACGCCGACATATCGGCGTTGGCGTCGTCCAGCCATTTCAGAATCTGTAGGTAGATGGCTTTTTGGGAGTCATACTTGGGCGTTAGATTATTGGTACCTCGAAAGTGCTTCCATTACCGGCAGATCGCCCATGCGAACCGACATCTGATCGAAGTAAAACGCCCGGAAGAACTTACCCAGGGCGGCGTAGCCATTCACATCGGAAGCACCGGCCCGTTTGGCTTCCAGCTCCATCTGTACCACGTTTTTCAGGGTACTGTAATGGTTGGGGGCCTCCGACCATTGGTACTCATTAGTACCGTAGTAGTTGTAGTTGATGGCGTAAAACTGGTTCCAGCGCATCTCCGAGCTGAACGGCCGGCCGGTGTTGTTGTACATGTCAAACTCGATGCCCTGCAACACCAGGGAGGCCGGGGCTGATACCGCCCGGTTGGGGTCTTTTTCGAGTTCCTCGAAGCTTTTATCGCAGCTCATCAGGGCAAGTCCCAGCCCAAAGAGACACAGGATTTGATATAGTTTCTTTTCATGATCATGTTAGAAATAAGGTAGTGATACTAGGAAGTGGTGTTCTCCCTCTGTCTTTCTGAAAAATCAGAATGTCAAATTGAAGTTGATACCATACCGGCGGGTGGAAGGTGTCTGCAGACCAGAGCCTCCTCCCCGAATGTACTGGTTCAGGTCCACATCCTTTTTCTCGGCAAAGTACAGCAGGTTGCGTCCCACCAGCGACACCGTGGCGGAGCGGATAAACTTGCTGTTTTCCAGTACGCTGGCGGGCAGCGAATACCCAATCACCACCTCGCGCAGCATCCCGAAGGATCGGCTCATCAGGTTGCCTTCGTCGGAGTTGTAGTAGCGGCTCACCCAGTCCTGCACGAATTGCTTGGTGGTATTGGGCGTAAAGCTCAGCTCGGCCAGGTTCGTGATTTTTCCATCGGCATCGTAATTCAACTTTGCCCCGTTGGATACCTGAACCCCCTCGCCGACCCAAGCCCGGTTACCCAGGAAATCCTGGTAGCGGGCCTCGCCCAGCGCGCCTTCCACCAGAGCGATGTGGCGACCCCCGCGGAAGGTCTGGCGCTGAATGTAGTTGGAGATTACCCCACCAATCCGGCCATCAAACTGGAAGCTAAAATTGAAGTCGCGGTAGTTGAATTTGTTATTGATACCAAACACAAACTTTGGATTCACGTAGCCCAGAAACTGGTTCACGGGCAGGTAGATCGGACGGCCCGAGGCATCGTTGATGATCTGACCGTCGGTGGTTTTGGCAAACGCCCGGCCGTAGAATTTGTCCAGCCGGTCGCCTACTCTGAAAAACGTGTTCAGAGCATCCGACGCCGGGATAAATCTCCGTAAGTACCTCTTTGAACGTAGAGTAGTTGGCCACGATATTCCAGTTCAGTCCCTTGGCAGAACGCAACGGGGTACCCGTCAGGGCAATTTCCCAACCAGTTTTTTGGGTTTTGATACCATTTACCGAGCGCCGAGCTGTATCCCGTAGTGGTAGAAATAGGCAGGGAGAAAATCCGGGGACCTTCGTTGGACACAAAGTACGTCACATCCAGTCCCAGACGTTGTTCTGCATGATCCGCAGGTCCAGACCTACCTCCGACTGCGAGGTGGAACTGGGCTGGAGATTGGGATTATTGAGCGTGTTGGTGTAGTAAGCCGAAGGCAGGTTGTTGTACGCAAATGGCGTAGAATACACCGCCGCATTCTGGTAGGTAGGCCCGTCGTAGGGCGAGTAGTACTGGTCGCCGTAGCCCAGCGGATTGCCATCACCCAGGGAGGGCGTTGTACCGATGGTTGAGCGGGTCAGACCGTCCTTCACGTTGGCGTACGAGCCACGCAACTTGAAAAATGAAATAATTTCGGGGAGTTTGAAATAATCGGAAAGCACCGTGGATAGGGCCACGGAAGGATAAAAGAAGGTATTGTTGCCGCTCGGTAACGTCGAAAGCTTGTCAACCCGGCCCGTGGTGGATATTGTAAAATAGTCCTTGTAGGTAAAGTCCGCCGAATAATAGGCCGAGTTCACCCGCATGGCCGAGGCAAAGTTGGAGGTCCGCACGGGATTAGCCGAGTTGTTAAAATTGTACAGGCCGGGTACGTTCAGGTAGTCCGTGGAGCCGTACTGTGAGTTGTACTCGAAGGTCCGGATGTTACCCCCAGCCCATACTTTGGCGTTCAGGCCCGGGAACAGATCCCGATCAAAGCGCACCAGCACGTCCGTATTGTTTTCAAACAGGTTACGGCGGTCTTCACGGTAGTCGCCCCGGCGCTCGTCGCGGCCGTAGGAACCGGCGGAATAGGGCATTTTCTCGTTCCGGAACAGGTTCCAGGTGGTTACCTGCGTACGGAGCATCACATCCAGGAAGTCGGTGACCTTATACGTCATGGCCGCCTGCCCGATGATATCAGTTTTGTAATGCCCGCGCAGCCATTCGTAGCTCATGAAGTAGGGGTTGTTGTACCGCTGGTACTCGGCATAAATCTGCTGAATCCCTTCCTTGCCCGGCTGCCAGTAGTTGCGCATATCGTCCACGTCCCAGTCCGCTCCGGCCCAGAGGGTCATGTTGTAAATGATGGAGTTGGGGCCGTAGTTGATGTCGGGAATGTTGGGCGTGTACTGCCGGTTGTACTGCAATCCGGATTCAAACTTCAAGCGGTCCGAAAAATTGTAATCGGCCGTCACGTTGAAGTTCGTGATGTTCAGCTTAGTGTTGGGTACAATGCCTTTTTGCGTGATGTGTGAGGTAGAAAAGCGCAGATTATACTTATCGCTGGAAGCCGACACTGACATATTGTTAGTAGACAATATACCGGGGTTCAGAAAGCGGTTCAGGTTATCTTTACCGCGCGCCAGCCAGGGTGTCCCTGCCGCACCCCCGTCACCGGATCGATCGGACTGTCGTACTGCGGAATCAGCTGTCCTTCAAATCGGGGGCCCCAGCCGCCATCGTAGTCGCCGTCGTTGAGGCCGCCCCCTTTGCCATCCCCGAAAGCATAACGGCCGTGGTCGCCGGGGCCGTACTCATCTTGTACTTTGGGAATGGAATAAAAACCCTTATCCATCATGGTAGACGAGTTCACATCCACCGAGAAGCCGCGCTTGTCTTTGGTCCCGCGCTTGGTGGTAATCAGAATGGCCCCGTTCTTTCCCCGAAATCCGTAAAGGGCCGACGCCGTGGCCCCTTTCAGCACGGAGTAGGTGTCAATGTCGTCGGGGCTGATGTTCCAGGTATCGGAGTTGACGGGTACCCCATCCACCACAAATAGCACGTCGGAGTTGCCACGAAGCAGGATGTTCGGCCGACGAAGTAGCTCGGGCTGGGTACCGATGGTAAGTCCGGCTACCTTTCCTGCCAGAGAGTTGATAGCATTGGGCTCGCGAGCTTTTACGGTCGAGGCCCCGTCGAGGGTTTGGATGGCCACCCCCGTGCGGCGGATGTCTTTTTTGATACCCAGGGCGGTTACCACCACCTCCTGCAACTGGCGCAGGTCGGTGGTCATGGTTAGGTCAATGACCGAGCGGTTGTTGATGGAGATTTCCTGGGTAGAGAAGCCTACGAAGGAAAAAACTAGTTCGTTCCTACCGGCCGGAACGGTAAGCGTGTAGGTGCCCTTGGCGGTAGTAGTGGTGCCCACGTTGGTGCCTTTTACTACTATACTCACCCCTGGAATAGTACTTCCACTTTCCTGGGAAGTAATGGTGCCCGTCACGACCGACTGAGCAAAGGAAGTTCCGGCCCAAAGCCAGATCCCCAGAAAACTTAGCACGAGTCGGTGATGGCTCACAATTCGACTCAGACGCGGTAATACACGTTTTTTCATACGCTGAATAGTTTAGTTATATGGTACGTAAAATGAATACAAACTGGAGGAACTACATTCAAACGCAAAACTATCCACTCTCTACGGCACGCCCTGACTTACTTGGGTAAAGTGTTCTTTAATTTTTTTAGTAAGTTAATCGCAATTTCTTAATATTATCTAGAAGTCAACTAAAATTTTTATTTGAACTCAATTAGGTAATACACGTCCTTTCGTATTTGTACCAAACACCAACTAGATACTCTTAAACCCAGATAAAGTACCGCTATGCAACCCGAAAATTTTGAACTATTTTTTCAAGATGTGCTCATAACCGTCCACGAGAACATCCGCGATTTGCAGGGCAAGAAGGTGTACGCCGATCCGGAAGAACAAGATTACCTGGCGGGGCGGCTGTTTAGCTATACCGAACTCCTGGAGATAATGAAAGAATCGGCGCGGCGCTTTGGCCATGATCCGCGTGAAATGGGGCTATGAGATTTTAATTCTTGCGTTTTTCTCCCAACTTTGCACCAGCCAAACGGTCACTTTTTTTGATCACCGGGTACCCCATAGCGTACTACCGAAAAATTCATAATTCAGCATTCACAATTTTTCCATGCTTTCATCTCGAATCGGTATTTTGGGAGGAGGTCAGCTGGGGCTGATGCTTTTACAGGCAGCCGTTGACTGGAATCTCGATATTCATATCCTTGACCCGGACGAGGAGGCTCCGTGTAGCCGCATCGCGCCCCATTTTCAGCAGGGTTCCTTACAGGATTACGATACAGTCTATGCCTTCGGTAAAGATCTGGACGTGATTACTATTGAAATAGAAAAGGTGAATGTGGAAGCCCTAGAAGCCCTCGAACGGGAAGGCAAGCGGGTGTATCCCCAACCACACGTGATCCGGCAGATCCAGGATAAGCGCATCCAAAAGCAATTTTACACGGATCATGGTCTGCCAACGGCCGAGTTTCGGATCACCGAAACGCAGGCCGATGTGGCCAACCACCTGGACTTCCTGCCTGCTTTTCATAAACTGGGCAAAGATGGCTACGACGGTCGGGGCGTACAACGCATTTCCTCCGCCGAGGAAGTGTACAAGGCGTTTGATGCACCTGGACTTCTGGAAAAAGCCATCGACTTTGACAAAGAAATAGCGGTTATTGTGGCCCGAAACCCGCAGGGCGAGATGGAGGCATTCCCCGTGGTGGAAATGGTGTTTCATCCGGAGCATAATTTGGTCGAGTACCTGTTTGCACCTGCCCAAATCAGCGAAGATCTGAGCGCGGAAGCCGAGGCCATTGCCCGCCAAACTGCGGAGGCGTTCGGTATCGTGGGACTGCTAGCGGTGGAGATGTTTGTCACCAAGGAAGGAGCCATCCTGATCAATGAGGTAGCCCCTCGTCCGCACAACAGCGGACACCAAACCATCCGCGCCAACGCCACCTCGCAGTACGAGCAGCATTGGCGGGCTATCCTGGGACTACCCCTGGGCAGTACGCAACAGTACGAACCCGCCGCCATGGTCAACCTACTGGGTGAAGCGGGCTATACCGGACCGGCCTACTACGAAGGTATGGAAACCCTCCTGGCCACGGAGAAAGTATTTCCTTTTCTCTACGGCAAAGCGGTTACCAGCCCGTTTCGCAAAATGGGCCACATCACCATCCTGGATCAGGATACGGAAGCCTTAAAACAAAAAGCAGAATTTGTAAAAAACAACATTCGGGTAATCAGCAAATAAGTTCTGGGTTCTTAGTAAGGAGTTGTTAGTTTGGGGTTTGGGATATGGAGTTCTAAGTACTTTTTCCGGAGTAGATTCAATATCAGGAGCCAATGAGGGTACATAACTTTCATGACAAAGATACAACAACATCCCCCAGCGGAGGCCGTTCAGAATCCAGAACCCCGCTCAGAACAAAGAACACCGTACCCAGAACTTTATTCACTCAATCACTCATTCATAAATGATAGGTATAATCATGGGCAGCCTTTCGGACCGGAAGGTGATGCAGGAAGCCGCCGAGGTACTAAACGAACTGGGCGTAGCGTTTGAAATGGAGATTGTGTCGGCGCATCGAACGCCCGAACGGATGCTGGACTACGCCAAAACAGCGCGTACGCGGGGCATTCGAGTCATTGTGGCCGGTGCGGGCGGAGCGGCCCATTTGCCCGGCATGGTGGCATCCTTGACCTCCCTGCCGGTGATTGGAGTCCCCATTTTATCGAGTAATTCGATCGACGGATGGGATTCCGTTTTGTCAATTTTGCAAATGCCCGGTGGGGTACCCGTGGCTACCGTAGCGCTGAACGGAGCCAAAAATGCCGGTATCCTAGCCGCGCAAATTATAGGTAGTTCAGATGCGACCGTAGCCACCCGACTAGACCTTTATAAAGAGGAATTGAAGGCCAAGGTAGCAGAGATGAATATAGCGTTGAAAGACAAATCCTGATGCCCGCTTATAACAATTCCTTATATTTGTTTCAGGACTTACACAAAACTTAACGTCATTATCTGGTTAGTATGGAAGAAGAAGCGCCCAAGAAAAGAAATATCCGTCCCGAAGAGACTTCCAGATTGCCCCTGATTACCCTCCTAACTCTGGTGGGAATTATCATAGGCTTATTCATGATTGGCTATAAGTTCATCACGGATGACACCAAGGGGTCGGAAGAAGTGACTGATATTGTGCCTGATACCACTAGCAAAATTACCCAGCTCGAGCTACAAACCGAACCCATCCTGGCCGAACCGGACCGAGTGGATTCGGCACAATACGATTTTAAGGAAAATGCCGAGGAAGGTCCTGCCACCGAGGAAACGCCCCCTGTGGTGAAGGAAACACCCCCTCCCCCCGCACCAGAGCCGAAACCGGTGGAGGTAGGTGGTACCCAGGTTTCCCACACGGTAAAATCCGGTGAAACTTTTTTCGGCATAGCCAACAAGTACAACCTCAGTACCGAAACACTGAAAGCTCTGAACCCCCAGATTAAGGATGTTTCGAAGGATATAAAATCGGGGGTAACCAAGCTCAATGTAAATGTGCAGACCGTCCATACCGTGGGCCCCGGCGACGTGCTCCGCGTGGTGGCAAAAAAATACAACATCACCTTACAGCAACTGATGGACGCCAACGGAAAAACCCGCAACTATTCCGAACGAGGCGAAAAACTGATCATTCCATTTGGCAAGAAAAAGTAAGAAAAAGGCGGGTACAATAAAATTTAGAGTAAAAACCAAAAAGGAGTTGATGGAAATCCCATCAACTCCTTTTTGGTTCTTACTCCAATAAAATCTATTCACTCATTCACTCATTCTATCATTGACCTCAAAACGGCCGTCCGCCGCCTTCGCCCCGTGGACCTCCACCACCGGGTCCACCCCAGTCGCGGCGACGCTCGGATTCTGGTGCGGGAGCGGGTGCTTTGCCGAAGTTACGCAGGGTATAGGTGAAAGTCATCATACCGTATTGGGTTAGTACCCGGCTGGTTACGTCTTCCACGTAGGTTTCGGTCACGTTGCGGTTGATGCTGTTGTTTTGGGCCAGGATATCGAAAACCGTCAGTTTCAACTCGCCGCGGTTGTCTTTCAGGAATTTCTTACCCAGGCTGGCGTTCCAGAGGGTGAAGTTCTGGTTGAAGCCCGCCCCTAACCCACGGTACGACTGGTTGGTAAGATCCGTTTGGAATACAAATCCTTTTCCAAATATCCAGTTGATGCGGGCCGAGCTGTTCTGAGAAAAGTAATTGCTATTCAGCTGCGGCTGTAGGCTGTTGCGGACAATATTATAGTTTCCGTTAAACGACAGGGTAAAGTCAACTTTGGGGCTGATGTTGCTACTCAGCACAATCCCCTGCGACAAGGCGTAGTTGGTGGAGGTATTGAGCTGTTGGTTGATCAAGCCCGGCAGTTTGGTCAGGTTCACCCCCGAGTTCAGGTTCAAGTTGAGCTTCAAAGCCTTGATGGGCGAGCCATAATTAGCAAACGTCCGCACCGACCAGTTGCCATCGAGGTTGACGGGCGAGGTAAGCTGCGCCCCTCGCTCCAGCACGATGCCATTGGGCAAAGTTGTAGGCTGCTGCGCCACAAATGTAGAGTTGGTGATGCTATTACCCCTGTAATTGACGGAGCTGTATACGAAGAAGTTTCGGCCCAGCTTGGTATCAGAGGCGGAATACCGCAAACTCGCATTGTGGGAATACTCCTGTTTCAGATTGGGATTACCGGCCGTCAGGAAGAGCGGATTGCTGTTGTTGACCACGTTTTGCAACTGCGTAATGGAGGGCTCGTTGGTGGAGGTACGGTAGAACAGGCGGAGGTTTTTGCCTTCACTGGGCCGGAACATTACAAAGGCATTGGGAAGCAGGTTGGTGAAGGTTTGATCCACCTCACTCGTGCGCGGGAACAACTGCTGACTATACAGGCCAGCATTTTGGAAATCAACGCCTACCGATCCGGTGAATTTTTTCTTACTTCCCCGAAGCGACATGCCCGCGCGGTGGGTAAGGTATTGGTTATCGAAGGTATTGGACAGCACCGTATCCAGGCGCGCATACTGCTGCTCGCTGTTGACGTAATGAAAAGTCTCATTTTTGGAATTGCTGTTGCTCAGCGATACGTTGTAGTTCAGCTGCAACTGTATGGTTTTGGTCAGCGGTTCGGTAAAGTTTACACTCGCTCCCAGCCGCATGTTGTCCGAATAGGTATTGGATTGCTGGTCAATGGTGTCGCTTGGCATGCGGCTATTGGTGTAAAACTCATTCATCGCGTACAGGGTACCATCTCCGTTGCGGTTGGTGATACTGGACGACAAGTTAGCCGAAAGCGTGCGCCCAGCCTTGGCAAAGCGGTGCCGCCATAGCAACGAGCTATTGGAACTCAGGGCGGTGGTATGGTTGAACTGGGTATTATCGGTGCGGTTCAGCAGGGTGCCGTTGGCCAGGGTGGTGGCTCCTACCCGAAGGGTGTTGGATTCATTATTTTGCCAGCTTACTCCCGGTGAAAAAATAATCGAGTTGTTTTTATTGATGGTGTATTCCAGCCGGAAATTGACCCGGTGGTTCATGTTGGTATTGGCGTAGGTGTTCTGTTCCCGATAAAACTGATTCCCCGCTCCCCCACTCAGGAAGGTCTCGCGGTTGGTATTCTGCTGGTTGGCGTTGCTGGATTTGTTGAAAAAATAACTACCCGTTACTTCCATATTTTTGCCCCACTTATCGCTGTAGTTCAGGCCCAAAGCACTGGTGTTGGTGATTCCGCTTTGCTGACCCACCAGGAAGTTACCAGCCCCGCCGCCACCGCCGAAATTACCACCGCCGCCGCCACCGCCCCCACGGCCGCCCCGTCCACCACCGCCACCCGAACTACCGAGTACCCCGGCCAAATCCTGCGAGGCAAAGTTTTGCTGGTTCAGGTTGTTCGATAGACCGATGATCGAGATTCGCTTTTGTTTCCCGAATATATTCAGGTTACCCCCCGCCATGTAGCGGTTGTCGCTGCCGTAGCCGGCAAAGGCTTTGCCGAACTTGCCCGGCGTTGCGGTCGGTCCGGGTTACGATGTTGATGGTTTTCTGGGCATTGCCATCGTCAAAGCCCGTAAACTGGGCCTGATCGCTCTGCCGGTCAAACACCTCGATTTTGTCCACGATTTCGGCGGGTAGGTTTTTGAGGGCCAGGGTAGCGTCTTCGCCAAAAAACTGCTTACCATCTACCAGCACGCGCTGTACTTTTTCACCCTGAGCCTGCACCTCGCCATTGACGACGGCTATGCCGGGCATTTTCTGGATCAGGTCTTCGACGTTGGCATCAGGGTTGGTTTTAAAAGCCGCTGCGTTAAATTGAGTCGTATCTCCCTTCATCTGTGATTGCTGGATCTGCCCCACTACTTTCACTTCTTTCAAATTCTGGGCGGTTTCAGTCATGATCATATTTCCTAAATTTAGCACGCCATCGGATAGGTCAACCGTTTTGGCGATATCGCTATAACTCAGGTACGATACTTTAAGAAGGTACTTTTGGCGTTTCAGATTGGCGAATTCAAATTTTCCGTTCAAATCCGTCGTGGTATAAATCGGCTTATCCGTTTTGGCCGGATCTTCCACGCTGACGTAGGCTCCTACCACGGGCCCCTTGGACGTACTGTCGAGAACAGCACCCGTGATCCGGGCCGTTTGGGCGCTCGCATCCAGCGAAACCAGCCAAAGCATGGCAATAAAAAGAGTAGATAGTATTTTTGTCATGGTGGTTTTACCGATGTAGTTATGCTGGATTGGATACTTGAAGGTAACTCTGGTTTAAACGGGACAACCCCCAACTCGACCGATGGGTAGTTTTATCCGACGAATCCCCCTTTTTTGTCTACGCTTCCAGCTATTTTTTTTATTTATGAACGATTTTCTTCTTGATCTACTGGCATACAACCGCCTCATGAATGAGCGGGTCATTGGCCAGCTCAACACCAGTACATGGACCGACCCTACCCCACTCTACCGCCTCCTGAATCACGTCCTGACGGCCCATCACATATGGAATCAGCGGGTACTCGGGCAGCTCCCATTGTTTGCTGTCTGGGGAGATGTACCGCGCGAGGATCTGCTCAATATGAATGAGCAGAATACCCACCAAAGCCGTTCCCTGCTGACCGACCTTCCCCTTGATCAACTGATTGAGTATTCCAATAGCAAAGGGGAGCCGTTTGTCAATTCGGTGCAGGATATTGTGTACCATGTCATCAACCACTCCAACTACCACCGCGCCCAAATCGCCACCGAAGTGCGGCGGCAGGGAGGTACCCCACTCACTACCGATTATATTTTTTATAAAAGAGGGTAGTCGGCAGTCAGCTTTCGGCTTTTCATTCTTGCTGCAATACTTTCATGTCCTTTATCAACTGCTCGGCTTCGAGTTGGAGGGTACCGTTGTATATGCCGCGGATGCGTTTGTTTTTATCCACTAACAGTACGTGTTCGGTATGCAGAAACTGCGTGCTGTCTTTGGTAAAACCCAGGTCTTCCTCGGCAAAGTACGACTGCCGGGCCAGGGTATATATGTCACTTTTAGAACCTGTCAATAGATGCCAGTTGGGTGAAGTTACCCTGTTTTTCTCGGCAAATTTTTTCAATCGCGGTACATCGTCCATCCAGGGGGTGACGCTGTACGAGAGGAGGACCACCGTTGAGTCGTTTTTGAACTCATCCTGCACCAATTTCATATGTTTGGTCATAACAGGACAGATGCTTCCACAACTGGTAAAGATGAAGTTGGCGACGTGGATTTTGCCTTCGATGGTTTTGTCCGTCACTGGCCGATCGTGTTGATCCGTACAGGAAAATGAGGCTATGGTGTGGGTGATGTTCTGGTCGACTTCCTGGGGTGAGGTCAGAAATTGGGGCGTAAAATCGGGAGTATTGTAGTAGGGTAATTTCTCCACTTTTTCCTCCTTTGAGCAGCCCCAAAAGAAGATAATTAGAAGGAAGATATGTTTTGATGGGTGGGGCATGAACCGGGAGAATTTATGGGTATGTATTAAATTAAAACATTAATAAAGAACCATTTAGCCAAAAAAAACACCACCCTAACCCTCCTTAGAAGGAGGGAAGTTGTACGGCATTAGTTTGAATTTAATTCAAATGAGCTTTTTTGCCTATGGCCTATCACTAATCCCTACTTCACAAACACACTATCCGAAACATTAACGCAGTTTTTGGTTCCGAGCAGGCCATATCTTCTGCCGTTGATTACGGTGTAGTTGGACCGCACCTTGCCATTGTCGTAGTACATTTTTTGCGGGCCTTCCTCATGGCCCTGGTGGTAGTTCATTTCCTGCACCAGTGTGCCCTCCTCGTTCCACTCGCGGCAGGTACCTTCGTACTCGTCGTTTTCGAATCGGTAGTGGAGTTTCTTTTTTCCGTTTTCGTACCAGGCTACCAGCTCGCCTACTTTTTGTCCCCGATTGAATTCCCGTTCATCCAACAAGGTACCGCTCGGGTAAAACTGCTTCCAGATGCCATGCTCTTTTCCTACCAGGTACCTGACGATCCGGGCCGTGTCGCGGGTGTCCGGAAAAAAAGTATAAAGGGTACCGGTGAAGGGCTGGTCGTCGAGCAAGACTACGCCATTGAGCTGATTAAAATTACCCTCATCACCGTTTAGCACCACCTGATTGATCTTCTCATCGGGCTGGGTACAGCCGATAGAAAACATCACCCCGAAAAGAGCCACACGCTAACGCGAAACCGTACCCGCCGTGCCAAAAAATCCGCTGCCATTGATATACGGATCGGCATCCGTGATGTGGTAGTGGTAGGTGCCATTGGGGTAGTCGATGGTGGCGTGGGTATGTCCGTGGTAGGCATCGAGTAGGTCATTTGTTACTTTTTTGTTATTCTCTTCGGGCCCGTACACCGGAAACCCGTCCAGAAGAAAACCCAGCAGGGCAGACTTTGTTGCCTTCACCGTTGTCAAATACAGCGGTTCGAGGTGGTAGTGGTACTGGCCCGTTTGCTGCGGATGTCCCCAGTACTGGTCAAAACTCGTGATTTCGTTGGTGAGGGGTTGGTTGGGGCCAGCGTATTGATTAAAAATCGCCACGCCATTGAGTGCCACTCCGATGGCCCCAGCGGCGTGGCCGCGTGGGAGGAGGCTTCTTTGGGATTAAGGGGAATTTTGAAGGTCAGGGATTGGGAAGCGATGGTATTGGGATTCTTATTGAAGGTATAGTCCCCGAAGGTTTTTCCGCTAAAACTTTCGTAGAGGCTGTTGGACGTAGGGTAGTAAGCGCTCTTATGATCAGGCATGCCGTTGGACTTGATGGTGATGTAGGTACCATCGGAAGTGATGCTGCTGGCTCCGTAGATTTTCTTATATACATCCGGCACGGCTACGCTACTGCCGGCGGGGTCGGTAGTTACGTCGTCCATGGTATCACTCTTGCAGCTCAGAATAAGGCAGGCTACGAGCAGCCCGGCTAATACGAATAATCTGTTCATTATCTATTTTTGGTTTGTTTCTTTTACACTAGTGAATCCCTGTTCCTACGGCCTGAGCGGAGGTTTTTTTCCGAGGGCAAAGTATCCGGCTAATTCGCGGGTCAGCTCCTTGTAGTTGTCCAGTTGTTCGGGAGTACAGATTTTTCGTATAGCTTCAAAATGGGTATAATGAACCTTCTCAACTTGTTTTTGCAACTCGCCCAGGTGGGTAATCAGGGAATCTTTTCTGGTGGAGTCATCCGTAGCCAGGGTAGCGTA
Source organism: uncultured Cytophagales bacterium (assembly GCA_963768025.1). Classification (GTDB taxonomy): domain Bacteria; phylum Bacteroidota; class Bacteroidia; order Cytophagales; family Spirosomataceae; genus CAVYGM01. The sequence continues at coordinate 22,331 of CAVYGM010000031.1, forward strand.
CAGACTTTCCTTTGTGGCTTTTATTTGATCATTAAGCCGTTTGACCGCCACTCGGTGTGCTTTGATCAACTCTTCGTAGCGGGCGACCTGATCCCCGGAAAAGTTAAGCTTGTCCGCAATAATTTGCTTGGGACCCTCCTGCTCGCCAGGCCTTCCCGGCCTCCCGCTTGGGCCGCCCAACCGTGGGCCGCCCAAGCGTTGGCCGCCCGGCGGATATAGAAACATCATTACCAGCAAGCCCACATTCAGCACCAGTAATGCCACTACGGCCAGGTTCAATAGTCGAATTTTACTCATCATAAAAAGTTGTTGTGGAGGCAAGTTGCATAGTACTGACTACCGTACCCACGTCCGATTTTTCTTCTGAACTACTGCTTGCGGTAAGGAGTATTCCCGTGTTCAACGCCAGTACCACCACGGCCGCAGCGGCAAAATTCCACATCCATTTAACGGGTGCCGGGGCTTCGGCCAATGCATCAATCCGGGCGCGGATTCGGGTGTATAAAAAATGCGGGGCTTCTACGGCTTCAATTTTTTTCAGGCGATCCAGTTTTTTGTCAATGTTCATAGTTCAGCCGTTTGATAGGTTATACGATAGTTTTTTCAAAACCCTTCGCGGGACTTCAATTTTTTTGAAACAGTTTGTTTGGCCCGCTGTAGCAATGATTCTACTGCCTTTACGCTCAGGTTCATAATCTCGGCCACTTCTTTCTGGGGACGGTCTTCGATTTTGGTCAGAATCAGAACGGTTCGCTGCGCATCAGGCAACTGGTCAATGATCCCAAACAGGTTTTGAAGCTCTTCCTTGTCCTCAAGCGCTACGCCCGGATGATCAAAATGCCCGAGGTCGGCAATAGGTTCGTTGGTATCAGTGTTGAATAGGCTGGTGATAAACCCGAATCGTTTTTTAGTCTTTCGGGCCTTGATAAAATCAAGGCTTTGGTTGATGGTGATCTGATATACCCAGGTTTTGAGGGAAGCCGCCGGCCGGGTTGTAGGTATCGTAGCGCTGGTATATTTTTACAAATACCTCCTGGGCAATATCTTGCGCATCCTCCTGATTATGCACATAGCTCAGCGCCAGATTGTACACCGTTTTTTTGAATTCGGCGTAGATGGCTTCAAATTCGGAGTTACTAAGCATGAGGGATGTTGAACTGGACGGAGGGAAGGTAGAAGGGTTTTAGATCAGGTAGTTCATCTACCCTTAAAGGGAGAAATTCAATTTTAACATTCTGATAAAGACCCTTTTTCAAAAATTGTTTACCTTGTACGGAAACTAATCATTATTCCCATGAAAACCCTTTCTACTGCTTTTCTTTTTCTCCTGGCCTTCCTGGGGCTGAGCGGCTTTCAACCCGCCGAGTCAGTAACCCAGATGGTGGCCGACTGGCAACGGGCCAAGACCTTTACGCAGGAGTACCTCGACACGATGCCCGCCGACGGGGTTGACTACAAGCCTACTTCCGAGATACGCTCATTTAGGGAGCAAATGTTGCACCTGGCCAATGGGAATTTCAATTTCGCTTCGGCTGCTTCGGGCAAAGCAAACCCGTATCAGGGCAAAAACCTGGAAAAAATGGACGATTTCAAAACGAAGGAGTCCTTGACCAAAGTTGTCCTCGAAAGCTACGATTTCGCCATCGGTTCGCTGACCGGCCTTACTGATGCGGACATGGACGCCTCAATTAAGCTTTTTGGCCGGGACATGACCCGCGGAGTAGCCTTTGCCAAGGGATTCGAACACCAGACGCATCACCGCGGACAAGCTACCATCTACATTCGGATGAAGGGGGTGAAGCCCCCGAATGAGAAGTTGTTCTGAAATTACCTACCTCACCAAAAAAGCACCCGCTCGGGTGCTTTTTTGGTGGTACGTACAGATCGATAGAAAATCAAAAATGGTTCTCCTGAACCACGATCCTGGTATTGGCAATTTCGTCATCCACCCGAACCGCACAGGCCAGGGTAGGCATCCCATCAATGGTAACCAGACAGGTACCACAGCTACCCATGCCCGAGCACAGTCCAAATCCCGACACCGGGAGCCGATCCGATAGGAGTGTCATTAACGAATGGTATTCGTTACGGCTTGTTTGGATCAGGTACTCTTCTCCCCGGTAGAACAGGGAAAACAGAATGGTATTTTTTGCAGAATCAGTCAATTTGTATGGCAAGCTGTCTAATTGCGTAGGTTTATACTTTTTGATTGATCAAAAAGTATTCCTAGTCCTTCTCCATCAATGAATTACAAGAAACTAATAGCCATTAGCCCCTTATTATTGTATACTCGCCGGCACCGGGGGACGACTGAGTAGCTCCTTAAAAAGCTGCCACCGTTTGTCGGGCTGGTCGGCTGTACTACCCAGGGAAGCCATCCGATGCGCTACTAGATCTTTGCCCAGGTTGTAATTGATCACGTAACTCCGGTAGGTATCGTAAAAGCGGGTCCGCTGCAGGGCCTTATCGTGCTCAAAAAACTGGTACTTTTCTATCCAGGCGGCGGCTTCTTCGCGGGTGAAGGCACCATTCAGGTAGTTGCGGGCGGCTTCGTTATCGGCGTAGGTGAGCCGGGAACGTAACTCCTGAACGGCGTAATAGGTGGTCGCTTGGGCAGAGTCAAGCCCCGCCAGCGGAAACAATACCTCCCGTTCGTAGCGGACGCGCTCGGCGCCCGGAAAAGCGACCTCAATTCCGTAGTTGGCGCTGCCTTCACTGATGAGCGAAAGCGGGGAAAACAGCGGATACACCGAAAACTCCACCCAGCCTTTCGCTTGGTAAAGATTCAAATCCAGCAACGTCATGAATACATGATGCCCCGGGTACCCCTCGTGGCAGGCCAGATCAATAACCCGATCGGCCGGAATAGGGAAGTCCGTATTCAACTGGATTTTGCTCTGCCCCTTGCCTTGATAGTAGTTATAGCCCGACCAGGGCTTGTCCGTTACGTATTCCAGCGTAAAATTCTCATCAGCCGGGAGTTCAAAGTACCCATTGGTCCGCTTGCGGGCTTCGGCGATGGCGACATTGAATACAGTATCCAGTTTTTGGATTGGAATAGTGAACTGTTTGGCATACCCTGTATACCGCTGCGCAATACTGCCCTTCCCCGGCAATCGGCTATCCAATTCAATAAGCAAGCTATCAAAATGGGCGGCCGAAAAGGTAGGAGGCGCGGCATCGTAGAGGAGCCTGGCCTCCTCGTCAAAGGTGAGTTCCCGGCCGGCCATCATTTCTACCTTGGTTTTCAGGGCGATGAGTAGCTTATTGAGCCAAACTACCCGGTACCGGTCGTCGTCCGAAAGCTCCGTACTTCCGATATTTTCGCATTCCTGGATCAGGTCAGAAGCCTGACGAAGTAGCTCCGCAGCGGGCAACGAGTCGGCCTTGGGTCCCGTTGGTTTTAGCGAATCCGGACCGAAATAGGCATCCACAAAGTCACCATTGTACTGGCCTACGGATAGCACCAGTCGCACGTACGCTTCCGCAAGGGGGTCAATATTTGGTTGTTCGGGCTTGGTTTGGCAGGCGGTTAGAAGTAGGCCACCCAGCAGGAGGGGTACTAGTAGTTTCATATTTTGGTTTTGCTAACAGGGTTTTTTCAGGAATTTTTCTTTTTGTCCCACCATACGTACAAACCAAACCCCACCAAACATATACTACTTCCGATGATCAATCCTCTTTCCAGTCGTTGGAAATCTCCTCCGAGGTACGCTAGTAAACCAATGAGCGGAATAATACCCACGGCGGTGCCCAATATGAAGCGCCAAAAATTCATTTTAACCAGGCCGGCCACGAAACTGATGGTGTCATTGGACAGGAAGGGAGCCAGCCGAAATACCACCACGGTACCCAGGCCGTAGTGCTCGAGGTAGTTGCGCATTTTCTTCTCCGCTTTTTCGCCCAGAAGTGCCAGTAGGGTATGCTCGCTCAGCGATTTGCCAATTAGGTAGGCCGCCGAAGAAGCCAGCAAAATTCCCAGTAGGGAAAGTCCACTTCCCCACCAGGGTCCGTAGGCCAGGGTACACACCAAAATAAGGAGCCAGGACGGAATAACGAAGGCGATCATCTGAACAAAGAAAAGGGCCAGGAGCAACACCGGACCCCAGAATCCAAATTGGCCTACCCACTTGGCTATACGAGATTCATCACTGCTGGTAAGGATTTCCCAAGCTTCTTGACAAAACTGCTGGAAGGGTTCAAACAAATAATACGAACCCACCCCGATACCAATCAGTAGAAAGGAGACGATCAGGGGAAGGTAGTTCAGAAGGGTAGACTCAGGAGAAGAATCGGAACGTGAGGACATAGGCGAATGAAGATAGGTTTTAATCCAAAGAAAAGAATCATACCACTAGTGGCTAATCGGCCCAAACGGCACCACATCCTTCTGGTAATCAGTCCATTGCCTGCTCTTCTGATTTCATACATTAGGATGTAGAAATAAATCACAGCTAGGAAGTGAATTCTAAGCCTTGCTGGCAAAATATTCCGGTGAGCGAATCTTTTCAGAATCCGCGAGTTGTACTTAATCAACATTCTGATTTGTAGAAAAACCTAATCATTAGACTATTCATAGAATTCCCTAGCCGGAGATTAAAATTAAGTAAGTAGGCGGGCACAATTATTATGCATTTCGGTCAATAGTATCTCGTAATACTTATACATGAATCCTATAATTTGTACCCTATGAGAACTTATTTACGAACCCTTGTTGTGGTGTTGCTAGCGTTGGGGTGTTCGGTCACCTATGCGCAGCCTATCACCGTAACAGGAAAGGTCACCTCGGCGGATGGGTCAGCCTTACCCGGAGCCAGTGTGTTACTGAAAGGCACCACGAAGGGTGTCCCCACCAACATGGACGGTACCTTCAGCATAGAAGTACCTTCTCAGGCCTCAGTCCTGGTCGTTTCTATGATTGGGATGCTCCCACAGGAAGTCACCGTGGGAAATCAAACCGAATTTACCGTTGCCTTGCAAGACGATGCCAAATTACTGAATGAAGTAGTGGTAGTGGGCTACGGTACCCAGCGAAAGCTGGATGTAACGGGCTCCGTGGCCAAAGTTGAGGGGCAGGAAATAGCCCGGCAACCTTCCATGAACGCCGTGAGTGGCTTGCAGGGAAAAGTAGCCGGGGTGCAGATCAACAACTCGGGTAAGCCCGGCGAGGCTCCCCAAATCCGCATCCGGGGGGTGGGTACTGCCTACGGAAGCCCCAATCCTCTGTACGTAGTAGACGGCGTCTGGTTCGATGACATCAGTTTTCTCAACTCCGCCGATATAGAATCCATGAACATTCTCAAAGACGCCTCGAGCCAGTCTATTTACGGAGTTCGGGCTGCCAATGGCGTGGTGTTGATCACCACAAAAAAAGGGAAAGCGGGACGCACATCGGTAAACTACAATGGGTTCGTGGGTTTTCAGAAAGTCACGAATCAGATTGAGATGGCCAACGCCAGCGAGTACGCTACCCTGATCAATGAATTGAGCAACGCAAATGGCAAAAGCAATGTTCTTGATCCCACCCGCTTCGACAAAGGCACCGACTGGTACCACCAGATACTGCGCAATGCCCCCATTACCAATCATCAGCTTTCGATCAGTGGAGGAAGCGAAAAATCAACGTACAACTTGTCGCTGGGCTACCTGGACCAGGCGGGGATTGTGGAAAAAAATAATTTCAAACGCTACACGGCCCGCTTTCAGAACGACTTTCAGGTAGCCAAAAACATCAGGATCGGGTATACCGCCACGGGGGCTTTCAGCAAGTCTGACGACGAAGCAGGGGGGATTTTCCGGCAGTTGTACGCCGCAGCTCCGGTGGTGCCGGTCTACTACGCGGATGGTACCTATGGCGACCCCACCGACTACAACCTGGGCGACGGCAATAATTTTAACCCGCAGGTAACCATTGATTTTTTCAATCAGCAATCCCGAAGAACGTTGCTTACGGCCAATGCCTACGCTGAAATTACGTTTTTGAAAGACTTTACCTTCAAAACCAGCCTCGGCGGACGCTATTCGCAGGACATTACCCGCAACTACGCGCCCGAATACGTGGCTACATTCAAGCAGCGGAACACCACCAGTATCCTTTCCTTCACCCGACCCCAGAGCCGCTACTGGATTTTTGAAAATACGCTTACCTATACCAAGGATCTGGGCAACCACTCCTTCACGGCACTGCTGGGCCAATCGGCCCAGCGCGACCAGTTTTATCAACTGTCCGCCAGCGCCCGCAACGTCCCCTTTAACTCCGAAGGAGATCTGTACCTGACCCTGGGAGATGCCGATACCCGTAACGTGAACGATGGGGGTGATCTGGCTACCTATGCCTCCTACTTTGGTCGGGTCAATTACTCCTTTCAGGATAAGTACCTGCTCAACGCCTCGCTGCGTGCCGACGGGGCTTCTAAGTTTTTTCAGGGAGGCAATGCCTGGGGCTATTTCCCTTCGGTAGGGGTAGGATGGATTCTGAGCAACGAAGCTTTTATGGCCGATCAGGGGATTTTCGATAACCTGAAAATAAGGGGTAGCTGGGGTAAGATTGGCAACGCCTCCGTACCCTCCAACCTCTCCACGCTCACCGTGGCAACCGGCGGAAGCTTAGCCGCTATATTTGGCGGACAGGTCTACACCGGGGCTAGTATCAATTCCATCATTCCTCCCACCACCGTGTGGGAAGTAGGCGTAGGGACCGACATAGGCCTGGAAGCCTCTTTCCTCAAAAACCGCTTGACGACGGAGGTGGACTTTTACATCAAAAAAACCGAACGGGCCATATTTGACATACCCGTGTTGAGTTCCATTGGTACGGCTTCCGGCCGAATCATCGGCAATCAGGCCGACTTCCAGAACAAAGGCGTAGAGGTGGTGCTCAATTGGCGCGATGACATTGGTGATGACCTAAGCTATAGTATCGGTATTAATGGCAGCATGAATGATAATACCGTGCTGTCGGTATCCACCGGAGGCAACCCCATTTACGATGGCGGTGTGGGCCTCACCGGGGGAGCGCTCGCTACGCGTACCCGAGTGGGTGATCCCATTGGGTCTTTCTACGGCTATGTCGTCGATGGAATTTTCCAGAACCAGGACGAAATCCGAAACTCGGCCCAGCCGAATGCCAAACCTGGCGACTTCCGCTACCGGGATATCAGCGGTACCGATGGTACCCCCGATGGGGCCATTACCGGCCTGGACCGGCAGGTAATCGGCAATCCTAACCCAAAGTATACCTACGGCATTAATACCAACTGGAACTACAAGGGGTTCGACCTCATGCTGGATTTTCAGGGAGTAGCCAAGGTGGATTTGTACAATGCCAATCTGGGCTGGCGCTATGGCAACGAAAACTTCACCAAGGATTTCTTCGACAACCGCTGGAACGGACAGGGTACCTCCAATACCTATCCCTCGGCCAATATCGGGGGCGGCTCCAACTACCTGCCCAATACCTTCTTTGTGCAAAGCGGGAGCTATTTCCGGGTACGCAATGCCCAACTGGGGTACAGCCTGCCGGGCACTGTGGTAGAGAAGCTCAAAATGAAGCAGTTGCGTATTTACGTAAATGCGCAGAACGCCCTCACCTTTTTCAAATACAAAGGATTATCACCCGAAATACGCGCAAATGACAACAAACCGACTCAGGCGGGTATCGATGCCAATGTGTATCCTATTTCGGCTACGTATAATTTTGGTGTAAATGTTACCTTCTGACCTAACGGCATACCCAATTATGAAAACGATTTTGATCAATACCTATAAAAAAGCCAGTCTGCTTACCGCGCTGCTGGCGCTGCTTCTGGTCCCATCGGCCTGTAATGACGAATTTCTGGACACCGACCCCCAGGGCAAAGAAGTCGGGGCGGTGTTCTGGCAAAACGCCGAAGATGCTGCCAGGGCCGTGAATGCCATGTACGCCAATCTACGCGGCTGGAACAATACCGCCTTTGCGCCCATTGCCCTGGAAAGCCTCGGCTCCGACGAAACCGAAAAAGGAAGTACAGCTTCCGATGCTACCTTCCTGAACAGCTACGACAACTTTACCGTCGGTTCAACGGAAGGGCAATTGGCTGGCTTTTGGGCCGGACAATACCAGAATATCAACTACGCCAATCAGGTACTGGACAATGTACCCGGAATCAGCATGGACGAAAGTCTGAAAAACCGTTTTCTGGCGGAAGCCAAATTTGTGCGGGCCTACTCCTATTTCCGGCTGGTCCGGGCTTTCGGGGCGGTACCGCTCCGGCTCACGGTACCCGCCGACGCCAGTGAGTACAACATCCCCCGAACCCCCAAGGAGCAGGTGTACGCCGCCATTGAGCAGGATCTGACTGAGGCGGCCGCGGTACTTCCGCTGACTTACGGACCTGCTGATGTAGGCCGGGCTACCAAAGGGGCCGCCCAGAGCCTCCACGCCAAAGTTGCCCTCTACCAGCAGGCCTGGCAAAAGGTTTATGACCTGACTAGCGCTATCATCAATTCGGGGCAGTATTCCCTGTTTCCGAATTTCGAACAGCTGTTCCGGGTTCAGAATGAGAATTCCAGCGAATCAATCTTCGAAATCCAGAACGAACTGGTTACGGGTAATCCGGGCATTTCCAATTCGCAATACTCCCAGGTACAGGGAGTACGGGGCGTAGTTGGCGGTGGTTGGGGTTTCAATGTACCTACTCAGGCACTGGTCGGCTCTTTTGAAGAAGGCGATCCCCGACTGGACGCCACCATTATTTTCCGGGGTGAAACTACGCCCTCCGGCGATGTGATTCCGGCTACGGGCGACAACCCCCGGTACAACCAGAAATCGTACGTGCCCTTCACCCGGTTTGTGAGTGGGTTCAATGAGGGTGCGCAGCAAAACGTGCGGATACTCCGCTACGCCGATGTGTTGCTGATGCACGCCGAGGCTGCTAACGAACTGGGAAAAACTGCCGAGGCACTGGCTGATTTGGAAAAAGTACGGGCGCGGGCGCGGGGTAGTAACTCTACCGTCCTCCCCAAAGTGACCACAACCGACAAAACAGAACTCAGAAAGGCCATCTGGCAAGAACGGAAGGTAGAATTGGCACTGGAATTTGACCGATACTTCGACGTCATCCGGCAGGGAAGAGGAGCGGAAGTCTTCGGTCCGAAGGGCTGGATGGCCGGCAAAAACGAAGTGTGGCCCATTCCCCAAAACGAAATCGATATCAGCTCTGGTGTTTTGACCCAAAATCCCGGCTACTAAGTAGTAATCGGGTAATGGTTATTCGTTATTTGTTTTTATATCTATATGATTATCAATTAAATATGAGTCAATATTCAATATAAACTGATTCTGCTTGAGTATTTAATTCCTGAAAGATTAAACTTCCTTATGGCATGAAAAAATATAGTATAATTTGTTTAACCGCGAGTGTCCTTTCCCTCGGCCTGTATTCCTGTTACGAAAAGTTCGACCCCGAAAGCTACGCCCCGGCGGTATCCATCGGAGGGTTTACTTCCGTGAACGAAATCTCTCCTACCAATCTTGTAGCCTACTGGCCTTTCGATGGCAATTACACCGAACAGGTATCCAACAAAGCTGGTGAAAACACGGGGACGGCATTTGCCAACGGGATAAAAGGGCAGGCCATGAAAGGGGCCAAAAATGCGTATGTGCTTTTTGACCCTACCCCGGCTATCCTGAACCTGAACAGCTTTACGCTGGCGTATTGGGTCAATAGCCCTTCCACTACCGAAGCCGGAGGGATCATCGGCATGGTGGGCCTATCTAGCAAAAGTGGATTTTGGGGAAACATAGAAACGTTTTTTGAAAACAACGCTACCAACACCAACGGCAAGTACCGGGCCCACATCCAGAACGACAGCCTGGATGCCTGGGTGTCCAAGGATGGGATCGTGAATCTCTATAATTCCTGGAATCACATAGCCCTTACCTACGACGCCCCCACGTCCACCTTCACCCTGTACGTGAACGGGACGCAGTCCACTTCCAGTAAGGTGGCTAACTTCGGGAATTTAAAATGGAAAAATCCGGGAAAGATGGTATTCGGTACGGTGCAGTTTCAAACTACCCCCAGCCTGACCAGCAGTACCACTTCTCAGCCCTGGGCAAGCTACCTGACGGGCCTGCTGGATGAAGTAAGAATGTATAAAGTAGCTCTAAACCCCAACGAAGTGGATGCGCTCGTGAAACTCGAAGCCCGCGGAAAGTAATGCGATATAGGTCCATTTTAGTACTTCTGGCCGCCTACGGGCTTGGGATTTCCTGCAAAAAACAGGTCGATCCCGAGCCTGATCCTATCCCACCCGCTTCATTTAGTCTGAACAGCTTGCGGGTAGATGGCAAGTTCGATGGATTTACCTATACCAATGTCCGTCCTTCTCCCGAGCTAACCCTTAATTTTTCTACTAGCTTAAAAACCGATTTGGTCAAGAACAGCATTCAATGGAAAAGCAAGGCGGGTGAAGCTATTCCCTATCTCGACCACGTTCCGAAACGGGGATAGTGCGGTGGTACTTACCCCTACTGCCCCGTTGGGCTATCTAAACCAGTACACGGTAACCGTTCCCACCTCGCTGGAGGCTAAGGGCGGTGGCAAGCTCCAGTCCGGGTTTGCCGTCGAGCTTTTTACCGCCCTGGATTCAACCGATAAGTTTAGCCGGATCTCCGATGAAGCACTACTGACACTGGTTCAGAGACAAACCTTTCAGTACTTCTGGGAATTTGGCCACCCGGTGAGCGGACTGGCCCGCGAGCGCAACACCTCCGGGGATGTGGTCACGTCGGGGGGGAGCGGTTTCGGAATCATGACCCTCCCCATTGCCATCGAAAGAGGCTTCATCAGCCGTAGCGAGGGCCTGCAACGGATGCAAAAAATAGTCTCTTTTCTGAAAGACAGAGCTGTTCGCTTTCACGGGGCCTTTCCGCATTGGCTCAACGGAGCTACCGGGGCGGTGGTTCCGTTCAGTCAGAAGGACAACGGTGCCGACCTGGTCGAAACCTCCTTCCTGATGCAGGGCTTGCTCACCACCAGGCAGTACTTTCAGGGGAATGACCCGGCCGAAACTACTTTGCGTACCAACATCAATTCCCTCTGGCGAGCCGTGGAATGGGATTGGTTCCGGAAAAACAACGAAAATGTGCTGTACTGGCACTGGAGCCCCGACTACGCCTGGGACCTGAACCTTCCCATTCGGGGTTGGAATGAATGCCTGATCACTTACGTACTGGCGGCATCCTCCCCCACTCATTCGGTTCCCAAGCCCGTATATACGGAAGGGTTTGCGCGCGGGGGGGCTATGCAGAATGGCAGAAGTTTTTATGGGTATACGCTCCCGCTGGGTGAAAACCTGGGCGGACCGCTGTTTTTTGCGCACTATTCGTTCCTGGGCCTTAATCCCACCGGACTTTCCGACGCCTATGCTAATTATTTTACCCAGAACAAAAACCATACGTTAATCAACCAGGCTTACTGTAAGGCCAATCCGCTGGGGTACCGTGGTTATAGTGAGAGTTGCTGGGGGCTCACCGCCAGCGATATACCCGGAGGGTACACCGCCAGTTCTCCCACCAACGACCGGGGTATAATAGCCCCCACCGCTGCCCTTTCGTCCTTACCCTATACGCCTGAGGAATCCATGAAGGCGCTGCGATTTTTCTACTATACTCTTGGGGATAAGCTGTGGGGTACCTATGGATTCTACGATGCTTTTAGTCTGCATCAGGGCTGGTTTGCGGATTCGTATTTAGCCATAGACCAGGGGCCCATTGTCATTATGATCGAAAACTACCGAACGGGCTTGCCCTGGAAACTCTTTATGAGTTGTCCGGAAGTAAAGTCCGGCCTTCGCGCGCTGGACTTCAAAAGTCCTCACCTGAATGAATAGATATGTACCCCTTAACTAGATAGCTATGCGAACTTCCACCTTCTTATGCCTGTTAGTGGCCGCCATTCTGATTGGTACCGACGGTTTGGCCCAAAAGAAGAAAGCAAAAGATACTCCGCCCGGAAAATTTGATCCGGCCAGCCGCCCCCGTAACCTGTCGGATACGGCCCTGTTGGAACTGGTGCAGAGACAGACCTTCCGGTACTTCTGGGACTTCGCCCACCCGGTGAGCGGCATGGCCCGCGAGCGCAGCAATGTAGCCTACGACTACGGCGACGAGGTGGTTACTACCGGCGGAACCGGGTTTGGGATTATGGCCATGATCGTAGCCGCCGAGCGCAACTGGTACCCCCGCGACTCGGTGGCCAACCGACTCCTGACTATGGTGAAGTTTTTGGCCAAAGCCGATCACTACCACGGAATTTTCCCCCACTGGCTCAACGGGTCTACTGGCAAAACCATCCCTTTTAGTCGCAAGGACGACGGTGGAGATTTGGTGGAGTCCTCCTTCCTGTTTCAGGGCCTGTTGTGCGCCAAAGAGTACTTCAACCGCGATACGGACGTGGAGCGTAATCTCCGAAACCGCATTACCTGGATTTGGAACGAGGCCGAATGGGACTGGTACACCCGCGGTACCCCCAATCAGCTCTACTGGCACTGGAGTCCCAATCAGGGCTGGGCCATGAACTTCGAACTCCGGGGCTACAACGAAACCCTTATTACGTACGTGCTGGCGGCTTCGTCGCCCCGCTATCCCATATCGGCGGAGCCCTACCATAAATGCTGGGCGCAGAGCAATTATTTTATTAATGGCAAGGACTTTTATGGCATCAAACTCCCGCTCGGCTTCGACTTCGGGGGGCCGCTGTTCTTTGCCCATTATTCCTACCTGGGGCTTGATCCACGGGGGCTAAAAGATCGCTACGCCAGCTATTGGGATCAGAACGTGAGCCACACCCTGATCAATTACCGGTACTGTGTCGATAACCCCAAGAACTTCAAAGGGTACGGAGAAACTTGCTGGGGACTCACCGCCAGCGATACCTACAATGGTTATAACGCGCACTCCCCCACCAACGACTTTGGGACTATTACGCCCACCGCCGCACTTTCCTCTTTTCCCTACTCACCCGAGCAATCCATGAAGGCCACGCGGCATTTTTATGATGTACTGGGCGACAAGATTTGGAGCGAATATGGCTTCGTGGATGCCTTCAACGAAACCCAGAACTGGTACGCGGACTCCCACCTGGCCATTGACCAGGGCCCCATCATTGTGATGATCGAGAACTACCGGACGGGGCTGCTGTGGAGGTTATTCATGCAAAATGAGGACATCCGGGGCGGGCTTAAAAAATTGGGATTTGAGAGCCCTGTGTTGAAATAGTTAAGAAGCGGTTTGAGTTAAATTTTATTTTCAGGCTGATAGTCTGCCCAAGTAGGCTTGCCCTGAAAAACAAAAACCCGTCGGTGATGGAAAATTCCTACCGACGGGTTTTTATGCTAGAAGCGGGATTTATTTCACCTCTTCGTAATCCACGTAGTCACCTCCCTTAAAACGCGATTTATTTTCATTTGGCTTTACATCCACTCGAATGCTACCCTCCGCCCCGGTGCGTTGCTGTTGGGCTTTCTCCTGCCGCTTTTGCTCTTTTACCAGTTGCCTTCCTACCAGCAAATGAAACATAAAACGGCGAAACGGGGGAACAAATGCGGTTAGCAGAAAAAATATAAGAATTATATTAAATAGGATTTTCATAGGTCAAAGGTTATCAGATGCGTCACTAAAATAGAAAGATACATACGAATATAACGAAAAAAAAACCGTTGAGTTTCAAAGTAGCAGGAAGAAAGGTTGTAAAAAAGTAAGAGCGGCCGTTGGGCTATTCATCAGTAAGTCGAGTGATTACCTCATCTACTACCCGTGGATAATGTTCATGTTCCAGGGCCTGCACTTTCTGAGCCACGTCCTCGGCCGTATCCGTCGGGGCTAGGTCCACCGTGGCCTGAAACAGTATCTCTCCCTGGTCGTACTCCTCGTTAACGTAGTGGATCGTAATCCCCGACTGCGGTTCGTTGGCGGCCACCACGGCCTCGTGTACAAAGTGACCATATAATCCTTTCCCGCCGTATTTGGGTAATAGGGCCGGGTGGATATTCAACATGCGATTTGGGTACGCGTAGATCAAATTTTCAGGTATCAGCATCATAAATCCAGCCAACACCACCAGTTCTACCCCTTCATTTAGCAATAGCTCAACGATCCGGCCCGATTCGTACAACAAAGTTCGATCAAAAACCACCACGGGGATATGCAGCTTCCGGGCCCGTTGGATGACTCCGGCGGAGGGGTTGTTGGTAAGAATAAGCGAAATCTGAACGTCGGTTCGTCCGATAAACCGACGACTAATTTGCTCGGCATTAGACCCCGAACCCGAGGCAAAAATTGCAATTCGTTTCATATGAAGGGCGAAAGATGTAGGAATAGCCAGGCAGGTACACGAAATGCCGACGCACAAAACTAGAAAGCAGGCGTCATTAATCAAAAAAGCAGCCCGGAGGTTATCCCTTGGGCTGCTACTAAATCAGTACCTAGGTACGCTAGGCTATAAAGTCTTGCTCAGCACGGTGGAGCCAACCAGTTTCCCATTTCTGTACGTCTCGGATTTAATATCCCACAGTACATTCGCCGCCCGGTAGGACACGATTTGAAAATCAAAGCTTACTTTAACGATGCTTTTCGAGGTAACCTTCATGTCGGAGGTGACCTTGTAGGTATCAAATGAACCGGCCGGTACCGTCAAGGATTCCTTTCCCACCACTTTACGATTGGTCAGGGTCATGTCCGTAGTAATAGCCATCCCCCCCGTACCACCTACCCCATGCATGGCGCCATCGGGTAAGGTTTGTCCTACCGACAGGTTGGAGGGATACACGATGTCCTCGGATGTAAACTTCATATTGAAGGATTCAAGGGATTTGCGCTGTTCTTCGCCCAAAAGCGCCGAGGCATCCACCCGCATGTCGTTCCCCGTACATTTGAGCTCATAGTTCGTGCTCATATTGGGGTCTCCCTTTTTATCAAAAGATTTTAGATTCATTTCAATGAGCGTAGTTTCTCCTACCTTGCTCACCTTCTCAACCCGGTAAATCATCCGTCCGTTTTCTTTCCCTTTCGCATCAAAGCTTAGCATTTCGTACCCACTTCCCTCTTTCAGCAACACACCCATGCATTCCTGAGCCCAACTTGAAGTACTCACAAAGACCAGGCAAACCAGCAGCAATCCGTTTAATTTTCTCATTTTTTTCTGTTTTTGTTTTACACACCCGAACCGAATCTAAAAATAGAGAATATCACTCCCTCCTGCAAACCTGATTGAGTATACGGTAAATGACAGCAGGGGGAGTCAGGCCCAGAGCATGGTAGCTAGCCCCAGAAGCATGATCAACTTGCACAAACTACTCAACCGCGAAAATTCCCGACGGGTATCCGAATAGACCAGGCGGTACACGAGCCACGAAATGGGAAGCAGAAGTAAGGTAAAAAGCCAGCCCAGGATCACATTCGAAAGGGTATGGGCCATGAGATACAGGATGACAATAAACCCTCCGATCAGGACGTACAGAAACAACTTGGTTCGGCGCATCCCCCAGACGATGGGGAGGGTACGTGCGCCATGGGTTTGGTCCCCACGAACGTCCTCCATGTCCTTGATGATCTCGCGTACCAAGGTGATAAAAAAAGAGAACAGCGCGTAAACCAGCACCAGCCGACGGTTCCAGGGGTACACGATGCCCACCACCAACAAACTCGATGCGGTGAGAATAGATACCACCAGGTTGCCAATAAAAGGAGCTTTTTTTAATCGTTCGGAATAAAACCACAGGAGGGTTACGCAGAAGACATTGACCAAAAACACCCACTTACTGACCAGCAACCCCAGAAAAACACCGGTAATATTAAGGAACTGATGGGCACCCATCGCCAGCCTCCGCTTGAAATACCGCCCGATGATCACCCTCTCGGGCTTGTTGACAATATCAATTTTTACATCAAAATAGTCATTAATGATATAGCCGGCGGCGGCGATAAAAAGTGTGGATATACTAAGGATGTGCATCCTGGGGTCGGCCAGGATGTGGTGCCATTCGTCGCGGGGTCCGATCAGCAGAATTCGGGTCAAATATTGAGTCAGGAGGATTATCAATAAATTACGTACCCGAATCAGGCGAAAAAAGCCAGCAATAAAATCCCTGATCGTAAGTTTGCGGTGGGTGGGCACGGGTATCTGTTGATTAATGGGCAAAATTAATCAGTTTCTAAATTCTTATTTCACCTTTTACTCGTTCTCGAAATCTTTATGGGAAGATTTGGAATAAAAATGATGCCTTTCTGTGTTGTTAAGGCAAAACATTTTTAACAAGTTCGACATTGTAAGAAATTATTGGCTTTATCAATGTCCTTTTCTAACCTACTATGAAAATCGGTATCGTGTGTTACCCCACCTTTGGGGGCAGTGGCGTGGTCGCTACGGAATTAGGCAAAGCCCTGACAAAAGTGGGTCATCAGGTGCATTTCATAACCTATTCCCAACCTCCCCGCCTTGACTTTTTTAACGAAAATCTCTTTTACCACGAAGTTAACATTCCAGCCTATCCACTTTTCCAATATCCACCCTACGAGTCGGCTCTTTCCAGCGAAATGGTCCACGTAGCGCAGTACGAAAAGCTCGATTTGCTGCATGTACACTACGCCATTCCACACGCATCGTCGGCGTATTTGGCTAAGCAGATCCTGGCCGCCCAGGGAATCCATATCCCAGTCATTACTACCCTTCACGGTACCGACATCACATTGGTGGGGAAGGATTCATCTTACGAGCCGGTGGTCACTTTCAGCATCAATCAATCAGATGGCATTACGGCGGTTTCGGAGTTTCTGAAAAATGATACCTACCGCCATTTTGCGATAACGAAAGATATTGAAGTTATTCCAAATTTCATTGATCTTGAACGTTTTAAGCGTCAGAAAAAAGAGCATTTCAAACTGGCCATTTGTCCGAACGGTGAAAAACTGATTGTGCATACTTCTAATTTCAGGAAGGTCAAGCGCATTGACGACGTCATCATGATTTTTCATAAACTTCGCAAGCAGGTTCCGAGCAAGTTACTGCTGGTGGGCGATGGCCCCGAGCGCGCCCGCATCGAGCGGTTGTGTCTGGAGCTGGACATGTACCCGGATGTCCGCTTTCTGGGAAAATTGGATGCTATTGAAGAGGTACTTTCGGTAGCTGACCTGTTCCTGATGCCTTCCGAGAGCGAAAGCTTCGGACTGGCGGCTCTGGAAGCACTTGCCTGCGAAGTACCACTCGTAACCACCAACGTAGGTGGACTACCTGAGCTAAACGTTCAGGGGGTTACGGGCTTTTTGAGTAATCTGGGCGATGTGGACGACATGGTGGCCAATGCCACTATCATATTGAAGGACGAGAACTTACCGGTCTTTAAGGAAAACGCTTTGGCAAGGGCAAAGGAATTTGACATTACCCGTATTCTTCCGCACTACGAACAGTACTACGAGCGCGTTCTGGAAACCAGCAAAACACTGATCTAACTTAATATGAAGGCATTGAATCAAGGGATTCCAGACTCAATACTGGGATCCCTTTTCATTATGAGTTAAAATATCCCCTCTTATTTTCGGCTTTGGCACGAACATTTAAGTAAGTTGGGTAAAGGCAGGCAGGAAATACACTTAACTTCAGAACTAACCATGATACCAAATATCCCCCCCACCGACAAAAAGAGAGTGGTAATAGTGGGAGCTGGATTTGCGGGGCTGGAAATAGCCCAACGGCTTTCCAAGCGTCCCGATCTTCAAATCGTGCTTCTTGATAAAAATAACTACCACCAATTTCAACCCCTTTTCTACCAGGTAGCTATGGCGGGGATTGAGCCAAGTTCCATTTCCTTCCCGTTGCGAAAAATATTTCAATCGTGTAAAAATGTACACATCCGGGTGACCGAGGTGAATAAAGTGGTGCCCGAGCGGAAAGTCATTGATACGCACCTGGGCGAGATTGCCTACGATGAACTGGTAATTGCGACCGGGGCCGATACCAACTACTACGGAATGAAGGAGATCGAGAAGCGGGCTATTCCGATGAAATCGGTAGCTGAAGCGCTCTCCCTGCGAAACCGCATCCTGCAAAACTTTGAGGACGCGCTTACGTCCGAAATTCCGGAGGAGCGCATTGCCCTGATGAACGTGGTGGTAGTGGGGGGAGGTCCCACTGGCGTGGAACTAGCAGGTACTCTGGCTGAAATGAAGCGATTTATTTTACCCAAGGACTACCCCGACTTAAATTTTGAATCCATGCAGATATTCCTCTTGGAAGGCTTGGATCAGGTACTGGCGGCTATGTCGGATGAGGCCTCGGTAAAGGCTTGTGAGTACTTGAAAAATCTTGGAGTAACGATCCATACCGGACAAATGGTGACCGAATTTGACGGAAAGCAAGTAATTACAAAGCAGGGCTTACGCATTGCGACAACCAACCTGGTGTGGGCAGCGGGCGTAAAGGCGAGTGTCCTGAAAGGCTTCGCCTCAGAGACTATCGGTCCGGGCGGGCGTTTGAAAGTAAATGAGTTCAGCCAGGTAGAAGGCCATCCTGATGTGTATGCCCTGGGCGATGTAGCCCTGATGAGTGGTGATAAAAAACACCCTAAGGGGCATCCCCAACTGGCCCAACCTGCTATTCAGCAAGCGAAGAATCTGGCTCGCAACATGAAACGAATACAGGAAGGTAAAAGCCCCGAACCCTTCCGGTACCGCGACCTTGGCACGATGGCTACCGTTGGCCGGAATCTGGCGGTAGTGGATTTGCCCTTTTGGAAATTTCAGGGCTTTTTCGCGTGGCTAACCTGGATGTTCGTACACCTGATTTCTATTGTTGGTGTTCGAAATCGGATCGTGGTATTTATCAACTGGCTTTGGAACTACATCACCTACGATCAATCCCTGCGCCTGATCATCAAATCCCGACCCATTCCCATCGAAGAACAGGAAAAGGAGAAAGAATATCTGGAAGCCTGATCTTCCCAATAATAAAAATTTAAATGATACCAAAGGGGCCACTTGCAAAAGTGGCCCCTTTGGTATGGTAGTAGCTCGTTATCCCGAAAAAGTGGTAGCCCCAGGCGGCGACACATTTGATACGGGATCTCCCGGCGGCGTCCGGCCTTAGCTGGGGCTGAAAAATACATCCTTCATATACTACCCACGTATTGCACGACGAGCCCTAAAAAATAAGTTTTCCGCTTCGTGAGGAAAAATTTATTCAACTCGTTTCATTTGCAGAATGATCTACTTTCTCCTGTCTGTTCTATTCACGGTGGCCCTCTACCTGATTATGCGGGCGTATCCCCGCTACCAGGTACATTCCTTTCATGCCATTGTCTTCAACTATTACGCCTGCGTAGCCACCGGGGTGGTCTTGTCGCCCGATTTATCGCTTTTCAAAGCCGTGCAATGGACTTCCCAGGCTACGGTACTTACTCTGGCGCTGGGTATCATGTTCGTGACGGCCTTTGTGCTGATCGGTCAAACCACCCAAAAAGTAAGCGTAACAGCTGCTTCTCTGGCCGCTAACATGTCGTTGGTTATCCCCGTACTTTTCGGATTGTTTGTATTCCAAAATGCCAATAAAGTGTTCACCCCCTGGAACTACCTGGGTTTGGCGCTGGCGCTGGTGGCGTTGGCCCTGGGAGGAATCCAACGGAAGAGTACTGCCAACTCCCACCTTCCTGCGCCCACGCTGCTCGTACTGGCGTTGCCCCTCCTGACCTTCGTCGCTACCGGAACTAACAACACCCTCATCAATTATCTCAGCATGAGGTACTACCAACCCCAGGAGGTCACCGTTTTTATGGTTATTTCCTGCGTGGGAGCGGTCATCGTGGGTACACTTTTGCTGTTGGGGCGGGTCCTATTTCAAAAGGAAAAGGTTAGCATGCGGAGTGTAGCGGGAGGACTTGTGCTGGGGATTCCCAATTTCCTTTCCTTTTACTTTCTTCTCAAAGCCCTGGGTGCTTTTGGTAATAGTGCGGCTTTCGTATTCCCCATCTACAACATCCTGACCATGATGGCTTCCTGGGGAGCGGCCTGGCTCCTGTTCCGGGAGAACCTCACTCCCCTCAATCGCCTGGGCCTCGGGCTAGCGGTGGTGGCCATTGTCCTGATTTCTTACCAGGAACTGGGACTATAAAAAAATCCCCTCGCGACTGGCAAGGGGATCCTGTACTTCTCAAAAAGTCAACAGTAGCAAGCAGGCTTAGTGCCCCTGCGTTTCGCTTTGTTTTTCCAGATTAAAAAGATCATTCAATACATCTATCAACGTTTCGGCTTCCCCGCGCTTGCAGGCTGCTTTCAATTGTAGTACCGGGAGCTTAATTATTTTCTGCATCATACTGGACGTGATTTTGTCCATTTTGATAGCTTCTTCTTCGGTTAGTGATTTGGTGAAGCGGGCCATCTCTTCCAGACGGATCTGCTCCAAGGCGTTTTTGAGCTTATTGATCGTAGGGGACACGATCATTTCGCGTGACCAGTCATTGAACTCCGCCACCGATTGCTCAATGATCGCATTTACCGAGGGAATTGCTTCCATACGCTGCGTGAGGGCATCGTTGGCACGCGCCCGGATGCTATCAATGGTATAGAGCATAATGCCGGCCACTTGTTCTACTTCGGGCTCCACACTCCGGGGTACCGACAGATCCAGGAAGTATTTGTAGGTAAGGCCCCCGTTTCGTTTGACCATCTCTTTGGTAAAAAAGGGCTGATCCAACCGGATGGAAGAAATGATCACATCCGCCCGCCGCAGTTCGCTTTCTATCTCCTCGATATCCGCTACTCTGAAACCACCTTCGGCAGCCATTATTTCCGCCTTTGATCGGGTTCGATTGATGAGGGTAATGTCTACCTGATCTTTATGCGCCAGGTTTCGGCACACGTCCTCTCCTATTTCACCCAGCCCTACCACCAGTATCCTGGGGTTAACCGTCAGGGTTTCCACCAGTTCCACGGCGGCATAGGATACCGAAGCAGCCCCGTCCCGGAACGACGTTTCCTGAGCCACCCGCTTATTAGCAAAAAAGATGGTGTGCATCAAGCGGTGCAAGAAGGGGCCCGCCATGTTCAGATCAGCCGACCATTGGTAGGCTTGCTTGATCTGATTGGGAATCTGCATATCACCAACTACCTGGGAGTGCAAGCCGGTTGCTACTTCAAAAAGATGACGGACCGCCTCAACGCCTGAAATATAATGTTCAAAATACCCCGAGTACCGTTCGGTATCCGTAAGGCCTTTTTGGATTAGTAAAAGAGAGGTAAGTTCCTGATTTAAATCCCTGGAGGAAGCATAATAAATCTCCGTTCGGTTGCAGGTCGAGACCACCAGCACATCGGAAACATCAAAAAAGTCTTTCAGCCTGATCATCAAGGCTTTGGCCTCTGCTTCGTTAAGTGTAATTTGCTCTCTGATTTCCAGAGGAGCAGTTCGATAGGAGATACTTAAGGATTTAAACTGATTATTCATTATGTGATTCTGTAATCCAGGAACAAATTTACGGCACAAACTTTACAATATGAAACGTGATGTGAAAAGGATAAGTTTATTTAGAAACTATATAAATTGTTCTGGAAATATTGTGTTAAATTGAGAAACAATACCAACGCTCCTACCAACAGAAGCATGGGCCAACCTGACTAACCCTTCTCACTCAGCGGCCCTGAGATAGGGGTTCTGGACATTTTTTTGTTTTATGTAACAAAGGCAACATCCTACCGTTTTACTCAAAAGTCAGCTTTTGACTTTATAATTTTATGAAGGAAACACCCCAAGTGAAACAAGAACGGACCGGCTTTCGAATGCAGCCGGTGGCTTTGTTCAATAGTCTGAAGCTCAGAAGGTCAATCCTGGATTCGTACGGTCAAAAGAACATTTACAAGTTTATCATTGGCTTGAATTTGTTTTTAATCAGTATTGGCTCTCTGTTCTATACCAACAACCTGGTGGGCAAGCTGGAAGAAAGGGAATTGAGGCAGGTCAAGCTTTTTGCGGAATCGCTCCGCTATGCCATCAACAGCGACTATAACGAAGATCTGAACGGCATCATGGAGATGATCCGGGAGGCCAATACCTTCTACGAGATACCGGCCATCTACATTGATGAGAACAACATGCCGGCGGCGCATAATAACATTTCCTTTCCGGGTAACGTAAGTCCGGAAGCTCAGGAAAAAATTATCCAGGACAATCTGGCCAAGATGAAAGAGCAGCACGCGCCCATTGCCGTGGAGATCAGCGCCAATCGCACCGGCTATGTGTATTACAGTAATTCTTTTCTGCTTACGCAACTTAGGTACTATCCTTATATTCAGCTTTCGGGTATTTTTATCATTGGATTTTTGGCCTATCTGGCGTTTAGCTCGGCGCGCAAAGCCGAACAAAACCAGGTGTGGGTAGGCCTGGCCAAAGAAACGGCCCACCAGCTGGGTACCCCGCTCTCGTCCCTGATGGCCTGGACCGAGTACTTCCGCACCGACCCGGACATTGACCCTTCCATCGCCGACGAAATCGAAAAGGATGTTCAACGACTCGAAATGATCACGACTCGGTTTTCTAACATTGGCTCCTTGCCTACCTTAAAGGAAGAGAAACCGGCGGAAGTGATCACCAACTTTATTACCTACCTCCAGCGACGGGTTTCCTCCAAGGTCAAGTTTTTTGTGGACGATCAGCTCCTGGAAGGCCAAACTGTCCTGCTAAACCGCAACCTGTTCGAATGGGTGATTGAGAATATCTGCAAAAATGCCGTGGATGCAATGGGCGGTATTGGCGAAATCAGGATTTCGCTCATTCCCATGCTCCAACACAATGAGATTATTATTGAAATTCAGGATACGGGCAAGGGGATCTCGAAGGCCAACCTGAGCAAGATTTTCCGACCCGGATTCAGCACCAAAAAGCGAGGATGGGGATTGGGACTTACCCTGGCGAAACGGATCATCGAGAACTACCACGACGGACGTCTCGGAGTGAAAAGCTCAGAAATTGGCAAAGGAACCACGTTCAGGATTGCGATGAAAGCCGGTTAAGGCCGGCTGAGGGCTATTGGTCGAGCGGAACCGAAATAGTGTCCGTTTCGATCACGTTGCTCACCCGGAGTCCACGGTCCCGAACCCGCACTCTGAACTTGAGAACAGCAGGCTTCGCAAAACGTGAGTAGTAGAATATTTGGGAAAAATCCAGTTTCCCTTTGATCGGTCCGGCCTTTCCGTCGCGTTTCAGGATCGGAAAAAATAGCTTGTTGGTAACAGCCGAAGGAAGCTGGGTAAATCCACCTTTTCCATCAGATTTCAGGATGGTCAGGTCATAATTCCCCCATTCTTTGTAACGTGAATTGAGCAGAGTTGTATCGCTTCTTTCATCCGGAGATATTCCCAAATCTCCGTCACCATCCTCAAAATCAACCGTAATGACCACGGAGTCTTTCATGGCAGTAGGCCCTGAGAAAGGATCAGGAACTGTGTATTTATCAATGCTGTTGAATAGAATGCCCGGGGTATCCTCAAATTTTGGCGTGTCGATACAGGCTGTTACTCCCAGCACTAATAGAATTCCGAAGCAGAAAAAATTACGCATAACCTAGTTGAAATTTTATTCACGAAAGTAACAGGATTGGACTCAGGAATCAAAAATTCACCCGACGAATTGCGACTGGCTCTTCGCCAACAAATACTCAGGGTTACTCCTGCCACCTTTGAAGATACCGCCATGCAAGTTTTTCGGTATCAGGCCCACCATAATGATGTGTATAGAAGCTACCTTAAGTATCTCAACTGTTCCCTAGACCGCCCTGGACGGCTGACAGAGGTCCCTCATCTCCCCATTCAATTCTTCAAGCACCACACCATCAGAACCGGCCAGCCGCCCATCCCGGCGATCAATTTTGAAAGCAGCGGTACTACCGATACAACGCCCAGTGTCCACTCGCTCTACGATGCCTCCCTCTACCAGTCCCTCAGTCAACGCATCTTCGAACAGGAATATGGGCCACTGAATCGTTTTCACGTATTAGCCCTACTTCCTTCCTACCTTGAACGAAGCAACTCGTCTTTGGTGTATATGGTAAGGCATTTTATTAACCAAACGAATTCGACTTTTTCTGGTTTTTACCTTCATGACTTGCAGGCTCTTACCAGGCAACTTGAAGTG
Source organism: uncultured Cytophagales bacterium (assembly GCA_963768025.1). GTDB lineage: Bacteria > Bacteroidota > Bacteroidia > Cytophagales > Spirosomataceae > CAVYGM01. The sequence goes on from CAVYGM010000031.1 coordinate 46,486, forward strand.
TTGGCCAGCCTCCGCGATGGGCGTACTATTCTGGTTCTTGGGGTTACATTTGGATTGTTGGATTGGGTAGAAAGCGAGGCAGATTTTTCATTTATCCAGGACCTCCCCAATCTGATCGTGATGGAAACGGGTGGCATGAAGGGGCGGCGGCGCGAAATGCTGCGGGAGGAAGTACACGACCAGCTCACGGCCCGGCTGGGTGTAAAAAAAATTCATTCCGAATACGGCATGACCGAGCTGCTATCACAAGCCTACTCGCAAGGGCAGGGGCTGTTCAGACCCGGTGCCACCATGCGCGTACTCCTGCGCGACCCTAATGATCCGTTCGATGTCCGGGAGCATGGCCAATTGGAAGCAACGGCCGGCATCAATGTCATAGATCTGGCTAACCTGGATTCGTGCAGTTTTATTGAAACCCAGGACCTCGGCCGCTTTGGTCCCGAGCCCCAGACTTTCGAAATTATGGGACGTTTTGACAACTCAGACCTAAGGGGCTGTAACCTAATGACCCTCTAACGGATACCTTTATAAAAACGCCGGATCTGAATTGAACCTACCTTCGGTACACTTAAGCCATTGCTGGCTATTGCCCCTGAACAGCGTAGAGTTTGACATCTTCTTTGGTTATAACATCGCCGCAAAGGATCACTAATCGCTCCACCACATTGCGCAGTTCCCGCACGTTACCAGACCAGGGCAGGGTTTTGAGGTACTCCATGGCAGTTGGGTTAATTTCCTTCACCGAGCTACCGTATTCATCCGCAATGTCGTACAAAAATTTCTGGGCCAGGAGCGGAATATCCTGCCGCCGCTCGCTAAGGGGAGGGACGTGAATCAGGATCACGCTGAGGCGATGGAAAAGGTCTTCCCGAAAGTTACCCTCCTGGATTTCCTTTCTAAGGTCTTTGTTGGTAGCCGTTATTACCCTAACGTTTACCTTTATTTCTTTCTCCCCCCCTACGCGGGTGATCTTACTTTCCTGCAATGCCCTCAGTACTTTTGCCTGGGCAGATAAGCTCATATCCCCGATTTCATCCAGAAAGATGGTTCCCCCATTGGCCTGTTCAAACTTCCCGATCCGCTGCTTGATGGCAGACGTAAAGGAACCTTTCTCATGTCCAAAAAGCTCGCTTTCAATAAGTTCACTGGGGATAGCCGCGCAGTTTACTTCCACAAGCGGCATGTGAGCCCTGGGACTTTGAAGATGGATTTGTTTGGCAACCAGTTCCTTACCCGACCCATTTGGCCCCGTAACCAACACCCTGGCTTCGGTGGGAGCCACCCGGTTTACCGACTCCTTCACCCGTCGAATCGCATCGGATTCGCCCACCATCTCATTGATCTTATATATCCTCTTTTTAAGCTGGTTGGTCTCGTTTACCAGCTTATATTTTTCGATGGCATTCCTGACGCTGATGAGCAGGCGATTGAGATCGGGCGGTTTGCTTACAAAATCAAAAGCGCCTCGCTTGGTTGCTTCCACGGCATTCTCGATGTTACCAAAAGCGGTAATCATGATAAACTGGGTACTCTTACCGGCTTCGCTTGATTTCAATAGTAACTCCAGTCCATCGAGTTTTGGCATGGAAATATCGCAGAGCGCTACGTGAAAATCGTCCTTTATGATCTTACCTAGCCCCTCTTCACCGTCTTTTGCCTCCTCTACTTCGTACCCTTCATATTCAAGTATATCACGGAGAGCCTCACGGATCTTTTTTTCATCATCTACGATGAGTATCTTAACCATATCACTAAAGGAAAGGGAATTGTGACTTTACATTCAAAATTAGGCAAAAAACACCATTACATTTTTTAACCATTCCAAGAATCCTGGTGTTCGAAAAAAAAATTAAGTACCAAATAGCAACCTTTGCCACACGTACTCAACCGCGCCAGAAACTGATTGCTCCAACAAATTTGACCATTTACCGGCAAAAAACCCTAATTAAACCTGAATTTATCAAAATTCAAAAAAGATGTAATCAATAAGTACCTGCAACCCCGGTGATCATACTAGTCCGATGTAACCCTGAAAGTTTTTCAAGTACCTTATTCCCCTGTCACTTTCATGCTGTTAAGGTCGGGGCTTAGACGACGAATATTCGGGAAGGTTCAGTAGAGCTGACTCCTGTTCTCCTTTCTTTTTCAGTTCAATTTCTCCTCCAACTCACTACTGTTCAGGGCTCTCGTCCAGCTCTGGCCAACAAAATCTTTTCGCAGGAATTTTTTATTTGAGCCTCCTTAATTATTTTTGTTGCCTTAATCAAAAACTGGATGTAAACCCTTCCCTGTGTATGCTTGATTTTTTGGCTTCAAAAGAGATGTTTGTGTTGTTGACACTAGCCTCTAAATTCATCTGGTTGTATGCTTCCGGAAAATACACCATTTCTTTTTTAGTAGAATACACCTCCAATCGCATGCTAGGCGTACGGGGTTATTTGCCGCTGATGCTCGCCTTACTGTGGGTTTGCTTTCTGTTTTTCTGCTAAATTCCTCCGCTTTACACGTCCTATCTAAGGCCAGCCTGTATCACCTCTGAGACAGGTATACTTCTTTTATTGGTGTTTATTTTCAGCCTTGTGTGACCTAGATCACGGAGATCGTCGGAGCTGACGTATACTTTTACGTCCGAATAGCCCTACAGATCGTACGGGATGATTCATTACGTTATTCTACCAATCCTATGAAAATCCATCAATTTGAAGATAAAGGCCTGGCGCATTATTCGTACGCCATCCTGTGTGAACACGAGCAAAAACTGATTCTGATTGACCCCGCCCGTAATCCCGAACCATACTATGACTATGCGGCTGAGCACGAGGCCCAGATCATCGGCATCATTGAAACTCACCCCCATGCCGACTTCGTAAGCTCCCACCTGGAAATCCACCAGACTACCGGGGCTGCCATCTATACCCACAGCCAGGTGAAGCCAGAGTTTCCCTTTATTTCGTTGGATGAAGGAGGGGCCTTGGATGTGGGCAAAATCAAACTCATCGCCCTGCATACGCCCGGCCACTCACCGGACAGCATCAGCATCTTGCTTAAACACGATGGCATAGACAAGGTCGTATTTACCGGCGATACCCTATTTGTAGGGGACGTAGGCCGACCTGATCTCCGGGAAGAGGACAAGGGAGGAAAGGCACAGAAAAAAGAACTGGCCAGGCAGATGTACAACAGCACTCGAAATAAGCTAATGAAACTAGCCGACGACGTGGTGGTATACCCGGCGCACGGGGCTGGCACCCTCTGCGGCAAAGGCCTGAGCGACGCCAATAGTAGCACCATCGGACAAGAAAAAGCGAGTAATCCGGCGCTACAACCCATGACAAAAAATGAATTTGTAGAAATGATTCTGGACGACCAGCCTTTTATCCCTAAGTACTTTGGCTACAATGTAGCGCTGAACAAAAAGGGAGCTCCTGCCTACCAGGCGAGTGTGGAGGCTGTACCCCGGTTGGAAGGTACCTTTCAGCCGGATCTAAACATCTTTGTGATTGATGGCCGTCCGGAAAATGTGTTTAAAAAGGGGCACTGGCCGGGAGCTATCAACATCCAGGAAGGACTGAAATTCGAAACCTGGCTGGGGAGCATCCTGGCACCGGGTGAGTTGTTTTATCTCGTAGCCGAAACCCAAGACATACTGGATTCATTGATTTCTAAAGCGGCCAAGATTGGCTACGAAGTATTTATCAAAGGGGCGGTTGTGCAACCTACCTTCATCGGGACCCCGTCGGATGTGCTGGATCTGGTAGACTTCAAATCCGATCCCACGTCCTACACGGTAGTCGACATTCGGAATGCGACCGAAGTAGAAAAAAATCCGATTTTCGGACACGCCATTTCCGTCCCGCTGCCCGAACTTCGGGAAAGGGCACAGGAAATCCCGACGGACAAACCCGTGGTGGTGCATTGTGCCGGGGGGTACCGTTCAGCAGCGGGCAGTAGTATCCTAGCCGCTGCCTTGCCACATGTACCCGTGCTGGATTTAGGTGAGGCGGTACACGAGTTTGAGCCTGCGGACCAATCACAATCTAGTTGACCAAATGATGAACAATAAGAAATTTTCATTTCGAAACATACCCGGCTGGGTTTTTATGCTGGCTCTTTTTGGTGTGCTATATGGGACGGGACTGCACACCGAAGTCATAGGCCAGGTACAGCGGCTGCTGTTGGCCACAGGCCTTAAAGACGCCGAGGTTTCCGCGCTGGCGGATACTTCCAACTCCAAGCGGGTAACCCCATCTTCCCCTGGGGCTGGTGAAGGCTTTATGTTAGCGGGCCTGGATGGAAAGCCTTTTCCGTTTGAAAGCCTGAGGGGCAAGGTGGTTTTTCTGAATCTATGGGCGACCTGGTGCCCCCCGTGCCTTGCCGAAATGCCCAATATTCAAAAATTGTACGAACAGGTAGGTTCAGATTCCATCGCGTTTGTGATGTTGTCGCTGGACGAGGGCCCTAATACGAAGGTTCAGGAGTTTATTGACAAGAAAGGCTACACGTTTCCGGTGTATCGTCCTGCCAGTCAGCTACCCGATGAGTTTCAGTCCAGTGCCATCCCCACTACCTTTATTTTATCCCCGGAGGGCGAGATCGTGGACCGCCACGAAGGCATGGCCGACTATGATACTCCGGAGGTACGGGCTTTCCTTAAAGCGCTGGTTAGGAAATAAAATAGCACTCTTGAGGCTGCATTTTCCTATTTTGGCACATTATTCATCTTCAAATCGAGTAAGCAGCCAACATGAAGCAGTTAGATAGTGATTTTGTCAGAAGTCAATTTCCCGTATTTCAAACAGAACTTGGTCAGAAAATAGGGTTTCTGGACAATGCCGGCGGCAGTTACGTGGCCGGGGCGGTCATCAACCGCCTGACCGATTTTTATACCAATTACAAAGTGCAGCCCTACGGTGCCAATCCCATCTCCAACCGGGCCGGCGAAGCCATGGACGAAGGCCGGCGCACCATGGCGGCCCTCCTCCACGTTTCTCCCGACCTCGTTACCCTCGGTGCCTCCTCCACCCAATGCTTCAATACGCTGTCGGCGGCCTGCGCCCCGCTGGTCCAAAAAGGATCAGAAGTAGTGGTATCCGAGCAGGATCACGAGTCGAACATAGGCGGCTGGGAGCGGCTGTGTCGGCAGCAGGGGGCCGAGCTTAGGTTTTGGAAAGTAGACCCCACCACCGGTGAACTGGCCCTGGATGATTTGGAAAAACTATTGAGTGATAAAACTGCTATCGTGGCCGTTACCCATAGTTCCAACATCATTGGCACCATCAATCCCATTAAGGAAATCGCAGAAAGGGTACATCAGGTCAAGGCCCGCTTGGTGGTGGATGGGGTGTCCTATGCCCCCCATTCCTGGCCTATTCTGGACGACCTCGGGGCGGACGCCTACGTATTTAGTACCTATAAAACTTACGGTACCCATCAGGGAGTGATGGTTGTAAAAGAGGATTTTCTGGAAACGTTGGCCCCGCAGTGCCACTTTTTCAATGTACCCTACCCCAACAAACGCCTGGATTCGGCTGGCCCCGACCACGCGGCCATTGCGGCATTAGCCGGCATTGGCGATTACTTTGAAGCACTTTATACCCATCACCTGGGGCAGGCGGAGCAGGTACCACTGTACCAGAAGGCCCGGGAAGTATCAGCGCTCATGAATCAACACGAAAACGACCTCTGTGACTACCTGTTGGAGCGCCTGAACCAGTTGCCCCTCCGAATCCTGGGCCGAACCTCTACGCACCAACGCGAAGCTAATATCTCGCTTTCCTGTCCGACCGTTTCCTCCAAGTACCTGGCGGATGGCCTGACCAATTACAACATTGCGGCCAAGAACGGGCACTTTTATGCCTACCGACTTTTACAAGCTATGGGGGTGCAGGATATGAACGATGGGGTACTTCGCATCAGCTTGTCGCACTACAACACGATGGAGGAAATAGAGCGCTGCGCGGTGGGGATTCAGGAGTTGATTGAAAAACCATAATATTGCCGAATGGGTTGTTCCTAAAATAGGAGCGGTTTTCTAGCCTGCCCCTATCCTGGGATCAGGCTAGAAAACCGCTTCTCTGTACCACATGACCATACGGACACGGGTAAGATGAAATTTTCGTTAACCAGTCATTAACAAATCGTTAAAGTCTTTGGTACAGTTATTTAATGCACATTCTGTGTGAGTAAATTCAACCTTTCAAACAACTCACATGTCAGACTATGGTATCCAAAAAACTACTGTACCAACTTACCGTTTTGGCTGTACTGGTGAATGCCTGTACCGACCACGGACCACTGGGGCCGGTGGAAAATCCAGCCGGTTTTATCGAAGTAGCCGCCACTGATTTTGGCGGAACCGCTGCCTCCGAGATTTCGGCCTATGACCCCATCACCAAGCGCCTCTTTACCGTTAGCAACGAAAGCGTTCCCCTGGTGCAGGTACTGGACCTCAGTGCCTTGCCTACCCTTACTACCTTGCAGCCCATCAATGTCTCGGCCCTCGGGGGCGTGGCCAATAGCGTGGCGGTGTCCAATGGCCTGCTGGCCATAGCGCTGGAAGCCACCAACAAGCAGGCCAACGGTAGCGTGGTGATTATCAACACAACCACGCTGGCGGTTATAAAAACAATACCCGTGGGGGCACTTCCCGACATGGTAATTTTCAGCCCAGATGGGAAGTACATCGTGACCGCCGACGAAGGTGAACCTAACGCCGACTACACCGTAGACCCTAAGGGTTCTATTTCTATCATACAGGTAATGGACAATTACAGCGTCAGAACGCTGACGTTTGATGCGTTGGCCGGTTCTCAGGCTCAGTTGGCTCTAAACAACTTTCGAATTTTTGGCCCCAAAGCTACCTTCGCCCAGGACATCGAACCGGAGTATGTGGCCATTTCGGCTGACTCAAAAAAGGCTTATGTGACCTTGCAGGAAAATAATGGCATTGCCGAGGTGGATCTGGACCTGGGCACAATCCTGAAAATTCATCCCCTCGGCACCAAAGAGTACAGCCTGGCCATGAACGCCATTGATCCGAGTGACCGGGATAGTAAGGTTGAACTCAGACCGGTGCCGGTGCGCTCGCTGTATTTGCCGGATGCCCTTGCTTATTTTTCGGTGGGAGGTACCCCCTACCTGATTTTGGCAAACGAGGGCGATGCCCGGGAGTATACCGCCTTTGACGAGCAGGTGCGGGTCGGGTCGGTGACGCTTGATCCGACGGTATTTCCAACGGGAAGCGTTTTGAAACAAAATGCAAACCTCGGCCGGCTGCGGGTAACGAACACCCTGGGCGATACCGACGGCGACGGTGACTACGACGTTTTGTTCGGCTTCGGTGGTCGCGGATTTAGTATCCTGAACGCAACCACCTACCAGCTGGTTTTTGAGCCGGGAAAAAGTCTGGAAGAAGAAGTAATAAAGGCGGGCAACTATGACGATGACCGCTCCGACGACAAGGGGATCGAGCCCGAAGGGGTCACCGTCGGCCTGATCAACAACCTTCCGCACGGATTCGTGGCTCTCGAACGGGCAGATGCCGTCGCGGTGTACGACCTCAGTATCCCGACCGCCCCCAAGTTTCTTCAATTGATCAAAACCGGCGATGCCCCCGAAGGAGTACTTTTTATTCCGGCCCACCATAGTCCCAATGGCAAAAGCCTACTGGTAACCAGCAATGAGGGGGACGGTACCGTAAAATTCTACCAGCCAAACTAACCCGCTGTACGGCTACGTTTATTCCTGACTGGGCTACCCGTAATCTGGTAGCCCAGTCAGGTTTTTTTGAACCCGGAGCCCAATAATCGGGTCAGGCACAAAGTCTATACCTTGGTTATCAGCTGTTCTTTCTATCAAAATTTGGGCCAAAATGAGGGAGGTACGCGGTATATTCAAGAACTGGCAATATATTTAGCAAAACAATTAACTGTTCTTTCATGAAAAAGCAATATTACCTTTTCCTTTTCCTACTTATAGGATTCATTCAGGTTGGGAATGCCCAAAATGAAGTCATAGACAACATCATTAAGGAAGCAACCTCCAACTCCAAACTTCCCGTCATAGCCCATGAGCTAATGGATGGCATTGGTCCGCGGCTGGTGGGTAGCCCCCAAATGAAGCAGGCTCACGACTGGGCCGTCGAAAAATACACCGGCTGGGGAATACCGGCCCGCAATGAAAAGTGGGGCGAATGGCGCGGTTGGGAGCGCGGCGTCTCGCACATCGATATGGTAAGTCCCTGGGTAAACGCTGGCGGGAACGCAACTGGCATGGAGCCCGGCCACGCCCGAAGGGGGGCGTAAAGGCCGAGGTAATCATCCTGCCGGAGTTTGCCGATTCGCTGGCGTTTCAGAAGTGGCTACCCAATGTGAAGGGTAAGCTGGTGATGATTTCGATGGTACAGCCCACGGGCCGTCCGGACTACAACTGGAAAGAATTCGCCACGGAGGAGTCATTTCAATAGCATGAAGAAAAAACGGGAAGAAATGACCAAAGCCTGGTCCGAAAGAATTCAAAAAACCGGTAAAGATCGGCGGTCACTCCCCATCGCCCTGGAAAATGCCGGGGCCGTTGGGATCATTACCTCCTACTGGTCACAGGGATTTGGAGCCAATAAAATTTTCAGCGCCTATACCAAAAAAGTACCTACCATTGACCTGAGCCTGGAAGATTACGGACTGGTGTATCGCCTGGCCGAAAGCGGGCAAAAACCACAGATCAACCTGGTGGCCGAATCGAAAGAAAACGGAATGGTACCTACCTTCAATACGATGGCCGAAATAAAAGGTACCGAAAAACCCGACGAATACGTGATGCTGTCGGCCCACTTCGATTCCTGGGACGGCGGAACCGGTGCTACCGACAATGGCACGGGGACTATCATGATGATGGAGGTCATGCGGATTTTGAAAAAAGTATATCCAAACCCAAAGCGCACTATCCTGGTAGGCCACTGGGGAAGCGAGGAGCAGGGCCTCAACGGTTCGAGGGCTTTTGTGCAGGATCATGCGGACATGCTGCCGAAGATTCAGGCGCTCTTCAACCAGGACAATGGTACCGGCCGCGTGGCTAATGTTTCCGGACAGGGTTTCGTGCACTCCTACGACTACCTGGGCCGATGGATGAGCAAGGTTCCGACGAGTATACCAAGGATATCAACTACACCTTCCCCGGCAATCCCGGCGGTGGCGGGTCGGACTACGCCTCCTTCCTGGCCGCCGGTGTTCCGGCGTTTTCGCTGAGTTCGCTCAGCTGGTCGTACGGCAACTATACCTGGCACACCAACCTGGACACCTACGACAAGATTGTGTTTGACGATGTACGGAGCAACGTCATCACCACGGCGATTCTGGCCTACATGGCAAGTGAAGATCCCAAGTCTACCGACAAAACCGTACGGGTGCCGACAGGCCGTGAGGGGGCCCCTACCGCCTGGCCCGCTCAACGCCCGCCCACCCGCAAAGGGGGAGTAGAGTAACGCATTCCTTGGTTAACTGGCACTATTTTTTTATATTGGGTAGCAAGGCTTGGTAGCGGGCTACCAAAATAAGCCCGCTACCAAGCCCAATCAGTATTCCTACTATCCAATTAAGTTTAACAAAATATGCTAGTACAAATAAATACCGACAACCATGTTACGGTTCACGAAGCATTCGGTTCGGAAATTGAAGCTTTACTGAACGACAAATTGAGCCGGTTTGGCACTCAGATTACCCGAATTGAGGTACATCTTTCGGATGAAAATAGCCACAAAGGCGGCGTGCAGGACAAACGCTGCTTGCTGGAGGCCCGCCTGGAAGGCATGGACCCGATAGTGGTGACCGAAATGAACGATACCCTCATCCAGGCCATCAACGGGGCCATTACCAAACTCAAATCGGCTATTCAAACCGTACGCGGAAAAGCCGAAACACACGGTTAATTGAGAATTAGGACAACTAAGCCAAAAGCCCAGGGACGTGCACGTCCCTGGGCTTTTGGCTTAGTTGGTACCTTAGTATTGGATAGATGCCCCCGGCTTACAGTCTTCCTTTCTTCATAGCGTCCGCGGCGTAGTTAGCAGCCCGGGCTGTGATGGCCATAAAGGTCAGGGAGGGATTTTGCGTAGACGTGGTGGTCATGCAGGCCCCATCGGTCACGAATACATTCTGGCAGCTATGAAGCTGATTCCACTTGTTTAGGAGCGAAGTTTTGGGATCTTTTCCCATCCTCACCCCGCCCATTTCGTGAATGTCCAGGCCGGGTGCCTTGTCGGGCTTATCGTTGGTCTTGATGTTGGTAAAGCCCGCCACGGTCAGCATCTCCGTCATTTGCTCGTGGAAATCCCTGATCATTTTTTCGTCGTTGTCATCGTAGGCTACCGAGATCCGCGCCTGGGCGATTCCGTACGGATCTTTCAAAGTTTTATCGAGTGCCACATAGTTGGATTCCTTTGGAATGGTTTCCCCCATCATGTGCGAACCCACGCGCCAGTTTCCATACTTCTTCTCCATTAAGCTATTTTTTAGCTCTTCCCCAAATCCCGAGCGATCGTTGTGGGTCATTCGGCTCCCGCTGAAACCCGCCGCGTAGCCCCGGAGGAAGTCCGTTTCCTGCTTGAACACATTGCGGAAGCGGGGAATGTAGCTACCTGTGGGCCGAATTCCCTCGGTAATGGTATCCTGAAAACCTTCGTATTCGGCCGAAATAGTCGTACGGAAGTTGTGAAAAGCCAGGTACTTGCCCATCAGGCCGTTGTCGTTGCCTAGTCCAATCGGAAAGCGGTTCGACACGGAATTCAGCAAGATGAGGTTGGAATTGATGGTGGAGGCATTCAAAAAAATGATTTTTGCGTAATAGTCTACGGTCATCTCTTTAGTGTTCGCGTCTATTACCCGCACGCCGGTGGCTTTCCCTTTCGCTTCATCGTAAATAATGGAATGCACCACCGAATCAGGCCGGAGGGTCATGTTGCCCGTGTTAGCCGCCCAGGGAAGTGTAGAGCTGTTGCTACTGAAATACCCACCGTAGGGGCAGCCTCTTTCGCAAAGGCTCCGCTGCTGGCACCGGCCTCTCCCCTGCTTCAGGTGAATCGGCTGCGGGTCGGTCAGGTGGGCGCAACGACCGATGATGATCGGTCGGGTACCCTTGTAGTGCTTGGCCATTTGCTCGCTGAAATGCTTTTCCACGCAGGATTGCTCGAAGGGCTTCTGAAACTCCCCGTCGGGCAGCTGCGGCAGTCCATCCTTATTGCCGGATATACCCGCAAATTTTTCTACGTAGCTATACCAGGGCGCGATATCCTGGTAGCTAATGGGCCATTCCACGGCAAAGCCATCCCGAGCGGGAGCGTCAAAATCATACTGCGACCAGCGCTGCGTGCCACGGGCCCACATCAGAGATTTGCCGCCTACGTGGTACCCTCTGATCCAATCAAATGGCTTTTCCTGAACGTAGGGTTGTTCGGCATCTTTGGTGAAAAAATGTTGGGAGCCCTCGTGAAAGGCGTAGCACCTACTCGCGATGGGGTTGGCATCGCGCATCTCACGGGTGATTTGCCCATTGTGTTCAAATTCCCACGGCTGCATCATGGTGGTGGGGTAGTCGGTCACGTGCCTGACGTCGCGGCCTCGTTCCAGCACCAAGGTTTTGAGACCTTTGTCGCACAATTCCTTGGCCGACCACCCCCCACTAATTCCTGAACCGATGACAATGGCATCGAAAGTGCGCTCTTTGATTGAATCTATATTGAGGTATGACATTTTCCTAAATCTGAATGTTGATTGTTAATAGTTGGGCTTACATGTAAGAAGCCAAAAGGGTTTTACCCGGTACCTAGCTCACTGGTACGCACCCGTGGAAAAAGCCCGGGGCCATGTTGTATTTGGCTACATTAGTCAGGTAGTATTCCGAGTTAGTATAGCCCTGAATCGTCAGGTTTTTGATCAGGTTCACAAAGGGCTTGGCCCCCTCTCCTTCCGACGAACTCAGCGTAGTGAGCACAGCAATTCGCTGGGGCGACGTAAGGGTAGCGAAGGAATCAGAATACATCTTTTTTGCCATTTGGTCTGTACTAGCCAATCCCTTAGTTAGGGTCGTTTGGGCTTCCTTTCCGTAGCAGTCGCTGATCATGCGGATAGCAAACTGATGTACTTTCAGCTCCCTGGCCCCTGGCGAAGGCTTACCGGCCATAGTGGTGGCAGGAAGGATGGCTTCTACGATTTCACCTAATAGGGTCTCATCGGCGATGGAAAGTAAGGTCTGTGGATTCAGCCCAGCGGGTGTCCACCCTTGCGCCCAAGCGGGCAAGCTGACCAGCCCACCCAAGCCGAGGCTTAGATTTTTGAGAACGGAACGTCTGTTCATGCGTAGGTATAAAAGGTTGTAAAGTACAAAGCTCGCAAACTTTGTCTGTACTAAGTAACGAATCGGGCGAGAATTGTTGTAAAATCAGATGTTTTATTAATTTTTGAAGGAGATCAGGCCCTCTTTACCTGGAAATGAGTCCGGGAATCGATTTAATCAGGCAGGTTTTTGTTGGGTTTTGAATAATCTTCCCCCACTGCTGTCCATTATTGACGTTTCCGCAATAGGAAAATACGAATTTTTAGTTAGACCTTTTTTGTATTTTTTTAATATAACGGACTGGGATGCTTTACTATTTTCTTGCAAAAATTGAATATTTTTTATCCAGTTTTTGTACTATTTAAATATTTTCTGCTCAAATTTTCAAGAATTTTTGCCATTTGGCGAAAATTTAACAGTAAAAACTAACCTATTGATAAATAGTGTTGTTCCTTTGTAGAGAATTTAGGAATCTACCTATGACCCCGATCGGCGCTTGTTCTTTGTTCATATACCATTTTTGAGAACATCAGCCTTTCGCATAGTACAGGAAAAGTAGCAAGGTGCATTAAGCTTACCAGCCAACTACTAACCATTATTGTACTTTATCAATACCAGCTACTTTCCTCCTGCCGCTAGCAGCGGATCATTTTCTCCTAAATTTTTTCCGGTTTATTTTTCTAAACTTAACTCTTAGGAATCATGACAATTAGTCAATTATATAACAAGAATATATCGCTTTCAGAAATCCGTTCGACCATCGAGGACTACCTGACCACAAAAATCAATGCTAACCAGGACGTGTTCGAATCCCTAGCCCGCATGGGAAATCACTACGGTGGCAACGTATTTCCCCGAGCTTACTACACGACGGGCGAAGCCAAATCGGCAAAAGAAGTGCAGCCGGTGTCGGTCGCAACCGAACTCGCGACTACCGGGGCATCGTCCGAACCTGCCTTTAACCGCTACTCGGTCGTGTACCTTTTTCACGAAAGGCATCAACACGTGGGCTGTTCTACCCACGATCGGGCCCAAGCGATTCTGACCGCTTTGGCGGCCGATCCGGACAGGACACCGGTTGGTATTTACGACGAGAAGACCGAACTCTTTGAGTGGGATCCAACTCTGAAGCCCGACTTTGATCAGGCCACCATTCATGAACAAGGGTACCGCGGCAAAGAAATTATTGCCATTGCCCAAGCCTTGCGTCGGCGTGACTCCTCCTGGGAATCGTACGAGTTCAGAAGACCTAGTGTCTTTTCATGATCACCCACACCCGGCTGGTAAGGAACTGATCCAGAATGCTACCTACCCCCGGTGAGCCGGACTCACTGATTCGTCTAATGCAGGCTTAGCGGGGGTAGTGGCATTTAGCTGGCAGCGTGATGCGAAGTGTACTAGTGTCCATGCAGGTACTACCTTTGGGAAGCACCCCTTATAGTGGTTTATAACTATTTCTATACAGCCTCAGACAACTACTTTCCCATCAGCAGTCTTCAAAGGCGCTAGTTACCAGGCAAAAGCCGAAACTATATACAGAGATTATTTAGTACTTTATCTATACAAACACTCACCAAATTAAAGAACTTTCAGGGAATACGGGAAATAAAAGCGTTTTCACCAACCAAACACCTTTCTAAATCGTTCTTTAAGAGAGAAATAAAAAAGGCTTTCAAGTTAATGACCAAAATTGAGTTTTATAGTGAATATAATTATTTCAATAACTCATTTTTGATCATCCAGGAAAGTAAGAGTAGCATCTACTTACTTGTGTCGAGGAGCTTATTCGGTACCTCGATTGTACATTATTAATACTGACTACTTTTCTTATTCCTGCGCCTTTCGGAGCTCTTTTTCTCTATTTTCTTAGTTTATTTTTTTAAACTTAACTCTTAGAAATCATGACAATCATTCAACTATATAACAAGAGCGTATCAATTTCAGAAATCCGTTCGTCTATCGAGGGGTACCTGACCACAAAAATCAACGCCAACCAGGACGTGTTCGAGTCGCTGACCCGCATGGGAAATCACTACGGTGGCAACATTTTTCCCAGTATCTATTACACCACTAGCGACACGCCCTCAAACACCCGCTGGTCACACAACTCCACTTACCAGATGCCACCACAAGAAGCCGGGAGGGAGTCCATCCAGCCCGAAATAAAGAATCGTTATTCGGTAGTGTATTTGTTCAAAGACCAATACAAGCACGTAGTTCGCACGACCAGGGAGCAGGCACTGGCCGACCTCAGCCTGTTGCTCGACGACAGGGAACGGACACCGGTTGGTATCTATGATGACAAAACTGAGCTCTTTGAGTGGGATCACTCTCTCCGCGAAGAATACGAAAAAGCCAGTATGTGGGAACAGGGCCGTCGGGGCGAGGAGGTCATTGAGATAACTAAGGCCTTGCGTCGCCGTGACATATCCTGGGATTCGGGTGAACTTCAACGACCCACTTTTTTTGCCTAGCCATTATTTAGCCAACTACCTTTGTATGAGGGTAGTTGGCTCATTAACATCCCATCCAATGCAGTGGTACTCTCCTAGCATTCGCTCAGGAATCAGGTAAGTTCCCCCTTTCCTACCCCATCCAGAGCCTGAAAGTAGGGTGTAAAGCGTTGACAGGGAGGTAAAAAACGACTGCCCTATTCCCAACAAAAAACAAAAGGAAAGGTATGAACAACGACCTTTTTGACCAGATCATATGCCGGGAGCCTTTATAAATGGTGTGGTGTATCGTATTAGTCAATATATATCGGACATGCTTTTTTATCCCCGCCCGTTGATTATCTCATCGGGAGGTTTTTTTTATTCTCACTGATTGATTTCGTGGCTGAACCCATCCAGATAGCCTCTAATTGAAAAACGTATAGTGATTACCGTTAGAAATGAATAACTCAAATTCACGCTCCGAAATCACAAATACCAACTCGTTGCTACTGCTGATTGATTGAATTTGTCTATTTTTAAACAATAAATAGTACTGAATTGATTTTTGCTAAAAACCAGGGTACCTCATGACTCAAAAGGAAGAAATACGAATAGGCGAGCTATGGAATCTACGGAATGAAAAACTTTTGGCCTCTGCCGGGCGTATGTAAAGTACCATGCAAAAAAGTATTCTCCTTTTCCTGATTGTAATAGTATGCCCGCCTCTGGCGCGTGGGCAGCGGATAGACCATACCGCTTCCTACCGCAGTATGGGCGATCGCTACGCTCGCTTTTATTACGACAATGATTTTTTTTCAAAAGCCAAAACTGACTACTACTACACCCAGGGGTACAGTTTCGAAGTAGCGAGCCCGGCCTTGCGGAAAAATCCACTGTCGAAGTTGTTGCTGCGTTATAAGGATGGGCCCGTTACGCACGGCTTGGCGTTTGAGCATTTTGGCTTCACTCCCACCAGCATCCGAAGCACCGACATTCTGCTCGGAGACCGTCCCTTTGCCGGGGTGATCCTGCTAAAATCCTTTGCCCTATCGGTAGACACGGTTCATCGCCAACGGCTCGCCTCCGTCCTGAGTACGGGGCTGCTTGGCCCGGCCGCTTTCGCCGGCCGAATGCAGGCTACCATTCATCGGTGGTCGGGCGATGTCAAACCCAGCGGCTGGCAGTACCAGATTGGCAACGACGTGGCGATCAATTATGAATTAACCCACGAAAAACAACTCCTGGCGATTCGGTCCTTGGCTGCCCTTTCGAGTTTTGGGCGGGTGCGGCTGGGAACCCTATCCGATCAGGTGCAGGGCGGCTTTACCCTCGTGGCCGGACGATTCCACTCTCCCTTTTTGGGTACCGGGGCCTCCCCTTCGCGTGCTTTCCAGCTCTATGCCTTCACTCAGCTGAAGGGATCGATCGTGGGGTACGACGCCAGCCTGCAAGGTGGAGTCTTCAATCAGAATAACCCGTATACGCTTTCCGCAAAAGACATCAATAGGTTTACATTCCAAAACACCTACGGTCTGGAGATGCGAGTGGGAGGATTCGCCGCCAGCTATACCCGAAGCTACCTCAGTCGGGAGTTCAAATCCGGGCGGGATCATCGCTGGGGCGGGATCAGCCTGGGCATAGAATTTTAGGAATATGTGAAATAAAAAACCACTAACTTTCGAAAAAAAACGCTACGATTATGGCAAAAGGAGTCTCGCATCAGAAAGAGCAAAAAAAGAAGTCGGACAAAACGCTCAAAGAAAAGAGGGCCGAAAAAAAGGAGAAGGAAAAATCCAAAAATCAGGGCAGTTGATCTTAATTCCAGCGTGGGAAACCATTTCTACGCTGGTTTATTTATAGCAATGCTACCCAATCTTGCCAGGTGGGATCCACCTGGTTTCTTTCCCTATTTTACCTATGCTTACCAAAATCCCATTTCTAGTAGCCTTCAACACCTTGTTGCTGATTACGTCTGGCATCCTGGTATTTCATTTTCTGGTTTTGACGGGCCTCATTCCGTACCGCATCGTGTGGGGAGGGCGGCTCCGCACCCCGGAGATGATGATGCGCTTTGAGATAATTTCGCTATTTGTCAACATCTTTTTCCTGCTGTTTCTCTATCTGAAAGAGAAACACTACCAAGCCGAGCAGCCTGCCCGCTGGATCAACGCGGTGCTTTGGGCCTTTGGAGCCTTATATGCCATCAATACCCTCGCCAACTTGACCTCACTTTCTATCACCGAAACCCTCATTTTCACTCCCCTTACGCTCGTGCTTTCGCTATTTACCGTGCGGATCGCTCTGGAAAAATAAGACTCTATTCTGACCATGCTCGCTATCAAAGCCATTCATCACATCGCCATTATTGCTTCCAATTACGAGAAATCAAAAGCTTTCTATACCGACATTCTGGGCCTCACCATCGTGCGCGAGGTTTACCGCGAACAGCGGAACTCCTATAAGCTGGACTTGGCTCTGAACGGCGAGTACCTCATCGAACTGTTCTCGTTCCCGGCTCCCCCTGCCCGTCCTTCCCGCCCGGAGGCAACCGGCCTACGCCATCTGGCTTTTGCGGTAGAGGACCTGGACGCTACGGTAACGGAACTGAACCAGTGCGGTGTAGAAGCCGAACCTATCCGGACAGATGAATTTACCCAGCGCAGGTTCACGTTTATTGCCGACCCGGACAACCTCCCCATCGAGTTCTACGAATCATAACCGTTCCATAAAAAAAGAACCAGTAACGGAAATCTCCGCTACTGGTTCAGAAGCTTCTGTACCTACCTGAATAGGCACGAGCTTGCTACCCTTACATGCCTGGTGCCAGCCCCGCCTCGCTGAGCAGGACTAGTAAAGTGCGCTCGAGGGCCAGATGCGACTTGTCGTGCAGCCACCATTCGTTGAGGGCGTGGGCCCCACCACCGGTGCCTCCTGCGCCCAGTGTAATAGCCGGAATGCCTTTGGAAAACGGAATATTGGAATTGGTGGAACCCACCCGCAGCGTAGGCTCCTGGCTCACAAAGCGCGTGGCAGCGATGGCCCGCTGAACCAGCGGGCTGCTGGCCGGCACGCTGCCCGAGGGACGGTCGCCCACCATGGCGATGTCTACAGTCAAGTCCGGTCCCAGGCGCTTCATTTGGTTTTCTTCGCGAAGGGCCCGCTGAATAGCGGCCTGAAGCAGCTTATCGATGCCATTGAGTTGCTCGGGACTTTCGGAACGCATATCTACCTGCATGTAGGATTCAAAAGGAATGGCATTCACGGAGGTTCCTCCGCCTATGACACCTACGTTGTAAGTAGTGCGTACTCCCTGCCGGGTAAACTTATCGGCCTCTTGGGTAAAATAATAAATGGCCCGCGCCAGGGCTCCGTGCGGATTTACCATACCAAAGGCACCGGACGAGTGGCCACCCGGCCCCTTAAACGTAACCTTATACCGATGTGATCCCAGCCCCCGGTGGGCGATGCTGGTGGAACCCAGGCCATCGATGGCGATATAGGAATCTATTTTCAGTCCGGGGGTATTGAATAGCTTTTTAACTCCTCGCAAATCACCTAGCCCTTCTTCGCCCACGGTACCGATAAATAGTACATTTGCGTCGGTTTCAAGGTTGGTTTTTTCCATCACGTCCAGGATCGTGAGTACCATGGCCAGGCCCCGGGTATCGTCCCCGATGCCCGGCGCAAACAGCGTGTCTCCTTTTTGCCGGATTTTGACATCGGTACCTTCGGGAAATACCGTGTCGAGGTGGGCTTCCAGAACCACCGTTTTTTTGCCGGCTTTGCCTTTTCGAAGCGCTATCACATTCCCTACCTCGTCGGTCCAAACCGAATCGGCCCCGGCTGTGCGCAGCAGTTCGGCGTACGCCCGGCCGCGTACCTCTTCTTTGAAGGGGGGTGCGGGGATTTCGGTCAGGTAGCGCAGGTTCTTCACCGTCCAGGGTTCCAGTTCTTCAAACATCCCAAGCGCTTTCTTTACCGCCGGTTTTTGGGCCAGGGCTTCTATTTCGCTTACATAGCGCTTTTCGGCCACGGCGGGAGCCTGCTTTACGGATTCTTTTTCTTCATCTTGTGCCTTCGAAACGGAGACGGTCAGTCCGGAAATCAGCAGGCAGAGGGTACCTATGCGTAAAAAGGGTTTCATCAATGGGTTCATTTGGTTAATGTTGATAAAAGCGGCGTTTCAAAGATAGCACATCCAAAAGTAGCAGCATAGTTAGTACGACAAGTTTAAATAAATCAGTTGTCTCTCTTTTTCTCAATCAGTAAATCAGGGTACTTTCTGGTTTATAAAGAAAGAAGTACCCATACCCATTTTTTCTTTTTCCTGAACCCTATGAAAATCTCAACCTCGGTAGTAAAACAACTTGGTCTGCTGTTCCTGCTGTCGCCGGTGGTATTGGCCCAGCAGAAATCTAAAAAAGCCCATGACGTTAGTTTTGAAAAACAAACCCTCACCCGCGACTTCATCGCCGAAGGCGCTACGGTGGGTGATGTGAATAAGGATGGTAAACTGGATGTACTGGCGGGAGCTTACTGGTTTGAAGCCCCCGACTGGAAACAACACGAGTTAGCCGCACCCAAAAAATTTGAGTACGACAAAGGGTACAGTGATTCATTTCTGGACTACGCCCTGGATGTCAACATGGACGGATGGGTGGACCTAATCCGGATCGACTGGCCGGGCAAAGCCGCTGCCTGGCACGAAAACCCGAAAAACAAACCCGGTCACTGGCCCATGCACCCCATTCACTCATCTCTGGGCAACGAAGCCCCCATGCTGGTGGATGTAGACGGCGACGGACGTCCGGACCTACTCGGCAACGATCCTACCGCCAAACAGGTGATTTGGCTGAGCCCGCCCCGCAAAAAAGGCGAAACCGAATGGACCAAATACGTCATCAGTTCGGATGAAAAACTGGGAACTCATATGTACACCCACGGCATCGGACTGGGCGACATCAACGGCGATGGCTTCAAGGATGTAGTCATCAAAAGCGGCTGGTGGGAAGGCTCAGCCCATCCTAAAAAGGAAAGCTGGACGTTTCATGCCGCCGACCTCAGCCAGGATTGCGCCCAGATGTACGTGCTCGACCTCAATGGCGACGGCCTCAACGATGTGGTGAGTTCCTCGGCCCACAACTACGGAATCTGGTGGCATGAGCAGGGTCGCGACGCCCAGGGCAAATCTACCTGGACGGAACATGAGATACACAAGGCCTTCTCCCAGACCCACGGCCTGGCACTGGCTGACCTCAACGGCGACGGTCACCCGGACCTCGTGACGGGCAAGCGGTACTACGCCCACCTCGGCAAAGATCCCGGTGCTAACGAGCCGGCCGTGGCCTACTGGTTTGAGTACAAGCCCGGCAAGCAACCTACCTGGATACCCCACGAGATTGATAACGACTCGGGTACGGGCTTACAGGTGACGGTGGTAGATATGAACAAGGACGGCATTCCCGATATTGTGGCTGGGAACAAAAAGGGTATTCATGTTTTTATGCAGCAAAAACCCAAGGGAAGGATTTAGATTGATGCTCGTTGAGTAGCGTGGAGTAGGTGGTGGTGCGATTATTTTATCCTATTTGGAAAAAATAATCGCATTCACTTTTTAGTACGTACCTGATACCACTCTACTCCTATGAAAAATATCTTCTTTGACTCCTGGGAAAGTATTATCCGCATGATCATCATCACCATCCTGGCTTATGCCAGCCTGATTATCATGCTGCGCGTGTCGGGGAAACGTACCCTTTCCAAAATGAACGCCTTTGACTTTATCGTGACCATTGCCCTGGGTTCTACACTGGCTACCGTGATTTTGAGCAAAAATGTGGCCCTTCTGGATGGATTGCTGGCGTTTTTTCTGTTGATTTTTCTTCAATATAGCATCACCTGGCTCTCGGTTAGGTACAAAAAAGTAAAACAGGTCATCACCAGCGACCCTACTCTCCTGGTCTATAAAGGGGAGGTACTTCACGGAACTTTGAAAAAAGAACGCATCACCCTGGAAGAAATCTACGTAGCGGCCCGTCAGCAGGGTCTATTGAAGCTGGATGATATACACGCCGTTGTTCTGGAAACGACGGGCTCCCTCAATATTATACCCAACGGAAAAGAGTCAGAAGAGGACAGCCATTCGAAGAGTTCCATGCAGGATGTGATCAACTACCCCTGATTTTTCAGTAGCTTTATGGTTGATTCTGTTTCCAGAGGGATGCCACGAGGGGTTGATGGTAATTGGGTCTGATTGTGAGTAAAATTTTTACTTATTCGTATCCATGAACCCTGTTTTCAAAAAACTCAATTACAAAAATCAGCCCGAAATAACAGTCCTTAACGCGCCGGAAACTTTTGAGGAAAGGCTCCGTGGCCTCCCCGATGAAACAACCCTTCTACACACCATTACGGATACTCCGGTGAGTTTTGTACTAGCTTTTGTAACAAAAAAAAGTGAGATCGAGGCCCTTATTCCCCGATTGGCCCCATTGCTGGAAGGAGATGCCCTCCTGTGGATGTGCTATCCCAAGGGTACCTCTAGGCGCTACACCTGCGATTTCAATCGGGATACGGGCTGGGCAATTTTAGGGCAATTCGGCCTGGAACCTGTGCGTATGGTAGCCATCGACGAAGACTGGAGCGCTCTGCGGTTTCGGAAAGTAGCCTATATCAAAAAAATGACCCGGAACTTTGGAGCGCTGTCGGAGGAGGGTAAAATCAAATCGGGACAAAATATCAATTCATGAATCTTCAATCCGCAAAGGTAGGGGTGGTACAAGCCACGCCGGTTATTTTTGATCTCGAAGCCAGTATCCAAAAAGTAGTGGAGTGGATCGAACGTGGGCATCGGGAAGGATGCCAACTGCTACTTTTTCCGGAGTCGTTTCTGCCGGGCTATCCGCGGGGGTTGCGCTTCGACGCCCAGGTAGGGCGGCGATCGGAAGCCAGCCGCTCCACCTGGCTCGACTACTGGACCAACAGCGTGGACACCACCTCCGGTGTCCTTGACCCCATCAAAGGGGCGATACAAGCCACCGGAATGTTTGTAGCGCTGGGCGTAACCGAACGAGAGGCTATCGGCGGTTCGCTCTATTGTTCGTTGCTGTACTTTGGTCCGGAGGGTACCTTACTGGGTACTCACCGCAAGCTCAAACCCACCGGCCTGGAACGGTACGTGTGGGCCGAGGGGGACGGGCGTACCCTGCATACCTACGCTACGTCCCTGGGACGGATCGGAGGACTTATCTGCTGGGAAAACTACATGCCCCTGGCCCGGATGGCCATGTACCAAAAAGGCGTGGAGATCTACCTCGCCCCTACTGCCGATGCCCGGGAGTCGTGGCAAAGCACCATGCAGCACGTGGCGCTGGAAGGCCGGTGTTTTGTACTAGCCAGCAATCAGTTTGTCCGAAAATCCGATTACCCGGAGCGCTACCAGGAGGAGCTCCGGGATGAACCGGACATCATGTCGGGGGGGGGGGAGTGTGATTATTTCTCCTATGGGCAAAGTACTCGCCGGCCCACTCTGGAACGAAGAAGGATTGCTGACCGCCGAGTTGGATTTTGCGGTTCTGGCTAAAAGCAAGCTGGATTTTGACGTAGTGGGACATTATGCCCGACCGGATGTATTTCATTTTGAGGTGGCAGGACAGCCAGAAACGCTTTGAAGGATGGTTATGATTTTAAAAAACCGCGAAGACGCCAGGGCGCTAAGAGGAGATTCGCGTTAGGTGTAGGAATATTATAAAAAGGCGCGGAGTCTTTACGAAACTCCGCGCCTTCGGATGCAAAAAATGATTTCTTTTCCAGAAGCCTCCCCCATTCAGAATTCAAAAATCATAATCCAGAATTTGGTGGCCTTTCTACCCAATTTTCTTTAAATCCACTGGCAGGGAGCGTACCCGGACACCGGTGGCGGAAAATATGGCATTGCAGAGGGCCGGTGCCATGGGCGGCAGGCCAGGCTCCCCCACTCCACCAGGATCGTTCTCGTTTTCTACAATATGAATCTCTACCTTGGGCATTTCGTCCATACGAAGCACCTGGTACTGGTGAAAATTCGATTGCTGGGCTTTGCCGTTGACAAAGGTAATGGCCGGTTTGGTTGCGGCCGAGATTCCCATCACGATGTTCCCCTCGGTCTGGGCGCGGACATTGTCAGGATTGACGTACATGCCACAATCCAGCACCGTCACGACCCGGTCAATCACCACACCGGTCCCCTGTTTCCTGACAAAAACGGCGTGGGCGCACACACTGCCGAAGGTTTTGGCAATAGCTACCCCTTTGCCCATTCCGGCGGGTAGTTTGACGTTCCAGTCCGATTTCTGTTCCAGAGTTTTTAGTACATTCAGGAAGCGGGCATCCTCTTTCAGAAGTTCCATCCGGGCTGCCAGCGGGTCTCTCCCAGCCGCCAGGGCCAGTTCGTCTACAAAGCACTCGTGGCCGAAGCTACTGTTGGAAGGGTAGACAGATCGCCACCAGACGATGGGAATGTCAGTCTTTACCCTGGTAAACCCTACCTTCATATTCGGAAAAGCATAGGGGCTCTCCTCGTGCTTGATGGCTTCACCAGCCCAGTCGTCCGGCTTTCCTTCTTCAAACGACTGAAACACCTGACCCGAAATGGATTCGCCCAAAAGCGTGTGCTCAAAAGCGATGATGTTCCCACTGGCATCCACGCCGCCCCGCATGGCGCTCAGCATAGCCGGGCGAAAGGGCCCTTGCTGAATATCATCTTCGCGAGTCCAGATGACTTTTACCGGGGCTTTGGCGATTTTGGACAGATAAACGGCTTCTAAAACAAAATCCAGGTAGGCCTTTCGGCCAAAGGCACCGCCCAGAAAGGGTACATTGACCGTGACCTGCTCGGGTTTGATCCCCAGATACTGCGAAATCTCCCCGATGGCGGCGTCCGGGCCCTGCACTGGAGCCCATATTTCACAACTACCGTCTTCCTTTACGTGAGCCACTGCCACTTCGGGTTCCATGGGCGCGTGGGCCAGTAGGGGTGTTTCGTATAGCGCTTCCAGCTTTTTGGCGGCCCCGCTAATAGCGGTACCCACACTTCCAATGGTGGTGTAGGCGGGAGCGTCCTTACCCACGGCTGCCCGCAGCTGGGCAGAATAGGCCGCTGAATCCATTTTGGCCGGAAAGTCGCCGTTGTCCCATTGGATTTTTAAGGCTTTGCGTCCTTGCAAAGCCGCCCAATAAGAGTCCGCCAGAACGGCCACACTTTCGCACGCTTTGTAGGGTAGCTTCCGTTCGGCTTTGGTGGCCATTCGGAAGCCGGGGACTTTTCGGGCACCACTATCGTCAAATGATACCACTTTTCCATGAATCACCGGACTCCGCTCAATGGAGGCATAGAGCATGCCCGGTACCTCTATATCCATCCCAAACTCCGCCTGGCCCGTCACCTTGGAAGGTACTTCGGGGCGGGGCAGGGCTTTACCCAGAATTTTGAAATCCTTTTTGGCTTTTAACGGAAGGTCTTTGGGTACTTCCAAGACGGAAGCCTGCTCCACCAGATCCCCGTAACTTAGCGATTTGCCGGATGGTCTATGGATTACTTTCCCCAGCTGGGCGTAGCAATCGGCTTTGGGTACTTTCCATTCGTTGGACGCAGCCTGAATGAACATCTCACGGGCAGCGGCACCGGCCTGCCGCAGGCGCTTCCAGCCGCTGCTCACGGTGCTGCTCCCCCCGGATACTTGTCCGCCATACTTTCGAAGGCCATCCGACTGGCGAATTTTGATCTGATCCAGGGACACTTCCAGTTCCTCGGCTACCATCATCGGCACGGCCTGCCAGGTGGCCTGGCCCATATCGGGCCGGTGATTGATGAGCGTAATGCCGCCGGCATTGTCTATCACAATGAACGGATGCAGTTCAAAAGAAAGCAACGTAGCGCTACCCGCTGCCTGTTCATCGGACAAATTGACGAGTCGTTCGGATCTCCCCTTTCCCTGGGCCGAGAACCCAAGCACGAGCCCGGCTCCCGACAAGCCGGCAATCCGCAGGAAATCACGGCGGTTGGCCGTGGTAATTGTCTTATTTTTCTCCTGTGAAGCCATTGTCTTTCGCCGGTTTAGGTTGAGCTGTGTTTTGAGAGGCTTTGTGAATGGCCGTTCTGATTCGCTGGTACGTGCCGCATCGGCAAATATTCCCGCGCATGGCCACGTCGATATCCTCGTCGGTAGGGTTGGGCTTGCTTTCCAGCAAAGCTACCGCCGACATGATCTGCCCCGATTGGCAGTAGCCACACTGAGGTACTTGCTCTTCGATCCAGGCTTTCTGGACGGCATGCAGAGTGGCTTCGCTGCCAATTCCCTCGATGGTGGTGATTTTTTTGCCGGCGGCGGCCGTCACCGGATACGAGCAGGAACGGGTGGGCTTCCCATCCACGTGAACCGTGCAGGCCCCGCACTGGGATATACCACAGCCAAACTTGGTACCTTTCAGGCCCACTAC
The DNA here is from genome assembly GCA_963768025.1 of uncultured Cytophagales bacterium. Classification (GTDB taxonomy): domain Bacteria; phylum Bacteroidota; class Bacteroidia; order Cytophagales; family Spirosomataceae; genus CAVYGM01. Next base: position 71,721 of record CAVYGM010000031.1, read on the forward strand.
ATCCCGAATTACCCACAGCAAGGGCATGCGCGCATCCACGTCCACCTCGTGCGGCTTGCCGTTAACAAGTAGCGATATTACTGCCATGTATTGAATAGTTTGAAATAGAATTTTCAAGAAAAACATCTAAAAGTACCCAATCGCCCGTTGGTTTGCAAGTCTTATTTGGTCACCGGAAAAGCCGGAAATCCGGGATCGGTGGAAAACAAAAAAAGGCAGAAACGTTTGCACGTTTCTGCCTCATTTCTCACAACAAATGAAAAATTACACTTTACTATCAACTATTCACCCGTTATGCGAAATTATCTTACACCCTATTCGCGGTCTTTGCCTCTATCGCTTTGGGACTGCTGCGTACGACGAGTTTCGTCATCGCGCTCTTCCCAGCCTTTGCTGTCGCGATCCTGATCCCCTTAGAACCCTGGTTGCGCTGCTCCTGCTGGCCCATTCCCGACTGACGCTGCTCCTGCTGACGTCCTTCGTTGCCTTGAGATTGTGATTGACCACCTTTTTGTGGATTATTTTGCTGTTGCTGTGATCCTGGCTTGTTGCCATGTTGATCCTTGTCCTTCTGCTGATTTTCCATTATTAAATCAAATTAAGAGTTTAGAAATAGTATTTAAGTACTAAATATTATTGATAAACAAATAAAACAATTGGGCCACCAACTAAATCATACTTTGAATTTGCCAATTAGTGGACTAGGAGTTTTGTATTTTCCAAAAAATTTTATCTGCATATAGTTGATAAACAGATGCTTAACCTACCCTATCTGATCATCTGGGTACTTGATGAGAGCCCTATACAATCAAAATGGATGAAGAAAGATTTTCACAGTTTTGAACTTTTCGTGATACATTATTCCCCACATACCTGGATAAGAGTAAATGGCACACTCTTTGATGCAGAAAAGACCTGCTTGATCCCACCTAAGGACAGTTAACCGAACTCCTTGAAACGAATGCTAAAATATTACTAGTACTTGATTATCTTGCAATTACATAGCATTCCTTTTCAATTTCACCATGGATTAGCTGGTTGCCATTACGCAACCCAGCCCGCACGCATTAGCCTATCCAGTGGGTAGTTTATTCTGGTTTTCCATGACCTGCTTGGAGGCAACAAAGGAGAGCAGTTGGATACCGGCGTATTTATCCATCCACCTATTTCACCACAATCACCTTTTTGTACTGGACGCGGCTAGTAGTGGGGGTTGCCTCTTTTTGCAGCAAAAGAATATAAGAGCCCACCGACTGAATCGGTAGCCTAATGACCTCCCGCTGTTCCCCTATTCCTCTCAGGCTTTTTTGCCATACTTCCCGTCCCTGCATATCAGTTACCTTCAATTCCGCCTTTCTGCCTTTTTCTACGTAAAAGTTGGCTTCAAACTCACCATTGTTGGGGTTAGGGGAAACCAGCAGGTCCTTGCCTTCAGAAACTGACAGTTCGGCCACCCCAATCCTGGTGGCGTCGTTGCCTACACATAGCTGCCGGAAGCAGATGTACCCCCCCCCGCTGGCCAGCTCCACGGTGTTGTTGCCGGCAATAAAGGTGAAGCTGCCGATGGCTCTTTCCACGTAGGATAGGTCACCCGGCGTTTGGGGCAGGTCAAAGGTTTGCCAACTCCCCCCGTTGATACGCATTCTCCCCCCGCCGGGGCCTTCATGAGCACGGTAAGTGAGCCGGACGGGAAAAGCACCACCGCTCGGTAAGTCAAGGGTGTAGGTTTTGATCTCGGAAGAGTTTCCTGAACATTGGTCACCAAGAACAATGCATTTACCGACCGGGGGTTGTGACGTGACGGTGACGGTCACCTGGGCGGTCTGGTTGTTGCATCCGCTCTTGCTCAGCGTAACGGTGTACACATGCGGTCCCGGCGTGGTGGGTGCGGTGATCGTGCAACCCGGCGTAGCGCAGCTGGCCCCGGGGCCACTCCACTGGTAGCTCACGCCGGCGCACCCGCTGCCCGTGCAGGAGGAAGCCAGCGTCACCGTGCCGCCCGGAGCGGCGTTGATCGTGGAAGGGTTGGCGGATGCTGCAAAATTGCAATCCACAACAGATGACCCCACGCACAGCTTCCGGAAGCAGATGTACCCCCCCCCGCTGGCCAGCTCCACGGTGTTGTTGCCCGCAGTGAAGGTGAAGTCGCCGATAGCCCTTTCCAGGTAGGAAAGGTCGCCCGGCGTCTGGGGCAGGTCAAAGGTCTGCCAGCTGCCCCCGTTGATACGCATCCGGCCCCCGCCGGGGCCTTCGTGGGCGCGGTAGGTGAGCCTGACGGGGAGGCTGCCCCCCGAGGCCAGGGTGAGGGTGTACGTCTTGACCTCCGAGGAGTTACCCGAGCACTGGTCGCCCTGAAGGGTGCATACTGTTTCCCCTGGACCTGGCTCAACGGTCACCGTCACGCTCCCCTGGGGGCCGGTGCAGCCGCTGGCCGTGCAGGTGGCCGTGTAGGTGGTGGTGCTGGCGGGGCTGACCACCCGGGAAGTACCCGTCGCCGGGCCGTGGCTCCAGGTCACCGTGCCCGCGCACCCGCTGGCCGTCAGCGTGCTGCCGCCGCCGGGGGGGATGGAGCTCGGGTTGGCCGTTAGCACGGGGGCCGGGGGGCAATTGTTCGCCACATTGACGGCCACCTGGGCGGTCTGGCTGTTGCACCCGCTCTTGCTCAGCGTAACGGTGTACACATGCGGTCCCGGCGTGGTGGGTGCGGTGATCGTGCAACCCGGCGTAGCGCAGCTGGCCCCGGTGCCGCTCCACTGGTAGCTCACGCCAGAGCACCCGCTGCCCGTGCAGGAGGAAGCCAGCGTCACCGTGCCGCCCGGAGCGGCGTTGATCGTGGAAGGGTTGGCGGATGCTGCAAAATTGCAATCCACAACAGATGACCCCACGCACAGCTTCCGGAAGCAGATGTACCCCCCCCCGCTGGCCAGCTCCACGGTGTTGTTGCCCGCAGTGAAGGTGAAGTCGCCGATAGCCCTTTCCAGGTAGGAAAGGTCGCCCGGCGTCTGGGGCAGGTCAAAGGTCTGCCAGCTGCCCCCGTTGATACGCATCCGGCCCCCGCCGGGGCCTTCGTGGGCGCGGTAGGTGAGCCTGACGGGGAGGCTGCCCCCCGAGGCCAGGGTGAGGGTGTACGTCTTGACCTCCGAGGAGTTACCCGAGCACTGGTCGCCCTGAAGGGTGCATACTGTTTCCCCTGGACCTGGCTCAACGGTCACCGTCACGCTCCCCTGGGGGCCGGTGCAGCCGCTGGCCGTGCAGGTGGCCGTGTAGGTGGTGGTGCTGGCGGGGCTGACCACCCGGGAAGTACCCGTCGCCGGGCCGTGGCTCCAGGTCACCGTGCCCGCGCACCCGCTGGCCGTCAGCGTGCTGCCGCCGCCGGGGGGGATAGAGCTCGGGTTGGCCGTTAGCACGGGGGCCGGGGGGCAATTGTTCGCCACATTGACGGCCACCTGGGCGGTTTGGTTGTTGCACCCGGCCTTGCTCAGCGTCACGGTGTACACATGCGGTCCCGGCGTGGTGGGTGCGGTGATCGTGCAACCCGGCGTAGCGCAGCTGGCCCCGGTGCCGCTCCACTGGTAGCTCACCCCGGCGCACCCGCTGCCCGTGCAGGAGGAGGCCAGCGTCACCGTGCCGCCCGGAGCGGCGTTGATCGTGGAAGGGTTGGCGGATGCTGCAAAATTGCAATCCACAACAGATGACCCCACGCACAGCTTCCGGAAGCAGATGTACCCCCCCCCGCTGGCCAGCTCCACGGTGTTGTTGCCCGCAGTGAAGGTGAAGTCGCCGATAGCCCTTTCCAGGTAGGAAAGGTCGCCCGGCGTCTGGGGCAGGTCAAAGGTCTGCCAGCTGCCCCCGTTGATACGCATCCGGCCCCCGCCGGGGCCTTCGTGGGCGCGGTAGGTGAGCCTGACGGGGAGGCTGCCCCCCGAGGCCAGGGTGAGGGTGTACGTCTTGACCTCCGAGGAGTTACCCGAGCACTGGTCGCCCTGAAGGGTGCATACTGTTTCCCCTGGACCTGGCTCAACGGTCACCGTCACGCTCCCCTGGGGGCCGGTGCAGCCGTTGGCCGTGCAGGTGGCCGTGTAGGTGGTGGTGCTGGCGGGGCTGACCACCCGGGAAGTACCCGTCGCCGGGCCGTGGCTCCAGGTCACCGTGCCCGCGCACCCGCTGGCCGTCAGCGTGCTGCTGCCGCCAGGGGGGATGGAGCTCGGGTTGGCCGTTAGTACGGGGGCGGGGGGTGGAGTAGGACAAGAAGTAAAATTAAAAGTATCTTCCAGGTGCCCATTCGCCTGTTTGTCCCGTACGTAATAAGTAGTTGGCACGGAAGGAGATACTTTTAGTTCGCGCTCTGTTGAGAGAATCTGGCTAGGCGCAGCAGACGAGTACCAGAAATAATCCCCCACCCATGAAGCCTTCAAGTTTTTCTCTTCACCTGGATTTAAAGTGTAGTCTGCCTTTATGTTTACATCCTTCATCACTACGAAGCTGTCGGCAACGACGAATTTTTTGTCATTTGCAGATTTGGGGCGATCGACAGGCTCCTTGATGAATGTTACATCCAGACGATTTTCCCGGAAGAGCAATTCAACGGAACCCCCAAATTCGTGGTAGAATTTCGTAGTCTGACCACCGGTCAAATTGTCTAGTTTTGGAGTGGACGCATCCACTTTTTTTACTATATCTGGATTATTATCATCGTACCCACTATCATCAACAAATATTTTATCAGTACCATTTAGAGGTGTCACAAAACCATGGGTTCCCCGGCCAGCAGAACCTGTGACGACATACGTGTAGGCCGTTTCTTTGTTTGTTTTGATGTAGGGTGCGGTGGTAGGATAACGACCCAAATTACCATTCCCACCTAATCCACCAGTCTGTTCATAATCAGTTGTACGTGGACCAGAGCCAATTTTCCTAATCATCCCTGCTCTCAGGTACGCATGGGAATGCGACACAAGGACTGCATCTACATGGTACTCAGGCATTTCTAGAATAGGCATTAGTTTTTCACTAATCCTCATCATATCAAAATCCTGATTAGCAGGATCTGCACTTGGAATATGTCCTATGGTTGAGAAGGGCGGAACGTGAAAAGTCACAACCGTCCATTTTTTTTGATTAGCCTGCAAATCCTCCTTAAGCCAGATCACCTGCTGCAGACCGTCGATGGGATCATTGAGGGATCTGCTTCTTCCAATCGAATTTGGGTGGTATATTTCATGGGTGCCATTAAACGAAGGTATTAGGGTAAACCCTGAGGTTTCATCAATTATATAGGGGTTTAGTACCACGAAGTGAACATCTCCCTGATCAAAAGAATAATACCCTTTTTTGTTCATGGTTTTCACCCCCCCTATTTCTCCATTCTCTGGAAATGCGAAGGTGGAAAAACTTGCCGCTATCTGCTTATGGTAAGATTTACGAATATCATAAGAAGTTCCATTAATCACATAATCTGGATCAAGATTGTAATCATGGTTCCCCATAACAGTCCAGGAAGGTATTTTCGATAATAGTTGTTTATCTTCTGGGTTGATTCCTGGTTGATTATAAAACTTAAACAGGGTACGATCAAGAGCCTCCTGTTCCCCTTCGACGCCTTGCCCATTGGAGTTATCACCTAAAAAAAGAATACCATCAACATGTGGGTTTCCATGAGCAGCCAGATAATTCAGATAAGCATCCCGAACGTAATATGGGCGAGGGTTTTCAATTTTACCTGCACCGGAATCACCTAATAACCAAAATCGTAGAGGCTGACTCGTGTTCGTTGACAAGGTACGAAAATTGGTTAAGGAGGTGTTATTTTGCAAAGGCACAAAATCATTGCCAGTTCCATGCCCTACTACATAGTAATACCTGGTATTAGGTTGTAAACCTGTGAGCTTAACAGCGTGCAGAATTCCATTGTCACCAATGGCCTCCATGGGGTTAGACAAGTCAGCATTCGTACTATACCTGACAGTGGAGGATGTGAATATATTGGTATACCACCAAACAGACATCTGGTCATGGGATGCCAGCTGCAGGTAGGGGTAGCGGGTAAGAACAATGCTTGCTGAGGAAATTGCCTCCAGTTGGAGATCGAAAAGTATATCCGAACTCCCCGCGTTGCGTTGTCGTAGTTCCACGGCTATTACGTTCTGGCCCGCATTAAACAAGGAAGTGCTCAGGTTTTTTTCAACCGTAACCGAATCACCGGCCGTTCCCGTATAACCTGTACCAGCGGGTGCATTTTCGCGTATCACCTCCTGACCATTGACGTACACCACTATTCCGTCATCATAATAGGCTTTCAATTTGAATCCGGAATAGGCCGTCAGGTTGCTGATGTCAATGGTTTTTCGAAAATAATAGATGGGGTAGTGCCCCTGATCCGGACCTGATTCCAGTTTGGTTGTGGTTCGGTAGTTTCCAAAACCAAAGGGCGCGGACGTGAGCGGATTTACGCCATTCCAACCATTATCATTGTAGGCTAGCTCATTCCAGTTTGGATTGGTGGTGGGTAGGGGGGTACTACTTTCCGGGGCGTACCTCCAATTGGATTTATAGGGAATCAAGGCACCACCTGCAACAGGTATACCTTCCAGTTGGAGATCGAAATATACATCTGAACTTAGGGACCCTCCCTGGTGTAACGCAACGACAATGACGTTTTCGCCATTGACCAAATCCGTTGTGCCAAGATTTTTCGTCAGGATACCTGGCGTGCTACTTATCGGCGGAGATCCAAAGTAGGCCTCTTCCCCCGGCGTAGTATTCATAACCATGTTGGCATCGGCAACCTTCTGCCCATTCAGGAATACCTCAACCGCATCATCATACTTCACCGTAAGACCCAGGCCACTAATTGCACCTTTGTCGGCGACATTGAATTTCTTTCGAAAATAGTAGACCGGGTAGTTCTTGTTGGATGAAGCGGGGCTGGCGTTCGGATCGGGTCTACTTAGTAGCACTGTACCACCGCTGTGGATGCTGCCAAAACCAAAGGGCGCGGGCGTGAGCGGATTTACGCCTTTCCAACCGTTATCATTAAAGGCTAGATCATTCCAATTTGGAACAGTGGTGGGTAGGGGGGTACTACTTTCCGGGGCGTACCTCCAATTCGATTGATAAGGAATTAGGACTTGTGCCTGACAAAGCAGAAATGTGAAAAAGAATAAGGTGGATAAAAGTACCTTAGGGGCCCAGCGGGAATTAGCTGCGTAGCAACATTTCCTCTGGAATTCATATAGAGTTTCCATAGTTCGTAAATAGGAATTCTTTGAATAAAATAGTGGTGGTATCGTGTAATCTGGCTATTGAAATAGCCAAAAGTAGGATCGAAAACGTGTTTACAATCCTAAAACTCTCCTGAAACCAGTCTGCCGGTTGGTACTACCTACATCCGTTTTTCCGAAGAGCACCGCACTGTACCCCATTGGCTATACGGGGTATATCAAGCCCACAAGAATTTTGAAATCATCGGTATACGGATGGAATCAACCATCAGCTCATAGTAGACCGATAAGGTATCGGAGCCACCGGAATACCGACCTAGTGTATAGGTAACCGCCTGGTTTTCTGAATTTTGAAAGCTTAATTCAAATTTTGCACGACGGTCTTACCGCGTGTTATTAAATCTTGCCAGAACGAAAACACTCCCGGTTGCTCTTGGTCAAAGCTGCATTCAAATAGAAGACATCAACATGTGTTTACACTTCCTCTTTACTTACCGTAAAGTTCCCGGCCGTGTTTGGTTGGGTCGGGGCATTGCTAGCGCTAGTCAACTGAAAATTTTCGATAGTTCCTGGTATTGAGTGTTTTGAGCAACTCACTACTATCCGGTAAAAGCGGCGGAGCGTACCAACCCAGGGGCATGACACCTTTTTTATCGGCGAGAGCAGGTCTAATAATCCACTCTTTCCGTAGTACCTCTTGCCCAAAAACGCAGCTGGTGGAGGTATTCCCACAGACAGATTTCCTGGCAGGAACAAACTCATTTCCAGCACCTTTTGCTCATTCTTTTGCAAACTTCCAAACTCCCTTCCGATCGCCTTCGGTGATGTGTAACAAATAGGCTCCTGCGGGAAGCGAGCGGATGTTGATTTCCTGAGGATGGTTAGATGGACCCGTAAGTACCCCATTGGTGAGCGTCCTGCCCTCTATTCCAATGATACTCTATTGCCAGCTTTTGCTTCCAACCCTGCTCGTTTTGCATGATTAGTAGTTTAAATATCGGATTGGGGTATACGTTGATACCCTTCTAACATAAGAGATCTATACTCACCCAAGGAAAAAACTACTGAAAGTAGAAACAGGATCCCTTACACATTAGGCAGCAAAAAAGACTTCCAGGTTCTTTGAAGAATCCCTGCGTAAAATTCATCCATAGTTTTTGTTAATAAAACCTTGATACATAATTAGTTGTATGCACGTAACCTTTCCTCTTTTTTAGAAAAATAGGAAAAAGCACCAAACCGACTTCCAAATGCACAAGGGAATTAAATGGGGATAGACCCATGGTTCCGTCTTTGGGTTTCCTCGTCAGAAAACCTGTTGGAGTAGCGGAAAAAAGTCTTTTTGAAAAACAGAAAAAGCTTGGGGAAAAACAAGTACCATCAACACAAACCACCAGAGAGGCATTTCAAAGTACGAACCTGGCTTTGGCTTTTCTTTTCCAAGGGCAGTCGCTCAAAGAAGGGCAACAAGTACTACTAATCACAAATCTAGTGACTTATAACCAATTAATTAAAATTTTCTGGTTATATTTTTAGAATAAATAGTAAATAAATACTAAAAGCATCCTGAAACGCGCTGTCTCAGAATTTTCGGCTGTACCCTACCCGGATTACCTGGGTTTCGTAGTAGTCGTTGCTGGTGTAGCTGAAACCCTGCCCCTGGATTGTTTTGCGGATGACCAGGGTATTCAACAGATCGGTAGCATTGATAAAAAACTCATCATTGCCTTTCCGCAGCGACTTTTTCAGGCCGGCGTCCAGTGAGAACCGGGCACCTATCTTGCCCTGGGGGATAATATCGGGGGCCAGGTAGATCGCGTTGAACTGTAAATCAACGCTTTTAGGAAAATGCACGAGCGTATTGAGCTTTATATTTCCGGAAAATACTTCCTGCTGAGCGGCCGAAAAAGTGTTAGGAACCGGATACTTATTTTGTACCGTGAAGGCATTGATCTGGTTGTGGTAGCCGTTTAGGTTCAGGTTGAAGGAGAGTGCTTTCGAAACCTGCTGGTTCAACACCATTTCCACGCCGGTGTTGTAGCTGCGCCCGGCGTTTTGAAATATAGCGTAAATCAATCGGCTCCCCGGAACGGTAATTGATATACGCGTAATGGTCCCCTCCGCCTGTCGGTGGTACAATGCCGAGTAAAAAGAGCCCCTGCGGAGGTTGGATTTGTAGCCTAACTCCACCGTGCTGGTAAACTGCGGAGCCAGGGCCGGATTACCTACTTTGATGAGTTCGGCGTCGTCGTACTTTGGAAAAATCCGAATATCCACTTCGTTGGGACGGTCTACCCGACGGTTATAAAAAAGGGAAAGTTTGTTCTGGTCGTTGAGTTTGTAGGCTAGCCGCACGTTCGGGAACGGCTGGGTGTAGTCGTAGCCGTCGCTCTGGTAGGTGGGGTGGTTGGGGTTTACCTCGTAGCGCAGATCCACGTACTCGACGCGCAGGCCTACCTCGGCCTCGAAGGTCCGGTTTTCGAAAATGTAATTTCCGTAGGCCGCCGGAATCGTTTCGCGGTAGGTGGCTGGTCCGCCCGCGGCGGAATCGATGGGGGAATTCAGGCCGGGAAAAAACTGCATGTTGGTGGGAATTACCCGCCGCCGAAACTTGAACCCGCCTTCCAGGCGGCCATAGCGGAGTGGCCGCACGTAATCGAGGGTGAGGTCGGCCACGTTTTCGTCCGAGAGCAGCTTAAAGGAATCCATGCCCGTAGAGGCCGGCAGAATGTTATCGAAGAAGTACTTCTCGTCCTCGCGGTGGAAGGTGTAGTTGAAGCCCAGGTTGAGCACGCGGCCCGGCTGGCTGAACTTATGCTGGTAGGCCGCCGAGGCCATGACGGTGGTTTTCAGTTCGTCTTCCAGAAACTGCCACAGGCGGAAACGCTCCGTGAGGTTGCCGTTAAAAAAAGGCTGGTCGCCCCGGTCAATGATTTTTTCGCTGCTGAACAGGCCCGAAATCGTGAGCATATTCTGCTCATTAAAGTTCCAGTCGATCCCCGCTTTGGTGGTAATGAACGTGGTGTTCCGGTTGCGCTTCAGTTGCTGCCGTATCTCGCTGCCATCGTCGTAGGTCCTATTGACGAATTCGTTTTTATTCAGCGTCTGGGTGTACAGGTAGTCGCCCTGAAAAAAGACGTTGACTTTGTTCTTGCGGTAGTTAAGCGAAAGCGAAGGGTTGATTTTGGGCGTCATCTGGTACTGCGGCCGAATGGTGGGCAGATTTTCCTCCCGCACCCACAGCGCGCCCAAGCCCGTAGCAAACCCTACCTTGCCATTGAATCCCTCCTGTTTGTTCTTTTTGTAAATAATATTGATGATCCCCGCGTTGCCGTTGGCGTCATACTTGGCCGAAGGGTTATTGATGATCTCGATCCGGTCAATGGCCGAGGCCGGAATATTGTCCAGGCCCGTTTGGTTGCCGAAGCCCGTCAGAGCGGTTTGCCGGCCATCGATCAGCACCGCCACGCGGTTGCTGCCCCGCAGGAGGATCTGACCCTCCTGCACGGTCACGCCCGGCAGGTTTTGCATCACCTGCAACACCGACCCGCCGGTTTGGCTGATGTTGTCCTGCACCGAAAACGTCTTTTTATCCAGCTGCTCACTTACTCCCTGCTGGTTACCTGTCACCACTACTTCGTTGAGCAGGGTGGCGTCCTGGGCTAGGTCCAGCGTGGCCATATCCAGGAAATTGGTGAGGCTACCGACGTAGAGCGGCTGCCACCGGGGTGCATAGCCCAGCAGGGAAAGACCCAGCACGTAGCCACCCGGCTTGATTCCCGCCAGCGTGAAACGTCCTTGCTCATTGGTGAGGGTACCCATTACAAACACCGAATCCTTCTCGGTCTTCAACAGCACATTGGTGTACGGCAGGGGGGTTCGGGTGGCCTGATCCTGCACCAGGCCGGACACCGTAACGGCCGCATTTTGCGCAAAAAGAAATGACTGAACTAATGTAAATCCTACCAGTAATATACCTATTCTTGCCCGCATAGCTGTTGGTTTGTGCCGAGTCTTTGCTCTATAACGCGAATATAGGGGATAGAGATAAAGTATCCTTGAAACTAATCAACGAGGAGACCGTACTGCTTCGGAATGATGGTAATCCGTGTAGTCCGTAAGTACCCAGGTAAGGAACACTGCGACGGCAAAGCCCAGGTAGAAATTCCGGGCCAGGTCGCCTTCCAGCTTACCCAGGTAAAACGCCACGCCGACCAGGGCCAGCGCTACCACTAGTTCGATCCAACCGTGGATTCGAAACGGGATGATCTTCATCACACCTAGCTCAAAATTAGTCAGGAGCGTCAAGATCAAATGGATAGCCCCGAGGGCGTACGTTGCCTTGGCGGTGATTTCGGGCAGTCCGAATAAGGAGGGCGATGCCCATAAAAAAAGAACAACGAGGTAGTCAATGAAGCCGTGAGTTTTGGAATTAATTTTCATACTGATACAAGGTATAGGGTTAAAGAGCTATTTGATTCAATCGGGTTATTGCAATTCCTGGCTGTCGATGCCGAGCTTTACTTTTTGCAGTAGTTTTCCCACACTTTCGTTGGATTTGACGCTCTGCAGCTGCTTCAGCAAATGATAGAGTTCCTGCTGGATCAGGCGGTCATTTTTTCCATAATCCCATACGGGCAGTACTGTTTGAGAAAAAATACTTTCAAACGAAAGGACGGCCAGGAATATGCGCGTTTGCCCCTCTTGGTTCTTAATCGCCTGATCGGGAAAGTACCCTATCCGGTAGGCTAGTAGCTGGAACAACGCCCGCAGGCTCACCACGGCCGTGCCGGGGTCGTTGATACCGGGACTCAGCGCCTTGATGGCCACCTCCATCAACTGCCGAAATCCATAGAGGAAATTCCCCTGGATAGATTCGCTGGTGTGGAGAAACACCACCTTCTTTACCTTATCCTGAATATCTTCCGGCAACTCCCGGTTTATTTTCATCAGCGGCAACCCTTTCAGAATAAAGGTACCCGGCGTGTGGATGAAGGCAAACGTGCAGTCATGGTCATTCCCCAGCCGAATCAGCAAGTCTTTGTCAAACCCCTCAAAAATTCCCGCCTTTTCCGTGCAGATCAGGTAGGGGTGGTCGGGAAATTCGGTGTGGGTTGGCTCAGCATCCAGGCGGCAGGTATGTTCGAGTACCTCTTGGGTATCCTTATAAATCCGCTCAATGATTACCTCGTATTTGACCGACTGCGTGATATAATGCAAAAAGTAAATGAAAAGGAAAATATCCACGATGGTGATGACAATGAGCAGGTAGGTACTCAGGGCCGGGATGTAGATACCCGAGTCGATGTCGCGGATGGTACTCAATAGAAATAAGGCGTACACGATGGTACCGATGTAGATGCCCAGCACGATCTGCTGAAAGCGGTTGCCGATCAGTTTGTCGAGCACGCGGTTGCTCATTTGGGAAGCCGCCTGATTGAGCACGATCATCACCATCGAAAAACTGAACACCGCTAGCGAGATGATACCCGCCGCAATGGCCGAAATGATGCTGCGGGCCGTGGAGGCATCTTTGAGGCTGAGCCAGTGCAATCTGGACTTGATTTGCTTTCCCTGGTCAGAGAAGTCGAATAGGATAATGCCGAAGGAAAGAACGAGAAACAGCAGTCCGATAAAAGCCGGATAGAACGCGATACTGTTTACCACCTTGTGGTATCGGCTCATTATCCAGATCCTGATCGTATTCCACATAGACTGAGAAAGGGTTGTTGATCCTGTGAGGCTTAAATATAGGATTAATTTTGGTGAGTAGAGTTGTATACTCTGATCGGGTGAAAATCATTCCCGCAGCCAGGAACCGGGTAAAAAGACACGATCACCCCCAAATCGGGAGGGGATTGCCTTTTACTTGCGGACGAATTGCCTCATCTTTCCCTAAAAACCCTCCCAACCTCTTTCATAAATAATCCATGAAAATCAAGTAAGTTTGACGGAAACTATGCGTTTATAGCAGTAGCATCTTTTGAACGAACCTGTATACAATTAATCTTACTTTTATGTCTCTTTCAACCCCCATGACGCGCAATGAGTTTTTAAAGACCGGTGCGCTGGCGCTTACCCTTCCCTTGCTTTCCAAAAACTTTTCGTATGGAAAGCCTCCCAAAAACGTGGGATTGCAGCTGTACACTTTGCGGTCTTTGATGGGCAAGGAACCCAAAGAAACCCTGAAAAAGGTAGCCGACATTGGCTATAAGGAAGTAGAGACCTACGGCTACGCGGATGGAAAGTATTTTGGCATGGCACCCAAAGAGTTCAAAACCTACCTCAGCAGCCTGGGCCTGGTTACGCCCAGTGGCCATTACATGCCCGATCAGCTTAAGAAAGGCTGGGGTCAGATCGTGGATCATGCCGCCGAGGCCGGTCAGAAGTTCATGTTTTGTGCCTTCATCATGCCCAACGAACGTACCCTGGACGACTACAAGAAATTCATTGACCTCTTCAACCAGTCCGGTGAGACCTGCAAGAAGGCCGGCATCCAGTTTGGGTACCACAACCACGACTTTGAGTTCATGAACGTGGACGGACAGATCCCCTACGATATGATCCTGAAAGGCACCGATCCCGACCTCGTGAAGATGGAGCTGGACCTGTACTGGGCCGCTTTCGCCAAGCAGGATCCCGTGGCGCTATTTAAACAAAATCCCGGCCGGTTCCCGGCGGTGCATATGAAAGACATGGCCAAAACCGAAAAGCGGGAGTTTGCCGAAGTGGGCACGGGTTCCATTGACTTCCAGCGGATCCTGGATGCCGCCAAAGTGGCCGGCCTTAAGCACCTCTTCGTGGAGCAGGACGTCACTAAGCAACCTCCTTTGGAAGCCATCACCATCAGCTACGCCAATATGAAGAAGCTGAGCGTGTAGAATACACCTGACGAGCCTACCTAACCGGACGTACACCAGCGTCCGGTTTTTTGTTTTCCAGGGGTACCATGCAGTGCAATTGCACAGCAAACAATACACCCATAACCGTTCACTAAATCAGCTGGTTATAAATAGTATTTATCCTTTTTTATCTTCAAATTAGGGCCTCTATAATTTCTCACGCTATTCTCATCCTATAACTATCTACCTCATGAAAAAGGTTTTCAAGGTACTAGGCATCCTGCTAGGTGTCGTGGTTCTGGGCATCATAGGAGTACTTGGCTATATAACCGTAGCCCTTCCCAATGTTGGCGATGCTCCCGAACTGAAAGTAGAAATCACCCCGGTTCGAGTGGAGCGGGGCAAATACCTGGCTCACCACGTATCCGTATGCCTCGATTGCCACAGCACGCGGGATTACAGCCGGTTCTCGGCTCCGCTGGTACCGGGTACCCTCGGCAAGGGAGGGGAGCTATTCAGCCGCAACGATGGGTTTCCCGGTTCGTTCACTTCCAAAAACATTACTCCCTTCGGTATCGGCAACTGGACAGATGGCGAGGTGTACCGGGCCATCACCACGGGGGTAAGCCGCGATGGTCACGCGTTTTTTCCCGTGATGCCCTATCCCTATTACAGCAAAATGAACGAGGAAGATGTGAAGAGCATCATCGCCTACCTCCGCACGCTGAAGCCCATCGAATTCAAACCGGCCGATTCGGAGGCTGATTTTCCCTTCAATTTTATATTGAGAACCATTCCCAAAAATGCCGAACCCATGCCCCTGCCCGATCCCAACGACGAGCTGGCTACGGGCAGGTACCTTACCACGCTGTCCGGTTGCATCGAATGCCATACGCCCGTGGAGCAGGGACAAATCATTGAAGACAAGGCGTTCTCGGGAGGCCGGGATTTTAAGCTACCCACGGGTACCCTCTACACCGCCAATATTACCCCCGACAAGGAAACTGGCATCGGCAATTGGACCAAAGAGAATTTTGTGGCTCGCTTTAAAGCCTATGCCGACAGCGGCTATTCGGCCCACAAGGTTAGCCCCAACGAAATGCAAACGATCATGCCCTGGACAATGTATGCCGGCATGACCGAAAAAGATCTAGGGGCAATCTACACCTACCTAAAATCCCTCAAGCCGGTCAAAAACTCAATACCCCAGAAATTCGTACCGCAGTCAGATGTAGCTAAGCTGTAAGTCAGAACCCTGCTATTGCCCTTGTTCATAGGAGAGATAGTATTTTTATGTCGAGTTCACTATGTAACCATTTTATAAAATAGTGACTATTTGTTTACTTGAAATTTATTCAATAAAAATTCGCACGTTCATCTTCCACCCTATATGTCAGGAAAATGCATCCTCGCCAACCTTCGTATGAAAACGACAACTACCTTACTTTTGATTCTGATGCTTGCCGGTCTCCCCTTCGCCCAGCGTAGCCTGCTGGCCAGCCTGCGCAACGACGCCAAACGAGCCATCCCCTAAGCCAATAACATCAGCGGCTGTGAGGTTGGTTTAGCCATTGGCCCGCCCCATTCTGCTATTCACCCACTGTCTCAGGAATTACACTATATGTCCCACGCGTTATAGAGTTTATCCATTTATAATCAGACCTTTATCTTAAACCAAACCCCTTTTCATAATGAAAACAAAAGTAATGTTTCGCACCCTGCTGGTAGTACTTTCTGTACTGACCTTCACTACCCTTGCCCTGAGTCAGGCCCCAGTAGTTACGTATTCCGAGGTTATGTACCACAAACTACTACCCGGCCATACCATACAGGAGGCCCTTGCTATCGAAAAAGACTGGAAGAGAATTCATCAGGTACAACTGATTGAAAAATCGATTACGGGTTGGTATGTTTTGAATAAACAGCTTTCTTCCAACCCCGACCAACAAGCCTATGACTATGTTACGATCAAAACGTTTACTGACATGGGTCACCTGGAAAACTCCTACCCGGATAAAGATCTGGAAAAAGCGTTCGGTGCCACGTATAAAACAAAATGGGCCGATTTGCTCAAGCGCACCGGAGGTATCCAAAATGGTGGTAAAGTTGAGATCTGGCGGAACATGGACGGCGTGTTAACCGGCAAAGCTCCGGCCCCTATCTGGGTGATTGAGCTAATGAAGGTAAAAGATGGCTTGGACAATGAGTACGTAGCTCTGGAACAAACCTTCAAAAAACTGCATCAGGAACGCGTAAATATGAACAACATTGCCGGCTGGACAATGGCCGGGCTCCTGTACCCGGCTGCTACCGAGAACGGCTATACATATGCTACGGTGAATTATTATACCTCTATGAAAGATATGGCCGATGGCCGATACATGGAAGCCTTTAACAAAGTAATGCCCGGCCAGGATCCTCAAAAACTAATAGATGGTGCCTACAAAACGAGGGATATCGTTCGGCAGGAAGTGTATTCATTGCTTGAATACGTGGCCCCGGCTCCGGTGCAGGCGATGAAGTAATCCTGTTTGTTCCAAGGTGGTTAAAGGCATTTCGAGTCCTTGATGATGGGATCGTATACACATCCATCCAGAAGAGGTTGTTCCAATACGCAGGTACGTTAACCAACCAAAATTATTTCTTTGTTTTGTCGCCCTACTTTTGTTTCCATCTCATACGGAAATTTCGACTAATCAAATGAGCCCCTAGTACGGTTTTCCCCTGGCGGCTTGGCGTATATTCACCCCTACATTTTAACATACTTCACACATGAAGCTCATTCACATCATTATGCTGGCACTCCTGCTGGGCCGCGTTCAGGCCCAGCAGGACACGGCTCAGCCCCAAATCGCCCACCTGACCAGCGCGTCATCTTCCCACGTGCCACCGCCCGTCAAGACCCAGGACACCTACCTGCAAGCCGAACGGAACCGGAAGGCATCCTGGTACGTCTCTACCGACGCTCGTACCCAGCACACTTCCGTCATTTTTCTGGATTCCAACCAGCGGATCCTCTACGAAGAGGTGCTCCCCCGGCAGTATGTGGAACTCACCGAACACAACCGCCGCGTGCTGGATGGGACGCTTGCCAAGTTGACCAACCGGCAATTGATGGGGGATAAACTCAAAACCCAGCCGATCCGGCACGAGAACCGGATGGAGAGCCTGCCCGTGGCGGAATTTATGTCGGATTTGCTCCCGGAAAACACCCCGGCCCTCCATCCAACGGGTACCTTGGCCAAGGTGATGGTTACAGAAAACAAGTTGCTCTATGTATGGTGCAAAACTCCCGTGCCCGGAAAAATGAATTTTATGCTGCGGGACTACGGAGGGAACATCCTGAAATTTAGCTATGTGAAAAACAAGGAGTTCACCGACTCTTTCTCGCTCGCTCACCTCCAATCGGGCAACTACGAAGCGATCCTATCTGGCAAGACTTGGAAGAACTACTACCAAATTCAGGTAGATCAGGAGAATCAACAGATCCGCGTAGTGCCTTTGGTTAGATGAGCACAAAAAGAAACCAGGAGGAAACCCGTTTCCTTCTACCGATAAAGTAAGGTTAAGATGGTACATAAACACCCCTCCGGTTTGGAGGGGTGTTTTTTTGTCAATCTTACCAAAAAACGTAGGGATGGTAATTCAATGACTCAACATCGAAAACCTGTTAACTAACAGTATCGACAAATTAAAAAATTATCGGTACTGTTGAGTCCCCTGACGGGTCGTTCTTTCAAATTAAATTTTTGGTATTATCGGATATTCACAACTTTTTTTATCCAGAAAGAAATAAATGTTGATATAAATATTTCAATACAATATATTTACATTTTCATAAACAGGCTACCAATATCTTTTTAACGTCTTTTCTCTCTTCCACTTCCATTCGAAGAGGAAGAGCATGAGTGTAGCTATTCAGCCAACTCGTCAATAGTCTCTCTCGTTTTGAAAGCAAAGTGGAGTCCAGCCACCACTCAAATAAACGGGGCGTTCCCGAAAAGCCACACGAGTAGGAAAACTTCAACAAGTCCCATCATGAAAAAAGTCTCATTACTACTCCAATTTATTTTGGCTGTGTCGATTGTCATCACCTCCTGCCAGACCGACTCCAATTTGCTTGACCCCCTACCCGCGGGCACCTCGCATTCCAGTGCCAAAGCCGGTAAAGACAAAGTCTCCATTGCCCACGTAAATGGCAAAGGCTACAAGGTACTTTCAATCAGCCCCAATGCGGTACCTGCCCACCTGGCGCACGGTGATTTCCTGGTTACGGATTTTCAAACGTTTTACATCCGCAATAACAACTCTGTTCCGTTGCCGCAACGGATCATGGCTCCCTGGGACTCTGACATTGTCCTCACCGAAAATGCCGAAGGCGACGGATTTACTGCCCGAACACCCCAGGGAGGACAAAAAGTAGGCTACGGTACCAATGCATTTGACGGAATGCAGATCAATCAGCTAGCGACCGTTAACTGGGACCGGGTGAGTGGCATGAGTAATGGAGCAATTGTGTCCTACCTCAATATTTGGGTTACTGATGGAACTAACTACGCTATTATTGCTTCTGAAAATGACTACCGGGGCACTAACTTTGCTACTCGTCAGGAGTGGAAAGTGTTTGAATATTCCGGTCCTGCGGTAGCTCCAAACCTGAACTGGCTGTTTGACAGTGGTACCGGAAGTCGTGACGGTGCTGGCTACCTAACTCTCAACGGTGTTCGCGTGACTCTCTCACAACTTTCTGACAATATTACCATCATGGATCCCGGCTCGCCTTACCCCACCTACGTTGGCAGTGGTGCCCCCCGAGGTGGATTTGGATTCAACCTTATCTGGGGTGATACACAATCCAATTTCACCGCCGGAACTATTCCGAATCAGCTCGAAAACTTATCCATCAAGATCGATGGAAACACGTATCAGGCTGTAAATTACTAATAGTAGGTTTTATCGCTGATACCAGAAAAATCAATCGAATGCGCGTTTCCATCCCGCCCCCAACTCCCTCGACTGGTTTATCGGGGCGGGATGTTTTTTAATGAAATTACTTGTCTCACAATCCTTATTTCAGGCATAGTACTTCTCCCGAAAATCCCCCTTCTGCCGCAGGTACTCCGGGTGGTCCTTGGCCCGAAACCAAAACTCTTTAAAAACCGAGGCAGCGCGGGCTTTCTCGTTTGTAAGGGCATCGCTTTCCTGTTCCAGCAGCTCATTTCCTTTGTTTTTGCTACCCGAGGAGTAGGGGTACTCTTTCCCCTCGGTCTGATCCTCCTGGCCGATGGAATACTTCCTGCCGCTTCGGTGATTGGCGTAGCGCCGGGCCCGGGTGAAGCCCATTTGCAGGTACTTTCGGGCCATGTCCGCTCCCACAAAATCGTGGTTTTCCAGGTATTCTTCGAACAGTCGAAAAATCCGGGTCGCTGACTCACGGGCTATTTCTTCATTTTTGAATTTCCAATGGGGCAGGATCTCCGATTTATAGGGCTGCACCAGCAGTACGCCCTGTTCCCCTACCCCAATGCGGTATAGTTCAGGATGTTTCCGAAAGTCGGTGGTATCAAAATCCAGGGAATAGTCAAATGCGTTTCGGGCCATAGCAGGGGGCATGTGTAAAAAAGATGCTTGATAATCTATCCCAAAAACAATGTACCACCCAACGTTTCTACCGATCACGAACCCGGTTTTGAACTCAACAAAATAACTGGTAAATTTAGGAGTACATGCCGGGTAACCTTGCTTACTCCGGCACAGCATTCCTTTACGCAGGGTAGGTTCTCACTAATTTTGATGAGTATATGAAACGATTTCCAATGGGTGGGAGGATTAGAATCGCTGGCGTATACGGTATTCCGGCACTTTTGTGCGGTTGGTTATTATTTTTTTTACTTGGCGCAGGCCCCATGCCCAGGATATGGACCGCCGAAGCATTAAAAGACTGGGAACTACCCCTTGCCGATTCTACCCACTCACAGGTTCCCATTTCGGAGGAATTTTACTACAGCCTACCCGAGCGGATTATTTACAAGACATACCCCGTGTATCATCCTGACCACGAGCCGAAAGGCTACCAGGAATGGCTCAAACAGCAGGAACCGGAGGTGGTTTTTAACCCGGACGATGTCAAAACCGAAGCGGATTGGATAAAAGCCGGGGAAATGTTGTTTGATTTTCCCATTGATACCGACGGCGCCATCATTTCGGCCGAGGATGTCAATAGCCGTGAGTTCTACACCTATTCGTCCATGCCACTCACTTCCACGGGAGTCATGCCGTATGCCCGCTGGGTCGTGCCCGAAAAAGGGAAAGTCCTCCTCGGCAACCTCTCCTGCGGCATGTGCCATACCAGAGTGCAGCCCGACGGAACCGTGCTCAAAGGAGCACAGGGAAATTTTCCGGGCGATAAAGCCTTTGCGTACGCTTTGAAAAATGCTCCTGAAAAATCGGTTCGGGAGATCACCGAAATTCTTTTTGGGTCACCCTGGGCGGAGGGAAACCCGCACGCCAGCCTGGCTGCCAAATCAAAAGCCGAGATATTGGCGGCCTACGAGGCGGTACCCTCCGGGGCCTTTGGGCGGCAGGGCACCAGCATCCTGTTTCCTCCCCAGGTCCCGGATCTCATCGGCGTAAAAGACCATAAATTTCTGGACAAAGGGGGGCTGGGCCAGCATCGGTCGATCGAGGATATGATGCGGTACATTGCCATGAATCAATCGCTGGATTTCCTGAATACCTACGGAGACTATCAACCCCTGGGCCTAACCAAAGACCAGCTGGCCCAGAAAAAACCCATTGAATTTTCGGGTACCATGGACCGGCACTCAGATGAACAACTGCTGGCTATTTCCAAATTTGTCTATTCCCTGCAACCACCCGCTAACCCCAATCAACCCAGTATCCTGAGCGAGCGGGGCAAAACGATCTTTGCCGAACAGGGTTGCGTCACTTGCCATACCCCTCCGCTTTTCACCAACAACAAGTTGACGCCCGCCGAAGGATTTACCATTCCCGAGGAGCACTACGACAAGTACGATATTTTCGATATTTCGGTGGGTACCGATCCCGGCTATTCCCTCAAAACCCGGCGGGGAACGGGATACTACAAGGTACCTTCCCTGCGGGGGCTGTGGTACCGAAGCCCCTACTTCCACGACGCCTCCCTGGCCCAACTGGACGATGTGCTGGACCCCGCCCGCCTCAAACCTGAGTACGTACCCACGGCCTTTGTGGGGGCTGGAATTAAAAATCGTGCGGTGCCTGGCCACGAATTTGGACTGGATCTAAACCAAAAGGACAAACAGGCGCTTATTGCGTATCTGATGACCCTATAACCGTATTCTGATGATTTTCCTGTTACAATGGCTTTTGCTTAGTTTGTTTACGGTTCCCATTCAGGAAGAGCCCTCGCTACCGGCCATTCGGTTTGAGATCGTTAACGCGGGGATTACGGTGGATGGTCATTTCGAGGAAAGCTCTTTCAATGTGCGTTTCGATCCTAAAAACCTAAAAACCAGTACGCTCGAAGGTACGGTCCGGGTAGCCTCCATTCAAACGGGCATCACTCTCCGCGACCGCCACCTGTTGGGGCGGCAATATTTCCGGGCCGATGCATTTCCCGAAATCAACGTGCGGTCCAAAAACATTACCAATGATGGAAAAGGCAAGTACCTGGGGGTATTTCAAATACGAATCAAGGATGTGGCGAAAGAAATGAGCTTTCCATTTGCCGTGGAAACCCTAGGAAAAACCCGCCATTTCAAGGCTCGATTTACGCTCAACCGGTTGGATTTTGGACTGGGGGAAAAAAGTCTGATTTTGGCGGAGGAAGTTACTGTGGTGCTGGATGTACCTGTTTCTACTATTTAAGCACCACCGAAGTACCCTGCCGCAACGTGTTATGAATTTCAACAAGGGTATCTACGTGCCGGAACAAACCTTGAATTTCCCGGTCGGGATGATCCGGATCCACCACCTTCACCCCATAGGTGATATTCCGCCTAACCTTCCTGGCCAAACTCCCAGTGACCGTTACGCTTATGAACTCGACCGCCATTTCCGGCTTAGCGGCTTCCCGGTAGGTATCATTGCAAAAACAGGTTGCCAGCGCCAGAAACAGCAGTTCACCCCCATTGACCGAAGATCCCTTTCCATCGGCTTTGTCGGGAATAGTCACTAGTTTCTCCTTCCCTTCGGTGCTGACGGTAAGCCGTTGGTTTTGAGGGCTGTTGGTCAATGAGGCCGAGATACGCTTGGAAAGTAGATTCAAATCGCTTTGTTTACGGGATGAATTGAATTTACTAAAAACATTCTTTTCCAAAACTATCTACACCTAAATTAAGTATATATCACCGTATACGTTCATCCAATGCCAAAAAATGAGCGTAGGTTTGAACAATCGATCAATTCGCCCAACTATTTACCAAAAAAACCAACCCGTTATGCGGTTAAAACTACTTATTTTCATTTTTATCGCTCTTCCTCTCGCTTCCTACGCCCAAACGATCGGCGGACTGGTTTCTGAGAAGTCTACCGGACAGCCGATTGGCGGGGTAAGCGTACTCATCAAAAATTCCCAGCGCGGCACCGTGACCGATGCCAATGGCCTATATTCGCTCACGAATCTCAGCCAAAACGACGTGCTGGTATTTTCTTTTATTGGCTATCGTGCCCAGGAAATACCCTATACCGGCCAGTCAGGTATCAACGTAGCCCTGGTAGAAGGTCTATCGCTCAACGAAGTGGTAGTGACAGCCCTGGGTCTGGAACGAAATACCAAAAACCTCGGCTATGCCATTCAGAAAGTGGACGGACGGCAGATCAGTGACGTGAAGGCTCCCAATTTTCTGGACAACCTGACCGGCAAAGTCGCCGGCGTCACCATTAACGCGGGCTCCACCGGCGTGGGCTCTTCTTCGAAGGTCACCATTCGGGGTGAGTCGTCCTTTACCAACAACAATCCCTTGTTTGTGGTAGATGGGATACCGATCAACAACAATACCATCGTCAACAGTGTCAACGACGACGCCAACGGCTTCATGGAAATTGACTTTGGCAACGGCGGTATGGAGGTAAATCCGGATGACATAGCCTCCGTGTCGGTCCTGAAAGGCCCCAGCGCGGCGGCCCTGTACGGTACCCGCGCTTCTAACGGGGTGATCCTGATCACCACCAAGGACGGCTCCCAGCAGAAAGGATTGGGCGTATCTTTCAATAGCACATTGTTTGCCGAACGCCCCTTTCAACTGGCTCAATTTCAAAACCTCTACGGACAGGGCAATAACGGACAGTTCAAGTATGTCAATGGCTTGGGCGGCGGTATCAACGACAATATCTCGTATAGCTACGGCCCAAAACTAGACGCCGGACAGCTCATTCAACAGTACGATAGCCCCGTGACACTGCCCGACGGAAGGACGGTACGTGGAGGCGATACGTATGTACACGGCGGCGCACCCATCACGCCCACGCCCTTTGTGTCGTATCCTGATAACATCAAAAACTTTTACGAAACGGGCCATACCGCCATTAACAACCTATCCATTGCGGGTGGCTACGCCAAGGGTAATTACCGCCTTTCCTACACGGATTTGAATAGTCAGTCGACCATCCCTGGGGTGGATTTGAAAAGAAAGACGCTGGCGGCCAAGTTACAATTTGAGCCCGTAAAGCGCATCAAGGTGAACTCCTCGCTGAACTACATCAATTCGGCCAGCGATAACCGCCCGGCTACCAAGTACGGCTCAGAGAATATCAACTACGCCCTGAGTGGGTGGCTGGGTCGTCAGACTGACATCAATCCTATGAAGCAGTATTGGCAACCGGGTCTGGAAGGTATCCAACAGTACTCCTACAATTATACGTTCTTCGACAATCCTTACTTTACACTCTACGAAAACCGGAATTCCTTCCAGCGGGATCGCCTGATTGGCAACGTGGCCGTCACCGCCGACCTCGCCGACCACCTGCAACTAATGGTCCGCTCGGGCATGGACTATTCCAGCGAAAACCGGCAGTTTCGCCGGGCGTACAGTAGCAACCGTTTCAAAAACGGGGCCTACGCCGAAAACAACGTTTTCTTCCGGGAAGTGAACACCGACTTTCTATTAAACTATAATAAGACATTTGGTAACTTCTCGCTGGACGTATCGGCCGGCGGCAACCGCATGGATCAGCGCGCCTCCTTTGACCAGTTCCAGGCGCTCTCACTGGCGCAGCCGGGGGTTTTCAAACTCAACAATGCCGCCTCGCCGGTGGAAGTATACCAGCAGGTTGCCACCAAGCGCATCAACAGCCTGTATGGCATTGCCAAGCTGGGCTACAAGGATATTCTTTACGTAGATATTACCGGCCGCAACGATTGGTCGAGCGCCTTGGCTACGCCCACCTCTACCGACAATGTTTCGTTTTTCTACCCGTCGGTCTCGGCTAGTTGGGTACTTTCCAACCAGTTTGATCTACCCTATGTTGTCTCTTTTGCCAAGATACGAGCCAGCGTAGCCAATGTGGGCAACGATACCAACCCCTACCAAACCTCGGGAATTTTCAACGCCCGTACGCCCGTTTTCTCTCAACCGGCGTTCAGCGCTCAGAATTCCATCGCGAATGCCAATCTAAAACCGGAGTCTACCACCTCGTACGAGGTAGGTACTGATCTCCGATTTTTTGAGGACCGCCTGGGGTTAGACGTGACCTACTACGACGCCCTGACTACCAATCAGATTCTGGCGCTGCCCATCGGAATTTCGACGGGATATACTGAACGCGTGATCAACGGTGGAGCGATACGCTCGCGTGGCCTGGAAGCCATCGTCAATTATGCGCCGGTGTATACCAAAGACATCCGCTGGAATGTGAGCCTGAATTTTAGCCGCAACCGCACCTCCGTGGAGTCGCTACCCGACGAAGCCGGCACGCTGACGCTGGGCTACAACCGCATTTACGACAACGTGAACCAGACCGTGTGGTACCAGGTGCGCGAAGGCGACCGCATGGGCGACATGTGGGGAACGGGCTATCAGAAGAATGAGAATGGTGATTTCGTCGTCGGAGCCAATGGTCAGTATATCGTAGATAATACCCTCAAAAAACTGGGCAACTACAACCCGGATTTTATGCTGGGACTTTCGAACCAGCTACGGGTGAAGAACTGGAACCTGGGCTTCCTGCTCGACTGGCGGCAGGGGGGCATCCTGGTGTCACGCACGCTTTCACTGGCCGCCGTGGCCGGTCAGTTGATCGAAACCGAAAACCGGCCGGACGCCGGTATCGTGGCCAAGGGCGTGGTGAACACGGGTACTAAAGAAAATCCCAACTATCAACCCAATACCAAACTGATTCCCGCCGAGACCTACTACCGCATGTACTACGATCGTAATCACGAGGAAAACAACGTATACGATGCCTCCTACGTGAAACTCCGCGAGTTGAGCCTGGGGTATTCGATCCCGTCGGCGGCGGCCTTTTTGCAAAAGCTCAGGATGCAGCAGCTGACCGTGTCGCTGGTCGGTCGCAACCTGTTTGCCCTATCCGAAATCCCCCACTTCGATCCCGAGCAAACGTCCTTTCAGGGTCAGCAGCTACAAAGCGGCGTGGAAGATATGTCTTATCCCACCAGTAGGAGTGTAGGTGTTAAGTTGAGTGTAAATTTTTAAAAAATTAAACGCAGAGTTAGAAGAGTTTTAGCACAGAGGACGCAGAGTCTTAACTTTGCGAAACTCATTTTAAATCTCTTTTAACTCTGCGGTAAAAAGAAATCAAATGAAAAGAAACCTATATACCAAGGTACTAGTACTTTTCCTGCTAGGAACCACCCTGAGCTGCACAAAGGACTTTCAGGAAATTAATACGAATCCCAACGCACCCGTGGACGTGCAGCCTTCGCTGTTGTTCCGGAAGGTACTCTTTGACTACGGCGAGCAAATGTCGTACGAGGCCTTCGTGGCCGGCAACCTGCTGGGGCAGTACTTCACAGCCATTGACTTCAACCTTTTTGACCGCCACAGCCTTACTGAGCCGCAGTACGGCGGTAACCCGTGGCCGTTTTTGTACACCAACCTGCGCGACAACGAGATCTTACTGACTAAGTCCCGCGCCAATCCGGCCTTCGGGGTGTATGAAGGGCCGGCCTTGATCATGAAGGCGTACATGACCGCCGCTCTGACGGATATCTACGGCGATGTACCCTACACCCAGGCATTGAGTGGCAAAGAAGGTGTCATCTCACCATCGTACGATACCCAGGAGGCCATCTACACGGCAGCCGGGGGGATTATGGACAACCTGGATAAGGGCATTGCCTCCATTAATAACTACAAAGGAGCTACACCCCTGGATGGCGACATCCTGTACAGCGGCAACCGGACGAAGTGGGTGCTTTTTGCCAATTCATTGAAGATCAAGTACCTCATGCGAATTTCGGGCAAGGTAGATGTTAAAGCCAAATTGCAGGCCATACTGGACGGGGGCAATTACATCAAAACCAGCACCGACAATGCGGTTTTCAAATTCTCGGCGTCCCAGCCCAACAACTTTCGGATGGCTACCGCCAGGATTGGGGATTACAACCTGTTTATCATGTCGAAAACCATCGAGGAAAAGTTGAAAGAATTGGCGGACCCTCGCATTGGGGTGTATTTCCGGCCAACTTCCGCCAATCCCAACCAGTACCAGGGTTTGCTCAACGGACCCGATGCCTCCAAATTATCCATTTCCACTTCTAATTATTCCTTTACCGGTTCCATTTTCCGGGAAAACTCAGACCGCCTGTTCGCTAACTATATGACGGCTCACGAAACCAGCTTCTGGCTCGCCGAGGCCGCCGAGAAGGGCTTGATTACGGCATCGGCAAAGGAATGGTACGAAAAGGGCATCACCCAGTCCTTTGCCTACTGGAACACAACCCTTCCCGCTACCTACCTAAGCAGCCCCGAAGTAGCCTACAAGGCGGCTGGCAAAAATCCCGTGGAGCAGATTCTGACCCAGAAATGGCTGGCTAACCTCAACAACGGCTATGAAGGCTGGATCGAGTGGCGTCGGACGGGCTTTCCGAAGCTAAAAACTATTTCGGCCAGCCTGAACAACGGGCTGATTCCGGTGCGGATGCCCTACCCCAACAGCGAAAGCGCGCTCAATGCCACGGAGTTCAAAAAAGCAGCTGACCGTACGCAGGGAAACAGTGTCAATGTACCTGTGTGGTGGGTGGTTAGGTAGTAACTCAGCAGGAGTCAGGTTTAATTTTACAAGCAGCAATTTCGTTACAAGGCCGGTGGCCGACAGCCAACAGCCGACAGCTTTCTATGACCGTTTATGCAATCCAGTGGATCCTGGTGCTGGCTTCCAGCGCCGGGCTCTATTTTATCTCCCCTCTCTCAAAAACCGCCCCGGAATTTTTTCAGGGGAATCGTCGGGAACGTACTCCCAATACTTTATTCCTGACCAGCAGTCTGGTTATTTCCTGGCTTTTTGCCAAATCCATCACCAACGCCGCCAACCTCGGGCAAAGTTTCGGGTTAGTGGGCGGAGTAGCCTACGCGGGCTACTACCTGTCGTTTGTGGTGGCGGGCTTCATCATCGTGCAGCTCCGCAACAAGGGTGGGTACCGCAGCATTCACCATTTTTTGGAAAGCAAGTTTGGCCGCAGCGCCGTGGTGGTGTTTACTTTCCTGATCATCATCCGACTCTACAACGAAATCTGGTCCAATACCATCGTCATTGGTACCTACTTTGGCGAAACGGGTACCTTCAACTACTACCTGGCCATTGTGGTGTTTACCCTGCTCACGCTGGCCTACACCCTGAAAGGCGGCATGAGCAGTTCCATCATGACGGACGTGATTCAGATGGCGCTTTTCATTGTGCTGCTGGGTGTCATTCTGGGTTTTATTCTTCCCGAGCAGGGGGGCAGCTTGCAGCCGTTCATTAGCAGTGGGACCTGGGACTTGGGCCATGGCCTCGATCTGCTGCTGGTAGCCGTGATCCAATGCTTCAGCTATCCCTTCCACGATCCCGTCCTGACCGACCGGGGGTTTATTTCGGACACTAAAACTACCATTAAATCCTACCTCTGGGCGGGCGGGATTGGCGCGCTGTGCATCATCTTTTTTAGCTTCGTGGGTATTTTTGCCAAATTACAAGGCCTGGAAGGCGAGGCACCCGTAGCGGCCGCCCGGTACTTCGGTGCCCCTATGCTGCTGCTCATGAACCTGATCATGGTCACCTCAGCATCGTCTACCCTCGACTCGGCCATGGCCTCATTTTCTAAGCTCATCAGCATTGATTTGAGCCGTAGCCCCATCCCCAACGTATCCACCGGCAGGCTGGCGATGGTGGGGCTCACGGTGCTGGGCACCATTCCCGTCTTTTTTGATCCTACTATCCTGTCGGCCACCACCATCAGCGGCACCGTAGTGCTGGGGCTAGCTCCCGTTTTTTTATTCTGGAACAGGAAGGTACCCCGTATTGGCTTTTCACCTGTCGGTGGTGGGTGGGTTGCTGCTGGGTGGCATACTTTCCTTCACTACGCTACCTGATTCGCTGCTATTTACTTCCGGGAAATACGCCTCTTTGTTGAGCGTGAACCTGATTACAAGCGTATATTGTTTTGCAGTATATTTGGCAAGTATTTTTTTTAGTAAAAAACAAAATGGATAAGGGCATCACGACGCACGACCTGGGCACACTCACCGGCAAACTCCTGGTGTTTGGCGGGCCTTATTCCAATTTGCAGGCCCTGACTGAACTCAAAAGCATAGCCGAATTGCACGGAATTCCGTCCCAACGAATTATTTGTACCGGCGACATCTTGGGATACTGTGCCCAACCCGAAGAGAGTGTACAATTCGTACGGGAATGGGGCATTCACGCCATTCAGGGAAATGTGGAGCAGAATATCCTACTAGACGAAGACGACTGTGGCTGCAACTTCACCGAAGGCGGCCGTTGCGACCTTTTCTCCCGTACCTGGTTTCCGTTTGCGGCCCGCTCCGTTTCTACGGATACCCGGCAGTGGCTTAATACCCTCCCCCATCATCTGAGTTTTACCTATGCTGGAAAGTCAGGGGCGGTAGTTCACGGCTCGGCCCAGCATATTTCGGAGTTTGTTTTCAAATCTACGCCCTGGTCTGTGAAAGAAGAAAGCTTTCAGGCCACCGGGGCCGATGTAATTCTGGCCGGACACGCTGGATTGCCCTTTGCCGACGAACAGATGGACAAGATCTGGCTTAACGCCGGCGTAATCGGGATGCCCGCCAACGATGGTACCCCCCGCATATGGTACCTGCTGCTAGATGATGCCGAAGGGCAGCTCTCTTATTCTTTTGAGTCCTTTATCTACAACAACACGCTGGCGCACCAGCTTATGCTGGAAAACGAACTGCCCGCCACCTATGCTCAAACATTACTGACGGGCATCTGGGATAACTGTGAAATTCTACCGGAGGCGGAGAAGGCGTTGCAGGGAGTGGAAATGGAAGAATTGACCCTACGTAGACAACCTGCCCCTTCCCTGTGATTCTTTTGGCCTTTATCCGGGTCCTATAAAAACCATACTTCTGC
Organism: uncultured Cytophagales bacterium; assembly: GCA_963768025.1. Lineage (GTDB taxonomy): Bacteria > Bacteroidota > Bacteroidia > Cytophagales > Spirosomataceae > CAVYGM01. The sequence goes on from CAVYGM010000031.1 coordinate 101,338, forward strand.
CCCTTTTCTATTCCTTTACAGTGGCATACTATTTATACTTCCTCAACCAGTGCATTCTGTAAACAGAGACATTTGTCTCCGTTCAAAATACATGGGTACTGCTTCCGAGTCAGGCTAATATTTATTCATCCACTGTAAAGAAAATCGTATGCTAGCAATGAATTACCGCGGTCCTTTGCGGATCCGCATCGATCACAAACCCATGCCCGAAATCCTCCATCCCGAGGATGCCATCGTGCGGGTGACGCGTTCCTGCATTTGCGGGTCCGACCTGCACCTGTACAACGGTTTGGTACCCGATACGCGCGTGGGGTCCACGTTTGGACATGAGTTCATTGGCGTTGTAGAGGACATAGGCTCAGAAGTACGCAAGGTAAAAGTGGGGGACAACGTACTGGTGCCCTTCAACATCGCCTGCGGCAAGTGTGTCTTTTGTAAACAGGGCCTCTATGGCAATTGCCACGAATCTAACCCCGAAGCCACAGCTGTGGGGGGTATTTTCGGATATTCGCACACCGCGGGTGGCTACCACGGCGGCCAGGCCGAGTACGTGCGGGTCCCCTACGCCAATGTTGGCCCCACGGTGATTCCACCGGGTATGGATCCCGACGACGCCGTACTGCTCACTGACGTGGTACCTACGGGCTACCAGGCCGCTGAGATGGGCGGTATCCAGCCGGGCGATACGGTGGTTATTTTTGGGGCGGGGCCCATCGGTATCATGGCCGCCAAGTGTTCCTGGCTGTTTGGCGCAGGACGCGTCATCGTGATCGACCACGTGGAGTACCGGCTTGAATTTGTCAAGAATTACGCGCAGTGCGAAGCCTACAACTTCCGTTCAATGGATGACCCCGTTGTTTTTATCAAGAAGGCTACTGACTGGATGGGAGCCGATGTGTGCATTGATGCCGTGGGCGCCGACGCCGCCGGCAACGCGCTGCAAACCATCACCGGCCGAAAGCTCATGCTGCAGGCGGGCTCGGCCACGGCACTACACTGGGCTATCAACTCGGTCAAGAAAGGAGGAATCGTATCCATAGTGGGAGTGTACGGTCCCACCGACAACCTGGTCCCAATTGGCAACGTAGTGAATAAAGGTATCACCATTCGGGCCAATCAGGCCTCGGTAAAACGTCTGCTGCCCCGGCTGATCGATCATGTTCAGAAGGGGAGAATCAATCCGAAGGGAATCATTACGCACCGGGTACCCCTGGAAGAGGTATCTGACGCCTACCGCATTTTCTCGGATAAACTCGATAATTGCATCAAAACAGTTCTCATTCCACCATCAGCCAGAATGTAAAGAAAAATCTCATGGAAAATTTAGGAAAAGATTACTCACACATTAAGGGGTGGGGTGTGGACGCCGACCCCAAAAACGATCCTACCTATCCGATCAAACTCCGGACCAACGATGAGCAGAATGGTTATACCTGGGAGCGTCCCACGCAGCAGCCAGTCACGACTGAGGTACTTCATTCTAACGAGCGCCCCAATGTCACGGCTGTCTTCGGGACACCCTTGCCACCCAATCGGCTCAGTGGGAAAATTCGGAGGTACGCTTTTCGATTTAGTGAAAACAGCTACGGCCACTGGCTACCTTTGCTACTGGCCGATCGCGTGGACGAAGTGGAAGGGAATCATTGATGATTTCAAGCAAGGACGAGTGCCGAATATCTTCGCAGAAAGGGGATGGAAAGCCCAAATCAAGCATAATCCCAAAGCCGTAGCCACTAAGGTAGCGGTAGCAGCCCTACTAACAACGGCCTTGATTTCCTACTTACGGCGCAGCAAATAGGAAGGTATCTTCCTATTTGAAAGTTACTTACAAAAAAGACCCGGCTACGTGTACGATACACCTGGCCGGGCTTTTTAGTACATAGTCAATAAGTGTTTCTTGACTGCTGCTGACTGACTATTTATTCGTAACTATACCCATTCAGTCAAAATCTCACTACCCTTTTCTCAGTTTGCCCACTGCAAACAGCGCCAGGCCCGCTACGCTTACCAATCCCGCGATTTTGAGCGCGGTTGGGTAGGTAGATTCGGTTTGGGGAGGTACCGACACAACGCCACCCGCTCCCACTATGGCCGGACGATCTTTGTAGCGTCCTTTGTCCGGTACGCTCAGCCTTTGGAAATCATCGGCCAATTGATCGAGTTGTTGGGCTACGGCATCGCCCTGCATTACCGGGCCGTGGCCGGATGCAATGGTGGTGGGTTTGAGCTCGGATAACATCCTGACCGATTTTCCGGCAGCCCCCCAATCATAGACCACAAAGGCGGGTGGGCCACTTAGGTGCTCCCTTTTGGATAGGGTAGCCAGGGCTGATTCGGCTTTAGTGGTGGCCAGGGCATCCCCGGCAATCAGCAGTCCATCTGCTTCGCGGAACAGGCTCACGTGGCCGGGGGCGTGGCCGGGTGTATGAAGCCATTTCCAGCCCGAAAGGCCTGGTACCTTACCATCCTGCGGGAGTGGACGCACAAACTTGTGAATATTGATGGGCGTTAGCGGATACAGGCCCGACAGCCAGGCAATAAGTCCACCGCCAACACCTGGTTCGGCGGGCGGGTAGGACGACCGGCCCGTCAGGTAAGGCATTTCCATCGGATGGGCGTATACGTTTACATCCCAGGTGGCGGCTAGTTCATTGACCGAACCGGCGTGGTCGAAATGACCGTGCGTGAGGATGATGGCTTCGGGGCGGCTGTCTTTCCCAAAAATCCGGCGGGCCATCTTCTGAATGCGTGAACTGGCCAGGGCCGTACCCGTATCGACCAGTACCCAGCGCTCGCTTCCCAGATCCTGCACAAAATACAGGTTTACGAAAATGTCCGTCATCATCCATACCCCACTCGCTACGTCGGGTGCTACTTCGGGTTCAGCTAATTTTGTGTCTTCCATGGTGGTTTCTGAGTTTAGTGAGCAATTGAGTACGCACTGCCCAAAAGAGTATGCCACAGCTATTTGGTGTTCCCTTCGGTGGATATTTAGTAGAAGTCTATAACTTGAATCAACAGAAGGTAACACGGCTTCCCCTATTTTCGCGGACTTATAACGGAAGTTCGGACAGCTCCCGCCAACTCAGCACCTGGGCTGCGCTGCGTTTTTGTACTTCGTCTCCCCCGTACACCAGGAAACTTTCTGCGGGTAAAGCGCCGGATGCATTTTGGAAGTAGGTAAGGCCGTCAAAGAATTGCGGGTAGATGGTCCGCCTGGACTTGCTTTCGATGGGGTATAGTCACTTAGGAATATAAAGGTTTCACTTGGCAGTTTTTTAGGACTATTCCTTTATTAATAAATCATAACAATCTATTAACCAGTGTCTTGCAAATTAGAAATTCAACTTCTAATTTGCAAGATACTAAAAATTCATAAAACTGGAAGTCCCCCTTACTCAAACTGAAACGCAAAATATGTACACGGCTTCTTCCCCGTATTGCGAATGGCGTGAGGTACCTGTGATTGTAGGAAAATGATATCGCCCACGGCAGAGGGTACCCAGGTGCCATTGATGCTTTCCTCGGCCTCGCCTTCGATCAGTAACAGAATCTCCGCGGCCTTGTGGGTATGCGGGGGATGACTCATCAGGCCTTCGTTCAGGGTAGTGATGTGCATCTCAAACCGCTCCGAATGCGCCGTAGCCCGGTCAAAAACATTTCTCCGGCCGCCCTTGTCGTGGCCTTTGTATTCGAGTTCGTTCCAGTGCTTCACAAACGAACCACCGGCTTGTTTGCCCCGATCGGGCTGCGGTGCTTTGGTCTCGTACCGCATGATGTAGTAGGTAACCGGCTCGGAGCCCGCGTTCGCCAGGGCGTGTTCGTCACCGGGCATCAGCAGGGCGATACTGCCGGTTTCCAGCTTTTCGGTTTTTCCACCGTAGGTTACCGCCAGGGTTCCTTCTTTCACAATGATCAGCTCCTCATCGGCATGGGAATGGCCCGCGTGGGCTGCTTTCCCTCCCGCTACGGTGGTAGCGTGTACTTTGACGTGGCTGAAAGCCGGGGTAGCGCCTTCCAGCAGATACGCGTTGCTCGGAGTTGGCATTTTTGGAAACAGCCGCTTTTTCCCAGGCGTACACGGCAGCGGGTACCTGAGGGTATTGTGCCATCGCATTGAATGCAACGATCAGGAACGGAAGGAGGATATACTTTTTGGGGATACAGATTAGTGATTTCATAAAACGGATTAGTTCAAGTACACCAAAGAGGAAACAGAGGCGTGTTTTACTGCTGCTAAGTAAATAGTAAGTAAATCGAGTCAGGAGCCAAACCAAATTTTCTCTACTCTATCTCAACCCATTACCTTATATTTGACTACCAAAATCAAGTATATGATACTACTACCTATTGATCTGGACGAATCAAAAAACAGCCGCTTTCGGTCGAATCCTGCTTGTTTGGAGATCCTCAACGTATACCCTGACTACTACAATAGGGTCGGCTACAACCCACCTTGGATCGGCTACTTTGCGACAATTGATGGAGAAATACTCGTAGGGGCCGGGGGCTACAAAGGAAGACCTAAGGACGGTATGGTAGAGATCGCCTACGGAACTTTTGAAGAATTTGAAGGAAAAGGGATCGGTACCGGCATTTGCCGCCAACTCGTGGAGCTCTCGCTCCGCACCGACCCGTCCATCCGGATTACCGCCCGCACCTTAACCGATTCGGGTGCATCGGCCCAAATCTTGAAACGCAACGGGTTTATTGCCCTTGGACTCGTAATGGACCCAGAGGATGGGGAGGTGTGGGAATGGAAGTGGCAACAACCGGAGTAACCAATATTCGCGCAAGGTATACGCACTTGGAAAAGGGTTATCCAAATGCGGGAAACCTCCCTTCATGTCAGGTATTTTTTCATTTTCGACCTATCTTTAAGCGGCTTTTTGAGTAAAGCCACATTTTTCATCAATAAACCTACTACTACATGTCCAAGTACTACCAGGCAATCGGATTTGCCTGCTTGCTGGCCCTGACCCAGGCCGCCTGTACCAGTTCAAAAGCCCCGCAGCAGTCGGCTGCGTCGGCAAAAGCCGAAGCGCCTAAAACGGAATCGGCTGAAAAGCCCAAGGCGGCGGCCAAAAGCGGCCCCAAAAGCTACGGGGAAATAATCACCAAAGACGCTGTATCGGATAAAGGAGTCTTTACCATTCACAAAGTAGCCGACAAGTACTACTACGAAATTCCCGATTCACTGCTTACGCGCGACTTCCTGTGGGTTAGTCGCTTTGCCAGCCTGCCTTCGGGCCTGGGCGGAGGGTACATCAACGCCGGCTCGTCGGTAAACGAGCAAATGGTGGAGTGGCAGAAGTTCAACGACAAGATTGTGCTCAAAACCAAGTCGTACCAATCGGTGGCCGCCGATTCACTACCGATCAGTCTGTCGGTACGGGCCAACAATTACCAGCCTACCATCTATGCCTTTGACATTGCCGCCCTGTACCAAAGACTCCTCGGGCTACGTCATTGAGGTGACCAAATTCCTGACCAGCGACGTAAAAACGTTCAGCGGCCTGAACGCCGAAATGCGCCGGATCTACAAAGTGAGCCGTCTGGACGACAGCCGGAGTTTTATCCAAAGCGTCAAAAGCTTTCCTCTGAATATCGAGGTGCAGGCAGGATTTCACTTTTGAGGCCGCCGAGCCGCCCATCCAATTCCGAAACGGGTGCGATCAGCGTCTTGATGAATCAGTCCATGGTGCTGCTGCCGAGGGTACCCATGCAGCCCCGCATCAACGACTACCGCGTGGGGTACTTCAACATCCGCAGCTCGACTACGGCTCCGAAGCCCTGAAAGCCGACGAGAAATCGTACATCCGCCGCTGGCAGTTGGTCCCCAAAGATATCGCGGCCTACCAACGCGGCGAGCTGGTGGAACCCATAAAGCCCATCGTGTACTACCTCGACCCCGCTACGCCCGACAAGCTGCGCCCCTACATCAAAGCGGGCGTGGAACAGTGGCAGGAGGCATTCGAAACGGCCGGTTTTAAGAACGCCATCATCGCCAAAGATCCCCCCTACCCCGCCGAAGATCCTGATTTTAGCCCCGAGGACGTACGCTATTCGGTGATCCGGTACGTGGCCAGCACCACCCGCAACGCCGTGGGCCCCAGTGTATCCGATCCCCGCTCGGGTGAGATCATCGAGAGCGACATCATCTGGTACCACAATCACCTCCGCTCCTACCGCAACCGCTACCTGCTGGAAACGGGTGCCGCCAATCCGACTGCCCGTACCCTTGATACGCCCATGGACGACCTGGGCGAGATGATGAAGGAAGTAATTACGCACGAGGTGGGCCACGCACTCGGCCTGCCGCACAACATGAAAGCCAGTTCGGCCTACCCTACCGACTCGCTGCGCTCGGGTACTTTTACCCAGAAGTATGGCATTGCCGCCACCATCATGGACTACGCCCGCTACAACTACGTAGCGCAGCCCGGCGATCAAGGACGTGCGCTTTGTGCGGCAGTTGGGCCCCTACGACCACTACGTGATCAACTGGGGCTACCGCTACCTCCCCGACGTCAAGAACTGCCGAGGCTGAGGTACCTACGCTCTCAAAGTGGATCAATGACAAAACCGGCGATCCGATTTACAAGTTTGGTAGTGGCAGTGGTGGTTACGACCCCGAGAGCCAGACGGAGAGCATCGGTGCCGACCTGGTGCAGGCCAGTACCTACGGACTCAAAAATCTGAAACTCGTGGCCCCCAAACTCCACGAATGGACCTCCGCCAAAACCAACGACTACGACCGACCTGGAAGAGCTTTACGACGAGCTGCTGGGCGTATGGAGCCGGTACATTGGCCACGTGGTGACGAACGTGGGCGGCGTGCAGGAAGATCGTCTTGAAGCCCAATCAGCAGGGGTACATCTTTACGCCCGTGAGCGCCAAAGTACAGGCGCAGTCCATGGATTGGCTGCTCGATCACGCATTTTCGTCGCCCGAATGGCTGCACGAATCCAAAGTAGCCCGCAATATCCACCACGCCAATTTTGTGGAGGAAATCCGCGGTCTGCAGGCCCGCCACCTCAACAGCCTGCTCTCAGCCGACCGGATGGCCCGCCTCATGGAGAATGAAGTGAATGACGTGCGCTATAACGCCCTCGATATGGTGCGGCAGCTGCAGCGCGGCCTGTGGAGCGAAGCATACAAGGGTACCACGATCGACATTTACCGCCGCAACTTACAAAAGGCCTACCTCGACCGCATGAACTATGCTCCTGAACGACAAACCTACCCCCAGCCGGTTTGGCACCCCGGTAACGATCAACCAGTCGGATATTCGTTCGGTGGTTCGGGGTGAGTTGACCCAGCTTCAGAAGCAGTTGAAGAGTTCACAAGGTCGCTTCAAAGATGATCTCTCGCGCTACCATGTACAGGATGTGCTGGTACGGATTGATACAATTCTGAACCCTTCGGCGGAGTAATGCTTTGAAACAGAAGCTGGGTAGAAACTTATACAAAAAGCGGTACCGGGTTGAGCGGTGCCGCTTTTTTCTTTTTTGAATAGGTACTTTAATTTTGTTCAACAGGGGCTTTCATTGTTCGTCCTGCGGACGCAACGAAAGCTTAGTTGTTAGCGGTTCGTTGTTTTGTGTTGTGTCTCGTTAGTGAATTCTATTTTTTGTCTTTCACTTTATTTTTTTTAGGTTTTGGTTCAGGCAATTCATTAACTGTAATTTTTACTAATGTTTTTCAGCCATTCTCTATCGTCCAATTTTTCTTCAATTAAGAAACTTGGTTTTGCTCCTGGATATGGCGATGCTTCAACAACGTCATTTATATATTCTCTTCCCGATTGAGTCGGTTTAATAAATAATTTATTGTCGCAAACAAGACCAAATAATTTGTTTTCAAAATACAGTCCGTATTCACCAAACATTTTCTTGTTTGTAACTTGCTCTGAAAAACCAATTTGGTCAATGATGAAATCTACAAATTTCTGTTCTGATGCCATCTATTAGATTAGTTTAGTTTGAACTCTGGATTATAAATAAACCCGATTAAATTTCCCCAAAGGTCTTTGACAGTAGCAGTCATTAAGTCGCCACCAACATTATATGGCTTTTCGTTTTCTGTTGCTCCTGCTTCTATGAAATCGTTGTAAACATTTTGAATGTCTTCTACGCCCCAATAAGTTACAACGCTTTCTGTTTTGTCAGTTGATGGTGTCTCTTCGGGTTGAAGTCCGAGTTCATAACCACCGATATTAAAACCTACATAAAAGGGTTGGTCAAAATATGGCTCTGTTTTGAAAACATTTGCATACCAATTTTTCGCATTTTCAAAGTCGCCAACTTTATAAATAGTGGTTCTTAATCCAAGTATTTTTGATTTGCCTATATCGTTTATTTCGTTCAATTTTGCGTTCAAGTTATCTATTTTCAGTTTGTTCAGTGTGGCTCTACTATTACCACTAACGTTTAAGTGTTCATGAAGTTGTGGCATTTAAAATACGGCAGTTTCAATTAACCATAAAAGCAAAATAGCGATTTATAGTTGAGTGCATAACGTCCAGCCACAATTTGATAAACACACTGTTGTGCGTTCGTTTGTGATTGCTCTTTTTATTCTAACTCACTGCTTTACTGATGAAACAGTAGTAAATGTTTTTCCATCATATCGACTTAATCCAAAAGCACGAGTAGCCATCCAAATGTTACCGTTTTTGTCTTCCATCATGCTTCTAACTGAATTATAAACCAGCCCATCGCTTGCAGTAAAGTTTTTGAAGGTTTTACCATCATAGGCGTAAACTCCATTCTTATCAGTTGAAAGCCAAATAAGGCCGTCTTTACCTTCCAAAATAGATGTGATACCATAGCTAACAAAGCCTTCGTTTTCTCTAAAACTTATAAAGTTCTTACCATCATATCGGCAAGCTCCATGCCTTCTTGTTGCGAACCAAATACCTCCATCTTTGTCTTCAGCCATTGAGAAAATCATATCATCGGAAAGGGTGTTGCTTATTCGAGAATACCCATCCTGCTTCATAATATTAGTATTAAAGTTCAGCTTAGAAGAGTTCAAGTTTCGCTCATCTTCTCCGGACTTATAATATTCAACATTGGGAAGAAAATTTTGAAAAGACTTGCCATCGTATTGCCAAACGCCACCACCGTTCCACGAACTAAACCAAAGCTTTCCGCCTTTATCTTCTAAAATGTCCAAAATAAGTTGATTAGAATTCTTTAAATTAAATACGCCATTATTTAAAAAATTGGTGTAAGCTTTTCCATCGTATCGATATACGCCGTTATTCCAGGTGCCAAACCAAATATTCCCGGCTTTATCTACCAAAAGACTGGAAATAGCTTGCCTGCTTTCATCATTGCTCCGGGTTAAATACTGTATAGAATTTCCGTCATAGCGACAAATCCCTTTTCCAGTGCCGAACAAAATATTACCTTCTTTATCTTCTGCAATTCCACTCACGTTATTGTCCGGAAGCCCGTCTTTGGTTGTAAAGTTTTGAAACGATTTCCCGTCATACATAAAAACGCCTTCGCCACCAGAGCCGAACCAAATTTTCCCCGTTTTATCTTGTAAATCACAGCTGAAATTACCTGAAACAACACCTTGTTTCCTTATAATGGTAGCACTATTTTCAGTATCTATCTTAGCTATAAGTACACTGTTCTTTTTCAATTTATCTTCATCTTGTCCCTTGCAAGAGTTTACACCAGCTAATAAGAAAAAGAGAAGATTTACACTTAAAATAGAAGCTGTTACATTCATACTTGTTCAGTTAACCATTTGATGAAATGTTGTCTGTTTGCCTTAAAATGACGCCTAACTCCTGTATATACGAAAGTTTTGCAGTACTTTTTGTATTTATTTATACTTTTCCAATAGTATATAGTCTTTTAGATGTCGTATTTATTCAAACTCTTAGTCTAATAGTCCAGGCCCCGAACCAGTAACACACCAATACCAAATTACACCATTTACAGATGCAAAGCAGTAAAGGGACGCTTTATTTATTAAGCGGTAGGAATTCGTACGGGCACGATTGAACGATACCACAAAAGAAACCCAATTCACCCCCTCTTGGTAAGTAAAACTATTAGGACTAGCCCCTCTCTGCCTTTTACCAGCATACCTACCCTACTCCCATGCTTAGCATAACCCACATCCTCCGGAACCAGGGTAAAAATAACCCTTAAAGCGGCGCTCGACAAGCTATAAGCTTTTACCTGTCAACTTTCTCAGGTTACCGATGTATTTTTTAGTAATATCGTATCACCTTTCCCAAGCCTTTAAACTAACATGAATCCATGAAAAACGTATTGCTTTTAACGCTCCTTACCTTAGGTACCTGTATCAGCACTTACGGCCAGAACGCCAAAGACAAGCAGTCCATCATTGCCCTGGTGGACACCTACTCCCTCGCCAGGGAGAATCAGGATACGGTACTCCTGAAAAGCATCCTCACGCCGGACATTGATCAGTTGGTGTCGACCGGCGAATGGCGCGAGGGGATCAAAGGCTCCATGGCGGGCATGGCGCGTAGCTCGGCCACGGCACCGGGTACCCGTACGCTCAAAGTAGAAAAGGTCAGGTTTTTCAACGTCGGGAGTGCCATAGCCGATGCCCGGTACACCATCCAGAACTCCGACGGTTCGGCTAGGGAAATGTGGAGTACCTTCCTGGTGGTAAAAGACCGGAATACCTGGAAAATCACCGGCATCCGAAATATGTTGCCAAGCCCGCAACGCTAGGCAGGCAAGTGGATCAGGCCCCTCTTTACTCACGTTATAAAAAGTCCAGCCAAATGAAAAAACACCTCTACTCCGCACTCTTACTTGTTTTTTCAGTCCAGCTGGGGTATGCTCAGATGGAAAACATCAAACTGAGCGAAAGTACCGTTATCAACCGGGTATACGCGGGCCTGAAATCAAATCTGATTTTTCCGACTGATACCTTGCAGGTAATCCCGCAGGCTACTTTTCGGATCGGAACGCTCCTTACCCAACGCATCTCCAATACCTTCTTTGTGGAGTCGCAGGCCTTCATGCAGGTGTCAAACTTCACACCTGTGGTATCCATTCCAACCTTTGAGCTAATTGCCAAATTGAATGACAAGGTGCAGATACGGGCCGGGCAACTCATCACCCCTACTACTACCCTGCGCCCCAACCCTACTACCTGGCAGAGTCAGGTAGAAACCTACGCCCAATCCAGAATTACCGGTCCCCGGCCGGGGGCCAATATACGCTACGTGGATAAAAACCTCTTGCTGGAATACGGCATTCACAACCAGGCGGGTCTGTGGGCGAACCATATGAAGGTAGCCTATAAAAAAGTATGGCTGGCTGGCTACCTCCTGACCAATGGTGATTACTTTGTAGCCACTAAAATCACCAACAGCAAAGTGGATTTCCTGGCGAATTATTCGAGTGCCCTAAACGAAACCGCGACCTCCTTTTTTTATAATTTTACGCCCCGGTACACCCTCTATACGGATCTGAATTATAAACACGAGACCGACAAAACCGACGTAGCCCGGCTGGGACTACGCAGCTATTACGAGAAAACAGAGTACCACGTACGAGGATTTTTTGGCCTGGAATATGACTTCATTCCCCGGCTGATTACCGCCCAGTTTTTTATTCATTTACACTGAGTCAACAGCATTCATTCCATGATACGCCCCTATTTAATTCAGGATAAAGACAATCTCATCGAGCTGATTCGGCTCAATACCCCCCGGTACTTCGCGGAGGCCGAGGTGCAGGATTTTGCTGAGTACCTGGAGGTACACCTGGAAAGGTACTTTGTCCTGGAAAGTGAGGGGAAAATTGTGGGATCAGGAGGGATCAATTACTTCCCGGATGAAGCAACCGCCCGGCTCTCCTGGGATGTAATTCATCCCGATGTGCAGGGGCAAGGCTTTGGGAGGGAACTAACACTCTTCAGAATAAATGAAGTAAAGCGGAACCCGGCCATCCACACCTTGGTGGTCAGGACATCCCAACTTGTGTACCCTTTTTATGAAAAAATGGGTTTTGTGCTAGAAAAAATGGTCAAGGACTACTGGGCGGATGGTCTGGACTTGTACCAGATGAAGTATGTTTTTTGAAAGGCATATCGCAGGCAATTACTCCCTACCAGATAAAGATGACTCGCAAACCGATTGGCACTGACGGAATCCTCGGCTACCCAAAAAGGCCGCTACCTGTGGTAAACGGCCGATGGATTAGTCAGAATTTGTAGCCAGCTTTATATTTGTGCCAGCCCTGCTATGGGATTACTTGGCATTACCAACGGAGCGCAGGAGCTTTATTCCCGCCGAGAAAAACACCAGCCCTAAAATTCCGGTTACAATCAAAGTTTTGAATTTGTCCGAATCGGCATCAGCAATTTGAACTCCGGTAAAAATCAAACCGCCCAGTCCAAGAATTGTGAGTATTATTGCAAAAATCTGTTTTGAGTCCATGGGAGTATCTACGTATATTAGTATAGTTGGAAAGAGGCTCACAAATTCATTCCATATGAATTATCAAACCTTGCCTATTTTTAAATCGTTGATAATTAGCAGAATAGTATACTAATCTAACAAGCCTACATTCTGCAAAGGAGGACGATTTGGGGTATGATTTCTACATTTTTACTTTACCATTTTTCTATCGGATGCACTTTCCCATGAGCTGCATCTGTTTTTTACCCCTATTTTTCGAATAATATGAAGCGATTGATCATTCATTTTATTTTTTTGATTACCTCTCATCTTTGTTTTTCACAGGAGCAGTTTTTTCGTCATAACCTGGTTGGGTATCTACCCAATGAATCCAAGACGGCTCTGCTGCTGGCCAAAAAACCCTTGACCAGGTTGGTGGTCTTGGTGGATGCAGCTACCGAAAAGGAGGCCTTTATCATTTCGCCCACCCAAATTGCCTCCTCCTGGATACCCTTTGACTATACCTACAAGCTTGATTTCAGTAAGATTACCCAACCCGGTACTTACTACCTTCGAACCACCAACAAATCAGTTCAATCCGCCAATTTTGAGATTGGGGCCTATCCCGCCTTCCAGGAAGACATCCTATATTTCATGCGCACGCAGCGCTGCGGTGCCAATCCGTACCTCAACACCACCTGCCACCAACTGGACGGACGGACTCTTTTTGGTCCCCAACCCGACTCCACCTTCATGGATGCCCGCGGCGGCTGGCACGACGCCGGCGATCAGCTGAAATACCTTATTACGGCTAGTAACGCAACGGCCCGTATGCTCCTGGCTTATGAGTGGGTTCCCGACCGGTTTGGGGATACCGTCAACGCTGCCGGCCAGCCAGGCTCCAATGGAATTCCGGATGTGCTCGACGAGGCCCGCTGGGGTCTGGACTGGATCCACAACCTACATCCTGCCCCAGGACAACTCTACCATCAGGTGGCCGACGACCGCGACCACCGGGGCTTCAAACTCCCCCATAAAGACAATGCAAACTACGGCTGGGGTGTGAATAGCTACCGGCCGGTGTATTTCGCCACCGGCTACCCGCAAGGAGCCGGCGCGTACCAAAGCAAAGCCACGGGCATAGCCAATGTGGCTGGTCGTTCGGCGGCGGCAATGGCCCTGGGGTATCGGCATTTCAGAAATATAGACCGGGGATATGCGATCAAATGCCTGAATGCCGCCAAAGACCTGTACGCGATGGGCAAGCAGCAGGAAGGATATCAGCAGGGGAATAGCTACGGGGCGCCCTACCGCTACATGGAAACAAGCTGGGTGGACGATATGGAATGGGCCGCCGCCGAGCTGTATAAGGCCACCAAAGGGCGCAAGTACCTGAATGAGGCGATTCAGTACGCCAAACTAGCCAATACGACTTCCTGGATGGAGATGGATACCACGGGCCATTACCAGATGTACCCCTACACCAACGTTGGGCACTACGTGCTGAGTGAGATAGTTCCCAAAAGGATCAGAAAAAAACTGGCTGCTTACTACCGACAAAATCTGCTGGCTGTGCGTAGAAAAGCGGAACAAAATCCGTATGCCGTAGGCCATTTATTCATTTGGTGTTCCAACAACCTGGCTGTTTCGGTGGTGACTCAGGCCTACCTATATGAAAAGATGACGGGCGATCCGCAATTCCGCCCTCTGCTGCTGGCCCACCGCGATTGGCTGCTGGGCCGCAATCCCTGGGGTACCAGCATGTTTACGGGTATTCCGTCCGGGGGTGACTATCCGATGGATGTCCACATGCCCTTCTGGCGGCTCCAAAAAAAGATGATTCCGGGGGGGTTGGTAGATGGCCCAATCCGGGAAACAATCCACGGAAAAATGCTGGGGCTTACCCTAAGCCAACCCGACGAATACGCGGCCTTCCAGCCTCCTCACATCAAGTACTGGGACGATTGGGCCGATTACTCCACCAACGAGCCCACCATGGACGGTTCTGCCGACGCGATTTTTATGATGGCGCTATTTAGCAAGCCAGTAAAGGGCCCTAAAAAATGAGTTGGTAACCGGTAGAGCTTGATGGTTTGGTGGGTGGATGGGCCCTAACTTACATCCTTAGATGAGTTTGTGATGGTGATGATGCCGGCCAGGAGTGCGGGTATGGCAAAGATCATGAAATTAGCGCTTAGGGAAAGTCCAATCCCGATGAGTATGCCCCCCAGCGCTGGACCCACAATGGAGCCAAACCGACCCGCTCCCATGGCCCAGCCAATGCCGGTGGTTTTGAACTGGGTAGGGTACATGCGGGCAGCCATGGCGTACAGTCCCACGAAGCCCCCCTGAATGCCAAATCCCAACAGTCCAAAAATAAGTAGCAGGATATCGGATCCCACAAAAAAGCCGAAGCAGGCCATCAGGGCAGCGGTCCCCATGAGAAAGAAGCCGATGGTCTTTTTGAGACCAAAATGGCTGGAAAAATATCCCTGCGTAACAATGCCAAAAAAGGCCCCCACATTGAATACTGTACCCGCATAAATGGCCAGTTCGATAGACAAACCGGCATCGCTGGCCAATTTGGGAATCCAGCTGGTCATAAAATAGAGGGCAGCAAAAGCCATAAAAAGTCCGCACCACAGCTGAATGGTGGCTTTGCGATAATGAGAGGAAAGGAGTTTCCCGACGGGAATCGCCGATTGGGGAAGTGGCTTTTCGGGTAATTCGGATAGGGGTTCCTGGCCAATCTTTCGCAAGATGACATTTACCTTTTGCAGGGCATTGGCCGGCTGGGCTTTCAGGTAAAAATCAATGGACTCCGACAGGAAAATGACAATCAGTGGAATACAAAGTAGAGAAACCAAGCCCGCGTACCGGAACATCTGCTCCCAGCCCTCCACCGGAATGACCTTGGCAGCCACTAACCCCGACAGGACGGCCCCAACCGGATAGCCCGAAATGACAAAACTTACCCAGAAATCCCGGGTTTTATTCGGTGTGAATTCGGCCGTCAGCGAGGCAGTACTGGCCAGCATACAGCCGATGCCAAGTCCACTCAAAAACCGGTAAATGAGGAGGGTATTAATCGTAGTAGCGGTGGCAGTAAGGTAAATGCACGCCCCCATGAGTAAGGCGCTGATCAGGATCATATTTTTTCTCCCGATTTTGTCCGCAAAAGGAGCCAGAAACAGCGTACCCAAGGTCATGCCGAACAAACCGGAGCTAAAAACTACCCCGAGTGCTTCGGGGCCAATTGACCAAGCTTTGGCAATGGCCGGGGCCGTGTAAGAAATAACCAGGACGTCCATGCCATCCAGCATGTTCATCAAAAAGCAAATCGCCGCGGTTGCATATTGTAGCCCTGACATGGGGCTGGTATCAATTAATCGGATAGAGGAAGTGGGCATATTATGGATAAAAGTTGCTTGCGGTTGGGAGGTTAATTAGAGCCAATCGTTCGTATTTATACACAAAGACGCCTTTTTTGCATTTATATCCCTTACATTTTTAAATGTTGTGTTGAAAAGACCTTTTACTTTCAAATCATAGCCCCGACATCAGTCATTTCCGGTTCCTATTACTTTGGCTTTTCCGGCGTAAACATACTCAGATCCCATTCCTTATACCAGTGAAGCTCCATCTTGCCATCCTCGGTAATCGTAATGGGCAGAAACACGTACTGCGAATCGGGACGGCCACCGCCGTTCCAGCGGTCACCCATGTAGAGGTAGGCATCCTTGTAGCCCGGAATTTTGAAAATGTAGCAGGGCTGGGAGTTGAAGGAATTGTTGCCCGCATCGCCCACAAACGGATTGCCCTGTTTGGTATAAGGCCCCAGGATATTCGTGGCGGTATAGTAGGTCGCGGGATTGGGCGTCCAGCCCGAGCAGCCGCTCGTCAGGAGGTAGTAGGTACCCTTCTTTTTCAAAATGCCGGGGCCTTCGCAATGCGCTTCGATGTCCACGTCGTTGGTGGTGGTACTCAGGTAATCACCCGGACAACTCCACCATGCGGATGGTGCGGTTGGTGTGGTCGGCGGCGTAACCGATGTAGGCTTTTTGGGTTTCGGGGTCCAGGTACATGCCAATATCCCGCGACTCGTGGCCGTTGGGCCGCTCGTGCTTCTGCACCACAAAGGGCCCCGTCGGCGAGTTACTTACCGCCACGCCTAGTTCAGCCAGCGTATACCGGTTACCGTCGTAATGAAACCACATCACATACTGACCGTTTTGTGGCGTCGTAGACTACCTTGGGCCGTTCGAAACGTTTCGATGGTACCCTTTTCCAGTACCACCCCTTCCTTTTTCCAGTTGTACAGATCCTTCGACGAATAGCAGGAAGCCCCGCGCGGCTGCCCCCGGTGTTCGCCGTACCAGTAGTAGGTTTTCAGCGAATCGACATAGATGATATTTCCGCCATGGCAATCAATGTGTTTGCCGTCGGTGTCCAGCCACTCGCCACCGGGTTTGAAGGAGGTATGGGGAGTGGGTTGTCTGGGCAAGTGTGGATAGTGAAAAAAGTAGGCAATACACACTCAAAAAAAGCATATTACACTTGTGCGTTGCATTTAAATTATGGTTTGTAGAATACATCATAAAATGTCCTAGTAAGCTGATATAAATATCATTTTCTCTATGCAAGAAAAATTTCTGCCGGGGTTCCCAGTTTCTAATGAAGGAACCGTGAAAACCGTAGGCTCATCTGTTTTCTTCCACTAAAGATTTCATAAATAGTGCTTTTACTCATTCCAAATCGTTCAGCCAAACTTTTTTGATTGAGCCCCTGCTCTTCCATTTCAATTTTCAATGCTTCCAGAGGTGTAAGAGCCTCAATTGAATAGTTTCTGCTTTCGTACTCATGCACGAGCAAAGAAAGTACTTCCAGCAAATCACCATCCGGAGTGTTCGGCTTTACGTGAAAAAATAATTCGAGTTCATGCAAAGCGTGCCCATAGTCCTGCTCTGTTTTAATTAATGTAATGGGTTCTGTACTAGCCCACCAAAAACAGAGGTGTCAAAATAAAATCTTTGCATTTGTTCTATTTATAAGTTCTTTAATAAAGATATGTTTTTCCCTGGCAGGGTCATTTCTTAGTGTCGGAATAGGGCATAGCACACGACTTCTAATATACGAACCTTTGATAAATTTTACTTTTTTATTTCACTCCCCGCTGCCGCCAGTTCATAACAACCGGTGGCTAAACATAGCGTACCTCTCCGACTTACAAATCCCGCAACCTTCCCGCTAACCCCGATTGCAAGTTGGGTTAGCGAGATGATAGCAGGCATGCTGCCAAGCCTGAGCAGCCTCAGCCCACAGCGAAGATGCTCAATATCGGCTAAAAATAGTACTCCCGCAATCCACCCTGCTCAACTTTGATTGCCCCTGCTATTTCCGGCATGCTCAAAAAATCCTTAAATTTGCATTCCTTTTAGCAGAGCCAGTCGCGGCTCTGTCAATTTTCATTTGTTTGGACCGTATACTCGTGAAATACAAAGAATACAAAAACCTCAGTTATCCGCAGATTGCCCAGGAAGTACTGCAATTCTGGAAAGAGAACGCCATTTTTGAAGAATCTATCAAAGTTCGGGAGGGGCACCCCTCCTTTACGTTCTACGAAGGACCTCCCTCGGCCAATGGTACCCCCGGTATTCACCACGTGATGGCCCGGAGCATCAAGGATATTTTTTGCCGGTACAAAACCCTCCGGGGCTTTCAGGTGAAGCGCAAGGGCGGCTGGGATACCCACGGCCTGCCCATTGAGCTGCAGGTAGAAAAAGAACTGGGGATTACGAAGGAAGACATTGGGACCAAAATCAGCATCGAGGACTACAACGCCCGCTGCCGCGAAACGGTCATGAAGTTTACCGATCAGTGGAATCAGCTCACCGAACAGATGGGCTACTGGGTAGACCTCGATGACCCCTACGTGACCTACGAGAACAACTACATCGAGAGCCTGTGGCATTTGCTCAAAAAGCTCTACGATAAGGATTTACTCTACAAAGGCTACACCATTCAGCCTTATTCTCCGGCGGCCGGTACGGGGCTTTCGTCCCACGAGCTGAACATGCCCGGTACCTACAAAGAGGTGAAGGATACCACCGTGGTGGCGATGTTCAAGGTAAAAGCCCCCGAAACCCGGGCGGTGTTCAAGGCTTTCGGCGAAGAAGACATCCGGATACTGGCCTGGACTACCACGCCCTGGACCCTGCCCGCCAACTCGGCCCTGACGGTGGGCGCGGGCATTACCTATGTGCTGATCAAAACGTTTAACCCCTATACCTACGCTCCTGTCAGTGTGGTACTGGCCAAAGATCTGGTCAAAAATTTCTTTTCCGAAAAAGGAAAAGACGGGGATTTTGAAGGCTATGCCGATAGCGACAAAAAGCTGTTGCCCTGGCGGGTACTGTCCGAATTCAAAGGCCGCGATCTGGAAGGTATCGAATACGAACAGCTGCTCCCCTACGTGCAGCCCGACGTGTCCGCCTTCCGGGTGATTCTGGGTGACTTCGTGACTACCGAAGACGGTACCGGCGTGGTACATACCTCCCCTACCTTCGGGGCGGACGACTTCCGGGTAGCACAGGCCAATGGCATTCCGCCCATCATGGTCAAAGACGAAACCGGCAAAGACGTGCCCATCGTAGACCGGCAGGGACGCTTTGTGAAAGAAATAGGTGAGTTTGGCGGTCGGTACGTGAAGCCCGAGTACTACTCCGCCGAAGAGCAGGCCGATCCCGATTTCCGACCCACGGACGTGCTGCTGGCTATCAAGCTGAAAGAAGAAGGCAAGGCCTTTAAGGTAGAGAAATACGAGCACCCCTACCCCCACTGCTGGCGGACGGACAAGCCCGTGCTGTACTACCCGATGGATAGCTGGTTTATCCGCACCACGGCCATGAAGGACCGGCTGGTGGCTTTGAACAAAACCATCAACTGGCAACCCGAAAGCACCGGCACCGGACGCTTCGGCAACTGGCTCGAAAACCTGGTGGACTGGAACCTGAGCCGCAGCCGGTACTGGGGTACCCCCCTGCCGATCTGGCGCAGCGACAGCGGCGAAGAAGTATGCATCGGGTCGGTAGAAGAACTGGTGACGCTTTGCGAGGCCTCCAACGAAAAATTGAAGGCGGCGATTGCCGAAGGTACACCGGGCTATGCGGACTATCTGGCCAAAAATGAAGCGTTTTTAGAGGGGGTGGGGCAGGCCAAATTTGATCTGCACCGGCCCTACGTGGACGAGATCTACCTGGTTTCGGAGGCCGGCAACATCATGAAACGCGAAACCGACCTCATCGACGTGTGGTTTGACTCCGGCGCTATGCCCTACGCACAGTGGCATTATCCGTTTGAGAACCACGACATATTCAACGAGAGCTACCCCGCCGACTTCATCAGCGAAGGCGTGGATCAAACCCGGGGCTGGTTCTTTACCCTGCACGCCATAGCGGGGATGCTCTTCGACTCAGTGGCGTTCAAAAACGTGGTATCGACGGGATTGGTTTTGGATAAAAATGGCAACAAGATGTCCAAGCGCCTGGGCAATGCCATTGATCCTTTCACCACCCTCAACACCTACGGACCCGACGCCACGCGCTGGTACATGATCACCAACGCCGAGCCCTGGGACAATCTCAAATTCAATCTGGACGGTATCGGGGAAGTGCAGCGGAAGTTTTTTGGTACGCTCTTTAATACCTACAATTTCTTTGCGCTCTACGCCAATCTGGACGGGTACGAGATCAATCAGTTCGACCGGATTCCGCACGACAAGCTACCCGAACTGGACCGTTGGATTCTCTCCAAGCTGAATACCCTGGTGAAGGAGGTAGGCGAGCAGTTTGAGGCCTATAACCCCACCAAAGCCGGCCGGCTGGTTCAGGACTTTGTGTGCGATCAGCTATCCAACTGGTACGTGCGGCTGTCGCGGCGGCGCTTCTGGACGGGAAGTACCGGCAGCGGCCAACTGACCCACGACAAGCGCGCAGCCTACGAAACGCTTGCAGCACTGCCTGGCGGCGGTGAGTCAGTTGATGTCGCCCATTGCGCCTTTTTTTGGCGAGTGGCTGTACAAAAACCTGACGGACGGCGTGCGCGAAGAATCCAAAACCCGGCATACTCCCTTCCGCCACGACTCGGTACACCTGACCGAATGGCACCCGGTGGAGTACGACTGGATCGATACCGATCTGGAAGAATCCATGCAACTGGCGCAGGACATCAGCTCGCTGGTGCATTCGCTGCGCAAGGGACACAAAATCAAGGTACGTCAGCCGTTGTCCAAAATCCTGATTCCGGTACTCAGCGCCCACACGCGGCATCA
>CAVYGM010000032.1:0-100021 GCA_963768025.1 uncultured Cytophagales bacterium
CTCGCCGCCGGGCTTGAAAGAGGTATGGGGGGTAGGTACCTGGGCAGTGATCAACGTTGATGCGAGTACGCACCAACCAATCAGCAGGAATTGGGGTAGGAATCGGAAATGCATGCAGTAGTAGATTAGGCGGGGTACCTTACCAAACGACGATCCGTTGGTTTTCGGGTTTGTACATTTTGTCGCCGGGTTGCACGTTGAAGGCTTTGTAAAAAGGCGTGAAGTTCATCAGCGGGCCGTTTACGCGCCACTTGGCCGGGGAGTGCGGATTGGTGTTGACATACATCCGCATAAACTCATCCCGGGTTTTTACGCGCCAGATTCGGGCGATCGAGATAAAGAAACGCTGATCGGGGGTGAAGCCATCCAGTTTCGTGTGTGCTCTTTGCCCTGCTCGGTCAGTTTGAAGGCATCGTAGGCAATGGCTACCCCGGCGATGTCGGCGGTGTTTTCGCCCACGGTCAAAGCGCCTTTGACGTGCACCGAATCGAGCACGGTAAACGAATTGTACTGGTCGATCACCTGCTGGGTTCTGGCTTTGAATTTGGCGTAGTCTTCGGGTTTCCACCAGTTGGTTACGTTCCCTACCTTATCGAATTGGGCGCCCTGATCGTCGAAGGAATGGGTTATTTCGTGACCAATCACCATGCCGATACCGCCGTAGTTCAGCGCGTCGTCGGCGTTCACATCGAAGTAGGGAGGTTGCAGGATACCCGCCGGAAATACAATCTCGTTGAGCGGAGGATTGTTATAGGCCGTGACCGTGGGCGGGGTGGTATGCCACTCGGTCCGGTCAACCAACTGTCCTACTTTCGCCAGGTTGTGCAGGTACTCGTTTTTAGCCGTAGCCAGCCGGTTTTCGAAATAGGCATCGCGTTTTACGTCCACCTTCGAATAGTCCCGCCATTTATCAGGGTACCCGATTTTCTCCGTGAAGGCATACAGCTTTTCTTTCGCCTTGGTCTTGGTGGAGTCACTCATCCAGTCCAGGTTGTTGATGCGGGCCTCAAAGGCTTTTTCCAGGTTGGCCACCAATACCTCCATGCGTTTCTTGGCCGCTTCGGGAAAGTATTTTTTGACGTACAACTGCGCGAGGGCATCGCCAAGCGAGCGATCTACGGCCTGCGTCATTTCTTCGGCCCGGGTTTGCTTGACGGCTTGTCCGGTCAGGATTTTGGAGTACGCAAACGACGCATCCACGAAGGGTTGACTCAGAAAATTGGCGTAGTTGGTCAGCGCGTGGGCTTTTAGGTACACCTTCCAGTCCTCAATGGGCAGCGATTCCAACAGGGTGTTCAGCTTGTCATAATAGGCCGGTTGCCGTACGTTGACCGAATCCACTTTCAGGCCCAAGTCGCTCAGTAAGGTAGGCCACCGCAGGGCAGGTTGCCTTTGGGCCAGCGTCGTGACCGCCAGCTTGTTGTAGTTGGCCTTCACGTCCCGGCGCTCGATGTTGGTTTTATGAGCGGCTGCTAATTGCTTTTCCAGGTCATAGGCCACGCTTGCGTTTTTCTCCGCGACAGATGCTCCGGTTCCGGTCAATTCAAATAAGGTAGCGAGGTACTGTTTGTATGCTTTCTGAATCGTGCCGGTTGACCCATCAGTCTTGAAATAATAATCCCGCTCGGGCAGACCCAATCCGGTTTGAGAAAATTGGGCAATGTTGATGGTACTCCGTTTGTTATCGGGACCTATACCCATGCCAATAATGGACCCATTCCCGGCTTTTTGTTCATCCGCCACCAACTTCAACAACGAAGCCACGTCGGTCACGGCGTCGATGCGGGTGAGCAGCGGCCGGATGGGTTCGTACCCTCGCTTGTTGATGGACGCCATGTCCATGCCGGAGGCATAGAAATCGCCCACCTTTTGTCCGATGCTTCCTGGCTTATTCTGACTGGCCGACACGCTATCCAGAATCCCCTGTAACCGGACGCGCTGCGGGTAATTCATAAACGAATACGAACCTACCCCCGTCTGACTCGCCGGTATCTGCACGCTATCGTACCAAATGCTGTTGGCGTATGCAAAAAAATCATCGCCGGGTTTCTTGGTGGCGTCTATGCCGGTCAGGACGACGCGGGTGGAATTCTGGGCAGAAACGTGGCTGCAGGCCGCGGCCAATACTACGGCTAGCCCTAGGAGTATAAGTTGTTTCATGGATTGTTGATAGTTGCAAGTAGAGTAAAAGCTGATTCACGCGGAATCGTCAGGAAAGATAGAAATTATGTGGTGAAAAGCGAAGTGAAACGGGTGAATAGCGGATCGCCCAAACCACAGATGAAGGTTAGCAAAGCTTTTTTTGCAGCCGTTAATCAGGAAAAATAAATCTGCGCAATCTTACCATTCTTTTCCAGGCTAATGGTAAACAGATACTTGTTCATACCCAACTGCACCCGATACCGGTAAACGTCCACCCCCTCCCTAATCTCATGATCCGCTAATTGAAAATCGACCAGCTTTCCGAAAGAAGCAAACCATTGCCATAAAGATTTACTGGTACTTGTCTTTAAAAACGTGTTCATCGGCTGGTTAAAATCCATTGGACTATATCCACTATTGAGTAACTGTGAGAAGATCCCCTGTAACCTACTGGTGATTGCCGGTGATGGGTCCGTAATACTCATCGGCCTTTTCAAAGTAGGGTTATACATTCCAGCTAGGTCAAGGGCTAGCTGATCAATCATTTTATCGGCATGGTTGGTCAGGATAATGACAGTGAGGGTATCATCCGGAAAACGATAAATGACGGAAGAAAAACCAGGGGTACCACCGCTGTGCTGTACAAGCCGATGGCCATGATAGGTATCTGTAAACCAACCCAAACCCGCATTGTAGGGAAGCCAGCCTCCTTCCCTGGTTTTAACCGGCTGCCACATCTGGTTGAGAGTCTCCTTTTTTACTAATTTTTCTGAGTATAAAGCCGCGTCCCACAACGCCAGGTCCTCTACGGTGGACATCAGGCTTCCGGCCGAAAATCCAACAAACGGCCACAAAGGCGGCTGGTTTTTGAAAAGGCTGTCCTCCCATACGTAACCCGATGCACGATGGGGTATCAAGTCTCTTGTGGCGGTACTCCTTGTATTCCTCATCCCCAAGGGGCTGAGGATACGCCGCTCTAAAAAGTCCCAATAAGACTGCTTGCTTACCTGTTCAATAATTAACCCCAGCAGGTAGTAGCCCGTGTTGTCATAGGCCCAGGTTTGTCCGGGTTGAAATTCCGCCGGTAATTGGAAAAACAATTTTAGAATCTCGCTCTCCTTGGGAAAGGTTTCATGCAAAATGTTGATTCTGAATACGCCAAGGTATCCGGGAACAGCCACATGGTTTTGAATACCGGAAGTGTGTGTGAGCAAATGCCGTAGGGTGATGTTTTTCCAAAAAGGAGGCGCTGTGGGGAAAAAACGGGTAAGGCGGTCATCTAAACTCAGCTTACCTTCTTCCATGAGCATCATGATGGCCATGGAAGTAAATTGTTTGGTCATCGATCCGATCTCATACACCGTCTTTGTTGACGCAGGAACGCCCAATTCGAGATTGGATAATCCATAGCCGCCACTTTTGATGATAGTGCCGTTTTTTGCGATAATCAGCGAAGCACCGGGGATGTGATGTTCTTCCAAACTTTTTTTGAAAAAGGTATCCACCGAATCTTCCTGGGAGCGAACAATTAGTGGAAGCAGGAAAAAAAACATAAAACAGTACCCTGCGTTTTTTAACGTAGAAGCGATGCCGGGGGAGGCAGTTTGTCTGTTACAGGATAGGTAGGGTGACATTGATGCTGTTAATGTGCGAATGGTTTGAAAATGGCGCTCTATTTTGCATAAAAATCACCTGCCCACTAATTGCCCGATGCTTCCCGGCGCATTAGGAGTAGCCGATACACTGTCCAGAATCCCCTGCAACCGGACGCGCTACGGGTAGTTCATGAACGAATGCGCCCCTACCCCCGTCTAACTTGCCGGTATCTGGACGCTATCGTACCAAATGCTGTTGGCGTAAGCGAAAAAATCATCACCGGGTTTCTTCTTGGCGTCTATTCCCGTTAAGACAACGCGGTTGGAATTTTTTGCTGAAACGTTGAGATAGCCTCCGGCCAGCAACAGCGAAAAGCAAAAAACAGAAAATTCTACATGATTGGTAGTTTATTAAACTTGGTCAGTGGGGTAGCTCGAAATCGCTGGGAAAGATAAAAATTATGTGGGAAAAAGCGACATTTAATCCAGTAAGGAATGTAAGGTTAGGACTGGGGGCGACCGCTCTGATTACGATCCTGGCAGCGTGCCTTTAAAACCAAACTACTGTTTTCATACAAAAACAGGGGCCTGGAAGACTACTCTTCCAGGCCCCTGTTCAGATTAAATTTGCTCTGCAAAAATTGAATACAAGGATTAGGCAGGAATCATTCCATGCGGATCGATCACGAATTTTTTAGCCGCACCTTTGTCAAAATCACTGTATCCTTTTACCGAATCCTGCAAGCTGATCACTTCTACATTGACCGCGTCGGCAATTTTGATTTTATCGTACAGAATAGCGTTCATCAACTGCCGGTGGTACTTCATAACCGGACATTGCCCGGTATGGATCGAGTGCGACTTGGCCCAACCCAGGCCGATCCGAATGCTCAGGCTTCCTTTCTGGGCCGCTTCGTCTATCCCGCCGGGGTCACCGGTCACGTAGAGCCCGGGTATGCCCAGCTGACCACCAGCGCGGGTGACTTCCATGATGGAGTTCAACACGGTAGCGGGCTGTTCCACATCACTATCGGCACCGTGGCCTTTGGCTTCAAAGCCCACGCAATCGACGGCACAGTCCACCTCCGGAACGCCGACAATTTGCTCGATCTGTTCGGCGAGGGTAGCTTTCTTTTTGAGGTCAATGGTTTCGCAGCCGAAGCTTCGGGCCTGTTCCAGCCGCTCGTCGATCATATCCCCAACAATCACCAAAGCTGCCCCTAACAGGTGGCACGAGGCCGCACAAGCAAGCCCAACCGGACCAGCACCTGCCACGTACACGATACTGCCCGGCCCTACCCCGGCCGTCACCGCACCATGAAAACCGGTCGGAAAAATATCAGAAAGCAGGGTCAGGTCCTTGATCTTGGCCATTGCCTGATCGCTGTCGGGGAATTTCAACAAGTTGAAATCGGCGTAAGGTACCATCACGTACTCGGCCTGTCCGCCAACCCAGCCACCCATATCGACGTAGCCGTAGGCAGCACCGGGACGAGCGGGATTCACATTCAGGCAGATACCCGTTTGCCCTACTTTGCAATTCCGACAACGGCCACACGCGATGTTAAACGGCACCGATACCAGATCACCTTCCTTGATAAACTCGACATCGCGACCCGCTTCGATCACCAGACCAGTGATCTCATGCCCCAGGATCAGTCCCTCTGGCGCGGTGGTTCGTCCACGAACCATGTGCTGGTCGCTGCCGCAAATATTGGTAGAAACGATCTTGAGGATCACCCCGTGCTCGCATTTACGATTGCCCAGGGCTAGTTTGGGATATTCTATCTCTCTTACCTCAACTACACCGGGTTTAATGTAGGCTACTCCGTGATTCTGGCACATATTAGGTAGGTTTTAAGTGATGATTTTTCTGTTTTTCCCATCCCTTCCTGGGATGATGATTTCTGCTTGTACTCCCGATTTCAAATGGCTATCCATCGTTATGAAACATTCAAGCTGGCACAAATCAAGGCTGAATTATGCTTTTACGCCATCAGGGTACCTTCCAAGTCCACTAACTTCAGAAAGGTATGGAGTACCCTACTGACAGAAAGACCAAGGGTATTAAATATTACTATAACGACATAAAATATTACTATTTTTTAATTTCCCCGACATCCGATTTTTAAAGCAAATGTATCGACGGTAGCACTAATTGATACTAATTCAGCGCCCGACTCTGCTGTGTGACGACGAGTGAGCCATTGCAAATGGCCTTTTATGACAAGGTCGGAGTCCTCCTGTGGAAGACTCCGACCTACTGGGGCTTTTGCAGGTATTCGCACGGACGGTCGCTGTCTTTGCAAACGAGTGGTGAATCGACGGCTGATTTCAAATCAGAGTCAACGGGGATAAACGGAGATTTTTACTTTTTCCATGGTTCGGGAATATGAGTATTCCCGGTTTGCTATCATGTTTCATTTTAACGTGTGAACCCTTCTGCGAAACAGGGTATCATCCGTCCTTAGTCAAGATCCGATAAAGTTGGGAACTCTTCATGACAACAAAAATGGATTGGAAAAAGTAAAGAAAAATTTACTTTTTCCGCGAAGGATGGCATTCCCACTCCTACACCACCCCCATCAACACATAAATAATCAGAATCGCCGAACAGGCCAGCACCAGGGTACCCAGGCTGTGGGACTGATTCCCCTGCTTGATATTCATGCCCGTGAGCTGGGTCATGGCCCAGAAGAAGCTGTCGTTGGCGTGGGAAACGGCTATAGCGCCGGCACCAATCGCCAATACGGCAAACACCCGCATGGTTTCGCTATCCAGGCCCAGGGTACCCAGCAAGGGGGCTACGATAGAGGCGGTGGTAATGAGAGCAACGGTAGAAGAACCCTGAGCCGTTTTGAGCGCCAGGGCCATTAGAAAGGGCAGGAAGATACCCCACGAAGCGGCGTTGAGGTTGGCACTCACCAGATCGGCGATGCCGGAATTTTGCAGCATTTTACCAAAGACACCACCAGCGCCGGTGATCAGAATTACCGGCGCGGCGATGAGTAGCGATTCGCCGATCCAGCCCGAGGAAGACAGGAGTTGCGCATCGAATTTTTCGGGGAGCGCGAAGGACAAAAACGCTCCGATGAGGAGGGCGATTACCGGGCTACCCACAAAAAGCAGTATGGTAGTAAAAATATTGTCGCCGAAGGGCTGCGTGGGGTACTTGGCAATGGACGCCAGCACAATGAGCAACAGCGGAATGACAATGGGCATGAAAGCACTACCCAGCGAAGGCCGTTTGCCGTGCTGTACCTTGGTTTCGACTTCGGCGAATTGCGGTACCAGGTCGATATGACGGGTGAAGCGTTTGACAAAAAAGTAGCAGGGTATCAAAGCCAGGGAGCTTACAATAATGCCCCAGAAAATCACCATGCCCAGATCCGCATTTAGGATACCGGCGGCGGCGATCGGCCCCGGCGTAGGGGGTACCAGCGAATGACTCGCCGAGATCCCCAGCGTGAGGGCTACCGTGGTGGCGGCATAGGGTAGCTTTCCTTTGAAAGATAGTGACTTGTTGATGGGATTCATCATGATAAATGCACTATCGCCAAACACCGGAATCGACAGGATGTAGCCCGTCACCATCATGGCCAGCATCACGGATTTTTCACCGATAAGAGCCAGGATTTTCTGCGCGATAACGAAGGCTCCACCGGTTTTTTCGAGAAAGGTACCGATCATGACCCCCAACAGAATCAACAGCCCGATACTACCCAGTACCCCGCCAAAACCTTCGGAGATGGATTTGAGGATGAGGTCGCCGGGCATACCCGACAATAGTCCGTACAGGATGGCCCCCACAAAGAGCGCCATAAAGGGGTGGATGTCAAACTTGATGATGGAAATGATAATCAGGGCAAGGGCAAAAAGGATGGTTAGGAGGGTGAGCATGAAGGAATAGGTATAATAAGGCCCAAAATTTTACCAAAAAAGTCGAAAGGCCTATGGTTATACTTATGGGCAGATTTCTACGATTTTTTCCAGAGATTTATAACTTTTTCGCTTTGGAAGGGGTATTCCCAATATTGCCCCAGACGAATCGTTACTTACGTATCATGTGACTACCGCAAGACTTTATGCGCCTACTCTTTACCATTCTATTCCTTTCTGGTGTTCATTTTTGCCTGGCTCAACGTCAGGTTACGGTAAGTGGTTTTGTGAAGGAGGCCGGGAGCCAGGAACTTCTGCCGGGAGTCAATGTGTATGTACCCGGCACTCCTTTCGGAGCCGTGACCAATACCTACGGATTTTATTCCCTTACCATGCCAGCCGCGGACACCCTGCAAGTAGTATTCTCGTTTGTGGGCTATGAAAAAATGGAGAGAAACCTGAAACTCACTCAGGATACCCAAATCAACATCCTGCTCACCAGCATCAACCAGCTCGAAGAGGTGACCATTTCGGCCCGGAGGCAGGAAGACTACGTGAGCCGCTCGGCCCAGATGAGTACCATTGAGGTACCCATCTCCCAAATCAAGAAGGTACCCGCTTTCTTTGGCGAAAAGGATGTCCTGAAAGTACTGCAACTGATGCCCGGCGTGCAGAAGGGTACCGAAGGCCAAACGGGCCTGTATGTACGCGGCGGGGGACCTGACCAAAACCTCATCATTCTGGACGATGCCGTGGTGTACAACGCCAGCCACCTTTTCGGTTTTTTCTCCATCTTCAACAGCGACGCGCTGAAAAGTGTGGAACTGACCAAAGGGGGCTTCCCGGCCCGGTACGGTGGGCGGTTGTCGTCGGTGCTGGATATGAACATGAAGGAGGGCAGCAAGGACAAGCTCCACGGCGAAGGGGGCATCGGGCTGATCTCTTCCCGACTGACGTTGGAAGGGCCGTTGGCCAAGGGTAAATCGTCCTTCCTGGTGTCGGGTCGCCGTACCTACATTGACGTGCTGGCCGCGCCGCTGATTGCTTCCCAGCAAAAGAACGAGCTGGATAAGGTAAAACCGGGCTACTATTTCTACGACTTGAACGCGAAAATTAATTACGACTTTGGCCCAAAGGACAAGCTTTACCTCAGTGGGTACTTCGGGCGGGATAAGTTTTACGCCAACGAATCTGGCCCCACCACCGACTCGCAACAACGGCCTCGACTGGGGCAACACCACGGCTACGCTGCGCTGGAACCACCTGTTTGGACAAAAACTATTTGCCAATACGTCCCTGATCGCCAGCAATTTCAATTTCGGAATTTCCAGCTACACCCGCGACAAAAACGAGGATGGAAGCGTGCAGGACGAGTTCAGCCTGCGCTACGATTCCCGCATCCGCGACTACGGAGTAAAGACCGATTTTGATTTTTACCCCAATGCCAGGAATGTCGTGAAGTTCGGGGTTCAATTGACCTTTCACCGCTTTGTGCCCTCGGCCCTGGCCATCGAAGGGTCGTTCTTGCCGGAAGCCATTGCCCGTTCGGTAACGCCCGTCAACACCACGGAGGGAGGTATCTACATCGAGGATACCTGGCAGCCTTTTGCGGCCCTGAAAATGAACGCCGGCTTTCGGCTGAGTACTTTCAAAACCGAAACCAAAACCTACGTCCGGCCTGAGCCCCGATTTTCGGCGGCGCTGCGACTTGCCCCGGATTTTTCGTTCAAGGCTTCCTATGCCCAAATGAACCAGTACGTGCATCTACTGTCCAATACGGGGCTGGGCCTGCCCACCGACCTGTGGGTACCTACCACCGACCGCGTGGCCCCCCAGCAATCGCAGCAGGTAGCCATCGGACTGGCCAAAGACCTGGACCACCCAGCGCTCACGCTGACGCTGGAAGGCTACTACAAAAACATGAGTAACATCCTGAACTACAAGGAGGGAGCTTCCTTCCTGAGCCTGAGTGGCGAAAACGCCAACGAACTGAGCTGGGAGGATAACGTGACGGCCGGGAGGGGGTGGTCGTACGGGACGGAGGTATTGGTGCAGAAAAAAACCGGCCGGCTTTCGGGCTGGGTGGGGTACACCTTATCGTGGACGCAGTGGCAGTTTCCCGAGCTCAATTTTGGCAAAACATTCTACCCCCGCTACGACCGCCGACACGACATTTCGGTCGTGGGGATTTTTGAACTAAACAAACGCATTACCTTTTCGGCCACCTGGGTGTACGGTACCGGCAACGCGCTTACCATTCCGCTATCAAGGTACACGGCTTACCGCGACAATGCCATCTATACCTCTGCCCAGCGAGTAAGCTGGAATGGGCAGGGAGTAAATGAGTACGGCGAAAAGAACAGTTTTCGAGCCGAACCTTACCACCGACTCGACTTTGCGGTGCAGTTTCACAAAAAACTCAAACGACACGAGCGTACCTGGGAGTTTGGGGTGTACAATGCCTACAACCGGCGTAATCCATTCTTTTATGACATCGGCACCGAGCCCGTGATTTCCAACGGAGCCACTACCAATCGATCGGTATTGAAGCGATACTCGCTATTTCCGTTTTTGCCTTCATTTAGTTATAATTTTAAGTTCTGAGAAAAGATGTCCGAATTTCAACCACAACGGTCGGTTAGCCGGAGCGGCAAGGGCGCGAGGAAGAGGGTCACCGTCTTTTTGCTTTTGGCAGGATGGGTTGGATTAGTATCGTGCGAGACGCTGGTGAATACCATTCCGGATTCCAAACTTCCCAAAACGGAATCACAGCTGACACTTTTCTCGTTTATTTCTCCGCAGGATTCCGTCATCAAGGTCAAGGTGGGTCAAACTACCCCGGTTTTTAGTACCGTTCCCATAATGCCCGAACCACCTTTTGTGCTGGTGGATGGAGATACCGTTTTTACAAATTCCGATACATTTTCTGGCGCTACGGTAACTATTACCAATGGTGAATCGAAGGTAACCCTCCCCTACCGCCCCAAGGATGAGGTGTACGCTATTCCGATAAGTCAATTCCCCATTAGGGCCGGGCAAACTTATACACTCACCGTCACGGATGGAAGGCGTACCGCTAAGGCTACCTGTAAGGTACCCTCCGAACAAGTCGCGATTAAAAACTACGCCCTGGATACCTTATACACCTCGATATTCGGACGTCGTGACACTACTTTGCGGCTAAGCTACACCTGGGACGATCTACCCGGCAAGGCGGATTTCTACCGCGTAAGGGCTTTCGAACTATACGAATATTCCGTGCTGACCTTCAACGAGGCCGAGCTTTATTTGATTGAAAAGAGAAAACAAAACCGCTTTTATTTTTCATGGAATGCCACCGGCAACCGCAGCGTATTTCAAAACGATGTGAATATTGATGGAACCACATTTTCCTCCCCACAAGGGCAAAAAAAACCTGAAAAGGAGGAAGTTTTCCGTCAGTTGAGTGGAAATACCTCCAAGCCAGACCGCAGTCCAGAGCTACTGGGCGTGTACCTGCAACTGCTTCATACGGACGAAAACTACTATCTCTACCACCGGTCCCTGCAACAAACCAGGCGCGACAATCCTTTCTCTGAGCCCGCACTCGTGTATACCAATGTAGACGGTGGGTTGGGGATTTTTGCCGGGTATTCATTAACCAACAAAATAATCAAGCCGTAAAGGACAGCGTTACTGGTCTGGTTTTTTGAGCTTTCGAATAACACCAAGCTACCAAAACCTATGAAAATCAGCATCATTCTCCTGCTTCTGGTCGGCCTGCTGGGCTGCCAGTCCGGGGACTCTACTCAGAATGTCCGCGACAACGAAACACCCGTGGCTGCGCCGGATGTCACCAATAATAAGGAAACCGAACCCGACACCACCGCTACTATCGCAGATACCACCGGAATCCGGTGATGAGTCTTCCAAAAAAAAACCAGGAACGGTAGGCCGTTCCTGGTGGTAGAGTTCGTGTGTGTATATTGTTAGTGTGTATATAAATATGCCGGAAATTTTATTTTACTGCGTCCTGCATGGCCTGGGCTTTTTGCAGGTGCATTTCCAGGGTAGGCACCTTTTCGGAGGCCCAGCTCTTTAACTCTGGCATTTTGCCATCCTGAGCTTCTTCCTTAAACTCATCAATGTCCTTTTTGTG
Source organism: uncultured Cytophagales bacterium (assembly GCA_963768025.1). Taxonomy (GTDB): domain Bacteria; phylum Bacteroidota; class Bacteroidia; order Cytophagales; family Spirosomataceae; genus CAVYGM01. Next base: position 11,755 of record CAVYGM010000032.1, read on the forward strand.
GTCTTTTACCATGTGATCGGCATAGGCTTTATCAAAATCCTTCCCGGTTTTTTTGGCCAGATCGTCGTACATTTTCTGTTTGTCGCTGCTCATAGACGTGGGTAACGTGATGTTCTTCTGCTGGGCCAGGGCCTTCAACTCGTCGTTGGCTTTGCCATGATCAGTCACCATCATTTTGCCAAAGTCCTTCACCGCTGCCGATGAACCGTTGCGCTGGGCCAGTTCCCCGAGCTGCACTTCCATCATACCGCCGTCAGCCGCTGCCACCGCGAACTCCATGTCGTCTTCTAGCTCATTCTCCATGTCAGCATTGTCAGTCATAGCCTCATTTTGTTCTTCGGCCATTTCGGTACTGTCTTCTTTTTTTGTTTCGTTACACGCAGCCATCCCCAGGAGCGATGCGGCCAGCATGAAATTAATGATTTGCTTTTTCATAGTGTTAGTCAGATTTAGGTATTGCGGAATTGTACCATCTGAAGTTATTTCTACATAATTTTCATGCCAGAACTTTTTTCACCCCATTCCTTCTCAGCTCCCTGTCCCCGTTCGTATTGGGTGCGATTTGGTGAGAGGGCAGAGTAAAGACGGGTAAAATCTTGTTTAATACATTAATATGTATATTTGGGCCAGCATAAAGAGGCACTATTACCCCTAAGGCAGCCCTCTTCTTGTCTTTCTAAACCCTGATTTGACCAACCTAACTAAACCCGCTAAAAAGTACGTATGGAAATACTTGGAATTGACATCGGCGGCTCGGGCATCAAAGGTGCTCCTGTAAACGTAGAAACTGGGGAACTTACCGCCGAACGAATGCGCGTTCCTACGCCCTCTCCTTCCAAACCCGCCGATGTGGCCCTGGCTGTCAAAGAAATCGTGGACCATTTCGATTGGAAAGGGCCGGTAGGCTGTGGCTTCCCGACCATTATCCGGAACGGAAAAGCCAAGGGGCACAGCAACATGGACCCCGAGTGGGTGGGGGTTCAGATCGAGGAGTTGTTTGGCCGGGTTACGGGCAATCGCTTCAAGGTAATAAATGATGCCGATGCCGCCGGAATGGCCGAAATGAAGTTTGGGGCTGGGCAGGGCAAATTGGGGCTGGTGTTTGTTCTTACCCTGGGGACCGGCATAGGGTCCGGGGTATTTCATAATGGGGAGTTACTTCCCAATTTTGAACTTGGACGGCTCCTGTATACCAACGGAAAACCCATAGAATACTACGCGGCCGATTCGGCCCGTATCCGGAAAAAGTTACGCTACAAACAATGGGGTAAACGAATCGACGTGTTTCTGCATCACATCGTCCGCCTATTTTCGCCCGATCTAATCATCCTCGGAGGAGGAGGTAGCAAGAAATTTCACAAGTTCAAGGATATTCTTAGCATAGATGTGCCGATCATTGTGGCTGAGTCGCGCAACGAGGCGGGTATCATCGGAGCGGCCATGGCCGGGAATGAACTTGTCAAAAACCAGTAATCAGAATATGATCATATACAAAAACAAAATGACCAGAAGAATGGCTACCCACTGAATCCAGCGGCTTTGTCGGGGAAAATCATAGCCACAAATGGGACATTTTTCGCTTTTTGCGTCAATTTCCATCGCACAGGACGGGCATTCCATTGTTTTCATTCAGAAGAAACCGTTTGAATTGAGGTAGTAAAGCCAAAAAGGGCCGTTGTGTTTCGTAAAAAAGTGACTCCAATTGTTGTTTCCCGACATTTGTTTGCGAGGTATGCTACTGTTTCAAATTTCGTTAAAAGTTTGTCGGAATAAAAAACTATTTCCGCTGGACTCTGCTCAAAAATAAGTAAAAAAATATGGGGCAACCCACTCAAAAGATCTATATCCGATTGTTGAATAGCCTGTCGGGCATGAGCTGGAAAAACCTGTACCGTGTTTCCGACGGCTTGAACTTTGTTCTGTTTGGACTCATAGGCTATCGAAAGAAGGTGATTTTGGATAATTTAAGAAAGAGTTTTCCAGAAAAAACGAAAGAGGAGATTTCGGCCATCGCCGGGCGCTATTACCAACATTTTACGGATATTATTCTTGAAACCATTAAGTACCGAACCTGTTCCAAACAGGAGGTGCTGGAACGAATTGAAGGGGACATCAGCCTGGTGGACACGCTTTATGCGGAAAATAAAAACATCGTATTTCTGATGGGACACCGGGGCAACTGGGAACTGGCCAACCTGTTTTCCAGCCTGCGGTTTTCGCATGAGTGCATCGTCGTGTACAAAACGCTAAGTAATGCTGCCTTTGACCGCTGGTTTCTGGACCTCCGGACGCGGTTCGGAGCCAAGTTAGTACCCATGGAAAACATTGCCGCCGAACTGCAAAAGCCCCGCACCAAACCCTACGTGGTAGTATTGGCCAACGACCAGTCACCGCAGCCTACCTCGGCCTACTGGACCACCTTCCTGCATCAGGATACGGGCATGTTTCGCGGGGTGGAGGTCATAGCTCGCCGGAACAACCTTACGGTACTATACGCAGATTTTACCCGGATCGAACACCGGAGAGGCTACTACACCGTGACGATTTCCCTGATCTCGGATGCTTGCAAGGAGCTTCCCAAAAACGGGATACTGGAAAAACAGATTCGGTTGCTGGAACGCGATATTCAGGCCCAGCCTTTTAACTGGCTGTGGAGCCACCGGCGCTGGAAGCACACCCGGCCAGCGTTAGATCAGGCACCGTAACCCGCCTCACCGGCTTAGGCCATGTGTTCATTACCCATTGGAAATAATTTCCAATGGGCATTATCCATTGATAAATGAGTAGTAGGTTGTAAATTACAGCCGTATTGAAAAAATACTATTCAAACTACTCGTTCGATTGGAAGCCTCGGTACCCCAAGCCAAAAAAAATACCCTCAGTCTGGTACTTTTTTTTCTTCATAATTTTTTCATCAGCATCGGCACCATCCTTATCTATGTGTGTGCTACGGTGTTACTTTTGCAAAACAACCCTGATTTTTCGCTTCCCCTAGCCTACTTTCTGGCCGCCATCGGCTGCATGATAGCCGGGAAGATTTATGAGTACTACGAGCACCGGATGGCCCTCAAAAAGCTGATCCAGAACCTGATGCTGGTGACCGTCGGCCTGGTGATTTTGCTTTCCATTGGCTTGTATGTCTTGCCGCCATTTGCCATCGCCGTTGGACTTATGGTAGGCTATCGGGCCATCTACCTGCTGTCTAATCTGGAATTCTGGGGGCTATCGGCGTTGGTGTTTGATGTGCGCCAGAGCAAGCGTATTTTTGGGATAATCGGCTCGGGCGACCTGCCCGCCAAAGCCATCGGTGCCTTGCTGGCGGTGCTTATTCACTCCTCCTACTCGTTGTACATTCTCCTCTGGATCGCCTCGTTATCGTTTCTGCTCTCCTTTGTGGTACAATCCCTCACGTTTCGATTTACCGAAATACCCGATCATCACATGGTCAGGCGGCGAGTTTCCCGCACCCACCAACCCATCCTGATCGATCGCCTTTTCGGAGGGAGTTGGCTGGTCTTTTACCTCTGCATTGGGTTTGTATTTATTTCGGCGGCGGCCGTTTTTATCGAGTACAGCTTCTTTTTCAATGTCAAGCATAAGTACCACGATCAGGGCGATGTCATGAACTACATAGGGTACCTGCTGAGCATGGCCTTTGGTGCTGCCACCATCCTGAAGCTTATCCTGTCCAGTCGGGTGATTGATCGGTTCGGGCTGAGAAATGTCCTTATTTTTTTACCGATTCTAACCACCTTCGTTTCGCTGGTTATGTTTAGCATGGCACTAGTGACCATCGACGAGGTGGTTCTGCTCAACCTATTCAGCGGGCTCTATATCCTATTTGAGATCGCGCGCAAAACAACCTTTGATCCCGTATTCCTGGTCATGTTTCAGCCTCTGTTTCTGCATCAGCGGTTGAAAGCCCACACCTTGGCCAAAGGGTTTTATGAGCCGTTGGGTATAGCCATCACCGGCATCATTACCCTCGTTTCCTATTTCTACCATTACCACCCGGCGGCAGATTCGTTCCTGTTCATCACCGCGTTGTCTTTGCTGGGCGTGTACTTTCTGGTAAAAGGCTATCAACACTACCTCAAAGAGCTAAGAAACGCCCTCAATAAACGTTTTTTCAACGAAGGGGATCTTTTGTTCCAGCACAATGCCAGTTCTATTGTTACCAAAAATTTGTCCAGTACCATCCCGAGCGATGTACTTTTTTCGATTGACTGGCTGGGCAATCACGACCCCAAATCTCTGAACAGCCATTTCAATCACTTGCTGGACCATCCTTCGGAAGAAGTTCGCCTGCATACCTTGCAAACCATGTGCAACCTGAGTGTGCAGTATGATCCCGACCTGCTGTACCAAATGGCTCAGCAAGACGAGTCACCCACCAACCGGCGGCTGTACGGTAGGCTCGCCTGCCAGGAAGCGGAGATCAGTGAAGCGCAGGTACTGGCCTTCCTCAACTCCGACGACCTGGATATAGTACAAGGAAGTATTATCGGATGTAAGTTCGCCGGCCGTTTCCCCACCCTCATTACTTCCACCATGAGGTACTTGTCCGAGTCAACCTATCCGGAAGACCAGCTAGCCGCCTTAACGATCGTGATGGAGCATATGGATACTTCGTACCAGGGGTTTATTTCCCAATGCCTTGATGGGGATTCCTTTGAAGTAGTGGACAAGGCGATAGAGGTCGCTACAATAATGCCTTCGCAGGAATTTTGCCAAAAGCTGTACGCGCTGACCGGGGATCGCAGGTACGACAAGCAATCGGTGTTTGGCTTACTAAGAGCGGGGGCTCTTGGGGCACCCTCCATTCAAAAAATAATCGATAGCCGGATCTCCTATCTGATCCATTTTATCACCATTGGCTGTGAACGCTTTCGCAACGCCGATACGCAGCACTTGCTGGTAAAGCTGTTGGAGAATCCTCATTTCCCAACCCGAACCTCCGCTTTGAAAGCGCTTACCCGAATTGACCCTCCCGAAGGAAGCATAGCGGACTTACCCAATTTCCTTCAACAGGAGTTTGACCATATTTACCGCATTCTGGGGGGGTTAACCGAGCGACTTGGAGGTGATTTTGATGCTAGTCTGACCTTTGAGCTCAACGAAAGTCTCAAAAGGATTTTTTACTTGCTCATGCTGATGTTCGATACCAGAATGGTGGAAAGTGCCATGCTGAATATTGAGCACAGTTCGCGGGAAAAGCGGGCCAATGCCATCGAAATTTTGGACAATATTATTCCCCGAAATGAATACCTGGCCTTGCATACGTTGCTGGAAGAGGGGGATGTTTACAAAAAAATAGCGGTGTTTAAGCGCACCGTAGGCCGCAGCCAACCGTCGGGTTCTATCCTGCATTACATCCTGGCCGAAGGGACCACAAAATTCAGTGAATGGATGCTGGTCCAGGCCATCAATGTGATGAAGGACACGGATCCCAGCCTCACCGAACTACTGATCCGGTATGCCGACCACCCTGATCCCCTGATTGAGGAGGCTTTTGACAAAAAAATAAAAAAGTATCCACTGGATCTTTCAAAAAATCTAATCATGCACGCACAAGCAAACGTCGCCCTGGTATCGCCTCTGGAAAAAGTAATGGTTCTGAAAAGAACCCAGCTGTTTGAGAATACCCCCGAAAACGTCCTATCGGCCATCGTGCCCATCATTATCGAACAGTCCTGCGAGCTTGGTGAAGTGCTGTTTGAAAAAGGTGAACTGGGGACGTGTATGTACGTGATTTTTTCGGGAACCGTGGAAATTTTCGACGGAAAAACCAAATTGGCGCAATTTGGGGCGAACGATATTTTTGGAGAATTAGCCCTGCTCGATGCCGAAACCCGGTCGGCCTCGGCCGTGGTAGCCGAACAAACGCTGTTGCTTCGGATTGACCAGGAAGACTTCTACGACCTGATGGAGGAACGCAGCGAACTACTCAAAAGTGTTCTGAGTATCCTCTGCAAACGCATCCGTAACCAAAACGACCGCCTGCGGAAAGTGGAAAGGCTTTCTGAATAGCCACTGCCAGGGTAGTTTATATCCCAGGTTTTACATCAAAGCTGGCGCTCGTTTTCGCTCTTACTTCTTCGAGGGTGGCGTTTGGCATTAGCTCTATTAAGGTCAGCCGGTGGTTAGGGAAGGCAAAAACAGCCAGCTCGGTAATGATCATGTCCACGGCATTTACGGCCGTGAGGGGCAGGGTACATTCCGGAACTACCTTGGACGACCCATCGGGATTGGTATGGTACATGGTGATGATCAACCGCTTGGCACCCGTCGCCAGGTCCATGGCTCCGCCCACACCCAGTAGCGGTTTGCCGGGTACCGCCCAGTTCGCGAGGTTGGCCATTTCGTCCACTTCCAGCCCCCCCATAATGGCTACATCAATATGTCCGCCGCGGATCATTCCGAAACTGTCGGCGCTATCAAAATAGCTGCTTCCCTTTAAAGCCGTGACCGGCACCTTGCCGGCATTGACGGGGTACTCCATTGCACCGCCCTCCCCTTCCGGCTCGGGGCCTACTCCCAACATGCCATTTTCGGTATGCAGAATTATTTCGTCGGCGGGATCTATTAAGTCCGCCACGAGGGTGGGGATTCCAATGCCCAGGTTTACTACGTCTCCCCGCTCTAATTCGGCGAAAGCACGTTTGGCCATGTTGAGGCGGGCGGCATCTACTTTCTTACTGCCTTTTACCGACGCAGAGATCCCCAGGTCGGCCGGGGTAAGGGTAGCCTGCACCAGGTAATCCACGTAGCATCCGGGGGTATGGATATGCTCGGGTGCTAATTCTCCAAGCTCAACGATCTGCTCAACTTCGGCTACAACAATATCCGCGGCGGTCGCCATGGCTTTGTTAAAGTTCTGCTCGGTCATTCGGTAGTGAAGGTTACCGGCGGTGTCGGCCTTCCAGGCCCGGATGAAGGCGACATTGGCTCGTAAAGCCTTCTCGAATACGTATTCGTACCCATCAATTAGTTTGGTTTCCTTGCCGTCGGCCATCGTGGTACCCGCGCTGGTGGGGGTATAAAATCCACCAATACCGGCTCCACCGGCCCGGATCGCCTCGGCCAAAGTACCCTGAGGAAGTAGTTCATACTCGACGGCTCCACTTTGCGCCGCATGCACGGCGTCGCGATTGCTGGTAAAAAAGGAGCCGATCATTTTTCTAATCTGTCCATTCAGCAGCAATCGGCCACCACCGAGGTTGGGTTCTCCCACGTTGTTGCCGATGTAGGTCAGGCTTCGGGTGGAGGTTTCGGCCAGGGCATTCATCAAATGCACCGGATTGCCGGTCATACCAAAACCACCGCCAAAAATTACATCTCCATCCTTAACCAGAGCGGCGGCCTGTTCGGCGGTGAGTTGGGGTACTGATTTCATGCGGAGGTTTAAGGTGGTTAAATAGTAGGTAATTAGGATTCAGACTTTTTCCAAAATGACGGCGTACCCTTGCCCTACACCAACGCACATGGTGGCCAGGGCGTATTTTTTATTCTGGTTTTGTAGTTCGAGGGCAGCGGTATAGGTAATTCTGGCCCCGCTCATGCCGAGGGGATGGCCCAGCGCAATGGCACCCCCGTTCACGTTGAGGCGGGGGTCATTGTCCTGTAATCCCAATTCGCGGATACAGGCAATGCTTTGAGCAGCAAAGGCTTCGTTTAACTCGATGACGTCCATGTCGTCGAGCGTCAGGCCCGCTTTTGCCAGGGCTTTTTTGGTTGCTTCCACCGGGCCAATGCCCATGATGTGGGGCTCGCAGCCTACCACGGCGCTGCTGACGATCCGGGCTTTGGGTGTTATGTTGTATTTTTTCAAAGCAGCTTCAGAAACAATCAGAATAGCCGCGGCCCCATCGTTCAACCCGGAGGCATTGCCGGCGGTGACGGTACCATTTACTTTTTTGAAAGCGGGTTTTAATCGGGCAAGTCCTTCCAGGCTGGTGGCCGGTTTGGGAAATTCATCTTTTGCCACCACCGTCGTTACACCCTTTCGACCTACAATCTCCACCGGCGTGATTTCCTGCGCCAACCTTCCGTTACCAGTGGCCTCAAAAGCCTTCATCTGGCTATTGTAAGCAAAGGTATCCTGATCTTCCCGGCTGATGTTGTATAACTCCGCCAGATTCTCGGCCGTCACGCCCATGGCATCCACCCCGTAGAGCTCTTCCATGCGCGGGTTCACAAACCTCCACCCAAAGCTGCTATCGTACATGGTAGCGTCGTTGCCAAAGGCTTTGCTGCTTTTGGAAATCACCCAGGGTCCGCGGGTCATGTGCTCCACTCCCCCGGCAATAAAAATATCCCCATCGCCGGATTGAATGGCACGACCTGCCTGCACTACGGCACTCATGCCCGAGGCACACAGTCGATTCACGGTTTCACCCGGCACCGTGTAGGGCATCCCCGCCAGTAATAGCGCCATGCGAGCCACGTTTCGGTTGTCATCCCCGGCCTGATTCACGCAGCCCAGGAGTACATCATCCACTGCCTCCGCGGGAACAATAGGATTTCGTTTTAGTAATTCCCTGATCACCAAGGCTGCTAGGTCATCGGCCCTTACGGGGGCTAATGCTCCACCAAAACTACCGATGGGGGTTCGTATACCATCTACTATATAAGCGTTCATTTCTTTGCATTTTTTTGTAAAAACTCATCCACATTCTTTCTCATCGCCTCGGTGTTTACTTCCATAGTACTCGCAATCGTCAGCGCATGTTTTAACGATGTCCCAGCATTGAGCAGAAGTTGGGGCAAAATAACCCACTCGATAATGAGGGCTGCGCCATCGCGCTCATTTTTGTGCAGCATACTTTGGGAAAATAGGGATTGCAGCCCGGCGTTGAGGGTAGCCAGGGCTACCAGCGCTTCGCTGAGAACGGGGTTATTTTTATGCGGCATGGCGCTGCTTTTACCGCCTTCGGCACCATTCTCCACCACCTCCCCCAGCTCCGATTGGGCCATGACCAGCACATCCCCACCCATCTTACCGATAGTACCCGTGAGGAGAACCAGCCAATTGGCGTATTCGCCAAACGTATCGCGCTGATTGTGCCAGGCTGGTGCCGATTGCAATCCCAGTTCATCCGCTACCAGTTCCCGTAGTTTTTCCCCCTGCTTTCCGAATCCTGTTAGCGTACCCACGGCCCCACCCAACTGGATTTTAAATAGCCGTGGTGTCAGCTCTTCCAGCCGGTGCAGCTGCCGGGTTAGACGGGTGCAGCCAGGCGCCAATTTTTACATCAAAGGTAATGGGTAACGCCTGCTGTCCGCGGGTATGCGCCATGCAGGGGGTTTGTCCTACCTTTTCCTTCAATACTGAAAGGTGGCCGATCAGCCGGGTTATTCTTTGTACAAGTACTTCCACAGATTTTTTCAGGAGAAGTACCTGCGCAGTATCCAGGGCATCTTGGGAAGTCGCTCCGAAATGGAGGTATTTCTGAGCTTCGCTGGACAGATTTTCTTTTATAATTGAAAGCAGCGGGATAATCGGAATACCATGCTGCAGGGTACCTTCCACCAAATCCTTTGGCTCAATCTTCACCTGACTTAGAGCAGCTGTCAGTTCATCAGCCACCTTTTGGGAAATAATACCCAGCTGGGCCTGCCCCTTCGCCAAGGCAGCTTCAAACTGAACTATCCCCTCAATTAAGGCTTCATCGGACACGATTCGCTGCATTTCTGCGTCGCCCAGGTAGCCGGAAAAAAGAGTGGATTGGTAGGTCATACGCTGCTTTACAATTGAAAAAATACCGTTTCGTTTTCTCCCTGCATGTGAATAAAAAATTCATAGACAGGCACCGGGCTATCTGTTTTTTTGGTAGCAACCAGGGTACCTCTCCTGGCCGGATCAAGGCTTTTCCACAAGGGATCATTCTCGTTGTCTTCATCACTGAAATACAGCCGGGTGGTGAGCCGAAGCAGGGAACCCCGCATGAACAGAATTACATTCACATGGGGGGCAAATCCGCCGGTAGCGGCTGGCTTGGTGGTACAAAAAGTAAAGGAATGGTCTTCTTCCGTTCCGGTACCTAACCTGCCAAAACCAGTGAAACCATCGTTTATTTTTCGTAGTGGCGTGCTACGGTACTCGCCGTTTTCGTCGGCCTGCCAAAGTTCGATCATGGCATCGCCAATCGAATTTCCCGCTCCATCATATACTTTGCCGGTGATGTAGATCGTATTCGCGGAAGTTTTCACATCCACCATCACACCGTTGGCGATGCTGTTGAAGGGGTACACGTATTGCTCCGGGGTAAGGCCGTAGGCGAAAAAAGGCCCGATGGTCTGCGAGGGAGTAGTTGGTAGTTTTTCCATTAGTCAAAAATAGTTTTGGCGGCTCCGTTCAGCACAATATTGAATTCGTAGGCCAGGGCAAACTCCGGATCTGTCCAGTCCATGTTGAATTTGGCCACCATCAGATGCCGGGCATGCGCGGGCGCAGACTGGTAGATCGGGTCAAACTCGAAAAGGGGATCTCCGGGGAAATACATTTGGGTAATGAGCCGGTGCTCGATCTGATGCCCGATAATTGAAAAATGAATGTGGTTGGGACGCCAGGCATTGAAGTGGTTTCCCCAGGGATACGCCCCCGGTTTGATGGTATAAAACTGGTAGCGTCCGTCGTCATCGGTGAGCATTCTGCCTCCTCCCAAAAAATTCGGGTCCAGGGGGGCATCGTGCAATTCCTGTTTGTGAATGTACCGGCCGGCGCTGTTCGCCTGCCAGATCTCAACCAGAATCTTTTTCAACGGACGTCCGTATTCATCCAGTACCTTTCCGGCCACTTTTATGCGTTCGCCGATGGGTTCGCCATTGACGCGGGCATTTTTGGTTAGGTCATTGTCATATTCCCTGATCATGGACTCCCCGAACGCCGGCAGGCTAACGTCCTTCAACAGATCGGCCACGGGTACCAGCGCTTGAGTAGGGCTGCGGAGAATGGTGGATTTGTAGCCGGGTGAAAGGTGAGGCGGTTGGGTATTTAAATCGGACATAACGAATAGGTTATTTCGGCTCTGAAAATATTTTTTTAGCAATTTTTATGGCCCCATTGGCTACGGGTACCCCGGCGTAGATAGCCGTGTGCAACAGCACTTCCTTCACATCTTCTTCCGTGGCCTGGGTATTGCGGGTAGCCCGGATGTGCATGGCCAGCTCTTCCTCGTGGCCGAGTGCCGCCAGGAGCGCAATGGTAATCATACTCCTCTCCCGCCTGGTCAGACCGGGCCGACTCCATACGGAGCCCCAGGCGGTTTTGGTGATGTACTCCTGAAAGTCGGCATCAAAATCCGTCTTAGCAGCTTCGGCCCGGTCAACGTGTTCGTCTCCCAAAACGGCCCGCCGGATTTCCATGCCTTTTTCGAATAGTTCGTCGTTCATGAGTGGGGGATAGCTGTTAGGTTTTTAGCTATTAGGCTTATTTAACCTTTTGAATTATAGTTGATTATACATATTTTTTCTAATAAAAAACTACAAAAAGTATCTCGGTACAGGTAGCCGATAATCTGCTATTTAATAAAATTTACGATTAAGGTAAGCAATGCCTCCGGATTGTCCACACAGGGAATATGCCCGGAGTTCGGAATTATCTCAAAACGGGAGTTTGGGATTATATCCGCCAACTCTTTCACTGCCTCGGGAGGAGTAGACTGGTCCTCCGCGCCAACTACGCATAAGGTTGGAAGGGTTATGCGTTGGGCAATTTCCGTTAGGTCGGCATCCCGGATGGCTTCACAGGTTTGGATGTACCCCTCCAAAGTCGTTCGTTCCAGCATATTGCGGTAGCCTGCTGCTTTTTCATTTTCATTTTTCCGAAATTTCTCGGAAAACCACCGTTCCATTACCCCCGCACTAACGCTGGCGATACCTTTTTCCCGTATCTCGCCGATACGGCTATTCCAGCCTTCCTTGTTTCCGATCACGTGACGCGTGTCGCACAGAATCAATTTTGCGATTCTATCGGGGATTCGGTCCGCCAAAATCTGGGCAATCATGCCTCCGACTGAAAGGCCGACGACGATGCATTTTTTAACCTGGAAATGCGTGAGCAAGGCTTCCGCATCCTCCGCAAAGCCCATCAGCCCGTGGGTAGTGGCTACCACCTCACTCAGGCCGTGCCCTCTTTTATCGTACAAAAGTATATTTCCATAGTCATGCAGACCCGCTACAACCGTTTCCCATATCCGGAAATCGGTACCCAGGGAATTTATGAACAAGAAGGTAGTGTCGAGGTCGTTATCGATCCACTTGCAATGGTGCACAGCGCCGTTTAGGTTCACAAACATCATATTTCTTTTAGCCCCACGTAGTTTTCGGCCAGGGATGTGGCGTAGGCTTTGGATAGTTTGAGGTAGTCGAACTTTGCTTTTTGAAGCCGATACTCAAAAGAACCATGCTCCGATTGTTTGTGGAAAAGTTGAGTCATAAAATTACTAAAATCCTGCGCCCGCCAAATGCGACGTAACGCATTTTCCGTATAAGAATCGAGCAAATTTTCCTGATTGGTTTGGTAAAAATGAATAAACGCGGCGGCCAGCCATTGTATATCCGCAACGGCCAGGTTGAGCCCTTTGCCACCGGTGGGCGGAACGATATGCGCCGCGTCTCCGGCCAGAAATAGCCTGCCGTACTGTAAGTTATCGATCATAAAGCTACGCATAGGCGTAATACTTTTCTCAAAAATTTCGCCCGTATTCAGGATAAAACCCTCGCTGTGCAATCGAATCGCTAGTTCCTCCCAAATCCGGTCGTCGCTCCAATTGCCAACCTGATCGTCGTTGGCTACCTGAATGTACAGCCGGCTCACGGATTCGGAGCGTAAACTGTGTAAGGCAAAACCCCGCTGTTGGTAGGCGTAGATCAGCTCGTCGGTGGAAGGAGGAGCGTAGGCCAGGATTCCCAACCAGCTAAACGGGTACTCGTGGCTATATTCGGTGTAGCTATCCGGCGGCATACTTTGACGGCCAATCCCGTGAAACCCGTCGCAGGCGGCCACAAAATCACACGGCAACTCCTGCTTTTCCCCGTTTTGCTCATACCGAATGGTCGGTGAAGGGGTGTCCAGGCCGGAGATTTGGGTAGCGCTGGCCTCAAAATCAATCTCAATACCACGGTCCAGACAAGCCTGTACCAGATCCTTTACTACTTCCTGCTGACCGTAAATGGTGATGCAGCGGCCACCCGTCAGCTCATCAAAAGGAATCCTGATTTGTTCCTCGTCAAAATTCAAATATACCCCCTTGTGAACCAGGCCTTCCTGATTGAGTCGATTGGCTACGTTCAATTCCTGGAACAAATCCACCGTATTTTGTTCCAGCAGCCCTGCCCTCACCCGCGCCTCTATGTACTCCCGGCTGCGTAGTTCCAGAATTTTACACGTTATGCCAGCCTTATGCAGGAGCAGCGCGAGGCTTAATCCCGCCGGCCCGGCCCCAATGATTCCTACCTGAATACCTGCTTTCATCTGTATTTTTTCGGACCTGTTTATCCTGAACGTACGATAGGTTCACACCTACCCAAAGCACAGAGGGCTGAGTTATATACCTTACCCGGTTCTGTTTACTACATTTTTACCAAGATGAACGTGGATGGAAACTCCTCCCTACCCGTTGTCATACCGGATAGCCTCATTAATTACTAACTCTCCGCTCTACTTTGGTATAATCCAGGTACCGGTAGGTACCCACTTTTGATCTTACCACCTGGAGGGTGTAAGTACCCCAGGGATAGCGAACCTCCGTGCGAAGGATTTCCTTTTTCAGTTTTCCGGGTGACTTTCCCCCGCGTTTCAGGAGTTCCTGGACTACGCGTCCATCCATGCCGTCGGGAGCGGGCAGGTGATAAATGCTCAGGAGAGTGGGCATAATGTCAACGTTGGAGGTTGGTAGGTCGCTCGTATAATTTTCCTTAAAATCCGGCCCTTGGGCCATAAGTGCGATGGTAATTTCGTGGGGGCTCGATCCTCCGTGACCGGCCACGCCGCCCGCGTAGTCGGTACCCGCGTAGCCTTGTTGGTTTTTTGCATCATTCCAGTTTACCGCCACCAGGATATCCCCCGCCCGTTCAGGATGATGGTACTGAATGGCGTCAAAGGAAAAAGTACCGGGTACCCACCCCTGCTCCTCTCCCGGCTTTTGGGACCGGGTAAACACCGCGCCTACCCACTCCTGTTGGTGCAGGGCGGCCACAATCTGCCGGGTAAGGGCCGGCTCGTGGTCTTTTACGTAAATAGCTCCCTCAGCCACCACCACATCTTCGGAGGTTTTGTCTTTTTTGAGCCCTTCGGCGATCAGAAAATCGGTCAGATTCTGCGTACCCACGTGGGTCACAAATCCATGGTCAGCCGAAATGAGGATATTGATCGAATCCGCCCAGCCCTTTTCCCGTATCGCATCCAGTATTCGTCCAAACTGACCATCCACGTATTTTATTGCTTTCACTGCCTCCGGCGAACCGATGCCATGGCTGTGCGCCGCCCCGTCGGGATCGGAATACCAGACGGCACTTACTAAGGGGCCCTTTTCGGCCAGGCCGTAGGTCAGATAGCCGTCGGTGATCCATGTATGCCGATTCTCGTCTTCGTCCCCCAGAGTAGCTACCGGCCCAATATCTGTGAAAACCTGTTGCTTGAAAGATTCGGGCAGAATCAAATCCGGGTTCAGAACAGCGCCCCCGCTCACCGTGTGGTTTTGCAAATACGCCTGTCCGGTGGTACCCGAGCTGAAAACCATCATGCGTTCGCCGGCCGCGTGCAGAACTTCTCCCAGCGAAACCGCCGTCAGCAAGGGGCCCTTTACCGCCGCTGCAATTTTTGTCAAATCCGCATAAGTGGTTCCCAGGGCCTTCGCTTGGTTGACCTCCGGGAAGTACACCGCATTGCCCAATATCCCGTGGGTACCAGGGTAAGAACCCGTAGCGTAAGAAGCAGAATTTACCCTGGTCACGGTGGGAAACACACTGTGGTGATTTCTGCCGAAGGCGGCTTTCTGCTTGAAAGCGTAGAGATTCGGCATTTGGGACGGGGTGATGTAATCGGGACGTAAACCATCAAAAAATATAATCAGGGTCCTGTTTCGATGCGAGGGATCAGGTACCTCCGAGTGATTGCGGGCGTGTCCAAACGAACCGCTCAATCCGGAAATCAGGCAGATGAGCCTTAGCGTCACATTTATTTTCATACTGAGGATTGGCTTTTTCTGATCACTTGATTTCTGAAACGGTTACCGTGTTCGACGCCCTTTTGATGCCGTACAGGATCAGTTTGTTTTTATTGGTTTTATCCATGGCAATCCCCTGCCCTTCGATGGGCGCGGGGAGGGTTCGCAGGTGTTCCAGGGTATAGCCCGACCGCGGGATTTTCATCACGTAGAGTTCGGCGGCATCGTGTCCGGTGCAGTACAGGAGGCCGTCGTTGCCCCAGGCTCCGCCGGAATTACTTTTGGGGGCAAAAAGATCCAGAATGTTTTTCGGAAAAACCCAGGATTCGAGTTGTCGCCATTCGGCATCGTACTTTACCAGGGAGGTCCAGCGCACATCGCGGCCTTCGCTGGCTTCCTTGCCGCTGTAATGCGCAAAGCCTATCCACCAGTAGCCATCTTTCTGGTCCAGCCAGGTGAGCGAGCCGTGTTCGGCGATCCCAAAACTGTGGGTACCCGTGTGTTGCATGGTTTTTACGTCAAATATCTCCACGGAGCTGGCCATGGGGATTTCGGGGTAGTTGGAGTTGGCACAATACAGTTTGCCTTTGATGACCACTCCGCTATTGAGATGAACAATCCCCTCTTTGGTCCCATCCCAGGTAGCTACCAGCTGCGCATCCTGTTTCCCGTACTTGCGAATGGTACTGTTGTTGATCACATAAAAATAGCTTTCATCCACCGCTACGGCCTGTTTGGCTTCTTTTAGGGCATACTCCCGGCTTGGACCCACCGACTGTGAGAAAGCATCACTAAACACAAACAGGCAATAGATCATCAAAAAAAACGAAGGGATAAGCGGGGGCATAAACGTGCAGGGATGGTTGATTTTTTAAAGGTAGTCAAATATTTTATCCGCCGATTTAAAGGATTTATTTTGCTCAAAAATCATTTTTATCAGTCCCAGGCACGCTCAAAAAGAAAAATTAGGAAGTTCAGCGGAACATAGGTTGAAGTATGGCTGGAAAGACTATTTTTAGGTACTCATTGCCCGATGCAGTCAACCCAAAAGTTCACCTAACTTAGTAATCCCATGTCCAGTGATTCGGTTAGCCGAAGCCTCCTTCAACTCGTGCTGGGAGGATTTATTCTCTATTTTGGCCGTACTCTTTTTATTCCGCTCAGTTACGGATTGTTTATTGCGCTGCTGCTGTATCCCGTATGCCGACAGCTGGAAATCTATCGAATAAGCCGCCCCATGGCGATTTTGATTTCTTTGCTCCTGCTCGGTATTCTGATCGGCTTACTGGGGTACCTGTTTTTCCGGCAGCTCG
Organism: uncultured Cytophagales bacterium; assembly: GCA_963768025.1. Lineage (GTDB taxonomy): Bacteria > Bacteroidota > Bacteroidia > Cytophagales > Spirosomataceae > CAVYGM01. Next base: position 28,238 of record CAVYGM010000032.1, read on the forward strand.
TTACCCTACAAGATCTTTGGCCGGGCTTACTGAGCAAGTTGGAACGGACATTCGCTACCCTCCAAAGGTACCTTGAACAGGAATTCAATATCAGCAAAGTGCAGGGGAGAGAGTGGCTCAGCCAAGGGCTCGAAAACTCCGTGGGTGCCCTGTTCGGAATGATCGGGAGCGCTTTGAGTCAGTCTTTCACCTCAATCTTTAACCTTTTGCTCATCCCCATTTACACCTTTTTGATTTTGTACTACCGCGCTCAGTTCGTGAAAGCCGTAGCCCTGCTGATGCCCGAACACCTGAGGGAACAAATCCCCTCCATCATGACGGAGTCGGTCGATTCCTACGTTGAATTTATCAAAGGAATGCTCACGGTTTACCTCATCGTGGGTATTCTCAACAGTGTGGGATTGCTGCTGTTGGGCATTCCAAACGCCCTCCTGTTTGGCTTCATTGCCTCCATTCTGACGTTTATCCCCTACGTGGGCATTCTCATAGCGTCCCTCCTGCCCATTGCGGTTTCATGGAGCCTTTTTGATTCTATCTGGCAACCGCTGGGGGTCGTTGGTGTGTATACGTTTGTGCAATACCTCGAAGCTAACCTGATCTTTCCCTGGGCGGTTAGCCAACGGGTTAATCTGAATACGCTGGCTACTCTGGTCATTATTGTGGCGGGGGGGATTTTGTGGGGGGCTTCGGGAATGATTCTCTTTATTCCTTTTGCCGCTATCATTCGCCTGGTGGCCGATAAGGTGGAAGGTGGCGAGGTAGTAGCGCTTCTACTCGGTGGAGATGCCCCTCCTTCCAAGAAAGTAGAAAAATGAATAGTTCGGAGTTCAAGGTACATGAAAACAGAACCGCCTTCCAACGATCGAAACCGATTGCTGGAAGGCGGTTCTGCACTCAGCAGAAAGAGAGGGCTTCTAGATTGCCGTTAGTAGGTAGGTTGGCTTAGGGTTTTGAATTCCCTGGCCGTCCCATAGAAGGTACCATACTTGGTAGTAGCGTATGCGCGTACATAGTAAGACGTATTGGCTTTAAGATTTTTTACGTAGGAAGTAAACCGGAACGGATAAATCTCACTGCCCGTAAGCGCCCCCAGTTCCGTGTGCGTAATGGACTCCGAAGGGTCAGTTCTAACATTCGGATAGGGCTCGTTGCTGGACCACACGTGGCCAAACTGAATGATCGGTGAACTTCCCACACTGCTTAGGGTGGAGGAAACTCTGACAAAATCAGCCGTGAGGTTATCGAATCCCTCGGTTTCAGGCCCACTTTCCGCAAAGCTCGGGGCAGTTGCTCCACTTAGAACGGTGATTGGCAACCCAGGCTGAGGATCGGTGGTCTTGGTGCAATTCGTAAGGGATACTGCCAGAAATGAACACAGGCAAATGGAGAGAATCAGGTGCTTTTTCATGATGAAAATTGTTTTTTATTGGTTTGGATATTTGTACTCACTTGGGTGTAGTCAATCTGGACTAGTCATTGACAAGGGCTCATTCGTTACTTTTCATAGTAGTTGAGTAAATTGGATAGCCCGTAAAACCTGGTCTTAGATTGTATCAAATGTAGCTCACTTCCCACTTTCCCACTGTCTGCATTTGGCCAATTTGTGTTGTATTTGAGACACCTGGAATTGAGGAATTTGAAGAGCGGGCTAAGGTCTACTACCTCCCTCGACTTAAACCTAGGGTTGCGACTGAACCAGGGTTCGAAAGATGGTGGTGGGGCCATAAAATGTTCCCTCCTTAGTAGTGACATAGGGTTTTACCGTATACATTGCTCCGGATTCAAGATCCGTTAGATACGAAGTAAATTCGTAAGGCATCGGTGCAGTAGTTGGAATCGACCCAAAATCAGTCTGTCTGGTATCAACCCGAATGGACTCTATTTGAGTGGCACCCCTCGTCTCCAATTCACAAATATGGCCGTGCTGGATGATGTCGGCGTTACCGTAAGAATCTATCCTGGAAGTTGCCAAGGCATACGTAGTGCCGACCGTATCCAACCCATTAGAGCCAGAATAATCGAAGGTAGGCGTAATCACTCGGGCAGTAGGATGAATGAGCGCCACCTCGTTGGGTTCGCTACAATTGGAGAACGATAGGGCTAGAAAGCAAGAAAGCGAAAGTGAGAAAATCAGGTGCTTTTTCATGGTGGAAAACTGGTTTGGTGTGTAAAAAGTATGGTTCTTGTTTGTTGCTATTCTTTATGTTTCGGGCTTCTGAGCGCAAGTACGGGTAGGTAGGCAACCTCCGGAACCGTTTTGCTCTCCCTGTCCAGGTTAGCTTTTGGACTGCTCTGCCAGTGGCTGGTATTTGCATCGAAATATCCCGTCAGCACCGCTTTGGTAAAATCCCGATCGGGCCGCCCGGGCTTCACCCTATCCTTTGGGTGGAAGGCCATCACATTTATTTCCTCCACTCTGAGGGGCCGATCCACGTCGCGGCTAAAAACATGCAGTGTATCGCTGCCGTATTTGGGTCCCACTTTGAGCAGGACTCCTAGCGACTGCCCGGTTGGTACTACGCCGGGTATCGTATAGTAGACCGAATCACCGGGTAGTCTTACTTTTACCAGCACGGAGTAGTTGGTTTTTTTAAATCCCATTTGGCTCAACGCCATGGTAAATCCTGACTGGGAGGAAAGTAAAGGTGGGTCAAAAATCCTGTGTTTCAGGATCAGGCTTTGGGCATTGCACAGGCTACCGATCAGGTAGGCTCCAAGTGCGAGATTGCCGGAGAGGAGGTGGCTTTTCATGGTACTGATTCATAAGGAAGGTGGATAGAATAAGTGTCTTACTGTCTGTTTAGTCGGAACCACCTTCAATCAAGGAAACATCTCCTACCAATTTTTTCAAAATCAGGTATTTTACGTACCTTTCCTTTTATACTACACACGCCCCTCAATGAGTGCATTCCGTAAAAATTACGACGACGTCCATGTGCTGCAGGGACTCCGAACCGGAGGGCCGGAGCGACGTCTTTTTGAAAATACACTATACGAAAGTTACAACTACCTGATCCGCGAGGCAGTATGGAAGCATCGGTTTTCCGAAGATGAAAGTTCCATTATTTATTCTGATACCATCCTGACCGTCATTGAGCACGTGATCTCGGACCGCTTCAAGGGGCTTTCGGGGCTAAAAACCTATGTATACCAGATTTTTTCCAACAAATGTGTTGACTTTATTCGTAAAAAGTCGACTAACAAAGCAGCCGTCTACCGGGCTGATAGTCTGACCGAAGACTTGAACCAACTCCCCGACGACGCCAGGACGGTGGTTCATCAACTCATTCAGAACCAGGACGATGAACTACTGAGAACGCGATTAGCCGAGTTAGGCAAAAAGTGCCACGCCATGTTGTGGGCATGGGCCGAAGGCTACCACGATGAAGAAATAGCGGAACAACTCGACTATCAGTCGGCGGCAGTAGCAAAAACCAGCCGATTGAGGTGTTTGGAAAAATTAAAGGAACTATATCACAAGGGCAAAACCGGCCAATAAGGACAGAAAAATGAACGAATTAATAGAAAGATACTACAACCAGGAGCTCACACCAGAGGAAAAAAAGCGATTTGAACGTGATATACTGCAAGATCCGCAGTTGGCCCGGGAAATCGCTTTTTATCTTCAGACCAGGCAGGTTCTGCGCGAAGAGCTACTTGAAAAACGACACGCCGAATGGCAAGCAATACCGCAGCCTACGACCATCCACCGTACCATAAAGCCCTGGTACTATTCGGCAGCCGCGATGCTCCTGCTGACGATTGGCCTGGGGTGGTACTTTCTGAGCCAACCCACGGCACTTGATACCCGGCAAATGGCTGCTGCCTATATAGAGAAGAACCTCTACAACTTGCCCAAGCAAATGGACGGGCAGAAGGATAGCCTGCAAGCGACCATTGACTACTACCACAAAGGCCAATTTATAGATGCGGCGGCCTGGGCAAATTCCATGCTGGCGAGAAATCCCACCAATGCCGAGGTACTAAAAGTAGCAGGGGTCGTGGCCCTTCGTACCAAAAATTACGATAAGGCTCTTGATTACTTCCATCGCCTGGGCGAGCAGCCCGACTTGTTCGAAAATCCAGGGAAATTCTACGAAGCTATCACGTATTTGCTGCGAAATGAACCGTTAGATAAGATTAAGGCCGATAGTTTGCTACATGTAGTAATTGTGAATAACTTAGACGGGAAAGAGGAAGCAGAAAAGTGGGTAGATGAAAAATGACATTGTCCTGTGATACACCGCTAAACCAACTTAACCTATGGACTTAGACCTGCCGGAAGGAGAAAAAGAACTTGCCGAACTGGGCATATTCACACCCATTGAAAAAAGGTATGAAATTAGGAAGTACCCTTACTGGGTAGTACCAAATCAAAAGATTTTGATTTTGGATGCTAAAATCCTTCCAAAGGAATTACTTAATTGCTATACAAAAACCGAGCCGAGTATAAACAGGAACCTGAAACTCCGCCAAATGGCAATTAATAGTGGGGGAGCTATCATGATTATTCCACGGTTTATTGATTTCATATTGTTAGCATATTGTCTTCGTAAAAAATAAGAAAAGCAAAGGGACTAAGATCAAATGACAAACGACAAGTACTAAGTTGAAGGGTACTTCACGAATTCCAGAGAAAGATATCCGGTTCGTTTTGACATCGTACGGGTTTGCGAATGTCCCAATGACGATTCAGAATATGGACCTAACAGCTACAATGTACTGGTAGAATGGCCTAGCGATTATTTGACTTCCCCACCTGGCAATCTGGTACCTTTCTGGGCTATTTACCCAGGGAGACAATCATTTTATTATCAATCCCGAAACTAATAATAAACCTCGGCACCACCAAAGCAGAGGCAGTTCCGATTCCGCAGTCTGTATGACTACTGATTTTAAGAATTTATTTACGGGACTAATCTACCCGAAGAAGCGATGAGGAATACTTTACGAAAATAGCCGCTGACGCAAACAAGGAGAAACAGCCAATAGTGGCGGTGATGGATACGGGCCTTGCTTATAAATGGGAGCACCAGGGCCAAGAGGGTAGATCATATACCCGGAATGGGCAGCAAATCAATTTTATAATTGCGAATGCCCCAAATGCGTCCTGTTCGCCCGATGCTGACTTTGGGTATTGTGGCGTAACCGATTATCTCAAAAAGCCAGTCCGAATTCCGCACTTTTGCCTCTGAGGAATTATCTACACAAGAAATCCTGGTTAGTCCGTATGATGACAACCTTGTAGATGAAAAAGTAAACGGAATTCTAAATAAAAGAAGGGGGCGGCATGGCACTATTATCAGTGCCATAATCAACTACTTAGAATGTAAGGTATTGCCGGTTAAGGTTTTTAATTGTGCTGGGTTTGGTACTCTGTTTGATATTCTGTGTGGATGCAACTACGTTATTTCAAGAAAAATCGGCGGTGACAATATCAAAGTACTTAACGCCAGTTTTTCCGGATCCCTTAATGCGCAGGGGCGTTTGCTTTTTCGAAATAAAATAATAGCCATCACCGAACTACACGGGATATGGGTAGTGGCAGCAGCCGGGAACCAGCACTTTGATCTTGGGCTTTCTCCGCTGTATCCTGCCCAATGGGGATTGCCAGTTAGCCAGGGTGGCCTTGAAAAAGTCATAACCGTTACGTCGGCTTACAATAATGGAGTTACCGTTGGCAACTTTGGTTCTCCCGTATCAATTAAGGCCAAATCACCCTTGCCAGATGGATTCCCTTCGGCGTTGCCAATAGTAAACAATAATTCCATTAAAGGTACTTCATTCGCCGCCCCCTATGTGGCCGCGGTTTTGGCCCATAGTGGTGCTACTACCCGAGTAGCTGCGCTTGATTATTTGCGCAATCACCCTGTTCCAAGTCCATTTATTCGACCAGCCTCGCCTGAAGAAGTCGTTCCGAGTGAAATAGAATTTGTAAATCCAGTACCCTAAAATCAAATCCCCTTACCATGAACGCTGAAATCCTAGCCAACAAAAAAGAACGATCTAAGTTCGGCATTCAATCGCCCATTGCCCAACACAGAGATGCTGACCAAAACCTCAACACGGTTGTCTCCAATCAGAAAATCCTAATCATGGATGCTGCTATTCAGCAAAAGGAATACCCTGTTGGAAAAGTCTTTTCCGGATATTTTGAAAATTCGAAGATACCAGTTTCCCTGGAAATTATCCGGGTGAGTGAATGCCCAAACGATGAGCTGGAATACGGCGCACCTACGGTGAGTGTCCTGGTACAATGGGAGGTAAAAGGTACTACCTATCCAGAAAATCTGACTTCTTTCGATGGGCTTAAATCACAGGTGAACAATCATTTTCTTATCAATCCTGAAACAAATAACAAACCCGGTCCCCCCATTGCCAGACAGGCAACGTTAGTTAAAGTACATGCCTCCGATTTTGTGGTTTTTGACGAAAATGATGCTGCCCATTATTCTGCTGAAAGCGAAAAAAACAGTACCCTCGCAATGCCCATTGTTGCGGTCTTGGATACAGGCCTTAAATACAAATGGAGTATAAATGGCCGAGTGGAGCGATCTTTTAAAAAAGGGAAGAAGGACTTCAAGTTTCAATTAGCCGAAGCGAAAAATGATTGCTTGCTAGGGGCCAAATTTGGGTATTGTGGCGTTACCGAATACCTGCATCCGGGTCCCAAAAAAGGTTTGTTGAAAAAATTGGCTGGATTGACGGCTAATCAAATTCTGTCCAGCCCTTATGATGACAATAAGGTAGACGAAAGAATTGATCTTGGCCTGGGCGTAGCCAATGGACAGGGGGCCGATAACCTTGAAGTTGGACGGCACGGCACGATCATTTCCGCTATTCTCAACGAACAAGGCTGTCGGGTACTTCCGGTGAAAGTATTTAATGGCGGAGGCATGGGTACCCTATTCGATATTCTCTGCGGCTGCAACTATGTACTTTCCTGCAAGCGGGCGGGTACCGACATCAAAGTGCTAAACGCCAGTTTTAGTGGTTCGCTCAGCCCAGAGGGGCGTGAACTACTATTCAGGAAAATGAAGGCTATAAATGAAAGGGGAATTTGGGTAGTGGCGGCGGCCGGTAATGAAGACCTAGACATTGGTTTGACAGAGAATCTGCGATATCCGGCTCAGTTTGGCTCAAAAAATAGCCCCAATGGACTCCCAAAGGTTATCACCGTCAATTCTGCCTATGAAAACCAGGACAGGGATGGCAATTTTGGTGAGCCCGTTTCTATCAAAGTGCGTTCATCCCGCAGCGGAGGTTTTGCTTCTGCCCTCCCTATTGAAGATGATGCTCCGTTGGAAGGAACATCCTTTGCGGCCCCCTATGTAGCCGCTGCCCTGGCGCGCGTGGCCGACACCTTCGGCACAAAAGCTGAGGCGGAGGAGTACCTTAAAAGCAATCCGATAGGGACAGTGTCCTTCGAAAATCCTTAAAGAGGCAGATACCCATGCGTATAGCGATTATCGGTTTAAGCCTGGCTTGTACTCTGGTTACGGCCTTTGCCCAATGCCCTACCCGCACACAGTTGTATTCTGAGCTACAAGCCATCATGGCTCCGGGAAAGGATAAATTGCTTCTTAATCAGCAAAAGGAGCTGAAAGAGTGGTTGAAGCGTTGGCGTGCCTGCCATTCGGTTGTTGATTCGAGCTATGTATCGGCTCTAAACCAAATGGCTTTATCCCTGTATAATTCAAATGAGAATACAATGGCAATCCGCTACGCTCAGGCAGCCATAGCTAAATACAAAACACCTTCACTCCGACTAAAAATAAGTGACTTAGCCAAGACATACTTCCGCCTTGGAATATACCTCGACTATGCTGGCGAAGGTGAAAAATCCATTGAATCGCTGCTTAAAGCCACTGAAATTGGAAGGCAGCACCCGGTTGCTTCCCAATGGGCGGCAAAGGCGTATCCCTACATTATTTATTATTACTTTCGCACTGGGTGATTTTGAAAAAGCCCTATTGTATGGCGATCAAGGTGAAAAGATCGCTCTATCCCTGAATGATACGATTTCGGTTGCCATTATCCTGGAACAACAAGGGCAGAACCTGGATGAGTTGGGGCGTTTCGAGGAAGCCAGGATTGCACTCGAACAGGCGATTCGAGTTGTTTGCAACGATCCAAAGCATTTACAGGCCTCCCTTGCACGCATGGAGCGACTGCTAGGGTCAATTCTCAAAAAAATGTATCGACCCGACGAAAGCCTGAAACATTATCAATTTGCTTATTCGATCTGCCCGTAAAATTGATCACAACAATCTTTCTGATTTTGCCAATTCGCTTGGGTTAATTTATTATGAAGCAGGTAACTATACTAAGGCATTGGAATACCTGCTTGAAGCATTAAAAATTAATAAGAGCAGTTACAGTATCAGTATCCCGTTGGATAACCTCGGCTTAGTACACCGGCAATTGAAGGCCTTTGACTTAGCTCTGAAATACCATCAACAGGCCCTCACAAAGTTATCCTTTGCCTTCACAGACAGTTTGGTTACCGCCTTACCTATAGCCCAAACCATCCGCTCCGAACCCCAAAAAGAATATTTCCTCTAGATAGTACAGGACAAAGCCGACACCTGGCTCAGCTACGCCCAAAACACCCAAAACAACCCCACCCGCCTCCGTCACGCCCTGCGTACCTACATGCTCGCTGACAGCATGATTGACTATATGCGGTGGGAACATAGTGGGGAAGGATCGAAGCTGTTTTGGCGCACAAAGACCCGGTCGATGTACGAGCGAGCCATCGAAACATGCTACCTGTTGAACGACCCGGCTGCTGCTCTTTATTTTTTTGAAAAAAGCCGGGCCGTTCTGCTCAGCGACAAGCTCAATGAGCTTAACGCCAACCAGCGCCTCAGCGCCGTAGAAGTGCAGAAAGAGAAGGAGTTAAGACGGCGAAGTAATGAAATACAGGGTCAGTTGGGCCAGCTGACACCCACCGACACCGCCGTAGCCGGGCTACGATCCCAACTCCTGGAAACCCAAAAGGAACAGGAAGCTTTTATGAAAAATATAGAGAGGAGCAATCCCCAGTACTACCGGTATAAGTACGACAACCGCATACCCGATTTGGGAAACGTGCGTCAGAAACTATTAGGTTCCAAAGGCCACGAGAGCGCTTTCCTGACGTATTTTTTGGGCGATAGCGCGCTCTATGGGATTAGCATCCGGAAGGGCAGTATTTTGTTCAAAAAATTAAATCTGTCAGAATTTCTGAGGAATCAGCAGGAATTCAGAAACACCCTGGTGAATCGGGAACAGCAAAACCGCCATTTTGATCACTACCTGGCGGCGGCCCATAGGCTATATCAGAACCTGGTGGCCCCCTTCGCTATTCCCAAAGGTACCAAACTGATCGTATCACCCGATGGCGATTTTATTCCTTTTGCCGCCATGAGCCTCTCGGCTAAGCAGCCAGACTACCTCATTCGGTACCATGCGATAAGCTATACCTACTCCGCCCGTTTTCTGGAAGTATTGCCCCAACCCGCCCCCACCAACTGGTGGACGGAGCGGTCGTTCCTGGGCATGGCGCCGGTGGAGTTTTCGCCGTCGCTGCAGCAGGCTACTCTCGCGGGTTCGGACGAGGCCCTTTCCCAAATCCAGGGGCATTTTTTATTTCCTAAAAGTCTGACGGGAAAAGATGCCACCCGCCAGGCCTTCCTGACGGAGGCTCCCCTGTCCCGGGTGGTACAACTCTACACCCACGCCGAAGCAGACAGCACCCGGACGCCAAAACTCTACTTTGCCGATTCGGTACTGAGCTTGTCGGACCTGGCTTCGGCGAGTGGCTTTCGGACGCAGCTCATGGTACTTTCTGCCTGCAAAACCGGCCTTGGCAAATTGCAGCGCGGAGAGGGGGTGTTCAGTATGGCCCGTGGGCTGGCCGGCCTTGGGGTACCTACTACCCTTACAACGCTATGGAGCGTGGAGGATAAGGCTATGTATGGATTGAATCAGTTGTTTTATCGCTATCTGGCCGACGGCCTCCCTCTGGATGAAGCTCTGCAAAAGGCTCAGTTGGAGTGGCTCGCCACCATGCCCAGGGGCGACCAGCTCCCGTACGCCTGGGCTGGCGTGGTACTCATCGGACGTACCGACCCCGTTGCCACGCATCCCATCTCAAGAACCAGCTACATTGCCCTATTTTCCTTCTTGTTGGTGAGCGCCCTCGGTCTTACCTTTTACCTGGTGAAAAGAAAGCACAACCCATAAGTACATTTACAGTCAGGCGTTTACCATCGAATTGAAAACCACGGCGAGTTGGCTGCGCACCAGCCTCCGACGGCGTCGGGCAATGGGAAGTATACGGCCATCGGTGAGTTCTACTTCGTATCTGGTGTGGGATCGGATGTATTGCGGGTTTACCAAAGCCGACCGATTAACCCGGATAAATCCCCGGTCTGCCAGTCGCTCTTCCAGCGTACCCAAGGTACTGGCTACCATCGCCACCTTGCGGCTATTGACAAAATGAACATGACTGTAATTGCTGTCGCCTTCACAAAAAAGGATGTCGGTGACGTGTACATGAGTGTATCCGCCGATGTGGACAGAAGGCTGGACGGGGGAATGTTGGCTTAGCATGTTCATTGGGTTATCCGGGTTGAGTAAGAGTAAGACAGGTAGTAAAGATCAACCGTAGGCCGCCCTATATTTTGAGAATATAGTTTTGACTTACAATACGGTACATATTTTTGCCAGGATAAGCCCGACTGTATTATCCCGGGAATAGGAGCCAAGCCACTCGCTTTCTTTGTTGCTGAGGTGGAGCAAAAGAAGGAGTAGCCAACCCGTGGTCCCTGGGGTACTACTTCCAGGTAGGCTCTCCTTCTGATACTCGCGTTCATAGTTCGAATGGTGGGATGCTGTTTATCTAAACCGATCGCCTCTCTGCCGAGGTTGAGCCGGGATCCCGTCGGCAGATCGGTACCGGGGGTAGGTTGTGCCAGGCTGCTTTCGTTTACCACAATACTCAAAACGAGTACCCTTATAAAAGTGGACAGCGTATGCTTTGCGGTAAAAGTTTTCATCGGCGTTGAGATTTAAATGGTGTGTATACTGCGGAAAGGCAGTGCTGACATCGTGTGGGCTATTGAAAAAACCAGTAGGCCCTTGATTATAGATCCGTTTGGTAGTTAGTCGGGAAAGCACTGAATGGAGGAAACAGCAAATGAAGAATTTTATTGATTTTTTTTTGTGTGAAAAAATCAATGGGTTTGCTGACAGAAAAAGGGGGAAGGATGCGGGTGAGAATGTGACCAAATACCTGGTAAAAATACCCTTAGGCCGCGTATTTTTACGTAAAAGTTCTGAACTCTTAGTTATATACGTAAACTGTATAACACAAAAAAGCGATTCTATGCCGGCATAGAATCGCTCCGGAAAATCCGGTATAAAAAAGTTGGTTATTGCTTCATGGCTTCCTGAAAGATACCATTCATCATCAGATACCGATCGCGGTGCTTTTCCACCTCCGTGCGCGAGGTAGCGTCAATGCGCATGACGGGAGCCGGTTGGTTGCTTTTTAGGGCGGGCCAGTGTGGCACACCCAGGCCGTTGGGATTTCCTGTTTTGATAAAATTGGCAAAAAATAATTGCATAATCTCCGACACCTTATAATCGGCCGGTTGCCAGTCGTATACCCGGTTGGTAGGCAGATTGCCCAGGGCGTATTCGATTTCGGCCGAGTGCACCGCCCCTTTGGGAACAGGAGCTTTTTTGGGAGCATCACTTTTCACAATTCCCCCCGCCAGGCCGGCCTCCACATTCCCCATCTCGGCCCGCATTGCCGGACGTGGACGCTCATAGAAATAACGATAGACTGGCTTCCCTCCCGTTTGGCTGTGCAAATCCGACCACTTCCAGGTACTGAAGCCGATAAACCGATCTCCGGCCAGGGCGGTAGCTACCTGCTCCACCTCGGCGTCACTGCCCGGGTTGTACACCTTCAATACCTCCGAGGCCTGATCAGGGTACATTTTTTCAACCGCCGCCTTGTAGTTGGCCAGGGTAAGAGTTTCTTTTCCCATGATCCCCTGATACCCACTCTCCTGCGAGTTCCATCCAACCATCAGGGGTACCTTAGCCTGCTGGCCCGCCGCAAAGATACCGGCCGGAGACTTTGGGAAGAAATACCCGTCAACATTGGGTGAAAACCGGGGGATACCCGGCTTTGAAGTAGCTTCGAGCAAGGCCTGCGCGGGCATCGACCGCAACGCGGCCAACGAAGCAGCCCCCATGGCTTTGGCAAATTCGGTTCCCATTTTTTCCGATTCGGCCAGGGTTGGGATGGGACGCAGGCTGAGGAGAGAGCCGCTTTCCCCAATCGCGCCGGCAATCAGGTTTTTGGATAAAGGGGATGCCATCTGGGCGCTCACCGAGAAAGATCCCGCCGACTCGCCCGCAATCGTAACTCGCCCAGGATCTCCGCCGAAGGCGGCAATATTTTTCTGAACCCATTGTAGGGCTGCGTATTGATCCAGAAAGCCATAATTTCCTGAGGCCTTGTGCGGAGACTCTTTGGTTAGCTCGGGATGCGAGAAAAAGCCAAAGATCGTGAGCCGATAGTTGACTGTTACCGTCACTATACCCTGCCTGGCCATGCTTTCGCCGTCGTAGCGGGGCTCGGAGCCATCACCGGCCATGAGACCCCCGCCGTAGAAGTACACCATCACCGGCAACTTGTCGGCGGCGTTTTTGGCGGGCGTCCATACGTTCAGGTACAGGCAGTCTTCGTTCACGCCATCGGAGCGGAATCCCATGTCCCCAAAGAGAGGCAGCTGCATGGCCCGGGGGCCAAAATCGTGCGCCTTGCGAACTCCCGTCCAGTTTTTAACGGGTTGGGGCTCTCGCCAGCGCAAGTCGCCCACGGGCGGGGCGGCAAAGGGTACCCCTTTGAAGGCCCGCACACCCGACTCATCCACCCCTTCCAGCGTACCATTGGCCGTTTTCACCTGCAACGGCGGGGCTTCAGGAACCGACTGGGCGGATGGCCTCTGTACGAAACAAGCGGAAACAAACAGCAAGGCTAGTATCTTTTTCATAATCTTGTAAGGTTAATTGAGTCATCAAATCCAACAACCTGTGTGGTTGTTGGATACATGTATGGAAAGGAAAAGGGAGGCTAAATTTAATCATTGCGCAAAGGCCTAGCCTAAAAAAACAGGTTACACCAATATTTATTTGCTACCCAAAATGTTTAATCCGTATCTTTCCTTTTTGGCAAACCAACCTTCGTTTAGCTCATTCTTCATGAAATCTCTCGCCCAATTTTGTACTCTCCTGACCCTGGCTCTATGCACGGCCTGCTCTTCCTCCGACAATGCCAACGTGGATTCTGACGATGGCTTAGCCGCTTTCAGCGCGGACAGTCTCAAAAAGCACGTAGCCGTGCTGGCCTCTGATGATTTTATGGGCCGGATGCCCTTTACAGAAGGTGAAACCAAAACCATTGCGTACCTGCAGCAGCAGTTCAAGGCCGTAGGCCTGGCACCGGGCAATGGTACCAGCTACGTGCAGGAGGTACCTATGGTGAATATTGAGGCTACGGCCGCCCCCACCATGCAGGTGAAGTCGCCTGCGGGATCCTTCACCCTGAAAGCCTTTGACGATTACGTGATCTGGACTGACCGGACCGAGGCCAACCTCGCGCTGGATAACACCGAACTGGTCTTTGCCGGCTACGGCGTGGTAGCACCCGAGTACAATTGGAACGACTACCAGGGACTTGACGTAAAAGGGAAGGTAGTGTTGGTGCTGGTAAACGACCCTGGTTTTTGGGCCGGTGATACTTCCCTCTTCAAAGGCCGCGAAATGACCTACTATGGCCGCTGGACCTACAAATTTGAAGAGGCGGCCCGGCAGGGAGCCAAGGGGTGCCTTATTGTGCACCGCACGGATGCGGCGGGGTACCCTTTTGCGGTACAACAGAATAATTTTAATACCTCCCGACTACAACTCGACAACCGGGGCAAGGATATTCCTAACTGTGACGTAATTGGCTGGGTACCCGAGCCCGTAGCCATGAAACTTCTGCAAGCAGCCGGAAAGGATCAAAGCCTGATCCAATCGGCTGATCAACGGGGCTTCAAAGCCGTACCTCTAAATTTGAAATTGAGTACGACCTTGCAGGTAAAAACGACCTACAACAAAACCCATAATGTGATCGGGAAGATTGTCGGTTCCACCCGCCCCGACGAGGTAATCATCTACACCGCCCACTGGGATCACCTGGGCATCGGCACCCCTGACGCCACCGGAGACTCCATATACAACGGTGCCCTCGACAACGCCTCCGGCACCGCCGGCCTGCTGGAACTCGCCAGGGCTTTCAATAGCCTCACAACAAAACCGGAACGGACGCTGATATTTCTCTCGGTAACCGCCGAAGAACAAGGTTTATGGGGATCAGCTTATTATGCCCAAAACCCGATCTACCCCGTAAATAATACGGTCGCCAACATCAACATGGACGGTCTGAATCGGTTCGAGGCTACTAAAGATATGGTGCTGGTGGGCGAAGGACAGTCGGAACTGGAAGAGTACGCCAAAGAGGTAGTTGAGAAAGAAGGGGGGTACATCTCCGTAGAAACCCACCCGGAAGCGGGGTACTACTACCGGTCCGACCACTTCAACTTTGCCAAAGTGGGCATTCCAGCACTCTACCTGGAAAGTGGGGCGGATGTAATTGGGAAAGGAAAAGAATACGGACAAAAATTACAGGAGGAATACACCGCTAACGACTACCACAAACCATCCGACGAGTACGACCCCGCCAGCTGGACGATGGAGGGTGCTATCCGCGAATTGAAACTCTTGTTCCAGGTTGGGAAGCGTCTGGCTTTTGAAGAGAAGTGGCCCCTGTGGAAGGAAGGCTCCGAGTTTAAGGCAATACGAGAAGCCCAGAAATAAATGTGGTACGGGCTTCCAGCCCGTCTTTACAAGCAGCATAATTCAAACAAACTTCCAACCCGACACCCTAGGAAGCAAAAACCAAACAAGATTTCAACCCGCCAATAAAAATAGTACTTCAAACCTCCCAAAGTAGCCTCAAAACTCAAAAAAAGGCGGCTCTATTCCATTCAATCGCAAGTACACCAGCGTTTCGGCCCGGTGGTGGGCAATATGCATGAAGGCCCTCAGCAGAAAATCACGCCCGGTATGCTTCTGCCAATAGGCATTGGCTCCGTAGCCAGTTTTATTCAACTGGTCCTCACTCAGCTTTTCCAGAATGGCCGTTCCGTGCTGGTGGCAAGTGGTATAATACTCCACTACGGTAGCCTTGTCGGTAGCTTCTGGCTCCGGCAGGGGCGCTTGCCCTACAATACTCCCAAGAAAGAAGGTGTTCCAATACGCAGCATGGGTATACTGCTTGCCAAAGGTCATTTGATTAGGGGTAGGCTTGTAGTCATAAAGCCCATCGGGCATTTTATTAAGTACCTTCAGACTGTACGGCAGGGCGTTCTTCCAACGGTGGAGAAAGTCCTGCAAGAAGGGATCATTTGGCGAAAAGGCAGTTACTTCCCTACCTGGGCTAGCGGTGATCAACAGCCCTGCCGCCAATTTTTGTAGTGCTTGCTTTCTGCGCATGTGAATTTATAATGGTACATTACACTTCGTTCCTAAGAGCACCTGATTTCCTATTCCTACTAATTCTTTACCTTTCAACCTGAAAAAGCACGCCATGGCTTCTGTCCTATGAAAGGATTGTTCACCATCCTACTGGTCCTTGTTTTTATTTCTGGCCTTTTTGCTCAGGATCCGCAAACCTCTACAAAAGCCGATTCAACCCAGGACACCTCCCCGACAGAAACCACCAGGGAGTTTGCTTTTTCCGGCTACGTGGAAGCCTACTACGTCCATGACTTCACCGCTCCGCGCACCGATCAGGAGCGCCCCGGTTTTCTCTACAACCACAAGCGCAACCGCGAGATTAATTTGAACCACGCCTACCTGAAAGGGGCCTACTCCAGTGAGTGGGTACGGAGTAACCTGGCCCTGCAGGTGGGTACCTACGCCCAGTACAACTACGCCCAGGAGCAGAGCCTGATTAAAAACATATACGAAGCCAATGTGGGCATAAAAATAAGTCGCACGGCAGATCTCTGGCTGGATGCCGGGATTCTTCCGTCGCATATTGGTTTTGAAAGCGCTGTTAGCCAAGACTGCTGGACCCTAACCCGCAGCATGGTGGCCGAAAACTCCCCCTATTATCTGGCGGGGGCAAAACTAACCTATACCCAGGCCAAGCTTACCGCCCTGGCCTCCGTCGTGAATGGATGGCAACGGGTTCAGAAACTCCCCGGCTATACCGGCCCGGCGGTCAGTACGCAGATCCAGTTTCGGGCTTCGCCCAATCTGACGTTCAATTGGAGTAGCTTTCTGGGTTCCGACCGTCCCGACTCGCTGCAACAAGGCCGCTTGTATACTAACTTTTACGCCATCATCAACGAGCAAAAGCCATTTGGGCTAATTCTCGGCTTTGACATCGGAAGCGAGCAGCGGCCGGTTGGCCCCAAAGGCACCCTTCGGGACAACGGGAGTTTGGTATGGTTATCACCCTTGGCCATCGTCCGCCTGAAAACATCCAGCCGCGGCACGCTGAACGGACGTGTGGAGTACTATCAGGATCCCGATGAAGTCATCATCGACACCGATACCCCCAACGGTTTCCAGACCTGGGGGTACTCGATAGGCTATGGCTTTGCCATCCGGCCCAATGCCCTCTTCCGGATCGAAGGCAAGGTGTACCAAAGCAAAGACGCTATTTTTGAATCGTCAGATGGCCTGAAGAAGACAAATGCCTCCTTAACTACCAGCCTGGCGGTTAGTTTTTGAGGATGTGGTACGGGCGGCCCGCCCGTTTTTATAATTCTCCACCGCTTTCACTCCACTGCTCCTATCATTCCTATTCCTTTACCCACTACCTTTGCGGGCGAAATTTTCGTAGAACCCAACCCACTCTTTACTGATGCAAATCGATCTTCGCTCCGATACTATTACCCGTCCAACCCCAGGCATGCAGGAGGCCATGTGGTCGGCTCCCGTAGGCGACGACGTGTTTGGGGACGACCCCTCGGTCAATGCCCTCGAAGAAAAAGCCGCTCGCCTGTTTGGCGTGGAAGCGGCCCTGTTTTGCCCATCGGGTACCATGACCAACCAACTGGCCATACGGGTACACACCCAACCCGGTAGCGATGTAATTTGTGACAAGCTATCGCATATTTACCTGTACGAAGGGGGGGGCATCATGCTCAACTCCTTCTCATCCGTAAAGCTCCTGGATGGCGACCGGGGTCGCATCACGGCCGAGCAGGTAGCGGGGGCCATTAGCCCCGAACACGACGTACACTCTACTATTACCCGGCTGGTTTCCCTGGAAAACACCATGAACAAAGGCGGAGGCTGCTACTACGATCTGGACGAAATTATAGAGATTCGAAAAGTATGCGACCAGCATGGGATCCCCCTCCACCTCGACGGCGCCCGGCTGTTCAACGCCCTCGTGGAAACCGGCGAAACGCCCGCCCAATTTGGCGAACTCTTTGACAGCATCAGCATCTGTCTGTCCAAAGGTCTGGGCTGTCCGGTAGGTTCGCTGCTACTGGGTACCCGTGATTTTATCAAAAAAGCCCGACGATTCCGCAAAGTCATGGGCGGTGGCTGGCGGCAGGCGGGCTTTTTGGCCGCCGCCGGTATGTATGCCCTGGATCACCAGGTAGATCGGTTAAAAGAAGACCACGCCCGGGCCCGGGCCATTGGCTCCATCTTGACGAAAAACCCTGATATTCAGTACATTTATCCCATTGATACCAACATTGTCATCTGCCAGTTGCCCGATACCATTCTGGCCGCCGACTATGTTCGCAAATTAGAAATGCTTCGCATTAAGGCGGTTACTTTTGGCAAGCACCTGGTGCGGTTCGTGACCCATCACGACTTTACGGATGATCACTTGACCGAATTCGAAAAACAATTTTCGAAGTTGTAGGAAGCTATTTTCCCCTACCTGGGTTTTTTAAAATCGTTTTGAAACAACCGTCCGACAGCCGTGGTCTTTTTGTATTTTTAGCTTTTCTTGCAAATCTTAACCAACTAAAAACGAAATGAAAAAACTATTCTCTGCCCTTCAAGGGATAGCGGCCGGACTTTTCTTGCTCAGCGGCTCGCTTCCAGCCCAGCCTCTCCCTTCCGCCCTCTTCAAATCCATGAAAGTGCGTAGCATTGGTCCGGCCGTCATGTCGGGCCGCATTACCACCGTGGAGGCCGTGGTCAACAGTCCAAACATCATTTACGCCGGTGCCGCCTCGGGCGGGGTGTGGAAAAGCGAAAACGGGGGGGGTACCTGGCAGCCAATTTTTGACGACCAGCCTACCCTGAACATTGGCTCCCTGGCCATCCAGCAGTCCAATCCCAACGTGGTGTGGGTAGGTACCGGAGAAGGTAACCCCCGAAATTCCATCAGCATTGGCGAGGGAATTTACAGGACCCTTGACGCCGGAAAAACCTGGCAGCGGATGGGGTTGGAAAAAACCCGCAACATCCACCGGCTGGCCATTGATCCTACCAACCCGGATGTGGTATATGCCGGGGCCATCGGCAACCCCTACGCCGAGCACCCCGAGCGTGGCGTTTTCAAAACTACCGACGGTGGCAAAAACTGGACTAAAATCCTGTATACCAACGACAAATCGGGCGTGGGGGATATGATCATGGATCCTTCCAATCCGCAGAAAATCCTGGTAGCGATGTGGGAGCACAAGCGCACCCCCTACGATTTCCAGTCGGGTGGACCAGGTTCGGGCCTGTACCTGACCTACGATGGCGGCAAGACCTGGAAGAAACTGGGCAAGGAACAAGGCCTACCCGAGGGAGATTATGGTCGTTGCGGGGTAGCTATTTCTCCCGCCAACCCCAACCGCATGTACGCGATGGTGGAAGCCAAGAAAAATGGCTTGTACACCAGCACCGACGGAGGTTTTAGCTGGTCCAAGGTGACTGAAGATCCCGATATAGCCACCAACCGGCCTTTTTACTTCAACGACATTATTGCCGATCCGGTCAACGAGAATAAACTGTACTCCCTGTGGCAAACGGTCAATGTGAGTATCGACGGGGGTAAAAGTTTTAAAACTACGGCGGATTTCAACCAGGCCCACGCGGATCACCATGCGCTTTGGATTCACCCAAAGGACCCCAATTTTATAATCAATGGCAACGACGGCGGAATTACCATTTCGCGCGATGGCGGCAAAAAATGGATTTTTGGCGAAAGCATTCCCATTGGACAGTTTTATCACGTCAATGTTGACAATGAGATTCCCTACAATGTCTACGGCGGTTTGCAGGATAACGGTTCCTGGCGCGGGCCAGCTTACACCTGGATGAGCGAAGGACTCCGCAACTACCTCTGGCAGGGCCTGTGGGGTGGTGATGGGTTCGACGTGCTGCCCGATCCCGACAATGCCCGCTACGGCTACGCCATGTCGCAAGGGGGGAACCTGGGCCACTACGACGTAGAAACCGGACAAAGTTACAGCATCCGCCCACCGGCCCCTGACCTGAACACCCGCCTGCGCTTCAACTGGAACGCGGCCCTGGCCCAGGATCCGCTCGACAACAGCACCCTCTACTACGGCAGTCAGTTTGTTCACAAAACCACCGACAAAGGAAAAAACTGGACAATCATCTCGCCTGACCTGACCACCAACGACCCAAAGAAGCAAAAGCAGGACGAAAGCGGTGGGCTTTCGCTGGATATTACCTCGGCCGAGAACAATACCACGATTCTGGCGATGGCTCCTTCCTACAAAGAAAAAGGGGTGATTTGGGTTACGACCGACGATGGCCAGGTGCAACTGACCCGCGATGGGGGTAAAACCTGGAACAACCTCCGCGATAAACTTCCCGGCCTGCCCAAAGAAGCCTGGATACCCCAGGTAAAAGCATCTAAGCTCAACGCCGCCGAGGCCTACGTGGTAGCCAACCACTACCGTATGGGTGATTTTGCTCCCTATATTTACCGAACCCGCAACTACGGCCAAAGCTGGGAGCGCATCATGGACGATAAAAAAGCGCGGGGATATGCCCTAAGCGTTCTGCCCGATACCGAAGCACCCAACCTGATCTTTGCCGGCACCGAGCACGGCCTATGGGTGAGCGTGGACGATGCCAAAACCTGGACGCAGTGGAAGCACGGCATTCCGGCTACCAGCGTCATGGACCTGGCCATTCAGGAACGCGAGGCTGATCTAATTATTGGTACCTTCGGACGCTCCCTTTATGCCCTGGATGACATTCGTCCGCTGCGCAAAATAGCTTCAACCAACAAGGTTTTGGAGAATAAGTTGGTGGCTTTTGCCGCTCCGGATGCCTACCTGGCCGAAACCAAAGACATTCCTGGCTACGGCTCCGGGGGAGATGGGCTCTATCAGGCTGAAAACCGCAGCCGGCAAGCCCGCCTCACCTACCTGCTCCATCCCCAAATCACCGACAAGAACTCCAAACTGGATACCGTGCAGGTGCGGGTGTACGATGCCGTTGGCAAACAAATCCGGATGTTTACCGACAAGCCCGATACCGTTGGCATTCAGCGGATGGCCTGGGATTTGCGCGAACGGGGCATCCGCCAACCCGGCAGCAAAAAACCCGGTCCCAAGAGCCCCGAACCCACCGGACTTTTGGTGATGCCAGGTACCTATAAAGTGGTGATTAGCTACAAGGATCTAAAAGATTCCACGATGGTGAAGGTCCTGGCCGATCCTCGTTTGGAGTACCCACGGGAAGCCCTTTTGGCCCGACGGACGATGGCGGATCGCCTGGCCAAAACCGGCGAAAAACTGACTGCGGCCCTGGATCATCTCGATGAGGCCGATAACACCCTGAAAGTGATGGCCGAACAAGTAAAGAATTCGGAAAGTGAAAGCTGGAAAGGGTGGGGCAAAAAAGTAAAAGCCATGCAAGACAGCGTAAAGGCGGTTCGTGAACTGATTGAACCCAAACCCCTCGAAAAGCAGGGATACGGCCGCCCCTTTCGGCAAACAGCCCTAACCGTTTGGCGCGATGCGTATTATGCCGCCGCTGGCTCACCCTACGCGGGTGGTAAGCCGTTTGCTCCCAACGCCGTGGACGAAAAAATGATCCAGGATGCCGAACTGTACGCAGAGAAGGCCTTGGCGAAAGTCAATGCTTTTTTCAGTACCCATTGGGAGTCATTCCGAAAAGAAGCCGAGGCCCAGCCTTCGTTGCTGTTTAAGAGCTTTACGGATTAGGTAAAAGTAATCACTGGATTACTCCAAAGCCCATGCCACCGGTAGTGCAATAACTACCGGTGGCATGGGCTTTGTTGCCTTCACTGACTTGCTTTTTCGGTTACAGTCCTTTGCGTACTTTCCTGATCATTTCAACGGCTATATCCATCGAAACAATTGGACCATTTGCATTCCAGACCTCATTGTAGACATGAATATCCTCCAACTCTTCCAGTTCTTTCAGAATGGAGTCAAATTCAGCCCGTGGTAACATCACAAGTTTATGGCCAGCCGTATCTTCAATATATTTGGGATGAAGCGCAATCATAACTCTCCTTTTTACTGATTATATGAAAAGCCAAGAGGCATCGGTTCATACTCTGTTTTCCAATAAAATCACATGCTGATAGAGCTAGGTCGAAGCATTACCCCTGAGTGAACCGCTGGGTGTAGGCCTATGGGTGAACTTGTATATTTATAACGTAATTTTGGCTCTTTCTTGGATTCTAATACTAAATTTTTAAACACTTCTTAGGAAATACTACAAAAATAGTTTGTTAACTACAAAAATAGTTTTACATTTAGGGTATGGAAACTGAGAAATTAACAAACAAGGAAGAAGAGGTTATGCAAGTGCTGTGGGCGATGGAGAAAGCCTTTGTCAAAGACATGCTGCCGCACTTCGACGACCCGCCCCTGCACTACAATACCCTTTCTACCCTGATCCGCAAATTGGAAGACAAAGGCTACGTGGCGCACCGCCAGTATGGCAATACCTACGAGTACTTACCCGGCTATCAGCAAGGAAGACTATCAGAACCATTTCGTGCTCAACAAAGTGGTGAATAACTATTTTAACCACTCTTACAAGGATCTGGTGGCCTATTTTGCGCGAAATGAAAAAGTTAGCCCCGATGAGCTACGGGACATTATTCGTATGATCGAGGAAGATGCCTCCGCTTAGCGTAGCGCGTTTGGCCTTTACCCCTACCCTAAACCCGATTATCCATGCTTCTTCCGTACCTCATCAAAGTAAGCCTGTTGCTGGCGGCCCTGACACTGGGGTACCGCTGGCTCATTCAGTTCGAGACTTTTTCTTAAGTTAACCGGGTACTGCTGTGGCTCAATGTTGCGGCCGCCTGGCTGTTGCCCTTGATTCCACTGGCGAGTTGGGGGCCGGTGGAGGTGCAGCAGGAGCTTCACCAAAGCCTGCCAAAGCTGGTAAAGGTAGCCCCACCACCCGTTGAAAAGTTTGTAGAGCAGGTTGCCCTTCCGTCCACCCTCACCGGAAGCCCCACCGGCTGGGCAGTAGCCGACTGGCTACTGCTGATTTACCTGAGTGGTGTTTTGTTCATGACCGGGCGCTTTCTCCTGCAGCTCGGCGGCCTGATCCGCTCGTTGCGAAAGGCTCCTTCCGAGCTACTGGCGCCCGGTATCCGGCTGGTTCGTGATACCGCCACCACCTCCCCCTATTCTTTCTTCCACTGGATCGTCTGCAATCCGGATAACCCTTCCGAAAGTGACCTACAGCAAATTCTGGCCCACGAAAGCGAGCACGTCAGGCAATGGCATAGTGCCGACCTACTGCTGGCCGAGTTGCAACGGATCGCCCTGTGGTTTAATCCCTTTGCCTGGGTGCATCAGCGGTTGGTACAGGTCAATCTGGAATACCTGGCCGACCGGGCCGTACTGGCAGGTGGCTATGAGAAAAAAGAATATCAGCTCAATCTCCTGAAAACCGCCCTGCAAACCCACGAATTTCCATTAACGAACTCCTTTGCGCAGTCCCTACTCAAAAAGCGCATCAAAATGATGAACCGCCCACCTTCGCGCTACTGGGTGTGGGGTAAGTATTCGCTACTGTTGGGCGCGCTCTACCTTTCCTCGGCTTTTGTGGCTCCTTACAGGCAACAGATAGTAAAAATGGTACCGAAGGTGGTGCAGCCTTTGGTAAGTACGCTGGTGGAGGAAACACCTGATGCAAAAACGGACGTTAGCGAAACAAAAAAAGATATGTCCGAAGAAGATAGTCACCCGGAAATGAGCGTGCCCACTCCGGCAGTTCTTGACACGATACAAGTTCAAACCCGGAAGTGGGTATTAGAAAAAAACGATACCCTGTTCTGGGCTATCCCGGCGCGGGCAACACTGAGTGATCTGAATACTATCCAAACGGAAATTGCTAGCTATGGTGGTAAAATGTCGTTCAATTCGATCCAGTATGATACTCTACAACACTTTCTTACCTCACTTACCGTAACAGTGAACCAAAAAGGGGCAAGTGGAACATTATTTTCCAACGAGGGAAAATACTCGCCCATAAAGGGCAGTAGCGGTATTATCACTCGATCAGGTGCAGTAGGTGTGGGTCACGTACCGCCCGACCCTTTGTATACACAACTCCGACAGGAATATAGTGCAGCTCTTGAAGTAAAACAGAAAAACAGGAATACCTACGTCACGGATAGCCTGGAACACGTCATGAATAAAAATGGAGGTGGATATGGAAGCACTACCTATCTCAAAAGGTATCTGGAAGGCAGCTACGCGGAAACCATTTTACAAAAAGAAGGCATAGGAAAGTCAGAGACGGGTACTCTAAGGCTCACAGACCTGATTCAAGATTCAGAGTTTATTTTGGACGGAATACCATCGACCTTCGAGAAATTGAATAAGATATCGTTCAATCAGTTGGATAAGGTTACCATTCTGAAAGCGCAAAATGGCAAGAAAATTATCCAGGTCTTCACGAACTGACCCATCCATTTTTTATGAAAAATCAACTGACTCTCATCCTGGCTGGCCTATATTTGTTCATGAAACTGCCTGTTGGCTTTGCCCAGGACACCCTGTCTCTCACATTGAAACCACTACCAGAAGCCAAATACCTGGCTTCCTACAGAGGCATGAAACTCGATAACATCGAACACTTCAAAGGTATTCCAAAGGCAATGGATTACCAGGTATATCTTTTCAATTTCCAAAGGAGGCAATCCACATTTACCAACTACCAGAAGGGGATTCTAACGAAAGGACATTTCAACCAAATCGTTCAGGTCTATAAGCTTGACACGACGGGACTTTATGGAAAAGCTGATATCAATAATAGTCTGGCGGTCCTTTCTGCTTTGTATCCAGGCAATCGGAAGAAAGTTATTCCGGATCTGAACTTTAACTTAGATTTCAGCGATGATCCTGTGTATGAATACGCCGTACCCGATTTTGATGCCGACTACCCTGAGGATTCCCTTCCGGCAATGAGGGTTGCTTACGATTATGTATACGAGGGCAAGCCAATTCGCCGAGAAATACTACTTAAAATTCCTCCGACTAGTAAAGGTCACACGCTTGCCAACCCAAATGACAAGCCTATGCTTCTAATCGCCCCATTTTTGGATTGGACGGAGTGCCCATATAAAGCTCCTTGATACACAGTATGAAATTATCTTAATAAGCCCTCAGGATCTCGATGCCAACTATACCCAGGCTGCGGGTTGATGGTAAAAGATATGGCCACAGACAAACCTGTTGATTTTAAAACCCATCCCACACCCGGCGTCTTTTTTCCCTTAGGTAATAAAATGGTCAAGGTGGAGGATATCTCTTATTTTGGTGATTCTGCAAAACTGATTGTCAAGTAAATCTCCCCTACTTCAAATACACCCCCTCCTCCCCCTGCCTACTCAAAATTACCTCCACGTGCTCGTTGAAGGTGGTGCTGAGGGCGTAGCCTACGTAGTCGGCGGATACGGGGAAGTGGCGGTGGTTGCGGTCTACGATGACGGCGACCTGTAATTTTTTGAGTCGAAATTGCAGGAAGGGTTGTAGGGCAAAAGCCAGGGTACGACCTGTGTTGAGTACGTCGTCGGCCATGATCACTACCTTACTATCGGTGAGCAGGAATTCGTTCGCGAAAGGTAATTTCACTTTTGTGAGGCTTCACCTTGTCGAACATCATCTCTACCAGGCTCGTGCGGATGGGGGAAATGGATTGCAGTTCGGCGGCCAGCAAACGGGCAAATTCGTAGCCCTTCGCCGGTAATGCCGGCCAGGATGATTTCTTCTTCCTCAAAATTCCGCTCGTAGATCTCAAAGGCTATCCGGCGGATTTTCTGATGGGTTTGCTCGATGGTAAGTACCTGCTGACGGGTTGGGGTCGGCGGTGCGATTCAGGTGGATAGTTATGTGAGGGAGAAAGTTGGGTATGTAACCAAAAACAAAGAGGAACCCAACCAATGGCGGGCTCCTCCCTCGGACAAATATATAAAATCTACACGGAAAAACTATCGCTTTCCTGGTAGGCTTTGATCAGCGACTTGCTCACCTTCTTTGCCGGGACTAAAAATTACCGTGCTCCATGCCCATGATAAAGCTTTTGTTTTCCTTTTTGCTTCGGTCGTAGATGTACTTGAATAATATTTTTGTAATTGATCTCGCCGGTGGTCGGCTCTTTACGGCCGGGGTTATCACCGATCTGGAAGTAGTCTATTTCGCTCCACGTCCAGTCCATGTGCGGGATGATGTGCCCTTCGTTTTTCTGCATGTGGTAAATATCAAACAGAATCTTGCAGGAAGGGCTATTGACGCCCCGGCATATTTCGTAGGTCTGATCGGACGTACGCAGGAAACAGATCCGGATTATCGCTCAGCGGTTCCAGCACCATCACCAGCCCGTGGGGTTCGAGGATTTCGGCACCCCGGCGCAGGGCGTCGATGACGTGGCCGGTCTGAACGCCAATGGGGAGCTTTCGCTCAAAATTGCCGGGTACTACGGTCATCCATTTGGCATTGACGCGCTTGGCTACTTCCACGGCCCGCTTGCATCCATTCAGGAAAATATCCACGTACTCGGGCTTGCCCGCGGCCAGGGTGTTGGCCCCGTTGCCGCCTTTATCCACCACAAACACGCCCATTTCCATGCCCAGGCGGGTCATTTCTTTGGCAATTTTTTCCTGCACATCCACCGGGCGCCCCATCATGCCATTGTCTTCGAGGGCCATAAAACCCTGATCGGCCATGAATTTGAGCTGATCTATAAGATCTTCCCCCGCCAGGTTTTTGAACATCCCAAAGTGAGGGGCATATTTTAGCTTGAAGTTATTCTTGGCAGGAAAGGCCGCCGAGGCATCTACCGAAGCCACTGCTGCACCGGCCAGACCGAGGGTTGATTTTACGAAATTTCTGCGAAGCATGTTGTTCTTTTTTTGAGTTCAGAAAGTAAAGGCCAATCGGCCAGGAATATACCATCCTGCACCAAAATTTGATCGTTACTCAAATACTTTCTTTTGTTTTTGAGTACTGGAAAAATCAAGGTACCGATCGGCTTCGTCGCGTATTTCCTTACGATAAGCCTGGCTGATTCCGTCAACGGCGGCGGCCTTTATTTCGCCTTGCAAACGGTTTGCTTTCAGTAGTTCCAGCACAAAATCCTCTCCTTCCCAGCTCCCACCCAGGTACCGGGCCGCCTGCACGCGTACTTCCAGGGGAAACGCCGAGCCCGCCGCCACGCTCGCCAGAATGGTGAGGGAATTCTGGCTCCCTACCGACTTGATAGAGGCCAACAGGGCGGATTGCACTTCATCGTTGCTTTTTTCGAGCTTACTCCAAATGTAGGCATTAGAGGCCTGCCGAAGCAACAGCCGCCCCGCATCGCGCCCCATGTCGGTAGCAGTGCGGCTTACGGCCAGTTGAAACAGACGATCGTTTTCGAAGACCGGCTCGTAGCGGGCCACCAGTTCCAGGTAGTCCTCGGTGCCGTAGGTTTCGTCGAGCAAACCGACCAGGGCGATTTTTCCGTAATATGATTCCTGGATAAAATCCTTTCCCAAATGGTACAGTGCCAGTTTACTTAGCTCGATATGCTCCGGTGATTTTTTCTGGGCAATTCCCAGCAAAGCCATGGATTTGTCGTAGCTCGTTGGCACAAAGTCAAACGCCCTGAAATACCGCAGGCGCTCTGTAATTGGGATTGTGCCATCAGAG
Source organism: uncultured Cytophagales bacterium (assembly GCA_963768025.1). Lineage (GTDB taxonomy): Bacteria > Bacteroidota > Bacteroidia > Cytophagales > Spirosomataceae > CAVYGM01. The sequence goes on from CAVYGM010000032.1 coordinate 55,483, forward strand.
GCGAGCGCTGCCAGATGAGGAATACCCTGCCGGGCCCGGGAGCGCCAAACGATGTCGCGGTGGGCCGGGGTAGTAAGCGGATTGCCCACTTTATTGATCCAGGCCTTGTACAGGCGCGTCCATTGGCCGTGCCCGCCGATGCCCAGCGCTTCCAGGTACCAGCGGTCGTTGCCATCGTACTGCTGCGCCAGTTGCAGCCATACGTCCAGCGCCTCGTAGGTGTGGTTGCGGTAGATCGCCAGGGCGCACTCACGGCGAACCTGCGGGTCGCGGTCGGTGGTCAGGAGTTTGATGTACTCCGTGGGATCACTGTTGCGCTGCCGCACGGCCCGAAGCGCCGTAATCCGCAGGTTGGGGTTGATGTTGCGAAAGCTATTTTCAAGATGCATGTTGCTTACGCCTTCTATATTGTTCAGCACCCACAGCGCGCGCGCCCGCAACCGGGGGCTGGCGTTGTGCTGATGCAAAATTTCTGACAAGGGTGGCTCGGCCTGAAAGCTCATTTTTACCAGGGCGTTCCAGGCCAGGTACCGCAGAGCCATGTTGGGATTTTGAAGGGCTTGCGCCGCCGATTCAGGGGATTTCAGGTCGTAAACCGGGGATTTGTAGGGTGTTTTGGGTGGGGCAATGCGGTAAATCCTGCCCCTATTCATGTCGGTGATTCCTATCTCCCCCTCACCCGGATCGTACCAGTCCGATACGATGAGGGATCCGTCCGGCGCAGCACACACGTCCGACGGGCGAAACCACTTGTCGCGGGTTCCTTTCACGAGGTTGATCATACTCGCCTTGTAGCCCGCCCCGTCGTTCTCGAGGGGATAGGCCCGCACTACATTGGGACCGGCATCACAGTGGATGATCTGATCCCAAAACCGCCGGGGCAGCAGTTGTCCCTCGTATACCGTCATCCCCGCCGGCGAGCCCGAGCCCGTATGCAGCAGATCGGGTACTACGCCGGGGTCGTTTTGGTGCCAGTGCCGACGGGCGATTTCCTCTTCCAGGTTGGTTCGGTTCACGCGCCAGCTGGTACCTTTCATTTCGTCGGTGTAGCCGAAGTTGCCGTTCTCCATCACGTAGTTGATTCGCACGCCTTCGTTGCCATCCTCATCGTGGTCCGACTGCCACACGGTTCCGTAGCTGTCCACGGCTACTTCCAGACCGTTCCGGAAATTATCCCCCAATACTTCCAGATTTTTAAAGCTCTGGTCGCAGCGAAAAACCATGCCCTGCTTGTAGTTTCGGAAATTGATGGGCTGGTCGAACTTATCGTAAAATCCCCGACCATTGGCGTCGAGTAGCTGCTTGCCTTCGCTGCCAAAATTAAAGTAGAATTTGCCATCGGGGCCAAACACAAATGAGTGTACGCCGTGGTCGTGGTTGGCCCCGCTGATGCCTCGAAAGATAATCTCCTTGCGGTCGGCTTTGTCATCGCCGTCGTCGTCGGTAAAGAGCCACACGTAGGGGCTTTGGGACACGATGACGCGGTTGCCAATCACCAGGATTCCCAGCGGAGCATCCAGCTCAGGGCCCTGGTAGAACACCTTCGTCAAGTCCGATTTTCCATCGCCATCGGTGTCTTCCAGGATCAGAATGCGGTCGCCGGTCAGGCGGTCTTTTTTGGAACGGGTGGTACTATATCCCTGAATGGTGGGCCGGTAGTTGTAGGCATCGCATACCCACACCCGGCCGCGGTGATCCACGTCAATACTGGTCGGATTGGAGATGGTGGGTTCGGAGGCAAAAAGAGTCATTTCCAGTCCTTCCGCTACATCAAGGCCCGCCAGGGCGAATTCGGGGAAGCGTTTTTCGGGCTCGGTCAAGGAATCGTACACGACTACACTATCCGAAGCATAGGCGCCCGTAGAGGCAGAAAGGTTGGGCGGAGAAAGCAGGCGAAAGGCACTGGTACTAACAAAAACGACAAGGATTCCTAAAAAAACTACTGCCAGATTGCGGTAGGGTACGGCTCTGTATTTCATATTCTAAAACTCAATTCATCTTCACTTCAATTCGCCCGAAAATTACGGGTTCTTTCTGGTTTAAGGAAGTGAGCGTACGAATTAATCCAAAAGTTCGTGGGTCGGCCACCCGATTTAAGCAGAAAGCCTCCCGCCCGGTATCCGGAGCAGGAGGCTTTCTGTATCTCTTTACTTCTATTCCTTATTTTTGTTTCAAACTACTGAGGTACTCCACTAATCCAGCGAGGTCTTCGGTACTCATGGCTTCCTGCAAACCAGCGGGCATCATGGATTCATCGAGTTGCTTCATGGATTTCACATTCGACATTTTGTACTCCTGCGTGCTGCCGCCGGGGAATTTCATGATGAGGTCGGTTTCGGTTTTGCTGGAAATAATACCCGTCATCGAGGAGCCATCTTTAAACTTCACCTCGTAGCCTTCGTAGCCAAAGCTGATTCCCGCGCTGGGGTTATAGATAGCCAGGTACTGCCCTTCCTTGGGAAGCTTGCTACCAATTTCCGACAGTTTGGGACCAAAATCCGCCCCTTCGCCCTTCACCTGATGGCATGAGGAACAATACATGGTAAAGGTAGCCTGCCCCTTGGCAAGATCGCCCTTCATCTGGATCATTTCGGGTACCGAGGGGTGCTTCCGGGTTTCGGCGGAACCGCCGCTGCCAATGTACTGGGCCGCCTCGGTCCGTACAGACTTGCGCCAGGCCCCGCTGACCCCCTGGACGGCGGCGGCTTTTAGTTCTTCGTTCAGCTTATTTTCTTTCAGTAGGCAAGGACCATATCCTCCCCATTCTGGCTACCTCCCAGCGAGCGCACCGCTTCGCGCCGAACGGCCAGGGGTTGTTTGGCATCCAGGGCCATGGTACTCAGGATGTCCAGGGATTCCTTGCTGCCTACACTTCGAAGGGCCGCCAGGGTGGCGCTGGCCTTGCTGGCTTCCTTTCCTTTCAGAGTAGCCCACACCAACGGAGCCCCACCCTGGCTCAGCAGGATGCGGCCCGCGTCCCGTCCGATCCCCTCATAGGGTTTCTGCATAGCCAGCTCGAGCAGGCGCTTGTTTTCGGAAGGAACGCCGTAGCGCGCCGACCAGTTCCACGTATTCTGCGGTACCGTAGGTGGCATCCAGCAGTTTTTGCAGGCTACCCATGGCCTGACTGTTCTTTTTCACAAACTCCGGATCGAGGTGCCGGAGGGCCAGCTTGTTGAGTTCCGTCTGATTGTCGGCATTTCCGGCCATAATTTTCAGCAAGGCCTCCGATTTATTGGCTCCCCCTGGGTTAAAATCAAACGCCCGGAAGTACCGCAGGCGACTTTTAAGATCCACCGAAGCATCTCCCGCCAGGGAAGCCAGCAAGGGTACCGACTCCTTCGTACGCGCCCGCCACACAATGTCTTTTCCGGCGGCGGTGGCAATCGGATTTTCTCCCGGCTGTTTTTAGCCAGGCCGTAAAGAACGCATCCCACTGTCCTTCGGCCCCAATGCCCAGCGCTTCCAGGTACCAGCGGTCTTTGCCGTCGTACTGCTGTCGCTAGCTTGGCCCAAATGTCCGCCGCACCCGGTGTCTTCAACATATGCAGCGCCAGTGCGCATTCGCGCCGTACCTGCGGATCGGCATCACTGGCCAGCCGGGCGATGGTAGGCGTAGGATCGCCGGGTAGCTGCAGCATGGCCCGCAGGGCCGTAATGCGTAGGTCAGGATTGAATTCTTTTAGGGCTTTTTCGAGGCTGGGCGACGATTCTGCCCTGAATTTTGCTCAACAACCACAGGGCCCGGCCCGCATTCTCGGATTCGCAGACTCATTATTGAACAGTTTCTCAAGCTGCGGTACAGCCCCATTGCCCATCTTGTGCAGTGCATTCCAGGCCATGAAGCGAACCGACCCGTTGGGGTTTTGGAGCGCCTCCACGGCCGCTTCGGCACTGGCCACCTCCACCTTTGGCATGCGGTACGCCGGTATTGGCCGGTGCCACGCGGTAGATCCGACCGCGGTTCTGATCCTTGGCCTGGTGCCCGCCTACGCCGGGATCGTACCAGTCGGCCACGATCAGCGATCCGTCGGGGGCTACGCACACGTCCGACGGCCGGAACCACTGGTCGCGGGTACCTTCCAGCACATTGACAATCGTGGCCGTGTAGCCCGCTCCCTCTTTCTTGACGGGATAGGACCGCACCACGTTGGGGCCCGCGTCGCAGTGGATCATCTGATCCTGAAAGCGCTGGGGTAGCATCCGTCCCTCGTACATGATCATGCCCGTGGGTGAGCCCGCGCCGGTCTGTAGCAGGTTGGGTACCACGCCGGGGTCGTTGAGGTGCCAGTGGCGGAGCGGAATTTCGTCTTCTATGTTGGTCCGGTTGGCCCGCCAGCCCGCGCCGGTCAGCTCGTCCTGGTAGCCGTAGTTGCCGTAGGGCATCACAAAGTTGATGCGTACCCCCTTGTTGCCATCGTCGTCGTTGTCCGACTGCCACATGGTACCGTAGCTATCCACGGCCACCTCGTAGTTGTTCCTAAAATTATTGCCCAGAATTTCGACATTCTTGAAGTCAGGGTCACACCGGAACACCATCCCCATGCGATTCTTTTTGAAGTCCAGAGGTTTGCCGTTTTTGTCCAACACGGGTTGGCCTTTTCCGTCGAGCAGTTGCCCGCCTTCGTTGCCAAAGTTGAAGTAAAGTTTCCCATCCGGACCAAACACAAACGCGTGCATGCCGTGGTCGTGCTGCTCGCCGTTGATGCCCTGAAAAATCACTTCTTTTTTATCGGCCTTATCGTCCCCGTTCTCGTCGGTCAGCAGCCACACAAAGGGACTTTGCGAAACCAGGACCCGATTGCCCATCACCAAAATTCCCAACGGAGCATTCACCTCCGGTCCCTGGTAGAATATTTTCTGAGAATCGGAGGTACCATCGCCGTCGGTATCTTCCAGAATCACGATCCGGTCGCCCTCCGTATGAGTGGGGTTACCCGTAATGGCCGGCCGGTAGTTGTAAGCCTCACACACCCACACGCGGCCACGGTCGTCTACGTCAATGTTGGTAGGGTTCGTAATGACCGGCTCGTGGGCAAACAGCTTCGCTTCCAGGCCTTCGGCTACGGTCAGGCCCGCCACGGCGTATTGGGGAGACCGCTTTTGATCTTCGGTCAGATTTGCGTAAAGCGTATCCAGTTGGGGACCAAGTACCCGGCTGGGGTTGGTGGTTTGGTAGGTACCTACCAGGCAGGTCAGGGCCACGATTCCCCCCAGCGAGTAGTAAACTGATTTAGAAATTGTCATAGGTAAATGAGGTTATTGATAGTTGTAAAGTCCGGCAAAAAGCGCTTAGTTGGGTTTACATATTGATATAAAGATTATAATAGGGCGGTTTTCTACCTTTATTATCAAAATTAATTTATGAAACCTATCTTAAAACGATAGAATCCATTATTTTACCCCTTATTACGCATCGCTAAACAAACTATGATACACTGGAATTTAAAGGGCAAAAAGGCACTCATTACGGGAGGTACCAAGGGAATCGGGGAGGCTTGTGCCCTGGCACTAGCCGAGGCCGGGGCGGAAGTAATGGTCTTGTCGAGGCATGAAGCCGATATCGAGCAAATGGCCGTAGAAGCCGCCAAAAAAGAGTTGTCTATTATCGGAAAGGCCTTTGATATGGCCGAGCCCGGAATAGCGGCAAAAATCATAGACTACGTCACCGCCAATTGGGGAAGCCTGGATATTCTGGTCAATAATGCCGGCATGAACATCCGCAAACCGACGGTGGAGTACAGCCCCGCCGAGTATGACCGCATTATGCAGGTAAACCTACGCTCGGTGTTTGAACTGAGCCAGGCGGCCTACCCCCTGCTGAAAGATAGCAAGGGCTGCATCGTCAATATCAGCTCGGTGTCGGCCCTGACGCACATCAGCAGCGGGTCCATTTATGGTATGTCCAAAGCCGCTGTTACCCAACTAACTCGTAACCTCGCCGTGGAGTGGGCCCCTGCTGGTATCCGCGTCAACGCCGTATCACCCTGGTACATCAGTACCCCCCTGGCCGAACCCGTACTCAACGACCCTGAGAAGCTGGCCAAAATTCTGGCCCGTACCCCCATGAACCGCGTGGGTACCCCCGAAGAAGTAGCCGCCGCCGTGCTGTTTTTCAGCCTACCCGCTGCTAGTTATATTACGGGGCAATGTTTGAGCGTGGATGGGGGGTTTATCGTGAATGGGTACTAGTTTTTAATGAGTGAATGTCGGAGGGGTCCGCCCCCGCGGTGAGTGATTGAATGAATAGTAGCAAGTGGGATAAGCGAAAGCTGGGGCGGTGTAGTGCATCGTGTGTACTAGCCCCCTAAAAACAATGAAAGCCCCTGTTTACAAACGCCTAGTATTAGTTATTACGCAGTTGTGGGTCTTCTTTCCACGGAACACTCCCCCTTAACGAACTGCCACCAACGGTTGCCCCCATGGAACGGCCCGAAAACTCAACGCTTCTTCTGGGACGGGAGTTGGAGTCAACCTAGTAGCGATGCCGTAATCGATGGCTTTTTACCGAAATTTTACATATCTTTTACAACTTTTTACTACCAAAATACTTCCGGCTAGTGGACGCCAGGTACCTTTACTGTATTGTTTCACCAAATCTATTTTAGCCATGAATAGCCATTATCTTGCATGTTTGCTCCTTTTTCAATTCTTCTTTGCCTTTGATCCGGAGGTGAAATTTTCACCCTCATCGCCTCTCCCCGATAGCCTGCAAAGACAAAAAACAGAAACGAGGGGAGCCGCAAATATCATTTTTAAATCTACGGATGGCGGACAAACCTGGCAGGACATCAGTGAAGGGCTACCTGAAAATTTGCGGGTAGACGGTATTCAGAGAGATGGTTTCGTTGAAAAAGATAGCGAGCTCTACGTACGTACTGGAAACGGGATCTATCACAGGAATCCAAATTCCGCAGCTCCTCTTTGGAGAAAAGAGATTTTCCCCGGCGAACAGAGAAGCCTTGCCCCTGGTAAGACTGGGGTATACGCGTACGATTACTCAGATGGCCATTTTTTACAAAAAACAAACGGCACGAGTGTATGGGTACCCACCTACACGAGTTTACAAGAGAAACGGGTACGTATGGTTTTTGAAACTGATGGAGGCACCATCTTCATCGGCTCCGATCAAGGCCTTTTTAGGTCCACTACCGGTGGGAAAACGTGGAAGCAAGTTCAGGCCGGAGGCTGGGTAATGAAATTGGTAGAGTCAAACGGAGTACTCATGGCCACCAGCCAGGAGGGGATCATACGGTCGACCGATCAGGGCGAAAACTGGGATTTGGTGATCAGTGAGGGCGGTGTGGGTATCGCCGTTGAACGCATCACCGGAGGATTCGCTGCGATCACGTACAATACGGAGTCGGAGACCCGAAGGGTGCGGACCTCCTACGACGGCGGCAAAACCTGGCAGGCCATTGATGCGGGCCTTCCGGCCAGCCTATCCATTGCCTCCATTATTCAAGTGGGAGAATTCTTATTCTGTGGCCACCCAACCGGCATTTTTAGATCATCGGATCAGGGAAAAACCTGGAAACTGTTGGTTCCTTCTATCGAAGATAAGGTCTTCAATTTATCGGTTTCAGGCAACGTGATTTATGCTATACCCCGAGCGGGGGGATGTTGAAAAATTCAGGTTACGCCAGCCAGACTGAGGAGCTGAATTGAGGATCTAGGTTCTTCGTAGTATCGCCAGTTTACCACGAAGAACTTTTTTTTATGCCATGCCCGCAGTAGCACCTGACATAGTGGCCAGGTAATAGTTGGCAGCATATATGCCAAGCAAAACAAATAAAATATCTTGCGGCTTTTTGTCGTAGGTGATGTCGTACGTATAATGGAAATTACTCCATTTAAATTTGGAATCAAATTGAATCAGCTTTTCCTCGTCTTTTTTTCCAAAGGTAAATTTGTAGGAAAACATGCTCGTTGGTTTTAGTACAAATTCTTGCCCATCCTGAAAAGTATATTCAACGTGTCCACGCCAATTCATTTTTAAGTTTGCTATTTCTGCTCCGTCTTTGGTCACGACAATGCTTGTTCCGAAAAAACCAGCCGGTTTCACTTCATACAATTCCGAATTTGCCAGCTTAATGTCAGCTGTAAGGAAAAACAAATTTTCGTAAATCAGTTCGCCCAATTGGTACCCATCCTCCATGAGTTGATAGGTCTTTCTATCTGTTGATTGTATTTCCATTTCCTTTTATTTGTCAAGGTTACTTTATCTAGCTCCAGCAGGGCAAAAGCCAAGGAATCCTTATCCAAGCTACCAATTATTTCTCATAAATCCAAGCCATTTCTTAGGTATAGTGTTTGACCTAATTCCCTGATTATCTAGCGGGTACTCCTAGGTGTCGAATGAGATATATCCGCCTACTGCCTCTCCTCTCCCTGTCTACTCCTTAACTTCACCAACCATGCTATCGCAGGTGCCTCAGCCCACCACTTTTATGTACTGAATCTATCGATCGCTCCCAAAAACGACCGATATTCGTATCTTTCGGTCTGGCTATTATCCCAATTGTTCGTAACGTCCACCAGAAAGCAGTCGTGCGTCCTGTTCTTTCCCAACACTGTGAACAACTTAGTACACCATAAGTGCGGACAACACCCTCATGCTACGCAGCGCCATCATTCTATCATTCACTTATTCTATCATTCTATCATTGCCTCTTCATGGATAACAAATACATCGAAAGACGGGAAACCTCGGCAACGAAGATTTTTGACAACCGTTCGCTGGAAATAGATTACCGGACGCTGGTCCCGATGCTAAAAGAAGGCATGAGGGTTCTGGATATGGGCTGCGGCACGGGGGCCATTTCCAGCGGCATCGCCCGCCGGGTGGGTCCAACGGGCATGGTGATTGGAATTGATAATACCGTCCGGTTTATTGAGAGTGGACGGGAAACGTACCGGGAGGTACCTAACCTGACACTAATTCATTCGGACCTCTTTGACTACCAGCCCGACGAACCGTTTGACCTGATTGTTTCGGCCCGAGTGCTGCAGTGGCTTTCCAATCCGTTGGATGCCTTGCTCAAGATGAAAGGGATGCTTATTCCCGGTGGCAGCGTCTCCATCCTGGATTACAACCACGAGGCTCTGGAATGGCAGCCTGAACCTCCCGAAAGCATGAGGCAATTTTATGCGACTTTTTTACGCTGGCGGCACGACGCAGGCATGAGCAATCGCATGGCGGACGAGTTGCCTGAGTTGCTGACGAAGGCGGGGTTTTGGTCCGTGGAGACCATCAATTCCGACGAGCATTACCAGCGGGGACAGGAACAATTCGGGGAGAAGGTAGGTATCTGGTCAAAAGTAGCCGGCTCGCTCCAAATGGTGGAGGAAGGGTACCTGGACGATACCCTCCGGCTACGGGCTATTGAGGAGTATGACGCTTGGGTCAGAGAGGAGGCGGTAACGATGACGATGAAATTGCGTGAGGTAAGAGGAAAAATTTGATTAAATTTAGGGGCAGTTAATTTAGCTGTTAGCAATTAGGTTGTTAGCCCCTAGCTTTTTTCTTATTCATTTACCTAAATCCTGTTTACCCATGAAGAAACTACCCCTTGCCCTGTTGCTGGGATGCTTTGTTGCTCCTGCTGCCTTACAAGCTCAAACCACCCCGATTCCCAGTGCCGATATCCAAATCAAAACCGCCCTGCTAGCCGCTCCCAGCGATAAGAAAGACGGGGCGAGGGTATATGGTTACTCGTCGGAGGGACAGTTTAAGGTACTTCGCGATGGCTCCAACGACCTGATCTGCCTGGCCGACGACCCGGCAGCCAAAGGCATTAACGTGTCTTGCTACCACACCAAACTGGAACCCTTTATGGCCCGCGGTCGGGAGTTGAAAGATCAGAAGAAATCAGCCAAGGAGGTATTTGACATGCGGGAAGAGGAAGCCAAGTCCGGCAAGCTGAAGATGCCCGACGCACCTTCTACCCTCTTTGTGCTATCCGGAAGCGACGAAAATTTCAACGCCGCCACGGGGGAGCTAAAGGACAGTTACCTACGCTACGTGGTGTACATTCCGTTCGCCACGGCTGAAAGCACCGGCTTGCCGCTCAAACCCGAAGGCCCGGCCATGCCCTGGATCATGGACCCCGGCACGCACCGCGCGCACATCATGATCAACCCGCCTAAGCAGTAGTTTTTTAGATTCGATCTACCGACTTTACCGAGAATGCCTGAGCCCTGTCCGCAAACAGGGCTTTGGTTTTTTTCCAGGTACTTGCAAATAAATCTGAATCGCGGTAGGCATTGAGCGCCTCCTCCGAAGTCCAGTGGCTATGGGTAACGAATACGTGCGGCTGGTGGAGATCCTGCCAGAGTTCCAGGTGCAGGCACCCTTCGCGGGCCCGGATGAGGTGTTTTGATTCTTCAAAAATGGTTTTAAATTCTTCGGTCTTGTCTGACTGAAAGGTCATGCGGACGAGTCGGATGAGCATCGGCGAACGGGGCTAATTACAATTTCGATTACAGGTAGCTAAGCCACCTTTTTTCGGGATGGGCGGACTTGTAGGCATTGTACCACCGGCAGGCCGGATACAGTACCACCACCACAAAAATCCAGACGCCGTACACGCCTCCCAAGGAAAACCCATCTTGGGGCCTGGCGAATAAGAACGGATTCTGATTGGCCACGGCGTAGTCTATCCCTTCCTGAACCGTGTACCCCCTGGCAAAAAAGTTGAGCGCTGCCAGCAGATGGATGAGGAAAAAATGCAGAATGTAGTAGAAAAAAGCAGTACGCCCATAGATACGAAACGTATCCGTCAGGCCATTTTTAATGTTTTCCAGATAAGCCAGGAGGATCAGAGCCGGTCCCAGGGTCATGCACATGTACAGCAGTGATGGCGGGTATTTGTGGGTATCTATAAATGCCAAAAAGGATAAAAGGCCGTTTTTCTGGGGTATCCAGGGAGTGGGGTTGCCGTACCAGTTACTGAATCGGAGGACGATAAACAGCAGAATCAGGCCCAGACCCAGGTAGATCAGATACGACTTGCGCCGGACGGCATCCATACCCGGTGAGAAAAAGGTACCTGCACAAAAGCCCATAATCATGACGCCGGTCCAGGGTACGAAGGGGTAGAGAATGATCAGAAAATGATCTGGTAAAAACTCATACAACGTGAATCGGTTGCTATGCAAAAGATTCCACCAGAAACCCGGCGCAAAGCCCGGTGCCGACTCCGGAATATCCAGCAGATTGTGTCCCAGCACGATGGCCAGGCCAAGGGCCAGGATTACCGGAAAAGGCAGGTGGATCAAAAACCCCAACAGTACCATACTGATGCCAATGGACCAGATTACCTGTAGGAAAATAACGTTGTAAAAGGGATTGAATGTCCAGGCGAGTGAAATGATGAATACCTCCACAAAAATCAGCCACAGCCCGCGCGTAATCAGGAAAACACTCAGTTCTTTGGGAGTTTTGCGCAGGCTTTGCAGGTAGATGGACGTACCGGAGAGGAACACGAACACCGGCGCGCAGAAATGGGTGATCCAGCGGGTGAAAAATAGGGGGACCGTAGTAGTGGCCAGGTTAAGCGGATCTTCGGTAAACCCGACATTATGAAAAAAGTCCCGCACGTGATCCAAGGCCATGATGACCATGACCATTCCCCGCAGCACGTCAATGGACTCGATGCGGTAAGTGGAGCGTAGTCCTACCCCCGGTATTGGAATGCTGGCTGCTCCGACTGTTGGCCTCCCTCTCATTTTTTCAGCTGGTTGAGATGCTAGTTCACTTCCCGTCCATTTAACGATTATCTGGTAAATGTACCAAATAATCTTTACTTAGTATCACTGGACTTGGGGCCCTCGCCATTACTTTTTGAAGCTTCCTGTTTTTCCACCTTGGCCTGCCAGCGCGGTTTGGTTTCCCCTTCCTTCGGCGCGGGCCAGCCTTCGCGTTGTTTCGAGCGGTTGCCTTCCTCTTCCTCGGTCTGATCGTGGAAAAGGTGTACCTGCGTCTCGTAGGGCATATCAATGCCGGCCTCGTCGAGCGCGTTCTTCATCGCCCGAATCACCTGGGCATGTACTTTCACCACATCGGCCCGGCGGCTATGGGTCCACCAGCGCACCCGGATGGTTACCCAGCTGGCGGCCAGGTCCCACGGAAGCACGTCGGGGGCCGGATCGGCCTCTACCTCGGGTATGCTTTTTAACGCTTTCAGGATCACGTCGCAGGCCTGGTCTATGCCATCCCCGTAGCCTACCCCCACATCGTACTGGCTGCGGCGTTTCTCGTGGGCCGTTTTCACCAGCACGGCATTGGTATAAATATCACTGTTTGGAATTACGATCCGCTGTCCATCGTAAGTTTTGATGATGGTGGCGCGGGTTTCGATCCGCTCCACGGTTCCCTCGTAACCATTTATTTCAATCTGATCGTTGTTCTCGAAGGGCTGCCGCAACAGGATCAGGAGTCCGGCCAGCCAATTCTGGAGTATATCCTTGAAAGCAAAACCAATGGCCACCGAACTTACCCCGAGGCCGGCAATAAGATCCCCGGGGTTCAACGACGGAATGACAATAGTGGCCCCCAACAGAAAACCCAGCACAATAACCACCCACCGCACGAAGCCCCCCAGTACATCGCCCAGGTTGTCACGTTGCTTGCGGGATGTCCGGCGCTGCACTACCTTACGGGCCAAGTAACCCAGGCCATAGAATAGGGCAATGACCACCAAAGCCACCATAATATTGGGTAACAAGCGGATACCCCCGTTGATCCAGTTTTGCACTCGTTGGAAAGCGGCGCCAAAATCGAACTCCATGGATTGCAGGGCCAATTGGGTTGAATCGGATTGAAGTAGCATAGGGAAAGTTGGTTAAAGTAGCGGGTGATTTACCACCCCACAGCGAATAAGGTTAATGTTTCAAACAGGGAAAGGCTTCAACAGTTTAAAAAAATATGCCTTGCGTCCCCAAACTCAACGTTGGGGTAGGGTTATACGCCCTATCATTTCGGGAAATGAGGTATATTTGTATCGTAGCAGTACGCTGAATACGATAGAATTCAAGGTAGGCTAAGTGACCTAATTAATCTGTGAATAAAGATGGTGAATTCTGGCGTATTTTCGCTTGAGGAGGAGTTTGAAAAAATTATCGAAGGCATCCTCAACCAGGGATACGGCTACTCGGATTTGTTTCTGAATGCTACCGAAATTCAGGAATTCCAGCAGGCCTTCGACCTTCGAATGCAAACTGGCCAGTTCCGCACGGCCGCCGTAGGCCCTCAGGCGGGCAAGCAAATCCTAACCGATATACGCGGTGACCTCATCTGCTGGCTCCCGGAGGAGGGGTTGTTTCCGATCGAAACCACCTACCTCAACCGCATTCAGGACATGATCGGGTACTTCAACCGCACCTGCTACCTGGGCTTGCAGGACGCCGAACTCCACTACGCCGAGTACCCCGTGGGCACTTTTTACAAGCGCCACCTGGATCGATTCAAGACCGATTCGCACCGGAAGCTTTCGGTGATTTGCTACCTGAATCAAGACTGGCAGCCTGAGGATGGCGGGCAGTTGATCCTATTTCCCTCTGATAATCAAATAGAAAGCATCCAGCCCATTGGGGGCCGATTGGTGTGTTTTGAAAGCGATAAGCTGGAACACGAGGTACTGCAGGCGATACGCCCCCGCCGCAGCGTGACGGGCTGGCTGCGTACTCGCTGAGGCCAGTGGGGGTAATTCTGATCGCCCGTCGTCTTTTCTCTTAAAACTCTCCGTTTGCTTTATGAAAAAAATCTTCTACCTGGTATCGCTGACCGCTCTTACCCTACCCGCTATGGCCCAAAACCAAACGCTTCAACTTTGGCCCGCCAGTAAAATTCCCAATGCCATCGAAAATACCATTGAGGAAAAGTCCGAAACGACCGGCGGGATCATGCGCATCAGTAACGTCACCGTACCTACCCTTACTGCCTACATACCCGCCAAGGAAAAGGCCACGGGCGCGGCCATCATGATTTGCCCCGGCGGGGGCTATGGCATTCTGGCCGCTCAGCACGAGGGTTCTGAACTAGCCGAGTGGTTTAAGGAGCGGGGTATTGCCGCTTTTGTGCTAAAATACCGCCTCCCCAACGAAGCCACCATGACCCACCAGCACGAAGTACCCCTGATGGATGCCATGAAGGGCATGAAGCTGATCCGGCAGAACGCCCAGAAATGGAACATCAAGCCCGATATGGTGGGAGTGATGGGCTTCTCGGCGGGCGGACACCTGGCCGCGACGCTCTCCACCCATTATGACAAAGGAGAAAACGCAAGTGAAGAATCCAAACCTAATTTTTCGGTTCTGCTCTATCCGGTGATTACTTTCCTGACGCCCTACGCCCACGGAGGCTCCCGCGACAAGCTGCTCGGACCCGATAAGTCCGACGAGTTGATTGAGTATTATTCAAACGAAAAGCAGGTATCGGCCTCTACTCCCCCTACCTTTCTGGTTCACGCGCAAGACGATGGGGGCGTACCCGCCGAGAACAGTATTCAGTATTTTCTGGCGTTGAAAGAGCACAAAATTCCCGCCGAGCTGCACCTCTACCCTACCGGAGGCCACGGATTCGCTATGCGTACCGACGGCAAAGGCTCCGTAGCCAACTGGCCCCTGGCCATGGAAGGCTGGCTAAAAAGCCGAAACCTGATGAAATAGGGAATCCGACACTATTCAACGCTGACAGCGTTCAAAAACACTGTCAGCGTTAACGAACTACTACTGCGACCACTCCGTGGGCGTGCGGTCCCAACGGTGATTTTTCAACTTTTTCAACAGGGATTCTTCCAGAACTTTCCCATCACTGGCGGCAACATTGGCCTTCACGTGGGGCAGTTTCCGCATTCCGGGGATGGTGGTGGCTACGTCGTCATTGGCCAGGATAAACCGCAAGGCCAGTTCGGGCATGGTCATGCCTGCGGGGATGAGGGGTTTCAAGGCATCCGCGTGATCCACGCTACTATTCAGGTTTTCGGGCACAAAGTAAGTGGAGCGCCAGTCGTTCGCAGGAAAGGTAGTTTCCCTAGTGAAGGTACCCGTCAGCGTACCTTCGTCGAAAGGCACCCGGGCAATGATACCTACGTCGTGTTTCCGGCAGAGGGGAAACAAATGGTCTTCGGGATTCTGGTCAAAGATATTGTAGATCACCTGCACGGCATCCATCAGGCCGGTTTTGATCGTTTCCAGCGAATTATCCGGTTCCCAGCGGTTTACACTGATGCCCCAGGCCTGCACTTTTCCTTCTTTGGTAAGTTTCTGAATGGCTTCCTTCCACTCGTCGCGATTGGCCCAGTGGTCTTCCCACACGTGAAACTGCATGAGGTCAATGCAGTCCACGCTGAGGTTCTTCAAACTCTTTTCGGTGTACTCGACAATGTACTCAGCCGGAAATACCTGGTCTATTGTAAATTCCGACTGCGAAGGCCACGTCCGGTTCTTGGGAGGTATCTTGGTGGCGGCGTATAGTTTCTTGTCAGGGTTTCGTTTGATGAGTTCCCCCAGTATTTGTTCACTTTTTCCTTCGGCATAGCCCCAGGCCGTGTCAAAAAAATTGCATCCTAGCTCAACCGCCTGGTCGAGGGAAGCATTTACTTCCTGAATGTCGGAGCCCGTCCAGCCGGCTAGTCCCCACATGCCGTAGCCTATCTCACTGACCTGCCAGTCGGTACGCCCAAATCGTCTATATTCCATAGTACTTTTTTTAGGTTTGGTTTAGAATAATTTACACAAATTAAAGAATTAATCGTTAGTACAGTGTAATGAGGGCCGAAATTGCTACTTTGAAAAATATTGTCTAGTGTTGCAAAATGGTGATTAGCATAACAGGTGTTTTAGTATGAATTGGAGAGGCTGTATGAGGCGTAGTGGGGCAATTGTGAGTCTGATAGCCCTGATGGGTTGGAGCAAAATAGAGTATCCGGCCGAGCAACTTCTCGCGTACTGTTACCAGTTCAACCAAATTCAAATCGACATCCGCGAACAAAAGGTCAGCCCTGATTCGGCCGCCCGGGCGTTTCAGGAGGTCATGAAAAATATCCGCACTACCCTTTCTGCTTTTGACCCCTGCGAGCAGGACACCGCTCAGAAATTTGTTTTCCCCCTGCGGGGCTATCTACCCAAATATTCCATCGGAGGCAACGGCCGGGGCTACCGCACCAATGGCTTCAATCTTTTCGATTATGAAGCCAGGGGAAGCCATCCGGCCCACGACCTTTTTATCAAGGACGGCAATCAGGACAACTTCGACGACCGCCTATGCCATCCCGTAGATCTCCTCTCAATGAGTCAGGGGATAGTGCTGGCCACTGATACTACCTGGCAGCCCGGCAGCGAGCTGCGCGGCGGAAATTTTATATGGGTATACGACCCCTGCCTCAACGGGCTCTTTTACTACGCCCACAACAGCCGGGTGGTGGTGCAGCCCGGCGAGTGGGTACAGGCGGGCCAAAAACTCGGCGAAGTAGGCCGCACCGGCCTCAATGCCTACAAGGAACGCTCCCCCACGCACGTCCACATGATGTTTCTGCGGGTAAATCAGGAGTTCCTGCCTGAGCCCGACAATCCCCTCGACTGGCTGCGGGAAGCGGAGGTAAGGGGGTGGTGAGGTGCATTTGACTGGTGCTCCTAGGGTACTTTCTTAATCATTGTATACAACTTTGTATATATACAGTTTTGTATATCTCGCCTCGTATTCCAGGCAGTACCTGTGCACACTTGGTAATTCTTAACTTACCGATTCAGAAAATCCGAGTGCAACACTCAAAATTTTAAAGGCAAGTACTCGCCTTATCCCGGAACCTGACTCACGAATGATCCCAACTTTTTTCACAGTAACGAGTTATAGGCAAGCACTCTAATGACATCCCCATGAAAAAAGTCCAACTTCATTGTACCCTTGCTGTATCTGATTCCCGTGTTTCTGGTGATCCTCCATCAGACCGACTATGAACCCCGGCGGGCGCTGGCCCCTCCGTTTGTTTTCTACATTATCATTGCCGGCGTTGGCTTTACAGTCATTCGGATGATTGTTAGACACGGGCATAAAAAAAAGAGCCGGGCACTACACCCGGCTCTTTTACTAAAAATAAGCTTACGCTATCAACCAATCAGTCCTAACTCAACCCCACAAAAAAGCCGATAGCTGACTGCCGATAGCCACTATGCCCCCAGCGTCCAGTCGCCGCGGTAGTTCCGCTTCACAAACTGGTTGGCGGCGTCGAAGTTAGTTACCTTCATGTTTTTGCCATCCCATAGCAGCTTCTTGCGGCCGGGGAAATTGAACCCTTTGCCATCGGCACGGGCCTCGCGGTAGGTATAGCTCCGGATGCCCAGGTTACCCATGATCACCGTTTCGGTCAAGGGCCCGGCGTAGTCGAAGGACGACGTGAGTTCCTTGTGCTCCTTGCTGTTGAAGCCGGCCTTGCACGCGTCGGTCCAGGCTACCTGGTGTCCGTACTCGGGCATAGTCGTATACTTGTTATCAAAGGCCCCCTTGGCCATTTCAAGCTTCGTGCCATTTTTGAGGTATACCTTCGGTACCAGACCGTAGGTGCCGCAGGTCATTACGCCTTTATCGCCAATCATGATCACGCCGTTGGAACTGTCGTTGTCGCCAATCGGATCATCGGCCGGAATCAACTCAGGGTGGGCGGGGCGCAAGCCACCGTCCAGCCAGATCATGGTCACCTCCGACTTATTGAGCTTGGTAGCGGGGAATTTGAGCTGCGTCCGCGACGAGGGCGGGCAACCTTCGGGAATGTACTCAGGCTGCCAGTCTTTCAGGAACACCGACCCCACGCTGCACTCTACCTCGCTGGGATAGC
The DNA here is from genome assembly GCA_963768025.1 of uncultured Cytophagales bacterium. Lineage (GTDB taxonomy): Bacteria > Bacteroidota > Bacteroidia > Cytophagales > Spirosomataceae > CAVYGM01. Next base: position 73,317 of record CAVYGM010000032.1, read on the forward strand.
CCAGGCCCAGTACCCGGAAGGGGGAGTCGATTAGGTGACACCCCATGTCACCGAGGGCACCGGTACCAAATTCCCACCAGCCCCGCCACTTGAAGGGGTGCCAGGCCGGATTGTAATCCACCCAGGGAGCGGTACCTACCCACAGGTCCCAATCTACGTTATCGGGCACGGGCATCTTGGCGGTAGGAACGGGGATACCTTGCGGCCACACGGGACGGTTGGTCCAGATATGTACCTCCTTTACGGTTCCGATTACGCCCTTGTTGAACCAGTCCTGCAACTGCCGCTGACCCGGATTAGAAGCGCCCTGGTTTCCCATTTGGGTCACTACCTTGTATTTCCGAGCGGATTCAGTGAGCATCCGGGCTTCGTAAATATCGTGGGTCAGGGGTTTTTGTCCGTATACGTGCTTACCCAGCTGCATGGCGGCCATGGCGGCTACGGCGTGCTGGTGATCGGGGGTAGAAATGGTGACGGCGTCTATATCCTTGCCCATTTCATCAAACATCTTGCGGAAATCCTTGTATTTTTTGGCGTTAGGATGAGCCTCAATGGAAGCCTTTCCCACATTCCAATCTACGTCGCAAAGCGCTACGATGTTCTCTGCGCCTTTGTTAAAAGCATTCCGGATGTCGGACGAGCCTTTGCCTCCGATGCCTATACCGGCAATGTTCAGTTTATCGCTGGGAGCCCGGTAGCCCTTACCCAGGACATGGCGGGGAACTATGAAAAAACTTCCGAGGGCCGAAGCACCAATGGCCGCAGCCGTACCTTTTTGAAGAAAATCCCGCCGCGAAACGGCATCCTTCTGTTCTTTTTTGCTCATGATAACGGTTAATAGATGATCAATACGAGACTCAATCAGTAAAAAGGGCCTGCGATGCCGTACTTACTTATGATTCATCTCAGATAGATTCAATTTTTAATTGGATAAATTTCTTTTCAGAGTTCTTAACGTTTTTTCTATATCATTCTTATAATCCGTCAAGGGGCTGAAACCGGAGCGGCCCATGATGGGTTCGCTTAAGTAGCTGTTTTCCATAATTTTACCGGTGAGGATGTTAACCGGTCGGCGCATGTACATTTTTTCGATGGGCAGATCCGACCATTGGGGAGAATAGTAGATGCAATCGTTGAAAAAATAGTGCGTTACCTGGCTGTGCCGGGTACTACCGGGCCGCTGAATGGGTTCGCCTCCATGGAAGAGGTTGGCCGACCAGATGAGCGCCTGACCCTTTTTCACCCGAAATACTTCCTTTTTCTGGCCGGTGGCCATCATCAAATCCTGTGCGAAGTCCTCGTAGCGGCTGTATTGATCGTAGGATTTGGCATAGCCCGACCCCTTGATTCCGATATCGGCCATGTCGTAAAAAGGAAGCTTGTGGCTGCCGGGGTAGTAGTGCAGTGGGCCGTTTGTTTCGTCGGTGTCTTCCAGGGCTACCCACACGCCGCACATGTAGCGATGCGGAATGGAGTAGAAATGGATTGCATCGCTGTGCGTTCGCTGCTGAGAACCTACCTGGAAGTTTAGGGTTTGGAAGGGAAACGGCTCACGTCGATACAGAATCCGGAGAATATCAAGCACTTTGGAACAACCGGCTACTTCTTTTACCAGGGGCGTGATAGTCCAGGCATCCTGGATCCGGGGGTCGGTATAGTGAGGATTCAGCAATTCAATTATCCGATCGAAGGTGCTTTCGGGCAGACCTGTTTCCATAATAAGGTACCCCTTTTCTGCGTAGTGGCGTACCATTTCTTTAGTACTTTCGTCGAGGGTGGATTCTTCAAGTTCCTTCGCCAAGAAAGGAGAATCCACCCAAGGGGTGTTCATACGATAGCTGGACATATAAAGTAGATTTTGGTTGGTATAGGTGGTTGTCAACGGCCGAAAATACGAAGAAATCCATTTTGATTTTAACAGGATGTCCTTCCCCGAAAAAGTTTTGTTGAACTTCCAGGAAGGTGGGCTTGTTTTTTTGGTGAAAAGATTAGGCGTACCTTTGACGGATTTTTTACGTTAAAGGGCCGGAAGAAAAGAACAACCATTTACCTACAACATGAATATTACACTTATGAAGTCTAAGATCCACCGGGTCAGGGTGACGCAAGCCGAACTGAACTATGTCGGCAGCATCACCATTGACGAGGATCTGATGGATGCGGTGGGAATCATCGAAAACGAACAGGTTCATATTGTCAACAATAACAACGGCGAACGGCTCGTGACGTATGCCATCACCGGTGAGCGCGGTACGGGAATCATTTGCCTCAACGGAGCCGCTGCCCGCAAAGCACAGGTGGGCGACGTGATCATCATCATTGCTTACGGCAGCCTGTCGCAGGAAGAAGCCCGTACCTTCAAACCGAAGGTGGTGTTTCCGGATCACGACAATAAAATGGTCGGATAAAATTAAATGGAATCCTTTTTTCATGCAGCAGACCAGGGCCACTCAGTAGGAAGTTTGACCTTTGTCTGCTTTTTTTGTCAAATATTATCCGTAAAATCGTTCGTATGAAGAATGTACTTCGCTATGTAATTTCGCTGGGATTGGCGGGGGGCTTGTTATGGTTTGTGTTCAAAGATATGGATCTCAATTCCATGCTCGACCGCCTGCAACAGGCCGATTGGCGCTGGATAGCGGTATCCTGCATTCTGTTATTTATGGCCCACATCACCAGGGCCTGGCGGTGGCAAATGCTCCTGGAACCCCTCGGACATCGTCCGGGCTTGTTTGACGCTACTACTGCGGTTCTAACGGGTTATTTTGCCAATTATATTGTTCCCCGAATGGGAGAAGTGACGCGTTGCGGAACGCTCTATCGTCTGGAAAAAATTCCGGTCAACCAAAGTTTTGGTACTGTGGTGGCCGAGCGAGTTTTTGATGTACTCACGCTGTTGCTTCTTATCGGCCTCAATTTCCTGCTGGAATTCGACCGCCTAAGCGCTTTTTTCCTCGATTTCTTTGGCAGTAAAGTTCCCGGCGAGCCAGCAAGCAGCGGTCCTAATCCCTGGTTACTTCTGATTGGAGTGCTTTTTGTGTTGTTTCTGGCTGGGATCATTATTCTTGTAAAAAACCAACGGCTTCGCGACCAGCTCATGCAGAATGGGTTGGTCCGTAAGGTGGCGGGCTTTTTGAACGGAATGCTGGAAGGCGTTTTGAGTATCCGAAAACTCAGGAGTCCGGGTTTGTTCATTGCTAGTACCCTCATGATCTGGGTATTCTACTATTTGGTTTCCTACGTGCTATTTTTTTGCATCCCCGAAACGTCCGATCTGGGCCCGCTGGCCGGCTTGACGGTACTAGTGATTGGGGCTATCGGAATGACGGCCCCCACCCAGGGGGGGATCGGCGCCTACCATTTGCTGGTGGGGAATGTGATGATTCTCTACGGACTTACCCAAAAGGATGGGATTACCCTGGCGACGTTTATCCACGGTACCCAAATGCTTTTTATGCTGGCGATCGGTGCCCTGGCGTTTCTGGTGGTGCTGCTCAAAGACAGATCAGCCAATAAGGCAACATTGAGCGAACAATCGGCCTAACTATACCCTATGATACCAACCGAAACCAAAATCCTACGCCTCGACGAGGCCATTGAGCAGGTCAATGACTGGCAGCGGAGTAAGCAAAAAGTGGTGTTTACCAACGGCTGCTTCGACATTGTGCATTTGGGACACGTGGACTACCTCGAAAAAGCCCGGGCTCTGGGCGACCGCTTGGTCCTTGGCCTGAATACCGATGCGTCGGTCAGTCGGCTGAAAGGTCCGCAACGGCCCGTGGTGGACGAGCACGCCCGTGCCCGGCTAATGGCGGCATTGAGCTTCGTGGATACTGTCATTTTGTTCGATGAACCTACCCCAAAGGAGCTAATTGAGGCCCTAAAACCTGACATTTTGGTCAAAGGTGACGATTATACCGTGGAAACTATCGTTGGTGCGGATTTTGTTATAACTAATGGAGGAGAAGTAAAAACAGTAGCCCTTGTTCCGGGTTATTCTACTACAACTCTTATCAATAAGATCAAAGAAAGTTATTAGATAGTTGTTAGGTTATCGGGTATTAGGTTATTAGCTTTTTTTATTGACTTAAGCGTTCGCCTAGATCGGATAAAAAGCAATTCAAAATTGACCAAAAGTATTCTCTCATTCACTAAATCACTCATTCAAAACTAAATATTATGGCAGGTGCATATTTGATTGGTATTATCGTCATGGCTGTGAGCATGTACGTGCAGTGGCGACTCAAAAAGAAATTTGAGGAATATTCACAGATTGGCCTCAGTAATGGCCTGAGCGGCAAGGAAATTGCCGAAAAAATGCTTCGCGAAAACGGTATTTTCGATGTCCGGGTGCAATCCGTGGAAGGGCGCCTGACGGACCATTACAATCCCCAGGACAAAACCGTAAACCTGAGTCCTGATGTGTATGCCGGTAGAAGCGTAGCCGCTGCTGCGGTAGCTTCCCACGAATGTGGCCACGCCGTGCAGCACGCTACGGCGTACAGCTGGCTGCAATTGCGCTCCAAAATGGTTCCTTTCCTGACCATTTCGTCGCGGTATATGCAATGGGTGATCCTGGGAGGTATTTTATTGATCAATACCTCCATCCTACCCCTTGCGATTGGTGTAGCACTTTTTGCCCTCACGACCTTGTTTAGCTTTATCACGCTACCCGTAGAGTATGACGCCAGCAACCGGGCCCTGGCCTGGATAGAAACCCACGGCATCGTCACCCAGCGCGAACACGAGATGGCCGAAGACGCCCTCAAATGGGCGGCTCGTACCTACCTGGTAGCCGCCATTGGCTCGTTGGCCACGCTTCTCTACTACGTGAGTATCCTCATGGGAAGAAGGGATTAAGGGGTACGTTTGAATCATAAAAAAACGCGGGCTCTGTGGAGTCCGCGTTTTTTTTGTGGGTACCTTGTGGTAAAAAATTCACCCCAAGGTACTTTGAATCCGTTCGATGAGTAAATCGTTCAACCGGCGGCTGAGTTCTCTTTCCTTTTCTAAAAATATCCCCCATTCTTCCTCGGTAAAGTAGCCGAGTACTACCCCCACTAGTTGGTTGCGTAGGGCCACATCTTTCTGAAACGACTGAACAACGTATTGTTTCCGATCCAAAATCTCCATTCGATTCAGATCCACCTTACGCTTCTGAAGATGGTGGGTAAATAGGGCCAGAATGCGCTGATGCTGAAATTTCAGAATAGGCCGCAAGGTTTTATTTTGAAACTGTTCCGCAGGATTTTGAGCCGGCTCGGTAGCTATTTGGGGACGGAGGGTAAGCAGGTGAGCGTCAGTGGAATTCATGGCTATGTCAAGCAAAAATAAAAAAGTACCTCTGACTAAACTTCCAGGCTCCCAAAAGGTTTCAACCAATCACGTGCCCGATAAACTGAGCCGTATTGTCCAGAATACGCCCTCCCCTCCGGTAGCCTAAAGCACAGGGCTCTCCTACGAAAAATACGCCGGCCTGGTAGCGCATGTCATTCCCATCGCTGACAAAGTCCACGTATTCCTGGTAGATGGTCCGTTGGTTTCCGTACTCCCCTTCCACTTTTTCGATAATATCACCGCCTTTTTCCAAAATAGCCACATTGGCCCCTTCCCGGCCCAGCAGTACCTTGCTCACCGATTGTTTATGGGGTATGAGGTACCGCTCGGTTTGGAGCAGCAAGGGGTGATAGGGGTACATGTCCCACAGAATTTTCAGGATGTATTTGGATTGGAATAATAGAGTATAGGCCGGATTGAGAATAACCGTCCGTCGGGTTCTCCCGATTTCGGTGAGGATAGCCGCTAGTTCGGGTTCCTCCTCCCCAATTAGTTCCCAGGGCACCAGCTTAAACCAGAAATCAAAACGAACAAAATTTCCATTATTAGGATCTTGCCTAAAGACCCCTTCCTGCGCCGAAAACTCCACTTCATCTATGTAGCAAAATTCCACATCGAAACCAGCACCACGGGCGGCTTCGGCCAATAGCTGCACGTTGGTATCGTCCTCGGGATAATCGCGTAAGGTGGTGAACAGGATGCTGGGCGTAAGGTCACTGTTCAAGGTACGGATCTCGCCGAACTGCCGTACCAGGGTTTCGTACAGGGTATTGAACTGTCGGCTTTCGTCGAGGCCATTGGCCCGCAGGTGCGCCCACTGCACCACGGCGGTTTCGGGAAGGCAGGTGGCGGTGTCGGCGTTAAACTCTATGAGCTTAATCGGGTGGCCATCCAGGCCTCCGGCCAGGTCGAAGCGCCCGTATAAATGCACATTCCGATCGTCTTCCCAAGATATCTTTACCAGCTCCACCAGGGAATCAGGTATCCCCATCTCTTTGAACAAGTGGTGATCAATCGCATACTGTCCGGCTTCTACCAGCATTTCATATAGCGACTGCGCCGCTTCGTAGTAGGCATCGGCTTCTTCTTCACGTACCAGCACCGCTTCTTCTACCAGGTAGGGGAGCGTATCGGTCCCCAGCATCCAGTCCCAGCCCACCGACCGAAGGGCGTCTTCGGGGTGCCGGGGCATTTTTTGTAAGGTAATCATATACAGAATAAAGGGCTTTGGAATAATGGCTATGGCCAGCCAGGCGGGGCTAATTGGGTGTACTAGGAGCCTTGTGGAGGATTTGAACAAAATCAAAAACCTCACGACAGTATTATCCGCCGCTGCGCGCACCTGATCGCCCAAAGAAGCCGCTCCGACCGCCCGAAGGCCGGGAGGTCACCGTGCGCGTGCTCCGCGAGGCCTGCACGTCGCTATGGGCCGTTTGGGCTTTTTGATAGACCCCGGGGTTACTATATACCGAACTTCCGCCGGGAGTACCGTTGCGGTAGTTATTAATGTAGCCGTTGTTGCCCATGCGCCCCAGCATATAGCCCATGCCGCCATACAGCAGCATACTCGACAACCCCGAGCGATGGTGGTAGCCATTGGTCTGTGAATTGGCGGTACGGGTGCTGTCAGCGCTCGTTTTGATCTCCTGGTCAATGAGTTTTTTGGCTGCCTCGGGCGTCAGCGTTTCGGTGCGACCATCCAGGTAGGTAACGATTGCCGCCGACTTATCCATCCCGACGCTTTCTTCGTCGGTGATTTCAAACTCGCCCGGCTTTACTTCCTTGATGTAGGATCGGATACCTTTGGCGAGGGTGGTTTCTTCGTACGTATAGGCTCCTTCGTCTTCCTCCGAACTGGAACAAGCGGGCAGGATAACTCCACTGGCCAGAATAGCCAGGGCCAGCGTACTACTGATGGTTATATCTTTGGCTCTACGAATAAAGGAGCCGCGTCTTTCGGGTGTCATAGGGAACTGGGTTTGGTCCGGAAATATAAAACGAATAGAACTGGAGATCGTTAGACGAAAGCCTGTTTATTTTCACAATCAGACAAAGGTAAGCAGGAAAGCAATGTACAGTAGGGCGAATTTGCCGGATGGTTCCCAGACTAAGTGATCAGGAAAAAAGCCAGGATGAATGGGCTGATAACCCAAAAAATCCCTGAGCCGAGGATACGGAGTATCTTTCTCAGGCTCAGGGAGGAACTGGATAGGATCACCCGCCTATCTTTTTGGAATGGAGGTCATGTGGGTAATTTTCCATTCTCCGTCAATTTTTTCCAGATAGCGGTTTTCCAGGTTCGATACCGTTCGCCCGTCGGGATAGCGAAAAACTTGCTCAAAACTGGCCCAGGCCGCGTTACCGTTTGGCCGGATGTTGTAGTCGGTGTTTGTAAAGGTCGTGCCGGGCTGGTTGGGTTTCTGGGTAGATAGCCGGGCTACCATTTGGCCTATTTCGGTAGCCGTAATGATGTAGGCTTTGCCCTGCTCGTCGGTGACCGTGTGCGCCGCGTAGGGTAAGTCGGCCCAGTAGGAGCCCATGCGTTCCCCATCGTTATTGAGCCAGGCGGTGGTTTCGGCCTCGATCACCTGACGGATCATATACGCATCCGGATCCACATTGGGCGGAATGCTTCTGTACCCCAGCTTGTCGCGAACACTCGAACGATCGTAATAAAAGTTGGCTTTCTTGATTTTATTATCCTCCACCAGAGCTGTAACCTGAAAAGGCAGGGAAATTTTGGCAGCTCCGTTGTTTTCGGACCAGTGGTATACCCCCCAGCCCATTACCCAATCGCCCTTATCGGGACCGCTTTTGGCTTTTACGGATAGCATTCGCCGGTCACTGAGGGATTCATCCGACCGCTGGCGATTGGCGATTTCCCAGCTTTGCATCACCTGATCCTGGTTCATGGAATCGATGGCCGTTGGGCCGTATTCCATATAGTCGGAGGCAAGGTACGAGCGGGCCACCGACATGTTGCCCGCCAGTAGGGCATCGATGTAGTTGCCCAACAGTTCGACATTTTTGTCGGCACTGGAAGTTAACGAAACAATGTCATTGTGTTTGGGCACCTTTTGAGCAAACAGAAGTTCACCTACCAAAAGGGAGAGACTTAAAATAATAGCCCCTAAAAAGCGAAGTTTATTTGTGTACATTGTCATGGATGTTTAAAGGGTAGAAGAAAATATTACAACCAAAAACACTCGCACTCAATAGTACAAATTTAATGTTTATTTGGACTTTACCAAATAAAAAAGGCCTTTTATATGGATCATAAAAGGCCTTTTTTTGATAAAAAACAAGGTATTTGCCGCCTCATTGCTAGCGGCTATTCCAATAGATGACCAGATTGTGGGACGCCCTACCGGCCGCAATCAGATCCAGGTCGCCATCCCCATCGAGATCAGCGGCTTTCATGTCTTCGGCCGCCATATCAGCTTTTTCATCCAGGGCATACTCCTGCCATTTTGCACCGGCAGCATCGGTGGCCACGTACAGTCTGACGCCCACCTGCTCAGCGGTGTTTTTTTCACGCCACCCCATGGCAATCTGATCTCGGCCCTGTCCCAGAAAATCGGCCACGACTAAGGCATGACCTTGGTTTAGCCGGTCGGTAAGCAGGGTACGCCCCTCCTTGCTGTACACCGCCAGGCTATTGCCGTGCATGGGTTCAATGGTGGTGGTAAAGAGCTGGTTCCCTCCCAACTTACCCGTCCGGATCTCCCCTACCCCATTTTTCTGCACCATCCAATTGCCGGAAGCGGCCCAGCCGTCCACGCCTTTCACAAAGACCTGCACCCCTTCTTTGCCCGCCACGGCCAGGCCCAGGAAAGCACCCTTCACTTCCATGGGTTCAAAATTGTGGGTCATGTGCATGCCCGTATCCACCAGTTGATACGACCAAATCCCATTTTTGTTTTGGGGTACATCAAAGGCGATCATCTGCACTCCTTTCCCTTCGCCCTTCTCGTTGCCTTCGCCGTGCAGGGGAAGTACCACCAGCTGAAACGTGCCGTCGGTATCCTGCACCCAGTGCATGCGGTGGATGGTTACCTCGTGGTGGAGTTTTACTGGCTCCCAGTTTTTGGTACGGTCGGCGGATGGAATGAGGTAAAACACCGCCCCCGATTCTTTCAGACTTTTGGTTTCACCGGGATTCCACTGCGCGCCCACGGCTACCTCTACTTTGCCATCGCCATCAATGTCGCGAGCCGCTATGCATACGTTGTCGCGCTCGGTGAGGTTAGTGGCCATTACGTGCCGTACCCAGGGCTTATTGGGGCCGTCGGGATTTTGGTACCATACTATTTCCTTTTGGTCGGCCAGCAGGATGTCGGTTTGTCCGTCGCCGTCTACATCACCCGTTGCCAGGCCGTACCCGATGCTGATTTTGGGATCAATGACTTCGGCTTTGAAAGTGGGGGTCTGGGCGCGAATCGCCGATGAAAAGGCAGCGATTAGCAAAAAGGAAAGAATATGCCTCATGAGTATAGGTTTTAATTTAAATTTAGACGACTTCCCAAAGAAACAACCAACTGACGTTCGAGAACTTCCCGAAAGTTCAAACAACTTTCGGGAAGTTGAGCATCTATATGTCCCGCTCCACAATCCTCCCGCTTGCCTTCTCCTTCAAAATCAGCTTATTGCGCCCGTCGTGGGTCATCTCCTGCTTGATGAGGTAGTGGTCGGCGTCGTATTCGGTATAGTTGGAAGGCTTGGTAAGGCCTTCCTGTCCACGCCAGACGGGCAGCTGCACGGGCTCCCACTGCTTACTTTTGGCCGAGCGGTAGGCAGCATCAATCACGGCATTTACTACATAGCCGTCGTAGAAGGTTTCGGCGGCTTCGCGGCCTTGCTCGGCGGCATTAAACATGTCGGTAAACATGTGGTTGTAGCCCAGGTCATTTACCTCGTCGCCCACGGGGAACAGCCAGCCCGAGTTGCTTTCGGCCTTCTCGGCCACGTAGTCGGCCCCCTTGCCGGAGGTGTACATCTCGAAGCCTGTCCGCAGGAAATTATTGATCCAGATGGTACCCTCGGTACCCATCACCTCGTCGCGCAGGTCCATGCCGCCCCGGAACGTCCAGCTGGTTTCGAACTGCCCGATGGCTCCGTTTTCGTACTTCACCAGCGCAATGGCGTGGTCTTCGGCCTCAATGGGCTTCACTTGCGTGTCGGCCCAGCACATCACCTCCATGGGCTTTACGTCTTTGCCAATAAAATTCCGGGATATTTCGATGCAATGGCAGCCCAGATCCAGGATACAGCCGCCTCCCGCCTGCTCGATGTCCCAGAACCACTCACTGTGCGGACCAGGATGCGCCTCGCGCGACTTGGCCCAGATGATCCGTCCCAACGCTCCGCTTTTCACGCTTTCCATGGATTTGAGGAATTTGGGCGTGTAGCATAGGTCTTCGAGGTAGCCCCCAAAAATACCCGCCTCCTCCACGGCCTGCATCATGCGCTGGGCTTCGTCGGCCGTGCGGCCCAGGGGTTTGGTACATACCACGTTTTTTTTGTGTTTGGCGCAGAGCAGTACGGCTTCTTCGTGGATATTATTGGGCAAGGCGATGCATACCATGGTCACATCCGGATGGGCAATCACCTCTTCCATATCGCTCGACCAGAAGTCGCAGCCATAGTCTTTGGCAAATTTTTCGGCACTTTCGGCGCGGCGGGCATAGATGGCGGTAACGCGGTCGCGGCCCCGTTGTCCATGGATGGATTCGGCGTAGAAGCGGCCGATAAAGCCGGAGCCAAGCATAGCAATTTTTTGCATGAAATTGAATTGTATAGTTAGGTAGGAGAATCCGATTTCCTTCCCTTACAAAACCACCCCAACGCCCGATTCTACCCGCTTTACGGTTTTTTGCGAACCAATTGCTTCACATATTCCAAGCCGAAATCACGACCCGGTGTGACGATGTCTTCGTAAGTGCGGCTCACCGGATAGTCGGGTCTGATTTCAAGTGCGTCGGAGGGTTTGACTCCGTGGTAAAGTTTTTTGAGCGGAATCCATCAGTTTTTTGTCCAGTAGGCGCAGGTCTTCCCGCATCTGCTCCCGGCTGAGGGTTTGGGCGCAGACGCCGATAGTAAGGAAAAGAAATACCGGGAGGGCCGCAACTACTTTCATCATAAGACTAAGTATTCTTTGAGGTACCAAACAGCCGTTGATCAACCGAAAAGCGTCCGGGGCCGGTTAGGAATAGGGCCACAAATGGAATCAGAAACACGAGTGGATGCTCCTGGTTGGACCAGGGATCCTGGCTATGAATGATAAAAAAAGCCACCAGCATGGTCAGGATCGGGGGAATGAGCGCAGCGCGGGTCCAAAGCCCAATCAGGATAAGGAGTGGACATACTAACTCCGCAAAAATTGCCAGAACCAGGGTAGTTTCCTCACCCACACCGAGTGGATCAGCAAATCCCCGCTCGCCAGTGAGGTATCGTTCCAATTTGCCGTAGCCATACACCATCAAAAGGGGGCTAAAACCTAGTCGCAGAAGCAAGGCGCTCCAGTTGGCCGGGGTAGGCAAGGCGATTGGGGTAAAAAAATTTCGTAGCATTCTTACGTCTTGGTTTTATAGAAAAATGGAATTTCAAGACTTAAAATAACATCAAATGAACCGGTAATCTGCCAAACCAAGCTAACTGTTTTTGAAAAAATATAAATTTAGACTAATCTAAAAATTAACTTTACTCGTATAGTTTTATTATTTATATTTGTCAAAAATAATATTGCGGATTCTTGAAATAAGAAAATAGATATGGTGAATAGATTATACATTTTAGTACTTTACCTGCTAGCCCTACAAGGCATCGCACACGGGCAGGCGACGCTGGAGGGTACCGTGCGGCACGGAGAAGAGGGCATTGCATTTGCCAGCATTGCCTTGAAAGGAACTACCTGGGGAACCACGGCTGATTCCGTTGGCAGGTTTAGGCTGACGGGCCTTCCGGTTGGAAAAGCAACGGTCCTTATATCGGCCGTAGGATACAGCCCCTATCAGCAAAATATCATCCTCGGTCAGCAACCGGCAAACTTCCTGGTAGCCGAGCTACAAGAAGTAGCCGGCCAACTGGACGAAGTAGTAGTGACCGGTACCATGAAGGAAGTATCCAAGCTGGACAGTCCCGTACCCGTGGATATCATCACGCAAAAATTCCTGTACAAAAACCCCGTACCGAGCATTTTTGAATCACTCACCTATGTGAATGGGGTGCGCCCGCAGTTGAATTGCAACGTGTGCAACACCGGCGATATCCACATCAATGGCCTCGAAGGCCCCTACACGATGGTCCTGCTGGATGGTACGCCCATTGTCAGCGGGCTTTCCACGGTGTATGGTCTGGTAGGGATCCCCAACAGCCTCATCGAGCGGGTTGAAATAGTAAAAGGCCCCGCCTCCACGCTGTACGGCTCAGAAGCGGTGGGCGGATTGATTAACATCATTACCAAGAACGTAGAAAAAGCCCCGACTTTTTCGGGTGATGTGTTCAGCAGCAGCTGGCGCGACATGAATGTGGACCTGGGGTTAAAATTTTCGGCGGGCGACAAGGTTTCTTCGCTCGTGGGAATCAATTATTTCAATTACCAGAATCCCAAGGACAATAACGGTGATGGTTTTACGGATCTGACGTTGCAGCACCGCATTTCGATCTTTAACAAGTGGTCGGTAAAGCGCCCCCAGAACCGGCAGGCATCGTTGGCCGTAAGGTACTTTTACGAAGACCGCTGGGGGGGACAAATGAACTGGACGCCCGCCGAACGGGGAGGGAGCCGCGTATACGGAGAAAGTATCTACACCAAACGGCTGGAAGCGGTAGGATTGTACCAACTACCCACCACCGAAAAACTTACCTTTCAGTATTCGCTCAATTCCCACGATCAGAATTCGTACTACGGAAATGTATCCTACCAGGCCACGCAACGGATTGCTTTTGGGCAATTGTTGTGGGATAAGCAGCTAGGCAAACATAACCTGCTGACCGGTATCCCCATTCGCTACACCTACTACGATGATAACACACCGGCTACGTATTCGGAACGGCGGGGCAATGAACCCAGCCGCGTGTTTCTGCCGGGACTATTTGTACAGGACGAACTCAAACAGGGGCCGCATACCTACCTGATGGGCCTTCGGTATGACTACAATTCGCGCCACGGGAGCATCTTTACTCCCCGCGCCGCTTACAAGCTTAGCCTCAATACCACCGACGCCCTGCGCCTCAACATCGGACGCGGCTACCGGGTGGTCAACCTGTTTACCGAAGAACACGCCGCCCTGACCGGTGCGCGGGAGGTGGTGGTTACCGAGGCCCTGCGGCCCGAACAAAGCTGGAACGCGAATTTGAATTACGTCAAAAAAATCGTGACTGGAAATTCGTTTATCGGCCTGGATGCATCCGTTTTCTATACCCGGTTTAGCAACCGCATCTTACCCGACTACGACACCAACCCGAATCAGATAATTTACGACAACTTGCGGGGCTATTCAGAATCCAAAGGCATCAGTCTGAACCTGGATGTAAACCTGTATGCTCCGCTCAAAATCGTAGCGGGCGCTACCCTGATGGAAAACGTGCAGGTAGAAAATGGCCAGCGTATTCGGCCTATTCTGACCGAGCGCTTCATGGGTACCTGGGCTGTTACCTACACCTTCAACCGGGCCGGCCTTACGGTGGACTACACCGGGAATGTGTACGGCCCCATGCGGCTGCCGCTGTTGGGAAGTTTGGATCCAAGAGCCGAGTATTCGCCCGTGTGGTCTTTGCAGAACATCCAATTCACCCAGAAACTGGGCTTGCAGTGGGAGGTATACGGAGGCCTAAAAAACCTGCTGAATTTCCTGCCACCGGCCAATTCCATCGCCAGGTCTCAGGACCCATTTGATAAGAATGTTCGGTTCGATGCCCAGGGTCAGGTCGTACCTACCCACGACAATCCGTACGCCCTTAGCTTTGATCCAACCTATGTATATGCTCCAAATCAGGGAATTAGGGGCTTTTTAGGGTTGAGATACACCATCCGCTGAAATTGTATTTTGTTACCGAAAAGTAGTATGGATATAATTATTTCAAGTGTGGAAAAAATTACATAACTGATAATCATTGATTTAAAAAAAAATTCTTGTACCTTTGAAAGGTCAATCAAAAACATTAACATTCATATGGCCTTGACAAAACAATATCTAAAGAGCAAACAGATTTGCAAAGTGACATTCTCCCTGCCAGCTGAAGCTGTTGCTGATTCTAAGGAGGTAGTAGTACTTGGCGATTTTAACGATTGGAACACCAGTTCTGCAACACCGCTTAAGAAGCAAAAAGATGGTTCGTACAAAGCAATCCTTGAACTTGAACCAGGTAAGGAATACCAGTTCCGGTATTTGATAGATGGCTCCAAGTGGGAGAACGACTGGGCTGCTGACAAGTATGTATCAGCCGGCGATTCGTCCGACGATAATTCGGTGGTAGTTCTCTAAGGACTTGAAAAAATGACGGTTAGGAGCGGTGGGAAAAATTTCCCACCGCTCTTTTTTTGTTTAATCGCTATCTTGTCAGAAATACAGTCAGAATCTGCACGCGATAGAAGACTGGCAACCGACTGGTGCGTGCTTTGTTAAGTAAGGGAATTCTTTCGATAAGCATTTTTATAAAAATATAATCGTTGCTCCCATGTCGTTACGCCACGTAGTCCGGGGTTTTACGTATGAATTCAAGGATCTAAAAGCGGTGCTTGCCAAAGCATCGCCTTTGCGCTCGGGTGATCAATTGGCGGGCGTGGCAGCCCAAAGCTACGAAGAAAGAGTGGCCGCGCAGATGGTCTTGGCAGAGGTACCCTTAACTGACTTTTTAAACAACCAGGTGGTTCCTTATGAGAAAGACGAAGTAACGCGCCTGATCATAGATACCCATCAGGTGGGCGCATTTGAGCCCGTACGCTCGCTAACCGTGGGCGATTTCAGAGACTACCTCCTCCGCGAAGATACCACCACCGCCACATTAGGGAGGCTAGCTCCCGGCCTTACGCCCGAAATGGTGGCGGCGGTCAGCAAGCTCATGCGGGTGCAGGACCTGATTACCGTAGCGGCCAAATGCGAAAACGTGACCCGCTTCCGCAATACCATCGGCTTGAAGGGCCGCCTATCCACCCGTCTTGCAGCCCAACCACCCCTCCGACCAATACAAAGGCATCGCGGCTTCCATTGTGGATGGGCTTTTTTACGGCAGCGGCGACGCCGTGATTGGGATCAATCCCGCCACCGATCATGTACCTACGTTGCGGGGGCTACTGGATATGATGGACACGATTCGGGAGCGATTCGAAATTCCGACCCAAAGCTGCGTGCTGAGCCACGTTACCACTACCCTGCGGCTCATGGAAATAAATGCCCCGGTGGATCTCGTTTTTCAGTCCATCGGGGGTACCGAGGCCCTCAATACGTCCTTTGGAATCAATCTGGCCCTACTACGCGAAGCCCACGAGGCAGCCTTATCCCTCAAAAGGGGTACCCTAGGTACCAACGTCATGTACTTCGAAACCGGGCAGGGGGCAGCCCTATCGGCCAATGCGCACCACGGACTCGACCAGCAAACCTGCGAGGCGAGGGCCTACGCGGTGGCGCGGGCTTTTGATCCATTGCTGGTCAATACCGTGGTGGGATTTATCGGTCCGGAATATCTCTACGATGGCAAGCAAATCATTCGGGCCGGGCTGGAAGATGTCTTCTGCGGTAAACTCCTGGGCCTGCCTATGGGGATTGACATTTGCTACACCAATCACGCCGAGGCCGACCAGGACGATATGGATACGCTCCTGACCCTGATGGGCGTAGCCGGTGCCAACTTTATCATGGGGGTACCCGGTGCCGACGACGTGATGCTGCATTACCAGAGTACGTCCTTCCACGATGCGCTATACCTGCGCGATGTGCTGGGCCTGCGTCCGGCCCCGGAGTTTGAAGCATGGCTGCTGCAAAAGGGCTTATTCGATGAGCATTTTCTACCCGTTCATTCCGGTACCCGACAGCAACTTTTGCAGATGATTGAGAAAAGAGGGTAGGTAGGTGGGTTGTTAGCAAAATAATATAAATAATTGACTACAAATCACTTACACGAATAAAAATCAACCAATAACAAGTACACCAATAACCAGTAAACCAACCCCTCCATGCCCGACCTGATTCATACCGACGACTGGGCGCATTTGCGTCAGCATACCCCCGCCCGGCTGGCCCTGGGGCGCACGGGGCATAGCTTGCCTACCCGCCGGTTGCTGGAATTCAATCTGGATCACGCCCAGGCCCGGGATGCGGTGCATTCGTCCTTCGACCTGGACCGAACCGAAGCACTCCTGGGGGAAATGAACCTCCCCAGCCTTCGACTACGCAGCAAGGTAGCCGACCGCCGGGAGTACCTGCTCCGGCCCGACTATGGCCGCCAACTGCATGACGGCTCCCGCGCGCTTTTGGAAAAAACCCAGCATCCTGAAAATGAACTTTGTATTATCCTGGCTGATGGGTTATCCGCGCACGCGGTCAACTCCCACGCCGTGGAGGTGATCAAGGCCCTACTGCCCGGACCCACTTCGCTGGGATGGCGGCTGGCTCCGATCGTGTTGGTGGAGCAGGGGCGCGTGGCTATTGCGGATGAAATCGGGGCATTGCTGCGCTCCGAAATGACGCTGATCCTGATCGGCGAGCGTCCGGGGCTGTCGTCACCGCACAGCCTGGGGGCGTACCTTACCTATGGCCCGCGGGTGGGGCAAACGGACGAAAGCCGGAATTGTGTTTCCAATATCCGGCCCGACGGCCTGCCCTACAACCGGGCGGCGGCCATTATTTACTACTTACTGCACGAAATGAAAGTACACCGCCTGAGCGGAGTAGGTTTAAAAGATGATTCGGGCGGCTACCTGCAGGATTAGCGCAATTTGGGCAGATCAGCCTTCATGGCGAACTTCACCACTACCTTGCGGCCGGAGGCCCGTTCCAGCAGGGGCGTGAGGAGCTTACGGGCATTTTCCCGGGTCTGATCCAGGATACCCATATCCAAAGCCGACTGCCTGATCTGTTTTTCGGCCTGACGATACCCCTCCTGCACCAGTTGAGCTTCTTCCATGAAAGCATACTCGGTGTTGTAGACCTTCGAACGGTCGTGGTCAATTTTGAACACGCATAGCTCCGGCTCGGGCAAGTGTACCACCAGCGAATCGCCCTCGTTACGGAGATCGGCAATGTCCATTTTGGTCAAATCCACGCAACCGATCGCTTCGCCCTGCACAATGAGCACCGCCTTGGCATTGGGAAACCAAAGCTTTGGTAATCTGCTGCTCCACGACATCCTTGAAATTGTAACGCACCAGTTCCAGCTTCCCCAGCGAGGTTATTTCCTGCAACACGACGGTTTGGGAAATCTCGGTTTTGTTCTCCCTGGAAAACCAATCGGGTAGCCAACTCCCCGTTCGGTAGTTTTCCCACAGCGAAATGGCTCCGTAAATGAGAAGAATGTAAAGCGATAAACGAAATAGTCCCTGAATGAGGCGCATGATGAGTGGGTAGGAATCTGTTTTGTATTTTTCTAAACGTAGAAATCAATTCTTTCCTATATAACGCCGGACCACCTCCCTTAATTCCGGTCAACCGGTGCCGTCCGGCTCATACGCTGGGCGATGGAACTTACAATCAGCAGTTGAAAAGCATGGTACAGCATAATGGGCAGCAAAATAACCCCTCCGCTAGCCATACCCGCAAAGAGTACCCTGGACATTACCGCCCCCTGCACCAACGATTTTTTGGAACCGCAAAACAAGGCCGTAATCGTATCCTCGCGGTTGAAGTGTAGTACCTTGGTCAGGCCCAAAACGATCCCGTACAGGAGGAAAAACAGGGCGATCATGCCAATACTGAGCCACGAAAGGTCCAGCCAACTGAGTTGGGAGAAAATGCGGTTGGCAAAGGATTCACAAAAAGTAGTGTACACGATGAGAAGGATGATGGTCTGATCGAAAGTCCGGAGTTGGGTACGGTAGCGGTCGGCCAGTCCGCCCAGGCGACTGTGCAGGAGCATCCCCAGCAGCACCGGCACTACCACCTGAACTATTAGTTTGATGATTACGTCTGTCATATCAAAATCCACTGAGGTGGTATTCATCACCAGCCCAATCCACAAGGGCGTAATAAACACACCCAACAGGCTGGAAATACTGGCGTTAAATATAGCCGCGGGCAAGTTACCCTTGGCCAGCGACACCATCACCACCGACGACGAAACCGTGGAAGGCAAGGCCGCCAGAAAGAAAATCCCCAGCCACAGCACCTGACTTTCTTCGGTTTGAAAAAAGGGCTTGATGCCCCAGATCAGGATCGGAAAAAACAGAAAAGTGGCCGCGTGGATCAGCAGGTGCAGGCGGGTGTTGCTGAGCCCGACCCGCAGCTGGGCCAGGTTGAGTTTGAGGCCGTAGAAAAAAAAGATGGCCGATACTCCGTAGCCGGCTATTTCGGCCAGAGGCACCGGCGAAGCCGTGGTACCCGGATAAGGCCAAAGGTAGGCCAGCACAATGCTCACCAGCAGGGAAAGCATAAAACCATCAAAGCCGGCCTTTTTGAAGACGGCTACGAGGGAAGAGGCAGTAGATTTGGGGGGGTGGGTCACTCTGAATAGGGATTTATCACTAGCAAAAAAAGTAATTTCTTTCGGCAAATGAAACTTTACTTGACGATCAGTATCGCCTTGGGTACGCTGCTGCTAGCGGGATTCTCACTGATGGCCCCACAACCAGCGGATGCTGAAAAGCCAAACGTACTCTTTATCCTGACCGACGACCAGGGCTGGGGCGATCTGAGCCTGCACGGCAACCCCTACGTAAAAACCCCGCAACTGGATAGCCTGGCCCGGTCGGGGGCTCAGTTTGAGCGTTTTTACGTCAGTCCGTTGTGCGCCCCCACGCGGGCCAGTCTGCTGACGGGACGGTACCATTTGCGCACGGGTACGGTATCGGTGTCCCGCACGCTGGAAGTCATGAACGCCGAAGAGGTGACCCTGGCCGAAATCTTCAAAGAAAACGGCTACGCCACCGGTGCTTTTGGCAAATGGCACAACGGCGACCACTATCCCCATACCCCCAACGGGCAGGGCTTCGACGAATTTCTGGGTTTTTGCGCCGGGCATCTCACCAATTACTTTGACTCCGAGCTGAGCCACAACGGGGAGCCGGTACCTTCCAAAGGGTACATCACGGACATCCTCACCGACGCCGCGATGGCCTTCATGGAGAAAAATGCGAAGAAGCCCTTTTTCTGTTACGTACCCTACAATGCCCCCCATACGCCCCATCAGGTACCTGATTCCTATTTTCAAAAATACAAAAAAATGGGCCTAGCCGATGAGCTGGCGTCCATCTACGGCATGGTCGATAACGTGGATGATAACGTAGGCAGGCTACTGAAAAAAGTGGATGCGCTGGGTCTAAGCAAAAATACAATCGTGATTTTCGTTACCGACAACGGTCCCAATGGGGTACGGTACAATGGCGACATGAAAGGAATAAAAGGCCAGGTAGACGAAGGCGGCGTGCGGGTACCTTTTTTCATACGCTGGCCCGAAAAAATAAAACCCAAAACCGTACAATCCATTGCCGCCCATATTGATTTGCTACCGAGTCTGGTTGAATTATGCGGGTTTCCTACTCCCAAAACCTTACCGCTGGACGGCGAGAGTTTTGCAAAAATCCTGTTGGGGAAAGCGCCCGATGCCCCGTCCGAGCGGGTACTGTTTCACCCACGTGGCTTCGCTGGACAAATCCCTGAAACCTACCCCAGGGGCCTTGCGTACCCCTCGCTACCGCTGGGTGTGGAAAGGCAAAGAGGCCGAACTCTATGACATGAAGGCCGATCCTTCCCAAAAAAACAACCTTGCCTCAACCCACGAATCCTCCACTACTGCCTTTCAGAAAGAATTTGATCGGTGGTTTGCCGAGGTAACCAAAGGTTTATCCCTAAACGAAAGGCCCATTCCGGCCGGGTTTCCCGGAAAATCGGTGGAGCTAGCGGCTCATGAAGCGACGTTTTCGGGTACCCTCACCTACAAAGAAGGCCACGGCTGGGCCCACGATTGGCTGGTGAATTGGACTAGCCCCAACGACCGCATGGAGTGGCAACTGCAAAGCAAAAGGCCCGCCCGCTACGAAGTGTACCTTAGGTATACTTGCCCCGAAGCCCAAATCGGTTCTACGGTAGAAGTCACAATTGGAAACAGCAAACTCCAAACCAGGATTACCGAAGCCTTCGACCCTCCCCTCCTACCCAGCCCCGACCAGGTACCCCGCAAAGAAGCTTACGAAAAACCCTGGAAGCTACTGAAATTGGGAGAAATGGAGGTACCCGCCGGGAGTAGTGTGCTTTCGCTACACGCGTTAAAAGTTGCGGGTAAGGAAGTGGCGGAGGTGAAGTCTGTTTTGTTGAGGCCGGTTGGGAAATAGTGGTGGGGGATTTTGGGGGTGTTTTTTGGTGGATCAAGTACTTTGTCCTGTTTTTGCTGGTTGCTGTTTTTAGGCGGAGCGCCGTTGTAGTAGGTTCAGCGTATAAATTTTTTATCCAATGAATCTTTAAACATCGCAAAGTGTTACCTAATTAGCTAACTTTAACCCCACATAAACCTGTATGGAATCCCACTTCGTCAGGGACATTTTTTTCTATAAAGATTACTACCTGGACTTCAAAGTGACCTTGAAGCCCGATGTACAGAAGAAATTTGACTGGACTTTACAACTGGTGGCTACTTTGGAGAGAGTGCCAGAAAAATATTTCAAGCACCTGACCGGCTCAACAGGACTATACGAAGTACGAGTTGAAGTAGGTTCGGACATTTATCGAGTATTCAGTTTCTTCGACAAAGGCCAACTGGTGATTTTATTGAATGGGTTTCAGAAGAAGACCCAAAAGACCCCTAAGAAAGAAATTGAACTGGCAGAAAAACTCAAAAAACAGTACTTCGATGAAAAAGACAAATAATAACCTCACCTCCTTCAAAGACCATCTTGACGAGCAGTACGGCCTACCGGGAACCGATACAAGAGAAAAATACGAACAGGAATTTGAAGCTTTCAAACTTGGGGTCATGCTTCAAGAACTCCGCAAATCAAAAGGCCTGACGCAGGAACAGCTCGCCGAAAAATGCGGTACCACCAAAACCTACATTTCAAGAATTGAAAATAACGCTAGTGATATTCGACTTTCAACCCTGATGCGGATTATTCAGGAAGGGCTTGGGGGACATTTAAAGTTGAGTGTTGATCTGTGACCCCCGCTGCCACTAGTTTGCAAAAACTGGTGTTAGCTGGGATGATAGGAGGCGTTCTGCAGGGCCTGAGGAGACTCAGGCCACGGTGGAAGTGGTACCCATCGGAATGAGCAGGTACAGACTTCGGATAAAATTATAAATACAAAAAGCCTCATTCTAATTTCTTTCCCATTTTGCAACATATGCTTTTATCAAATTTTTTCCATCAATCGTTATCTCTTTATTTATTTCAGAGTTTAGATATTTTGCTCTTTTTCTAAACAAGGGGATTTCATTTTTATTTGCTTTAAATTTTCGTAGAATCAAAAGCGTTTTTTTATTTATTATACAAGTATTGAGCAAATGGTAATTACATCTTAATAGTATTAGTAATATTGCATATGATTGCTCAATATTCTCTAAATCAACATTATAATGAGTATTTAATTGGTTGGCACTTTTTGTAGCATGAGTATATACACTAAGCTCTTTCCAAAAATCATATAGTATTTTTTGATCTTTTTTATTGATCTTATAGAATATTTGAGTTGTTATACTTGAAGCTGTTTAAACTTTCTTTTTTTGGTTGATTTTGCGTAGGAAAATGAGCGCAAATGCGATAAAGTGTAAATTCATCCAGTTTCTGACTGTAAATTCGAATCGTATCAAAAGTGCTTTAAAACCGTCCAGCCAAGCATTTGCGTGTTCAACCACTGAGCGGTGTGCATAAAGTTCAGCGTCAAAAACATGAGTCCCACTTTGATAGGGCTCTTGGTCTAAACCGGTTGAACTTCTAGGGTTCTCCCTGACATTGGCTATGATCTCCCGGCTTTCACAAGCGCTCACAAACTCGGCCGAGTCAAACCCAGCGTCGGCATTCAGAAACAAGCCTCTCAGACTGATGCCCCCCTCTTCCAAAAGGATACAAATCTCACCGAACAAATTTTGGATTTGGAACAGGTCGTGGTGATTTCCTTCCTGGGGTGTGCTCATGGCCAGCATAACCCCTTGATTATCTGAGAGGAATAATGAGTTGGTTGTCTTGCAGGCTTTTCGCCCTTGATAGCCCACCGCGTCACCACCATTTTTGGCTGGGGTGTGGCTGCCATCAAACTGGACACTCGACAAGTCCAGGCACTCTGGATTTTTGCGTAAGAGATTGAGCCAAACAGTCTTCCAACAGCCTGCTTTACACAGCAGCGGCTGCCGCCATTTGTTATAGTAATAGAAAACTGAGTTCCAGTGCAGGGCCCTTCCGCTGAAAAACTGCTTGGTGGGCAGCTCACGCCACTGACATCCAGTTTTCAACCGATGAAAAATGCATTCTACGATCTCGACCATAGGAACGGTGGTCTCAAATCCGCGTGTCCCGACAGTTAGATGCGGCAAAATCCATTTTTCAATCATAGCTTTGTCGATAATCCCCATTTCTGTGTTTGTTTAAAGTTCGCACTTCAAAATTCACACGGTTTTGGGGATTTTGCTTAAAGTTTAAACAGGCTCATTATATAGGATTGATTCATCCAATTTTTTACGGCTTTGTCGTTTGTATTCAAAAAAAAGAATTTACCAAAAACTAAAAATTCAAATATTTGTCTTAATATACTATTAGCTGCACCATAGTGTCCTGTTAAAATTGTTTTATGAGCAACGTATAGTAAGTTTATTGACTTATGAAAGCATTGCAGAGTTATTTGTTCACTATCTGGAATCTCATTTGCTATTGCAAATAGTGCTTTGAAGTGATCAAAAAATAATTTTTGTTGTATATCAAAATGATGTTCGAATATAGATACTTGATACTCTATATGATTAAAAATTTTGTTAGAATTTTCTTTCTCGTACTCCAAAAAATCTTGAAATGTAATTTTAAAGTTATTATTCATATTACAATTTATAAATTAGATCAAAACTGTTATTTCAGACTCTTCTGTGTTATAATACGCAAATTACTCTTTCCCGTGAATTTCTACAACTCCATCACTTCACCAAAAACTAGTGATTTTGGTAGTGAAATTGGGGTATAGAGTATGGAGACACCGGGCAATGGGTAAGAACTTTCTAACTTGTGCGTGCAGCCTCACTACCACCGGTTTACAAAAACTAGTAGCTAAACATCGCGTACCTCTCCGACTTACAAATCCCGAATCTTTCCGCTAACCCCGATTACAAGTTGTGTTTAGCCAGCTGATAGCGGGCCTGCTTCCAAGCCTGAGCAGCCTCAGCCCACAGCGAAGATGCTCAAAATCGGCTGAAAATAGTACCCCCGCAATTCACCTGCTGAATTTTGATTTCTCTGCTAGTTCCGGCATGCTCAAAAAATCCCTAAATTTGCATTCCTTTTAGCAGAGCAGCCGCTGCCCTGTCAATTTTCATTTGTTTGGACCGTACACTCGTGAAATACAAAGAATACAAAAACCTCAGTTATCCGCAGATTGCCCAGGAAGTACTGCAATTCTGGAAAGAGAATGCCATTTTTGAGGAATCCATCAAACTTCGGGAAGGGCACCCCTCCTTTACGTTTTACGAAGGTCCGCCCTCGGCCAACGGCGCGCCCGGCATCCACCACGTGATGGCCCGGAGCGGTGAAGGACATCTTCTGCCGCTACCAGACCCTGCTGGGCAAGCAGGTGCAGCGCAAGGGCGGCTGGGATACCCACGGCCTGCCCATCGAGCTGCAGGTAGAAAAGGAGCTGGGCATCACGAAGGAGGATATCGGCACACAAAATCAGCATCGAGGACTACAACCAACGCTGCCGCGAAACCGTGATGCGCTTCAAGGCCCAGTGGGACGACCTGACCGAGAAAATGGGCTACTGGGTGGACCTCGACGACCCCTACGTCACCTTCGAGACCGAAGTACATCGAGAGCTGCTGGGCGCTGCTCAAGAAGCTCTACGACAAGGGTTTGCTCTACAAAGGCTACACCATCCAGCCGTATTCGCCGGCGGCCGGCACGGGCCTGTCGTCGCACGAGCTGAACCAGCCCGGCACCTACAGAGACGTGAAGGACACGACCGTCGTGGCGCAGTTCAAGGTGAAAGCGGCCCGAAACTCGGAGTCGCTGTTTGAAGGCATTCAGGCTGAAGAAGACATTCGCATCCTGGCCTGGACGACAACGCCCTGGACGCTGCCCGCCAACTACGGCGCCTGGCCGTAGGCAAGAACATTCCGTATCGTGCTGATCAGCACGTTCAACCCCTACACCTACGCGCCCATCCAGGGTGGTGCTGGCCAAGGATCTGGTGGGCAGGATTTCTTCTCCGAAAAAGGAACAGAGGCGTCGATTTGGAAGACTATGCCGACAGGCGACAAAAAGCTGTTGCCCTGGCGCCTGGAACTGGCCGAGTTCAACGGCGCAGACCTCGAAGGCATCAACTACGAGCGCTGTTCGCCCTACGTCGCTTGAAGGGCGAGGAACACGGCCTTCCGCGTGATTCTCGGCGACTTCGTGACCACCGAAGACGGCACCGGCATCGTGCACATCTCGCCCACCTTTGGCGCCGACGACTTCCGGGTAGCGCAGGCCAACGGCATTCCGGCGCATCATGGTGCACGGATGCCGAAGGGCAAACTGACGTGCCCATCGTGGACCGCACGGGCCGCTACGTGCAACAAATGGGCGAGTTTGGCGGCCGTAGGTGAAGAACTACGACGGCCACGACGAGGCCGATCCCGACTACCAAACCCACGGACGTGACTGCATCGCCATCAAGCTGAAAGAGGACGGCACGGCCTTCAAAGTGGAGAAGTACGAGCACACCTACCCGCACTGCTGGCGCACCGACAAGCCCGTGCTGTACTACCCGCTCGACTCCTGGTTTATCAAGACCACGGCCGTGAAGGACCGGCTGATCGAGCTCAACAAAACCATCAACTGGAAGCCCGAAAGCACCGGCACCGGCCGCTTCGGCAACTGGCTCGAAAACCTGGTGGACTGGAACCTGAGCCGCTCGCGCTACTGGGGTACCCCACTGCCCATCTGGCGCAGCCAGGACGTAGGCGTCGGAGGAGAATCTGCATCGGCTCAGCATTGCTGGAGCTGAAGGCGAACGAGAAATTGACAAGGCCGTGAGCCGGCCGAGAGTCATGGCACGCAAACAACCCGCATAAGAACGAGCTTTTTACAAGCGGTGAAGGAAAATCGACCTGCACCGGCCCTACGTGGACGATATTTTCCTGGTATCGGCCCAGCGGCCAGGCCATGCACCGCGAAACCGACCTCATCGACGTGTGGTTCGACTCCGGCGCCATGCCCTACGCCCAGTGGCACTACCCGTTTGAAAACGACGACGATATTTCAACGAAGAACTTCCCCGCCGATTTCATCGCCGAAGGCGTGGACCAAACCCGCGGCTGGTTCTTTACGCTGCACGCCATGGCCGTGATGCTGTTCGACTCGGTAGCGTTCAAAAATGTGATTGCCAACGGCTTGGTGCTGGACAAAAACGGCAACAAGATGACCAAGCGCCTCGGCAATGCCGTCGACCCGTTTGAAACCATCAAGCAGTACGGCCCCGACGCCACCCGCTGGTACATGATTTCCAACGCCCCCCGTGGGACAACCTCAAATTTGACCCGGACGGCATGGCGGAGGTGCAGCGCAGTTCTTCGGCACGCTGTTCAACACGTACTCGTTCTTTGCGCTCTACGCCAACCTCGACGGTTTCGCAATCGACGAGTTTGACCGTATTCCGCATGACCGAACTGAGCGAGCTGGACCGCTGGATATTGTCGCAAGCTGCAGTCGCTAATCGTGGAAGTAGGGGGCATTTCGATAGCTACGACCCGACTAAAGCCGGCCCGCGCTCATCCAGGATTTCGTCACCGACCAGCTCTCCAACTGGTACGTGCGCCTCTCGCGTCGCCGTTTCTGGAAAGGCGAGCTGACCACGGACAGACAAGCGGCCGCCTACGAGACTCTGCAGCGAGTGCCTAGTAGTCGTTTCGCAGCTCATGGCGCCCATTGCGCCCTTCTTCGGCGAGTGGCTCTACAAGAACATGACGGCGGCCTGCGCGAAGAATCCAAGACCCGGCATACCCCCTTCCGCTCACGACTCGGTACACCTCACCGAGTGGCACCGCGT
>CAVYGM010000033.1:0-151736 GCA_963768025.1 uncultured Cytophagales bacterium
GAGAGCGTAGCCCCGATTATTCTATCGGAGGTGAACATCAAGAAAGTCGAGTTTGTGCAGGACGATAGTGGTATCCTTGAAGAAGAAAATCAAACCTAACTTCAAGGCTCTCGGACCAAAATTCGGCCCACGGATGAAAGAGGTGGCGGCGGCTATTTCGGCTATGAACGAGGAGGACATCAAGGTACTGGAACGTGACAATGAGTTTGCGTTGATCACTACCGATCCGGCCACGCCGCTATTCATTACCTTGCAGGAGGTGGAGATCATCGCCGAGGATGTACCCGGTTGGCTTGTGGCGAGCGAAGGTAGCCTGACGGTCGCTCTGGACATCACCGTTACGGACGACCTCCGCAAGGAAGGAATCGCCCGGGATTTCGTGAACCGCATTCAAAACCTCCGCAAAGACAGTGGCTTCGATGTGACGGACAAAATCATGATCCGGCTGCAAAATGACAATGAGACTCTTACGGAAGCCGTGTCGTCCCAGAAAGACTACATCTGCCAGGAAGTACAGGCCGTGGGCCTGGATCTGGTAGCCGATCTGAACGGGCAGGCCGTGGAGATTGAGATGGATGAGTTTGTGCTGAAAGTGACTGTGGAAGTGGTGTAACAGAGGTGTCGGAAAGTTGACTCAGCTTGGATTGGACGCCGGGGCGTTCAATCCAAGCTGAGTTTTTTTGCTTAAGGATCCCTAACCCATCCTGAGTACCCTTGGTTTCCGGCTTATACGGGAAGTTTAACCAGAAAGACAGTCCCGGCGACATCGGTACATTCCAAATCCAGGGTACCCCCGTGGGCATTCACGATATCATAGGTCAGGCTCAATCCCAAACCCGTTCCCTGCCCGGAAGGTTTGGTGGTAAAAAACGGTTGGAAAATTTTATCCTTAATGGTGTCCGGTATACCGATCCCGTTGTCCTGAATACGGATCTCAACGGCGGAATCGCCAACCTGCCGGGTCTGCACGCACACGGACGGTGTGTAGCCATTGGGATGCTTCTGTCTTTTTTCGTTTACCGCATAAAAAGCATTGTTGATGATATTCAGCAATACCCGACCTATATCCTGGGGGATTACATTTATTTTGGGCAGGTTTTCGTCCAGTATGGTGGTGTATTCGGCTTCAAATGTCTTGTCCTTCGCCTGCTGGCCGTGGTAGGACAGGCGAATGTACTCCTCAATAAGGGCATTCATATTCGTGAGCGCTTTGGCCCCGCTTGTTCGCTGGCTGTGCTCCAGCATACCTTTCACTATGGCATCGGCGCGCTTGCCATAATGGACCACTTTGCTTTCATTCTTTTCCAAATCCTGAGCGATGAGAATAGCCTCTTCCAGGTTCCCCGCTTTTATTTCTTCGAGCATTTCCTCGATCAACTCCCGGTTGATTTCAGAAATGTTGTTGACGAAGTTGAGTGGATTCTGAATCTCGTGCGCTATTCCGGCGGTGACCTCACCGAGCGAGGCCATTTTTTCGGATTGAATCAGCTG
This sequence comes from uncultured Cytophagales bacterium, assembly GCA_963768025.1. Lineage (GTDB taxonomy): Bacteria > Bacteroidota > Bacteroidia > Cytophagales > Spirosomataceae > CAVYGM01. Next base: position 1,492 of record CAVYGM010000033.1, read on the forward strand.
GGATTGGGCAGCTTTCAGTTCGGTCAGCGTCATTTCCACCCGCTGCTTGGCTTCTTCCATTTGTTTGAAATCCTCATAGCGGGCGTAGGCTATGGAAAAGGCCTGCGCCAACGCCTGCACCAATTCAATCTCGTGTTGATTGAGGTCAAATCGGTTGCCTACGTAGAGCATCCCCTGGGTGAAGGGAATAAAATTCAGGAAAAGGGACTCGGGCGGGCTGGTATTACCCTGGTACTGCTGACTGCTCCGCAAACGCCTCTGCTCGATCAACGATTGCATCCAGTCGATAAACTGTTCCTTGTTCCAATGATCCTTAAATACTTTATTTACCCGCCAGTACTCTACGAGCTTGTCGTTGATAGCATTGGTGCCAAACGGAATATCCATGACCCCTAACGGGTGCCCTTCGGGAGTGGACAAATAGGAATGAACAGCTTCGTTGATTTCATCGATTATAAATACCCCACACCTAAAAAAAGGCACTCCGAGGGTGGTCAATTCGTGCCAAATCAGGGGAGTGATTCGTTGCAAATCTTCCGCCGACCGCATACTTGCTATCTCGCCCCTGACTCGGTCCAGGGAGGCTTGCCGATTGGCCTCGCGGGCTCGGGCTTCCACGTGCTGAAGATCAACATAACGGGTGTAAGTAAGATCCATGACCTTGGAAAAGCGTTGCAGGATGTCGGCATCACGGTCCGAAAGTGCTTCAAACCCAACGTATTCCAGCGCGCCATGCGGCGTAAAAGCGTTCGATATCACTACCTTATCCGAGGACGTGAGGGCTTCCTTTATTTCGTCAGGAGCGTGCATGAGTTGTGTCTCCGTAAAGAGTAACTGATCCCAATCCTGCTTTGCCTCCCCCAATAATTCAGTGGACCGAAAGGAGGTTCCCCGCACCCAATCCCTAAAAAATGCCTGACCTAGGGGGGTATGATCCAGAACATCTGGCGGCAGCAAATAGCTTTTGGGGAGCTTGTGTTCCTTTGTTTCACTCGTCCACCAGGTCATTTCGTGGGTAATGTCGTTGATAATTATAATAAAACACCGAATAGGCTCAAATCCCAGCAAGCACAGTTGGTTGAGAACCATTGCGATTACCGCCGGCAGCTCGTGGCTATTGTGCATGGACATAGCCCGCGAACGAATGCGCTCCAGCGTAGCCTCAATCCGTGCCTCGTTCGCGAGCGCTTCCGCTTTGTGCAAATCGAGAAAACGGGTATAAGTTTGATCAAAAACGCGGGTAAATCGCTTTAAGATGAGACGACTATCCTCATCCACCTCCTGCCAGGAACCAAATCCCAGATAGCCGTGCTCATGGCGGATGTGCAGCAGGTGAAAGGTAGATTCATTTTCTACCTCCGCCAAATCAATGTTGAAGAGGCTTTTGAGCACGATGAAGGTTTCCTTTTTGGGAACGGACATATCCATGTATTCCTCTTTCCGCACCCAGGCATCTATCTCGTGCTTGAAGTTGACCCGCTGGGAAGAATCCACCAGTACCGGGGTTACGGGACTATCCCCGTGTTTTATCCAGAATTCCAGGGTTTGTTTGTCCACATCTACCAGCGACACCCAGCCCGAAATAGCATTGATCCCCAATACTTTCAATTGTTGAAATAATACTTCCACCAGTTCGCCAAGCTCATCGCTCTTAAACATAGCCATGGTTCGGGAACGAACTACCTCCAGGGCCGCCTCTACCTGAGCTTCCCTTTTCAGGCGATCCAGTTGCACATTTTGGTGTTGCAACTTCCTTTCCAGCAGCTCTATCGTTGCTTCCAATTCAATAGGTTTCTTTTCCATACATGCTTTTACGATACCCTACTTGGGATACAGACGGTTACCTTATGAACAAACAGAAAATAATGAATGAGTGATATTCTCAGCACAATACAGGAGTTGACCTGCTCATCGTCGGGGCCAAGCGCCATGGTATCAGATTTCAAAATAGCTTGACTAAATTGGCATGGTCACCAATTAGACAGCCGGAACTTCGATGGTTATGGGTGTTCAAATACAGGACTATAAAAAGCTCCCTGCGTGGTGGTATATAATGGTTTGGAACCCGACCTTGTTTCGACAACTTGGAAAGCCAATGTAATCCAAAAAGTAAAAAGTCTACTAATTTATAAAATTATCAATACCATTCTTTGAAATTGGGGGAAGTAAAACCACTAACCACCCCAAATTATGCGGCGCGAGGGGGTACCTTATGGTTTGGCCCCTCATTCCCAGGTGGTCCAAAGCTACTGCAAGCCATCGAGGGCCTTCCGTACTTCGGCCAAAAAACGAGGTACCTGTATCCTCGGATCGCCCTCAAGGGTTTCGATGGGGATGTAGCCCCGGTACCCCGAATCCTTAATTATTTTCACCAATTTTATCAGATCAGGCTTTTCTTCCTGCCCCTTGCGATATACCTTTTCCTTGATTTGCCAGGTGTACGCATAAGGAGCCAGCCGGGCGATTTCCTCGTACGGATCACCCGCCCGCAAGCTTCCGATGTCGAGATTAATACCCAGCCATTCGGACGAAATCTTCTTCCGAATGTACAGAACCTGATCCACTGTTTTGAGGAGTTCGTTATGGTTTTGGAGCACAATCATCACCCCCTTTTTCTCACCAAACTCCACGCACTTTCGGATACCCTCCACCGCCCAATCCATGGTTTCCTGTTCCGAATGCCCCTCGGGTACCCCTTTCCCCGCAAACACGCGCAGGACCGGAGCGTCCATTTTGGCGGCCACCTCCACCCACTGCCGTACCAGGTCCACATCTGCTGCCCGTTTGGTAGCATCTGGGCTTGAGAAATCGGTTCGGACCCCAGTGCCGCTGATATCCAAGCCCAGGAGAAATGCCTTCTTTTTGATCTGGTACACGTATTCATCCGACGGCACAGCGGGGTAGCCGGGAAAGTAATACCCCGTCGGATCTACGGCGTCGAAACCAATGTCGGAACAAAACTTAAAAACTTCTTCCAGCGTCATTTCCCCTTTTCGCAAGGGATCGTTGAACGAATACAGGTTACAGCTGAGCTTGATCGGGGGGGAGGACTCTTTACCAAATTTTCCGTCCCGAGAGGCGTATGTTTTGGTGGAGGCTAAGGCTGTGGAAAGAGCCATTCCGGCGATGGGTGCAGCCAATAGAAATTTTCTACGGGTGAAGGTCATACGTAAATCGGGGTTAGGACGGGCCAACAAACGAAGGAGGCGTGGTTGGGGATGCGCCAGCTACTTTTTATGGGTTCTGTTTTTTCTATAATTCAAAGCACAGAAAGGCCCCTTTCATACTGGTAATATATACCCCAAAAACACAAAACTTTGTGGGACACGGCCTACCCCTGACAAATCTATTTAAAATTTCAGTCGCAAGCCCGCTCCCAGGGGTACGTAGGACGAAGCCCCCACCTGCAACCTTACCCTGGGTACCTTGCCGGCATGGCTGAAATTATACAAGGAAACGGCCTTGCGCAGGAGACGAAAGCACGCTACCCGCGCCGCCACCCCGGCTACGGTAAGGCCACCCGCCCAGTAGAGGTAGTTGTTGTTTCGATTGTCATACACCGGAACGAAATAAAAAAAGGACACACGCTGCACAATACCTACCAAAAACACCACCTGGGCGACCGAAGTGCTGCCGTACCAGAGTATTCGATGTAGCCGGTGTTTTTGATATAGGTTCAGGAGGTCCTGATCCTGGGTTGCTTCAAAGTAGGGTTTTACATGGGAAGCCAAAAGGAATTTTTTATCCCTGATTTCGTAGGAATGACCGCCAACGTACAAAGCAACGCCAGGTACCAGGAAATAGCCAAGGAGATAAAGCGGCTCAAACTTCATCGTGATAGCGGGTAGGGTATCGCTTGCGGTCAACGGAGTAAACAATGTGTCTGCGCTGGATGGCGGCAAATTTTGCCCCTGTCCCCAGGTGTTGGTTTGCAGGTATAGCCAAACCAGCACAAGTAGTAGTTTTTTTGTTCGTCGCATGGGTTACCGTAGCCTCTTTGGGTACCTTCTCTTTTACCGGGGATAAAAGGTAGGAAAAACCTCCATAAAAGGTGGCTAGGTTTGCCTATCTTTCGGGCGTTTTTCCGGCCTTACTAACTGTAAACAACTCAAATGGAAAAGTGGATCATCTACGCTCTGGTCTCCATGGTTTTTGCGGGACTAACCTCGGTTATCGCCAAGTTTGGGATGAAAGAAATGAACAGCGACACGGCTCTGATGATCCGAACAGCGGTCGTTTTCATTTTTGTGGTTTCAAATGCATTCCTATTTAAGAATGCCTTTCAGGAAGTGCGCAAGGCGGGGCCCAACGACTTGATGTTCCTGGCTGTTTCCGGTCTTACCACTACCCTATCCTGGATCTTTTATTATCGGGCCATGAAGTTGGGTCCGGTTTCGTACGTGGCTTCTATTGATAAGGCCAGTATTGTGGTCACCATCCTGCTTTCCTTTGTGCTTCTTAAAGAGCCCATTACCCCAAAAATCCTACTGGGTGCCGGGCTGATCGTGGCAGGCATGTTGGTGCTCATTTGGAAATAATGAGGAGCGACCGCTCCTTTTCCAGCTCCGGCAAATAGCGCGCCTACTTCCCTACTTTATGGAAAATCATGTCTTTACCGATGAGTTCAATCCCCCAGAAGCCTCGGACTTTGAGTTCGCTGGGGGTAGTTAGCCGCACGATCGAGGCGTATGTCTTGCCAGAATTGGGATCGTATAAGCTTCCGCCCGTCCAGGCATCTTTTCCATTGAAGGACAGTCTGCTTACGACCACCATACCCAGGAAGGGCCGGGAGCGCAAGCTGGGATTAGGATTTTTTGTGTCAAAATAGCGCTCCATTTTGGGAGAATCAGGGGCGCTGCAATCGAACCATTCGATTCTGGCGGCGTATTTTTCGTGATCTTTGTAGACCTCCACCAGCAAATCCTGCCTGTCGGACATCCATTTACCGACTATTTGATCTGCTTTTACCGGGGCAGCAGGATTGGCCAAAAACAGCGCAGACCAAAGGATAAGGAGATGCATAGAAGTTAATTTTTGATAAGATGTTCGGTACCGGTGGATCAACGGCTTAGCAATCCAATCCAGATAATTTGTTGTGGCGAATTAATTGGAACAATTCAATTTCACTTTACTTTTGCTCAATGTTTTAGCAAAACAACGCTACTAATCACTCCCAAATGAATTCTGTTCTCATTGATAATCCCTTTCTATTTGAATACTTTGGGGTTGTACTGGTCTTACTGCTACTCTATTGGGCTTCCTCTCTGGTAAGGGCTTCTAAGGTAATCAGGAATGTGCTTGGGATCTGCCTTTTTCTCAGCCCGATCGTATATTTCTATATAATTCTGGACGCATATTCGGTAAATATCCCTTATACGGACGATTTTAATGTGATGGAGTCCGTACAGAAGCTCCGACAGGCATCCAATTTCTTAGACGGGACCAAGCTGCTTTTTGAGCAGGTGAATCAGCACCGTTTCGCCTTTGAACGGATCGTATTGCTGCTGATGATTCTGGTTACGGGCTCCATCAACGTCAAATTGCAGATCCTGTTGGGTAATCTTTTTCTCTTGGGAATCCTGTATCTTTTTTTCCAAAGCATTCGAAAGGAACAAATCAGCTGGCACTATTTTATTCCTGTGTCCTACATTCTTTTTAACCTGGTGTACTACGAAAATGCCAACTGGGGCATTGCCGCCTTGCAAAATACACCGCTCCTTTTCTTCGCCTTCCTGACGTTTTACGGCCTTAACCGAAGGGATACGGCCGGCTGGACACTGAGCCTGATTTCGGCTCTGCTGGTCACTTTTATAAGCGGAACCGGCATGTTGGCTTTCATTATTGGGGCCATCCTGCTATTGTTTCAGAAACGGTACAACCTCCTCTTGATTTGGTCGGGAATGGCGGTGGGTGTTATCGCGTTTTACTTTTTCTTCGACTACACCTTCATACCATCTGATTCCCAGAACGTATGGAAACATCCGATTTTCAATAGCCTGCTCTTGCTGGGCTTTTTGGGAAACGCCCTGTATTTGGATTTCTCCCATCCACCCATTACGTCCTTTTATCCCGATATGCTCGCTTGTGTAGTCCTGGGCTTCGGCATCGCGTTGGTGGGCCTCCTGTGGGCTCTTCGTATTTTTATCATTACCAAAAAGACCCAGGGACACTACTGGTTTCTGCTGGGGGCGTTCCTGTTCCTGATGGGTACGGGTGCCATGTTTGTACTCAGCAGGCCGACCAACAACTATTTTATGTTCGGCGGAAATATTTTTTCCCGCCGCTACATGATATTTGGAGTGGTGGCGGTGGCGGCGGCCTACCTGGGGCTGGTGATTCTGGTAAAAAAGATTTCCCTGCTCCAAAAAGGGGTGGTATTTCTGGCAATGGTAAGTTTCATCGCGCTCAATTTCAATAGCTATTTCGTTTCCCTCGTTCAGCTTCGGACCCTACGGGAGGAACTGTTACTTGATGCCTACTATTTCAAAAATTACGCTACTTTCCTAACCGCCGGCGTGCAGTTTACGGATATTCCCTTCTGGAACCATCCCACCCGGATGAAGGAACTTGTGGCCCTGATTGAATCGGGAGGGATCAGTAACTTCCTGGCATCGGATCGCTTTCCGGAGGCAGGCAATTTTCTGGCCAGGACCACGCAAGGGCAGCAACCTTTCCGGGGCTCGGTAGACGCCAACGTGGACTATCGGAATGGGTACTTCAATCGTCCGGCCGAATACCTTCATTTTTACGCAACTAGGCCGAATGGCCAAAAACCGGCGTACTTTTTACTGTCCTCGGACGCCTACAAAATTTTGCTACCGGCCATTCCCAAGGTAAATTCCTGGACAGACTTTCTCCTTACCAAAAAGTATTTCAGTGATAAGGTATACCACTACGGCGTCTTCCGGACGAAGCTTCCATCAGACACTTACCAGGTGTGGATGGTCATGGACGAGTCCACGAGTACCCCACGCTGGCATTCTTTCAATACGCGAAATAGATTGGTTTTGAGGGACAAAATGAAACTAATCACGGATGCTACCACCCGGGAGTACCTAGTACCCAGTACATTGTAGGGGATCACTTCCAGGTACTCGTTTTTATAACTAATTGGTTTACAGCCAGTGCTGTTCCAACAAATTTGTCCCAAAATGAGTACCTGTTCCCTGGAAAAATCACACTTTTAGTAGAGACGCTCTAAGTTCTTTTTTTAGGATTTTGCCGGTGGCACTCATCGGAAGGGCCGTCATAAACTCAACGTACCGAGGGTACTTGTAAGCCGCAATGTGCTCTTTGGTCCAGGCGATCAGGTCAGCCTCACTCGGGTTGTAACCTTCTTTGAGCACCACGTACGCTTTTATTTCTTCCCCCATTTCCTCGTCGGGCACGCCTAGTACTGCCACTAGCGAAACACCCTCGTGCTTGATCATCACTTCCTCTACCTCGCGTGGGTACACATTGAGCCCACCCCGGATGATCATGTCCTTGGTACGATCTACGATGAAGTAGAACCCCTCTTCGTCCATAGTGGCTATATCCCCCGAATGCAACCAACCCTCCTGAATAGTCTCGGCGGTGGCCTCCGGCTTTTTGTAGTAGCCTTTCATGACATTATGGCCTTTGTAAAGCAATTCACCCTTTTCTCCTGCTGGCACCTCCTTCCCGTCGGGATCTACGAGCTTTACCTGCACGCCCCAAACGGCCTTCCCGATGGAGCCGGGCTTGCGGCCCAGATCCACCTGATTGAAGGTAACCACGGGAGAACCCTCCGACATTCCGTACCCTTCAATAATAGGTACCTTAAAACGGGCCTCAAACTCTTCAAGTACCTTCACTGGCAAGGAAGCACCTCCCGAGGCACAGATCCGCAAGGTTTTGGCAATGAGGTCATAGTCAAACTTAGGATCGGCGTAATTCAAAAGCCCCCAATACATGGTAGGTACCCCAGCGAATACGGTTACCTTATGCTTCTGTAAGTGGCCAAAGACAGCCTCGGCGTCGAACCGGGGCAGCAGAATAGCCGAAGCCCCGCGATAAATCCCCGCCAGCATCAGGACCGTCATAGCAAAAATATGGAATAAGGGCAGTACGATAAGTGTCACATCCTCAGATCTCATTCCCTGCAGATCGGAACTGAGTATGGCGTTTAGTAATAAGTTAGAATGGGTCAACTCGGCCCCCTTTGGCCGACCCGTGGTACCTGAGGTGTATACGATTACGCAGGTATCTTCGGCTTGGGAATAATAGGTGTCGAATAACGGAGACTGCCCGGCCATCAAACTTCCCAGGGTGGCGGTACCCTCAACAGAAGATGGCATATCGGCACGCTGCATAATCATAAAGAAATGTTCACAGCCCGGTAGCCGACTAAAAGCCGCGTGCCCCATTTGGCCCATGGGCAAGTCGTCGGTCCCCGTAAAACAAAAGTAGGCTTTGGCATCACTATCGGACAGGTGGTATTCTATTTCGTCGGTTTTGAGCAGGACACTCAGCGGCACTACCACGGCTCCGGCCTTTATGATCCCAAAATAGATAATCGGAAAATACGGTAGATTAAAACAGCTCAGCCCTACCTTGTCGCCGGGGACGATCCCGCGCGAGCGCAGGCCATTTGCCACTTGATTGGCCGCGCCATTGACTTGGGCGTAAGTAAGAGTAACATCACCGAAAGTAAAAGCAGCCTTGGAAGGGTACTTTCTGGCACTGTCTTCAAGAAGTAAGGCAAGATTTAGCATGAGTACAGGATAGCAGGGTTTAGGGAATTATAATTTTTGCTGGTATAATACCAAATATATCCATTCGAATCTAATTTACCTACACCTGCCCCACGTTGCTACCAAAATACCCCTGGCGAGCTAGGCAGACAAGAGCTAAAAACGCGCGGAGTCCCCAATTAGGCCTTCCTGATGGGGGATACTGCTACTCCACCACCAGCCAGGTGTACCCTTCGGCTGGCAAAGTAATGGGTACTTCGGCTTCGTACGCCCGATTTATGGCGTAGGTCCTCGGCTTCCCTTCCTGCTCCCGAATGGAGGCTTTTTCCGATAGACCCGTATAGTAAAGCGGTACCCGGATGGTGCGGGTAATAGCCTCCCGCAGGGGATTATAGAGCATGATCAGTCCCTTTTCCCGTAGGCCAGGATTCACGTGCAGGATACCATCCCAGTCGCGTCCGTCGGGGCGTCGCAGGTGGATAATATCGGAATTGAGAATCTGGCGATACGTTTTGTACCAGCTCACTACCTCTTTTACGGTCTGCCTGGTGGCGTCGGTGTCGTAGAGCCGGGGTCCCCGGTAGCAGGCCTGCACCCCGGCACCGTAGTATTGCATCATAAGCTGCCGGTAGTCGGTGAGGTGCTCGCTGAGAGGTTCGAGTACCGCCTCCGCACCCCCGCCCTGATACTTCGTCAGCGGCACGAAGCCCCAGCCCATGGAAGGGGTTTTCTCCCAGGTCCCATCGTAGATATTCTGTCGGTTCAGGATTTTTTGCTGTTCCCGCGAAAGGGAAAAATTCACCTCTCGGTAACCAATGGCTATTTTGTGGGTACCATCCAGGAAGTACCAGTCCGGGGCATTGATGTACACACCCCGCTCGTTGAGCCAGGTATAGAGGTCTTTTTGTAGTTTCATCTGCACCCAGCGCGAATCATGCAGTCCCTTGTGGCCAGGGTGGGTGGTAGAGGCACAAAGGTCTCCGGGGTAGGGCCCGTCGTGTTCCAGCAGATCAAACCCGGTCTTAGACATGAACGTCCGCAGCTTTTGCAGGTAATCCAGCCCCCAGCGGCTCGCCAGACAGGGGGCATGGCCAAACTGCGCTCCTTTGTCCGGCAGCCCCGTCACGGGATCTATCACGTCATTTTCATCATCAATGCGCCGACTGCTAAACAACGAATAGCCCCCTAGCTTTACGCCTTTCTGGTGGGCGTAGTCGGCCAGGGTTTTGAATTTGGCAATAGTGGTCGCCGAGGTATCTTCCATATTCAGCCCGCTCCCAAAGCTCAGAATCACCATTTCGTAGCCCGTTTCGGCGCATTGATCCACCACTTCTTTTACTTTCACCGGATCGGTGCTTACCAGGTGCATAAACACCGGGTTTTGCGTAGTCCAGGGTGCGATAGTCCGGTACATTTGACGGCGAGCCAGGCCGTTCCGTTCGCGGTCGTAGCTGTCCAGGAGTAGTTCAAAGCTCCGCACGGATGTGAGGGTTTTGTTCGGCGCCAGCATAACTCCTATACCGGCATTCGGATAAATTTCCACCAGACAGGGAGTCTGGTAGTTGTAGTTGACCTGCGAAGTATAGCTCGAATCCGTTTTCCAATGCGTGGCCTGATCCGAGAGTTCGTACCGCATCGCATTGTTGTAGGCATAGTTGTTCTCAATGTAGAGTTTACGGGGTTTTTGCATTTGGTCGGGGGTACCTACCACCGCGGACTCCTCCTCCGGCGTTGCCAGTATTTCGTTGACAATCTGATCTACCCGTATTTCTTTGCCGCTCGCATTGGTTACCGTCACCCATTTACTGAGCACTGGGAGGTTGTCATAGATCGCGTAATGTACCCTGACTTCGATTCCTTTCAATTCGGGTAAGGGCGAAGAAAATAACAGGACCAGCTCTTGTCCGGTAGGGAGTTTCTCCTGCATGGTCCAGGTGGTAGGTTTCCACAAAACGGTGGGGGAAAGGGGTTCCAGGGAAAAATCGGATAGCTGAAAATCATCCGCGTGGCTGATGAAGCCATCCACCCACTCTTCCCGAAGGTAGGCGTGTTCCTTCTGTCCGTACAGACCACCTACCTGATAAGTTTTCCCGTTCAACACCACCCGTGCCTCTGGCCGAATTGACCGGATAAATTGATCACCGGTCGCCAAATTTTGAAAATCAACGGTAGCTGCATTGGGTAGCAGGCGAATGCGGCGTTTGATCAGCCCATTGCTCAGGACGAGGTCCTTTCCCTGGGTAGACTGAAAAATGCCGGATATGTACCCCTGTTTACCTACCAGCCAATCTCCTCCTGCTTTTTTGGGAGAGTAGGCATCCAGGCTTTTTGCTTTGGTGAGGAAAGTTTGTCCGGAGGAAGTAAACGATAAAAAAAGGAAGGCAAGTAGGTGAAGGAGGAGACGCATGGGGTACAATTAGTTGATTTTCTCGAGACCGAGTTTTTAAGAAAAATCAAAAAGTACGCCGATTCTACTGTGTCCCCGAATCGTGAGGCTCTTGTCGAGCTTCTAAAACACCAGGTTGTCAATCAACCGTACCCCACCCAAATGCGCCGCTATACAAATCGCTGTCTGCCCAGTAGTTAACGGGGTATCCACCACCCGTAGGCTCTGCGAATCAGCTACTTCAAGGTATTCCAGGATTAGCTCCGGATAGAGAGAGAACAGGTCGCGGGTAGTTTGCTTAACGGTCTCTACCGATTCTCCCAGTAGAAGATGATCCTTCGCTTTGAGCAAAGCCTGATACATCACCGGGGCCATTATACGGTGTTCCAGGCTGAGCCTCCGGTTGCGGGAGGACATAGCCAGACCATCGGCTTCCCGAACGGTTGGGCAGGGAACAAGCTCGATCGGGAAGCCTAAATCCTGAATCAGCCGACGCACCACGGCCACCTGTTGAAGATCTTTTTGCCCGAAATAAGCTCGGTCGGGCTGGATCATATTGAATAGCCGCGCAACCACGATACCCACTCCGTTGAAATGCCCCGGCCGGAAGGCCCCTTCCATGACCCGCTCCAACGGACCAAAATCCAGGGTAAGCGTGGGGGACTGATCGTACATGTCGCCCGGCGATGGGGCAAACACTAGATCACAACCCGCCGCCTCGAGTAACGCGCAGTCCGCTTCCAGGGTACGGGGATATTTGTGCAGGTCGTCCGGATTATTGAATTGCAGCGGATTGACGAAAATACTCACGGCAGTAAGGGTATTTTCGGCTACTGATCTTTTTACCAGCTGGATGTGTCCTTCGTGCAAAGCACCCATGGTAGGTACTAATCCCAGGGGAACGGAGGCGGTATGAACTTGACTTAGATGATCTCTTAGAGGGGTAGGAGCAGTAAAAACCAGCATTCGAAAGCGGAGGAAAAAGATGAGGAAGGGCAACCCAAAGGCATCCGATGCCTGGAAATTTTATAATTCGATTTAGCCCGAAAATATAGGCATAGAATGACCCAAACTGCACGCAATATCACAATTAGTTTCAAAATATTATTGAAAATCGGAATTTTTTTGTATAATTTTGCAAATCTTTTTTTCACAAACGCCCAAAAAATGTATGGACAAACTACGAATTTTGTATGTATCCAGTGAAATTAATCCTTTTCTTCAAACAACCGATGTAGCCGCCTATGTAAGGCAACTCCCCCAGGCAATGCAAGAACGCGGCGCCGAAATTCGAATCCTGGTTCCACGTTTTGGTATTATCAACGAACGTAAAAACCGCCTCCATGAAGTAGTTCGTCTCTCAGGCATCAATATTACCGTCGGCGATGAAGAAAAGCCTCTGATCATCAAGGTAGCTTCCATCCCCAATGCCAAATTGCAAGTTTATTTCATTGACAACGAAGACTATTTTCACCGTAAATCCGTTTTCTTTGACAAAAAGAAAAACTTTTACGATGACAACGACGAGCGGGCCATCTTTTTCTGCAAAGGAGTGCTCGAAACCGTCAAGAAGTTAGGCTGGGCTCCGGATATTGTCCATTGTAATGATTGGATGACCGCCCTGATTCCTATGTACTTAAAGACCACCTATCGGAATGATCCGATGTTTAAGGACACAAAAAGCGTATTTACTGTGTATAATAACGCTTTCAGTTATAAATTTGACGCTGATTTGCTGAACAAAGCCAAAGCTATGGACGTAAGCGACGAAGCGTTGGCCCATTTACGTACAGCCGATTTTGAAGGATTTATTAAGCTAGGATGTGCCTACGCTGATGCTATCGTGAAAGTTGACGAAGACTACAGCGAAGAATTAAACAAATTATTGAATGAATCACCAAAGCGTGTTGACCTCGTCGAAGAAGACGAAAACCTTTCAGAAGCGTATTACAACTTGTATAACGACTTGGTTAACTAAGAATAGTGCAGTTGGGGTGGTCGTATTGACCACCCTGCTGTTTAGTTGCGACCCTCCCGGAAATCTTGGTGTAACCCCCCTCACTCCCGTAGGAACTCTCTACACAGACACCCTTACTATTCGTACCTCCACTGTCCTGGCCGATTCCGTTCGGACGGGTAATCCGGATATATTTCTGGCGGGCCGGTACGTGGACCCTATCTTCGGAACCATTGAAGCGTCTAGTTTTGCCAGGTTGTCGCTGGAATTCCAGTTGGCCCTGGGCAGTACAGCCATCTATGATTCCGTTGTGCTGTACACCCCCTACAACTATTCGTACGGGGATACCATTCCAAGCCAGACCCTCTCGGTTCACCGGCTCCGGGAACAGATTGATCCGCTCAAAAACTATTACAACAATAGCAAATTGCTGTACGATGCCACTCCGCTCGCTACCCGGACGTTTCAGGCCAGGCCCCAATCGAATGGTTTGCTTCGATTCAAGTTACCCGATGACCTGGGTAAGGAGATATTTGCTTTGTCGGACAAAACAGCCGGACAAACCAATACAGAATTTTACAAAGTGCTGAATGGCTTTGCGCTCGTTCCCGGTCCAAAAAATACGGCGGTTTTAGGATTCCCTGGAACTAATCAAGCCTTTACCATGCGGCTTTGGTACCACACCACCGCGGATACTACGGCGGTAGGGTTCCCGTTCTCGGCTATTCTCACTACCCAGTCGGGCACCTCGGTGCGGGGCGGTTTTAACCGGGTGACGGCTGACCGAACCGGTACGGTGCTGGCAGGGCTCAAACCCCTTCAACCCGTTCTGGCAAGTAGCACCAAGGGCGTCACGTATGTACAGGACGCGCTGGGTATTCGTACCAAAATAGAAATTCCCTATCTGAATTCTTTGGCTAGCCGGGGGCCTATTGCCATCAATCGGGCCGAGTTGAGCATCAAACCCGATTTATCCGTGGTTGGGGCTGGGTTCAATATCCCCCCCTACCTGGTGCTACTCGAAACGGATGCAACCAACCGCCTTTTTTATGATACTTTTGGCTATACGCGAATCGTAAACAATGATGCGTCGGCGTACAGCGCCACTCCGGACCCTCAGGTAGCCCTGTTTAACTCCCGGTACAAAAATTACACCTGGTACCTCACCACCCAATTGAATGCCATTCTGAGCGGCTATAAGAAGACGAACAGTTTTCTGGTGGCACCACTCTATACCGCATCCCTGGGCCAGGGTGGCACCAAGTTCGATTCCCAAATGAACAATCGCGTAAGCCGACTCGCACTAAGCGGCAAGCCGGAGGATCTCAAACTGATCGTGTTCTATACCGAAGCCAAAGAATAAGGGTTTTGAGTCAAATAATAATATTTTTTAAAAAACCGGTTAGTAATCCTAGTCGGTTTTTTACTGTTATTTTTATGGCCAGTCCACTTTTTTGGCTAATTTGTAGCATTCATTTGATCTAAATATTCACAAATATGTGCGGAATTGTAGCTTATGTTGGGCATAGGGAAGCCTATCCCCTTATAATTAAAGGATTGAAACGGTTGGAATACCGTGGATACGATAGTTCAGGGGTGGCCTTATTAAATGGACATGGCCTCAATGTATTCAAGAAGAAGGGGAAAGTAGTGGCGCTGGAAGCCGAATTGGCCAAGTCCGATACAAAGGCAACCATCGGAATGGGACACACGCGCTGGGCTACCCACGGCGAACCCAACGATACCAACGCGCACCCCCACTATTCCAACGACGGCAAACTGGCGATCATCCACAACGGAATTATTGAAAACTACGCTACCCTTAAACAGAAATTGGTTCAGAAAGGGCACGTATTTACGAGTGATACCGATTCGGAAGTTCTGATTCACTTTATCGAAGATATAAAAAAGGAAACCGGCAAAACGCTGGAAGAATCCGTGCGGTTGGCCTTGCAGGAGGTGGTAGGTGCCTACGCAATCGTGATCATGTCGGAGGATAATCCCAGAGAATTGATTGCCGCCCGCAAAGGAAGCCCACTGGTCATTGGCATTGGGGAAGGCGAGTTCTTTTTTGCCTCTGATGCCACTCCCATCATTGAGTATACCAAAGATGTGGTGTACCTGGACGATTACGAAATAGCGGTGGTGAAGGACGGGGAATTGAACATCCTCAACCTTGACAACGTACAACAGGTACCCTACATTCAACGGTTGGAAATGGAGCTCGAAGCCATCGAAAAAGGAGGCTACGAGCATTTTATGCTTAAAGAAATATTCGAGCAGCCCCGCTCCATTGCCGATAGCATGAGGGGCCGGGTGCGGGCTGATGATGCCCACCTGCAACTGGGTGGCCTGCGCAACTACCTCGACAAATTGGCGGCTTCCAAGCGGATCGTGATTGTAGGCTGTGGAACCTCCTGGCACGCCGGCCTGGTGGCCGAATACCTGTTCGAGGAGCTGGCCCGTATCAATGTGGAAGTAGAATACGCGTCGGAGTTTAGGTACCGCAACCCGATCATTCAGGAAAACGACATCGTAATTGCCATCTCGCAGTCGGGCGAAACCGCCGATACCCTGGCCGCCATTGAACTTGCCAAATCCAAGGGTGCCATCATATTTGGCGTTTGCAACGTGGTAGGCTCGTCTATTGCCAGGGCGACCGATGCCGGGGCGTATACCCACGCTGGGCCGGAGATCGGGGTAGCTAGTACGAAGGCCTTCACCGCCCAGGTAACGGTACTTACCATTATGGCCATTGCCGCCGCTAAAAGCAAGGGAACCATCACCGAGGAGGTGTATAGGCAACTCCTCATTGAACTAGAAACGATTCCGGAAAAGGTGGAACAGGTGCTTCGAAATGCCGCCAAAATCAAGGAGATCGCCTTTATTTTCACCTATGCCCGTAATTTTATTTATCTGGGTCGGGGGCTTAACTTCCCCGTGGCGCTGGAAGGCGCCCTGAAATTGAAGGAGATTTCCTACATACACGCGGAGGGCTATCCGGCCGCCGAAATGAAGCATGGGCCAATCGCCCTCATCGACGAAGATATGCCGGTGGTGTTTCTGGCTACCAAGGACAGTTCGTACGACAAAATCGTGTCGAATATTCAGGAAGTAAAGGCCCGGAAGGGTCGCGTGATCGCCATTATTACCGAAGGAGATACGCTTATTCCAACCATGGTGGATTTTGTGATAGAAATCCCCAAGACGCACGAAATGCTGGTGCCGCTTGTCTCCGTTATCCCCTTGCAACTGCTTTCGTACTACGTGGCGGTTATGCGCGGGCGGAATGTGGATCAACCCCGAAATCTGGCCAAATCCGTCACGGTTGAATAGGGCGTGTCGGTAGCCACAGAAGAGATATGCTAGTAAGTAAAGCCACAGGAACCCGCTGGACATCCGGCCTCCTGTGGCTTATTTTTGCCTTTCAGGGACAAATCAAAATATAGTCGATGGCTTTTCGTTAAAAAAAGCTGTGGACCAGCAGATCCGGATGTTCAATATTTCTCCCTTTATGACTCGTTTGTTTTTATCTAGTGTGGCAGCCGTCTTGGTTGGTCTGCTGCTGGGTGGCTGTGGCTCCAGTGAGCCGGCCAACTTTATACCCAAACCCAAAGGGTACAACCGCATTGCCCTGCCATCGCATACCTACCAGCCCATAGCTGACTTTCACCCCTATTCGTTTGAGTACGCCAAGGAAGCCATAGTATTACCAGATACGTATGCGCTGGCCGAAAAGCACTGGATCTATATTTATTACCCCCGGTTTAATGCCAATATTCAGCTTACCTATAAGGAAGTTCAGAACAACCCTTCCCGCCTGAAAGGCTTCATTGACGATGCGTACAAGCTAGCAGGAAAGCATCAGATCCGGGCGACGGCTTTGCAAGAGCAAACCTTAGTGACGGAATCGGGCCAAACGGCCACGCTGTTCAGGATTATGGGTGATGTGCCGAGCCCCCTTCAATTCTACACCACCGACAGCGTCAATCATTACCTGCGGGGGGCCATTTATTTCCCAACCGCCACCAAAAATGATTCGCTGGCTCCTGTCATTGATTTTATCCAGAAAGACGCCCTGCGGCTACTGAATACCCTGAAATGGAAATAACTGTGGTACGGGCTTCCAGCCCGTCAACGACAAAATAACTCCAAAAAAGAACGCCCTCGCAGGCCTTATATCAAAAGTACAAAAAACTACCCCCTCAACCTCTTTTTCTAAAATAATTGCCCCAAAGGTTCTAACAATGTATCTTTGAGGTTCAGATACTTACCTCGATGTACGCCAATGGCAAAGCGAATTCCAAAAAATCAGCTTCCGCTCGATTATTCCGCCCGGGGCGATAGGATTATTCTGACGCTGGGGCAGGTAGAAAGTCAGGAGGCGGCAGAGATGCTTTTTCAGGAGCTTGTGGGAGGGCAGTGGGTTATCGAACCCGCTGGTGAAGTAGCCGACGTTTCATCGGCTCAGGATGTCGTCAGCCAATTGAAGGTAAAACTGCCCTTTCCGGAAGTTATCAAGGTGGCCCAGCTGCACCATGCCGTTCCTGACTTTACCGGGTTTTCGGCCCTTTTTCGGCAAAAAGGCTGGATTTTTATTACTGCCCAGGCCGATGCCAATGAGCGCTGCTACCACACCTATCTGCTCACGGCCTCGCTCGGCTTGTATCCCTCCTACCCCAACGCCACCACCCTTGCCCAACGGGCGGAACAATTGGTATTTGACAGCCTGCTTCCCGAAACAGAGGTCAGTAGTTTTTTCAGGGAAGGAATTACCAAAATTCCCGGTTACCTGGCGGCCGACATTGCCGATTTCTTTAAAGTACCCTTTCCAGTGGTGTTGAAGCGCGCTTTGCAACTAGGGGTCATCAGCGATGAACAGTACCGCAACTACATGACCGTGCAGCCTGAGGCTTCGGGCAAGCCCCGTGAATTATTTATTGCTCAGGATGGAGGATTGGAGGATTTAGAAGCCCGCCTATTCAGTGAAGAGTAATAAAAAACGCTGACAGCGGTTTTGGACGCTGTCAGCGCTGAAAATCTTATCAGGATTTGTAATGGATCGTGAGCACTGTAATATCATCAAACTGATTTTCAGTACCGATAAACTCTTTTAGATCCGACAATAGCTTATCATTTATTTGCTTAGGGGTTTCTTCTCCGGTCAACGCCTCCAGGTGTTCCTTCAACTGGTGCAGGCCGTACCTGGCCTTATCGCTATTGTAGGCATCGGTAGCCCCATCAGTATAGAGAAAAAACGTATCGCCCGGCGACAAGGTCATAAACTGAGAGGTGTACTCGTACGAACTTTCGATAGCCATAGCCAGACCCCCGTGTTTTTTGAGCTCCTCTACGGTTCCATCTTTCCTGCGAATCAACGGTGGTTCGTGGCCAGCGTCAACGTACTCCACCACGCCGGTTGTCAGGTCGATGATCCCGGCAAATACCGTCACAAACATGAACGAATTGTTATCGGCACAGAGGAAGGCATTTATTTGCCGTACCTCGTCCGTGAGTTCGCCACAGGAAGGATTTAGAAAGTGGCTCTTGAATATAGCCTTGGTGATCGCCATGAATAAGGCTGCCGGTATACCCTTGTCCGATACATCGCCGATGATGAAGAACAGGCGGTTGTTATCCATGAGGAAGTAGTCGAAAAGATCCCCTCCTACCACTTTGGCGGGTTCCAGGAATGCGTGCAGATCCAGGTCATTCCGGTCGGGAAAGGGAGGCGACTCCTTGGGAAGCATGGACTGCTGAATTTCCTTGGCGATGTTGAGGTCATTGTTGATAGCCAACAGCTGATCACGCTCCTTTTGGTAAAGCACCAACATGCTGATGTGCTCAATGGTTTTGTTAATGGTGATCTCCAGATCCTCGAAATTGATGGGCTTGGTGATGAAATCAAAAGCACCCCGGTTCATAGCCGTCCGGATGTTTTCCATATCGCCATACGCCGACACCATGACCGCCTTCATGAGGGGATTGTTTCGTTCGTTCAACTGGGAAAGGAACGTGAGTCCATCCATTTCGGGCATGTTTATATCCGACAGGATAAGAACAATGTCGTCGTTCTCGTCCAATTTTTCGAGGGCTTCCAGCCCGTTGTGCGCAAATATAAACTCAAACTTTTTTTCCCGAATCTGCTTCCTGAACCGCTGCGTTATCAGCATTTCCATATCAAACTCATCGTCTACATTTAATATTTTCATTCCCATGATAGTAGTATTTTGGACAAAAATTGTATTTTTTTATTAAAGATTTAAGGGTATCTGAATGGTAAACTCAGTAAATTTTCCTTTCTCGGATTCCACGCTCAGTTTACCTTTATGCATTTCTGTGATGGTTGCATAGCTCAGCGACAGCCCCAGGCCGGTTCCTTCGCCGGGGGGTTTGGTTGTGAAAAAGGGATTGAAAACCTTCTGCACAATTTCGTCCGGAATACCGACGCCGTTATCCCGTATTCGAACCTCCGCCTGATCCTCCATCCGAAGGGAACTTACGATGATTTCGGGTTGGTAGCCTTCGATATGTTCTTTTCGCCTCATATTTACCGCATAACATGAATTATTTACCAAATTGATGATTACTCTTGTGAATTCGTTGGCCATTAGGTTTACCACACCCATTTTTGGATCGAGGCGGAAGGTAAACTTCACGTTGAAATCCTTGTCATTTCCCCTAACTCCCTGGTAGGCCAGTTTCGAGAATTCTTCCAGCAGCTGGTTCAAATCCGTCGGCGCCAGCAGATTCGCATCGTTTCGGGTTTGAGTAAGCATGGATTGGACAATGCGCTCTGCTCTACTTCCGTTTTCAAGAATTCGGGTCACATTTACCTCGATCATGTTGATGAGGTCGTTTATTTCGTCCACATCCGGAGATTCGAGATGTTCGGTAATATCCTTGACCTCTTTGATCAAATCAAGCGTCAGCCTGGAAAAGTTGTTTACAAAATTAAGCGGATTCCTGATTTCGTGCAGAATACCCGCCGTCAGCTGCCCAATCCCGGCCAGTTTGCTTTGTTCCTCAAATTGTTTTTGAACCACCCGTATTTCTTGTCCGAGTTTGGTAACATCCTCGGCTAGTGTGGCATTGGCTTGTTGGAGATCCTCTATTTGATTGGAGCTATCCATAGAATGTTGTTTAGGCGGTCATTTTGTAATCCCTTACGTGAAAATAATAATATAGAGAAGAGCGGTCGTTTTTGCATTATTCAATAATCGGAAGCCGGATCGTAATCTTCACGTACTCTCCCTCCACAGATTCAATTCCGATCTCACCTTTGTGTAATTCTATAATGTCTTTGCTCATGTACAAGCCCAGTCCGGTACCTTTTGAGGTAGGTTTGGTGGTAAAAAACGGGCTGAACATTTGCTCCATTTCCTTCTTGGGAATGCCTTTGCCATTGTCGCGGTAACAAATAAAAACGTTTCGACCCTCTGTCTTTGTCGTCACCAAAAGCTCCGGGCTGTACCCTTTATTCGTTTTCCTTTTTTCGTTCATCGAATAGTAGGAGTTGCTCACCAGGTTGCTAATCACACTGCTCATTTCGTAAGGAAGTACCCGCATATGGGGCGACGGAGTTTCCAGATTAAAGCGTACATCCAGTTCAATCTCTTTGTCTTTGCTCTCGTTTCTTAGTTCCTGGCAGGCAACCTGGGTTTTAGTTTCAACAAACGCATTTACATCCGTCTCGATGAATTCATTGGACTTTTCTTTGAGAAGCCGCTGCATGTCCTTCACGATCCGGGTAGTGCTGTTGCCGTGTTCCTTTATTTTTATCAGGTTTATTTTGAGCATGTCCAAATCTCCCTGAAAATCCTCTTTGAGTCCCTCCGGAATGGAAATCTCCTTTTCGTCGACCAGTTCGGCTATTTCTTCAACCAACCCGTGCGATGACTCCGAAAAATTATTGATGTAGTTTAGCGGATTTAGGATCCGGTCCACTATGCCTCGGGTAAGTTGCCCGACCGAGGCCAGCCTCTCCTGCCGAATGAGTTCTTCCTGGGCTTGTTTGAGGTTTGTCAGGGTATTTTCAAGGTTTTCGAGGATTCTGGTTTTGATAAATGCCGCCACCAGGTGTTCTTTCAGGTTCCTGATCATATCAAAGTCCGACTGGTCGAAGGCATTGATCCGGGAGGTGTTCTCGATGGTGATGAACCCCTCCACGCGGCCTTCTACGTTGATTACAATCGTAATCAAGGATCGGGGAACGGGAATTTTTTCAAATACTTTGTCGAAGGACTCGAAATAGGTGTCCGTTTTGAAATAAATATCTTCCGCCTTCTCAACGGCGTTTTCGAGGTACCTGCTTTCGGCCTGCTGCAAAGTCAACTGAATGTTTTTTATCTGATTCAGCTCAATAGTTCCAAAAGCGGCCTTAAACCTAAAACTATTCGATTCTTTGTCATAAAGTAGGGCCGTGGCCGTATCCATATTCCGGATAATATTCAACTTGGCGAGAACGGTTTCAAAAAGGCTGGTGAACTCGATTTCCGAATTGATGGATTGCACGATCTGATCTATTTTTTCGAGCTGATCGTTTTTGGAAGCCAGTTCCAGCGATTGCTTTTCGAGCTCCTCCTTTTGGCTGGAAATCTCCTCGGTCCGTTCGGTGATCATGTTCTCTAACTGATCTTTTTCCCTAACCAGCGAGCGCAACCGCCATCGGCCGAGGTAGTACAGCCCAACGCCCAGGACAATGGCGTAGGCCAAAAACGCCCACCACATCCGATACCACGGGGTAGCGATCACAAAGTCGAAGGTTGCTTCCTCGCTTTCGATAGCGTACATATTCCGGGCTTTCACCCTGAACCGGTATCGCCCCGGCGAAAGATTGGTGTATTCTTTTTGGTTTTGGGTAGTCCATTCCGCCCAGGTATCATCGTAGTTTTCCAGAAAATACCGAAAGGTCAATTCTTCCCCTACGTTGAAGCTTGTTGCCGAAAACTGGAAGCTAATATCGTTGTAGTTGAACCCGATCTTGATCCGTTCGGGTGCAGCCACGGCCTGGGTACTCGTTCCCAGGGTATACCCATTGTACGCCAGGCTATCGGCTTTCAGATTGATTCTGCGGATCAGGCCGGGGTAACTTTCCAGGTAGTCGTCCTGTTGTTTCAGGTCGAACCGGATGGCCCCTTCCGGACCCCCAAACCACACGATACTATCCGACTCGGGATAGATAGCCTTGAACGTCCGGTCCGAAAAGGCCCTGAAAGGCCGGACGATCTCCACATACCCGGAGGTATCTTTTTTCTTATAGAAACTGATAAACTTTTCGTCGCCACGCGTTGACCACAGGTTTCCGTTCCGATCCTGTACGATCTCGCCCTTCCAGTACAAGGCTGAGGTGGTATCGGTTTGAAACAAGTTATAGGCGACAAAACGATCGGTGGCGGGATCGTACCGAAAGGTTCCGTTTTTATTCCAGGCGATAAGGCCTTCGGTGCCAAAAAGCGTTTGGTTGTAGAGTAAGGTACCTAAGCCCTCCTTGTCTCCATAAAATTTTTTATTTACAGCTTCCGCATTGGTTCGAATCAACCCTTTAGAGAGCGTTTCCAGCCATATTTCACCCTGGTCATTCTCGGTGATCCCGATGATCTGATCGTCAATACCCGGTACTTGCCGGTAGCTCTTCCGAGCCAGGTCCAGGATGGCCAACCCATTCGCCAATCCCACAAAGACCGTGTTGGGATTGGTGCGGAGGGTGTGTAAACAGATGGTAAAATCGGTGGTAAGGGCCTGACTTGAAGTACCGTTCACCTGGTAAATACCCTTGCTGGTAGCAACCAACAGTCCTCTGGGTGAACTATCCAGATATAAACAGCTGGCGTTGATGCTACTAACGGGCTTGGATTGGGGGCCGTCCAGGTAAAAAAGGCCGTTCAGGGTGGCAATGTACAAGGTGTTACGGTACCGCAACAAATGATTCACCTCCCCTTTTACACCGATTGCATCATCATACACCGACATCGGCGCTGGTACATCTACCTGAATAAGGCCATCGTTGAGAGCCAGCCAAAGTATCCCTCCCCGGGATTGAAACATGCTATTGACCTGCACGTCCTCGAAATTTTCGCCTTGAATCTGCTGCACTATGTTCCCCCTGTTATCGAGTCGAATTACCCCGCCCTGCAGGGTAGCAATGGCCAGGCTATTATCCATCAGCCTGATGCCCGAACTTACCTGATTGGCCATCAGGTAGGCATTGGCCGGGCAGATGAACTGATCGAGGTAGGTACCCGTGATTTTGAACAACCCCTGGTTGCTCGTTACGACCAGCACCGACTTGTCGTCGAGTGGCAGCATGGAGGCTATATCCAACAGCACCGGCAACCGCGGGTTGATTTGGACCGGGCTGAGGGTATTATTCTCGAAGATATTGATCCCTTTCTTTTTTTGATACAAATAAAGCTTTCCATCTACGTCGAAGGAACCCAGAATGGGATCGTCGGTACGCCATTCTTGGAGTAACCGGCCTTTCCAGAGAAACATATTTCTTTTCCCAATAAAAAGAATCCCCGCCCTGGTCTTGACGATATTGGTGATTTCTCCAAACGCCGAAGGAATCCGGTCGCTCAGGCTTTGGAATTGTAAGGTACCCTTTGCATTCGGCTTCAGGTACCCAAACTCACTGTTGGCTCCTACAAACACGGTACCCGTCACCTCATCGAAAAATAGAGAGGACACCTTGGCATAGTTGCGCGTGGGAATGGTTCGCCAGGTGGTCCCGTCGTATTCCAGGACACCGGCAAAATTCCCAAAATACATGACCCCACGGCGATCCTGTACGGCCGCGAAGTTTTGCCCGTGGGCCCCGTATTCTTTGGGTGTGTGAAGTTCCCAAATCGGATTCCCGATTTCCTGGCCTCTATTCTGCGCCCGTAGCTGCAAGCCCAAACTGCACAACAGGACGGCACACATCACAACCCGCCACGCCAACACCAACGATGTATCCTTGTTAGCCCAGCCGGGGAACGATCTGTATGGTTGTGTACACTCAATCATGAGGTTTGCTACCTATATGTAAAGTCGGGGTTCATCCCCAAACGTTAGTAATTTTCTTGGTTAACTTCAATTTATGGCTGCCGTCACCGATTCCCAAGGGATGTCCTTGGGATCGTGAACTAGCCGTAATCCTTCCACTTTTTGGTCATCAAAACAATATAGTTCCGAATCCACCGTAGCCCGAATAACAAGTCTGGATGACCTCTCGCGGCTTAGCTCAAATGTATCAAAGGCATCCTGCGGCTGAACTGCCCCCGTAGCAGGAACCTGTACCTCAATTGTACCATAGGAAACCACGCAGAAGGATTTTTCATGCCGGCTGAGATCGGCTCCCTGAATACTCTCCCCCGCTGGCAACTGAAATACAGCCAATGAGCTGGCTATTTCAATTAATTCATCTTCGTGGTAAATTGAAAAAAGGTCGGTTTGGCCGAGTACCCACACTTTATGGACGAGAAAATCATGAATCTTGGGTGCAGCCTGTATCTTTTTGCAAATAGAGATATGAAAAGAATCCTCCATTTCTTCCATACTCCACTGCAATTCATCAAAACGAAGGAGATCCAACTTATGCAGTTTATACAGTGCCATTTCGGCAATGATTTCGTAGGGTGAAATAGCCAGCGCCGCAAAAATCACCAGGTTTTTTTCGCTACTTTGATCTAACTCCCTCAGGGCACTCACTTTGAGCCATTGCGAAATCCGGGAGTAATGTTTGTTCACTATGTCCCTCAGTCTATCCTCAGGTACCAGGTGGTTGGTGGGGTAGTGCTCCGCACAGGCTTTCAACCTGTCCTGAATCGGCCGATCCTCAAACAATGGAATCAACTTGTTTTTCCATTCCTGCGGCAGCGACATATTCATCACTTCCAGCAGATAGCCATAGGTTTCGTCTTCCTCCCGCAGAAGCAGATCGCATATAAAGTCGTAGTGCTGCTCCTGGGTCAGGAGGGAGAGTAGGTTAAATATCTGCGGGATCACCCTCCGTTTTTCCTTTTGCAGGGCAACTTGAATTTGTGACCAGGGAGGGTACTGTTCCAAGTCCCTTTGCGAGGCCATGATCCAGACGAGGAGTTCAATCCGACTGTCGATTTCGGCATTGATGTAGCTTCGCTCGGTAATCCGGGCCACGTAATGAAGGTGCTTCAGCGCGGCGTACACCTCATCCCGAATCAGCACGTCGGGGGTATTCATCAGCGACCTCAGGAATCGGATAGCGTCCTTCCCGCCTATATGCCTGATAATTCGGATGAGTCGAAGTCTGAATTCGGTTTGGCCTTCGGCGCGGCTGAAATTACGCGTCAATTCCCGGATTACGGGCTCTCCCACCGTCATGAGGGCATAGGCGGCGGATTGATGATAGCGGTCGGAAGGGAGGTGGCTAATGAGCAGCGGCCAAAGCTCGGCCTTGCGTAGTACCCCGGCAGCTTTGAGGGCTGCCCCCTTCACATCGGGCGACTCATCGTTGATGAGTGCGGCCAAATGCCTGAACGCAAAGTATCGGCCCGATTCCCCCAGGAGTTCGGCAGCCAGCACCCGGTTGTGGGCATCGGGTGAATTGGAAAGCTTTATTATAAAATCAAAATTGCTGTATTCGTAATTGAGCTTGGGGGGCTTCTTGATACTGGCAATCTGCCGCGAAAGGGTACTATACAAATCATAACTTTGCGTGACCCAATCCTGGGATTTTTGCAAAAGCGAGTTCAAAACCAACCGGTAGGAGACCTGGGTCTTCAAAGACAAATAAAACCAGCCGATCAGGATCAAGATAAAAAATCCGGCGATTTCCACCGTTCCGACAAAACTGAAACTGGTAAGTGCCAGTAGAATGACACCCGGTATGATATTACCCAGGGCCTTGGGGCCCCCTTCTATCCGGCTCTGCACGGCCGCCCGTTCCTGAGCGGGTATGGGCTGAAGCAACATCTGGAGGGAGGGCTCGTTGACGGATTTGCGCACCGGACTCATAAAAAACCGACTCATGACGATAAACGCAAAAAACAGGGATGTGGTACCATACACCACTCCATAGCCAACCGCCAGCGCGGTACTAAAAAGCAGAGCAACCGGCAGAATGGCTATTCCCACTTTCAGGCCGTAATTATTCATGATTTTGCCATACACAACGGCCTTTATTCCCGTTTCGAATATGGCACAAAAGCCAAAAAACACCCCCAGAAAACTCGCGAGTAGTTCCTTGTCGGGGTACACTTTTTTGGATTCCACCGCGAACATGAAGTCCACAAAAAACAACCCGATAACGGGCATCATGGCCAACAAAAACACCAGGCGATAATAGGGGTTGGCAAGGAAGTCTTTCCAGGTGCGGGTATCGGAAGGTGTTTCTTCCTTGATTTCCTCCTTTACGACGACATCCAGATTGGCAGAGAAACGGCGAACGATTCGGTTCATCAGGAAGCTGCACCCCAAAACTGAAAAGGCCGCGACGTAAAGAAGCTGGTCGGTGGTGATAAACTTTAACAGCAGTGGAACGGAAAAAAAGCTAATAATGGAGGAAATCACCTCCCCAGTACCGATCAGTCCGAACAGGCGTTTTGCCTGCTGGATTTTGAAGATTTTAGCCGCGGTGGACCAGAAGGTAATCCCGTTTACAAATACAAAAACCCGGTTCCAAACAAATAGAAAGAATATAAAGACACTGGCTTCGCTAATTTGAAACAGGAACAACAGCCCGGTTACCGACGCCATCAGGAAATAAATGAGGGAATTGATGAGGACCGTAAACCGGATTTTTTTCTGCAAATAATTAGTGACAAACCCAAGGCCATACACCGTAACGCCCCCCACAATGAAGGCCTTAGGCAACATGGTTCGGTCAAATGAAATTAGAAACATAGAAGTAGTAGCGGTATAAAAGATTGCCACCGCTACCCCCATAAAGAAGGAAAAGCCAATAAACAATCCTACCGTACTTTCTTCGCCAACATTCAGGCCAATGAACTTATAAAGGGTTTCTTTATTCAAGTGTAAGGGGTTAGGGGTTACAGAATGACCAGCTACTTTTTCCAAAAATCAGGCGAGGGCTCCATCAAACCGGATTTGGATTAAGAGCCAAATCCATGGACATCACATAGAATGGGCGCTCGGGCATCTCCGGAATGTTCTCGAGCTGTTCAATGAGGGTAAATCCTTTTTTTACCAGCGGCGACAACCGCAACTGTTGTGGAAATGCTATCACCACATCGGCATTTTTGGTTTTTGCCCGTTCTATCCGCACCAGATCCAGGCAATGGGACAAACCAGCCCGGCGAAAATCAGGGTCCACCACCAGCCGATTGATGGAGGCTACGCATTTGCCTTCGAACTGTACCCGGTGCATTGGTTTCAACAGGTGCGCGTAGGGTACATCGTCGAGTGAGGTGTGAATACTTAGCCGGGCAGCGGCTACAATATGGGGGCCTTTAGTAACGACCCAGTGGTACGACCGCTCATCGAGTTCTTCGAGCCAGGCCTCCTGGGAAAAAAAGGCCGGATTTATTCCTTTTTCGTTTTTCCATCCCTTTATTCTGAATTTACCAATCTCATTCATCCGCGTCGGATAGTGTACCTCACTTAGCTCAAGACCCATTTCTGGTAGAGATAATGTGTGCATCATAGCTTGTTTATTTGAACGATATGTTGATGAAGAATCTATAATAGTCATGGTAATACCTAGTAAAAACCGGCCCTTGGGCCCGTGTGCTAGCGATTGATATTGGCCAGAATTCCAATAGCGATGTACCTACGCTCCTGAGGAAACCTCGCGGCAAAAGTGGTTCCATCAGCCTCCCGTATACCCGGAAAAAAGTACTCCGTGTCGGCCAAATTATTGACAATTAGCTGGACGGATACCCCGTTGAACACATTTTCGTAGGTAATAGCCGAATTGAAAATGAGGTAGGGGTCAAACAGCGGGATCGGATTCTGACTACCCGAGGTACCCTTGCCGGTTCGGCGGGCCCCGGAATAGTTCGCACTAAGATTGACGTTCAGCTTGGAAATGAACTGGTAGTTTGCCCCCGCATTGAACATAAAACTAGCCACGTCGCTAATCCGAAGACCGTTCTGAAGATCCTTGGGATTGGTGACGGTAAAATTGCCCCAGATACTGAGTTGACCCATTTTGTAAGCGCCTTCCCCCTGAAGCCCCCATATCCGCTGCCGGCCGATGGGAGTAAATTGGTTAGTCACCCCCCCTTCGTAAACTACCTGCCTGGTTCCGATCACATTGCTATAATAAGCGTGGTAGGCAACCACACTGAAAGACAAATCCTTATTAAAGCGCATATTACCACTTACCTCGAAATTCCTAACCTGTTCGGGCTGGAGCGTGGGGTTATTGACCCGGCGGTCGGGGGCGGTTCCGTATTTTTGGAGGTTGGAAGCATCCTTGAATGCGGTGGCATAGGTGGCTTTAAAAATGAGCTTACCCAGCGTATAAATCGCGGCCAGCCTTGGGTTGAAGGCATTCCCGTAGCCACCAAAGTTCCTCACCCGGTTGTTGTCCAGGCGCAAGCCTGCCACTAGTTTCAAAAAGCTGCGCGGCCGGTAGGTAAGCTGACCATAGACTCCCACATCGCTACTTCTATAATAATTACCCCCGGCTATTGAATCCAGGAGGTACCCATTCTCGTCCGGGTCGATCTGGGACGACCTGATGTAGTCCCCCTGTACATAACTTTCCCGTATTTCCACCCCTCCACTCACATCCACTTTGGGCGTGGGAGTCCAGAACATCCTGAGTTCGTTGCGCAGTTGGTTCGAATAACGGTACAAATACTGGGTGGAGGTAGTCGGTGCCCGGCCGTTGGCCAGGTCGAGCAACGAGTACCGGGAGTTGAAATAGCCGGAGTAGGACGCCAGATTGGTGGCTCCATCAATGGCGTGTATCTTGAAAGAAGTGATGTTTAAAATCTGAAAATTATCCGTTATGGACTTGGTGTATATGGTGGAGAAGGCATTATTCACGGTGATCCAGCGGGAGTACTTGGGAGCCGAAAGCCGGGAACGGTTGGTGTACCAGGGCGACGCCCCCTCATTGGTGCGCCAGCTGTACGCAGATAGCACGAAATCTTTGAATTCCACCTTTGCACGCACAAACCAGTCGGAAGAGGAATTGTCGTATTCGACGGGCTGATCCCCGATTTTGCTATCAAACACAAACTGGTTATCCAGCAGGGTGGCCTTCTGCCGGCCTTTCTCGGAAAGCCGGATCGCCGACGCTTTCCCATCCGTAAGGTCCATTTCAAAAAGATCGCTATTGGGAAACTTTGTTAGGAGACCCGAGCTATTCAAATAGTTTTGGGCCAGAAAATTCCCCTTGGCATCAGTTCCCTGTATCCCCAGAATGTTCTTGTACTGATCCGGTTTTCGCGAATCGTAGTTCCAGGTGGGAAAGCGCGAAATGTCCATTTCGTCGGAATGGAAATAGCGGCCCGTAACGGATACGGCTACTTCTTTGGTTTTGGCGGTTAAGGTTCCGTCAATGTACTTCGAATTCCAGGTTCCGTACCTCGACTGCCCCCTGAACAGGAGCTTGTTGGTGGTACCAATGCTCGCTTTGTGATTTTTAGTAATGACATTTATCACCCCGGAAAACGCGTTGGCCCCGTACAACGTGGACGCCGGACCGTAAATGATCTCTACCCGTTCGATGTCGGAGATGGGATACTGCCGCGAAATTTGGATATTGTTCGATACCAGGTCGTTTTCTTCAATGCCGTCAATGAGCAGCAAAATCCGGTCGTTCGATATCGATCGGTAGCCCCGTTGGTAGAAGTAGGAGTACCCCGGGCCATTTCCTTTGGCTATATCGAATCCGGGCAAATCGTGTAGCATTTGTTCCAGGTTCTGGTAGCCCCGCTGCTGAATCTCCACGTCGGTGATCACCATTACCGTGGCGGGTACCTGAAGGAGATTTTCAGCTTTTTTGGAAACAGACGTAATTTGGATGATTTGCTCAAGCTGTGCCTTCATTTCCACCACGATCGACTTAAATTGTTCGGAGGACGAAAAATCGGGCTCGAAGTTGGGATTTATCGCCAGAATCCGGTTGACTGTCATCCTGGCTCTTTCAACGGAATCTATGGCCAGGAAGGTCTTAACCAGGATTTTATAGGCCTGCACACGCCCATCCTCATTGAACCCATTCTCCAGGCAAGGCAGCAGGCTGGAAAGTACCTCGTCGAAATTCCCGGTGGCGTATTTTTTTTCAGCTTCCGGAAGTAGAATGGATTCGTCGCAGGTAGCCTGCGCTCGGCCTTCCACCCCTTTCAGAAGCAGTATCAAACTCAGTACTAGGAAATATGTAAAGCGTATCTTCATAAGCGAACCCACTGTTTTCTATTGAACCTCCTTTTTTGCCGATTTCTCATACGGAATATCCTTCCCTATGTACCGGTTCCACTCATCTACGGTCATATCGCGGTCAATTTTCTGAACTACCTGCTGGTATAAATCATCGGCACTGATGCTCCAAATTCGGGTGGTTCTATCCGCCCCACAGGCTAGTAGCTGCTTACTATCCTTCGAGAAGGTAAGGCCCAATACCCACGTATCAAAATCATCAATCACGACGGGTTGTACCTGACGGTTAGAAATATTTTCATAGTTCCACAGATGCACCGTCCAGTCGTAGCTACAGGTAGCCATAAGGCTACCATCCGGTGAAAAAACAATGTCATTGACCGGAGAAGTATGCCTTCCTGATAAGGGAAGTCCGATTCGATCAATTTTGTTGCCGACAAAGTTCCACTGATAAAGCGACCCCGCTGAATTGGCCGTAACCAGGTGGGTACCCAATGGATCGAAGGCCAGAGCCGTAACCCGGGCTCCAAAACCATAATAATTGAACGAGACGGGCTCCTTCTTTAAGTTGGCTACGTCAAAAATCACCACCCGTCCGTTGGTAGCACCGCAGGCCAGGTGTTTGCCATCGGGTGTGAGCCGGGCACAAAACATATCAATAGCTGACCGGACAGTCTGCAACGAATCTAACCCCTTGGAGGTGACTTTCCAGGTCCGCACCACCCCATCGCCACTCACCGTGATCATACTTTCCGGCGTTTTGTTCAGTAGTACCGTATGTATAACTCCGTTGTTTGTTCGGATCACCTGTGGCATAGCCGAGGGCAGCATGGTATCCCACACGTACAGCTCGCCGGTGGCACTACCCGCTACGAGCTTGCTGCCATCGGCCGAAAAAGCAATGGATCTCAACGAAGGACTAGTTTTCTGAAGGGAGGCCTTTTTTTCAGAAATCGCCACACTGTACGTCTGCACATTCATGCGCCTGTCCATGTCGGCGTCCCATACTTTAATGGTTCCGTCGTCCCCTGCCGATGCGTAGCACCTCGCCGGTTGGTTTTTTAACCAACGTCCGGACAATATCGCGGTGGAGTCTTAACACCGTACTCTTATCGGAGGCTCTGGATAAAGCTCTAAAAATATCCGGATTATCCTTCTGTCCCCCGTTGCGCAGATTGAACCGATAGGCCTGCGCTGCCAAAATAGCCGGAAGCCCTTCCTGGGAGTTTTCGGCCATCTGGTACGACTGGATGGCAATGGATCTGGCAACGGCCTTGCCGCGCTGTTCCTCGGCGTCCTTTTGGGATACAATGGCTTCCTTCCGGGAAATATCCGCCTGAAACCGCATGGAATCGGCAATGGCCCGGGCTTTTACCGCCAGATCCTTTTGCCGCTCGGCAATTTTTTGGGCCGAATCAGCCTTTACCTTCTCAATCACCGCAATCTGCTTGGCTATTACCGCCTCTATCCGCTTCACTTCTGCCAGCTGTTGCTCGCGTACTGCGATGGAGCGTTGCTCCTCGGTAAGGCGGCGCTGCTGCTCGGCGATTGTTTCCTGTTGTTCCGCTATTCGTTTTTGGGAAAATGACTCCTTGGTTTGTTCTTCCGCCCTTGCCCGCTCAGCCAAGGCAACCTTTTCCTTTTCGAGTGATTGTTTGCGGCTCTGTTCCGCATCGTAGCGCAGCACCAGGGATATCACCAGGAACATCAGCGACATCAATGAGCCTACGCCCATCACTACCGCGAAGTAGCGGGCTCTTTTTAATTCTCGCTGCTGCTTATCTTCGTTGTTTTTCAGAATATTCTCATACTCCGTGCGGCTATGATCCACGTAGTTGATGACCCTTTCAAAATAGGGGTCGTATTTTTCGGCCCACGCCTTGGTAGGCTTTTTCTCTTTAAGCCACTTTTGGGTTATCTGTAATTCGGGATTGACCAGGAGGCCCGTTCTGCCCGCCTGGTACAACTGGGCCGACTGCGCAATTTTTTTGTAGAGCTTGGCCGACTCTGTTTCATCCGTAACCCAGGCTTGCAGCCGCCCCCACAAAGTCAGGATTCGTTCGTGGGAGATATCAATGAAGGAATCCTGGTCCAGATCCTGAGTATAGGATGGCGTAAGGAAGGCGGTTCCCTGCTGCCTGAATCGGTTGATGACGTCCGTGAGGAGTTCTTCCGGCAGATCCGTCACCCGGATGATCCGGCTCAATAAGGTAGGGCTCAACACGCCAATGTCACCAGGAGCAAGCTTTACGAGGGAGGTGAAAACATCCTGAATGGCCAGGCGGCTTTTTTCACTAGGCAAGTCGTGGTAAATCTCCTCGGCGTGGCGGGCAATGGCGTCCTTCATGGTTCCGATGGCCTCGTAATGAACCACATCCATGGGTTTGGACCGATCCTGCCGCTCCCAGTAGTTCCAGGTTCGCATGAGAGCATGTTGGAGAATGGGCAGGATGTCGTAGCTGCTGCCCGCCTCCTGAATCAGGAGATCCACCAGTTCATTAGATATGGCCCCCTTCCGAAGTTGGACGGGCATGACGATGGCCCTACGAATTTCGTCGAGGTTCATCTTTGGCAAAAGATAATACCCCTGATTGATCAATTCCGTAAACCCGTCGTAGTTGGTGCAGGCGTCCAGGAAATCGGATCGCATGGTGAGTACCACATAAACCTGGCAGTTTTTCCGCTGCACAATATCCATCACAATGCTGATCAGCTGCGCCGATTCATCGTGGCCCGTCAGATCGATTTCCTCTTTTTTGTAGCGAAATATTTCCTCAAACTGATCGATGACGAGCAAGGTATTCTTCTCCTGAATTTGCTGCAACCTGTCGCAGAGCAGGGTGGGATTCTGCGCTAATTCGCTTTCGATACCATTGGAATCAGTCGCAAAGTCGGGAATCTCACGGGTGAGCGCGCGCATCAAATTCCGGATGGGGGTAGCTCCGGGTTTGAACAGGATAATATTCCAATCCGCCACCTCCGTGCCACTTAGTTTTTCCTTTTCCAGGGAGGGAATCAGTCCAGCTTTGATCATGGAGGATTTGCCACTGCCCGAAGAAGCCACAATGGCCAAAAACCGGGTAATGGAAAGCTTCTTTCGTAAAGCTGTAATATGACTTTCCCGGCCAAAAAACAGTTCTGAATCCTGGGATTCAAAACTACTTAGGCCGGGAAAGGGATTAGTATATCGAATTTTAACAGACATATCACGTACTAATTCCGAGAAAGGAAAACGTATACATTCTTTAAAGTGGTTTAGAAAATGAGGTTGTACTTTGACTACGGAGTGACAGCATACGAATTAAAACCCTTTGAACTAATCTTTTTTGTCCAATTTCATTTTAAAAATATTACGGTTGTGGTTGTCCACGTATTCATAAACGAAATCATCTACCCCGTTTATGGTCAGAAAAATCCCTAATCCACCAATTGCCCTTTCCTCCAAAGGTTTCATGAGATCTTCTTCTTCGGGTAAGTCGCGGGACAACGGATCAAACGGCGTTGCCTCATCCTCAAAAACCACTACCAACTCATCTTCTGACTGGGAATAGGACACCTCAATATCCCCCGTTAGCCCCGCGTCTTCGTAACCATACAAAACAATGTTGGTGGCTATTTCGTCGGCAGCGAGCATCAGGTTATAGCTTGGTTTTTTACCCAGACCAGCAAGTTCGGAAATTTCCTTGATGTATTGTCGGATTTGGTCTATTGATTCGACCGTCCCGGGGAATATTTTTGATTCCATCGGCGGGAAATGCTTAGCTAGGATAGGTATCTACGATTGTCACACTGTGCAGCAATCCCGTTTTTTCGAGAGTGTCCACAATAGGCTCCTGTGGTTTTACGATGAATATATTCAGGGAAGGGCCGATCTTTTGCTTGGAGAAAATCAATACCCTCAGCCCAGCCGATGCCATAAAGGTGAGTTGCTCCATGTCCAAAACCAAATCCTTCGGCGACTCAAGGGCAACTTTTTCAATCTCCTTCTGAAAGAGACGAGCCGATAGAGAGTCGAGTTCGCCCGTGAGTTGTATCGTAGCTACTTTGCCTACTTCGGCTACGTCCGAAACCGTGGAATTTATTGAAAAGCTCATTTTTTTTTAATGTTTACTGGTTAGTGTTCAGAAAATAGTTTGATAAAAAGCCAACCCGCTACTTGCCAACGAGAATCATGACGGAACGAGCCCCGATTACAATATGATCCTGGCTTTGAGTAAGAGGTTCTTTGCCCAAGATACTCACATCTTCGGCATCTGGCATATCGGTATTAGAAAAAACATGCCATTTCCGATCATGAGAGAGCTGGGGAAGTTCAAAAGTGAGGCTCTCCCAGTACATATTCATGGCTACGTAGATCATGTCGTCCTTGATGACGCCCTGCTTGGCGTGATCGCCGCAGAGCATGAAGGCAAAGGAACGATTGTTCGCCGACCAGTCCATTTGCCAGGCCTTTGTACCATGGAAACTGATGTCGGGATACCCGCTGCCTACGTAGTCGGAATGCGTAAAATGCGTGGAACTGCGCAAAACCGGGTGAGCCCGCCGGAATTTGATAAGGCCCTGAACGAAGCTAAACAGTTGCTGATTCTTTTTCAGCAGTGACCAGTCGAGCCAGTTGAGTTCGTTATCGTGGCAATAGGTATTGTTGTTACCTTTTTTGGTTCGGCCCATTTCGTCGCCCATCAGCAGCATGGGCACTCCCTGGCTTACGAGCAGAATGGACATGGCGTTTTTGATCTGCTTTTGCCGCAAAAAGTTGATCCCCACATCGTCGGTTTCACCTTCCACACCGCAGTTCCAGGAGTGGTTGTCGTTGCCCCCGTCGTTGTTATTCTCACCGTTGGCTTCGTTGTGCTTTTCGTTATAGGAAAATATATCGTAGAGCGTAAAGCCATCGTGGCAGGCAATGAAGTTGATACTGGCGGTAGGTCCCCGGTAGTAGTACAGGTCCGGTGAGCCCTGCACCCGTTGCGCGATTTCCCCCACCTGACTTTCGTCGCCTTTGAGAAACTTACGGACCGAGTCGCGGTACTTTCCGTTCCATTCGGCCCAACGGCCGTAGGCCGGAAACGAACCTACCTGGTACAATCCGCCCGCATCCCATGCCTCGGCAATGAGCTTGCACTTGGCCAGCACGGGGTCGTAGGCCAGGGATTCGAGCAGGGGCGGGTTGCTGAGTGGGCTACCATCCTGAGCCCGTCCCAGAATAGCGGCCAGGTCGAACCGGAAGCCGTCGATGTGGTAGTCGGCCGCCCAGTAGCGGAGACAGTCGAGTACCATGTTGCGCACCACGGGGTTGTTGCAATTGAGGGTGTTGCCCGTGCCCGAAAAATTGAAATAGTACCCCTCCGGCGTAAGCATGTAGTAGGTTTTGTTATCAATCCCCCGAAACGAGATGGTGTGCCCCCGGTGGTCGCCTTCGGCCGTGTGGTTGAATACCACGTCCAGAATCACCTCAATACCGTTTCTGTGCAGCTCCTTAATCACCGTTTTCAGCTCGTCTACCTGCATCCCCAGTTTCCCGGTGGCCGCGTAGCCGGCCTTAGGCGAGAAGAAATTCACCGTACTATACCCCCAGAAATTCACGAGCATTTCGCCCGTGACGGGGTTCGGTTTGCTGTTTTCCCACTCGTCATACTCATAGATCGGCATCAGCTCTATGCAGTTGACACCCAAATCTTTGAGGTACTTGATTTTGCTTTTGATGGCACTGAAGGTACCGGCGCTTTTTGCTTTTGCTGTGGGGTGCTTGGTAAATGCCCTTACGTGCATTTCGTATATCACCAGATCCTCAATGGGATATTCCAGGGGGTGATCGTTTTCCCAGTCAAAATCCTCAAAAGCAAGCCGCGAGCGGTAAGGATACACATCGTCCCAGTTGGGCTGGGCGAGCCAGGTATCCCGCCCGCCCAGGGAGCGGGCGTAGGGGTCACTGAGAATGACGCTCTTATCAAAGCGATGTCCCAGTTCGGGAGCAAAGGGACCGTCCATCCGGTAGCCGTATTCGAGGCGTTCCACGTCCAGGTCGAACACGATCATGCAGTATACATCCCCTACCCGAAACTCGTCCGGGAAGGGGATTTCTACGTAGGGCTGATCGGCCCCCCTGTCGAACAGCACCAGGGTACAGGAATTGGCCGCACTGGAACTAATGCTAAAATTGACGCCGTTGGGCACGGTGGTAGCCCCGAAGGGTAGTGCGTGCCCACGCCTGAATTTCATGCCCTCAAACTCATGGGTAGGGTAGTAATCAATACGGATGTCATTGATACTCTTATCTTGTGATGTTGCCATATTAGCCTAACGCTTTTACGCCATCTTCGAGAAGATCGGCAAGAATGAAGAAATTAATAAAGCCCGTATTTTCCATCACTTCCTGAATCTCCTCCGAAACTCCCACGAGCACAATTTTGCCACTACGGGCTTTCACTTGTCGGTATAGTATGAGCAAAGCACGTAAGCCAGCACTGGACAGGAACTCCACTTTGGATAGGTCAATGATGATCTTATCTTCTCCCTGAGTTCCTGCTACAGCTTTTTTTTCAAATTCCCCGGCCGTTCGGCTATCAATGTTTCCTTCGGCCTCAACAACCGTTATATCATCAATTTTATTGATCGTTACATTCATAATGAGTTATGCTGGTTAGGGAGTTATTTTACCGGAGTGAGTAGTACTTTTACCCGCACCTGCTTGTCAGTATCCGGTAGTGTTACAGATAGCGCCTCTCCATCGTAGTTCGTGTAGGGTTGGTCGTCAATGAAGCACTCGCTGATGTACACACTACCCTTAGGCAGAATATCCGGCGAAACAAACAATATGTTGTTTTTGAAGGATTTCGGATAAGGCTTGAAATAGAAATAGGTGGGCTTTTTGGTAATCAGCAAGTTGGTATACACCGCCGACAGGAAGCAGAGTTCGGTGCTGTGGTAGGCACTCATGGAGTGGCTTCCTTTGAATCGCTCTGTGCCTAACAGATACGGCATACCATTGCTGAATACGTTGAAGTACACCCCGCCATCGTCCGTATCCAGGAAAAATGCGTTGTAGAAGGCAGCCGATTCGCGGGCGAATTTCAAATATTCTTCCTTACCCAACAGGCCGTGCAGGATCAAGTAGGCCAGGATGGCCTGCTCCTGCTGCCACCAGGCCTTGCGGTCGTGCCATACAAACTGATGGTGGCCGTTGACTTTGAGTTCACGCTCCACCACGTCGTACCAGCCACCCCGCTGACGGTCCGAACCGGCATCCGGCATCAGTGCGGCGATCTTTTCGGCAAATTCCTTGTAGGAATCCTTCGGACGAAGCGATTGCATCCGCATCAGGTTCCAGGCAATTTTGAGGTTGTGGCCTACCACCGCTCGGTTCTGCTGCCAGCCCCAGGTTTGATCCTTGCTCCAGTCGTCGAAGAATTTCTCCTGCACGAAGGGGCTATTGTCATAGTCGGGGAAACGGCTCGTGATGGTATCGAAGGTATATTCCAGGAAATCGGCATACTTTTCCTCACCGGTAGCCAGGTACAGGTTTATGAGATAGGCCGGAGCGTGGTCACCCACGGAGTTCCAGTTTTTGCGAGCCCGGTTGTGCGCCAGCGACTCTTCCTTGGGATCAAACGAAATGGGGTGAATGTGCGAGTAATAGCCTTCGCCCTCGTTGTCCTTATAGTACTTGTCAAAAAGCTCGATGGTCTTCTCGATGTCGTACATGATACGGGTGTCACCCGTGATCCGGTAGGTTTGGGTAGGCCCGGCGAGCGCGTAAATCTGCTCATACATGGGGATGGAGTCGTAGTCGTCGCCAAACTCAGAGGTAAGTAGCTTCGTTTCTTTCTGACCCTCCACTTTAAGACCATGGTACCAGTAGATTAGGTCATCGTCCTGATCAAAGAATCGCATGTGGTCGCGCAGGTATTCGGTACCCAGCTCGGCTCCCTGCAGAAACTCGTCCTGCCCGGTAAGCATATAAGCCGAAGCAAACCCGTAGATCATTCGGGAAATGGTGTCGGTCTCCTGCATATAATCCCCCTTCTTGGAACCAGCCAAATCCAGGGTCGTCCGGTAGTTCTTGTAATTGATGGGATCGGCCGGATGGTTGAACTGCCATTTTAGATAGCTGGAGGCAATAGACTTGATTTGTTCGATCCACCAATCCTGTTCTTCCTGCCGGTAGGCGTCGGGTTCACCACCGGGAAATATCATCCACTGTGCCTCGAATACCGTTTTATCGGTAGTTTCGCCGGGATAAAAGGTCCCATACACAAAAACAAACTGTCCTTTGTTGGCTAACAGGTGATCCATCTTACCCGAGGCATCCTGGTACGGTTCGGTTAGGTTCCTGATGGAGCGGGCGTAGGTAGAAGCAATCAAATTTACTCTAAATTGACGCTTGTCAGACGTTTCAAGTATCAACCAACGCTCCTGAGGATTGAATTCCAATACATAACCGGCTATTGTGTCGGTGAAGGTGAAATCGAGATTCATAGTACTATGTTGTTAAGGGGTGAAAAAGTGTTGAAGTATTACTAGTTGGTAGGGTAGATAGTAAGAGAAATTTGCGAGAAGAGCTTAGGCTAAGCCTTCCTGATCCTTATAGCCCTGGGTAATTTCTACGATATTTCCTTCCGGATCTTTGAGCCATACGGTTTTCCAGCCGGGTATAAAATCATCAAAATGCAGCGGACCCAGCGTTATATGGGCATCGGCACCCATTTCTTCAAGCTTGGCATCCACATCATCTACCTGAAAGGCTATATGCCGCAAACCCGGATAGTGGGGGCCATCAGCCAGGGCCATTGGGTAGGGACGCTCTTCTTCGGGCGGAAAAACTTCGAAGTAAAATCCATCCTGATTTTTCAAAAAAACCAGTTCTGCATCGTCCCCAAGCGCGATTACCCTCGCCCGGTAGAAACCGAAATGTTTGGCATAATAATTTTCAAAAACGCCTAAATCCTTGACCGTTACAGCTAAATGGAAAAACGTAGTATTCATAGGACAAGTCAATTTATTAATTGGAAGGTTCTGAGAGCATCTCAATGATCTTCTGCGCAAAAAGGTGGGCATGATGTCCCGAACGACCCGTCACCAGGTCGCCATCCACCACCACGTCCTGATCCGTGTAGATGGCACCGTACGCTTTGGCGTCGCCAATCAGATTGTTATGGCAAACCAGTGGTCGGCCCTTCACCAGTTCGGTAGCGGGTGCCACCAGCCACAGTCCGTGGCAGATAATACCTTTTAGAATACTTTCCTCGGCAAATACCCTTTTGAGAAATTCCGTGGCGGGAGGTATCTTATTTACGTCTTCGGTGTAGCGCAGCCGGTCCGACACCATCCCCGAAGGCACGATGATGGCATCGTAGGTACGTAGCTCTTCATCGGACATATTCTCAAACGACTCCCAACAGTCCATCGGCGCCCGGTATTCGTGGCCCAGGAAGGTGATTTTGGGTTGCCCCCACAGTCGTGACAGAAAATGTAACTCAGCTCCCTCTTCGGGGAATCGGAACTGATAGTAAAAAATTTCATTTTCGAAGTAATCTGCTTCAAACAGTACTCCAATTTTTTTTCCTTTTAATTTCATTGAGGCAGTTCCGATTAGTTGTGGTTAAATAAGCTCGCATCTTTTGCCAGGTACCTTTACAGCGTAAGTAAGGCTCTTTTTATCAAGGTTTTTGATAAATAGAACAAATGACTACCCAAGGTCAGGGAAGGGTTGTACAACGTAAGTCGCTCTTCACCAAGTTTTTGAATAGCTTCGTCGATACGCTCCGGGATGCATTCTTTCCCTTGTAGTGCCGCACTAATCCGGCTGAGGGGTACGGGACGGTAGGTACAGCCGGACAGCACTATTCGCACATCTTCGAATATATCCAGCGAACGTTGCGCCCAGATTGCCACCGCACAGACAGCCTGACCAGACCGCAAATAATCCACCGATTGGTATACACTACTCTCCCGGATTGCCTTGGGAATAAAGAAGCTTCGAACTACTTCACCGGGTTTTAGGCCTCCGCTATCCTGGCTGAAATAAGTGGCCAGGCGGATGGTCCTTTCCCCCATGGGCCGCGCTACTACCAGCTGGGTGTTCAGAGCCATAAGCGCGGCGGCGGTACCCTGTACCTCAGCATCCGGCAAGAGCACTTTGTGAAGTAGCTTTTGGCGACGGCTGGCGGTATTCACCATGGTGCGAAGCGCCATGGCCAGGGCCGGATAGTCGTGGATCGCCGGGTTTCTGGAGAGCGTGTCAAAGGAAGTTGTGGCTCCAATCAGCAAACCGCCCTCCTGCTCCATCACCGATTCGGAGGTGTGGGTTGGAAAATGGTTTCTACTGGTTGCAAGGCGCATCTTTGGTAAGAGTTAAATCGAATGAGAGAAGTATTGGCTATAACTAAGACAATGATCCATCGGGATGCTGGACCATGCCCGCAAAATGGATGGCGATCCTACCGTCTTTCAGAACCCAGCTGTCCGCAAATCGCATCTCGCTGTTCTCTCCATTCACAGTCATGGTGATTTGCTCGGTAATCATAAGCGTTTCGGGGTTTTCGGTTTCTGCCCAGAAAACGATGTCTGTTTCAAGCCCATCAATGCCCAAAATTCCCTGCATGTGTTCATTGATGCCCTCGCGGCCCTTATAAATCAACGGCTTTTTCATAAAACTGCTGATCAGGAGTGCGTCATCGGTATACTGATCAAGCAAAGCATCGATGTTCTTATCCAGGATGTGCTGAATATGTTCTTTGTACATGCGGCCAAGCTTGGTATCGGGTACGTTTTTCATAAGTACTGGTAGAAGAAGTTAAGGGTTAGGAATGATGCTGGACTTAGAGTTGGGCCGAACCTTCGCGGGGCACAAAATCATCCACTACGTACTTGGTCAGAATAGGCGACCCATTGGGCCCCGCTATCAGCGTCCAGGTTTGGTAGGCATCGGCATTGATTCGCTTGCTAGTGGCTTCGGGAGGACTCCACACACTGGCTTCCCACTGCACCACTACGTCTACGGTGGCCGTGTCGCCATTGATGGTGGCTTCGGCTTTGGTTACGGTATGTACCTCGTCGAAAAAGGTACGAACCACGCGCTGGTACCAGCCTTCGAAACCCGCGTATCCATACACGGTTACTTCGGGGAACACACATTCGAGTTCACTATCGGCTAGTAGCGGCAGCACCTCCACCATGGGCGCGTGTACGTCCAGTTTCTTATACCACTCCGCAACAAATTCTTGAATTGATTCTTCGGTAAGCATCGCAGTTACATTAAAGGTTTTATGAAAAATTTTCTCTTGTTACTCGTTACTCAGCCAGTCTCCGCTAGGATTCCAGGAGGAGGTCGGCTAGTTTTTCCCCAATCATGAAGCAGGCAGCCACGGTGTTGCCGCTCGTGACGGTAGGCATTACCGACGCATCGGCTACCCGAAGACTCTTGACACCGCGAACCCGAAGCTCAGAATCAACCACCGCCATGGAATCTGTTCCCATTTTACAGGTGCCGGCCGGGTGCCATAGCGTAGAGCATTGTGATCGGATAAAGCCTTCCAGATCGGCCGCTTCGCCGGGCATCAGCTCACCGCCATTCATTTCCTGAAAGGTAGGTGTGTTAGCCAGGTTTCGTACCAGCTCTACTGCTTTTACCAAGGTTTGCAGGTCGGCCGCTTCGGTTAGGTAATTTGGATTGATTACGGGTGGATCTGTCGGATCAGCGGATCGAAGGCTAACCTCTCCCCTACTTTCCGGTTGGACCAGGATTGGCAGAAATATGCAAGCGGGTCCGCCCAAGTCGGGGAGTAAGGGGGATAAGGGAGCCGGTATACTTGGCGTGAAATTGAGCTGCAGATCGGGTACTCCTTCGCCTTCCCGGGTGCGCACAAACAACACGTTACCCGTGAGCAGGGTGGTCATATCCATGGGGATTTTAGACCGGAATATCATGGGAAGCTGCAGGTGATCCTGCAGATTTTTCCCAACCCCAGGCAAATCCACCGCTACCTCAATCCCAAGGCCCCGGAGGTCCTCGGCGGGGCCGATTCCTGATAGAAGCAATAACTTGGGTGACGCTAACGCGCCAGCCGAAACAATCACTTCTTTGGTACAGGTAGCGTTCACGGCTTGCCCAGCCTGATCCACGTAGTTGACGCCCGTGGCCTGCCCATTCTCGATCACTATTTTGGTTGCCTGAGCACCCGTTACGATGGTAAGGTTGGCCCGATCTTTTACCGGGTTTAAAAATGCCACCCCACCATTAGCCCGCTCGCCACCCGGAGTAATGTGAAATTGGAGCAAGCCGGCGCCGTTTTCCTGGCGTTCTCCGTTGTAATCCCAGTGGGGGCCATCGTAGCCAAGTTCGGTGGCGCCTTTCAAAAAATGCTCCGACCGCATCACTTCATCCGGGCAGTCGCGGATACTCAGCTCCCCGGAAGTGTTATGATATTCGGAGGCACCTCCTTCGTAGTTTTCTGACTTCTTGAAGTAGGGCAGAACAGCCTGGTACCCCCAGCCATCCGCCCCCTGGGCTTCCCATTCATTAAAGTTTCCCGGATTTCCCCTCACGTACATCATGGCGTTAATGGAGGTACTTCCTCCTATAACCTTGCCCTGATTAATGGTAATGGATCGGCCGGTTAGGGCGCTTTGGTCGGTGGTTTGAAGTTTCCAGTCTACATCTGATCCCCACAGGCTCACAAACCCGCCCGGATCTTTTATAGCAGGAAGATTATCCGAGCCACCCGCTTCCAGTAGCAGTATTTTCAGGGATGAATCTGCACTAAGGCGATTGGCCAAAACACTGCCGGTTGCACCAGCTCCAACAATAATATAGTCAAAATTTTGCGTATTATCCATCGTCAGAACCGATTTATTGCGAACAATTCGTTTTTACCCACGCCTCTTTGTGGTCACCTTCCAGCACCAGGTCAATCAGGAATGGCTTGTCGTCGGCAAGCATGCGCTCAATGGCCGGGAGAATTTCTTCCTCTTTCTCCACCCGTACTGCGTCTACTCCCATGGCCTGGGCGATGGCATCAAACCGCAGGGCTGGAAAGGACAAG
The DNA here is from genome assembly GCA_963768025.1 of uncultured Cytophagales bacterium. Classification (GTDB taxonomy): domain Bacteria; phylum Bacteroidota; class Bacteroidia; order Cytophagales; family Spirosomataceae; genus CAVYGM01. Next base: position 44,905 of record CAVYGM010000033.1, read on the forward strand.
TCAAACGGCAGGGGATGGTCGTGCTTGGGAATATCGCGTTCTTTCCAGTACTGATCCAGGTTGAGCTGTAGTAACTTATAGGAACCGTTGTTACAGACAATAAACTTAGCACCGGTGCCGTGCCTCACGGCCGACCATAACGCCTGAATGGTGTACATACTTCCCCCATCTCCTGACAAGCCAATCACCAGTTTGTCGGGATGAGCAAGCTTCAGGCCGATCGCGCCCGGAAAACCTACCCCCAAGGAACCTCCTCTGGTAAAGAAATAATGACCCGGTAGACGGGGTGGAAAATAGCGGGTAAAGTCCGGCGAACTCGTGAGGCCTTCGTCAAACACCACTGTATCAGCGGGGAGTTTCTGGGCGAGTACCTCAGCGAACTGCGACATGTGCAAGGGTAGCTTTCCTTTCTGGCCCTTATCGTGTTCGATATCAGCATTCTGTTTGGCTTCCTTTGCCGCCCCGATCTCCTTGGCCCGTTGTTCAGCCGCCGATTTTTGGTCGGGTGTCATCCGTTCTTCGAGGGCCCTGGCTAAGGCTTGCATCGATAGCTTGGGATCGCTTACTACTCCCAGATCCACGCGATGGTTTTTGGCAATCTCATACGCATTCAAGTCAAAGTGGATCACCTTGGCATCGGGAGCGTAGATCTCGTCGACATCAGGAAAAACTTCCGGAAGCATGTAGGTACCGACTATAAGGTTGGCGTCACCTTTGGTTGTGATGGGCTTGCTGTAGCTCCCAAACATGTGTCCGGTGGTACCCTGATACAGCGGGTGGGCATTGTCCATCACAAGGTCGCCAAATTCTACCCCGTACACCTCGGCTCCCAGTAGCTCCGCCACCCGGGTCATGTCTTCCACAGCTCCCGAATACGCTACCCCATCCCCCACAAAAAGCATGGGCTTTTGAGCGGCGAGCAACATGTCGGCCGCCTGCTCAATCAGAGCCGGGGCCGGCGCTACCTGCGTGGAAGGTATGCAGGAAGGAAACACGGGTTCGTCATTCAGCTCATCCAGCACGTCCATGGGAAGGCACACGTACACCGGCCCCATGGGGGGCGTAGAGGCGATCTTGGTTGCGCGCCGGATGGTCCGCAGCAGCGAAGCCGACGACACGGCCATGGTGGAGTACTTGGTAACCGGTGCCATCATGCCCACCAGGTCGTTGGCCATTTGGGCATCCATATTCATGTACTTCACGCCGGCGTCAGAACCTATGATGACCAGCGGAGCGTGTCCACGCTTGGCCTGATACACCGCTCCAACGGCATTGCCGATACCCGGCGAACTGTGCAGCTGTACTAGGGTAGGCTTCTGGGTAGCGCGGGCATAGCCGTCGGCCATGAGCACCGCTATGGTCTCCTGAAGGGTGAGGATATATTTCATGTCCGGGTATTCGGCTAAGGCATCCAGGAAACCCTGCTCTACCGTACCCGGATTCCCGAACATGTGATCCATGCCGTCGGCCAGAAATTGTTCTATAATTTTCTGATTACCCGTTTTACCAGCCATAACGCTTGAGTCCATTGTCCAACATGTTGACATATTGTTCCCCAAACTCAAAGGAACACTGCAGCGAGCGGGCCGTAATGAACGGATAATCCACGATCACCGAGGTTTCCTTGCCAAAGTTGCCATGGTACTGCCCTTCGGGGCCAACGGCATCGGTAAGTACGTACTCGAGTACATAAGGTGGGGGTCCCATGTTCAGGTCAGTGTGCAGGAAGCCGGTACCGTCGTGGTAGTCGTACTCAATGCAGTGACCCGTCACGTGCTTGCCCCGGATGATGGACTTGCGCTCATTGAAGTCGCGGGCAAAAGCCAGGGGAGCCACCCCGTAGCAGATACCGGCCACGGGCATGTTTTTGTTATAAAAAGCCAGGATGATATCGTGTACCCGCTGGTTGTTCACCATGTCGATAATGGGTCCACTACCTCCTACCAGAAATACCGATTCGTACTCGGAGGTGAGTTTGTCCTGGGCTACCTTCAAATCAGCGTAGTATTTTTCAAACTCTCGCAAAAAATTATTTTTTGAAAAATAAGGGCGCTCTGGGATCATCTCTGACATGTTCAGAGGGGTTTCCAGGCGTTTTTGGGATTCGAAGCTATTCACTTTTTCGGCGGCCTCGGGGGTAGTGACGCACATGCCCAGCGGAGGATCCACGTAGGTGGTGTCGTAGCTGGGAGGCAGGGCCTCGGCCTTTTTACCATTTTTGGTCATGAAGTCAACGGTGTACCCCGCTGCTTCCAGTTTTTCGAGAGGACCGACCAGTTCGATCCCCCAATAGCCGTATTCAGATAGAATTGCTAATACTTTCTTAGACATAACTTAGCGCTTGTTATTGGTTACCGTTTGATATATACGTCGAACTAAAAACTGCCTTATTTGAGCTGTTCGATGAGCCCCCAGTCGTCCCAGTTAGCCCAGGCTTCTTTGATTTTTCCATCTACCACGTGGTACATCACCAGGCCTTTCCAGGTAGCGGTGCGGCCAGTAGCGGGTATGCCGGCAAAGTCGCCTTTGTGCGTACCGGGAGCCGCGAACCGTACGACCACTTTGTCGTCCTCGGCCACTACGTCCACTACTTTCAGATCCAGATCCGGAAATGCTCCGTAGAGCATGTCCATTTGGGTGTGCAGGCCGGCCTCGCCTTTGATGGCTTCGGGTACCGCCGAGCGGTCAATGTAAAAATCGTCCGTCGTAAACTGTTTAAACTTACTGAAGTCCCGATTTCTCAGAATGGCATCCACGTAAGCCAGTACAACTTCCTTATTTGATTGAGTTGACATGATTAAGAATAATTTAATGAGTAGTTCAGTTTGGTCTAAAAATCATACAGAGCTTTGACACCACCTATCTGCCGCATAAGCCCCAGTACATCATTTTGAACCCGCGCCTCGATCAGCAAACCATCCGGCGAGAATTTGAAGAAGGTAATCCCCTGGATTTCGCAGTAATTGTTACTTGCCGGTACGTTTCGCCAAGTGTCTACGTGTTTAGAGGTCATTCGCCACACACCCGCTCCTTTTTCGTCATTGGCCACCACATCACCTTCATCATCATCAACATGGTAGACAAGGTTTTCGAAAATCCGGCGATTGGCTATCACCAGTTTCCTAAACGCCTCCCGATCTTTCAGATGGGCAAAGGCCAGTATAAAATTGAAGTTTGGGTCGAGTATTTGATCCAGAACCTCCATATCACCTTTGCTCCAGACCTCTCTGAAAAAAGCAATTATCTTTTTTTCATTCTCGTTTGCTGCCATTTTGGTTTAGGTAGTAAGTAGTAATAATAATGGTTTTGAGAAATCCTGTTTTATCGACCACTCCGCCGACTAAGGCGGAGTGGGACGGTAGAAGGTTAATTAGTGCGCTCCCGGAGGCGGAGGCACTACCCCAAGCTGCTGCAACAGGCCCAACTCATCCACATTGGCCCAGCGTTCGGCTATTTTGCCGTCCTTCATCCGTACCGTGGTAGTTCCGGTGAGGGTCAGCGCCTTGCCACTAGGAGGCATACCCATCACGCCACCGGTATCGGTGCCATTGAGTCGCCACCGGTGAACCACCTTATCGGCTGTATAAATTTCATCTTCCAGGCTCAGTTTTACGTCGGGCATGGCATGGCGAAACATTCCCACAATTTGCTTAAAACTACCCGCTCCAGGTTCGGATACGGTTTTACCCCCTACTTGTGAGTGGTCGATGGCGTCATCGGTAAGAAGATCCTCGCGGACATTGCCTTCGTTCCAGGCAGCGGTAAAAAAATCGAGGCAAATGGCATTGTTTTGTTCAGGAGTGTACGACATAACTAATTCTTTTTTAATAAGTTAAAGGTTAAATAAAATAAAGGCAAATAAAGGTAACAGGGCGGATGTGGCACACCCTTTCAGGAGGGCAATACGCCGAGTTGTTGTAGGAGTCCCAGGCTATCCTGGGTAACCCACATTTCGACAATCTTTTCATTTTCCAGTCGGAAAATATCAATTCCGAGGTCAATTACCTGCCGGTTGGTGGCAGGTCTGCCCAGGAACTCGCCGGTATTGGTGGCTACATACGACCACCGGCTCACTACTTTATCCCCTTCGGCGATCTCTTCGTGCAATTGAAATTGTACATCCGGAAAAGCAGTACGGGATGTTTGGAACCATTTTTTAAGGGTAGGTGGCTGATGCGCCTGTCCACCCGGGAAATGGAAGGTTACATTCTCAATGGCAATTTCGTCCAAAACTTCTCCCTTCTTATCATTCCAAAGTTCAAACCAGTAGCGACGTACAACCGCTTTGTTTCTTTCTTCAAGAGACATAGATTTTCTTTTATTCGTGTAAAAAGTGCTATTAAGAAAGCCCGCCCAGGAAGTGGTTTTAGGCGGGAATAATACCTAGTTGTTGCATCAGGCCAAAATCATTCTCATTGACATGGACCGAAACGATCTTGCCATGACGAATGGTGAATATGTCGATGCCGAAGTCTTTGATGGCATTGCCGGTAGCAGGTGCTCCCAAAAACTCACCCTTGTGGGTTCCTTCAATACTCCAGCGGGTAGCTACTTTGTTGCCTTCGGAGGTCTGCCGCAGTACGGTGAATTTTATATCGGGGAAGGCATTGCGGAGGTACATCACAAAACCCCTGAATGCTTCGTAGCCGGCAATAGGCTCGGGTTGGGTAGGAATTATAAAGGCAAAATCGGGAGCAAGTATTTCTTCAATTACTTCCAGCTTTCCCTGACTCATGATTTCTTCGAAGTACCGATGAGCCATTTTCTCATTCTGCTCCTGAGTGGACTCCGGAACCGGAGCCTCCGACGGAATCACCCCGAGCTGCATCATCAGACCCACGGTATCTTCGTGGCCAATGGACTCGGTAATTTTGCCGTCCTTAATCGTATGCCAGGTCATGCCGTCAATTTCGAAGGACCGGCCGCTAGCGGGAATGTCCCCCTTCACCGTGACCAACGGACCACCGCTGTGGGTACCCCCACCGATCCAGCGGGTTACTACCCAATCGTCACCAGCTACCATGTCCTGGGGATTGATGTAGAAATCGGGGAAGGAGGAATGGAGCATGTTAACCAAATTCAAAAATCCATCCGGCCCGTGATAGGGCTCCGGATGCGTAGGCAGGGTAAAAACAAAGTCGGGGGCCAGGATTTCGTAAGCAGCATCCGAATTCTGACCATTCATTACCTGATAGAAATAACGACGGGAAATAGCTTTGTTCGCATTCATATTAATCGTAGCGTTAGTAAACTGAGGTTTAAGGGTATGTATTGAGTCTAAAATTCACAATTTTCTAAAAAAGCGGCGAGCAGGTATTGGTCAGGAATACTATGGGATAAACCTGTGGAAAAAAAAGAGGGATCAAATAAGGCCGATTCCCTCTTTTTGGATATTTCGGTGGATAAATATCCTAATTATTGAAAGTGACTTTTGCTTTTTCATAGTCGAAACTGCAAAAAAGGTCGGTGAACCGTTGTATATAAGCCCTCAACTTTTTTTGGGTTAGAAATTGGGATGTATCACCATCAGCCTCGTCGTTTTCCGGGTAACTGTTCGGCGAGTCGGTTGCGACGGCGTCATCTGGGACCGGCACCGGGTATATCCACCAGGCTTTTTTTCAGGCTTACCGCCGATAATTTCAGGTTTGCCCCAATTCTGCTGCGGGAGTGGCTGCTATTTAATAGCTTGTGTACATGTTTCACCTTTTCCCCTGGCAAGCTCATGTATACGGGTCGTACTATTAATCCAAAACTTATTTTTAAGTTCTCACGGAATACCCTTCTCTTCTACTTTGTCTATTCCCTACTAATCTGCGCCCTCTACTATTTTTTCCAGATCCCCCTGGGCATCCCCTTTATTCCGGTCAGTCTTATCGGTACGGCGGTTGCCTTCTACGTGGGATTTAAGAATAACTCCTCCTATTCAAGGCTTTGGGATGCGCGGCGTATATGGGGGTCCTTTGTGCACGCTAGCCGGGCCTGGGGTACCTATGTCTCCAATCACATTCATTCGGGAGAAAGCCTCTCGCCAGCGGCCCTGCAGGAGCTACGGAAGGAGTTGTTATACAGGCACCTGGCCTATTTAAACGCCATCCGAATGCAGCTTAGAAAAAAAAGCATCTGGGGCGATTCCGCCACCATCGCGCATCAGGTCGTGAAAGGCGACGGCCCCAGCTCCTCTTTTCTTCCCGATTTGCAGGCGATGCTGTCAAAATTTCTGCCCGCCGCTGAAATAGAAAAGTACCTTACCAAGAAAAACCCAGCGGCCCAGATTCTCAATGCCCAGTCGCGGCGTATTTCCGAACTCGCCGCGCAGGGTGTGATCAGCGATATGGTGCTTCGGAGCTTTCTGGTTGTTATTTATGACCTCTACACCAATCAGGGAGCGTGCGAGGGTATCAAGAGTTTTCCCTTTCCCCGGCAGTATGCCTATTACAGTAAGGTGTTCGTCTGGATTTTCATTTTTGTGCTTCCTTTCGGTCTGCTGAATGAATTTGCCAAGATAGGGTTACCCTTTGTGTGGCTCACTATCCCGAGTTTTGTGCTGATCGCCTGGATTTTTAACACCATGGAGGTAGTAGGCGATACCAGTGAGAATCCCTTTGAAAATGCAATCAACGATGTTCCCATGACCACCATTTGCCGTTTTATCGAAGTCGATCTGCGCGATATGCTGGATGAAGCCCAGGTACCTGGGTACCTGGAACCCGTGGATAATATCCTGATGTAGCCGCCTGTACCCATCCTACCCCTAGGTGCGTTGTCCAATCTCCATTTCATTGGAGTAGATGCACCTAGGGCTTCTTACCCATTTGCAAAAGATTCCGGGCACCTTCACGGAACTTTTAATCAGCAATTTAAGTACTAGCGATACCCCTATCACTACCCCGTCAGTTGGAGCGGTTGGGGCATGGTTCCGCACGGGGCAGACACAAACCAAGTCAGAATCTTATTTTAGAAGTAATAATTACTTATCTTAGCTTTTTAAATAAATTGCTTTGATAGATCCTATTTCTTTTGGAGAAATCCTATTTTGAGTAAGGTGCTTGGCTACTTTACATTCATAAGAGCACCTTCCGTTTTTTTTGTGTACCAATTTTGTTTACAGCTTCTGTTTTTAAGAGTCTTGCGCCCCGCGTTGGAGGAATAAGTGTAGCTGTTAGTTAGTAAAATATCCCACCGACAGACTCATTGTTTAGATTCGAGTGCTTTGATCCCTTTTTCGCTCATAGGCGAACCAGGGGAAATTTGTGTGTGCATGCAAGATTTCGTTTCAATCCTCTTGATTCGAGCAAGTTACCTAACAAGAGCATTTTAAGATAAAGAAAATAGCTACTCAACATTCTTAAACTTCAAACATAGTACACGCATTATGGAACCAATAAAACTACTTCTAGTATCATTCCGCGAAGAATGGCGAACCAACCTTTTAGAATCTCTTCATTTTTCCGGGTATTATTTTGAAATAGAGGATGTGTTTAATAAAAAACAGGCGCTACAAGCGTGTTATGCTTCCAAATACGACATTGTAATCACCAGCCATTTTCTCCCCGACGGGTCGTCCGACGATTTGGTCAAGGTACTAGGGAGCATTATTCCCTGCCTGGTCATCAAAGACGAAGGCCACCTGAAAATGGAGCCGACCGATGCTGAAAACGAGCTGAACTATATAGAACGATGCTACCATACCCTCAGGCATCCCATGGCGTGGATCACCACCCTGAAACAGGTAATGATTAAATGGGAAAAAAGCGTGGCTGGTAAAATAGCCCAGGGTCGAAAAAACCAGCGCCAGCTTTTCGACAAAGTGGCCGCCCGCTGCGCTCATGAACTATACCACTCCACCGAAAACAGGATTGAGAATGCTTTGAAGGTGATTCTGGAAATAATGCAGGTAAGCCGAGTGTACATTAGGGATACCCCTTCCCCCATAAATCTTGCTTCCAGCTACATCCACGAGATATCCGCCCCCGGCCAAAGCCTGCCCATGGGGCCTTACCACTCGGTTTTTGAGGTACCCATTATCGGCCTCAACGGGCAACGGTCCTATCTGGGCGTAGAGGACACCACCAACCAGCGGGTGTGGGAAAAAGCCGAAACGGACCTTCTAAAAACAATCGCCACCTTGTTGACCGAAAATAAAGGAGGTATTCGTAACAAAATAGACATGTACGGAGAGCTAGGAATGACTGCCTAAAGAATGCCGGGATATTTTGCGGCGGCTCCTTATATTTGTCACGAGTGTCCACTTTCTATGCTGTTCCTTAGATGCCATCGCCTCGTTATTTTGGAGTTATACAATTATGGCGTTTTGGCCTGGCTTTATGTCTGATTGTAAATCTGCCACAACTTCTTCCCTTTTTGTGGAATCCTTCCTTCGTACTTACCAAAAGTAAGCTTGGAGTAGTAGCTATTTCGTTGCAATTCCTGACTAGCTTCGCCTTCGGGCTCCTTTTTGCTTTGCTGTACGTGGATTTGCACAATCCGGTGTCACACTGGTACCAGCGACGGGGCAAGTACGCCAAATTTGCGATTCAGGCGGTGCTTTTGCTGCTGCTGACGGAGTTGTTTTTTCAGATTCAACTACTTATTCCGGTTCCCAACCAGGACCTTTCCTTTTATTACCTGACTTACCTGGTCCGGCATATTGTTATCGCGGTGGCAATCTGGGGATTTTGGCATTTTATCACCATCGTTCACGAAAGCAACCGCGTGAGCATAGAGAACGAACAGTTGAAGCGGCTTAAAGTAAAAAATCAATTGGAGGCCCTCAGCAATCAGCTGAATCCCCATTTTCTTTTCAATGCCCTCAATATTCTCAATGTATCCATCACCACCGATCCCCGGGGGGCGCAGCAGATCGTCCACAATTTATCGGATATCCTAAGGTACAACTTGAAGATACAAAATCAGAATCTGGTCAGGCTAGCCGACGAGCTTGCCGTGGCCTATGCTTATTTGGATTTGTACAAAGCGCGTTTCGGTGATAAGCTTGTCTTTACATTCGAAACTCTTACCACCAAAAAAGGTTGGTATATCGTACCGCTTTCCCTTCAAATCTTGATCGAAAATGCAATCAAGCATAATGTAATCACCTCAAACAGTATTCTGCACATCAAGGTGATGGTAAATGAGGAAGAAGGGCAATTGATGGTCATAAATTCGATCAACAGAAAGCCCCAAGCCGAGAGTTTGGGCATTGGGCTTACTAATTTGGGAAAGCGATACCAGTTAATAACCGGAAAAAAAACCGCTCAGACGGATAATGCAGAACAGTTTACAGTAACAATACCCCTTATAGAATCGCCATGACCCAAGTACTTATAATTGAAGATGAATATCCCGCCGGCCTGTACCTTAAAAATCTCATTATGCAGGTTGATCCCGAGGCTGAGGTTTTGGATATTCTGGAAAGTGTCGAGCTTTCGGTGAATTGGTTGAGTACGCACCCCAAGCCCGATCTTATTTTTTTGGATGTTCAACTGGGCGATGGTACCTGTTTTGATATTTTTCAACAAATTTCCATCCGAAGTCCCCTGATTTTTACCACCGCCCACGACGAATACGCCATCAATGCCTTCAAGCTCAATAGCTTAGACTACCTTTTAAAACCCATAAAGGCTACGGACCTGCATCAAAGCCTGAACAAGTACCACGAGTCGAACGGGGAAGGCCTAATCAAGACCATCAAAGGGCTGGAAGAAATAATCCAGAATCAGCTGGCCAGCAAGAAGGAAAACCGGCGCAACTTCCTGGTACCTTACCGCGACAAGCTTATTCCGATAAAGGATGAAGAATTTTCCTGGTTCGTTATTCACAACGGGATCGTAGAAGGAGCACTCAACGATGGTCGTACGTATGTGATTGATAAATCACTCGAAGAACTCGAAAACTTGTTAGACTCAAACCGGTTTTTCAGGGCAAACCGTCAATTCATTATCGCTCAGAGGAGCATTCAGGAGATAGAATTTTATTTCAACGGCCGTCTCCTCATCCGCGTTTCGCCTGCCTCGCCCCATCCAATTCTGATCAGCAAAGAGAGGGTACCTACCTTTAAAAAATGGTTTGAGGAAAACTAAACTGCCCTTATTTTACTTCCATATTACTCAGGTCGGGCAATGGACTGACTGAGGTCCACCCACCATCCACTACCAGGCTTTGGCCCGTTATATGGCCCGCATGGGGCGAAAGCAAAAAAAGTGCTGCGTGAGCGATGTCGTCGCGTTGGGCCGGACGGCCCATGGGGGTAATTCCCGACCAGACTTTAGTATAGGTGGGATCTTCGTGTAGGGTGCGCTCGGTAAGGGTAGCCCCCGGTGCCACCGCATTGATCGTGATTCCGTGGGGAGAAAGCTCGATTACCAGATTTTTGGCCAGCATTTCCAGGCCGGCCTTGGTCATGGCGTAAGCCGCCAGGTACTGATGCGCCTGATGCCCCACCACCGACGACATCAACAGCACCCGGCCACCTGACTTTTGCAGGCGCATTTGCCGGGCGGCGGCTTGGGTTAATAAAAACGATCCCATCAGATTTACTTCGAGTACCCGCCGCAAATCAGCGGCCGGGTACTCGAAAAAATCACCAAAAAGCGTAATCCCCGCATTGGCTACGGCAATCGTCAGCGAGCCATACGCCTCCACGGCCTCCTGAACCATGAGGGCAATAGTGGCTTCGTCCGAGGCATCACCAGCCACTTTGATACAGTCTCCACCTTCTTTCCGAATGGCATCCACTGCTTCCTGGGCGAGCTGCTCGTCCCGGTCGTTCAGGATCACCTTAGCTCCCTGAACAGCTAATTGGCGGGCTATCTCAAAACCGATCCCCTGTCCTGCTCCGGTCACAATGGCTACCTGTCCGTCAAAAAGCAATTGGTTCATGCGTTAGGCTTCTGATAATAATTGGAAGAAATACTCGCTTGGTGTAGGCATATCCTAGTGCGAATCCCGGGTTACTTTGTCGCCCGAACCTCCCCGCAGGAAATCCAAATCGGCTCCTTCGTGCGCCTGCATCACATGGTTGATGTGCAGGTTTACGTACCCCCGGTTGTATCCCATTTCCAACGGCTTCCAGTAGGCCTTGCGCCGTTCCAATTCCTCATCCGACACTTCCAGGTGCAGGCGGCGATTGGCTACATCCAGCTCAATGATGTCGCCATCCTGAACCAGAGCCAGGGTCCCCCCCACGGCCGCTTCGGGCGATACGTGAAGTACCACCGTGCCGAAACCAGTACCGCTCATTCGCCCGTCCGAAATCCGCACCATGTCCATCACACCTTTTTCCAGCAGCCGCTTTGGAATACCCATGTTACCTACTTCGGGCATACCCGGATACCCTTTGGGTCCCACATTTTTGAGAACCATTACGGTGTTTTCGTCAATATCCAGATCGGGGTCGTCCAGCCGGAACTTGAAATGGTCAATGTCGTCAAACACCAGGGCCGGTCCCCGGTGCTGCAGAAGCTCGGGCTTCAGCGAAGCGGAGGGCTTGAGAACGGCCCCATTTACGGCCAGATTCCCCTTCACTACCACCAGGCCGGTGAGTTCTTTTACTGGTTTTTCTAAGGTACCTATCACCTCCGGATCAAAGCATTCGGCCGAGGAGCAATTCTCTTCGACCGTTTTTCCGTTGGCGGTAATCACGCCCGGATGAAGCCGGGAAAGCAGTTCCTTTATCACCACGGGCAATCCTCCCGCGTAGTAAAAATCCTCCATCAGGTATTTGCCCGAAGGCATGCAGGTTGACCAAGCAGGGGATATCGCGTCCCACATTGGTCAAAATCTTCCAGCGTCAGGTCAACGCCGATCGCGGCCTGCAATGGCCAGCAGGTGAATCACCAAATTGGTCGAGCCGCCAATCGCCGCGTTAGCACGTGCAATGCATTTTCAAAGGCCTCCCGGGTCAGAATGTGCGAAAGGCGCAAGTCTTCCTTCACCAGCTCGACAATCCGACGGCCCGCCATGTGGGCCAGCACTTATGCGGCGCGAATCCACCGCCGGAATGGCCGCATTGTCGGGCAAGGCCAGGCCCAGCGCTTCAACCATGCAGGCCATCGTCGAAGCCGTGCCCATCGTCATGCAGTGACCGGCGGAGCGGCTCATACACGATTCCGCTTCCTGAACATCGCTGAGCGACATGGTGCCCGTGCGGACTTCTTCACTGAAGCTCCAGACGTTGGTGCCGGAGCCGATGTCAGTGCCGCGGAACTTGCCATTCAAGCATCGGCCCACCCGACACCACCATGGTTGGAAAATCCACACTGCGGCCCCCATCACGCGAGGGCGTGGTTTTGTCGCAGCCGCACAGCAGAACGACGCCGTCGATGGGGTTGCCCCGGATACACTCTTCGACATCCATACTGGCCAGGTTGCGGAACAGCATGGCGGTGGGTCTGAGCAGCGGTTTCGCCCAGCGACATCACCGGAAATTCGAGCGGGAAGCCACCTGCTTCCCATACGCCCCGTTTTACGGCATCGGCCAGCTCGCGGAAGTGGCGTTGCAGGGCGTTAATTCCGACCAGGTGTTGCAAATGCCAATAACGGGCCTCCCATCAAATTCATATGGTCTGGGAAGCCCTGGTTTTTCATCCAGGCGCGGTAAATAAAGCCATCCTTGCCTTTTTTTCCAAACCAGCCCCGGCTGCGTAGTTCTTTTTTATCCATGATAGAAGTTAAGGTTCAATAGTATACTGCTTGGTAAGCAAAGGCAAATTCGGCCTAATTATAATGAAATAAGGCCATAGGACTTTTATTCCACCACAACTTTCCGCACAAAAGTCCCGATGGGGGTCTGAATTTTAAGCAGATACAAGCCTTCAACTATCCGATCTAGGGATACTTCCTCCGTCCAATTTTCAGTATTTTTCTCAACTGTCCTTTCAAAGATCCGATGACCAGCCATGTCCGTAAGTTCCAGTTGCAGCTGTCCATGGTAGGGTGAATTCCACTGAACCTGAATGTCGCGGTTGCCTGGATTTGGATATACCACTACCTCGGAGGTCACCTGGGGAACGGAGGTCACCGACGAAAGCTGACCTCCCCAGGGTACAAGGCCTGGCGCGGGTGCAGGCACTGGCGTGGAAGTAAAAATATGGAATTCGCCCGGCTGGAGCGTCACCATCAGAGCAGGGTCCGCCAGGGCCGACGGCGCGCCGGTGAAGTAATCATACCAGGTACCCGCAGCCGGAAATCCGGCTGACACTGCTACGGTCTGAACGTCAAAGTTTCCGAGTATGAATACCTTCCCGGCCGGGTCGTTTAGGGTAATCCTCTTCACCATGCCTCCTACATCCAAGGTATAATCGGAACTGTGAAAGGCCGGATACGATGCCCGCAACGCCAGCAAGGCCTGGTATACACCCAATAGTCGTTGTTGTTCGGGGCGTTGAAGGTAGGTCCAAAGCACCGGCTTAGCCGATGTTCGCCCCCCCTGGTCAATTGAAATATCATAGCCATATTCCCCAAACTGCCAGATCAGCTTCGGACCGGGGATGGGCAGAAAAAAAGCGGCCGCTAATTTCGCACGGTCCAGGGCGGTTTTTTCGTCGCGGATGGAGTAGGTACCCCGGCTACCACCCGTCTGCTTCAGATCGTACAGTAGCCGTTCCTCGTCGTGGCTTTCCATATAGCCCATCAGGCTGGGGGTTTGCATCATCCGCTCTTTGTACGATAGTCCCCCCAGCGAACGTGCCTCGCCCGCGGCGGCTTTTCGGTAGTCAAAGTTGGCATTTCCCCACAGTAGCATTCCATACGCTGCCAGTTCCCGTTCTTCCTGCGCATCCGAAAAGTGTTCCAAAATGACATAGGCCGTTGGATCATAGCTCCGAATTTTGTCATAAATCCGCTTCCAGATGTTGATCCGGCTTTCGTCGTAAGAACCCCATGCCGCTACGTTGCTGCCCGTGTTTTTTTGGGTAAATCCTTTGGAAAGATCAAACCGGTAGCCATCCACCCTATATTCTTTTAACCAGAACTCCGCTACCCGATCCACGTAGTCGCGGGTAGCCTGGCTTTCGTGGTTGAAGTCAAAAAATACACTGAATGGATGCGTGGCCTGGGGGTTAAAAAATGGGCTATCGGCCGAAGGCTGGGTCGCGTTCCAGTACATTTTTACGTAAGGAAACTCGTAATCTGCTTGATTCAGAACCAGATCCAAAATAACGGCAATTCCCTGGGCGTGGCAACGGTCAATAAATTCTTTCAGGGCGTTCTTAGTACCATAGGCTTTATCCGGCGCAAAGTAATAGATGGGATTGTAGCCCCAGGAGTCATTTCCCGAAAACTCCATCACGGGCATGAGTTCAATGGCGTTGATGCCTAGCTTTTTAAGATAGGGTAGCGAATCAGCTACCGTTTGGTAGCGCCTTGTTTCCACAAAATCCCGCACCAGTAGCTCGTAAACCACCAATCGCTCCGCCTTTGGCCGTTCAAAATTTCTATTTTTCCAAACATAGGGTACCTGGGCCGTTTGGAGGACCGATACTATTCCGATTGCACCCGCCGGATAGGGTTTTAGAGCCGGGTAGGTAGTGGCGGATATGAAGCGGTCGTTGTTCGGATCCAGGATTTTTTCCGCGTATGGATCACCCACGGCCAATGTCCCTTCAATGAGGAATTGGTAAGCATACTCCTGCCCAGGGTTCAAGCCGTTGATCTGAATCCAATGCCGGTTTCCATCGGGCGTGCGTTTCATCAAATGGGTGGGCAAGGGCTGCCATTGGGTCATTTCCCCAATCAGGTACACAAACTTCTTGGCGGGGGCATACAAGGACACCAGGACGCTGGTTTCGCTCAGGTAGTTTACGCCGTCCTTCATCCCGGAGGGGAGGGCCGCAAGTTCGGGTTGGGGCGCTATCGTAAAAGTGAACGTATCGGCAGCGACCTCGCTCCCTTCGGTGGCTTTCACCAGAACCGTTTGCCGGCTCCCGCTGCCGGCAGGTACTAATGTAAACTTCAAAGTATCATCTACTGCTGATTTCAAGGGCGTCGAGTCCAGGGTAAGCGTGAGTTGGCTGGTTTTGGAAGCCACCGCCACTATCTCGATCGGTTTGCCAGCTTCGGTAAAAAAAGAGGTTTCGGAGGGCTTTATGAACTGGACTCTAAGTACCTCATTTTCGTAGATGGGGAGGATTATATCTTCGGTTTGCGCCTTGCCATCTCCGCTTTTTAGGAGTAAGCCCAGCTTTTTGATGGGAGACGAGGCCGGAACCCCAAAATACGTTCGAGGCCGGAGTTTGATACTCCACCGGTCATTCCCCAGGGAAGTCATTTTTCCGGGCTCAAAAGGAAGGGAGAAATCGGTTTGACCTTTGGGAGTATACTCAAACGCATTTCCGGTGGTGGTAGTGCCCGCCCCCGACCATAGATAGACATCCGTTGTTTTCCCCAAAAGGCCCTTAGAACGACCATCCTGCGCTAGCTTTAGATCGAAAATGAGCGTAATTTCGTTTTCTGACGAGGGAAAGGCCGGTTGGGTAGTAACTACCTGTCCGTAAAGGTGGGAGGTAATCGAAAACAACCCAGATACTTTTAGAATAAAAAACGAAGCGTTGAGGAGGAATTTTCGGTTCATAATATACACGTAAGTGCTAGTTGAGCGTATAGCATAGCAACAAAACTAACTCTAATTATTCAGTTGGCCGGTATCGCTTTTTCTTACGTATGTATTGTTGGAAGCCTTCTCGTGCTGAAACCTAAACCAAGAATTGAGAATCAAATGATGTTATTAAAAACTATGTGTTGCCTGATGTTGTCATTTCGTAAGCCGATTTTATTTGTTTTGGTTGCAACTATGTTCCCAATTTTTTCAATAGCCCAGCCCGTTACCGATCCCTTCCTGCAAAAGCTCCTTGAACAACACCCCGAATGGTTTGCCCCTATTCTAAAAAATCCCAAAGGCTACGATGTCCAAATCATATACACCAAAATAGACCGCACCCGCAAGAATGAACCTAAGTTTACCACCTATCGCTACAATGTAGATAAGAGCCGGTATTTTTATCCGGCCAGTACCGTCAAACTACCCGCCGTGCTGCTCGCCCTCGAAAAGATAAACCAGATGAAGGTACCGGGGCTGGACAAGTACACTCCCATGATCACCGAGGCCGCACGTCCCGAACAAACGGCTGCATCCCGAGATACTACCTCTCCAAACGGCTTTCCCTCGGTGGCCCATTATGCCAAAAAAATTCTGCTGGTAAGTGACAATGACGCGTTTAATAGGCTTTACGAATTTATCGGCCAGGAGGCATTCAATGAAAAAATGCACGCAAAAGGCTATCGGGATATCCGGATCAGGCACCGGTTGCAGCTAGCGATGAGTACCGAAAACAACCGCTATACGAATCCCATCCGATTTGAGGAAGAGGGAAAGGTACTGTACGAGCAACCCTCGGCCTATAGCGAAAAAAACTATGCTCCGGCTGCCCCCATCCTCCAGGGGGTTGGCTACATGAAAGATGAAAAACTGGTGGAAGCGCCGTTTGACTTTACGGAAAAGAATTATTTTGGCTTGGAAGATCAGCACGAGTTACTAAAAGCGATTTTCTTTCCCGAAACCCTCGATCCCTCCCGACGATTTGACCTCAAACCCGACGACTATACTTTTTTGTACCGGTATATGTCGCAGTTACCCATGGAAACAAGCTATCCGGAGCATTACGCTGAGGATTATTACGATAGCTACGTGAAATTTTTCTTGTTTGGCGATAGTAAAAAAAGGATGCCCCGCACGATCAGGATTTTTAATAAGGTAGGAGATGCCTACGGCTATTTGCTGGATAATGCCTACATCGTAGACTTTGAACGGGGAGTCGAGTTCATGCTTTCGGCGGTAATCTACTGCAACCAGGATCAGATCTTCAACGACGATAAATATGACTACGATACGGTAGGATTTCCGTTTATGGCCAACCTGGGTAAGGCAATCTTTGAGTACGAAATTCAGAGAAAAAGACGCGAACGCCCAAACCTCAACCTTTACGAGGTAGAATATGACAAGTAAGCAGGCCTAGTGCCGACCAAACGACCAGGGGCGGCAGTAGATCAGGTTGTAGAAATGGCCCGCAATAAGAAGTCCTGAGCCAATATATCCCAGCACGGAAAAGACTGGACTCACGTTTTCCAGTAAAAGTGCCACAGAAAACAACAGCAAGGAACTCCACAAAAAGAGGCGGAGCCCGGTCACCTTATGATCGCGGGTGGCAAAGTACACCGCCACTCCGTTGATCAGGATGAAAAAGTAGTCCAGGTTGATCATCCCAGCAGCCAGATGGTGGTGGGTGGTTAGGCTGGAACCTACCGCCAGGGCCGGCGTAAGCAGGCAATGAACCAGGCATAGCAAAGATCCGGCGATGCCAATATAATCGGCTTTCCCGTGGGTGTGTTCGGTCAGATGTGGTGAATGCGGCTTCATAAATATTCGTGCAATAATGATGCAAAAGTAGAAGGAAACTTTATGATTTGCAACACTGTTGCATAATAAAATGTTTTACTTCCGGTTGGCTTCCGCCTTTCAACTGGCAATATTTAAAGGAAGATTGTATCTTTACGAGGGCAAATCGCCGTTTTTAAACGTATATTTTCATCCTGAGGCAGAGGATTTACCGGCACCCTTACATTGACCTACCTAGTTATGGAACAATTCATTACGGATACTCTTAAAGAACATAATCTGCGAACTACCTCGTGCAGAGAAGATATCCTGAATACATTTTTAAGTAAAGAAATTGCGCTTTCGCACGGGGATCTGGAAATAGTACTAGGTGAACGGTTTGACCGGGTGACGATCTACCGCACCCTAAAAACCTTCCTCGAAAAGGGAATTATTCATAAGGTCCTCGACGACGAAGGTATGCGCTATGCCCTGTGCCGGGAGCGGTGCTCCGAACACAACCACCACCACGATCACGTACATTTCAAGTGTAATGAATGCGGTCAAACGAACTGCCTCGAAAATTTGCACATCCCGTCGGTTCAGCTCCCTACCGGTT
Source organism: uncultured Cytophagales bacterium (assembly GCA_963768025.1). Taxonomy (GTDB): domain Bacteria; phylum Bacteroidota; class Bacteroidia; order Cytophagales; family Spirosomataceae; genus CAVYGM01. The sequence continues at coordinate 62,892 of CAVYGM010000033.1, forward strand.
ACCAGGCTGAGGAAGTCAACCTTCTGATCCAAGGCCTGTGCGCCACCTGCTCTAAAAATTGATCATTTGATTTCCAGATCAAAATCCAGATTCACGTCGTCACTGCCAGGACTGGGGGTACCATCTTTCACCGCATTTCCCCCCATGGGAGGCTGATGCCGAAGCTGCACTTTTAATTTTCCCATCCCAGCCTTTCCTGTACTAACGGTACCCTTCAACCCAATGGGCAAATTCCGCTCGTCTTTGTCGCCGTAAGCATAGGTGAGCAAAGTGGATGGATTGGGAGCAAACACAAATAGGTGCTCGGCTGCATCTTCAAGGATTTCCTTTGTTATATCGACGGAGGGCGTTTTGCTTTCATCGAGTACCCCCACATTCAAGGTATAGGTGGTATTGGCTTTGAGGACGATCTTCTCAAAGGTAGCGGGAGGATTTCCACCATCCCCGTCCACATCGCGATAGGTGAAGGTTTGGGCAGTGGGTACACCTGCTTCCATAAAGGATAGCCGAATGGTGGTGATGAGCTCGTTTTCATCAACTGGTTCCACGTCGTTGGCCTTATTGCATTGCACTAGCATAGCTGATGCGCCTAGCAGGCAAAGGAATACTTTAATACTTAGAGTTCTCATTGGATCAATTGAATTTTTGGTTAATATATTTATTTATCCCCCCCAAACGTCCATCGGGCACGCAGGGAAATATTTCGCCCCATTTCGTCGGCGTAGTACCGAAATCGGTTGAGGTAGTCGCGGTATACCGTATTCAGGATGTTGTCGGCGGTGAGGGTAAGTTCTAATTCCTGCTTTTCGGAAAAGGTAAGTTTTCCACCCAACTGTGCATTCCAAAGCGAATAGCCCGGAGGGGGGGGCAAGTAGTCACTTCCGGCGGGCACTAACCGTTGCTGACCAATGAGTCGGTTGCTGATGCCCAGGTACAGATTACGCCATTTGCCGCTTTCGTCCCAACTCCATTTTACCTGGTTTTCCCAGCGATTCGGCGAAATCATCACCAGGTAGGAATCGTTTTGGACATCTCTCACCCGCAGGTAGGTGGCCTTACTGACCAAGGATAGGTGTTTGCGCAATTTCCAGTCGGCAGTTGCATCAATTCCTCTGAAAGTAGCGTCCGTCTGCATGTACTTGAAATAAGGAAATGCCCCCCGCACTGTAAGAATAGGCACGTCCTGGGGTTTGAGATAGATGTAGTCGCGGATGTAATTGAAGTACCCCCCTACTTCCAGTGTAAGTGCATTGGATGCATACTGGAGACTCGCAATGGTGTTATAGGCTTTTTCAGCCTGCAAGGTAGCATCCCCTTTTTCAAAGGCAGCTGCCCCGTGGTGAACGCCATCGCTGAACAACTCACTGACGTTGGGCGCTCGCCAGGCTGTTCCCAGGTTGAATCGAACTGACCACCGGTCGTTCAGATTACGACCTGCGCCCACGGTACCAGAAGCATTATGATACTTAAATTCATCGATTACCTTTTTCCGGTCTACGATTCGGTAGGTAGTCAGTCGCCGATAGTCAAACCGAAGCCCAGCTTCCAATTCCCAACCATTGTGCACCAGCCGTTCTATGGCGAAAATGCCAACATTCCACTGATCGAAATTTGGAATCAAAGGCCGACCACTCATTAGGTTGTATTGGAACAAGGTACTGAAGCCTATCTGTCCCGAAATTTTCTGGGCCAGCGGTTTGTGGTCCCACACCACTTCATTCGTTAGGGTCGTCAGCCGAAAGGTAAGTTCGGGCCGGTTGAGACCCGCGAGCGAATCGTTCCGGGGCTGATGAAGGTCAAACTCAGAACGGTTGTTGTACTGCCACGCCGACACAGCTTTGAGGCGATTCCCATCGGGAAAATGGTAGTGTACCTCTGCCTTTCCCAAATTATGGGCAACATCCTGGTAGGGACGATCGATCGTGTAGCTAAAATCCGGCTTAATGAGAGGCTCACCGCTCTTTATAATAGCCAGCAGGTCAGTGACACTCCCAATGTGTGAACCCGAAAAAATGCCAAGCTTGGTTTTGAAATGACTATAAAAAATCTCTGCTCCAAATCCTTTGTGACGGTATCCCGCCGCAAGCGAGAAATTGCGCTCCAAAATTCCCGTATTGTCCAAAAAATAGGTAGGAGTACGAATATCCCCTCCCCTTTTGAGCGTTCCCTGCGCCCGCCAACCAAAGCCAGTGAGTCCTTTCGCGCCACCCTGCACCAGCGCAGAACCTACTCCCTGACGGCCATTGGAGAAAAAAGCAGTGTTCACCTCTCCCGTCAGGGGCTTGTCAATGGGCAGTTCCTCCGGATCTACCAGAATCACCCCCCCGATGGCATCGGATCCGTAGCGGACTCCCGATGCCCCCTTCACCACCGACAGCCGGGTGGCGACGAAGGGATCTATTTCCGGGGCATGTTCCGACCCCCACTGCTGGCCTTCCTGCCTCACGCCGTTGTTCATAATCAGCACCCGGTTGCTGTGCATTCCGTGGATCACCGGCTTCGAAATAGACGAACCGGTCTGTAAAGTCGTCAATCCGGTTATTCCTTTCAGGCTTTCTCCGAGTGATTGCCCCCTGGTTCGGGCTAATTCGCTGCCCGATAGGGTACTGAGCGGCTGGGTGATGGGGGCGTCGGTGCGGTTGGCGATTATTTCCACGTCTTTGAGGTGAACTTCCTGCTCATTAAGCGCAAAATTCTCCTCGTGTCCTTCCACCAGATTTACGGTTTCCTGGCGCGACTGATACCCCACGATCCGGCATTCCAGCTCGTAGGTACCCGGACACAAGTTCGCAAACTGGTACCTCCCTTCGGCATCGGTGGATACCCCCACGTTGGATTTCAGCAGCAGCAGAGTAGCCCCGGCAATGGGTTGCCGGGTATGTTCGTCCAGCACAATGCCCTTTATAAAGCACTGGCAGTCGGCTCGCTGCGCCCAGGTTAGCTGCGGGAGTGCTATCCACACAGCCAGTTGGATGCTAAAAATCAGAAATAATTGGTAGGTGAGCTTCATAATCATTGCCACAATGTTGCAAATATATTACACATGCAACATTGTTGCAACAATTTATTTAAACTTCTTTTCCTACCCTGCTCATTTCTCGTTTACTACCTTTGCTCGCTGATTGCGCGAATGAATACAGGAATGAACTATATTTTTTTAACAAAGCTGATTCTCATGCCTCTGCTGATCGCGGGTGTGACACTTTCGGTACGGCGGTGGGGAGCCAGAATTGGCGGCTGGATTGGCGGGTTTCCGTGGGTAGCGGGGCCAATATCTTTTTTTATGGCCTGGGAACAAGGAGGTACCTTCGTAGCACAAACAATTCCCGGAGCCTTGATGGGGTCGGTTGGTACCTTTCTTTTCGCGTATGCCTACGCCGTTTTGTCGGTTCGCTGGCACTGGTTACCGACTGTATTGGTAAGTTACAGCATTTTTTTCTGTGTGGCTTTTTTTTCAATTACGTTCAGCATCCCGTTGCTTTGGGGGTTACTGATCAACCTCGTCATCCTGACATCGGTCCTTTTCTTGTTTCCAAAACCAAAGCAAATTCAGGCAACCAACCGTCAGCCCCGATTCGACATCCCGCTTCGCATGTTGGTCGCCACGGTTTTTGTACTGGTATTGACCCAAGCAGCCGGCAAACTCGGGCCGGAATGGAGTGGTATTCTTACGCCTTTCCCCATCATGACCTCCACCTTGGCGGTTTTTACCCACGCTCAGGAAGGTTCTCCGGCCACAGCCCGTATTCTGTACGGCCTGTTATTGGCCGGCTACGGATTTCTGACCTTCCTGGTTGGGGTTTATTGGCTGGCACCTTTGCTTCCAATCGGTTGGGCTTACCTGATTCTTACCTTTGGCACGCTGGCGCTTAATGGCCTCACGCTACGGCTTATCCGATAAAGAGGGCATTTCGATCACGGCTTTTATGACCCCGGAATCCGGCTTCAACAGATCTTGAAAACGATTCGGGAGTTCAGTAAAAGGGATCCGGTGGGTAATCCAGCGGCTGGTATCCATCCGGCCATTCTCGATGGCATTGATGATGGTTCGGAAGGTTTGAGAAGTGGCGTTTCGGCTTGCAAGCAACGTGATTTCTTTCCGATGAAAAGAAGGATCGTGAAAGGAAACATCCCCCTGAAACAGCCCGACAAATACGATTTTACCGCCGTGAGCGCAGTAATCGAAGCTTTTTTTCATAGAGGCTGGGTTTCCGGTGGCATCGAATACGACCGTTGGCAGGTCTCCGTTCAGGAGGGCTCTAAGGTCTGTTTCTATGGCATCGCCTACCAGCAGGGTGTGTTCCACCCCCAGTTGAGTCCGACAAAACGTCAACCTGTTCGCATCCCGATCAGCAACCAGGAGCGTAGCCCCGGCGCGTTTTACGAATTCGATCACGGACAGGCCGATCGGGCCTGCGCCTACTACCATCACGATGTCCTGCGACTCCACCTGAGCCCGTTCTACTGCGTGTCCCCCGATGGCCAGCGTTTCCACTAGTGCCAACTGCTCCTTTCTCAACCGGTTGGATGGGTGAAGTTTCCCCGTTGGTACTTTCAGAAACTCCGTCATGCCTCCGTCGGTATGTACGCCCAGTACCCGCAGGTTCTCACAGCAATTGGTGAGGCCCCGCCGGCAAGCCTGGCATTCGCCACAATCCAGATACGGCTCCACCGCACAGCAATCACCAATTTTCAAACCGTAGGAATCGCCCTTTATAGCGAGGATCTCAACGGCCAATTCATGACCAAGTACCCTCGGGTACGTAAAAAAGGGTTGGTTGCCCCGGTAAGCGTGCAGGTCCGTGCCACATATTCCAATACAGATAATTCGTACCAGTGAGTGACCTTCCGCCAACTCTTCGTTAAAAGGCAAATCAGTAAGCTCAAAATGGCCGGGTTGAGCGAGGGTGAGTGTTTTCAAAACGATTTGATTTAGTCCGGGCTTCAAGGTATAAAAAAGTTACCAATGCTTTACCATGTTGACCTAAAACAAGAACTCCCGTCCAGAGAACGGGAGCTTTGCCATACTATACACACACTAAAATCTACTACTAATCACTTATTCAGTGATTTAGATCAGGATATTTCGGGTAAGTAACTCACCAAAAATACCTTCTCCCAATGTCTTTATCGGATTCCTCACTACCGGCGATGAAAGGTATTGTTTCATGTCGGGGGTAATCTCGTAGGTCTCATAGGCCGTTCGATCAAACAACAGGATATTGCTTTCCAGTTCAAAGATTCGGTATCGGCTCTGATTAAAGCGGTAAGTTGTCCGCTTTTTGTTAATTGAATAGGTCGTATAGATAGCTGGTAGCTCTGGTTTAATTACCATGGAGTTGTGGATGTAGGACCATCCTTCCCACTGATCGGGGTACTTTTCAATGTACTGCCCAAAGTAATTATATATGGAGTTCAGAGCTCGTTGGCTGAATTGGTCGCGGCCTTCGTTCTTGTTTACAGAAATAGGCTTTCCAATTCGTAGCACATTTTGCAAATTTTTCTTCCGATACTGTACGATCGGCAGGATAGGAACCCCAGAGAGGTAACTAGCATACGGTATCCCTTTTCTTACCCGCACCGTCTGATTCATAAACTTAACGTCCGTTTTATGCTCTTCACCCGAGCCCGAGTCCCCATCTATATACACGAGGATGGAGCGACCGGCTTGTAGCTCCCGGGTCATCTGCAATAGCACCCGGGGGTCTTCTGCATTCAGGATATTAACTTTACTAGGAGTTTTGAAGGTATCGTGCATTTTGGCCGTATACTCTTTAAACTCAGATTGCTGTTTTTCAAAAACATCCTGGCGAACCAACGTGGAAAACTGGTACCCATTTCGCAACAGCACATTGGCAATGAGACGGTAGGAGCCGATGTGGAAAGTACAGAAAATAAAGGGTTTCTTATTACTAATGAGAGACAAATCACCTTCCAAAGCCGATACATCGCTTAGATGCATAACTTTACGATCAAATTTTTCGAGCGTTAGGTTTCTCAACAGATTCCTGTACAAGGACTCATGCTGTGCTTCCGGAAGAGAAGGGAGAAAATTGGTCAGATTGGCTGAAAACAATCCCGAACGTACGCAATACCCTTCTTCCCTACGCATATCCAGTCTGTCAAATGCCTCAACACACTCCTGAGCTACTTGACGATACGATGTAAGTGATTTTGCTTTCATTGTAATGATCGTTTAGAGTGAATCAGCTATCTACAACGATACTGAAAGTCCCTTTGAAGTACCTGGAATCGAAATTCCATAGCAGGAATGCGGCTCTCTTTCTTCTTCGCTAAATAATAGAGTATTTATTTCACCTTTTGCCTTAATTACGTTATCTTTCACATATTGAGACAAAGTACCTTTGGATTTGATTTCGAACTTTTTCATGATAGTAGTTTTTTTAGATATAAAACATGAATTTTGCCCGGAGGCGTTACGTTTGCTTTTGAAAGAATCTGTGCACGACTTTCATTACAAAGGTAGCGTATCAGGCTGCTCGAAATAATCCGCACTATTTACCATATTTCAATATAAAAATAGTCAATAATTACTAGTTTCTTTGTGACCGGAATTACATGTGCGGTAGGCGCCTCCGTTATTTAATAGCCATAAAAACAAACATACGCTGTGAAAACACTTGAACTGAACCGGACATTTCTAAAAAAACCGCTGAGCGGAATTGCCATCCTATTTGTTATTGCGGTGTTGTACGAAGCACTGGGTTGGGCGATGAACCCTAAGTTTCAGCTAGATGTATATTCTTATTTGGATGGATTTATAGGTTATTTGTTCAACTGGATCTTCGGGCTCTATCTGCCTGAGTTCGTAAGTCTTTATATAATCCTAGTTTTAATCAACAAAGTACACTCACTGTTCAAGATTCAGGAGGTCTCCCTTACGTCTAAGTCAATTCTTACCTACGAATTCAAGTTCTTACCACTATTTCTAACTGCTTATTTCTTTTTTATTCCCATTACACTCCATCTCCGTTTTTTCCTACGGGAATTCCCGGTTTACAGCATGGAGCGTTATCAAAAGTTCTACTATATTTATCTTTTTTCTTTAAAAGGATTCCTTACGTATACACCATTCGTGGTCATTCTTGGATATCTCTTGCTTAATATCTCCTTGATTGTTGATTTTCTAAATGGACTAAAGAGAGCAGCAAACCCCTCTGATACCGTATTCAGTGCCTTTGCCTCTTTCGCTTCCGGCACCCCACGCCCACCCCTTCAGCTTATCGAAGCCAAAATGAATACTGGGGACACCCTGCTCAAAGTGGAAGATTGCTACCTGTTTGAAACAGAAGGTGGTGAGTATTTCGTCGAGCATAGTAAAGGGAGATTCAACATATCAAAATCATTAGCTGAGCTGGAAAACGAGTTGGATCCAGTGAGTTTTTTCAGAGGTAACCGCAATTACATCCTGAATCTCGATTATTTTGATAGTTATGCGTATTGGGAAAAAGGTAAATATATCTTATACAGTCGGGTTCTGCCGGGAAAACAACTCATCATGCCGCGTGCCCGGATGCAGAGTTTGAAGGAATCGCTCGCTAAAAACCTTTCCGTGCCGACGGATCTGTCATTAACTACCGCTTCGGTTGGGAACCCGCAAGCAAACCTCTGATTTGAAGCCCGTGGCGTAACAGTTGTCTGCCACTTTCCAGCGAAAACTTCTGGGTTATATTCTGCTTATGATTGGCAAGAGTCCGGTAGCTCATGTTCAGCTGAGCGGCGATTTCCTGTCCTGTCAGGCCTTTGGTCATGTAGTAAAGTACCTGCCGCTCTCGCTTCGTGAGCGACTCTATTATCCTCAAAGTCTCGCTATCGGCTTCGTTGATGTTCAGCTCCCGAATCAAGTCCTTAAAGCAGGAACTGTAATAGGTCGAATTCTGACCAGTTGATTGCAGACAGTGGTATAACTCCTCCAGCTGATCCTCAGCGTGCAGGTAGGCGCTAAATTTGGCTTCCAGTACTTTTGAAATATCCTGGGTATCCTGGGTATTGACATACAATACTACCTTTGGCACTTTTTTAAGTTCACTCAGCGCACTCATGAGCTTGGTGGCATCCCCAATCAGTCCTACTTCCGTAATCACACACGATGGCTTCTTGGTTTGGATCTTGCTAATGAGATCATCGAGTTTGGAGGCCCGGCCTACTACATCGAAGCCCTCGGTTTTGAGGAGGCTTCCCAGTACCTCACAGGTGAATGGTTCTGACTTGGCAACGAGTACTGTACCATCGGTTTTCTTTAACGACCACTTCGATTCGATTTCCTTCTTCATATGGAGAGTTGGGTTAGTGCGTGATTACAATTCGAATGTAGTTGCTGTATTAATATCATAATACTAGTTGCCGGTGAAACCTACACTTTTGACCGTGAAATCTACACTTTAGTCGAATGGTCGAATTTATCAAAATGCCCAAAAGCAGGAAACCGGCGGATGTTTTCCGCCGGTTTCCTGCTTTTGTAATCGAATATACTTATAAGGTTACTACACCCTTTCCAACTTTACGGGGTAGGTTTTCTTGGCGTTCCACTGGCAGATGTACATATTCTTATCGTTATCAACACACACATCGTGGCAGTGCATCAACTGCGGGATACTCCTGCACCATCATCTGCAGCTTGCCGTCGCGGTACTCCGGTTTGGTACCACCGGGTTGGAAATCACCTTATCATTTTTGTCCAGAATCGTTACAAAGCCCGAGTTGGGCGTTTGGTTCATGTATTTCAATCGTGACCAGCACACGCCGGCGTACAGATTATCGCCATCCGGGACGGGGCGACAGACAAAAGCCCCGGCAAGAATATCGTAGAGAGGTACTTTCCGTCCAGCGTGAAGCGCTTGAAAGGAATTGTGTACCCGCGAGGTCACTAGCAGCGTAGGATTGGCTTTATTGCGGGAATCCACGGCTATGCCATGGGCGGTGGCAAACTGATGTTCTTCGTCGCCGGGACCGCCGAACTTGTCGATGTATTCGCCCTTCATGGTGTAGCGCAGTATCCACTGCGAGCCGTACCCGTCCGCCACGTAGATGGTGCCGTCCGGTCCGATGGCCGTTTCGGTGGGCTTAAAAGTCATTTCGGGTTTGTAGGCCCCTACTTTCGACGGATGTTCGATCGTGAGGCAGCACCTTTCCCTTCATGTCGGTTTTGACTACTTTGCCCGTATTCGGATCGCGAGATGAAACAGGAACTCCTCGCCGTTGGCATTCCATAGCGTCAGGCCATGGCCGCCAGGATATTCATGCCCCCAGCTTTCAGCAGTTTGCCGGAACGGTCGTACACCAGGATATTGTTTTTCACTTCATCGCCTATCATCAATAGCCTTCCTTTGCTGTCTTGCACCATTTCGTGGCAGTTGTTGATCGGGAATTTCGAAGTGTCCAGGTTGCCCCAGCCGTGGTGTACCCGGTAGCGGTGAGACCCATGGCCAATGATTTCACCCTCAGCTTTTGGCTGAGCCTGTAGAATGTAAAAGGGTTTGAACGTCATAACGGCGCTGGTAAGGGCCGTTGCCTTTAAAAAGCTTCGGCGAGATGGTTGTTGGCTCATAGAATGAACTTTATGAATTTTTTTCAAAATTATAAAGTACCATCAGTCTGAATTTTACAATGTAGTGGAGCTACCATATCTTGGCCACCGTAGTACCTGGAAAACTATCCTTTACTAACCGGCGCATCGAATTTTGGATAATCCATGTTGGTACGAATGGATTCTCTTGCCGGGCCCCCACTAGTTTTTCAACAGATATAAAGGCCCAAATCGAGGGAGGACGCCACCGCCCCACCCGTAACCACATCCTGATCGTCCACGATCCGGGTCTTAAGCACCGTTGGACAGTATTGTTTTAGGGTTTCAGACTCCTTAAAATTGGTTGTAGCCTTTCGTTCCCGCAGAAATCCCGCAGCTCCCAACAACAAACTTCCCGTGCACACCGATACTTTGAGAGGGACGTTGTAGGAGGTCCGAAGCCAGTTGATAAAATCCTTATCGCTTTGTAGGGTACGGGTTCCGAGTCCTCCCGGCACAAAAATTATATCGTAAGAATCGAGGGACTGCCTGACTTTGGAAGGCATGAACGATAAGCCAAAACTATCCTGGGACCGTATCTGTGAACGAACACAACTCCCAGCTCATATTAGGAATATAGCCCTGGGATTTGAGGCGGGTGATGGGATCGTAAAAGCCAATAAAATCAAGGGCGGTGATTCCGTTGAAGACAACAAAGGCGACTTTCAGCCGGTCGATGTGGATGGATGGACGCATGTTGGGTACATGAGTGGCCTTGCATCCAGCGGATCATAGGATTTCAATCCCATCAGGAGGATGCTCATTTTTCTAAAGTCTCTTCTTTGATCCATAATAGGTATAGAGTAACTTATTCCTGTCTTTTGATGAATAAACGAAGATACAAATATTGCTCGTCAAACGTATTGGGCCCGGGTAGAGAAAAAGCGTACGATGCGGTAGCTTAGGGCAATCTCGAAAAATGGAATAATCTATTTTTTCAGTCGATTCGTTTTACGAATGGGCAAACCTACTCGAAATTTGAGGGAACTCATGGGTGCTTGTAGGTGAGGTTCTGCTCCTGGTCCCAAGTATTTTTTAGTACATTTGGTCATGTTTGGTCTAAAACAGTCAATTTGATATAACTTTTATGGCGATAAAAAAACCAATAGTCACGCTCACCGTGAATCCGGCGGTGGACAAAAGCACTACCGTAGAACGGCTGGTACCCGACGATAAACTACGGTGTGAGAAGCCCCGGTTTGAAGCCGGTGGAGGTGGAATCAATGTAGCAAAGGCTATCCATCGCCTAGGTGGCGAGCCCATTGCGGTTTTTACGGCCGGTGGGCCTACCGGCCAACGGTTGCAATCGCTGGTTAAAGCCGAGAAGGTATCTTTACGGATCATAGAAACCAAGGAATGGACGCGCGAAAACCTGAATATTGTGGAGACCACCACGGGCCTCCAATACAGATTCAGTATGCCGGGCACGCAGTTGATGCCTACCGAGATTGAAGCCATTATTGATACGCTGGAAGAAATAGACCCCACGCCATCGTTTATTATTGCCAGTGGGAGCTTACCTCCGGGCGTACCGGCCGACTTCTACTGCCAGATTTCCACCATTGCCCAAAAACAAGGTGCCAAATTTATTGCCGATACCTCGGGTGAGTCGCTGCGGCTGGCATGCCAGGCTGGGGTGTACTTGCTCAAACCCAATGTGTCGGAATTGGCGCAACTGATTGGCGCGGACAAACTGGAAATGGACGAACTGGACGAAGCCGCCAGGGCGCTCATTATCCGGAATAATTGTGAAATAGTGGTTATTTCCATGGGAGCGATGGGAGCCATGCTCGTCACCTCCGACTACGTGGAGCATATTCCGGCGCCACCGGTGAACAAAATAAGTACCGTAGGGGCCGGTGATAGTATGGTAGCCGGTATGGTGTACACCCTATCGCAGGGAAAATCCATTCGGGAAGCCGTGCGAATGGGCATAGCTTGTGGCTCGGCGGCGATCATGAACCCTGGTAGTGAGCTTTTCAAAATTCACGATGTAAACAAGCTCCTGGATTGGGTCAATCGCTACGAAGTGCGGTATGCCTCGGCCATCCGCTAGCCTTTGAATCCGCGCTAGACTAGTTCATGACACTCCGTACTCCACCATCCGCTCCGGTTTCGGGGCGGTTTTTTTTACATCCAGCTGCACAAAGGCCAGGGTTACCAGGGTAGCCAAAACGAAGTACCCTCCAATCAAAAAACTAATCCAATTCCCAGCGGAGGAGATAGCAAACCAGTTTCCCAGGTAGATCAGGATACCTAGGCCCAGGGCATTCTTGGCAGTTTCCCACACCCAGGCGTTGGGGTTGCGATCCATGAGCTCGGTGTAGGCATAGATTCCCAGGGTGATAAAGCCACCGCAAAGAATGGCATTTGGGAGACCTACCTGCATGAGGTTATCAAATAACAAATAGATCAAAAAGAAGGTAAACGTAAACTGAACCCAGGTCCAGACGATGAGCCATTTGGATGCCTCGGGCGAATATTTCTTGAAATTATAAGGATCTTCAATTTTTATGACCGGATAGCGATTTTCCACGTCGGATGGACGCCAGCCCGTGGGCATAAACCAGATCCGGGCCTTGTCGTACCAGCTACGCGCCCGCCAGGCATCCTGGATCAGTAGCCACAGGTGCCCCCAGTTGATTTTGATGGGATTCCACGTACTCACCGGGCGGGTGATCCCGTACACGGGTGGTATTTCAGGCAGTTCCTCTTGGAAGGTACCAAAGAGTTTGTCCCAAATAATGAAGATCTGCCCGTGGTTTTTGTCCAGATAAATAGGATTGATTGCGTGATGGACCCGGTGGTGCGAGGGAGTAACGATGATCTTTTCCCAGAATCCCATTTTTCCGATGTATACCGTATGGTACCAGAACTGGGCAAACAAATGCAACGGAGCTACCACGGCGATGACCTGAGCCGGTACGCCAACCAGGGCCGCCGGGATAAGAAAAATCGTAAAAATATTGACGATACCCGAAATGCTTTGCCGCAGGGCGCAGGCCAGATTAAATTCCTCGCTGCTGTGGTGAATCAGGTGCTGGTTCCAAAGCACATTCACTTTGTGGTTGAGCAGATGTCCCAAATAACCGGCAAGATCCAGGACAATAAACGCAATACTATACACCCAAATAGTGGATCGTATTTCGAAAATAGCCCAATGGTCCACCATCCAGGCATACGTGAGTATAGAAATTCCCAGCCCCAGGGCATCCTTGAGGCTATTGGTGAATCCCGAACTCAGGCTCGAAATCATGTCCATATTTTTGAACGCGTCGCGGTATTTTAGCCAACCATACAGCTTTTCCGATAGTACGGCTAACAGGAATACCGGCATGGCCAGGGTCAGGATTTTAGCATATTGCTCCATTACTAGGGTAGGTAGTTGCTTTTCATGTCATTTTAAGGATATAAAATTGGTGATTTTTTAGGAAATATCCATTTTTGTCCACGTTCCGCTTTTTTTCTTTTCACCCGATTGTTAATCAAGTACGGTATGCACCCCAACGAAAAACTCCTGACTTCCTTCTACACGGCCTTCCAGAACCGGGATTATCAGACGATGCAGCAGTGCTACTCCGATCGAGCGGTATTCAACGACGAGGTTTTTCAAAACCTGAACGCGGAGCAGGTAAGGGCCATGTGGGAAATGCTCATCAAGCGAGGAAAAGATTTGCGGGTTGAGTTCAGCGGCATTTCGGCGGATGCTACTGGTGGCTCAGCCAGCTGGACGGCCTGGTACACATTTTCCCAAACGGGCCGCCAGGTGGTGAACCGCATTACCGCCAGATTTGAGTTTGAAGATGGCAAAATTATCCGCCATACCGATTCGTTTAGTTTTTATGCCTGGTCCAGGCAAGCCCTTGGTGCACCGGGTTGGCTCTTGGGCTGGTCGCCTTTTTTAAAAGCAAAAGTCAGGAATTCCGCCATGAAGAGTTTGACCATGTTTATGGAAAAAAGGTAGGTTGGACCCGTCTTATTAGGTACCTCGTCCAATATCCTTTCATTGGGATCGACTTTTCTTCCTATTTTTAAAGATCAAAATTCATAACAGCTATGCTACTCAAAAACGAAAGTGACTACGAAAAGGCGGTTGAACGAGCTGACGAACTCTACGACCAAAAGCCCGCCCAGGGTACTCCCGAAAAAAGAGAACTGGACGAACTTCTCAAAGCCCTTAAAGCCTATGAGGATGATTTTGTAAAAATGCTAAAAAATTACAGCTAAAATCATCCGCATGTCGACTGAAATGCTCCCGAGTACTGAGCCAAACAGCCAAAAAATTGAGGCGTTGGAAGTGGAAATCAAGCGATTAGAGCATGAGCTCTTAGTCGTAGGAAATGAAATCAACGCCTTTGTGGGAGTCATAAGAGCCCGCATGGCTAGTCAGATCAGGCTGCTAAACGAGTTGACAGACTTGTACAAGGCTCAGAAAAAGCTAAAAAAAGACCAAAGGCTGGAACAGAAGAAAAAAGGCAAGAACTACCAGGAACCTACCGGTAGTGTGGCCTCCTACCAGCGCGAGCCTACACACGGGAATCAGCCTTCCAGCCAACAGGCCGAATTAAAGCGCCTGTACAAAGAAGCCATCGTGCGGGTACACCCCGACAAATTTGCGACTGAAAATGAGGACACCTCACTTCGCGCCACTGAGGTTACCAGCCAGCTCGTAGCCTTGTACAAAGCCGGAGAATTGAACGCGCTACGCGATTATCACGAGTATATATTGAGTGGAAATGCCATGTCCTACGTACCTTTTACGAGCCAGAAGGCTACTGACCCAATCAGCCTTCTGAGTTTTCTGCGTAAGAATCGGAACGAGCTTCGTCAAAAGTTGGAGGAGATGAAGGCTTCGCGCCTGTATGTGGTCCTGACTACCTACGAGGATAGCGGCCAGTTTGTGGAGGAGCTCCGAATCGCGTATGCCGAAAGAATCGAAGTGCTGCACAAAAGGACGCGAACCAAACCCACTGCCCACTCCGGATAAGTATGGAACCTCCCGGCCGGGCTTTTTACCTACAATCAAAGTACCGTACCAACCTTATCGTATGAAACTAAAATCTGACTTTATCTACCGGGGACTGTTTTTCCTCGCCCTCGGGTGCTTTTTTATTACTGCCGGACCTGCATCGGCCCAAACCGGAGTAGGTACCAAACCGCCCAAAGGAGCCGAAGTGTATTTTGACGGTTCCCGGAAAATGCTGGATGAAAAATGGGAATATTGGAAGGGCCCCCGCCTGGCCGCCGAAGCACCCATAAAATGGACAATCGTACGGGATCCAGCAGGAAAAGGGACTGTTCTGAACACCAACGATCCCGCTGGGGCAGGCGGCAAATACGGCGCTGCTGACATTGTTACCAAAGATGCATTCCGGGATTTTCGCCTTCACATCGAATTCTATATTCTGAAGCCCGGCGGCAATAGTGGGGTGTACCTACAAAATCGCTACGAGATTCAGGTTCTGGATGGAGACACCACTAGCCACGGCATGGCGGCGGTTATCAACGAAACTCCTTCCCCCTACTATGCGTATAATGGGGTCGGAAAATGGAATGCGTACGATATTGTGTTCAGGGCGGCTCGTTTTGAAAACGGCAAGCGTACCGAAAAGGCAATGGTTACTATGTATTTCAATGGCAAGAAAGTTCATAAAAACCATCAGATTAACCAGGTTTGGGGTGGACCCAACTCGGGAATAGACGGAGGAAACGACGGTGGAAAGGGTATTACGGATATACCCGGTGGGCTGAAGCTACAAGCAGAAGGGCACGAAGTTTTTTACAAAAATATCTGGATTCAAAAGCTGGATTTGAAAGAGGCAAACACTGATTTTTAGAAGGTAGCCAACACGGGCAATCACCATTTCCCTTTGTACCGTACCTTTAGGCAAGTATAGGCTACATCTACTCTGAACTCCGTTCCCTGTTGGAACAGGCTCATCGTTGCTGGTTCCAACAGGAAATAATGGAGCTGTAAGCCAATAGCAGACAGCCAATTCCCAAAATACCGTACCTTTGCGCCATGAAAACCTATTGGCGATTGCTTTCGTACGCCCGACCGCTACGACACTACATACTACCTTTTTTCTTTGCTTCTCTCCTGGCAAGCCTTTTCGGAATCCTGAACTTCACGTTGTTGATTCCACTTTTGAACCTTCTCTTCGACCAGGTAGGTACCAATGAGGCGGCTCAGATGGTCCAAATGCCGGAACCTTCCCTGAGCTTCGACTACCTCAAAGGCCTATTCAATTATTTTTTTGGCACCTTTCTTCGGGAGTATGGGCGGTTGGGGGCCTTGCAGTATGTGTGCGGCATCATTGTAGCTTCGGTGTTGCTTTCGGACATATTTCGGTACCTCTCGGCGCGGGTCCTCGAGCGTTTCAAGGTCAACATGGTGGCCAGACTCAGGCAGTCGGTTTTTGAAAATACCGTCGGCCTGCATTTGGGTTATTTCTCCAATGAGCGGAAGGGGGACCTCATTTCGCGCGTCATGACGGATGTGCAGGAAGTAGAAAACTCCATTGCCAACACCTTCTCGGCTGCCTTTAAGGAGGTTTTCACGCTGGTGGTGTACCTCGTAGTGCTTTTCAATGTGTCGGTTAGCCTCACCCTTTTTGCCTTTTTGGTCTTCCCGATTTCGGGTGGTTTCATTGCCTACATTGTGAAGCAGATGCGTAAAGATGCCCGTACGGGTCAGCAACGCCTCGGCGGACTCATCAGTCTGATGGACGAGGCCTTTGGGGGCATGCGGGTCATTAAGGGTTTTAACGCCGAGCGTTTTATCAAAAGCCGTTTCCGCGCTGAAAACGAAGCTTACAAGAAAGCAATTAAGTCCATGGCGTACAAGCGCGAAATGGCCGGCCCGTTTTCCGAATTCATGGGCGTGACCATCGTGGCATTTATCTTGCTCTATGGCGGCTCGCTGGTCTTATCCAATCAGTCGGACCTGTCGGCAGCTCAGTTTATTTTTTACATCATCACCTTTTCGCAGGTATTACGCCCGGCTAAGGAAATTTCTAATGCATTCAGCAATACGCAGCGGGGCATTGCCTCGGGAGAGCGCATCCTGGAACTGATAGATACCTCCAATGCCATTGTGGAGAAAGATAACGCCGCAAGCATTACCAGCTTTGATGATAAAATTGAGATAAAAAACGTGTCTTTTGAATACGATACAGACTCCCCTGTGTTGAAAGACATCGATTTTACCATGCCAAAGGGAAAAACCATCGCCTTGGTAGGCTCCTCGGGGGGAGGGAAATCCACTCTGGCGGATTTGATCCCACGCTTCTACGACCCTACCAAAGGGCAAATACTACTGGATGGCCGCGACTTGCGCGATATTACTCCTGCCTCGCTGCGGGCCCAAATGGGCATAGTGACCCAGGAATCGATTCTTTTTAACGATACGATTTTTAACAACATAGCCTTCGGAACCGAAACTACTGAAGAAGAGGTAATTACTGCGGCCAAAATCGCGAACGCCCACGACTTCATCATGGAACAATCGGAGGGCTATGAAACCAACATCGGAGATCGGGGCAGCAAATTGTCGGGCGGGCAGCGCCAACGGATCAGCATTGCCCGGGCTATTCTCAAAAACCCGCCCATCCTCATTCTGGATGAAGCTACCTCTGCCCTGGATACCGAGTCAGAAAAATTGGTTCAGGATGCCCTGGCTCGTCTCATGAAAAACCGGACCGTGCTGGTTATTGCCCATCGGTTGAGCACCATTCAATACGCCGACGAAATACTGGTGATCCATCAGGGGCGAATTCACGAACGTGGTACCCACGAAGAACTCTTGCAGGATGCGGACGGGTTCTACAAAAGGTTGACCTTGATGCAGGGGATTTAACCAGGCTCTTTGCTAATCAGTGCTATTTTCGGGGATATCCATCGCAGGGTACCTTAGCAAGTTGGCTTTGCAGGACCCTCCCCGCGTGAAATTGAAAGGCCTTATCGAGCCGTTTGGTTTTAACCATCATGAAAAGTATTATTTGGTAAAACCTTAATTAAGCAACATCTTTGATACATTTTTACGTTGTGATATGAGAATTACGCACAAATAAAATTGAATGACTCGTTATTTTTGGATTTGCTTTCTGGCCATTGGGATGATGGCGACAACCAATCGGATGTATGCCCAGGCATCCATACCTGAGGCTCCGGATAGCACCTCTCTTTTGATCATAGGGAATGTAAGTATAGAAGGAAACTACCGTACCCGCACCACCATTATCCTGCGGGAAATGGCCCTCAAACCGGGAGATACCACTTCCAGAGGTTCGTTACAGGAGAAAATTGAGATCGACCGCCGCAAAATCGTGAACACCAACCTGTTCATAACGGTGGATATGCTCCAAATTCCGGATGCGGTGGACTCCACCCTGGTAAACATCCGGGTGGTAGTGAAGGAGCGGTGGTATTTTGTGATTCTACCTGTTTTTCAGCTTGCCGACCGAAACTTCAACGAATGGTGGTATGACCGCAAACGCGACTTTCGCCGGACTACCTACGGGCTGTATTTGAGCTACCGAAATCTTACCGGGCGAGCCGATCGCCTTACGGTGGAAGCAAACTTCGGGTTTGTGCCCAAGTATCAGATTTCCTATTCGGTACCTTATATCGACAAGGCACAGAAAACGGGGATTACCACGGGAATTTCCTATACGACGAACAAAACACTACCCTACCGTACCTGGGAAGACAAGCTCGATTTTTTCAATAGCGAGCAACTCAATAGAGAGCGCTTTTTTACGTTTGTAAACCTCACCCGGCGGAACAAATTCTACGGATTTCACGGAGCAGACCTTCGGTGGAACTACTTGCAACTCTCCGATACCATCGCCCGCCTCAATCCCAACTACCTGCTGTTGGGCAAAACGGGCCAGCAATATTTTCAGTTTACTTACACCTACGCCTACGACCGCCGCGACAACGTGCAGTACGCCGTTAGCGGGTACCGCTACGGAATCCAGGCCAGTAAGCTCGGTCTTCTGCCGTCTGATAATGTCCAGCAGAGCTTTGTGTACGGATGGTACAAACATTTTGTTCCCCTGAGTAAGCGCTGGTTTTTCAATTCCGGCGTCACCGGTAGGGTATCCTTCCCCCTACGGCAGCCCTATGCCCAAACCGGTGGCCTGGGCTACCGCCTCAACCTGGTGCGGGGGTATGAGCTGTATGTAATTGATGGGCAGCATTATTTCCTGTGGGACAATGAGTTAAAGTACAAGCTGTTTGATTTTCGTAAAATTATCCCCTGGATACCCGTCCGGCAATTTAACACCATTCCGATCACAGCTTACCTGAATTCGTTTGCGGATATCGGCTATGTTCGAAACTACTACCCCGAGTTGAGCAAAACCTCCCTCGGCAACAAAACGCTCGTCGGTGCCGGGCTTGGGCTGGATATAGTGACGTTTTACAACATGGTTTTCCGATTCAACTATACCATCAATGGCATCGGGCAGGATCGCTTCTTTTTCCAGATTGGCCGATCTTTGTAGCCCAGGTAGAATTTTCTTGAACAGAATGGTTAATTTTGCAGCCAAAATCTACCAACTATTTTTTGCTATGCTTTACCCTACGGCCTTGCGCCGCCTTATTCTAGTGTGCTTGCTTGGAGGACTATTGGGAGGATGCACGGGCACCTCTACCAACGACGAGTCGGACGCACCCACTGACTCACTGGCGATAAAAACTCCCTCCCCGGTTGACGACATCAACAGCAATCAATCTGAACTTCTGAATACGATTGTGGGAACAACGGAGCAGGGCGTGATCCGGGGCATTGGTTTTGGGGACCCGGTGAGCAAGGTTAAATCCACCGAGGCTTTTGAAATGTTTGAAGATTCAGCCAGTCATGTGGGCTATACCTTCGAAACCGAACAGCTTGAAACCATTGACGTTCTGTATTACTTCACCCCCACCGGCCGGGCAGTCAACAGAATCACGGTAGATGTGTACCTCAACAGTGATCCTGCCACCCGGCAACTATGGGAAACTACCCGTAAGCGCTTTACGGAGAAATACGGTAGTCCACAGGATTCGAAAGAAAGGCAAATAACCTGGAAAAAAGATCCCGTCCGGGTTATGATTTCAAACGTTTCCGATGGCAAGGATTACGGATTAAAATTCGTTTTTGAACCTACCAACAAAGTCCTGCTAGCCCATCAATGATCCCGAAAATATACATTCGCCTTGTAGCTTGCCTAATGCTGGCCCTGGTAGTAGCTACGCCAGCCTCCGCCCAACGAAAGAAGAAAAAGGATTATCTCGTAACCCTTACTACGGGATCGGGGGTGATCAGGTTCGTGCTTTTTGACGAGACACCGCTCCATAAAGCCAATTTTATAAAACTGGCCCAGGAGAAATTTTACGATGGACTACTTTTTCATCGCATCATTGAGTCCTTTATGATTCAGGGCGGCGACCCAAATTCGCGCAAAACGGAACAAGGCGTAGCGCTCGGGAATGGCAGTACTGGCTATAAGATTCCGGCGGAGTTCAACCCCACCCTGTTTCATCAAAAGGGAGCCGTAGCCGCCGCCCGCGACAACAATCCCGAAAAGGCATCAAGTGGAAGTCAGTTCTACCTTGTACAGGGCAAAACGTGGACAGAGGCCGAGCTTGAAAAGCAGCTTGCCCGTACCCTTCCAAAGCCCTCCGCCCCTCCCCGCCAACCAACCGGGGCGCAGAAGGAAGTGTATCGTACCCTTGGCGGTTCCCCGCATCTGGATGGTAATTATACCGTATTTGGGCAAGTGATCGATGGATTGGCCGTGATTGATTCCATCGCCTCTAAGCCACGCGATCAGCGCGACCGGCCGCTGAACGATATTACCATGACGGTTTCGGTTGACTATCTGAAAAAGAAAAAAATCACCAAGCAGTACGGCTACGTATTTAGATAGCAACATTCACTCTTTTTAACTCCTTGTTTTGAGCACGAAACGCATACTACTTACGGGATCCAATGGCCTTTTGGGCCAGAAACTGGTAGAGTTACTGGTCCGCCAACCTGAAATTCATACGATTGCAACCGCCAGGGGCGACAACCGTCTCCCTTTCCTGGAAGGCTACCAATACCACGCTATGGATATTACCAACCCCGAACAGATTCGGGAGGTGGTAGCTCTCACCCAACCCGACGTGATCATCCATACGGCCGCCATGACCAACGTGGACCAGTGCGAGTTTGAGAAAGAGGCGTGTTGGAATCAGAATGTAAAGGCCGTAGAGTACCTGGTGGATGCTTGCCGCGAACAGGATATTTTTCTGGTCCATCTTTCCACCGATTTTATTTTTGACGGTGCCGATGGCCCCTACGACGAAGACTGCGGAAGCCAATCCGCTCAGTTTCTACGGATGGAGCAAGTACGCCGCCGAAAAAGCCGTGATCAATTCGGGGCAAACAGGTACCCCGATTCGCTGGGCCATAGCCCGCACCGTGCTGGTGTACGGCATTGCGCTACGACATGAGTCGCAGCAACATCATTCTTTGGGTAAAAAAATCATTGGAAGAAGGGAAAAATATCAAGGTCGTGACCGATCAGTGGCGTACCCCTACTCTGGCCGAAGACCTGGCTCTGGGCTGTTATCTCATAGCGGACAAGGAGGCAGAAGGTATCTTTAACATTTCGGGCAAAGATTTGCTGACACCTTACGAAATGGCCCTTATGACCGCCGATTACTTTGAGCTGGACCAATCTCTAATTGCCCAAGCCGACTCTACTACCTTTACCCAACCCGCCCGTCGGCCCGCTCGCACGGGGTTCCTATTGGACAAACCAAAGGAGGTCTTGGATACGAGCCCAAAAGTTTTCGGGAGGGAATTGCCCTTTTAGCGGAACAAATGCAGGGAAATTAGGGAGCCACAGACCTTACGTGCCAGAAACCGGACGGGTAAGGTACCTTCGTCCGGTTTCTGGTTGATGCTATTCATATAAAGTTTCTTGACTACCTCGCTGAGTAGTTAGGAGCTTCTTTTTGAATCATAATATCGTGCGGGTGGCTTTCGCGAACCCCTGCGCTGGTGATTTTCACAAATTGGGCTTTCTGCAAGAGCCGCAATGTCGGGTGCTCCGCAGTACCCCATTCCGGCTTTTACCCCACCCACTATTTGGTAGAGGATCTCGGATACCTTGCCTTTGAATGGTACCCTACCCACAATCCCTTCGGGAACCAGCTTTTTCACGTCGTCTTCGGCATCCTGAAAGTACCGGTCCTTGGAGCCATCTTCCATGGCTTCCACCGAACCCATCCCCCGGTAGGCCTTAAATTTCCGGCCTTCGTAAATCACGATTTCGCCGGGAGCCTCGTCGGTACCAGCCAGCATGGAGCCAATCATGACGGTACTGGCCCCGCCGGCCAGCGCTTTGGTCACATCACCCGAATACCGGATTCCGCCGTCGGCTATGACCGGAATACCCGTTCCTTTCAGGGCTTCGGCGGCTCCACATAACCGCCGATAGCTGAGGTACCCCAATACCGGCAATGATCCGGGTGGTGCAAATGCTGCCGGGTCCAACGCCTACCTTCACGGCATCCACGCCGGCTTCCGCCAGTGCGGTGGCTGCTTCGCCGGTGGCGATGTTTCCGGCTATCACTTCCAGCGTCGGGGAATTTTTCTTTTAGAGCTCGGGCGGCATCAATTACACCCCGTGAATGGCCGTGGGCCGTATCGAGGCTTACAACGTCTACGCCCGACTTTATTAAGGCCTCCACCCGTTGGAATAAGATCGGCCGTTACGCCACTGGCCGCACCTACGCGCAGGCGACCGTACTCGTCTTTGCAGGCATTCGGGTGCGATTTACGTTTTAGAATATCCTTGTAGGTGATGAGGCCGGTCAGGCGGTAGTCTTTATCTACGATAGGTAGTTTCTCAATCTTATATTCTTGAAGAATGGATTCAGCGTCGTCCAACGACAGCCCCTCTGATGCCGTGATGAGATTTTCGCGGGTCATGATGTCGGTTACGGGCCGGGACAAATCCCGCTGAAAACGAAGGTCACGGTTGGTTAATATCCCAATAAGCTTGTTCTTTTTGTCTACGACTGGAATTCCTCCAATCTTGAACTCACGCATGATTTGCTGAGCGTCACCCAAGTTAGCGTCTTCCTGTAAGCGTGATCGGATCGAGGATCATGCCGCTCTCCGAGCGCTTCACCTTTCGTACTTGCTCAGCCTGGGCTTCCAGACTCATGTTTTTATGAATCATCCCGATTCCACCTTCCTGGGCCATGGCAATGGCAAGGTCGAATTCGGTAACAGTGTCCATAGCCGCCGATATCAGGGGGATATTCAGCTGGATGTTTCGGGTTAATTGGGTAATGGTATTAGTGTCGCGCGGAAGAACCTCCGAATAGGCAGGTAGTAGCAGAACGTCGTCGTAGGTAAGTGCCTCGTACAGGACTTTGGATGGGTATGTGCTCATGGGCAAATAAACAGTAGTTATTTGCAGGGCAAAATTAGGTAGAAGTTCGCATAAGACAAAAGCTTTTGTCCTTTATACGAATATTATTTTAGTGTCCAAGGTACCTTTCCCCTTCTCCCTAGCTCACCAGCACCCTCACTTTCTTAATTCTTTTTTTATCCGCCGACTGTATTTTGAATGTAAGATCGCGAAAGGTTATTTGTTCGCCCGGACGGGGCAAGTTGTGAAAAAAGTTCGAGTAATAATCCACCTAGCGACTCACTAGCCCTTCGGACGTCCTCAAAATAGTCCGGTTCCAGATTCAGAATCCGACAAAAATCATTTATCAGCACCTTACCCTCAAAAATATAGGTCTTTTCATCTACCTGGGTAAACTTTACATCCTCGTCTTCGTCGTATTCGTCGTTAATATCGCCAAATATTTCTTCGATGATGTCTTCCAGCGTGATGAGGCCGTTGGTTCCTCCGTACTCGTCCACCACGATGGCCATATGCACCCGCCGGTTTTGAAATTCCTGCATCAGGTCGTCGAGTCGCTTGCTTTCTGGAATAAAATACGCCTTGCGCAGCAGCTTCTACCCAAGCGAAATGCTCATTCTTGTGCAGATGAGGAAGTAAGTCTTTTACGTACAATATCCCCTCCACCGAATCCAGGGTATCCCCGTATACCGGTATTCGCGAGTACCCTGATTTGTTTATTTTATCCATTAATTCATGAAAATCGAGCTCAATATCTACGGCGGTGATATTGAGCCGGGGCTGCATAGCCTGCCGGGCGGTGGTTTGGCCAAAGGTGGCCAATCCTCTGAGCAAGTCCCGCTCATCTTCATTATCCGGGTCATCCTCCCGAAGCTCCTTCCGTCGATCGGCTTCATCGGATAGCAAAATCTTCCATTTTGTCCCCATCCCTGTCAGGGCGTTGCCAAGCGGGGTAAGAAATTTGACGAGCGCTTTTGTGAGTGGGGCAGATTTTTGGGCAAAGGAAACCGCGTGATGGCCGGCATAGTAACGCACCAGGGCATCCGCCCAAATCCATCCGAGTAGGGCCACTATGGGAACCGCAACCAAGGTGTTTTCCACAAAATTTGGCCAATAGTACCACACCAGGCGGGAAGCAAGCAGTAGAGACAAAAAGGGTAAAAACCCGCTGAAAAAGCGACAGAATTAGCTTTTGGGGAGAGCTCAGCAACACCAGATCGTTAGCATTTCTTCGTTCCCAGGGCGTTTCGGAAGTAGATACCACGCCATGAGCTGCCCGAAGTGCGGAGAAAAAAAGAGACAACACAAGCAGCATCCCTATCGCGAGCAAATAAAAAGTCAGGGATTGGGCTGGCAGCGGGGCCGGAACCAGGAGCAAGGGCAATGCCGCTCTACGACGCGAGTACCGGCGGCCCCGCGTTCGGGAAGGTTCTTCTCTATCTGGTATTTCTTTCACTGAATAAAAGTAGGTAATACAGTACTAGCCAGGCCCAAAGGTGGCATATATACAGAACTTTTCCCAAAATAATAGCCTCATTGCGTTCATGAGGCTATACAAAATTAATTAAAAGGGAAGATCGTCATCGTCTCCACCGGCGGCCATAGCCGGAGGAACGGGATCTTTTGGACGGGGAGCATTAGCGACCGGAGGTGTACTCGCGGTAGACGCACCCGGCTGCGTACTTTCCGCTCCACCAGTGCCTTGGGAGCCTCCCAGGAGGGTCATGTTATTGGCCCGAATGGTAATTCCGGTGCGTTGCTGTCCTTCCTTGTCCGTCCAGTTTTCGCTTCGGATCCGGCCCTCAATATAAACGGAGTTGCCCTTTCGAAGGTATTTTTCGGCAATTTGGGCCAAACGATCCCAAAGCTCGATCCGATGCCACTCGGTTTGCTCCACCCGTTCCCCGTTTTTATTGGTGTAAGCTTCCGAAGTGGCAATATTAAATCGGGCTACCGAAGAGCCCCCTTCCAAATACCTGACTTCGGGATCACTGCCCAAATTTCCAATCAGAATCACTTTATTAACACTTCCTGCCATAGTTGTTCAGATTTTATCAATGATATTAAATTATTCGTTTCATACTAGCTAAACCTCCTTTTCGATTAGACTCTACCTTCCCTTTTAGGGATGTGAGACTAGCCCCGTTCGAGGCTTCAATTGTAGATATAAAATTACGAAAAAAAATGCTCTTTTATAAAGGTATCTATCAAAATTGGCTTGGGTAATTCCTCTACCTGCAAAGGATCATAGAACAGATAGGGAGCTGGCAAGTCCGTAATTGGGCCAGTGTCGGCCCTCAGGTGCCAAAACTTTACGTGAAGCCTTTGGTGGGATAGCAAATGTATGTACGTTTTCCGCGGGATCTCCAGAGTACCGTATCTGGCCCAGTCGGGGAAGGTGGCCTCAGCCAATACCTGATCCGCTTCTGCTGCCTCATCGGAAGACTCTACCAGAAAGAAATCAAACAACCCCTGCCATACATCACCCGCGGGTCGTTGGCCCATGGCCAGCCGACCCTTGTGTTCCAGCACGATGTAATTAAAATACCGATTTCGTACACTCCCTTTTTTGGTCTTAACCGGCAGTCGAGCCTGTGCTCCGTTTTCAAATGCATAACATAGGGTATTAAATGGGCACAACAGGCAGTCAGGCGCAATCGGCTGGCACTGAATGGCCCCAAACTCAATCATCGCCTGGTTGAAGGTAGCGGCATCGCCGGCAGGAATCAACTGCTGGACTATTTGCATAAACTCCTTTCGGGCCGATGCACCCGCAATGTCCGTCTTGATACCGAAAATACGGGATACCACGCGAAAAACGTTCCCATCCACCGCCGGGACCGCTTCCCCAAAAGCAAAGGAGGCAATAGCCGCGGCCGTGTAGCTTCCGACTCCTTTCAATTTGAGTAGCTCGGCGTAGGTATCCGGAAACTTACCGCCAAAATCAGTAACTACCTGTTGGGCTGTTTCGTGCATGTTGCGGGCCCGTGAGTAATACCCAAGCCCCTGCCACTGGCGAAGTACCTCTTGCTGACTGGCGGCGGCAAGGTCAAACACGGTTGGAAATTTCTCCACAAAGCGGACATAATACGGCAAGCCCTGGGCTACCCTGGTTTGCTGGAGAATGACTTCCGAAAGCCATATTTTGTAGGGATCAGTAGTGTGGCGCCAGGGCAAATCGCGGTGGTGGCGATGATACCATTGGATTAGTTTTAAGCTAAAATCAGTTGCATTCTGGGGAGGTATTATACTCATTATAAAGTTTTACTGACTGTTTTTTAACGGTTTAGAAAAAAAAGCAAAAAGAATCTCTTTTAAAATTTACCAAAATTACGCTACCTTTGTACTCCCAAAATTCAGACCGGGAATATTGTAAATGAAACAATATACACTTTAAAGTTAATAAATACAGTGACTAAGGCAGACGTAATTGCACAGATTTCTGAGAAAACAGGTGTTGAAAAGGCTGACGTACAGCAGACTCTCGAAACTTTCTTCACCGTGGTAAAAGATTCCCTCGCTGAGGGTGAAAATCTTTACGTGAGAGGATTTGGCAGCTTCATTAACAAGAAGCGGGCCCGGAAAGTTGCCAGGAACATTTCCAAAGGCGAATCCATGATTATTGACGAGCATTTTGTGCCTAGCTTTAAGCCAGCCAAAGTATTCGTTGAGCAAGTAAAAGGAAGCGATTCGTTGAAATCTGTCGTTGAAAAGTAACCGTTGGTCGTAGGTATCATTTCCAAGTTGTATGAAAAAGACTGTTATTTTAGTATCCATTTTCGCCATTTTGCTGGTGGGTACTTTGTATAGTTTACCCAAAATCGTGGTTACTACTAAGGATCAGGGCGAAGTGAGTCAGCAGAATACCGAGCAGGCTCGCGGGCAGAACGAAGGGGAGTAATTCGGCCGATAACCACGCAACTGCTACACTTTCGGCCGATCAGCAACGGGAAATTGATCAATTACGAAGCAAGTATTACCAGGCGAGTGCTGACGGAAAAGTGCAGGCGGCCATTCAGGTATCCGATGCTTTCGGTAAATACCAGAAGTTTGATAGTTCTGCTTATTATGCAGGAACAGGCTGCGCTCGCTAAGACCTACGATTGAAACCAATTTAAGGGCCGGTGACGGTACTATGAAGCCTATGGCTTTGCCGTTGAAGAGGCTAAGGCCAAGGTACTGGGAGAGAAAGACCCGGGCTTATTACCAGAAAGCACTGGACCAAAACCCGGACTTACTTTCGGCCAAGGCCAACATGGCGATGACCTACGTCAACACTCCTTCCCCGATGCAGGGAATTCTTCTGCTGAGGGAGGTACTCGACGCAGACCCCACCAATGAGTTGGCACTCTTTAACCTGGGAATACTTTCGATGCGTTCCAACCAGTACACTAAGGCAGTGGAACGCTTTCAGCAGATTCTTCAAAACCACCCAACCAACACCAAGGCTCAGTTTTATCTGGGAGTTTGCCTGGTGGAGCTGGGACGAAACGAAGAGGCAGCCAAGGTGCTTGCTGAAGTAAAACAAACTGAAAAAGATCCGGTAATCCAACAAGCCATCGGTGAATTGGAAAATCGGCTAAAAAATTAAAAGCGGGTGGTAGGTGGTATAAGCCATTGCTTTTTATTGGCTACTATCTATCATTTTTTCATTAACTCATTCTAATACTATATCATTATGCCTTGCGGAAAGAAAAGAAAACGCCATAAGATTGCTACCCACAAAAGAAAGAAGCGTCTTAGAAAGAACAGACACAAGAAGAAATAATTGAAACCCCAAGACCGGAAACATTCGCTTTCCGGTCTAATTTTCTATTGTTTTTTTGACTTCTCTTTATTATTTCTCACGTTTGCATTTCAGAAACTCGCCGGTCGGGACATTTCCTGTTTCCGGTCGTAGTTGCCTGAATTACGCGTAGAATTTCAATTAGTCCAGACCAATTAAATTGGTTATACATTGAGTAACGAATTAGTAATCAATTCTACTCAGAAGGGAGAACGTATAGCCCTTTTGCAGGATAAGCGCCTTCTAGAATACCACGTAGAAGAGCCCGATCACAGCTTTACCGTAGGAGATATCTATCTTGGAACCGTCCGAAAACTTGTGACGGGGCTCAATGCGGCATTTGTGGATGTGGGTTATGAAAAAGATGCGTTCCTGCACTACCTGGATTTGGGTCCGAATTTCAACTCGCTGAACAAGTTCACGAAGGATGCCATATCCAAGCGCGCCAATTCGGGCAAGCTTAGTAGCTTCAAATTGGAACCTGAAATAGAAAAACAGGGGAAGATTGACAAAGTACTGGTCAAAAATCAGCCGATTCTCGTTCAGATTGTCAAGGAGCCTATTTCTACGAAAGGCCCCCGGCTCTCATGTGACATCTCCATTGCGGGCCGATACATCGTATTGGTACCTTTCAGTAATTCGGTAAACCTATCCAAAAAAATCACCGACCGTCAGGAACGCACTCGATTGCAACGTCTGATGTCATCCATTAAGCCGGCTAATTTTGGGATTATCGTCCGGACAGTAGCGCAGGGCCGGGATGTGGAGGAACTGGATAAAGATCTTGCAGAACTGTTTGGAGAAGTGGGAAAAGGGCATCAAGGCGCTTCGGGAAGCAAAGCCCCGCGACCGGGTGATCGGCGAAATGAACCGGGCTTCTTCCATAATCCGGGACATGCTGAATGAATCGTTCGATAGCATAACGGTAGACTCCAAAGATGTCTTTGATGATATCAAGTCGTACATCCGAAGTATCGCGCCCGACAAAGAAAATATCCTGCGGCTTCACAATGGTAAAAACAAGGTGTTTGAACAGTTTGGTTTGGAAAAACAAATCAAATCGTTGTTTGGACGCTCGGTTAGTTTGCCGGGAGGTGGGTACCTGATCATTGAGCACACCGAAGCTTTGCACGTCATAGATGTAAATAGCGGCAACAAATCCAATAGCGAAGAAGATCAGGAGGCTACGGCACTCAGCGTCAACGGCGAGGCGGCCAAGGAGATAGCCCGGCAATTGCGACTACGCGACATGGGTGGGATCATCGTGGTGGACTTCATTGATATGAAGAAAGCCGAGAACAAGCGGAAGATCTACGAAGTGATGCGGGAGGAAATGAAATCTGACCGATCGAAGTATACCGTCCTGCCGCTGTCGAAGTTTGGTCTCATGCAGATTACCCGTCAGCGGGTACGGCCTGAAATGAATATCGTTACCCGCGAAACCTGCCCTACCTGCGGCGGTACGGGTACCATTCAGGCCAGTATCCTGATTACGGATATCATCTTGAACAACCTGGATTACATCCTAACCAAGCAAAACGAGCGGAAAATAAGCGTTTCACTCCATCCCTTTTTGCACGCCTACTTCACCAAGGGTATTTTCTCTCAGCAGATGAAGTGGTTTTTTGAATACAAAACCTGGGTGACCCTCATAAAGGATTCTTCCATGGGCGTAGTGGATTTTACGTTCCACAACAAGGAAGGAGAGGTCATCGAGATTGCACCAGCCTAATTGTTCTTTTTACATAAGCTTATTGCCCCATAACCTGCTTGAAAACGCGCGTAGCCTCTTCGAGCAGGTTATTGTTTAAGGGGAGCAGCTCCTTCTGATCCTGGGCAAAATCTACCAACCCTTCGGTGGGCATATTACCTACCAAATCATCCTGTGCCATGGGACAACCTCCGTATCCCAACAGTGCACCATCGAACCGGCGGCAACCGGCCTCGTAGGCCGCAGCTATTTTGATCCGCCAGGCATCGGGTGTCGTATGAAAATGCCCCCCAAATTCGAGGTCGGGCCTGGATCTGATCAACTCCGCAAATATGGCCCGAATGTCCTCCTCCTGAGCTACCCCGACGGTATCTGACAAAGAGAAGGTACCTATCCCCTCGCCTGCTAGGGTATCTACCCATTCCAGCGCCAGTTCGGGACTCCACGGATCTTTGTAGGGGTTGCCAAAGCCCATCGAAATGTAAATCACCAGCTCTTTGTTGTGGCGTACGCACAGCTCCTGTATGGCCTTTACCCGGTCTACCGATTCCGGCAAGCCGGCATTGGTGTTGCGGCGCTGAAAGGTTTCTGAGATAGAAAAGGGGTAGCCAAGGTAGCTGATTTTTTCGAAGTCACAGGCCTCCCGAGCTCCCCGCTCGTTGGCTACAATGGCCAGCAACTGCGTAGAGGTACCGGAAAGCTCTAATCCTTCTGTTACCTGAGCGGTATCGCTTACTTGCGGCATAGCTTTGGGAGACACAAAGCTACCAAAATCTAGGGTGTCGAAGCCTACCTGAAGCAGGAGGTTCAGGTACTGGATCTTTTGTTCCGTGGGGATGAAAGGAGGGTGCCCCTGCCAGGCATCCCGCGGGCATTCGATTAGTTTCATAGCTATGTCTTTTTGGAAAAGATATGAAAATTGGTCGAAATTGCGAAAACTAGATAGCCATTGCTTTTCAGCTTACCTCTAAGACTGAGGATGGCTACCACAAATCATGGATTTCGAAAGTGATTCTTCTACCGCAAAATTGGCCCCAGATCCTCCTCGTTTTCCTGCAACCATTCCGCAATTTCCTGCACGATTTGTTTGATGCCAATCTCCGGCTTCCAGCCCGTGAGAGCTGTTACCTTCGTATTGTCGGTCACGTAAAGTCGAATATCGGCGGTGCGGGTTTCGGCCACGGCCTTAATGGGGATGGTATGGCCCGTTACCTCCTGACAGATGGCTGTCAACTCCTGTAGAGACGCGCTGCTTTCCAAACCGCCCCCGGCGTTCAGAATCTGACCGTTTACTTTGTCCAGATTATGCAACTGCCAATCTATAAGGCGGTACAAATCGGCTACGTGCAGCATATCACGGATCTGCTTGCCGGTGCCGCCGTAGCCAAAGTACCCCAGTTGCTGCTGGAAGTAGTGCTTGGCCACCCACAGCACCATCACGCCCTGGTCTACCTTGCCCATCTGCCAGGGGCCGGTAATGACGCCGCAGCGGTTGATGACCGTCTTGAGGTTATAGAATTCGTTGTACTCCTGAATCAGGAGTTCCGAGGCTAGTTTAGTAGTTCCATACAGCGACCGCGGCCCATCTAGCGGGAAGTCCTCGGCAATACCTCTGGAAGAAGCACCGGGTACGGGTTGCTCGTCGGCGAGGGCAAAGCGGGTATCCTCCTCCACGAAGTTCAGGGTTTCCAGCGTTTTGATCGGGTACACCCGGCTGGTAGACAGAAACAGGAAAGCTGCCTTGTGCTTTAAGGCGTAGTTTAGGCAATTGACCGTACCAAACAAGTTGGTATTGATCAAATAGTCGGGCGTACCGTCCAGCCCGGCCAATACCGACGGTTCGGCGGAAGCTTCGATCACGGTGTCCACGGCAGGCAGGGAGTCAAAATCTTCCTTACTGCGGATATCTCCGTGAACGAATTCCACACCGACCTTTTTCAGGCGGCTGATATTTAGCTCCGAACCCCGGCGCTTGAGGTTGTCAAGGGCAAAAATCTGGTAGTCGGGATAGTTGGATTTCAGGGCAATAGCAAGCGAAGAGCCTACAAAACCCGCACCGCCGGTAATGAGAATTTTCATGAAAGATAGTCTACATTTTTGATTTCAGGGGGCAAAGGTAAGGCCATTCAGCCATTCGACAGAGTCTATTTGGGGATTTTTACCAAATCATATCCAAACCAATTACAGTAGGAGCGGTTATAGTGGTATACGTAAGAAAAGTAATCCTATTGCCTTTGTTTAGGTAAAGCCACTTTGAAACATTCCTACAGTACATGAAGACAATCACGTTGAATCAACAATCAGCTATTCCGGCACTTGGACTAGGCACCTGGAAATCAGCCAAAGGTGAAGTTTATAAAGCCGTTAAAGAAGCCATTGAAATTGGGTATCGCCACATAGACTGCGCGGCGATCTATGGCAATGAATCCGAAATTGGCGATGCCTTGCAGGAGGTACTAGCGGCCGGAACCGTAAAGCGGGAAGATCTCTGGATTACCTCCAAGCTCTGGAACAACTCCCACCGGAAAGAACAGGTGCTACCGGCTCTGGAAAATACATTGAAAGATTTGCGCCTCGACTACCTGGACTTGTATCTGGTTCACTGGCCGGTGGCTCTCCAGGCAGGCATAGCCTTCCCCTCGGGTAGTGAAGACTTCCTAAGCCTGGAAGAGGCTCCAATCGCTGAAACCTGGCAAGGAATGGAAGCCTGCGTAGATGCCGGGCTTACCAGATGCATTGGTCTATCTAATTTCAGTAGCGCCAAAATCGAAAATCTGGTAGAGAAGGCGCGGATCAGACCGGTGATGAATCAGGTGGAAATGCATCCCTATCTGCAGCAAAATGCCTTACTAGACTACTGCCATACCCAGAACATACAGCTAACTGCCTACTCCCCCCTGGGTTCGGGTGATCGACCGGAGCGCCTCAAGAAGGCCGATGATCCCGTACTTTCCGATCATCCGACGATCTTGGACATTGCCGATAAATATAGCTGTACCTGGGCGCAGATTCTGCTGGCGTGGGCTATCACCCGCCGTACGGTGGTGATCCCAAAATCAGTGAACCCGGAACGTCTTCGTCAAAATTTTGAGGCAGCCAGTATCGAACTCGACGCAGACGATATGGCCCGCATCGGAGAGATGGATCTCCATTTTCGGTTTATCAATGGGGCTACCTGGGCAAACGAAGCCGCTGGCTATACGCTGGCCAATCTCTGGGACGAATAGCCACCTATGTGGTACGGGCTTCCAGCCCGTTTTTCAAATAAAAACTCTGACAATCCTAAAAAAGGATAGAATTGTCAGAGTTTTTACCTGCTCAAACAGACCTGCGTCCGTTAGCCGTACACCCGCCGCAGCTTGATATTTTCGGCGGGACGGATCACCAAAGGTACCTTTTCCACCTTCACCGAGCTGCTATCAAGGCCGAACCATTTGTCTTCGGAGGTAGTAAAATCCTTGATAAAAAAGTAGGCTTTCATAATAATTTGTTCAAAAAACGGCAGCTCGTTCTCATACGACAGGAATCGCTCCAATACAACAAACCGAAAATCTCCGGTCATATTCTGCCGGCTTAGGGACTCGTACCGGCTGGTGATGTCAACCTCCTTGTTTTTGACCATATCCTCGATCACCTTGCGGAAAAATAGATTGATGCGCTGTTCCACCCGGAAACCCAGCCGAAACGTCACCTTTATTACGTCGTCTTCTTCCAGTACATCCACCTTGTATTCCATTGTATAGGGATCATCGAGGGTATCCACGTGGACAAACCAATAGATATCCGCGCGCTTGGGTCGTTTCTGAAATATGGAATACATTACCTTGGTCTCAATTTCTCTGGCGCGGGATGCATTGCTCATAAACACCAGGTGGGTGGAGTACTTGGGAATACTGATGTCCCGGCTCAGTTCCCGCAGGGCCGGGAGGTAGGTTTCTAATTTGACGTATTCGGTAAGTCGTAACTTAATGTAAAAGGCTCGCAGCCAAATGAGCATGATGGTACCCATGATGCCCCCTATTAGTACCGACACCCAGCCTCCATGGGTGAACTTAACCACATTGGCCACTAGGAAACTTAGCTCGACGACCAAATAGAAAACCAAAAAGGTAGTTACCCACCACATGTTAATCTTCTTGACGTACAAGTAGTACGCAAACAGAATGGTACTCATGAGCATGGTCATGGTGATGGCCAGGCCGTAAGCAGCTTCCATTTTTGAGGACTCTTTGAAATAAAGTACCACCCCCACGCAACCGGCAAATAGCATGAAATTGATACTTGGTACGTACAACTGCCCTTTCTGATTGGATGGATACACCAGGCGCACCTTGGGCCAGAAGTTCAGGCGGATGGCCTCGCTGATAAGCGTAAAAGCCCCGCTCAGCATAGCCTGACTGGCAATAACCGCCGCCATGGTAGCAATGCCAATTCCGAAAGGCAAAAACCAGAGTGGCATGATCTCGTAGAAAGGGTTCCGGTCGCCTAGCAACTGACCGGTGAATTTCAAGACATAGGCTCCTTGGCCAAAGTAGTTTAACAGCAAGCATATTTTGACAAAAACCCAACTAACGCGAATGTTTCCCCGGCCGCAGTGGCCAAGGTCCGAATAGAGGGCTTCGGCTCCGGTGGTACACAGAAATACGGCTCCCAAGAGCCAGAAACCACCCGGATGAGCCACCAACAGCTTGTAGGCGTAGTAGGGGTTGAACGCTACCAGCACGCCTGGATCATGGAGAATTGAAGAAAAACCAACGGTGCCCAGCATAATAAACCACACGAGCATAACCGGACCAAAGGCAGCCCCTACTTTGTTTGTCCCCAACACCTGAAGGGTGAACAGGATGACCAGAATAATCAGGACAATGGGGATGGTTTCTATGGTTGGATAAATAGATCGCAAACCTTCTACCGCCGAAGAAACAGAAATGGGAGGGGTAATGACACTATCGGCCAGGAGGGTACTTCCCCCAATAATAGCCGGGACCGTGAGCCATTTGGCATGGCGGCGAACCAGAGCGAAGAGGGCGAATATCCCTCCTTCCCCTTTGTTGTCAGCCCTTAGGATCAGGATCACGTACTTGACCGTGGTCTGAAACGTAATGGTCCAGAAGATGCAGGAGAGAGCTCCCAGGATCAGTTCTTCGGAGATGGGTTCGGTGCTGGCAATGGCCCTGAGTACGTAGAGAGGAGAGGTACCGATGTCACCAAAAATAATGCCCAGAGCTACCAGCAAACCGGCAGCTGATACTTTTTCTAAATTTTTATGATTGTCCATTGGCAGCTAATGACGAAAAAGGGTGCTCTATGTAAAGATACATTCTAGCAAAAAAGTCGCCAAAATTAGAAATAATAGCCTTATACCATTGCCAATCTTAACATTAAATTTTTATAATTGAAAAAACCCTGATTTAAAAAAAAGTATCGAACAGCAAATAGGCATTCAGGCCCAGAATTATGGTGGCAACCACCCAGCTAATGACCTTTAACCGAGGGCTATTGGCAAAAATTCCCATTTTGGTTTTGTCACTCGTAAAAATAACCAGGGGAATCACCGCGAAACTTAGCTGCATGGACAGAATTACCTGACTTAGTACCAGCAACTCGGCGGCTCCATCCTCTCCGTACAGGATGGCTACCACCAAAGCAGGCACAATGGCAATGAGGCGGGTGATGAGCCGCCGCAGCCAGGGTTTGAGTCGTAGATTCAGGAACCCCTCCATCACAATCTGACCAGCCAGGGTTCCCGTGAGGGTAGAGTTTTGGCCGGAAGCCAGCAGCGCTACCGCAAAGGTAATGCCGGCGAGCTCTACGCCCAGCACCGGATCGAGTAGGTGGTAGGCATCCGTGATATCCGCTACTTCAAAGCGCCCGTTGCTATGGAAGGTAGCCGCCGACAGGATCAGGATGGCGGCATTGACAAAAAAGGCCAGTCCCAGAAATACCGTGGAGTCAATCGTGGCAAATTTTATCGCTTCTTTTTTGCCTCCTTCGCTGCGGGAAAAGTTTCGGGTTTGCACAATGCTGGAATGCAGGTACAGGTTGTGCGGCATCACCGTGGCACCCAGTATACCGATGGCGATAAACAGGGCGGTCGAATCGGTAACTACCTTGGATTGGGGTACCAGCCCTCCCAGAATTCCGGATAGAGAAGGTTGCGACACAATCATCTCGTAGATGAAACAGACCATAATGAGGCCGATCAGCCCGCCGACGATGCTTTCGAGCACCCGAAAACCCTTGTGCTGGAAATACAGAATCAACAGTACGTCAAAGCCCGTGAGTACTACCCCTACCGAAAGGGGCATCCCAAAGAGCAGATTAAGGGCGATAGCCGACCCAATGACTTCGGCCAGGTCGCAGGCGGCAATGGCTATTTCGCACAGGATCCAGAGCACAAATGACACGGGACGTGAGTAGTAATCACGGCAGGCCTGAGCCAGATCGCGACCGGTGGCAATCCCTAGTTTGAGGGCCAGGTGCTGCAACAACATGGCGAACAGGTTGGAAATGAGGATAACCGACAGCAACGTGTAGCCAAACCGCGACCCGCCTTCAATGTCGGTTGCCCAGTTGCCGGGGTCCATATAGCCAACGGCCACCATTAGACCGGGCCCCACGAAGGCGAACATTTTTCGCCACCAGCCTTTTCCCTGAGGAACTTCGATGCTGGAAAAAACTTCGGGTAGGGAGGGGGATGAAGCGGAAGTGCGATAAGCTACCGGTTCGGTTGATTCTTTACTGAGTAATTCGTTATTCATAAAACCTATTTATACCAGGGTACCTGAGAACTTCTATTATTGGAAAGCAAATATAAATTATTATTTAAAATTATTTTTAGGTTAGTCTAAATTTTTTTAAATACAATAAGTAAATCGTACTTTTGCGTTATACAAGATTCCCGATGAATACAGCTGGAGTAGCCATGCAGAACTCATTTACCGAAGAAAACTACCTTAAAATCATTCATAGCCTGTCCGGGCCCGAGGGCTCGGAAGTGAGTACCAACGCCTTGGCCGAAGGTACCGCCACCCGTGCCGCTTCGGTTACGGATATGCTCAGGAAATTGGCAGAAAAAGACCTTATCCACTACAAGAAGTACCAGGGAGTGCGGCTGACCCCCAAAGGGGAAAAACTGGCCCTAAAGGTCATTCGTAAGCATCGGTTGTGGGAGGTTTTTCTGGTGGATACCCTGGGGTTTGGCTGGGATGAAGTACACGACATCGCCGAGGAACTGGAACATATTCCTTCGGATAGGCTGGTAGAGCGCTTGGATACTTTCCTGGGAAAACCGCAGTTTGATCCACACGGGGACCCTATCCCCGACGCAAAAGGAAACATGCCAACGGCTGATTATCTGAAACTTTCCGAAGTACCCGAAGGCAATACAGTACTTATGATGGGGGTGTTGGAGCATGCACCCTCCTTTCTACAGCACCTCGACCGCTCCGGTATCATGCTTGGATGCGAAATGGAGGTGAAAGAAATTAACGAGTACGATAAGTCGGCGATGGTGGTGATTGACCAGAAAAAGAACTTGTTTATAAGTCAGGAAGTCTCCAAAAATCTACTAGTACAACGCCGTTAAGGCAATTTGCTCCCTATGAAATTCAAGATCCTGGATCGTTACATTCTCAAGAACTTCCTGATTACCTATCTCTTCGTGGCGTTTGTGATTGTGCTTATTATCTGCATGATTGACTACACCGAAAAAGTAGACGATTTTATTGAGAAAAAAGCTCCGGTTTCCGCTATTCTATTACAGTACTACCTCAACCTGATCCCCTACTGGATCAATTACATCAGTCCGCTGATGGTATTTATTGCTACGGTATTTTTTACTTCGCGCATCGCGGCCCGCACCGAAATCGTGGCCATGCTTAGCAGCGGAATAAGCTTCGGGAGGCTACTTGTACCCTATTTTATGGGAGCTACGGTGCTGGGTGGCGTCATGTTTTTGCTGGTGGGATGGGTATTGCCCAAGGCCAACAAAGTCCGGAATTCTTTTGAGCAGAAGTACGTAAAGGACGAATTTTATTACGACGGCCGCAATGTCCACATCAAGGTAGCCCCCAATGTGTATGCGTACCTGGAAAGCTACAACGTCACGACCCAAACCGGCAATAAATTTACGCTCGAATCGGTAGACGGTAATGTGCTCACCAAGAAACTAACGGCGGATCGGATTGTGTGGCAGCCCAAAAAAAACAAATGGGAATTGCACGACTACCGCATCCGGACCCTGGACAGCCTGCGGGAGGGCCTTTCCTTCGGCACCACCATGGACACCCTCATCAACCTGCGTCCCAAAGATTTCGAGAGCGATTACAATCTGTTTGAGACCTTTACTCTTCCGGAGCTAAACGACTACATTGCGCTGCTCCGCAGCCGGGGGGCGGACGGCCTGGAAGTATACCTGATCGAAAAATACACCCGCTTCACCCAGCCTTTCGCCATTCTGATCCTGACCGCCATCGGGGTGATCGTATCGGCCCGAAAAAGCCGCCGGGGCGTGGGCTTGCAAATTGCCCTGGGTTTTGCCCTGGCGTTCATCTACATCCTGTTCTTTCTCCTTTCCAAAGGGGTAGCTGAGTCCGGGAATATCAATACCCTACTGGCCGTTTGGCTGCCCAATATTATCTTTTCGTTCGTGGGAGTGGGGTTGTTCAAAACGCTGCCCCGATGAGTGCGTCCCCTTCGTTGCGTTCCTACCTGCAACTACATTTTCTGGTGGTGATCTGGGGGTTTACGGCCATCCTGGGCCTATTGGTGTCCATTGCTCCTACGGCATTAGTGCTGTATCGCACCTCCCTGGCGGCTCTGGGCCTGGCACTGGTTATTTTTGTGCGCAAAAAAAATTTCCGGGTTGGGTATCATCAAGCCTTCCTGCTGATGCTCGTTGGTTTTTTGTTATCCACCCATTGGATTCTCTTTTTTCTTTCCGCTCGGGTGTCCACGGCTTCGGTCTGTTTGGCGGGTATGTCCACTTCTTCCCTCTGGACCAGCCTGGTGGAGCCACTCATCAACCGCCAACGCATCAAATTTCTGGAAGTAATCTTAGGGCTTGTGGCGGTAATAGGCCTTTATATCGTTTTTCGTTTTGAATTCGATCATGCCCTGGGGCTTGGCCTTGCCGTAGGCTCGGCGTTTCTGGCCGCTCTGTTCATGGTGGCCAATAGTCATTTTGTCAAAAGACACGATGCTTTTGTCATCACCTTCTACGAAATGATTGGCGCCAGTGTGTGTTCTCTGCTGTTTGTTCTGTTTTTTCAGATGAAGGGCCTCAATAATCAACTTCCTCTCTGGCCCCAAGCATCCGACTGGCTCTGGATTTTGATATTGGCCTGGGTATGCACCGTGTATGCCTATTCCATGGGTACCCACCTGATGAAACAGTTTTCGGCCTATATGGTCAATCTTACCGTGAACCTCGAACCTGTGTACGGAATCGGGCTGGCCTTTCTGATTTTTGGTGAAAAAGAACGCATGACACCGGGCTTTTACCTGGGTACATTGGTGATTTTACTGGCGGTGCTTGCCTATCCGGTGTTGTCCAGAAAGACCAAACTGGTGGAAAAGTAGCCCAGGTTACACTTGGCAACCCGGCTGGTGATTTAGGCCGAGTTTTGGAACAGGTTACCAGTTTTTGCCATTTCCTGTTATTTTTGCCCCACAAAACTACAATGTTAGGATGAAGACAGCGCGTTTGCTATTGGTGATACCCTGTTACAACGAAGAGGCAATTCTGCGCTACACGTACGATACGTTGAAGCAGTATTACGATGATTGCAAGGGGAAGGGGTTGATTAGTCCGGATAGCAAAATTTGTTTTGTAAACGATGGAAGTCGTGACCGGACCTGGGAAATTATTGATGAAATTTCCCAGGCTGATCCAACCATAATCGGGATTAAATTATCCAGGAATTTTGGCCACCAAAGTGCTATTCTGGCGGGACTGGAACACCATGTGGATGAATACGACTGCTTCATTACGCTGGATGCCGACCTTCAGGACGACATCCACGCCATGACCGCCATGATCGAAAAGCACCGTGAAGGCGCTCAGATCGTATACGGCGTTCGCAATGACCGCACCGCCGACAGCTGGTTTAAGCGGGCCA
The DNA here is from genome assembly GCA_963768025.1 of uncultured Cytophagales bacterium. Lineage (GTDB taxonomy): Bacteria > Bacteroidota > Bacteroidia > Cytophagales > Spirosomataceae > CAVYGM01. Next base: position 102,514 of record CAVYGM010000033.1, read on the forward strand.
CGGCCGAGAGTTTCTATGTTCTCATGCAAAAAATGGGTGTTCCCGTCGTCTTCAATCACGCCGATTTCCGCTTAATGGATCGTCGGGTGCTTCAGGAACTAGGAAATTTCAGAGAGATCAATCTTTTTCTCAGGGGAATTGTGCCGTTGGTTGGATTCAAAAGCGACAAGGTATTCTACAAGCGCATGGAGCGCCTAGCCGGTGAAACCAAGTACCCCGTAAGCAAAATGTTGCTCTTCGCCTGGAACGGAATCACCTCCTTTTCTACGTTTCCCATGCGGCTGGTGCTTTATTTTGGCTTTTTTAATTTCCTGGTAGCCATGAGTATCATTGGGTATATTATCATTACCTATTTATTCGGCCTCACCGTACCCGGCTGGACTTCCACCCTCCTACCCCTCACTTTTTTTAGCGGCTTTAACATGATGGCCCTGGGGCTCATTGGAGAGTATATTGGGAAAATTTACGAGGAAGTAAAAGGACGTCCCCGGTATATTATAGAAAAGGTGGTACATGAATAACCTTTTCAGAACATACCGAATCGTTGGCAACGGCGTCAATATAGCGCTTTTCGCCGGTGTGCTGGTGCCGTTGGTAGCTTTGTCGTGTTACAACCACCCCTCCGCCGCCGACGACTACGGCTACATAGATACGGTATTCAAGTACGGCTGGCTGGAAGCCATGCATTACTATTACACTGGGTGGACGGGGCGATATTTTGGAATTTTTCTCAATCACACCAATCCCCTGCTTTTTCATTCGGTGGTGGGTTTTAAAATACTCCCCATTCTGCTGGTAGGTGGCCTGGCCGGGGCACTTTATCTCCTCTTTCGACAGCTCACCCCAACTCTTTCGCCACCGGCGCACCTAGGGTTTGTGGGAGTACTCTTGTTCCTGTACCTCCTCAAAATTTCCAGCGTGGCCGAGGCCTTCTACTGGATGGCTTCATTTGTAACGTACACGGTTCCCAGCATTCTCACCTTTTGCTGGGTGGTGGTGGCCCTGAGGTGGTACCGGCTCGAAACCTCCCGGATGAAGCTCCTGACCAGCATCTTTGCGGGTTTCCTTACCTTTGCCATCATCGGCAGTAGCGAAACCAATCTGCTCACCATCCTATTGTTGCTGGCGGGCTTTTATGGTTACCGACTCCTGTTTCACAAAAAAATAGACGGCCTCATGATCGGAGTTGGGATAGCGGCGGTACTTGGCTGTTTTCTGTATTTCTCCGCTCCGGGCCTTACGGTGCGCCTCGGTGGCAATCCCCTGGGTGGGAATATCCCCTACTCCATAGCAAACGCGTTCAAAAAACTCGCCCAATTGGGCATAGGCTGGATCCTGGGCACACCACTGCTGCTCTTTACGGTGGCCTGGCTGGGGGTTCTTTCTCGCATCACCATTCAGGCCCGAATGCACTTTGCTGTTCCCTTCTGGTACGTGGGACTTTTGTACATTGGAATACTGTCAGCCCAGCTTTTCACTTCCTACTACGGCATCGGCATTGATCCCACGGCCCGTGAGATCAACTGCGTGTACCTGTTTTTTTTGGTAGGCTGGTTTTATACCACCGGGGTTCTGTATCATACCATCAGCCAGCACTTTATGCTGCCGGGATTGCCAAAATTTGGCCAGGTAATCTGCCTGGTTGCTCTGGGTTTGTGGACGACTTATGCTTTTTATACCAATTCCAACGTGCGAATGGTATACTCCGATTGGTGGAGTGGAACAGCCGCCGCGTACAATGCCGAATTGTACCAGCGATACGATTTGATACAAAACTCCACTTCGCCGGTCGTGTACCTACCGGCCATCGAGCACAAGCCCCAATCGCTTTTCGTTGACGATATCAAGGACAATAAAGACCACTGGTGGAACAAACTCATGGCTGGGTACTACGGCAAAGAGGCGATATATTTAAAGCAAAAAAATGATTAGTCAAACTTCCAAGGATCTGACCAGGGTGAAGGATTGGGTAACATTCTTACTGCTTGTTGCCCCGATAGTCTTTTTTTATTTTATTTCGATCAAGTACACCGTAAACATTCCCTGGTTCGATGATTTTGAGAGCATTTCAAATTTTCTCCTGAATTGGGTCCACGCGGATAGTATTTCTGGAAAAATAGAATCGCTCATTCGTCCTCACAACGAGCATCGGGTGCTTACAGCACGTCTGCTGGTATTGGTGCAGTACTGGGTATCCGGGCATACCAATTTCAGGGCACTTACCTTCCTGGGCAATTTGTCCGTATTTGGCATCTTAGCCGTCATTGCTGTCAATTTCAGACGAAGCAATAGAAATCTCGTTTGGTTACTCCCAACCGTACCGTTCCTGTTTAATCTGCAATACTATGCCATGACCACGATGACCATCATGTCGATGCAATACCAAATGGTCATTTTTCTGTCTTTCCTTTCTTTGTATTTCCTTTCCAAGGGTACCAAAGTAGCTCTGATGATTTCCCTTCTCATCGCCATTCTGGATTCTTTCAGCATGGGAAATGGAATGATGGTTTGGCCCTCGGGAGTGATACTTTTACTCTTTCGCTTTCAGCGCTCTACCTTTGTCATCTGGTGTATATCTGCCATTTTCTCTATCTTTTTTTATTTTCATGGCCACGATTTTGTCCAGGGAAATGACGAGGCCTTTGGCTATATTTTGGCAAATCCTGTAAAGGTTTTGGTAGGTTCCCTAGCAATGTTAGGGGGGATCTTCGATATAGTCCCCCCTATTTCCTTTTCCAAAAGGATGGTAATTCCGGTTATTGCCGGATTCACCATCACCGTTTTCTTGCTACTTATTGTATCGTTAGCCCTAATTCGCCTTTACAAACCTCATTCAAAACTTTACCAAAAGTTCAGCAGCACGTTCCCTTATATTTCGCTGGAACGTATGGAGGCAAAAGAATTCTCATTTTGGATTTCGGCCTTAGCCTACCTCTTCATAAGCATGATCCTGGTAGTTTTTTTTAGAACAAGGTTCAACTTCGAACTTGTCCTGTGGAGTACCTACAAAATTTATCCAGGCACATTTGCGGCTATTACCTTTCTGCTTTTTATACGAGTATATACCGGAAGAAAACCGTCCGTATTTCTCTGGCTTGCGTATGCACTGGCTCTGATTACGTGCGTTTCCTCTTATTGGTACTACATTCCCGAAGTGGAGACAACAAGGCTTGGCCGAATAGCTTACGCCTTTAATCAGCGAATGAATGGGATCGGATTAAGCGCTACAAAGGGAACAACCTTTGAAACGATGATTCAGGAAATCTTGCAAGAATCAGAAGATAGGGGATTCTATAAAATCCCAGTACCAACCATCCATCCGGATGAAAGTAGAATAATCAGAGGGGAAATAGCCAGGAGTTTTCAATATGATTCTTTGATCAAAACCGAGGAGAATACCCTTATCAAGCTGAGGCTACCATCGCCTCTCAACCTGGCAAATAAAGGCGGAAACACTTTTGCGCTACTACGCTCAGATACTAATTTGTACGCGTTCCCCTTTGTAAATCAAGTTGCCTATTGCCTTACCAGCACCATGTACTCCGGCAACTATGCTGTTGAGCTTTGGGTCATTGAGGGCACCCAAAGCAAGTGGGCCTCAACGAATAAGAGTATTGAAATCAAATAGCGTGAACGAATACGGCCACCAAGACTAGTTACCCCTTCATTCAGGTAGCACCCTTAAGGCGCGGGCACAGAGCAGCCTTCCTAACCCATAAAGTATATCCCCAAGCTAGCGATGTGCTAGGACTTATGAAACAGAACAGTATTTTTGCCATCAGATCTAACAACTTTTTCATTTGGAGGCTGATCCTTACCTATCCGTTAACGCCACCTTTTTTATCATAAAAGAAAAAATCGCCAACCGCGCGTACGTCCGAGCTGATGCTGTTTAACTCCCTCCAATTCATTCTTTTCTTTATTGTCGTCACGGTAGCCTATTTTAGTCTGTCGTGGCGGGGGCGATGGATGCTGCTGCTGGGGGCGAGCTGCTACTTCTACATGGTGTTCAAGCCGGTGTATATTCTCATCCTATTTGGCACCATCATCATTGACTACATCGCGGGGCTTTGGATCGAAAAAACGCAGGATCAGCGAAAACGAAAACTCCTGCTGGTTATCAGCCTGATTTCCAATATCGGAATTCTGGCGTTCTTCAAGTACTACGATTTCCTGAGTGACTCCGCCAACGGTTTTTTCAACCTGCTCCATCTGGGTCCACAAGTCCCTCCGCTAGGCGGCTTAATCCCGCAGCGAATAGCCGAGTGGATTACCAACGGCGCGGGGCAAGTGCTACTACCCATCGGGCTTTCGTTTCATACCTTTCAGGCTATGAGCTATACCATTGAGGTATACCGGGGCAATCAGAAGGCAGAGCACCATTTTGGTATTTACGCCCTGTACGTGATGTTTTACCCGCAGCTGGTGGCCGGGCCCATCGAGCGCCCCCAAAATATGCTCTTCCAGTTCCATTCGTATTTTAAGTACGACTTTGAGCAGGTAAAGGCGGGTCTGATGCAGATGGCCTTCGGGATGTTCAAGAAAGTGGTGATCGGTGACCGGCTGGCGCTGATGATCGACTACGCCTACGAGAACTCTTACGAGCATAACGGCCTCACCATGCTGGTAGCGACCCTATTCTTTACGTTCCGGATTTACTGCGATTTTTCGGGCTATTCGGATATTGCCATTGGCGCGGCGCGGGTAATGGGCTTCACGCTGATGGATAACTTCCGAACTCCTTACGAGGCTACCTCCATCTCGGAGTTCTGGGCGCGGTGGCATATTTCCCTATCCACCTGGTTTAGAGATTACCTGTACATTCCGCTGGGTGGCAACCGCAAAGGGGAGTACCGGCGTTACTTCAATCAGTTTACGGTATTCCTGGTGAGTGGCCTGTGGCACGGAGCTAGCTGGAACTACGTGATTTGGGGCAGTCTGCACGGACTGTACCTGGTACTGGCCTCTGTGCGCGACAAATGGCTCAAAAAAGCAGGGATTACCCTTCCCAAAAATCGGTTTGTTACAATTTTCAATCTCCTTTTCACCTTCACTCTGGTATCCCTTTCCTGGGTATTTTTTAGAAATGACAAGGCACCGGTGCGGCAGGCCTTCTCTATTCTTCGCAAAATATTTACCCTTTCCTGGGATGAACCCCTTCGTTCCCCGCTCAACGCGGTAGAGATGTGGTTCTGTGTGGCTCTCATCGCTTTCCTGTTGATAAAAGAGCATTATTTCCTCAAAATCCCTACCCGGAATACCGCGTTTTTCTACACTCTTTTTGCTTTCCTCTGCGTCGTCATCTACTTCTTCGGTGTCTTTACGTCCAACCAGTTCATCTATTTTCAGTTTTAGGGGAGGTGGTGAGGGCTTAGGTTATTAGGTTTTAGGAAAAAACTCAATACCCGTAAATTCTGACAATTTGACATTTTTTCGACCGGCATTCGGCTATCAGCCATGGGCGGTGAGGTTTTTTTAGGAGGTAAATAGGAGGTATAACAGCTATGTGTTGTGCCAGCAATCGAACAAAAACTGACATCACAATCTCAATAGCTTTACCTTTAAAAACCTAACCGCTAACAAGCTAATAACCTAACTGCTGATTACCTGACATGCTCGAAATAACATCTGACAACCGATTGAGAAGCCTGATTGTGGTAGGAGACCGCGTACTGATCAAACCTAAGAGTCCCAATGACCGCACGCACAGCGGCTTGTACCTACCTCCGACTGTCACCGAAAGAGAACAGGTTCAAACGGGTTACGTGATTAAAGTAGGGCCCGGCTACCCCATTCCGGCTGCCGCCGAGGAGGAACCCTGGAAAGAGACCGAAGAGAGAGTGAAGTACATGCCCCTGCAAGCAAAGGAGGGCGACCTGGCCATTTATCTGCAACGAAACGCCATTGAACTGGAATACGACGGCGAAACCTACGTTATAGTCCCACAGGCTTCCATCCTGATGCTGGACCGTACCGAAAACCTATTTGACTAAACCAACCTTATGATCCATTCGCTGCTATACTCCTTCCTCGCCGTGCCGTTGTTGATGGCCACCCTGGCAGAAACTCCCCTCTGGGAAAAACTGGAACGACTTACCTGGAAAAACCGGGTAGTAGTGGTCTATGCGCCCATAGACGGTTCCCGACAGATGCAACAACAGGTGCAGGCTTTGTCGCAAAAGACCGCCGGCATAAAGGAGCGTGACATGGTGGTGATCGAATGCGTTGGATCTACGCTGAGTAGCGAAGACAAAAACGTGATCAACCGCCGTTTCAGCCACGACCTCTCCAAGTTTGGCGTATGGCTGATTGGGAAGGATGGTGGTGTGAAGCTAAGCAGCGCCACGGCCGTCACGGCCGAAAAACTATTTGACCTGATTGATACCATGCCCATGCGGCAGTCTGAAATGAAGCGTGGCGAGTGAGCTAGCCTTAGATGCGTTGATAGGTATACGAGCAGCCCTCAAAACACACGGGCACGATGGTCAGTCGGTTGTTCGATACCTCGTACCCCCACTGTACTTCCTGGGCAAAGGTAGCTTTGTCGTCAAACTTAATGCGAATCTCGCCACTCGATACAATGCGAAATTCCCCCGAGCCCACTAGGGGGGTCTGGAACTGACCAGGCTGGGGAATTCGTTCAATGAATGAGCCGTTTTTTTTGAATTCCAGGGTTTGGGAACGAACGGCGGTTGCGACCTGAGGAGTACAGTTACCATTGCCGGGGCTGACACAATATTCGATAAGTTGCCAGGTGCCCAGAATCTGCTCCTCCTGAGGAGTCAGCTCTTTTCGGCTGCACGCAATCAGGTAAACGATACTTAGAAATAAGACTATTTTTTTCATTTGGATTCATCATGTTTCTTCACTCTTTGACCCTTCAAGCTCCAAAAAGGTTGGAATGAGAACCCACAATCCTAGCTCCGGTACCCCATGCCCGTATTGCATACCCAGGACCATCAGGCCCCATTCTGGCTACCCAACGGCCATTTTCAGAGTATCTTTCCTGCCTTATTCCGGAAGATCAAACATGTGACCTACACCCGTGAAAAAATCACGACCGACGACAACGATTTTCTGAATCTGGACTGGGCCAAAACCACAAAACCGGCCAAAGGACTGGTGATTCTGTCGCACGGGCTGGAAGGTGACAGCAACCGGCAGTATATCCTGGGCATGGTGCGGGCCCTGACTCGCCACGGCTACGATTGCCTGGCCTGGAACTACCGCAGCTGCGGGGGAGAGATGAACCAGCAGGTGCGGTTTTACCATAGCGGCGCTACCGACGACCTCGATCTGGTGGTGCAGCATGCTCTGAAAAAAGGGCATGATATCCTGTTCCTGATGGGGTTTAGTCTGGGGGGAAACCTGACGCTGAAATACCTGGGCGAAAGAGGTACCCAACTTGCCTCCCAAATCAGGAAAGCGGTGGTTTTCAGCGTACCGATGGATTTGCTGGCGTGCAGTCGGGCCATCGAAAAACCAGGAAACTGGCTGTACCTAAAACGGTTTCTGTCCTCCCTGAAACCAAAAGTGAGCGAAAAAGCAAAAGCATTTCCTGACCACATCAGCGTGGGAGATTATAGGCGAGTCAAAACTTTCTATGATTTCGACCACATATATACTGCCGCCCTGCATGGCTTCGCGGGGGCGGATGACTACTACGCCCGCAATAGCTCCAAGCGCTTCGTAGAGCATATTTCCATTCCCACCCTGATTGTCAACGCCCTAAACGACCCGCTGGTACCCTCCGACAGTTTACCTCAGGATATTATAGCCAAGATGCCTCAGGTATGGCTTGAACTCACCGAAGCCGGGGGCCACTGTGGCTTTCGGCCCCATCGGGTATTGGAGGATTTGTACTGGTCGGAGAAACGGGCGGTGGAATTTTTGGGCGGCGATTCAGGATTATAGCCAGATACTACTAGCCTCACCACCTATTCTTTAACAATAATGGTATTTAATAGTACGTATCCTATATAGCCCCCAGGAAATGTACATTGGTATAGTCCATTCAATATACGTTTCGTAATTTTGTACAAAACCTAGTAGTCATTCTGTATTAACGAGGTAGCCTACCTAATTCCAAATTTCTGCATGCTTACCCAAACACTGAATCCCACGTACATTGTCATCGATTTTGACAGTACTTTTACCAAAGTAGAAGGGCTCGACGAACTGGCCCACATCGCTTTGGCTGGTCATAACGACCGGGAGTCCATTGTGCAACAGATCCGCGATCTGACCGATAAAGGCATGAACGGCGAAATGTCGTTTGCCGAGGGGTTACGTCGTCGCATTGAGTTACTACCGGCCAACCGCTCCCACATTGAGCTGTTGATTGATTACCTCCGGACCAAAGTATCGGATTCTTTTCAGCGCAATAAAGCATTCATTACCGAAAATGCGGATCATATCTATATTGTTTCCAGTGGGTTTAAGGAGTTCATTGTTCCCATCGTGACCGAGCTGGGTATCCGGCCCGACCACGTGTATGCCAATGAGTTCAGGTTCGATGAAGGAGAAAATATTATTGGAGTAGACGATACCAACGTACTAGCCAGCGATGGCGGCAAGATCAAACTGCTCCGTACCCTGAATCTGGTGGGCGATGTGTATGTGATCGGCGACGGCTATACAGATTACGAGCTGCGCGAGTCGGGACTGGCCAACCGCTTTTATGCCTTTACCGAAAACGTCAATCGCCCGCGGGTGGTGCAGGTAGCCGACCACGTGTCGGGTTCCCTTGACGAATTTTTGTACGATAATAAACTGAGCCGCAGCCAGTCGTACCCAAAAAGCCGCATCAAGGTACTGCTGTTGGAAAACGTACACCCCGCGGCTGTAAAAGCTTTTGAAGACGAAGGCTTTAAGGTGGAGTTCGTGAAAGGCGCGCTGGACGAAGACGAGCTCTGTGAGCGCATCAAGGACGTATCTATCATCGGTATCCGTTCCAAAACCCAGATCACCAAACGCGTGCTCGAAAGCGCCAACCGTCTGATGGCCATCGGGGCGTTTTGCATCGGCACCAACCAGATCGACCTCGAAACTGCCACCGAACGCGGTGTGGCCGTGTTCAACGCTCCGTATAGCAACACCCGCTCCGTGGTGGAGCTGGCCGTAGGTGAGATGATCCTGCTGATCCGAAACATTGTTCCCAAAAGCAACCTGTTGCACCAGGGTATCTGGGATAAATCCGCTAGCGGCAGCTACGAAGTACGGGGCAAAAAACTAGGCATGGTGGGCTACGGCAGCATCGGCACGCAGCTATCCATCGTGGCCGAAGCGCTGGGGATGGAGGTATACTTCTATGACATTACCGACAAGCTCACCATCGGCAACGCCCGCAAGGTACGTTCCTTGCAGGAATTGCTGCAAATTTCGGACGTCATCAGTCTGCACGTGGATGGCCGGAAAGAAAATACCAACATCATCGGCAAGGCAGAGTTTGACCTGATGAAGGACGGGGTTATTTTTATGAACCTCTCCCGCGGTCACGTGGTGGATATCGACGCCCTGGCCGACGCCATTAAGAGCGGCAAGGTAGCTGGCGCCGCCGTCGACGTATTCCCCAAAGAGCCCAAAACCAACGACGAAGCCTTCGAAAGCCCCCTCATTGGCCTGGACAACGTGATCCTGTCGCCGCACATTGGTGGTAGTACCGAAGAAGCCCAGGAGAACATCGGCTACTATGTACCCGGCAAGCTGTTGGAATACATCAACAACGGCAGTACCTACGGTAGCGTCAATTTCCCCGAAGTGCAGCTTCCCAAGCTCGGCGACTGCCACCGTCTGCTGCATATCCACGCCAATGTACCGGGCGTTCTGGCCAAGTTGAACAGTATTTTTGCCAAGCACAACATCAACATTTCGGGTCAGCACCTCAAAACCAACGAAACCATTGGTTATGTAATCGTGGACATTTCCAGAAATTACTCCGAGGAGTTTATTCAGGAAATCAAAGCCGTGGAAGGTACCATTCGGTTCCGGATGCTGTACTGATATTGGTTGATTAGTTATTGGTGGATTGGTTACTGGTAGATTGGTTATTGGGGTTGATTTGAGGATAGGAAACCCTATGCTTAAATACCTGTTTTTAATTTACAGATTAACAAATAACTGATAACCAATCCACCAATTGCCCAATCCACTATTCAACCAATACACCACTATACCAATAAACCCACTCGTGACGAAACATGCAATATACCTTTTTTACGCCCGGCCCGGCTGCTTTATACCCGACTTTTGAGAAGCACGTCAAAACCTTTATTGATCAGCAACTCGGCTCTATTTCGCACCGGAGCCAACAGTACCGCGACCTCCATAAGTTTACCGTTGACCAGCTGCGCACCCTGCTTTCCATCCCGGATACCCATCAGGTCTTATTCCTTGGATCAGCTTCCGAGGTCTGGGAACGTATCCTGCTCAACTGCGTGGAGCACGAGAGTTTTCACCTCGTAAATGGCTCCTTTTCCCAAAAATTCTACGATTACGCGCTCTCCCTGCACAAATTTGCCCATAGCCAACAAAAAACCATGGGCGAGGGCTTCGATGCCGCTACTACACAAGTACCCGAGTACGCCGAGGTGATTTGCACCACGCACAACGAAACCAGCTCGGGCGTTCAAATGCCGGTGGCCGAGATTCATAAACTCAAAAAAAACAATCCCGCCAAACTTCTGGCGGTAGACATGGTATCCTCGGCCCCCTACCCTGCCCTGGATTATGGTCTGGTGGATACAGCCTTTTTCTCGGTTCAGAAAGCCTTTGGCCTACCCGCCGGCCTGGGCGTGTGGATCGTAAACGAGGCCTGCCTTGCCAAAGCAGAGCGCTTGCGGCAGTACGATAGCCTCACCATAGGCGCGCACAATGACCTGCCTACGCTCTGGAAAAACGCCAAAAAAAGCGAAACCCCCGCCACTCCCAACGTGATGGGAATTTACCTGCTAGGCAAGATTGCGGAGGATTTTAACCGGATCGGCGTAGAAAACCTGAGGAAGGAAACCGAGCACAAAGCAGGCCTACTCTACGACGCAGTGAAGAAGCACAGCGGGCTGGATGCCTTCGTAAAGGAGCCCCGGCACCAGTCACAAACCGTAGTGGTAGCCAACACCACCCGCGACTCCGCCGAAGTGATTAATCAACTGAAAGCTCAGGGTATGGTAATAGGGAGCGGCTACGGGGAATATAAGAAAACCCAGGTGCGCATCGCCAATTTCCCCGCTACCTCCCTGGAGCAGACTGAGAAACTGGTACGGGCGTTGAAGGGGGTGTAGGAACGTAAGACACTGGTACATACGCCTACCTGGCACTACTGTACTCAGTCGTACTTGTCCCGTTGTACCCGTGCCATGGTTCCATACCCACGGGTTAGTTCAAAACTGTGGTAGTCGTCAGTCTTTTGAGTCAATGCCTTAGTTCGACAAAAACAGACCAAGGCAGGACATATAAAGTCGAAAGTGGCACGCAATTAGTAGGTAGGATTACTAAGCAAATTAACCCCCATACCCATGCAGGCAGTAACGAAGCAAAAGTCAGCCATATCCAATGTGGAGTCAATGGCTAAATGGATGGATTCCAAATTTACCATACCCGGCACCAACTTCAAGTTCGGGTTGGATGCCCTGATTGGACTTATTCCCGGTGCCGGTGACTTCGCCACCTTATTTGTTTCCGGATACATGATCTCTATTCTAGCCAGAAACGGAGCCAGTGGATTCGTGGTTGCCCGAATGGCCCTGAATATTGTCCTGGATGCCCTCCTGGGCTCCATCCCGATTCTCGGTGATATTTTTGACGTAGCCTTCAAAGCAAACATCCGGAATATGAATCTCATGCGTGAGCACTACGTGGAGGGCCGCCACAAGGGTGGAGCCTGGAGAGTAGTGCTGCCCGTCATGGTATTACTTTTCCTATTGGTGGGTGCCCTCGCCTGGGTGAGTTATAAAATTTTTAGTTGGGTGTTTGATCGCTGATAAAACTTCGCGACCCGTTCCGCGGCCATTACAACATTTTCCACTCCTCTACTACTGCCAAGTTGCGTATATAACAGAGCCGGAGCTACTCCCGCCGAAGATTTGCGTCTGCTGCTACACTGGGATGGGCCTGATCTGCCGAAATAGCCCCAAAAGGCTTGTAGGTAAGGTAAATCTCTATAATAGAATTGGAAACAAAAGTGCCTGTGTTGGGCTTGGAGGGTAGGGGATTCTGAGCTTCTATACCCCCATACATATAGCCGACCAGCAGCCTCTTGTTAAGCGGAATTTTTGCCAGATTGATGACCCCATTCTCAAATACATATCCCTTGGAGGCCATGGAGGGATGTAAAACAAACACGGAACTTGTACCGATCAGTCGGTTACCGGGTGTGGGATTGGGATGGATAAATTCGGAATAGGTACCGGAAGAGGACTGCAAAAACGTGGTTATGTCGGCAATAAAAGGAAATCCGTCATTCCGCTTCTGAAAGGTGGCGCTGTCATACACGGCTTTTTGGGCTTTGGTTTGTGCATAGTAGTGATGGCTGATTCCCCCAAAAAAAGTATGGTACACCGATTTGGTTTTGCTACTGTCGTATACGGTAATCACCGGACAGGTGTACTGGCTGAATTTTTGATTGGCGTTCCTTACGATCGTCGGTGTACTCGGATTGTTGATGTATATTGGATAAGTATAAGCACCAATGATTCCAGGCTTGAATACTCCTCCGAACACCGCAATACGAGGTTTACCTGTAACCGGATCCATGTCATGCACAAAGTTCCCATCGCGGCGGTGGAAAGGCTGGTCACCGGTCTTGACGGGATTTTGACCATAGCTATTGATTTTCAGAGAATCTGGCACCAGTGAAAATACCCCCACGGCCTCCGTGTATTCCTGTTGAAAATCACTTTGTCCAAAAGCCCGGTACTGGCCGTCGAAACGCTGGCCCATCACCAGATAGAAATTTGATCCCATTTTCAACAACTCGCCTCCCGTAACCGCAAAACGTTCCTTCGAATCCTGAGCGAATTCAATTAGAGCAGCAATTTGCCCGGCGCTTTGCCCTTTTTTGATGGCCGTATTCATGGATGATACCTTAAACCGGATGAGAGTATTGAAGGTAATCATGTTGCTTTTATCGGCTTTCAACCCATAGCCTCCCAAAATATAAGCCTGATCTGTCGCAGGGTCGTAATAGAACTGCTGGTTTGTGGCCTGCAGTGGCGCGGATAGGTTGGCTGGCAGCTTGTTTACATCGAAAGACCAGTATTTTCCGTTCGCCGGATTAATTACAAAAATAAAATTATTGGCACTGTCCGGGATAAAATTGGTTGCCGGAGCTGATTGAAACGTGTGGAGGCCCTGTCGGCGCCCTCCTATCACAATCCATTCCCCGCTAGCCGAAGGAAAGAGGGAGTAAGATTGAAGCCGGGGCAACGGCTTCTTCGCCGAATATTTTTTTTCAACAAATTCCAGGGTGTAGGGCAGAGCGTTGGGGGTAATAACGGGGGCTTTCCCGGTTGGTGCAGATGCTGTACTCCCCTGAGAGGACGTTGGATTCACCGTGGATTGGGCCGAGCTTTCCACCGTAGCATGTATGGCGAAAACCCACAGGAACATAAATCCACTCCCTATATTTGTAGCTAACGTTTTCATGTCTTTGGTTTTTTAAGATTGGTCTGTTACCAGTTGGAGCTTCTTCATGAAATGCAGGTACGTCAGCATTTTGGCGGGCGACAAATCTCTCGTTACGGGCATGAAACGAGGATCTTCGAAGGGCCGGGTCATGTAGTACGGTATGGCTCCGGCACTAATCTCAAGATGGCCATTGACATAGGGAGGTGCCTTATAAACTGGCGCCCAGGGAGGGTTATTGGCAAAGATTGTGACGGTATGAAGGTCCGTCAAATCTATTTTATTTCGCATACTGGGGTATAATTTCATATACGGAGCCATCATAGCCTGCATTTCTTCCCATTCGGGGTTGGAGTTTACTTCGTAGTGAGACCACACCAAACAGGAAATCATGTGATCCTGCTGAGGTGCCTCCTTGGACCAGTCGGGGTGCGGCTGATCAGGGTCGTACACGATGATAAAATACAACTGCCCGTCCAGTTCTGGAGTTCGAAAGCCCGGATCTCTGACGACTCTAATTGTTATTGTCGCATAACCAGCGGCATTCGAAGGGGTAATAGTGGCCTTGATAGCGCCCTTTGCCTGGCGGGTATTGCCGGGATTAGAGGGGGGGGACGGTTGCACCGGGCGTTTCGCCGTGAACACTTTCGACGAATATCGCCAGTTGTTTTCCGGCCACAGGTTTACTGTTTTTTGATATATATACGTCGGTTGAAGCTGTGGTACCTGGTGCGCCTTCCATCCGGATGGGGCGGATCTCAACCGCGTAGGCCATTTTGTCAGCGGGCTCCGTCAAAACGGCCTGAGGGCCGATGTCGGTACGGGACATGATAAGGCTTAGCGTCCCTTCTTCCAACAGGGCCAGGTGCTCATCCGACAAATCCATTTCTACGATTTGAGCCGCATTGTCGTAGCTGAAAGCCGAATAATCAACTTCACCAATGAGCTGGGTTACTGGAATGGATGGGGCCGCAATAACGGCGTACAGCGTACCCAGATCCACCGGATTACCACCTGCCGATTCGCGACAAATGCTATTGGCTAAGTCGAGCACTAGTTTTTTGCGTGCCTTATCCACTTTAAAAGGACAAGAGTTGAACGAAGGCCAATTCCAGGGATCGTCATTGGAGAATCCACGAGGCATAAGCCATCGCTGTCCGGGATTGTAGGCAGGTTCCTCGGGTAGCACGGGGCCCAGTGTACCCGTAATTCGGCCGAGTCTGAAGTTTGCATTCTGGGGGACATTCTGATAGCCATCCAACACAAACTTAAAGGAGAGCAGCCATTTCCCATCCACTTGTTGGGTGCTCTCTTGGAGCTGATGTAACACAGACGAAGGGTTTTTGGGCCAATTGGACGCATCCACCCTGACGATTGTCTGAAAAACTCCGCAGGCATTCATATCTCCGCCAAAGCTATCCTGAACATAATCAGAAGGCTCCCAACTCCGGGTGGGCAAGACCGCATTGAACCAAAAGAGGTTGAGGGTAGCAGGGTCAACATCCCCAGTGATCGATACATCTTCACTCAGCTGGAGTCGAAGCTGCATCCCATATAAGGTAGAGACCCCTTGCTGATACACATCAAGGTCAACTATCTTGGCCGCTGAAGGATCGTCGGTGGTAATAAGCGGTACTCCGATGAGTGCATCATCATCCACACTACCCGACGCGGCAACCACCGATTTGACGGTACAGTTGCGTAGTTGAAACCGGTGCTGTCCGTTGGGTTCCTGCCAGGGCGAGGGTGTGACGCAGGCCGGGTCATAATGCATCGGATCGTTATTAATGGTAGAGGGATCGGTGAAGAACTGGCCACTCATGTGAATCCGTGGGGTATCTAAGTAACTCATTGGGATATAGTGTAGGAGGTGAATTTTTAGGGTTTAGTCCAGATCCTAGCTGACAGGCCGGGTAAAGAAGTCGGGATAGAATTCAACTGCCGGGTATACACTTTGAACGAACGAAATAAAGGCCATCGGAACAGAAAGGCTCAACCGCTGGGTAGAAAGGATGTACCCTAAGGTTCTCGCAAAGAAATGGTACATTTGAATGGCAAAAAATCCATTTTTTTAACAGTTTGGTACTTTCGGTTTGGTGGTGGAATGGATGTAAGTTGTACTGGCCCATCGGGATGGATTGAGCGCTCCCCCGACCTTACAAAGGCTTTTTTGCATGGTCAAGTCCACCAATAAGATCAAAATTTCAATTGGTAATGATAAATATTTTTTTGATACCATTTATTGAAATTGATTGATTTATCTTTAGAGCCACATCTAACCCGCTCTTTGTTTTTCCGACCAGCTTACTTTACAGATCAGCCAGTTAGGAAGGTCCACCAGGGAATTCACTCTCGCGAGGTGGTGAATTTTAGGATGTTCAGATTTTTTTCGATGGATTATGATAAATATTGGCTATAAAATCAGGGAGAGGTTTCACTCTGGTCCCGTTTACGAAATATTTAGAGCCACCAAAGATGATGATAACCGACCCGTTATTCTAAAATCACTCCGTGATCCGTACCCCACGCTGCAGGCGATTAACCAACTGAGAAATGAATATGCCTTGCTCGAACGCTTGCAGAGCGATAGTGTGATAGAGGTAGTGGAAATGGTGGATTTCGAGAACAGCGTATCCCTTGTTTTTAAGGAGGTGAAGGGCCTACCGCTTGCTAGTTTTACCGGAAAAGAAGCTGTGCCATTAGACATGTTCTTTACCTTGGCCCTCCAATTGGCCGAAGCAGTTAAAAACGTGCACAGCAAGCGCATCCTGCATCGAAACCTATCCCCCGGCAATGTAATTATTGAACCTACTACCTTCCATGTGACGCTCTGTGGGTTTAGCCTCGCTATCGAGCTGGCGCGAGACGTACACGCCCGCCAGTCAAAGGCCGCCCTGGAAGCCGATCTGGCGTATATATCTCCCGAACAAACCGGGCGTATGAACTCCACGTTCGACCACCGGGCCGACTTGTATTCACTTGGCTGCCTGTTTTACAAGCTGCTCACAGGGGTACCTCCCTTTGATTTTTCGGACCCCATGCAGCTGGTGCACGCGCACATGGCGATTTCGCCAAAGCCCCCGCATGTGCTAAATTCCGAAATACCGGAGGTACTGTCGCAGCTTGTGATGAAACTCCTGGCCAAAAGCCCGGAAAACCGGTACCAAAGCGCAACCGGTGTGCTGGCAGATTTGCAGAAATGCCGGAAAGGCTCCTCTCAATTAGGCATCTTACCCAATTTCCCGCTTGGCGAGCACGATGTCTCCGACCAATTCCAGATACCCGATAAACTATTTGGGCGTTCGCAGGAAATTGAAATGCTTAAAAGTACCTTCGAACGAACCGAATCCGGCCAGGCAGAAATTCTATTTATTGGTGGGTATTCGGGAGTAGGTAAGACGGGCCTCGTGAGAGAATTGCAGAAAATTGTGACGCATTCCAATAACTTGTTCATTAGTGGCAAGTTCGACCAATTTAGAAGAGACGTTCCTTTCAGCTCCCTGATCACTGCCTTCCAGCAACTGATTCGCCAGCTACTAACCGAAACCGATGAGAAGATACTCCATTGGAAACAGAAGGTGTTGGAGGCTGTTGGCCAATCGGGGCAGGTACTTGTGGATGTAGTTCCAGACCTCAGCTTGCTTATCGGGCCGCAACCGCCCGTGCCCGTACTCCCTCCGGTGGAAGCGAACAACCGGTTCAGTGCTATCCTAAACCGGTTCATGGACGTATTTAGTAAGAGCGAGTCCGTTCGGTTGTGTCTATTTCTGGACGACCTCCAATGGATGGACTCTGCCACCCGTTCCTGGATCGAAACATGGCTTGGTGATCAGGGCTCAAAACACCTGTTGTTTATCGGGGCCTACCGCGACAACGAAGTGAACGCTTCCCATCCGATGCTCTTGATGCTCGACCGGCTCGCCCAGAGTGGGACACCCATAAAGCACCTGATCCTGGATCCACTTGACAAAGATTCAATCGGACAGATCGTGGCCGAAACGTTAAAGAGGCCGGTGGATCAATGTGGCGATCTGGTGGAAATCCTTTTTCAAAAAACGGGTGGGAATCCTTTCTTTTCCCGGCAATGCCTTTGGTCTCTCTACGAAGAAGGTGCTATTTTCTTCGATTCCGTGCATTCGCAATGGACCTACGATATAGAGAAGGTAAAGCAAACCAAAACAAGTGACAATGTCCTGGACCTCATGGCCGGGATCATAGAGCGCCTACCCAAAGGGGTTCAGAATTTTTTAACAACCGCAGCCTGCATCGGCAACCAGTTTGATTTGGAAACGATCCGGCTTGTCAACGCGCAATCCATGCAAACGACCTCGAAGCACCTGTCGATTGCGCTTCAGCAGGGGCTTGTCGTCCAGCAAAGCTCCTGGATCGAGAATAAGGAAGGAGCCTATTTTTTTGTGCACGATCGGATTCAACAGGCCGCTTTGTCGCTGCTTTCAGAATCAGAAAAACAACAGATCAGTCTCAAAATAGGAAGGTTTTTGCTCCAATCTGCCCAGGCAGCCCAAAAACTCTACGAAATTGTCAACCATTTCAATTACGCAATTTTACTCCTCGACGATCCCGAAGAAAAACAACAGGTAGTTGCCCTGAACCTGCGGGTCAGTACGTTGGCAAAGAATTCCTCCGCCTTTGAACCCGCCCTTGTGTATTGCAAACAGGCGATGGAATTGCTCCCGACCACCTCCTGGGACACCCCCTCCCCCTGACTCAGGCTCTGCTCCTACAACGAGCCGAGTGCGAGCACTTGGGGGGGCATAACCAGGAAGCAGAACATTACTTCGACCAGGCAATACGGCATGCGAGCACTCCGATGAATCGGGCGGAAGTCTACCTGAGCAAAATAAATTACTTCACCAATCTGGGAAAATTTGAGCTGGCCTACCAAACCGGGCGCCAGGCGGTGGGTCAGTTAGGGGTACAACTCCCGGCGACTTTTTCGCCCCCGGTCTTCGTCAAAGACCTCGTAGTTAACGGTTTTTTGATGAGAAACCAGCCAATTTCCGGCATTGTGGAGGCAAAGGAAATGACGGATGAGCGCTTAAAAATGGCCGTACGGATTATGGCGTCCTTTGCGCGGGCGGCTTATCAGATTAAACCCGTCTTATGCATTGCCGTGAGTACCCGCATCGTCAACATGTGCATGCGCCACGGAAATACCGCCGGGGGTTCCACCGGCTTTTTGGCGTATGGAGCCATATTTTTGGGGGCAATCATCAAGAAAAAACAAACAGGTTTTGATTTTGGGCAATTAACCCTGGCGCTGGTTGATAAGTACAACGACCTCTCCTTCAAGGCCGAGGCCTATTTTGTGGTAGGCTATTTTGCGATGCCATGGCGGCGACCCGCCAAAGAAATGGAGGACTATTGGCATATTGCCTACGAAACAGGCCTGGAAACAGGAGATCTTTTTCACGCCAGCTGTGCCTGTTGTGGCTTAATCCAGAGCTATTACATGCGCGGAATGGCTTTTTCGGAGATTCTTGCCTTCATAGACCGGTATCAGATATTTCTGGCCCGAATAAATAACAAAGAAGCATTAAATACCCTGCTGGCTGTCCGCCAATCTGTCTTGAACCTTCGGGGAGAAACCGAGTCCCCTACCTCGTACGACACGGAAAGCTTCGACGAAAAAGAGTACCTTCAGGAACTTGCCGGGTTTGGGACGCGGCATTTTGCGCATTATTACTTTATCAACAAAATGCAGACCCTCTATTTATGGGGTAAGTATGAAGAAGCCTATTCGGTGTCTGTTCAATCGGACAAGTACCTGCCTGACTCGCCTGGTATGCTCCATACAGCCGAGCATTATTTTTACAAAGGACTGATTCTTTGTTCTTTGTATTCCAAATCGGATGCGATAAAGCAAGCCAGGTGGAGGCTCAAATTAAATAAGATAAGGGCTAATTTTGAGAAATTTGCCTTAGGCTCTCCTTCAAACTTTCAGCACAAAGGGCAGGTACTTACTGGCCAGATCTGCCAAATCACCGGGGATGTAGTTGGTGCGGAGCGGTACTATGGCGCGGCTATAGCCTCGGCCAAAAAGTACGGATATATCCACATTCAAGCCCTAGCCGGAGAATTATTGGGTCGGCTGCACCTGGAAGCAGGGCGTTCGCGTGAAGCGGCTTTTCATATTCGAAATGCGGAATACCTCTATTCACGCCTGGGGGCGGATGCGTACGCCAACGAATTTCAACTACGATACTCAACCTTAAACGAGCTGCCGGAAGAGAAACCCAATACGGCTGCCGTTAAAGACAATTCGGCAAGCTGGAATCCGGTTCAAATGGAGGAGGACACCCTGGACTTGATTTCAATTCTGAAAGCATCAGAAGCCATATCCCGGGAAATTAGACTCCCCGATCTGCTTTCGGCCTTTATGAAAATTATTACCGAGAATGCCGGGGGGCAGCGAATGGTTTTTATTTCTCAGCAAGGCCAGGAATCCGTAATACAGGCCGAGTATTCGGCCGACACGGGTGAAGTGAAGATCCTGGACGATCTTCCTCTGGATACCTACGACGGCCTGGCCAAGTCGGTAATCAGTTATGCAATCCGAACCAGGAAACCCCTGATTTTGGAGCAAGCCGATACAGGAGATTTTGAAACTGACCCCTACATCCTGAGCCAGACCCCGCGTTCCATTCTGTGCATGCCTTTGCTCCAACTGAATAAAATCGTGGGGATTTTTTATCTGGAAAATAACCTGGTGTACTCGGCCTTTTCGCCCGAACGAATTCAGTTGCTCAACTTGTTAAGTGGGCAAATGGCGATTTCGATTGAAAATGCGCTGTTCTACAAA
This sequence comes from uncultured Cytophagales bacterium, assembly GCA_963768025.1. GTDB lineage: Bacteria > Bacteroidota > Bacteroidia > Cytophagales > Spirosomataceae > CAVYGM01. The sequence continues at coordinate 122,957 of CAVYGM010000033.1, forward strand.
AATCTGGAAGCAAAAGTGGACGAACGGACGGCTGAACTTCACCAGTCCATGGAGGAGCTAAAATCGACGCAGGCACAACTCATTCAGAGGGAGAAAATGGCTTCCTTGGGCGAACTGGCGGCTGGGATTGCGCACGAAATTCAGAATCCCCTGAATTTTGTCAACAATTTTTCGGAAATCAATGTGGAGTTGATATCCGAATTAAAGGAGGAACTCGCCTCCGGCGATCCAGATGAGGCAGCGGCGATTTTGGACGACTTATCCACCAACCTTGCCAAAGTCCATTCGTACGGAATCAGGGCGAGTGGAATTGTCAGCAGCATGTTGCATCATTCGCGCAGTAGCACCAGCGGATGGCAGAAGACCGACCTCAATAAGCTGGCTGATGAGTACCTCCATTTGTCTTACCAGGGATTTTTCGCCCGGGATATGGCATTTTATGCTACCCTCCAAACCAATTTTGACGAAACGATCGGACTGGTGAATGTCAGTCCTCAGGATATCGGGAGGGTTTTCCAGAACCTATTCAATAATGCCTTTTATGCCGTATCAGAAAAAAAACTCCATCCTACGCTGGCAAATGAGGAGTACCAACCCACAGTCATCGTAAGCTCCCGCCGGTTGGAAGGTGAAGTAGAATTTTTGATTTGGGATAACGGTACTGGTATTGACGAGCCAATCATAAAGAAAATATTTCAACCATTTTTCACCACAAAACCTACCGGCAAAGGCACGGGCCTGGGCTTGTCGGTCTGTTATGATGTGGTGATAAAAGGACACGATGGCACCTTATCCGTAGAATCCCAAAAAGGAATATTTACCCAGATACGATTCACTCTCCCTGTCGTGATAGCCATATCCTGAAAAGCAGCAGCTGGTTACAGGGATTTCAACATCACACTGGCCGATACGGAGTTGCTGCTTTCTGCACAAAGGTACCCAAGCCGTGGATCGAACTTTTTCGGACTTGGAATCATTACATGGATAACTATACTGCTACCAAAATTGAAACTACCTTCTTCATCCAATAACTCTACCACTCAGTCGCTTCGGAAACGTTTTTCAGCCCTTCAAAATCTGCCGCCGTTTTTTCGATTGGTTTGGAATACCAATAAGCCGCTCACCGTAGGAAACGTGGTTTTCCGGTTGTTGAAAGCCGGCATACCGGTACTGATGCTGTACATTGGGAAGGAGATAATCGACGAGATTATCCGCCTGCTGGCCAACGGCGGTTCGCAGCGCTACCTCTGGACCATGGTGGCAGCGGAGCTGGGGCTAACCATCGTGTCGGATCTACTGAGTCGCCTCATCGGCCTGTGCGATAGCCTGTTGGGCGACCTGGTGGCTAATAAAACCTCCGTGGATCTGGTCCACCACGCCGCTCAGCTGGATCTGTACCAGTTTGAAAACCCGGTGTTCTATGATAAGCTCGAACGCGCCCGCCGCCAGACCACCAGCCGCACGGTGCTGCTTTCACAGGTACTTTCCCAGTTGCAGGATATTCTGTCGCTGCTGCTCCTTGGAGCGGGACTGGTGGCGTTCAATCCCTGGCTAATCCTGATCCTGATTCTGGCGGTGATTCCTTCCTTTCTGGGAGAAACCCATTTCAACGAACGTACCTACTCCCTTACCCGTAGCTGGACCCCCGAGCGCCGTGAACTCGATTACCTGCGCTACATCGGTGCCAGTGCGGAAACCGCCAAGGAAGTGAAAGTGTTTGGCCTGGAAAAGTACCTGACCCAACGGTTTAAAGTCCTGTCGGACAAATATTACGAAGAAAACAAAAAAATTGTCCTCAGCCGGGCCGCCTGGGGCTACTCACTGGCTGCGCTGGGTACCTTTGCTTACTACGGTGCCTATGTTTTTATCCTGTTCCAGACCCTGGCCGCGCTTATCACCATCGGCACCATGACGTTCCTTTCGGGGTCTTTCCAGCGGATGCATGGCATGCTGCAAGGTATCATGAGTCGGTTTTCGAGCATTGCCGAGAGTGCTTTGTACTTGCAGGACCTGTTTGATTTCTTTGCCATCACCCCCACCATTGTGGCTAACGCCGAAGGATTAAAGGTACCTACCCCCATTCGGGAAGGTTTTACCTTCGAGAACGTGAGCTTCAAGTACCCCGACAGCGATCGGTGGGCCATCCGCAATCTGAGCTTTACGTTGCACCCCAACGAAAAGCTGGCGCTGGTGGGTGAAAACGGCGCGGGTAAGACTACGCTGGTGAAGCTACTGGCCCGCCTGTACGTACCCACGGAGGGACAAATCCTACTGGATGGCCTACCGCTGGAAGCCTACAGTCTGGCCGATTTGCGGGCCAGCATCGGCATCATTTTTCAGGACTACATCCGCTACGAGATGACGATTTCGGAAAATATTGCCGTGGGCGACATTGAACGACGCGACGACGAAGCCCTCATTTCCGAGTCGGCGCAGAAGAGCCTGGCGAGCGAGGTAGTGGACAAGCTTCCCGCTCGTTTTCAGCAGGTACTGGGCAAGCGCTTCAAGGATGGCACCGAACTATCGGGCGGACAGTGGCAAAAGGTAGCTCTGGCGCGCGCCTACATGCGTGATGCGCAGCTGGTAGTGCTCGACGAACCCACCTCGGCCCTCGACGCCCGCGCCGAGCACGAGGTATTCCAGCGATTCAGCCGGTTGATCAAGGGTAAAATGGCGGTACTGATTTCCCATCGCTTCTCTACGGTACGGATGGCCGACCGGATACTCTTTCTGGAAAACGGCACGCTGCTGGAATACGGCTCGCACGAAGAGCTATTGGCCATGAACGGCAAATACGCCGAACTTTTCAATCTTCAGGCGCAAGGATATCAGTAAATCCCTACTCGCCTGATTGAGTTATATTGGCAGGTAGTTACTGTGAACTGGTTTTTCTGGTCGTGGGGATGGGGTAGGTACGTAATTTTCTAAAAATCACACTCTTTGAAATGTAAGCTAAGTCCTGACCATAAAAATAGCACCCCCTGGTAGCGTGTGTGGTTATTTTTGTCGTATTTTGGACCCAGCTAAATTCGGTTCTATTTCTTCAATCTACCCCTCTTATGGCACTCAAAATCTTTATCGTCCTCGCGGCATTGCTCGTACTCGCCCAGTTCATCCGACCCGAGCGAAATGAATCCGACGACCGTACCTACGACATTTCTACCAAATACACGGTCCCTACCGACGTAGCTCACGTCCTGGAAGTAGCCTGTAACGACTGCCACTCCAACAAGACTGTCTATCCCTGGTATTTCAGCGTTCAGCCCGTAGCGTACTGGCTCGATGCCCACGTCAATGATGGCAAAAGGCATCTCAACTTTTCGGAATTTACCAAGCGTCCTCTGGCCATCCAGAATCACAAACTGGAAGAAATTATCGAGATGGTAGAAGAAAAAGAAATGCCCATGAAAGAGTATACCTATCTGGGTATGCACCCCGAGGCTAACCTCACCGACCAGCAACGTGAGCTGATCGTGGGCTGGGCCAAAGCACAAATGGATACGCTGAAAGCCAACTATCCGGCCGACAGCCTAAAAATGAAACCGCGCCCTAGCCAGCCTGCTCCGGCTTCTTAAACAAATGACCGGGAAAACGACTTTATCATTGTCATAAACACTAACTGTTCATTTATATGGTAAAATTCCTCGTTTCCTTTCATTTGATCATGGCCGGCTTGTTCGGTTTTTTTTCCTGGCCGCCCACATCGGAAGTTGCAACTACCTCCATTCCGGTATGCCATACCGTGGCGCTCACAACCCCGGTTTTTCCGGCCGAAGGCATGAAGCAGTTTGCGATGGATCCTGCTTTTCAGGCCCTGCACCTGTCGCCCCTTCCCCTTGCCTACGAAGGCGTGGGCAAGACAATCACCTTCAAAGCACCCGACGGGATGGATGCCAGTGGGTATTTCATCAAAGCAAAAAAGAACAGCGATAAGTGGTTGTTTGTGTACCAGGAGTGGTGGGGGCTCAATGACTACATCCGCCGGCAATCAGACCAGTTTTATAAGGATCTGGGTGAGGAAGTAAACGTGCTGGCGCTGGATATGTACGACGGAAAGTCAACGGAGAATCCACAGGAGGCGGGCAAACTCATGATGGGTACCAAAGAAGACCGCCTGGTCAGCATTGTAAAAGGCGGCATGGACTTCGCGGGCACCAAGGCCAAAATTGCCAACGTAGGCTGGTGTTTTGGTGGTGGATGGTCGCTGCGCTCGGGCCTGATCGGCGGCGACAATACCGTGGGTACGGTCATGTACTATGGCATGCCCGTGCAGGACGTAGAGCAGCTCAAAAAACTGAACAGTGATGTGCTGGGGTTATTTGCTACCGAGGAGCGCATTTCCAAAACGGTCATTGAGCAGTTTGACGCCAATATGAAGAAAGCAGGCAAGGATCTTACGTATAAGATTTTTCCCGGCGTCCACGGCTTTGCCAATCCCAGCAACCCCAAATACGACGAAGATAATGCCAAGGTAGCTTACGGAATGGCCTTAGGGTATCTCAAAAAGCGGTTGAAGGTGTAAGAAGCTCCAAGTCCGTCACTAGGCGATTTGTATTACCAATCCGGAAGCAGGGGTAAATACCCTGCTTCCGGATTTTTTATTTTGCTTCCCTCCTAGGAATCAGGTCGTTCGCCTGTTGACACTTCATCCTGTCTTATTAGGCTCTGTTTTTTGGCATTAATATTGCTTACTACTGAAATCTTCAAAAGTGTATCATTTAGATACATAGATTAATACATTGACCTTCAAAGCAATTGATGGAATAGGGTAACTGATTGTGAATATATCCAAAATAAGTGCAATTAAATACCCAAATAAAATCAAAACAAGGCTCTTTTTTACGAAAAAAAAATAAATATACCTCTTTATGTAAAATGGCCTAAAACTGGCTCAAAAATTGTTAAAATTCAGCTAGTGAAATTGAAAGATGATCTGATTTCCAAGATCAGAAGCACTTCAAGGGGGAATTTTATCAAATTCCCTCATCATTATTAGAAGTCAATCCATTCCCAAAGAGCGTATTCCCGAAAAAAATACTGGCCATTGAATAGAGGTAGGTACGTATACCACCTTGGAATAGTTATAAAAATTATTCGTAAAGTAATTTAAGTTACATCTTTTTTTTAGTTTTTTATTGTTGACGGGAGATGGTTTTCAGATCAAGAGTTTAATGTCAGAAACTAGCTGATTCAATTTGCCCCCTCTTCTTTATTAACCCATGCTGGAATGAAGTTATTTTTATGTAGGAGCCTTACTATTTTTCTATGGTTTTTCGTGCTTGGGGCTCTGGTTCCCGTACAGGGGCAAACAACACAGACATTTTCATCGGGATCGTACATCATTGATATGGGCGTTGCGCCGCAGACCTATAGCAATTGTCCAAAACCCTATGGCCTGGTGTACGCCTTGCTACCGGCAGGCGTGCCCATTGTCTGGAGTATCACTAGTACCGAGGGAAAGGACGGGATAGATTTTACGCATACCGGAAATTTTACATGTAAGGTTAAAGAGATCTTCTTGGGCGAGGAAAGGGACTTCTTGTCAACTCATCATACTTTTTGTGCCTTGTGAAAAACACATACCCCCACTTGACAATCAGGACTCTTTTATTATTCATAGTTACTTTGACTATAAAGCATTCGTTTGCTCAAACGAATGTAAGTTACTTTGTTCCACTTCCGGATCAGGATATACATAGCTCCCTGAAAGTATACACGGATGCCAGGAGCACCAGCATCAGCAGTTCCATCAATTCGGTCATCTCCATTGCCGTCGTGGAGGATGGGGCCGTGGTCCGCTACGACCACTGGGAGGACGGCTACGAGGCCAACATCAACAGCCCCATCCAATCCACCACCCGGGTGTGGGGGGACAACAACCCCGCCAACGGCATCCCCCCGGGCTATGCCACGGATGTGCTCATATGCGGCAGTGTAATCACGCTCGAGAACGTGGTGCCCATTCCAAGGGTAGCCAGCAACGTGCTCTTCGACGGCCGTGACAGGATCGCCTCTAACCGCAGCCTGGCCATTTCCAGAGCGGGCTGGGCGCCCACCCCTGGCACCGTACTGGCCGGGGCGGTTGAGGTACTCGACAGGTCCTCGCAGGGTACGGACTTCAAAGTGCCCGTCGGCCAGAACACGGCCGGATCGGCCTCCATGTTCGAGCGCACCGAGCTCTACATCATGGCCTACGACAACGCCACCAGCGTGCAGGTGGACGCCGACGCCAACGGCAGCTTCGAACTGACCCGAACCCTGGCCATGGGTGAGAGTTACCGAATGCCGGGAGGCGTGCTCCAAGGCGCCAGGGTGCTGGCCAGCAAGAATGTCCAGGTGCACATTCTGACCGGCGATGTGGGTGCGAGTTACGAAAGCCGGTGGTTCACCCTGTTCCCCACCGCCAACTGGGGCAATGCCTACTACAGCCCGGTGGCCACCACCAACGTCAACGCCAAGGCGGTCGTTTTCCTCTACAATCCGAACGGGGCCTCGCTTTCCGTCACGGCCACCACGGCCACGGGCACCACGGCCATCACCGTGCCCGCCAACGGGACGGCGCGGTATGTGATGCCCCAGAACAGCGGGGCCCTATTTTCTAGTACGGGGGCTCCTTTCTTTGCGGTGACGACCATCGACAGCGACAACGCCGATTCGGGAAACCAGACCTATGACTGGGGCATGACCCTGCTGCCCGAGTCCTACCTCTCCCAGTCCCTGACGGTGGGCTGGGGGCCGGGCTCGAGCAACCTGTCGGCCAACGGCAGCCCCGTGTGGGTGATGGCCCGCAAGGCCACCACCATCTACGTGGATCTTGACGGAGACCCGCTCACCGGACCGCTGACCGACCCCAATGGTCAGAAGTACAACTATACCGTAGCGCTGAGCCCCTACCAGTCGTTCCGGATCTACGACAATACGGACAACAGCCAGACCGGTATGCGGGTGTACACCCTCGACGGGGCCAAAATCGCCGCCGCCTGGGGACAGGACCCCTCGGTGGCCGGCCCGGGCAACCCTTTCCTGGACATGGGCACCACCATCCCCCCCGCCCTGGTGCTCAACTCCTTCAAAACGGCCGACATCACCACCGACTCGGACGGCGACAAGCAGGTGGACCCCAATGACGTGGTCACCTACCGCATCATCGTCTCCAACCGGGCGACCTACGACGCCATCAGCATCACCGTCGCCGACACGTTGCCCAGCCAACTGCAGTACATTTCGGGCTCGATGGTGCGTAAGAGCAGCGTGCCGGCCAACAACGGACCGGTGGCCAATAGCGGCGCCACCGCATTCCCCCTGGACGAGGGGGGCAGATCCCTGGGCACCTTCCTGGCCAACCAGGTGGACACGCTGGAATTCAGGGTGACGGCCCTGGGGACGGTCACGAGCCTGTCTCAGGTCAGGAACACGGCGCGCATCGCCACCTCGGACGGGCGCTCCTACTCGCCGTCGGTGACCCTGCCGGTGGACAACACCTTCACGGGCTGTGTCATCGACTTCACGAATTCGGCCTACACGACCACCGCGCCAAGCTACCAGGTCAATAGCCCGGTCTATATCAAATTGACTGCGACCTACCTGAACACCAGCTCGACCACCATTCAGACGGTGCAGGTGACCCTGAAAAACAACACGAACGGCGACTCCGAGCTCATGACGCTGACGGAGACCGGTAATAATACGGGGATCTTTACCGCATCGCGCCCCACGTCGAATTCGGCGGGCGACGCCACCAACGACGGCACGCTGAAGGCCCTGATCGGGCACTCCATCACGGTGACCCACACCAATAGCTTCTACGGCGACGAATGCTCCAAAACGGCTACTATCACGCCGCTCACCTTCACTAAGCCGCTGTACCTGAGCACCGACGGTACGGGCAGCCCCGACCAGGACCTGGACCGAATTCACCCTGGCCTGGTGACTCCCGTGGACAATACCACGGCCACCAGCCAGCAGATTGGGTTCGTAGGTACCGTAGGCCAATCCAACGGCGTAGCCATTTGGCACGAAAACGGGATCACCGACACCCCAGTACAAAGTTTACGACGGAACTGCCAATACTTTCGGGTCCGAGCTTACCACCCCCACGGTCGACAGCAACCGAGCTGGCACGCTCATGTCGGCCCAGTCGCCCACCGATCAAAACGAGGCCTTTATGCTGGAGGTTACCCTCGGGAGGACGATATATCTTCATCGCTGGAATGGCTCCAGCTGGGTGGCGGGTACGTTTAACCCCGTGGGGGGAGGTATCACAAAAGACGATATATATTTCGGAGCCCAGATCGCCTACTCGCCCAATGGCAATGCCATGCTGGTGTGGGACGACGATGTGAATGACAACATTATCCACTACCGCACCTGGAACGGCACCAGCAAGGTCTGGTCGGCCGAGCAGACGGCCGCTATTACCATCACTCCCAACAACAAGGCCGTGCTGAATATGAGGCTGGCGGCCAAGCCCACGTCCGGGGCCACGGAAATGGTGCTGGCCTTCACCGATGACGGGGACAACCGGGACTACGCCATGGTATGGAACGGCAGCAGTTGGGGAAACCAAATTGAGTTGACGAGGCTGCCATCACAGGACAAGAGGGATGTATGGGTGACCTACGAAGCCCTTACCGGCCGGGCTATGGTGGCTTACTCCAAGGACGGCGAATCCAGGTTCAGTTTTCTACCGAATATGGGACGGAAGCGCCTGGGGGGCGGAAGCTAGCCTGGGTTTTCCAGCCGGGGTATCAGGTAGGGTAGTTTTTAGCAAACTGGCTTCCGATCGTGCCAGCAACCGCATTGCTCTGGTGAGTACAACTTCGAATGGTGACCTCTGGTTTGCACTTTGGGACGGAACGACCTGGGGCGCTCCGGTGGTAGGAGTACTCGCCAAGGTAAACAGAATTAACACCGCAGTGGCTGATGTGGCCTTTGAAAGCACTTCCGGCGACCTGTTAGCGGTATTTTGGAACAGTGACTTTCAGTACGGTCCAGTACCGGACCCTCAGTGGGGGGGTCTTGTCTAACGTGCTAGTGGGGCCCACATTTTCTAATATCCCCAGCGAACTCGAATTATTTCGGGACCCGGCCAGTGACAAGATTATGCTGTTTGGCAATGACCAGGGGCAAGATGCGATTACCGCGTTGTGGAGTGGTACGCTTGGGGAGCTCCCGTTACTCATGAGACCGTCAACCGGCTTGAACGGGAATAACACCGGAGATCCGATGACCTTCTTCTGGCAGCCGTCCGGTTCGGTTACGCTGGTGCCAACCACTACCTTTACCCAGATACCCACCATGTGCGCCCCGCTTTCGCTTCCGGCGGGAGGTACCGTGGGGGCGACGCTCTACCTGTCCAACATCAACGGCACGATGCCGAACGACCCCAGCATCACAGCCGTACTCAAGTATGGGGCTACGACCTTCGCTACCCTGACCGGCCCCACCTATACCAGCGGCACGAACCTGCTGACCTTTACGGGTACCCTGGGCAGTGCGGTCACCATCCCGGCCAATGAAGCCATCGTGCTCGAAGTGACCACGGCTCAGACAGGCGTCAACTTCACCATCGACTACGACAGTTCAACGAAGCCTTCCAGAATCGACCTGCCGGCCACTACCGTTATTTCGGTCAATAGCCTGGCCGTCTACGACGCCCCATATCCAGGCGGCAGTATCGTCACCGGCCGCCTCTCGGGACAGACCGTGTACGTCCGATCCGTGGTGAGCGACCCCTTCGGGTCTTATGATATCACCAGCCAGAGTCTGGCGATTACCAACCCGAGCAATGCCACCACCACCGTCAACACCACGCAGGTGGCCACTGCCGGCTGTACCAAGACGTTCGAATACGCCTATACGCTTCCTTCCAGCATCGGTAACTACAAGCTGGAGGTAACGGCGAAGGAAGGCTACGAAGATAACGTGACGAATAAGGCTAGCACCGTTTTCGAGGTACAGCAGGAGGATTTGGGTACCCCCTGCGTGTCCAATTTTACCAACAGTGCGTTCACTACCGTGACGAGTTACGTGGCCAATAGCACGATCTACGTCCAGGTCAGCGACCCTGACCAGGATCTGACCGCGGGTGTAAACACCATCACGGTGGTACTCACCACCACCACGGGCGATTCCGAGACCCTCACCCTGAGCGAAACGGGCGGCTCCACGGGCGTTTTCCGGGGCTCGATCCCGTCCAATACTCTGGCCACTACCACCGGCAACGGCACGCTCAACGCTCCTGAGGGCGCCCAGCTGACGCTGAACTACACCGATCCCGACGATGGCACCGATGTCTGTTCGGTTCAGGCCGTCATCAGTACGCCGACCCCGGCCATCACCCTGACCAAGACGCTGGTTACTCCTTCCAATGGCATTACCACCGTGGGCATGGCCGTGCGCTACCGGCTCGTCGTCAGCAATACGGGCACGACCACTATCACCCAGCTGACGCTGACGGACACTTTCGACCCCGCCTTTCTGCAGTACGATTCGGCTAGCATAGCTCCGAATGCCTCGGCCGCCGGAAGCCGCACCTGGACGTCCACTATTTTACCCATCGCCGCCGGAACCTCAAAAACCATCAACGTCTATTTCAAGGCGCTGGCCGCCACGAGCTCGACTAACAACACAGCCACGACCACCAACGGGTTGGATCAGAACGGTACGGCCATCCCTAACAAAACAGCCAGCGCCCCGGTGACCATTACCCGGCCCGAACTAACGCTTGTAAAGACCAGGACCTCCGCAGCCTCCGTGTCCATCGGGGCGGCGGTAACCTATACCATCACCCTGACCAACTCGGGCACCTCGACGATCACCAACCTGCCGTTGGCGGATACCTATAGTGATTTCTGCCAGACATTTGTCTCGGCTTCCATTCCTCCCAATAGCACCGGGGGCGGAACTTTGGACTGGACCAACCTGGCATCCACCCCACTGGCACCCGGCGGGGTCATTACGATTACGCTGAATTTCACGGCCAAGAACCAGTGTACGCCAGCGACCAACACGGCCAAAGTGGAGTTTGCCACCGACGCCGATAATAATCCCATCCCCCCGGTTCAAAGCTCGGCGACGGTGACCATCACCGAGACCCCGCGAATTGGAGTAGCTAAAAATCTGACCAGCATTGTCAATAATCTGAATGGTACCTATACCGTGACGCTATTGCTGACCCTGGAGAACTTTGGGGATGTGCCGTTGAGCAACCTGACCCTGTTCGACGATATTCCCACGCAGTTTGCGGGGGCGACGCCCATCACCGCCTACACGGCCACCAGCGGAACCCTGTCGGCTAACGCCGGTTGGAACGGCACGGCCACCAGCAATATCCTGGCCAGTGGACAAAGTCTGGCCGTGGGAGCTACGGGAAACGTGTCGATTAGTTTTATCATTACACCCCCTGGGTTAACGACCTACAATAACAACGCTACAGGATCGGGTACCAGTCCGATCGATGCCGTGGTGAGCGATGTGTCAACAGACGGCCTTGATCCGGATGGAACCAATAACGATACTAATCCCAACGAGTCGGTACCGACACCCGTCCAAGTACCTGGGGCGGATCTGGCGGTCGTCAAGACGGCGAATAACAGCACGCCCAACGTCGGCAGCACCATCGTCTTCACCCTGACTGCGACCAACAACGGGCCGAGTGCGGCCACGGGCGTGGCGGTCAACGACCTGCTGCCTGCGGGCTACACCTACGTGTCGGACAACGGGGCGGGGGCCTACGTGAGCGGAACGGGCGTTTGGACCATCGGCAGCCTGGCCAACGCCGGTACCGCCGCGCTGCAAATCACGGCGACGGTCAACGCGACCGGGCCCTATGCCAACACGGCCACCGTAACGGGCAGCCAGGACGACCCCACGCCGGGCAACAACACCTCGACCAACACGCCGGTACCGGTTCCCCAGGCGGATCTGGCGGTCGTCAAGACGGTGAATAACAGCACGCCAGCGGTCGGCAGCACCATCGTCTTCACCCTGACTGCGACCAACAACGGGCCGAGTGCGGCCACGGGCGTGACGGTCAACGACCTGCTGCCTGCGGGCTACACCTACGTGTCGGACAACGGGGCGGGGGCCTACGTGAGCGGAACGGGCGTTTGGACCATCGGCAGCCTGGCCAACGCGGCAAGCGCCGCGCTGCAAATCACGGCGACGGTCAACGCGACCGGGCCCTATGCCAACACGGCCACCGTAACGGGCAACCAGAACGACCCCACGCCGGGCAACAACACCTCGACCAACACGCCGGTACCGGTTCCCCAGGCGGATCTGGCGGTCGTCAAGACGGTGAACAACCCCACGCCCAACGTCGGCAGCACCATCGTCTTCACCCTAACTGCGACCAACAACGGGCCGAGTGCGGCCACGGGCGTGGCGGTCAACGACCTGCTGCCTGCGGGCTACACCTACGTGTCGGACAACGGGGCGGGGGCCTACGTGAGCGGAACGGGCGTTTGGACCATCGGCAGCCTGGCCAACGCGGCAAGCGCCGCGCTGCAAATCACGGCGACGGTCAACGCGACCGGGCCCTATGCCAACACGGCCACCGTAACGGGCAGCCAGGACGACCCCACGCCGGGCAACAACACCTCGACCAACACGCCGGTACCGGTTCCCCAGGCGGATCTGGCGGTCGTCAAGACGGTGAACAATGCCACGCCAGCGGTCGGCAGCACCATCGTCTTCACCCTAACCGCGACCAACAACGGGCCGAGTGCGGCCACGGGCGTGAGCGGTCAACGACCTGCTGCCTGCGGGCTACACCTACGTGTCGGACAACGGGGCGGGGGCCTACGTGAGCGGAACGGGCGTTTGGACCATCGGCAGCCTGGCCAACGCCGGCACCGCCGCGCTGCAAATCACGGCGACGGTCAACGCGACCGGGCCCTATGCCAACACGGCCACCGTAACGGGCAGCCAGGACGACCCCACGCCGGGCAACAACACCTCGACCAACACGCCGGTACCGGTTCCCCAGGCGGATCTGGCGGTCGTCAAGACGGTGAACAATGCCACGCCCAACGTCGGCAGCACCATCGTCTTCACCTTAACGGTAACCAACAACGGGCCGAGTGCGGCCACGGGCGTGAGCGTGAACGACCAGATTCCCTCGGGCTACACCTACGTATCGGACAACGGGGCGGGGGCCTACGTGAGCGGAACGGGCGTTTGGACCATCGGCAGCCTGGCCAACGCGGCAAGCACCGCGCTGCAAATCACGGCGACGGTGAACGCCACAGGAACGGCTAGTAATACAGCCACGGTAACGGGCAACGAGTCGGATCCTGCTCCGGGCAACAACACTTCTACCGTGACACCAGGATTAGTGCCCCAGACGGATCTGGCGGTCGTCAAGACGGTGAACAATGCCACGCCCAACGTCGGCAGCACCATCGTCTTCACCCTGACTGCGACCAACAACGGGCCGAGTGCGGCCACGGGCGTGGCGGTCAACGACCTGCTGCCTGCGGGCTACACCTACGTGTCGGACAACGGGGCGGGGGCCTACGTGAGCGGCACGGGCGTTTGGACCATCGGCAGCCTGGCCAACGCGGCAAGCGCCGCGCTGCAAATCACGGCGACGGTCAACGCGACCGGGCCCTATGCCAACACGGCCACCGTAACGGGCAACGAGTCGGATCCTGTTCCGGGCAACAACACGTCGACCAACACGCCGGTACCGGTTCCCCAGGCGGATCTGGCGGTCGTCAAGACGGCGAACAATGCCACGCCAGCGGTCGGCAGCACCATCGTCTTCACCCTGACTGCGACCAACAACGGGCCGAGTGCGGCCACGGGCGTGAGCGGTCAACGACCTGCTGCCTGCGGGCTACACCTACGTGTCGGACAACGGCGCGGGGGCCTACGTGAGCGGCACGGGCGTTTGGACCATCGGCAGCCTGGCCAACGCGGCAAGCACCGCGCTGCAAATCACGGCGACGGTCAACGCGACCGGGCCCTATGCCAACACGGCCACCGTAACGGGCAGCCAGGACGACCCCACGCCGGGCAACAACACCTCGACCAACACGCCGGTACCGGTTCCCCAGGCGGATCTGGCGGTCGTCAAGACGGTGAACAACGCCACGCCCAACGTCGGCAGCACCATCGTCTTCACCCTGACTGCGACCAACAACGGGCCGAGTGCGGCCACGGGCGTGGCGGTCAACGACCTGCTGCCTGCGGGCTACACCTACGTGTCGGACAACGGGGCGGGGGCCTACGTGAGCGGCACGGGCGTTTGGACCATCGGCAACCTGGCCAACGCCGGTAACCGCCGCGCTGCAAATCACGGCGACGGTCAACGCGACCGGGCCTTACGCCAACACGGCCACCGTAACGGGCAGCCAGGACGACCCCACGCCGGGCAACAACACCTCGACCAACACGCCGGTACCGGTTCCCCAGGCGGATCTGGCGGTCGTCAAGACGGTGAATAACAGCACGCCCAACGTCGGCAGCACCATCGTCTTCACCTTAACGGTAACCAACAACGGGCCGAGTGCGGCCACGGGCGTGGCGGTCAACGACCTGCTGCCTGCGGGCTACACCTACGTGTCGGACAACGGGGCCGGGGCCTACGTGAGCGGCACGGGGGTATGGACCATCGGCAGCCTGGCCAACGCGGCAAGTGCCTCGCTGCAAGTCACGGCGACGGTCAACGCGACCGGGCCCTATGCCAACACGGCCACCGTAACGGGCAACGAGTCGGATCCTGTTCCGGGCAACAACACCTCGACCAATACGCCGGTACCGGTTCCCCAGGCGGATCTGGCGGTCGTCAAGACGGTGAACAATGCCATGCCTTCTGTGGGCAGCAACGTGACATTCACCCTTACGGTGACCAACAACGGCCCCAGCAGTGCTTCGGGGGTTTCGCTAACCGACCAGCTCCCCTCGGGTTACCAATACGTATCGGATAATAGAGGAGGGGCCTACGTAAGTGGGACTGGTGTGTGGACTATCGGAAACCTGGCAAAAGACGCGAGCGTATCCCTGGAAGTTACGGCTACGGTGAATGCCTCGGGAAACTATACCAATACGGCGACTGTGGTGGGCGACCAGCCGGACCCCGTAGCAGGCAACAACTCCTCCTCCGTCACTACCGTTCCGGTGCCTCAGGCCGATTTAGCCATAACCAAGTCTGTGGACAATACGAACCCTACCGTGGGTAGCAATGTAACGTTCACCCTGACCGTAACAAATTACGGATTAAGTAACGCCACGGGAGTCAGCGTTTCGGATCTATTGCCCTCGGGCTATACCTATTTTTCGGACAACGGGAGCGGGGCCTACAACAGTTCCACGGGTGTGTGGACGGTGGGCGATTTGGCCAAAGATGCCTTAAAGTCTCTGAACATAGTGGCAACCATAAAGGAAAGCGGAAACTATATCAACACCGCGACGGTTTCCAGCAACCAACAGGACCCCAATCCGGGCAATAATACGGCGTCAAGCACGCCCATACCCATAGCGCAGGCAAATCTTGCCATCGCAAAGTTGGTTGATAATATGACGCCTGATGTAGGTTCTGACGTGGTGTTCACCCTTGCAGTCACTAATCAGGGTCCAAGTACGGCCACGGATGTGGTTGTTACGGACGTGCTTCCCTCGGGCTTTACCTACGTGTCAGACAATGCCTCAGGAAACTACAACAGTACCACAGGTGAATGGATTGTCGGCCCCCTTACTAACGGGGAAAGCGCGTCCCTGCTGATAACAGCAACGGTTAGCCCCTCGGGTAGCTACACCAACACAGCCTCGGTAACGGCAAATGAGCCGGATCCTGAAACGGCAAACAATAGCTCTGAAAAAACTCTGGTACCGGTACCGGTGTCCAATCTGGCAATTACAAAAACCGATAACAGCGGCACCTACACCCCAGGTGGTCCGGTATCTTACATCGTTACTGTGACCAATGCCGGACCTAGCCCGGTTGTAGATGCAGTGGTATCGGATATACTACCCGGCGATTTGATTGGCGTTAATTGGACATCCAGCGTTACCGGGACAGCCCAGATAACCAGCGGCGGCTCCGGAAGTGGAAACAGCCTCTCGGCGCTGGTAAGTATCAATGCCGGGATGGGCAACTCGGTAGTTTTTACGGTGACTGGTACCGCCAAGGCCTCGGCTACGGGCAGTCTGACCAACACGGCGACGGTGACGGTACCCATTGGGACCAAGGATCCATCAACCACCAACAACAGCGCCACGGATATAGATATGCCGGTCCGGGAGGCTAACCTCAGCCTTACCAAGACCGACAACGCGACAACGTACACACCCGGAACCTCCGTTCAGTACAACATCCTGGTTAGCAATGCCGGACCCAGTAATGCCGTGAATGCCCTTTTCACCGATGCGGCACCAGCCGGCACGACCATTACGGGCTGGACGGCGGTTTTGGCCGGCGGTGCCTCGGGAGCTACCACCGGTAGCGGGAATATGAACGAAACGGTGTCTGTGCCCTCCGGCGGTAGCATCCTGTATACTGTCAACGTTTCGGTACCTTCCAGCTCTACCGGCAATCTGGTGAATACGGCATCAATATTACCACCTGACGGCACGAGCGATCCCAATTTGACCAACAATACCGCTACCGATACCGATACTCCCGTCCGGGTGGCTGACCTCAGCCTTACCAAGACGGATAACAAACTAACCTACACGCCGGGAACGACGACCACCTACACCCTAGTGGTGAGCAATGCTGGTCCAAGCGATGCATTCAATGCAGTGATTACAGACAATATCCCCGCAGGTACCACTTGGACGTACACCTCCACGGGCACGGCCGGTACTAGTGGAAACACCGCCAATAACGGGAATATCAACGACCAGGTGACCATTCCGGCAGGTGGGAGCATCACATACAGCGTGGTCGTGGCAATCCCCCCTGATTTCGTAAATAACCTGGTGAATACCGCTCTGGTGAATCCAGCCGGTGTCACAGACCCTGATCCAGATAACAACAGCGCTACGGACACGGATACCCAGCAAAGTGAAGCCGACCTGACCCTTACCAATTCGGACGGAACACTTACCTATTCCCCCGGCCTATCCACTACTTATACTGTGGTGGTAGGGAATGCCGGCCCCAGCAATGTGACAAACGCAACCGTAATGAACAACGCTCCGGCCGGAACCACAATCACGGGATGGACGGCCAGTTTTGCCGGGGGCGCAACGGGAAATACCTCCGGTACTGGAAACCTAAGTGAATCGGTTTCAATCCCGACTACTGGTACCATCACTTATACCCTTGTCGTAGCAATTCCACCTGGGTATACAGGCAACCTGGTCAATGTGGCCTCTGTATCACCCCCGGTCGGTGTCACGGACCCGACACCGGGAAACAACAGTGCCAGTGATACCGATACTCCCACCCGAAAAGCTGACCTGAGCATCAGCAAAACCGACGGTACCACTACCTATACACCTGGCACTACATTAGTCTACACCATCGTCGTAGGCAACACGGGTCCCAGCAATGTCTTCAATGCTGCGGTCATTGACAATATTCCGCCGGGCACGTCATGGAGTTTTACCTCTACGGGTACAGCCGGTACCAGTGGAAACACCACCATCGGAACCACCAATATCGGGGATTTGGTAAATATTCCGGTCGGGGGGCAACTTACGTACACCATTACATTGACGATCCCTTCGGGCTTCTCGGGAAATCTGGTCAATACGGCCACCGTATCAGCCCCCGCCGGTACGACCGACCCTGCCGGGGGAAACAACAGTGCAACGGATACGGACACCCAGAACAGCCAGGCTGATCTCACCATAAGAAATACGGATGGAACTACTGCCTATACACCAGGCACTACCTCAACCTATACCGTGGTAGTCAAAAACCTAGGTCCGAGCAATGCTGCGGGGACTACGGTAACGAACAATGCCCCGCCAAACACCACCATCACGGGCTGGACGGCGGTATTTAGCGGCAATGCTGCCGGTATTGGCTCTGGCAGCGGAAATATCAATCAAGTCGTCAGTATTCCATCCGGCGACAGCATCCGGTATACCGTCACTCTCAAAATTCCATCTAACCACACGCAAGACCTGGTGAGTGTGGCTGCGGTAGCACCCCCGGATGGGGTAACTGACCCAACTCCTGCGAACAACAGCGCCACCGATACCGATTTGCAGAATAGTGTGGCAGACCTGAGTATCACAAAGTCCAACGGAAGCAATTCGTACACCCCCGGTACCACCACCACCTACACACTGCTGGTAAGTAACGTCGGCCCCAGCGATGTGGTGGGAGCTACCATATCGGATATTATTCCTGCCGGCACCACCTGGACTTATACGTCCACTGGCACCGCCGGTACGAGTGGGAATTCCGTCAGTGGCAATGGGAATATTAATGACGTGGTCACCATCCCATCGGGTGGAAGCCTAACCTACACGGTAACGGTGACCCTACCGGCCAGCTTCGCGGGCAGCTTGTCGAACACGGCTGAGGTACTGGCCCCAACCGGCACCACTGACCCCGACCTGAACAACAATAGTGACACCGATACCGATCCGCAGAATAGCACTGCCGATCTGGCGGTGACCAAAACGGTGGTGCTCCCCCGACCGGAGCCGGGGGTAACTGCCACTTTCACCCTCGTGACGACCAATTTGGGTCCTAGTGCAGCGACGGGTGTGAAGGTGCAAGATCTCCTTCCTTCGGGCTACACCTACGTATCGGATAATGGATTGGGATCATACAACAGCAGCACGGGTGAATGGACGATCGGGAACCTGGCCCTGAACAGTACGGCCAATTTGCAAATCGTAGCCACTGTAAATACCTCCGGGGTTTATGAGAACACGGCTATTGTCTCGGGCAATGAACCTGATCCTAGTACTACCAATAACCAGTCGTCGGTGGGGATAGAGATCCAAATACTGCTTCCCAAGGTGTACTTACAGGGTGCCCTCTATGGGATAACTTACTCGGATGTACCTTCCAATACCCAGGTGGATTCGTTGATGCGTGACAACCTGCGCGTGGCGAATTTGATTCCCTCCATTTCCCCCTATCGCTACTGGAGTCCAACCCTCCCGGATAGTGTGGCATCGGCTGGCGTATTCACCCCTACGGGCCGAGACGCTATCGTGGACTGGGTATTCGTAGAGCTACGTAGATCCACCGACTCGACGGTCGTAGCTAGCAGTCGTTCGGCGCTGCTCCAGCGAGATGGCGACATCGTGAAACTGGACGGAACGTCACCGCTCGATTATCGGGTGGTACCGGGTACGGCGTATTTCGTGACGGTGCGCCACCGCAACCATTTGGCCGTCATGACGGCCCGTCCCGTGGCACTCTCTCCCACCGGACTAGTGGTTGATTTCCGTACCCCTTCAACGCCTGTTTATAAAAAAACCACTTCCGTCATCCACCAAGCCCAGGTAGATGTATTGCAGGGGCAGGCCCTCTGGGCCGGAAATACCCAGCGCGACAACCAGGTGATTTACCAGGGGATGAGTAACGACCTCAATGTGATATTGATTCAAATAGCAAATGCTTTGGGCAACCCCAGCCAAGTGCCTTACTATATCCTGAGTGGGTATAACACTGGAGATATTGATCTCAACGGAAAAGTGATTTTCCAAAGTAGCAACAACGACGTTGAGTACATCTACCAGAATGTTGTCAAGAACCATCCAGGCAACACTCTGAAAGACAAATTCTTTGTGATACAGGAACAGTTACCCAATTAATCATATGATAGCGTCCCCTCACTTTTTTAATTCTTATACTATACACTTAATGATTATGAAAAAACCTTTTTATGTACTCAGAATGCTGCGCTTCGTCCTGCTCCTCGTCCTGGCTGGAACTGCTGCACACGCACAACTTTCGACCAATACCATCAAATACAAAATTACCTATGACCAGCTCACTGGCCGGTATTCTGTTTTTGTGGTGCCGGATTACAGCACCCCCAACTCTTTGAACACAGGCAGCAATGAAAGGGGAGCTACCGCTCAGGTAACCATCAAAGTGCCCAAAGATTTTGTGGTCCAGCCAAACTCCCTGACCGATGTCAAAGGTACCTGGGACCTCAGCTCTAAATTGAACGGGGGTGATTATGGCCTCGATCCCAATTTCAGCTACTACCTGTTTTACAAAGCTTCCGATGAAACGGACTATGGCCCGTTTGTTCAAAATACGCCGGTCGAACTGTTTTCTTTCCTTAGCAATGGCTGTTTTGGCCCCGTAGGTATACTTGCCAAGGCCGATCCCTTCGTGGCCGCCGCCGCTTCGCAATCCCTGAATGTGGCCAGCAGTTTTTATTCCAAATCGGGCCAATCCGGCAACGACTCCAATAACCAGGGAGGAGGTAACCAGGTACCACTCGAACAGTTTGTTGAAAAATTAGGCCCTGACACGGAATGCCGCTCGGATCTGATGCTCACTAAAACCGTGAACAACCCCACTCCGAATGTAGGCAGCAATGTCATTTTTGTAATTACCGTCACCAACAATGGCCCCGGACCGGCCACGGGCGTGGTGGTAAAAGATCAACTGCCCACGGGCTACACCTTCGTGAGTGACGATGGAGCTACGACTGCTACCTACAACGAAACAAACGGGCTGTGGACAATTGGGTCCATTCCGGCCAACACCAGCGCTACGTTGCATATCACCGCCATGGTAAATGCTTCGGGCATCTACACCAACTACGCTGAGGTATCCGCCTCCAATGATTTGGACATCGACTCTTCCCCCAACAATGGCCCTCAGGCTCCCGATGAAGATGATGACGCTCAGGTCAGCACGGTCCCCATCCCGGTAGCAGATTTGTCTGTCACCAAAACCGATGGCGCTACAAGTTATACCCCCGGTACCACCACTACTTACACCGTGGTGGTAGGCAATGTCGGCCCTAGCGATGTAACGGGTGCTACTTTTGTAGATAACATTCCGGCCAATACCACTTGGAGCTATACTGCATCGGGTACGCCGGGCACCAGCGGTTTCACGACTAGTGGCACCGGCAATATCAATCACCCCCTCACGATCCCCAAAAATGGGAGTATCACCTATATAGTTACCGTGACGCTCCCGGCCGGCCTCACCGGGGACTTGGTCAACTCGGCGGCTATTTCGGTACCCTTCGGAATCCAAGATCCTAATTTGTCGAATAATTCTGTTTCTGATACGGACACCCGAAATAGTATTGCCAACCTGGGTGTTACCAAGACGGACAACCTAAGCACCTATACACCCGGCGGGGCAACCACCTATACCGTCGTGGTCAGTAACGCCGGTCCCAGCACAGCTGTAGGTGCCAGCGTCACCGACCAAGCTCCAATCGGGACAACGATAGGTAACTGGACGGCGGTCCTGGCGGGAGGAGCTACCGGGAGTGTAGCGGGGGCAGGGAATATTTCTCAGAACGTCACCATCCCCCCCGGAGGTACCATTACCTACACCATTCCCCTGAGCATTCCTTCCGGGTTTACGGGAAATCTGGTCAATACGGCAACCGTAGCGGCTCCGGCCGGCGTAACGGACCCGACACCGGCCAATAATAGTATGACGGATACCGATACCCAAAATAGTGAAGCCGACCTCATAATCTCCAAATCCGACGGAATAGCCACGTACACACCAGGTACCACTACGAACTACACCGTTGTGGTAAGCAATGCCGGTCCAAGTAATGTGGTGAACGCGGTTTTGACAGATAACGCACCGATCAATTCAACGATTACCAACTGGACGGCCGTGTTCAGCGGGGGCGCTGCCGGTACCGCCGCCGGTAGTGGAAATCTCAACCAGACGGTGAGTATACCAAAGGATGCCAGTATCACCTATACCATTACCGTATCGACTCCTTCCGGCAGAACGAACGACCTGGTAAATACGGCCACTATCGACGTTCCGGTCGGAGTAACGGATCTGACACCTGGAAACAACACCGACACGGATACGGATACTCAGAACAGCATAGCCGACCTGGTCGTAACCAAAACAGACGGTATTGCCACCTACACCCCGGGAATGGTAACTACCTACACCGTAGTGGTTAGTAATGTTGGCCCCAGCAACGTGGTGGCAGCTCCATTTACGGATGCGGTGCCCACTGGCACTACCTGGAGCTATACATCGACGGGTACGGCCGGTACCGGCGGCAACACCCCCAGTGGTTCTTTAAGTATCAGCGATGCCCTCACCATTCCCTCGGGAGGAAGCATTACCTATACGGTTACGCTGACTATTCCTTCCGGTTTTACAGGCAACTTGGTTAATGTCGCCGAGGTACAAGTCCCGGCTGGGGTAACCGATCCAATTACCTCAAACAACAGTGCTACCGACACCGATACCCAAAATAGTTCAACGGACTTGGCCATCGTCAAAACTATAACGGTACCACGGCCGGAAGTAGGTGCCAACGTCACCTTCACACTTACGGTGACGAACAATGGTCCCAGCGCGGCTACAGGAGTGAAGGTAAACGATTTGCTTCCAGATGGCTACACCTTTGTGTCGTACAGTGGAACCGGGACCTACACCAGTGCCACCGGTCTCTGGACGATCGGCAATATGGCACTGAACGCCACCACCACATTGCAAATAGTGGCTACTATCAATACGACGGGCAGCTACGCAAATTTGGCGACCGTATCGGGCGATCAGACGGATCCCGTATCGACCAACAATCAGTCGGGGGCGGGCGTTGAAATGCAACTGTTGCTACCAAAAGTATATCTACAGGGCGCGCTATTTGATGTAACATATTCAAATCCACCGACCAATACGGTGGTCAATACCCTGATGCGTGACAATTTGAGGGCGCTTGCGAGTTTCCCGACCACGTCACCGTATAGCTATTGGAACCCAACCATCTCGGCCAATACCATTATGCCTGCTGTGCTGACAACCTCCGGTACGGATGCCATCGTAGACTGGGTGTTTGTAGAATTGCGTAATGCGGCTGATCCTGGTGTGATTATCAGCGGACGTTCGGCGCTCTTGCAGCGTGACGGCGATATAGTGAACCTTGACGGAACCTCCCCACTCGACTACCGGGCGGTATCTGGGGCTACCTATTACGTAACCGTGCGCCATCGCAACCACCTGGCGGTCATGTCAGCCGGTGCTTTGGCCCTTACACCCGCGGGCCTCGTGTTGGACTTCAGGCTACCTTCTACCCCAACCTACGTGAAAGGACTATCGTCAATCAACAAGTCTCAGGTAGACGTGCTGCAAGGCAGGGCCATGTGGGCCGGTAACGCCCTTCGGAACAATACCGTGATTTATCAAGGTACCTCAAACGACATAGAGGTGGCCAGGCAGGAAGTAGTAGGTGCTACTGGCAACACCAACCTGGTTCCGTTCTATATCCTTAGCGGGTACCATAGCGCAGACGTTGATCTGAACGGGAAGGTCATTTTCCAGGGATCGGGTAACGACGTGGAGTTTATTTACCAGAATATTATCAAAAACCATCCGGGAAATTCTTTGAAAGACAAAAATTTCGTCATTCAGGAACAATTACCCAACTAAAAATCCCTTCCACTGGCAGTGGGTGATCCTACTGCCGGTGGATGCCAGGTTCGATTTTAGGAGCCAACGACAGGTGACCAGGAAGGAGGCAGGTGCTCCCTTCCTGATCCCTGCTGATGATATATCCAGTTAAGAGAAGAATTCAAAAAGAATAAAATCATGAGGTACCCTTTCCAATTAGTAACGGCAATAAGCTTCCTGGTGTGTAGCGGCATACAATCCGTGGTAGGCCAAACCCTATCTTCCAATACCGTTAAATACAAGCTCATTTACAACACTGCAACCGAAGTATACACGGTTTGGGTACATCCAGATTACAGTACGCCGAATGCCAACAATACCAGTAGCAATGAATTTTCAGCCACCGCTCAGGTATCCTTAAAAGTACCCAAAGCTTTTGTAATCCAAAACATAACCGATTTGAAAGGTTCTTGGGAAAAAGATCCCAGAAAGTTGGGCGACCATGCGAGTGATCCCGGCCTGGCAAATGAAACGTACGATTCTACGGCCCGCTATTATGCCATCGGAAAAGCGCCTTCAGAAACCAATCTTGGCAAGTTTACCCCCGGAGATTCAGTTGCCCTCTTTACGTTCCGAGGCAATGGCTGCTTTGGCCCGGTGAGTATCCTACAACCCAATGATCCCTTCGTACAAGCAGCATTCAACGCCTCCTCACTGAATGTACGCGGTAGCTTCTACTCCCGTTCCGGACAGCCCTCCGGCGGTAATGTACTTCCTCTGGAACAATACATTGCCAGAAAAGGCCCCGATGCCTTTTGTACGACTACGGGGCAGGTCGGCATTGCCAAAAGGGTGGTCAGTATTGTGAACAATAACAATGGAAGCTACGACGTAGCTTTTCGATTAAAAGTAGTGAACAGCGGTGGGATGACACTCAGCAACGTGCAGGTATTCGATAGCCTAAGCAATGCATTTCCCGCACCGACCACCTTCACTTTGCTCGGAGGGGTCAGCACTACCCCGACCCTGCCGGTCAATGCCTCCTTTACGGGAACTGGTACTAACACAGGACTTCTGGCGGGTACATCGAGCCTGGCGGTGGGGGATTCGATCGTTGTTGACTTTACGGTCCGGGTCGTAACCCCCTCCGGAAATTTTCAGAATGTGGCCTGGTCACAAGGGGCGGTTAATGGAATAATGGTGATGGATCGGTCAACCGACGGGACCTCCATAGATCCTGATTTTAACGGGAACCCGGGTAATGACAATATTCCCACCCCCATTGTGATCAATCGAACGGGTGATTTGGCACTCTTCACCACGGTCAATACCAAAATGCCCCAGGTCAATGACAATGTCATCTTCAAGGTAGTCTTAAAAAATCAGGGCCAGGTTATAGCCACGGGTGTGGAGGTGAAGGGAACGCTTCCGGTTGGATTGGATTTGGTGACTACCAGTGGGGATGGCAGCTACGCCAATGGGGTCTGGACGGTGGGTACCATCGCCCTGGGTGACTCGGCTGAGCTGTTTTTAACCGTAAAAGTAATTTCGATGGGAGTGCAGTACTTCACAGCTGAGGTATCAAAAATGAACGAAACCGACGTTGATTCTAGTCCGAATAATGGCGTGGAGTCCGAGGACGACTTCGGTCGCTCCTGCGTGAGTACGCCCATTACGCTGTGTGCAAGCCAGGCCATTGAAATAGCGGTGCCAGCTGGCTTCACCAATATCCAATGGTTCAAAAACAACGTACCCCTCGCCAACCAAAACGGGAGCAAGCTGACCGTGATAAGTGCAGGCTCTTATACCTTTACCTCTTCCAATTCCACCTGCCCTACCACTGGATGTTGCCCGATTCTGGTAGAGGAGGTAGACTGCTGCCCCGTACAGGTCTGTGTGCCGGTACTCATTACGAGGGTCAAGAAAGGAGGCACCATTCAACCCTGATTCGTTTGGAGCAGGTAGCAAGGCAACAGGGGCTCTCCTATTTTCTATTTATATTCAATTACTATAATTTTAGTTAAAAATTTGGCCTGGTTTTTGTTAGTGTAGATTTTAATGTTTTCTTCTGCTATTCCAAGTTTTTAAATTTCTGCCTAAATCCCCTTTTTTCAATTATCTAGGATCAAATTTCAATGATGCCTGCTCAAAAAGCTCATCATTGGCCTAGATATTGCTTTTATACCCCTTACTACGCTCTGGTGTAGGTTTTACAAGCAAAAGTATCAATGCAGGACCTACCGAAGTTGGAGTTTATACAGAGGTTTTCCGCTGAATCCTGTGTTGTGTAGAGCAGTCTGCATCCAATCAGTAGGCCTATCCTGCGTCGAGTATTTAAACAATCGAAATCGTTGTGCGTTGTTGCAAGGTGGAGACAAAGTTGATTTGGAATACTGGGTGGATCTGCTAATAAAATTTACAAATTTTATTAGTAAGGAAAGAGGTAAATAGAAAATATTTAAAAGTAGATTCTTGTAAAAAAAATACGCGTACTACACATTCATGAAAAGTAATTGAACAAATTTCGTCAGAGTTTAGTAGTAAACTCTGGTTAATTATTATTTTGTTACTACACACGTGTTTCTGTAATTTTTTGAAATTTATGCAGCTATACCACGGCGAATGAAAAATTTATACCGTTTAGCATTGATGCTATTTTTTCTAACGTTCGGCCTACCTTCATTTGCCCAGCAGGCTAGTCGTGGGCCAATTTTTTCTTATGAAGAAAGATCGGAACGGGAAGCACGCAGGATGGCGATAGAACTACAACTTTCAACAGAACAGGAAAAAAAATTATTTTCTCTGATCCTGAAAAGATCCATCAACATGGTTGAAGCCAGAGAGAGCAGAGATGATGAGGGTTTGATCAAAGCCGGAGAAGAATACGATAAGGGACTCTTGACGGTATTGAGTATAAATCAAATGAAAAAATACGAAGAACTGGAAGCCCAAAGAAGACGTGATCCCCCTCATTAATACCAGTATAGCAATCAGTAGGAAACCAAATTAAGTTTTTTATCAGGCGTTTTAAAAATAAAAATAAATTAGAAAAGGAGTTTTAATTTCATTTCCACTTGACTATCAAATTCCTACTCCACCCCTCCATTGAGCTATTCTTAGTCCCACTCAACAGAAAATTCCTAAAAACTATAACACACTTTCTTTAATAGGAACCAAATCCGCTTGATTGAATTAATAGAAACAGTAAATAATAATCCGGAAATAGTCCCCAGGTAGTGAAATTAGAGTAATAGAAAAGAATTTCAAAAACTGGCCTAAAATAGATTCTCATGAAAATTCATTTCGTAGGCATACTGCTTGTCTTTTCCGTTTGGCACTTAACTGTGCCAAATCATGCTTTTTCCCAATCCGCATCCCAGACATTTGGCACCGCAGGAACATTCACATTTACGGTTCCAACCTCCGTGACTTCCATTACCGTTCAAGCTTGGGGCGGTGGCGGCGGTGCCCGGGGTGATGCAACCGATAACCGGGGTGCCGGTGGTGGTGGAGCTTACGCCAGCTCCGTGATTGCGGTCAGTCCTGGCCAAACCTATACCATCGTGGTGGGAACTGGGGGTACTGCCATTAGCAACCCCGGGCAATCCGGACAAAATTCAGTATTTGGAAGCAATCTCGTAGTTGCAGCCGGAGGAACTGGTGGCACCAATAATGGTGGGGTAGGGGGAACAGTCGCGGCAAGCATTGGTACCACCCGCTTCGCGGGAGGCACCGGGGGGAACCGAGGGGGTGATGCAGGGGGCGGAGGAGGAGGCTCCGCTTTCACAAACGCCAATGGCAATAACGGTATCAACGGCTCGGGTACTGTGGGCGGAGCGGGTGGAACGGGAACCGGGAATGGCGGAAAGGGCGGGGATGTGAATCAGCCTGGTATTGCTGGTTTGGCACCTGGCGGCGGCGGTGGAGGCCGTGGCAAGAATGGGGGAGAAAGTGGACCGGGAGCTGACGGTCGGGTGGTGGTTTCCTGGGTTAGCCCGACGGCCAACCTGGCGGTTACCAAGACGTCCAATGCCAGTCAGGCTGTGGTTGGGCAATCCGTCACCTTTACCATAACCGCTACGAATAATGGCCCGGCCAATGCTTCGAACGCAGTAGTTGATGACCTGCTTCCTTCGGGGTTCACTTTCATCAGCGCTACGCTATCCTCCTCTACTGCCATCTATTCAAGCACGACCGGAAAGCTAGTGATAGGCACTCTGAACTCGGGCGGTACCGTTACGATGACCCTGGTGGGTATCGTTAATCCCAGTGGAACCTACACCAATACGGCAAGCATTACCGCGGATCAACCGGATCTTGTGCCAGGCAACAACAGCGCCTCCGTCACGGTCACTATTTGCCGGGCCGGGTCAGCCTCACCGAATATAAATTAGTCTGAATTCATTCCACTACTTGTACCTGATAAGACATCAGGTACTTGACTTTCAAAGTCAGCCCACATATGAACGGCATACTTCATCATTTTGATTAAAAAACCCTGTAAATTGGTTGATTCGAAGGGGGTTTTCAGAAATCCCCTCGACCAGAATGGGCATGAAGTTCATGTTGCTCATTTTAGGGTTCAGTGTGCTTACGGGCCAGTTGTCACTGGCGGAAGGTACCAAACAGGCCTCCCCGAATAACACGGTGATAAGTGCCTTATTGAGTGCGCCCGATATTAATAGCGGCTCTTACTTCAATGCTCCGGAAGACAACCGCGTGTATTTCTCCGTACGTAACGCGGCCACGGAGAACTTTTACTTTGGGTTTGACTGGCGGGTGTATAGCACCACCACACCGGCCTCACAAACCTTCATGTACTACCGCATTATGAATCCGGATGGCTCCGTGGCTCTCGGGCCGACGCTTTGGACGAATACGGGAGCCGGCAAAATAGACACCTACGCTCAGGCGGTGGCGGGGCCCAATATTTCGGGTTCGGTACCGGCCGGGTACACTCCGCTGGTATTCGACCCGACTGTAAACGGAGATTACTGGATGGAATTCTGGCGGGGAACATCCAACACCGACCCAACCCCTAATACCACCACCGCAGGCCGGGCAGCCTCCCCCCTATTCGACCTGACCGTAGCCAATAATACTACTCCCTTTGCCGTTCAGAACGGACGTGTCTTCTCTTTCAAGTGGGGCTTCGTGGCCCTTGACCCAAGTACCTTTGCCGTGTCTGTGACGGCCAACGCTGCTCCGGATTTGCGTGCTTATACCGATGACCGGCTGGTCATTCAGGTTCAGTTCACTACTGGCTTCCACTGCACCGGCCGATGC
>CAVYGM010000034.1:0-44515 GCA_963768025.1 uncultured Cytophagales bacterium
AATGTATTGCTGGTGGGGCTGGTCGGCGAGGTAGTCGCCGTTGCTCCTGAATAGGTCGTCTATCTTATCTTCGTTCATAGCTGTATCCGTTTTTGATCAGTAATGCCTGCAAGGCAAGACGCGCTTTACTGAGCTGTGATTTGGAGGTATTTTCGCTGATATGCAGCATAGCACCAATTTCCTGGTGCGTGTAGCCTTCCAACGCGTGCAGGCAGAAAACCGTCCGGTAGCCATCGGGCAGGCTCAGGATCAGATCATGAATACCTTCGGCGTGCAGGTCGCCCTCCACGGTGGCCGCATTCATAAGTGGAGGTAGTTCTTCGCCTCCCCTATCCTCCCAAAGCCATTCGGGTGGTTTGGTTTTTCGCAGATGCATGAGGGCCTCGTTCACCACAATCCGCTTCATCCATCCTTCCAGCTCGGTATCGCTGCGGTACTCAAAGGTCTTTATACTGCCAAAAATTTTCAGAAAACCGTTCATCAGCACCTCCTCGGTTTCCAGCGGGTTGGCCACGTAGCGGCGGCACAGGCGGTAGAGCCGATTGGCAAAGTGATCGTACAGACGTTTCTGGGCGAAGGGGTTTTCCCGTTGGCATTGTCGTACGATCTCCGCGAGCATGGGTTGGCGTTTTGGGTTTACAAGTATAGAAATGCAAAAAATCTCCGAAGGGTTGCCCAGGGAGATTTTTTTATTTGAACAAATACATTGTCGGCACCAAAAAAGCCGGGAGAATCTAATCAGTATTGATGGGTTGGTACCTGGCCCGGACAAACATAAACAACCCGTAGCAGAGCAAACCCAGGGCAATGGCCCCCAAAATCCAGGAACCGTACTGGTTTTCCAGAAAACTGAATGCTGAATCGGACCCACCGGCTTGGCTGGAATCGGACTGAATGGCGGCCTGCAAGAACAAATACCCGATGATGAGCCACACAACTCCCCTGGCTATGTACCCTATCTTGCCGGTTTTCAGGATCGTTTCCTTCACCTTCTTATCCAGTTTTGACGCCTGAATTTTCTTGCGGTATTTATCCGAGATCGAGTAATAGATCTGATAGGCCCCCACGGCTGCGGTACCCACGGCTAAGGCCCCCACGAGCCATTGACCAAAGGGCTGTTCCAATAATTTTTGAACCACCGTTTGGCGGGTATCACCTCCTCCCGACGAGTCCCCGCCATTCCCAAAAATAAGCTTGGCAGCGTAAAACGTAGACGTGCCGTATACCAATCCGCTAAACAGATAAGCTCCCCTACGGCCAAGGCCTTTGAGGTCAGTCCCTTTGTCTTCGGTATCCAGAAAAGCCTCAATAAAACGCCAGACGGTGTAGCACAGCAGGCCAATGGCCGTCAGACCGAGTATGACTTGCCCGAAAGGCTGTTCCTGAATCCATTCGAGAACCTGCGTTTTTCCGCCCTGTTCCGAACTGCCTCCCAGCTCAAAAGCAGCGGCAAACGTTAGAATACCGACCAGGGAGTACACGATACCTTTGGCCGTAAGCCCTACCCGGGCAGCGCCTTCTATCCAATTCTCTTTTGATGGAGTGCTCAATGTAGTAGTTGTCATACTTGTTAGCAGTTAGTGTATACCTGAGCCCTGGCAAGCAGAGTCATGCAAACAGCCATACTAAAACTATTCCAAGCAAAATGGCGTCACTATCCAGCAACGTACGGGCAGGGCGATGGAGTAAGGTTGGTGTATTTTTTTCCGCTATTGGGGTGAAGAAATGGTACTGCGTGCTATCGGTTAATAATGGGTTGGTAGCGTGCCCTCACAAACATGAATATCCCGTAGCAAAGCAGCCCGAGCGAAACAATCGCCAGGGTGATCGGACCGTACTCCCTTTTCATAAAATACAGGGCGGCATTGGAGTCCCCCGCCTCGCTGGAGTCGGATTGAATGGCCACTTCCAGCATGAAATAGGCTATGATCAACCACACAATACCACGCGCCACGTACCCGATTTTGCCGGATTTGATCAGCAGTTTTTTGATGCGTGTGTCCGTAACCGACTTCTCGAAGATCTGCTTATATTCGTTGGAAAGAGCGAGGTATATCTGGAACAGCCCTGTACCGGCGGTACCCAGGGCTATTGCGCCTACCATCCACTGGCCCAGGGGTTGCTCCAGCAGCATTTGGGCTACCGTCTGTCGGGTGTTTTGCACCTCACTGCTTTTCCCCACCAGTAGCCGGGCCGCGTACCACGTAAGCACCGCGTATACCACGCCGTAGGAAAGGTAGGACACCCGGATGGATAGCCCCCGAAGACTGGTTCCTTTGTTTTCAGTATCTTTGATTGCTTCCACAAATCGCCAGACGGTGTAGCAAAGAAGTCCCAGGGCCGTCAGGCCCAGCAAGAACTGACCGAGAGGTTGATCCTGAATCCATTCGAGTATCTGCGATACGTTTCCTTTACTACTTCCCCCGATTCCGAAGGCCGCCGCAAAAGTAAGGATGCCGACCAGGGAGTATACGACTCCGATAGCCGTCAACCCCAGCCGGGCGGCGAGGATAATCCATTTTTCCTGCAAGGACAGGGAAGGTAACTTGTAAGCCATAGGGTGATAAAACAGGCTTGTGTGGTTTTTTGTTACGGGTATTTTTTTGCCAAAAAGTCAACTTTCCGTCCAGCTTCGTTCTAGAACCCATAGCCGGTTTTATAAAAGCTTACAATCAGGCAGGACTGTGGGTAAAAAATCAAAGTTTTAGCGCAAAGTGCAGGCTGGTTACCTTGAATCGCTTGTTGAGATACAGGCGGTGAGCGTCGGTTCGGGCGTCACTCACGCCCGAATCCAGGTGTACTTCCTCGTAGCCTTCGCGCTGGGCGTAGTCAATAATCCAGTCTACCAGGTGCCCGGCGTATCCTTTGCCCCGGTATTCGGGCAGGGTGGACAGGTCATCTATGTAAATGTAATTTCCCCGAAACAGATTATAGCCCAGTTCAAATACCGCCACGGCGGCGGCTTCGTCCGTTTTCTTCTACAAACACCATCATGCGGTTGTCGGCCAGGGTTCTGCTGACTGGCTTCTTCGTAGAGGTCGTCCGTGAGCTGTGGGCGCAGCGCCTGTATGGCACGGCGGCATTTGAGGATATAGGTCGGCGGTGGTGGCTAGGTGGATGGGCTGCGACATGGATCAAGGGATGAGGTTGGGAATAAAAAAGTACCTGCAATATAGTAGAAGTTGCTACATTACAGGCACCGTATTCAAGCCAACCGTGGAATTTATCCCTTGTTGCTGACTACTATCAGGTTTTTGAGGTTGTGCCCCATCTTGTCGCGCTTGGTCATAAGGTACTGTTCATTGTGCGGATTTGATTCCATCTCAATGGCGATCGAATCCACAATTTCGAGTCCGTAGCCCATAAGGCCTACGCGTTTTTTGGGATTATTGGAAATCAGCTTGATTTTTGAAATCCCCAGATCACGCAGAATCTGAGCCCCTACGCCGTAGTCACGGGCATCCATCGGCAGGCCCAGTTCCACGTTGGCCTCCACGGTATCGCGGCCCATCTCCTGCAATTTGTACGCTTTCAATTTGTTCAAAAGACCAATGCCGCGCCCTTCCTGATTCATGTATACAACCACGCCCTTGCCGGCTTTATCCACCATTTCCATGGCGGCGTGGAGCTGACCGCCACAGTCGCAGCGGCAGGAACCGAATATATCGCCGGTAACGCAGGAAGAATGCACGCGCACCAGCACGGGCTCGTCTTTTTCCCAGGTACCCTTCACCAGCGCCATGTGCAGATCGTTGGTGTTGATCTGCCGGAAGGCGATCAGGTCAAAATGCCCCCATTCGGTAGGCATGTCTATCCCGATTTCACGTTTGATGAGGGTCTCTTTCTGTAAGCGGTATTCGATCAGATCCTTAATTGTCACGAGCTTCATTCCCAGCCGGTCGGCAATAGTCCGCAACTCGGGCAGGCGGGCCATGGAACCGTCATCGTTGAGCACCTCCACCAGCACACCCGAAGGGGCCAACCCAGCCAGCCGGGCAAAGTCCAGCGAAGCTTCGGTATGCCCGGTGCGCCGCAGCACACCGCCCTGCTTGGCTTTCAGCGGGAAAATATGCCCCGGACGGCCCAGATCCTCCGGCCGGGTAGCGGGATCCACCAGAGCCCGGATCGTTTTGGCGCGATCCGTGGCCGAAATGCCCGTCGTGCAGCCATTTCCCAGCAGATCTACGGATACCGTAAAGGCGGTTTCGTGGGTGGCCGTGTTGGTACCCACCATCATTTCCAGGCCCAGTTCGTTGCAGCGTTCTTCGGTTAGGGATACGCAGATAAGGCCCCGCCCTTCGCGGGCCATTAGGTTTATGATCTCCGGCGTGATCATGTCGGAGGCACCAATCATATCGCCTTCATTCTCGCGGTCTTCGTCGTCTACCACAATGATCAGCCGACCCGCTTTTATATCTTCAATAGCTTCTTCGATGGAGTCGAGATGTATTTTAGCACTATTATTGCTCATTAGTTCCAGTGATGAAAAATAGTTTTGTTATCTAACTCGTTCTAGGGTGTAAAGGTAAATCCTTCCTTTGATATGTATTACGTATGTGAGTATTTGAAAAACAACAAAGGATTTGGGCGTTCCGTTTCTTTTGTCCCCTGTTCAATACATCATTCACCGATTTTTCACTGTATTTTGACGCACTATTTACTTTAAATACGAATGATTTCTCGTAAAATTATTTGGCTGTGGTTGCTGGGTATAGGATTACTGGATGCCTGCTCAAAGTACAGGCGCAGGATTTGTGTACGGCGGGTGGCGGCGGCTTTTCTATCAATGGAATTACCGGAAGCACGCCGGTTACAGGCTGTGCTCCGTTTAACGTGATCGTAGCCCAAACGGTAACCGGGGCAAACAATCTTCAATACAATTTTGATTATAAGGGGGGAGCTGCCCCGAATGGAGGCGCGGTCACAAGCTTTACTTATACCAAGCCCGGCCGGTATCGGATTCTGCAGGTGGGAAGTAGCGGTGCCACGGGCATCAGCGCCTGCCGGGAGGTAATCGTAAGGAGTGTGGAACCTCCCAAGGTACTGCTGGAACCCTGCCCTGGGAATATTGTAAAACTGACGATCGTAAAGGACAGTATCTCCGACCAGTACGATCAGTTTCAGATCAACTGGAACGACAACTCCCCTCCCCTGATCCTGAGAAAAGGGGATCCGCTGGTGGTAACCTATCGGTATGCGATAACGGGTACCTACGCTGTTCCGGTGCAGGGAATGTACCTCAATGCCGGTAGCTGTTCGGGAAGTACCATCGTCAGAAATACGGTACGGTTGATCCAAAACCCCGTAACCGGAGTTACGATCAACGATGTGCAGGTGAGGGCGGATGGCTCCGTTGCCCTTACCATGACGGGGATTCAGGATGTAGAGTCGGAGGTCCTGGTCAAGAAGGGGTCCGGTCCTTACGCCCCTTCCGCTATCAAAACCTCGCAGGGTGGCTCTCAAACCTTGACGATCCCCTCCCTTGATCCCAAACAGGTACATTGCTTCAAGATAAGCACGAAGGATGCCTGCGGAAACCTCACCGAATCGAACGCCGTGTGTACCATGGTGCTAAGCGGAACCGCCGAAAGCGAACGGAACAACCTGACCTGGAATCAGACGATCGAAACCCAGGGGTTTGTCCGGTACCAGCTGCTTCGGAATGGAACCGTGGTAAAAAATTCCACCGATTTTCGGGAGGTATCCTACATCGATACCGATGTACAGTGCGGGGTTACGTATCGCTACCAGGTGGTGGCCCTGTCCGACAAAGCCCGGTCGGTGTCGTTGCCGATCGAGGTAACGGGCCGGTCGGACGTGAAGCCGGGCGTGATTACGCAGGCCATCGTGAGCGTAGAGAACAACGGCAGCGTGTCGGTGGTGGCTTTTGAGCCGACCCAAGGGGCTTCCTCTCCGTTCAAAATGGTATTCGAGCGGGCCGATGGCCCCACCTCCGAGTTTCGCGAAATAGGGGTTACTTCTAATCTGAATCGGTACTCCGACATCACGGTAAACTCCTCGGAGCGATCGTACTGCTACCGGGTACGCTACGAAAATGCCTGCGGAACCCGCTCAGACCCTAGTGAGGCGGTATGTACCATATTCCTAAGCCGAACCGGCAATAAGATCAGCTGGACCAGTGACCTGCCTTTTACGGACGACATGGGGGGGTACTTCGTGATCAAACTCAACCAGGGAGGAGGCTCGTCCGAAACCGGGGTAGGACTGAACAGCAGCTACGATACCCGGCTCGACGATCCCAACGAGCAGCAGTTTGATTACCAGATTCGGGCCCGGTCCCGGAATGGAAACTTCCTGAGCTTCTCCAATTTGATTGTCTTCCGGCGGGACGCTGCCTTGTTTTTGCCCGATGCGTTTTCGCCTAACGGCGACGGCCTGAATGATGTGTTTGAGGGCAGGGGAACTTTCTTCGACGATATTCAGATGATTATCTACAATAGATGGGGACAATCCATTTTCCAGACCTCCACCGCCGGGCAGGGATGGGATGGGATGGTGGGAGGAGAACGGGCTCCCGAAGGGAATTATTCCTATAAAATCATCATTAAAGACAATACCGGCACGGAATTTGTTAAAACCGGTATCCTTCTCCTTTTGCGGTAAAGGTGTTACTTTTGCGGACAGGTTGCCGTTTGGGTATATTGGTGGTATTTTTTCTTATTAAGGAAAATCCTACGCCTACTAAAATAAAACTTTACACAAAAAAATCAGGAACAATGTTTGGAAACATGGGAGATATGATGGGTCTGATGGGCAAAATGAAGGACCTGCAAGCCCGCATGAAGGAAGCCCAGGAACAGCTAAGTACCCTGACCGAGTCGGCCGAGTCGGGCGCGGGCCTGGTGCGGGTGACCGTCAATGGACAAAAGAAAGTAGTAAACCTGCAAATTGACGCGGATCTGATCAAGCCTGAGGACAAAGAGATGCTTCAGGATCTTGTAATAGCGGCTGTAAACAAAGCACTGGATACGATCGAGCCCAAAATAAAGGAGCACCTCCAAAAATCAACCGAAGGCCTGTTGCCCAACATCCCGGGCATGGATCTGGGTAGTATGATGAAATAAGACCAAGGTACCCTCTCACCCTCCATCCAACTCATTGCTCCGGCCTTTGGTCCGGAGTTTTTTTTAAAAATGCACAAAGTCGCCATCGTAATTCTTAATTACAACGGCCAACGTTATCTCGAACAGTTTTTACCGATGGTGCGTGAGTTTTCCTCAGGTTGCCAGATTTGGGTGGCCGATAATGCCTCTACCGACTCCTCGATGGCCTGGTTGAATCAACAGCAGGACATCCATACGCTCATCATCCCCCTCAACAAAGGCTACGCCGGAGGCTACAACTACGCGCTGGAACGGATTGATGCCGAGTACTTTGTGTTGCTCAACTCGGACGTAGAAGTAACCCCGGGATGGGTGGAACCGGTGGTAGCCTACCTGGATGCTAACCCAACCGTAGCGGCCTGCCAGCCCAAGATCAAGGATTACCATCTGAGAACGCATTTCGAGTACGCGGGTGCAGCTGGCGGTTACATGGATTTCTTGGGCTATCCGTACAGCCGCGGACGCTTGTTCGATACCTGTGAGGAAGATACCGGGCAGTATGATGCCAACGTAGACGTGTTCTGGGCCAGTGGGGCTTGCTTTTTTATTCGCAGCGAGGCCTTTCGGCAAGGGGGGGGCTTTGATGAGCGATTCTTTGCCCACATGGAGGAAATAGACCT
Source organism: uncultured Cytophagales bacterium (assembly GCA_963768025.1). Taxonomy (GTDB): domain Bacteria; phylum Bacteroidota; class Bacteroidia; order Cytophagales; family Spirosomataceae; genus CAVYGM01. The sequence continues at coordinate 7,745 of CAVYGM010000034.1, forward strand.
TTGCTGGCGACTGCTCAACCAGGGCAAACGAATCGTGTGCTGTGGGGAGAGCGTGGTATACCACGTTGGCGGAGGTACCCTGCACAAATCCAATCCCCGGAAAACATTCCTGAACTACCGCAACAACCTCTTGATGCTCTATAAGAATCTGCCCAGCGAACGGCTCTTGCCGGTGCTGCTTGTACGACTGATTATGGACGGGATTTCAAGCGTGCGCTTTATTATAGCGGGAGCGTGGCCGGACGTCTGGCAGATTGTACGAGCCCACTTTTCGTTTTATTCGTCTATTTTTGGGAAAGTAAAATACGAGCGAAAGACCCCCTATCGGGCCGCTCTGTATCCAAGAAGCGTGGTATGGGAGTATTTCGCCAAAGGAATTCGACGATTTTCCGAGCTTCCCAAGTAAAATTCAATTATAGCTCCCAGATGGTAGGGCTTTGATGACGCCGAAGGTGCTTCCGGAATTCCATCCAGAAGGCCATAACCAGGTACAGAATAATGGGTGACCCAAAGGTAAGAAAGGTGGCATAAATGAAGTAAAGCCGGATGCTGCTAGCTGAAATAGTCAGCTTTTCACCTAGCTTGGCGCATACCCCGAATACCTGATTCTCTACGTAATAACGGATGCGATCCATACTGTTTTTTCTTTTGGTGTCACAAATTAGTCATTTGATTTATTATAAGCAAATCGCGAATCTACTCCCTAAATCGAATTAACATAGCAATAATATTGGCACTAACTTCCGTATAATCAAATTGTTTGGTCGAATTAGTTGTTTTCCGAACAATTTTCGTTTCTTTGTGTTTGAAGAAATTTTGAATTTTGACAGCTCACGTTTTGCTAAACATGGATTCCCTGCTTCTCAGGGAGGTGTTTTTGGAGAATCTGCCAAATCACTCCTAACCCTAGGCCTTTCTTTCTGCAAGCCGTCAGGGTCACAATTTTAAATTCTTTGCTTGTATTATTTTTTCAATCTTATTATCCATTATCATGCAGACAGGTACTGTAAAATTTTTCAATGAAGCCAAGGGGTACGGCTTCATCGTTGAAGACGATTCAAACAGGGACATTTTTGTTCACGTGACAGGGTTAGGAGGCCTTACTATCCGTGAAAACGACAAGGTCGAGTACGAGGTTGTAGAGGGCAAGAAAGGACTGAATGCTGTGCAAGTAAGAAAGATATAGTTTTTACTCTTTCTGGCAGTGAAACTACAAAAAGACCGTGGCTTTGCCGCGGTCTTTTTGTGTTCCATCCCTTTTGCAGCTTACGCAATCCAGCTTTCCACTTCTTCTTTTTTGGGCATAGGCGCGTCTATTTTGAGCTTCTTTCTCATGCCTCCCAAGTCGTTGAATACTTTGTTGGGGTTAGCCCCTTTTAGTTGTTCAATGGTCATCAGCCCCATTTTCTGTAAGGCAGGTACCCACATCAACCGGCACGCCGACGGCTTCGTAGTCAGCATCGGCGGCCATTTCCACTTTCTTTTCCGGGCGCATCTGCGGGAAGAAGATCACTTCCTGTATGCTACTGTTGTTGGTAAGCAGCATGGTAAGGCGGTCAATGCCGATGCCGATGCCGGCGGTGGGCGGCATGCCGTATTCGAGTGAACGCAGGAAATCGTCGTCCATTTCCATGGCCTCGGCGTCGCCCCGTTCCTTTCAGCTTCAGCTGATCTTCAAACCGCTCGCGCTGGTCTATCGGATCGTTCAACTCGGAGTAGGCGTTGGCAATCTCTTTCCCATTTACAAACAATTCAAACCGCTCCACGGCACCCGCTTTGCTGCGGTGCTTTTTGGTCAGCGGCGACATCTCCACCGGGTGATCTATGATGAACGTCGGCTGAATGATGTGCTCCTCCACCTTCTCGCCAAACAGCTCGTCGATGAGTTTGGCCTTGCCCATGGTATCGTTTACGTCCATACCCCAGGTGCGGCACTGCTCCCGGATGGCGGCCTCGTCCATGGCTTCTACGTCCAGGCCCGTATACTGTTTGATGGCATCCGTAATGCTCAGGCGGGTGTACGGGCCGGCAAAATTCAGAGCCGTTCCGCCAAAAGTAGCAACGGTAGTGCCGTTCACGGCTACGGCTACTTGTTCCAGCAACTCCTCAAGGCTCCGCATCATCCAGTCATAATCCTTGTAGGCTACGTAAAGCTCAACCGTCGTAAATTCCGGGTTGTGGGTACGATCCATGCCCTCGTTGCGGAATAGCTTTGCCGAACTCATACACGCCCTCGAAGCCGCCCACGATCAGGCGCTTCAGGTGTAGTTCCGTCGCAATCCGCAGGTACAGCTTCATGTCCAGGGAGTTGTGGTGCGTTTCGAACGGACGCGCCGCCGCACCGCCGTGGATCGGCTGCAAAACGGGGGTCTCTACTTCCAACCAGCCTTTTTCGTCAAAATAGCGCCGCATGGTGGTGATGATGCGAGCCCGTTTTTTGAAAATATCCCGTACCTCAGGATTCACGATCAGATCCACGTAGCGCTGCCGGTAGCGTAGCTCGGGATCGGTGAATCCGTCGTGGATGTTGCCTTCCTCGTCGCGCTTCACCACGGGTAGAGGACGCAGCGATTTGCTCAGGATCGTAAACTCCTGCACATGAACCGATATTTCGCCGGTTTGGGTTGTGAATACAAATCCTTTTATACCGATAATGTCTCCGATGTCCAGGAGTTTTTTAAAAACCGTATTGTACAGAGTCTTATCCTCATCCGGGCACAGGTCGTCGCGGCGGAAGTACAGCTGAATGCGGTCGGTGCTGTCCTGCAGCTCCGCGAACGACGCACTGCCCATAATCCGGAAGCCCATCAGGCGTCCGGCCAGGGTCACGCTTTTATAGTCTAACTTATTGTTCTCGTAATTTTTATGAATGTCACCAGCCGTGGCATTCACCACGAATTCCTCGGCCGGGTAAGGGTTAATCCCCATCCGCATCAATTCTTCGCGCTTCTGCCGGCGCAAAATCTCCTGTTCGCTTAGTAGCATCAGACTTTTATTCTATATGGATTAGTAATTTGTATTTCTGCTCATACCCACTGGATTACCCAAACGGTGTGCAAAATTAGGGAAAATTTATGGGAACCGCGTAGCTATCGCTCTCTCATGGTAGAGAACCATTGGCTTTCAATTTGCTCACAGCGGAATACACTTTGGCTCATTTCGAAGAAACCATTTTGTAATGCCTGGGTTTAGAAGTAAAGAAATCGTTTATGTAAATAGTGCTCACCATCAGTTATGAACCCATGCCCGAACTACCCGAAGTAGAAGGCTACCGCCTGTACCTGGAAGCGACCAGCCTGCACCAACCCATCGAACATATTGATGTAGAAGATACCAAGCTCCTCACCACCGATCAGATAACCCTCACCGAAGCGCTGCACGGGGCCAGAGTTTACAGGTACCCGGCGCGTCGGTAAGAATCTTTTTGTTTATACCAACAAACCGGGCGTTACCCTGAGAATGCACTTCGGCATGACGGGCGATCTGGAATATTACCACAGCTCGCTGGATCGGCCGCGCCACGCTCGCATTGTGTTTTATTTTCGGGGAGGTTTCAATCTGGGTTTTATCTGTCCCCGCAAGTTTGAGCGGATCGGGCTGGTGGAAGATGTGGATGCCTTCTTGAAAAGCAAGAAAATTGGGAAGGATGCCCTGGAATTATCCGAAGCCGACTTGGCGGCTGCCCTGGCTACCCGTAAAACACCCATCAAGTCGGCCCTGCTGGATCAGAGCGTGGCCGCGGGCGTAGGCAACTGGATCGCCGACGAGCTGCTGTACCAGGCCCGTATTCATCCCGAAAGACCTGCCCATACACTCAGCCCGGCGGAAGTTAAAGCGCTCTGGGAAGCTACCGGCACTGTACTCCAAAAAGCCATCGAAAAGGAGGCTCGCTATGCCGATTTTCCGGCTTCGTACCTCATTCACGCCCGGGCCTGGGATGCTTCGCCCTACGAAGATGCAACCCACCACCTGCTGTGCCCGCGTGACCAATCACCGATCCAGATTAGTAAGGTTGGAGGACGCACGACGTACTCTTGCCCGGTATGCCAACAGTAGCCCCGAGGTCAGGGCTCGGTTGGAGAAAATTGGTATATTTGTGTACTAACTAATTTGCTATGACTACTGAACAAAAGAAAATAGCGGTGATTGGCAAAATTGCTAGTCTGGAAGATGAGCAGCTATTAGAAGCAGTAAGGCAGTTGCGTGGAAGAGTCGCTACCTAAATCACCAAGAGAACCGGGCTGGGGAAAGGGAGTCTTTACCTACGTATCAGAGGATTTCGACGATCTTATTCCACCTGGCTTTAATGAATCCGTTAAACTTTCGGGAAGTTGATAGTACCCGCTACTCACAACTCCTCTGCCAACTTCCCGAAAGTTGACCACCACCTCACTATCGGATACCCGTACATGAAATCATTCTCCTTTCTGCCTATTTTCCTCTCTGCTCTCCTCCTCATGAACATCGCCACCGCCCAAACTCGCCCGCGTGCGCTAGGTATAAAAATCGGCGTGCTGCCAGTCGGCATCCACAATGCCATTACCGACGTGGCGGGCGTAAAGGTAGGGCAGGTAACGCTGGTAGAAGGGCAGGACATACGTACGGGCGTGACCGCCATCCTGCCCCACGATGGCAATGTATTTCAGGAGAAAGTACCGGCCGCGATCTTCGTCGGCAACGGCTTTGGTAAACTGGCCGGCTCCACGCAGGTAAAGGAACTAGGTACCCTCGAAACACCCATCGTCCTGACCAACACCCTCAGCGTTCCTACCGCCACCGACGCTCTGATCGACTGGACGCTCAACCAGAAAGGAAATGAAAAAGTACGCTCGGTGAATCCCGTGGTAGGCGAAACCAACGACGGTGGCCTGAACGATATTCGGGGACGGCATGTCAAAAAAGAACATGTACTGCAAGCCCTGCAACAGGCCCAAACGGGAGACGTAGCCGAAGGGAACGTGGGAGCCGGTACGGGTACCGTGGCCTTCGGCTGGAAAGGCGGCATCGGCACTTCCTCCCGAAAGCTGCCCGCCAAACTGGGGGGCTATACCGTGGGCGTATTGGTGCAAACCAACTTTGGCGGCGTGTTGCAGATAGATGGGGTACCAGTAGGGGAAGGATTGGGCAAATATTCGTTCAAGGAATCGCTGGACAAATCGTCGGATGGCTCCTGCATGATGGTGGTGGCGACGGATGCCCCCCTTGACGCCCGCAACCTGGAACGTCTGGCCAAGCGGGCCTTCATGGGCCTGGCCCGCACCGGCGGCATCGCTTCCAACGGCAGCGGCGACTACGTCATAGCGTTCTCCACCGCCAACCGCGTACCGCACGAAACCGATCAGCCTACGGCTACCTTCACCTTTTTGCACAATGATTTTGTCTCGCCAGTCTTCATGGCCGCTATCGAGGCCACCGAAGAGGCGATTGTCAACTCACTTTTTATGGCCAAAACTACCACGGGTAATCAGGGCTACAAAGTGGAGGAGCTACCCACGGAAAAGGTAATGGAGTTAATGAAGAAGTACGGGCGTTTGAAGTAGGGTTAATTCAAAAACCAGTGGATATACCCGCATTCTGACCAGACAAAACAAGTAGCCTCCTCGTTGGCCCAATCCAAATTAAAAAAGGAGACGATTCGGATGTTCAGTTGCGACTTCCGAATGAAGAAATAGTCATTTCTGCGATTGACTTTTTTTCATACCTTTCAGGATGGTCGGTTAGCTGCCCGGACCAGGAGATCAAAAAGATGGAGTCAAACCCTTATTCTGATTTCCCACGGCGATTGGCTGACTCAATTTTGAACTTGTTTCATTCCTAAAACTCCCCTTAACCTCAACGATCCATGAAAGCAATTCTATGTACCCAATTTGGTTTACCGGAAGAACTTACCCTCCGCGAGGTTGCCTCGCCCAAACCAGGCCGAGGGCAGGTGGTAGTGAGCGTAAAGGCTTGCGGGGTCAATTTTCCAGATACTCTCCTTATCCAGAACAAGTACCAGTTTAAGCCCCCGCTTCCTTTTTCGCCTGGTGGGGAAGTATCGGGCATTGTCAGTGAAGTAGGAGAAGGGGTGAAGCACCTGCAGGTTGGTGATGCCGTGCTCGCCATGACGGGCTGGGGGGGATTTGCCGAAGAAGTAGTGGCGGATGCCACCGCTACGGTACCGATTCCACCGGGAATAGATTTCGTGACTGCGGCTAGTGTGCTGTACACCTACGGAACCTCTTACCATGCGCTCAAAAACAGGGCACAGCTGCAGCCCGGCGAAACCCTGCTGGTGCTGGGGGCCGCCGGGGGCGTGGGCCTGGCTGCGGTGCAACTAGGCGTACTGATGGGGGCCAACGTGATCGCGGCAGCCTCGTCGGACGACAAACTGGCGGTTTGCAAAAAGATGGGAGCATCTGCCACCATTAATTACTCCACCGAGGACATTAAGGAAGCTATGAAAGCAATCACCGAAGGCAACGGCGCCAACGTGATTTATGACCCGGTCGGCGACCGGTACACGGAGCCAGCCCTACGCTCTATTGCGTGGAAGGGGCGTTATTTGGTAGTAGGGTTCGCGGGAGGCGAAATCCCAAAAATCCCGCTCAACCTACCCCTACTCAAAGGATGTCAGATTGTGGGCGTGTTTTGGGGGGCCTTTGCTAAAAACGAACCCCGCGAAAATCAGAAAAACTTTCAGCAGCTGCTCTCGTGGATAGAAAAAGGAAACCTCAAACAGCACGTACACCAAACCTACCCCCTGGCCGATGCGCCGCACGCCCTACGCGACATTATGGAGCGGCGGGTAGTGGGTAAGGCGGTAGTAGTCATGTAAATTTTATTGATCTCAGCTTCTAAAACAAACTCCATGAAATCGTTTCAAAACCTCACTGAATTTCGCGAACAGATCGGACAGGAAATTGGCATCAGTTCCTGGGAAACCATCACTCAGGCTCAGATTAACGCTTTTGCTGATGCTACGAGCGACCATCAATGGATTCACATCAACCCGGAAAAAGCAGCCACGGAATCACCGTTCAAAACCACCATTGCCCATGGTTTTCTGACGCTTTCGTTGGCTCCCAAACTGATGTCGGATGTATACAAAATTTCTTCGGTCAAAATGGGGGTTAACTATGGAGCTAATAAAGTTCGGTTTACCAATCCGGTTCCTGCGGGTAGCCGGATCAGAATGCGCATGACGCTCAAAGAGGTGGAAGATCAGGCACCAAATGGCATAAGGGCTACCGCCGAATGCGTATTTGAACTCGAAGGCTCCGAAAAGCCCGCCTGCATTGCCGAATTGATTACCTTACTTTTTGAGTAAAAATCTAGCCATCAGGTTATCAGCTACCCTTTCACACAACCTGACAAAAATCCTATTCCCTAACCACCTAACCCCTAAAAACCTATAATATGAATCGCTTACAAAATAAGGTCGCCATCATTACGGGGGGTGCCCGCGGCATTGGCAAGGCCACCGCTGAGATTTTTACGAGAGAAGGTGCCAAAGTAATTCTGTGGGATATGCTCGATGCCGGTGAGGAAACCGCCGGTGAACTACGAAATCAAGGCTTTTCGGCTGAATTTATGAAGCTGAGTGTCACCGACGTACCCGCTCTGGAAGCTGCTACCCAACGCATTAGGGAGAATTACGGACAAATAGACATTCTGATCAACAACGCCGGCATTACCCGCGACCGCTCACTGCTGAAAATGTCGCACGAGGAATGGACGCAGGTACTTGACGTAAACCTGACGGGCGTGTTCAATTGTACCAAAGCGGTGGTACCCCATATGGTAGAGAAGAAATACGGGCGCATTGTGTGTACTTCCTCCGTGGTGGGTATCACGGGCAACTTCGGTCAGACCAACTATTCTGCTACCAAAGCCGCTATCATCGGGATGGTGAAAACCTGGGCCAAGGAATTGGGCAAGTACAATATCACGGCCAACGCCGTTGCGCCGGGCTTTATCCTAACCGACATGACCGACCTGATTCCCGAGGAAGTGCGCAACCAGACCATCGCGGCAGTTCCTTTGAAGCGGATGGGTATGCCGGAGGACATTGCGCTTGCGTATCTTTACCTGGCTTCGGACGAAGCTTCCTACGTCAACGGGCATACGCTGAGTGTAAACGGGGGTGTCGCCTAGTGTAACATTTGTCACTGTACCGGAGGCAACTATCCCTTAGCTTTGTATCAGAAGCTAACAAATCTAACGTATGATCAACTTATTTAAATCCATATTTGGCGGCAAGGACACAGCCGCCCTTCAAGAATCTATTGCCAACGGAGCGGTGGTGGTAGATGTACGTACGCCCGGCGAGTTTGCCGGTGGGCACGCCAGGAACGCCAAAAATATCCCATTAGACACCCTTCCCAATAAGGTAGATCAAATAAAAAGCTGGGGAAAGCCCGTGGTCGTGTGCTGTGCCTCCGGCATGCGCAGTGCCCGGGCCAAGTCCTTGCTGGAATCAAAGGGAATGGAAGTACACGACGCCGGGCCCTGGACAACCATTGCCTGATTTACTTCAGCAAAAAAAGCTACTAGCTGATGCCCATCAGCTAGTAGCTTTTTTTTGGAGTACCGGCTTTTCAATTTTTACCAATTCACCATTCCTTTTTCACCCAAGCCTAGTTTGCCCATAAATTTGGACGAAAACTTGGAGCGGGAGGTCAGGTACCGCACGCTCACGCCCACGTAAGGAGCCAAAGGGGGCGTGGAAGAAGATAGATTCTCGCGGGCACTATTGAAGGTCCGCAATTGCCGGAAACCCGCCAATCCTGCCTCGGCGGATACGTTGAATACGGTCAGCAGGTGCAGGTTAGCCGACAGGCCCGCCTTGACGTGCTGGTAGTTCTGCCGCCGAAGGAGTTTTTCCTCCGCTGCCTGTACTTGAAATCCACCGCTGTACCCATTCACGCCGGCCAGCATGTCCATACTAAACCACTTGGTGGGATGGTAGTTCACATCCGCCATGAACGGCAATAGGGCCGTAACCCTCCACTCCTTGCTCAGCCGCTGATTGATCCCAAAAACCGGCACGACTCTCAGTTTTTGATTGTAGGTCAGGATGGAGCCGTATAGGATCTGACTTCGCAGACCGATGATCCGCATTCGTGCGCCTCCTCCCCACAGAAAGGGCTGCGGGGTAAAGAACGATTCGTTCGATTCCGTCATGCCGATAGCCCCTCCGTATACCCACAGCTTGTCCTTCACGCTTGCCTGCATTCGTACGACTCCAACGGAGATCGTCTTGTAGCCATTGTCCGGAAAATTGGTTCCCTCTATCGTAGGCTGAATCTGGGTAAACTGCCCGATCATTACGGTATGAACCGCCCGAAGGTCAAATTTCTTCTTCAAACTAAGACCGGCCTGAACTTCGCTTTGGATAGGAATAATGCCCAGAAACCCGGTGCGGGTCATGCCAAAATCCTGCGTCGTGGCCGAGTTGGAAGGTACCACGTAGTCGGCCCGCAGTGTTACATTGGGGTAAAAGAGTCGGCTCAGGCCCAACTGCTGCGCCCGTACCGATAAGGCATTACTGATCAAAAAAATGGCAATCAGAACTGGGCTTTTATGCCAGGAACTAGTTTTCATGGGGAAGAAGTTTGCAGGCTTGTAGCGAATAACGACAAAAATACGAGGCTATTGCTTAGGAACAGGTGGGGCATTTCAACGAAAAATAGTTGGGTGAAATTCAAGCAGCTTCTTATCAAGGTTTTACCAAATTGACAAAATCAAAATTCCGGTCACAGCCGCCGAACTTGGACCTCCCGTTGGCAGCATCCACTTTCTGTTTTATAGGAGTCGTAATATTCAATTTTTAGGTCAAGTAACAGGAAAAGACTCCATCCTGATGCTGTAATAGCACAGCAATTAGTTGAATATGCTTATTTTTCCAAAAAAACCAAACGCAACCTTTTGTAAATCAGATACAGTTCCTTACTTTTGCAGTCCAATTTTTTCGTAAATACTGTATTTACAAAACCGAATAGTGTACTATTCTATTCAAAATCAATTCGTTAAATGCCTACTATTTCACAATTAGTCCGTAAAGGGCGAGAGAAAATGACGTGGAAGTCCAAGTCGCCGGCTTTGGACTCCTGCCCGCAGCGTCGGGGCGTGTGCACCCGCGTGTACACCACCACGCCCAAGAAGCCCAATTCGGCGCTTCGTAAGGTAGCCCGTGTGCGCCTTAGCAATCAGAAAGAAGTAAACGCCTACATTCCTGGCGAAGGCCACAACCTGCAGGAGCACTCGATCGTGCTGATCCGCGGTGGCCGGGTAAAGGATTTGCCAGGGGTTCGTTATCACATCATCCGGGGTGCCCTGGATACTTCCGGCGTAAACGGCCGTAAGCAGCGTCGTTCTAAGTACGGTGCCAAGCGTCCCAAGCCAGGTCAGGTGGCAGCTGCACCAACCAAAGGCGGCAAGAAGAAATAATTCATTGACTCTCTTGACTTTTTATACGGCATTTTCATAATACCATAAAAGGGAAGTAATCCCGTCACTTGTGACCGGATGAATGAGTTGAAAAACGAAACCTCACGTAAAAAATTTTTAAAGAAATGAGAAAAGCAAAACCAAAGAAAAGATATATCCTGCCCGATCCGAAGTTCCGGGATGTGCAGGTGACTAAGTTTGTAAACAACCTGATGATGGACGGCAAGAAGAGCACGGCTTTCACGATTTTCTACGACGCCATTGAACTGGTAGAGAAGAAAACCAACGAAAACGGTCTCGAAATGTTCCGTAAGGCCCTCAACAACGTAACGCCCGGTGTGGAAGTAAAAAGCCGCCGCGTGGGTGGTGCTACCTTTCAGGTACCTACCGAAGTACGTCCCGAGCGCAAGCAGTCGCTGGGAATGAAGTGGCTCATCAGCTACGCCCGCAAGCGTGGCGAGAAGACCATGATGGACCGCCTCGCGGCCGAAATCATCGCGGCTTCCAAAGGTGAGGGCGCTGCCGTGAAGAAGAAGGACGATACGCACCGTATGGCCGAAGCCAACAAGGCGTTCTCGCACTTCCGCTTCTAAGCAAGCAACTTTTCAGGAAAAAATTGGATGGCCTGCCTCTCTACGAGGCGGGCTTTTTTTATGACTCTGGACTAAATTCTTAGGCTGTAGAATCTAATAAGCCTTCGGCATTTTGCCGCGATTTGATAGCAGTAGTATTCGAGATGTCGAAGGATCACCCCTTACTTCTCCGGCACCCCTATTTTCTCCGTCGTAGCTACCGGTACCCCAAAATCGGGTGTACCGTCGGCCTTCCAGCCGAAGGGCTGCATGCGCGGGTTGCGCTCGCGGCAGGCTTTGTTGGCCACGGACTTGGCATGGTACACGATCCAGTGCTGCCCACTTTTTGTTTTGAAAAAGCCGTTGTGGCCGGGGCCGTACACCCCATTGGCTTCCGATTTCTCAAAAACCGGTTTAGGCTGTTTGGTCCAGGCGGCGGCATTCATGGGGTCGGCGTTGGCCGGGGCGGTGAGGAGGCCCAAGGAATAGTTGTCGTCCCAGCAAGCGGAGGCCGAGTACACGATACAGAGCGGACTGCGGGCGTCTTTTTGCAAAAACTCCGGTCCCTCGCAGATTTCCCGTCCGTCGTACTTTTCCCAGGGCTGAGTAGGGCGCGCGATGGTTACTTCGGGTCCGGTGAGGGTCCAGGGGTTCTTCATTTTGACGATATTCAGCACACTCTGCGGGCCGTCGTAGGCTGAATACAGAAAATACCGTTGTCCCTTGTGGGCCATGATAGACCCATCCAGACCGGTGAGGATGGTGTTCATTTTGCCTTTATCCACCCATTCGCCCTGCGTTGGGTCTGCCGATGGATTTTCGAGTACAAACACATAGCGATTCATGTCGCCGGGCTTGGCCCGATCGGTGGCGGTGTAGTACATGTACCATTTTCCATCCAGTCGGTGGAGTTCAGGGGCCCAAATGTCCTTGGAGTTAGGGCCGGTGGCGGGTGGCGTCCATATGGTTTTGGGAGGTACCTTATCCAGATCGGCCAGGCTTTGGGTTTTGTACAACACCAGCCGATTGCCAACGGTATTGGTGTAGTAGTAATAGCCATCGGCGTAGGTCACCCAGGGATCGGCCCCGTTGGGGAGCAGGGGATTGGTGAAGGTTTGGGCGCGGGAGTAGGCTACAAGACAGTAAAGAATTAACAGGATTGTTGAAGATTTTCTCATTTGGATCATGTCTTTTTGAACCGCAAAGGCGCGAGGATTTTCTTTATATTCTCGCGTCGGTGCGGTTTAAGGAATACTCAATTCCTAACCTCTGCGCCCGTTACATAGTAATTCCGATCAATCGCCAGCGTGGATTCACCCTTTATCTTCATCGTTTTCCATTCTGTGGTTGGATAAATAAACTGCTCCTTATCGACGCCGAGTGTCACTTTCACCGGCATGTCAAAGCCGGGTACCACATTGGCCCAGCGGTAACGCAGGGAATTTCCAGCGAAGGCATACTCTACCTTAGGGATGCGCACATCGCGCAGGTACTGGTCGAACACCTTGCTCAGGTCGCGGCCCGCCTGCTTGCTCAGGTAGGTCTCGATCTGGGAGCCGTCCACCGTTTGGTGGTAGAAGGTTTTGTTCAGGCCCCGGAGCATCTGCCGCCATTTGTCGTCGTCGTTTACGATCTGCCGGATGGTGTGCAGCATATTGCCGCCCTTGTAGTACATATCGCCTGAGCCCTCGTGGTTGACACCGTAGATACCCTGAATAGGCTTTTGGTTTTTGATCAGATTACGGGTACCCACCACATAGTCGGCCCCGGCTTCCTTGCCGTAGTAGTATTCCGTGTAGAGGTTTTCGGAGTAGTTGGTAAAGCTCTCGTGTACCCACATGTCGGCCACATCTTTGTAAGTGATATTGTTAGCAAACCACTCGTGACCACTTTCGTGGATGATGATAAAATCCCATTTCAGCCCCCAGCCCGTACCCGACAGGTCGCGGCCCAGGTAGCCGTTCTGAAAGCGATTGCCATAGGTCACCGAACTTTGGTGCTCCATGCCCAGGTAGGGTACCTGCACCAGTTTGAAACCATCTTCGTAGAAAGGGTACGGCCCAAACCAGTGCTCAAAGGCTTTCAGCATGAGGGGTACCTGCTTGAACTGCTCCTTGGCTTTGTCCAGGTCGGCGGGCAGCACGTAGTAGCTCAGATCGAGTTTCCCTTTTTCGCCGTCGTAGGTTTCCTTCCAGCTCACGTAGTCAGCGGCATTCAGGTTGACACCGTAGTTATTGATCGGGTTATTCACAAACCAGTCGAACGTACGCGTATTGTCGTTATGCTCCGTAACCTTGCGCAAACGCCCGTTCGACACATCCATCAGCGGCTTGGGTACACGCACGCTGATGAGCATGCTGTCGGTTTCGTCGTACATGTGGTCCTTGCAGGGCCACCACACGCTGCTGCCCAACCCCTGACAGGAGGTGGCCACGAAGGGGGTACCCTTGCTATCGCGCACCCACTGCACGCCCCCTTCCCAGGGCGGATTGGTGGCGATTTTGGGCCGACCGGCATAAAATACCTGCACTGCTTCTTTCTGCCCAGTCTTCTGCGCTTTTTGCAGCGTAATAAAGTACGCGTTCCCATCCCGCCGGAACACCAGCTCTTTGCCGTCCTGCGTCACCTTGCTGATCGCCAGCGGTGGTTGCAGGTCGATCTGCATAGTTTGGTAGGGTTTCAGTACGGTATAGTGTACGGCGTTGCTCCCGCTGATTGTACTATCGGCCGGATGGGCCGCAATGTTCAGGTGGTAGTACGTCAAATCCCACCATACCCGCTCGGGGGTGATAGCCCCCCTCAGGGTATCCTGATGCGTGAAAACAGGTTTCTGGGCAAAAAGCAGCGTGGAGCCAAGGGTCAGGAGAGCTAGCAGGAGGTATTTGGGCATAGTATCGTTGTTCAAAAATTATAATTTTACGGTAAAACGCTCTAAAAATAAAAAATGGTGCAATCGCAAAAACTCTATTCGGTAACTACCTTAGGCCGGTCACTTTCCTCCTCAATTCCATCTTCTATCATTTCTTCTACTTCCTGCTTTTCTCCCTTCTCCAAGGTTTCCACATCTTCTTCCTGCACATCTTCCTTATAGTTTATATAAAACTTACAGAAAAGGGGCAGATGGTCACTGCCAATAGGTCGCAGAGTCCTGAAGTCCTCTATAAATATATCGGTTGAATGAAAAAAGAGATCAATGGGAAACCGAAGCAATTTGTATTTGGCATGGAATGTAGACACAAACCCGCGACCGATTCTGGGATCTATTAAGCCGGATGTTTTTCTAAAAAGAATTGAAGATTTCGCCCAGGCAACATTATTAAAGTCACCAACCACAATCACGGCTCCTTTCGTTTCTTTGACTTTTTTGCCTACTGAAAGTAGCTCTCCATCCCGTTCTTTAGAATTGTCCTCTTCGGTTGGGCTGGGAGGTGGGGGGTGAACCCCAAAAAAAGTAAATGTCGTCCTCTCATCGATAGCAAGAGAGGCTTCGATGCTGGGCAGATCGTCCGCAACCAAATAATTAACGTTTATGTATTTCGCGGGCAACTTGGTGTAAAAGTGAATTCCGTAGGTGTTTTCTAACGGTACCTTTTTGAAGTTTGGATAGTCTTCCTCAATCTCGGCTATGGCATCATCCCAAGCCTGATTGGACTCCATCGTAAGTAAAATGTCGGGCTGCACCTCCCTTACTAATTTTATTAATTCTTCATACCGTTCGTTGAACTGATAAACATTCACCGATATGATGGAAATTGTCCGGGAATGTTTCGGAACATCCTCTAATGCTTTTTTCTTAAACGCCGACGTGTAAGGAAGTAAGATGACAGCATTGTACACTATGAACCCTACATGTACCACTGCTATTCCCCAGAAAAGAGAGTCTTTATCGACTATAAAGAACAGTCCTAGTGCCAATGTTATGAGTTGGAGGACGGTCAACTGAATCCTTCCGAACTCCCAGACCCGAAACATCCAGTGTTGATTATTTATGAACGGCAATGTACTCACCACAATCAATAAGGCAGATACTATGTAATAAGCCAATAGCATACAATTTAAAATTTAGTAAAGGCATCAAACCCAGGTTCATTCCGCAGGTGCTGGCAATCAGTAGCCCGAATACAAGGTACCCCATTATCAGCTTAGAAGTACCAATGGATCCACTACTTTTATTGGTTGCTCACTGGCATATAAGGCAACTGCTTACACCCAATTACATATCAGAGTCAGGATACGAAAAAACAAAAAAGCCAATCACCACCCCCTACTTCACCAGTACCTCCATGGAATTCAGCTCCGGGCCACCACCCCGGTTGCGCCGAACCCGCCACTACGTATACCTTGCCCTTCATGGAAACGGCACCCGTGCCGTGGCGGCCCTGAAACAGATTGGGCAGTCGCTCCCATTGGCCGGTTTTGGTATTGTAAGCTTCTACTTCGCTGTGGGCGGGAACCTGCTTGTCGCTTTCGCCGCCGATGATCAGTACCTTGCTGCCGTAAGCTACGGCCATATTACCCGCTCGGAGGGTGGGCAGATTTTTGCTGGCGTCCAGGGTAGTCCAGGTGTTGGATTTGAAATCATACACATCTACCTCGGGAACGGTCCGGTTCATTACCTGATTGATTTTGGCGGTAGAGAGTCGGCCACCCGCCACGTACAGCTTCTCCCCTACCATGGCCACCGATACGTGGTCGCGGGGGCGGGGGGCGTCGGGGAGTTTGCGCCAGGTGCTGGTTTTGGGGTCGTACTCGTCAAACCACGTTACGTGGCCATCCCAGTGACCGTCCTGAATACCGCATACTACGTAGATTTTATCGTTGTACACAAAGGCACCAGCCGCTCCGCGCAGGCGGTCGGTGGGGACCTCCGGGCCTTTGCGCCATTCGTCACGTTCGGGGTTATAGATGTACATAGCTGGGATGGGGGTTTCGTGCGGATATTTTCCGGTAAAAGCACCCACTACGTACACTTCTCCCTTGTAGGAAATGGCCTGAAAATGGCTCATCTCCAGGGGAGCCATGGCTTTAGTGGTCCAGGCATCTTTTTTAGGATCGTATTCTTCTATGGGCTTTACACCCCGGCCACCCAGCAGGTAGAGTTTGCCATCAGCATCAGTCATCGCACTTTCATGGCGCTTGGTGGGGAGATTCATCGGTTCAGCGGCTTCCCATACCTGAGCAGTGGCGAAAGACAGGCAGCCCAGGGCTAGTACTGTGTATACCAGTCCCATTTTGATGTATATTGGCTTCATAGTCGTAAGGGATTAGATTAATCTTACGAAGTAAAGAAAAAAAGAGCCTAATTGTCCATTTTATCCCCAAACTCTCACAAAAACGTTTTGTGCTCTACTTTGCTACCGAACATAGTGTACTTACCACAGGTACCCTAGATGCCAATGCCCCGGAGACCGTACTCCCCGAGGCGGTTTTTGAGGCACTGAAAACCTATGCCTTGCGCGACGACGCCGAGCCTGTTCTTCGGTACTTTGTGCAGCGGGGACGGCCCTACCTGCGAGTAGGAGCCTGCGTGGGCTTACTGCGAGCCACGGAGCGGGTGAGCCTCGAAATTCTCCCCAAAATAACCCCCGACCTCTCTCCTGAGTCGATAAAGACAGCGCGGATGGCCCTGTTGCGAATGTTACAGTCGGTGCCGGAGCTATTTCCAAAGGTACTGCCCGAAGCACGAGTGAGTCAGCTAACAAGCCTGCCGTTGCCTGAGGTGCTGGCGTCGCTGTTTCTGGAAAAGGTGGAGTGGCTCATCCACCGGGGCTTGCAAACCGGCTATCAGCAGGTGCAGGCAGAGCAACCTTTCGTGAAAGGCAAACTGCAAATACACCGACGCCCCTGGATGCGCTTGGCCCGCCCCGACCGGGTGCCGATAGCCTACGACGAACGAAGCCGACAGAATGCCCCCAATCGCCTGTTAAAAGCGTGTTTGCAATCATTGAGCACAGGTACTTTTGCCCGTCAGGTGCGGCAGTATTTATTTATGATGGATGATGTGGCGAGTACCTCCGACTGGCGAGAGGATTTGGCCAAAGCTAAAAACCACAGCCGGACCTTTAGGGCATATACGTGGCTGTGGCCCTGGGCCGAATGGCTGCTGGGCGGTCAGGCTCCCGGGGTTTCTGAGGGGGGTACCCTCCTACCTGGTTTACTTTTTCCTACCCAAACCTTGTTTGAAAGCTACATATCTGCCAGTTTTAAACGGTACCTGCCGCCTGGTTTTGACGTCAGCCTTCAGGAGTCGGCCCATCATTTGTTGTACGATCCGGCCGGGAACCCTTCGTATCGGCTGCGGCCCGATGTGGTCATTCGTCGGGGAGGGGATGTTTGGGTACTGGACATGAAGTGGAAAACAATTCTCGGTGATAAAGGGAGAGTCTCGCAGGTTGCACAAAGCGATTTGTACCAGCTATACGCCTACGGACAGCGGTACGTAGGCACTTCGGGAAGGATAAAGTTGGGCCTGATTTATCCCCAAACCCCTGACTTCACCCTAGCCCCTCCCCCCCATGCCTACGAGCCTCACCTGCCCCTGTATTTGCTCCCGGCTGACCTATCGGTGAGTGCCCCGCAGATGGTGCGGCAACTGTGGGAAGGATTAGGGACATGATTTTTACTTTCCCACATGTGGCTCTCCCCACTGCTTTGACGGCCTTACTGCCCCACGTGCAGTCGCAGACCAGCCTAGCAAGCGGATACGAGATCAGGGAGGGATCGGAATACGTCAAAAAACACCCCTCCAAACCAGGAGGGATGTTTATGTACTATCTTAACCTTACTTTTCTTTTGTAGGAAACGGGTTTCCTCTTGGTTTCTTTTTGTGCTCATCGAACCAAAGGCACTACGCGGATCTGTTGATTCTTTTGATCTACCTGAATTTGGTAGTAGTTCTTCCAGGTTTTACCGTACAGCTTCAGTTCGTAATTGTCTGATGAAAGCTCATTGATGTGGATGGCATAGGTGAGTTCCCGTTTTTTTACCGAATAATTTCTAACTATGACACCACTTCCATCCCTAAGCATTAATTTTATTTTTTCAACTTCTGGCGTTTTACACCACAAATGGAATAGTTTACCACCAGATACCATTGCTTTTGCCTGGACGCCGTAAGGATTGAGTTCTGGAATATACTCTGGATTTGGATCGTTCTTATACTCAGGGGTAGCCAAACCACCTGCAAGGTGCTTGTACTTTATTGGCAGAGTTTTAAGTTTTTCACCCATCAATCGTTTGTTGGTTAGTTTAGAAAGCGTCCCATCCAGCACGCGGCGGTTGTGTTCGGTGAGTTCCACGTACTGCCGGGGGAGCACCTCTTCGTAGAGGATCCGCTGGTTGGAATCCAGAAAAATCACGGAGGTGTGCTGGGTACGAGCGTCGGTAGAGACGTACCAGGATGCCTTCCGGGTCCGTTCGGCTTGCAGGTAGGTGTCCTGGGTCTTGACGGGCGGTGGCACGTGGGAGGCTGACGCGCTGGTCAGGTGGGCGATTTGGGGCAGGGCCGTGTCCTGCTGGGCCTGAACGCGGCCCAGCAGGAGTGCCAGCATAATGATGTGAATGAGCTTCATGTGTGAAGTATGTTAAAATGTAGGGGTGAATATACGCCAAGCCGCCAGGGGAAAACCGTGCGTAAACTGTCAGGGGTTAATTCAGCTTGGAACAAAGCTCGGGAATAATAAAATGCGGGTAAATCCCCAAATATGGGGATAGGTGATCTTAAAGCCTCAATACTTATCCCTACTAGTGGGGACAAATCCGACTGATAGGATAAATACGGATACTAAGGGCCTACCAGCTTGATGTTGGCTATCTCATCGCCCAATTTTTTCCCCATGTCAACCGATATATCCTGGGTAAACTGGTAATGAATACCAGCGTAAACCCTTGAAACAGCCGCCTGTACCAGCAAGTCCGACAGTGTGGTGAATTGGCGGGCCGGCAAACCTCGCCAGGCATAGGCATTATCCGTCATCGGAATATCACCAAACTCCCGTATTAATACCTGAACAACGGGACCATAGTTGCTGATTAGCCCGGAGGGATACTCTGGATAGGGTGGGTTGATTAGGTAGGATAGCCAGTTGGCATCTAGGTGTCGTCGGATGTAGGTAACAGGCCTGAGCAGATTGTACTGGTATTTTGCCCGGAAGGTATTTATCGGCCCATCCTTGAGGCCGATCCCGGTTTTGGCGTACACTGCCGCCGCCCGCCACAGATTTACATTCTGACCCTCTAGTACGCTTGTTACAATTGACAAAATATGGTAGGGAGCCGGTACGCCTGTTCCTGTACCACCCGCGTCGGCCCACCAGTTTGCAATTGCTTTTTGCTCCGCTGTTAAGGTCTGACCAACGTCATACACTTCTTTCACCGCTTTGTAGAATGGAGAAGTCGGGTCTTCTGAATAGGGAAAAGGCAACGGCGGAGCCGTGGCAGTTAGGCTGTACGCCAGCAAAGGTCTTGAGTCCTTAAGATTTGCGGCAATCGGAGCCGCAAAGTTAGGTGCTGTAGGTGCCCAGGCCCAGGGCTCACTAAGCGGAGTGTAGCCCGTGCTGGCTAGCGTGAAGTTATCGGTCGTAGACCAGTCGAAAATAGCAGTGCCCACGGCGCGCCCAAAAGCTTGTGAGCGTTGCAGCACGTCCTCGGACGTAGTTAACCTGAATCGGTTATAATTAGCCATCTCCATCGAATCGATACTGGCTCGATTAGCCGTGTTCAAACTACCCAAAAACAGTTTGAACATACTGGCCAGGGCCGCGTTGGCAGAAGCCGACCATAGATAATCCTGAGACATGTTGGCTTGGGGCATAGCGGGCATCTGATAAAGCCATTTCGAAAAACTAGATGCGTTTTTAATGCCGGGTTGTACCGATTCGTAGAGGCCTACTCCAATGTAGGCAAAGGCTCTGTTTTGAATGAAAACAACCGGCTGGGGAGATACCGGCAATTGAAGGCTGGTCATGAATTTATACCAATTGTACACTACATCAGGACTCTCCTCTTGTGACTTCGGTAGCAAATGATCCGTTAATTGACAGCCTGAAAAAACACTCAGTAACACGAGTACGACCCACCGCTTAGCACCAGATCCGTGCTTGATCATCAATCGTTTCATAGTTATTGAATTTAGAGGTTAAAAAATATCTGCCATTAAAAATTACGCTTTGCACCTGAGCTTCTTGGTGTTCTATAACAAGTTGATGGTAAGGACGTACGCTTGGAGAGTATGGAATAAAGATACTAAGGAAATGAATGCCCACATTGAAGTTTTTATTATTCGGTCATACTTTTTTTAAAATTGGTTACATATAAAAGATC
Source organism: uncultured Cytophagales bacterium (assembly GCA_963768025.1). Taxonomy (GTDB): domain Bacteria; phylum Bacteroidota; class Bacteroidia; order Cytophagales; family Spirosomataceae; genus CAVYGM01. The sequence continues at coordinate 28,069 of CAVYGM010000034.1, forward strand.
ATGGTTATAGAAGCCAGTAAACATTCTGTTTCAGAGGAAGATACAGTAAGGGTTAGGAGAAATGCGGCATGAAATAGGGACGAGCCGTCCCCTACTGTGTCAGGGCCTGACCTAGGCGTATTGAGCGCAATCTACCCGAATGTTCAGGTGGTGGTGTACCTGGATTCGGCGCGCCGAGCATCAGGCGATTGTAACACTAGGGTATATACGTTATTCGGTTTTACGGTCTAGTTTAGGGACCTAAATTACCAAGCAGAATTTGAGCAATGCCGCATGCGTCATTTTCATACTCAGTAGATGGGTTGACCATTTTCTAGGCTAACTGATTGCAAAAAGAACGCATTGGCCATAGGCAGCTTGCATCCTGACAGCCCCCATCGGCACACGAACTGGTTGAAGAAGTAAAAAAGAGCAAGCAGAAACAGGGCATTTTTCACAACCGGGATACTTTCGGACGTTTGATTCGAGACAATCCATTATTTACCCAAAATAGGAGTATCAAACCCCAACTATATCTAACTATCCCCACTCAATCGCCCCCATCACTTCGTTCCCGACACCACGTACATCATAGCGCCACCCGCCGAGTGGTACTTCTGGGCGTTGATGTAGCGCTCCGTGCGTTCGCTCAGATGGGCGTACTTCCGGACGTACCCTTCGTAAAAATCCAGGGAGTCCCCCCCCAGCGCCTTGAAATAATCGTAGTCGCTGTACTCGGTGGAGTTCCAGCGGTCGCCGAGGCGCCACTGCTTCATGGTGGCAATCTGCTCCTGAGTATCGTAGGGAGGATACATGGCAATGGCCTTGTCGGACAGCCGCACGTCGATGTTTTCGAAGCCTTCCTGCGCCAGCAGGCCGGGTACCAGGTCACCAAGGGAGTTATCGCCTTGCCCTAGCTTTTTCTTACCTCGTTCAAACAGCAGGGCGTACTTTACATGATCCAGGATTTCGTCCACAGGGTCGTTGCTCGAAATGGAGCTTCTGGTAAGACTCTGCACCAGGTTGTTGGGCTCCACGCACAGGATTGTGCCGCCGGGACGCAGCACGCGCTTCATTTCGGCAATTACCTCGGTAGGGTGCGGCACGTGGATCAGCAAGGTCTGGCAGGTCACCAGGTCAAAGGTATTGTCTTCGTAGGGCAGGTTATGGGCATCCCCTTTTTTCAGCTCGAACTCAGCACCCTTTTTCGCAAAATACTCGCGTAGCTCGCGGCTCCCCTTGGCCCACTTCTGATCGCTATCCACCCCGCACACCCGCGTGGGCTTATCGTCCGAAAAGCCCAGGTAGTTGACCAGCAAACGGCTCCAATGACACTGCCCGCAGCCTACGTCGAGCATGGCATGGCACTCGTTCAGGCTCAGGCGCCGGGCCAGGAGTTTAAGAAAGCTTTCGTTCCACCAGAAATCACGATAGTCCCCAAAAAAATCCTCCGAATGCCCCTTCTGTTTCTTTTCCGACTTTTTATACTTCACGCGTATTGCAAGTTACTGTTTTAAAATTTTCTTTTCTCAAAGGTAAATAATCAGAACCCGAATCCGGTACCTTAGTATATTCAACCACCTTTTACCTCTATATAACAACAGTCTTTTTGTACCTGAGGTTTTATCATTTCATTCTTCCTTTTCATGAAAACAGCATTCATTTCTTTATTATTTCTCTTCGCAGGTACCCTTGCTTTTGCCCAAAAAAAAGCCGACCAAAAAGAGTGGAAACAGCTATTTAACGGCAAAGACCTCACCGGCTGGGACGTCAAGATCCGGGGCTACGACCTGAACGATAACTTCGGTAATACATTCCGGGTGGAGGATGGCAAAATCGTAACGCGCTACGATGCCTATGACGAATTTAAGCAGCGATACGGCCATATGTTTTACAAGGATAGCTACTCCTACTACCGCGTGGCGGTGGAGTACCGCTTTGTGGGCGAGCAGCCCGCCGGGGGCGAAGGCTGGGCCAAACGCAACAGCGGCATCATGGTCCACGGTCAGCCGGCGGCTTCTATGGGTAAAGATCAGGATTTTCCTATTTCGATCGAGGTACAGCTCCTGGGCGGCCTCGACAAGGGGGACCGCACCACCTGCAACCTGTGTACACCGGGTACCAACGTGGTCTATAATGGCAAACTTGACACGCGGCACTGCATCACTTCCACTTCCAAAACGTATAACGGCGACCAGTGGGTACGGGCCGAAGTACTGGTGCTGGGGGACTCCCTGATTCAACATTTTGTGAATGGGGAGATGGTGCTGGATTACAATAAACCGCAGATAGGTGGCGGCAACGTCAGCAGTTTTAATCCAGCCCAGAAGCCCGACGGCAAGCTCCTTACGGAAGGCTCCATTTCCCTGCAAAGCGAGAGCCACCCGGTGGAGTTCCGCAAGGTGGAGATCCTGGATCTGAAAGGGTGCATGGATCCCAAGGCTACTAATTTCAAGTCGTACTTTGTGAAAGCCGATAATTCGCTTTGCGACTACAAAAAGAAAAAGTAGGAACAACTCGACAGGAAACGCACCTACCTTTTTTCGAAAAAGTAGGTGCGTTTTTCGTCCAGATCATCGTAGGTGTACATGGCCCGGTGGCGGTTTTTCCAGGCGTGTTTGAGTAGCAGAAAGTCCCCCGCGCAGCCCAGGGTATGGATCAGAAGGGTAAACCTCCACAGGTAGGTAAGGCCGGGGATTAGCATCAGCAGCAGGGAAAGCATACACGTAATGATAACGAACGGCATGGCCGCCACGAGGGCATTTTCGCGCAGGGTCATCACGAACCGTTGCGAATACGCATACACCATCAGGCCTTTCGACGAATAGCCAAAGCCGACCTTCGGTGCTCCCAAAAGCTTGAAAAACAGCGCGTGAATGGATTCGTGCAACGGCAGCCAAAAAACAACGAATACCACCAAAGTCAGCAAAAGTTGCCAGCCGGGTGCCAGGATCTCCTGGCCGGTAGGAGCCGTAAAGAAGGCTGAGCCAATAAGATAACCAAAGCCAGCCCCGATGCCGGCCAGCAGAACGGTCAATAGGACCCCCGGTGTCTTTACTGCTTTTGCTTTGGCGGTGGTGTAGGTCTTCACACCGGCCTCCCGGATAAGAAACTGCGCCATTTCGTCAATGGTGAACGACTCTACCAGGTGGTAGTCGTCCGATTGGTGTAGCGTATCAACGGTAGGTCGTAGCATCGGGGTAGTTTGTTGTCTTTAAAAATACAAACTTATTGCAAAAATGCGGGGATGATCGTCTGATTTTGTAGTTGTATCGTAGGTACTGATATCATACCCTTCATCATTGAGCCGTAGCTATGGTTTTTTTTCCGTATTTGAGAAATCTACCTGCACATCAACCCAAGCTATGGCTTACCCTGGCAGGAATCACCGTCGCCTGTTTTTTCGGTGATCCGGCGACGAGGTTGCTGGCTCAGTCAGGTACCTTCTATCCGTCGGCCGAGCTGGGGGGCTTCGCATCTACCAGTTCACGGACGCCGTTCTGGCTGCGGGCCAACCAATGGGGCCGGGTACCCCTGGTGTCACCCGCCGGATTTGTAAGGCTGGGCCTGCGCTACCAGTCGCCCGGTATGCGGCCCGACAGTGCCCTTCCCCCACCACCGGTACACTGGGAGTTTGGGACAGAGGCAGTGCGAACCATCGGACAGGAAAACCGCCTGCTATTGCCTGAAGTATACGCAAAAATTCATTGGAAAAAATGGGAGTTGATGGCTGGCCGCGAGCGCGAACTGATCGGAATTGTGGACTCTACCCTTTCCTCGGGGTCTTACTCATGGTCAGGTAATGCCCTTCCGATCCCCAAAATAAGGCTTGGATTGATCGAGTATGTCCCCTTGGGTTTTCTCAAAAATTTTATCTCAATAAAGGGCAGTTTTGTCCATGGCTGGTTCAACGATCCCTATATTCAGGGTGCTTATTTGCATCAGAAGACCCTCTATGGGCGTTTTGGCAAACCCGAAGCCAATGTACACGTGCAGCTGGGGCTGGTACACAATGCCACCTGGGGAGGCAGGGCCGACTACCTTAAGGACAATCTGGTAGCCGTAAATGGGAAGTTGACCACCCGTTTTGGAGATTACCTGACGGGCGTGATCCTGGCCCGGATTCCCCGGGACCGGGCCAATTCGCGCTTTACGGTATTTGATGGAACCAATCGGGTTGGAAACCACGTAGGGCATTACGACCTGGCCGTGGACTGGAAGCTTAGGGACACAAAATTCCTGTTTTATAGGCAACATCCCTTCGAGGATGCCTCAGGGTTGCAACTTCAAAACCTCCCCGATGGATTGTACGGAATAAGTGTACGCAGGAATAAACTACCTACTGCCATTTTTGCCTGGAAGGGAATACTGGTTGAATTTCTCTCCACTAGGGACCAGTCGGGCAGTGCCTTTGACCTGACTGGAAGTCGCTTCAAAGGCCTGGACAACTACTTCAACCACGCCCAGTACCGACAAGGCTGGTCGTACCTCAGCCGGGGGATCGGAACGCCCTTTATTCCACCCCGCCCGGAGGTAAGGCCTACGATCGCTCAAACGCTTCGAGTATTTTCCTACCAACCAAACATTGTTGTATCATGTAGGCCTGGAAGGAGTACTTGTACAGAAGATTCACGTGATTACAAAGCTTTCGTATAGCCTCAACGGGGGGACAATCAATGCTCCCTTTCCTTCTACTTATCGTCAATTTTCTTCTCTTCTTTCTTTGGATGCCCCCCTGCTGCGTTGGTACCATACCCGCCTGAACGTGCAGCTCTCCTACGACAAAGGGGCACTGTATCCCGAATCTCTGGGTGGCTACCTGGGTATCAGGTCTGATTTCAGAAAAAATTGAAGGGAGTAGTAATGCCGGTTGATTTCTCCCCAGCCCTACTACTCCCTTTTTCTTGAATAGCTTACTACAAGCTTACAACCTCACTATCTCCGCCCCGATGGCGTTGAGGCGCGTATCAATGCGCTGGTAGCCGCGGTCTATCTGTTCGATGTTGTCAATGATACTCACCCCCCGGCCCGACATAGCGGCAATGAGCAGCGCTACACCCGCCCGGATATCGGGCGAAGTCATGCGGATACCCCGTAGCTGGGTCGTACGGTTCAAGCCTATAACCGTAGCCCGATGGGGGTCACACAGGATGATCTGGGCTCCCATCTCGATGAGTTTATCCACAAAAAACAGGCGACTCTCGAACATTTTCTGGTGAATAAGGACCGTCCCCTGCGCCTGAATAGCCGTCACTAGCACAATACTCAGCAGGTCGGGCGTGAAACCCGGCCAGGGCGCATCGGCCACGGTGAGGGTAGAGCCATCGAGGTAGCTATCAATCCGGTAGTGCTCCTGGGCAGGCACAAAAATATCGTCGCCCCTTATTTCCAGATCGATACCCAGTCGCTTGAACACATCCGGAATCACGCCCAGCATAGGTACCTGGCAATTCTTGATGGTAATCTCGGACTGTGTCATCGCCGCCAGACCAATAAAGCTCCCGATTTCGATCATGTCGGGTAGCATCGTGTGCTCGGTACCGTGCAGTTGTTCCACCCCTTCAATGGTAAGCAGGTTGGAACCCACGCCCGATATTTTGGCGCCCATGCGGTTGAGCATCAGGCAGAGTTGCTGGAGGTAAGGCTCGCAGGCTGCATTGTAAATGGTGGTGGTTCCCTCGGCCATTACGGCCGCCATGAGTACATTGGCCGTGCCGGTTACGGAGGCCTCATCCAGGAGCATATAGGTCCCTTTCAGGTTTTTGGCGTCTACCCGGTAAAACCCTCCGTCTTCCTGATCGAAGCTAAACTCTGCTCCTAACTTTTCGAAGCCCAGGAAATGGGTATCCAGACGGCGGCGGCCTATTTTATCACCGCCGGGCCGGGGTATACGGCCCTTTCTGAAGCGCGCCAGCATGGGCCCCAGCAGCATCACCGAACCGCGCAGCGCGGCCGCTTTTTGCTTAAACGCCTCCGTTTCCATGTAGTCGGTGTTGACATCACAGGCTTCAAAACGGATAGTGTCTTCACCCAGCCTTGTTTGCCGTACCCCCAAATCACCCAGCAGATCAATAAGATGATTGACATCGCGGATGGAAGGTATATTATGAATCGTGACGGGCTCCGAAGTAAGCAGTACGGCACACAGAATCTGGAGCGCTTCGTTTTTGGCCCCTTGGGGTATAATGTCGCCTTTCAGGTGGCGGCCACCTGTTATTTTGAATGAAGCCATAGCAGGACTTGAAGTAATGGAAAAATAAGGAAATGCGTGTTATTTCCTTCTGTTACGGTTATTGTTTGGATTGGTGTTGTTGCGGTTGGGGTACTTGTTGGTATGCCGGGCGCGGGTATTCCCATTTGTGGTGGAATGGCTCGTATTTTTGGCGCGGTCATTATTGAAATTCGTTTGCGCCTTATAGCCGGTAACGGTGTTGCCCTTGCTCCGATCCTGGTTGCTGTTCCGGTCCTTGGGAGAGGCCTCTATGGGTCCATGCTGCCGAATATACTCAATCTCCGGCTTCAAATTTCCATCCGACAGTTCTTCCAAATGTTCCAGGAGCACCACATCTTCCGGATTATCCCGATTCCAGGCATTATAGAACGACCGCATCAGGCGGTACAGGTAGGAAACAAATGCCAGCCGGTCGTCCGCGTCTTCGGTTTCGATGGCCTTTTCTACCAAAAGCTCGATATTCTTGCCGTAGTGGTGGTAGTTGAGCTTGTGCTGGTTGTAGGTGACGGTCTGAGGTTTTTTTCCAAGCAGTTCTTTGGAAGGAGGAGGATACGGACTGTCTACTTCCAGGTCAAAGTCTGACATGATATACAGGTCGTCCCATAACTTATTGTAGTAATCCTGGTTATCTCTCATGTTTGGGTGGATCTGACGCATCAGTTCCACCAGTATGTGCGCGTAGAGAGTGCGCTTCGCTGGATCTTGTATCGTCACAATGTGATCAGCGAGTTTTTGTACGTTGCTACCGTATTCTTTCAAGAGCTTGAAAATTTATAAGAATGACAAAATTAAGAAGTTTTTATTACAAATAAGATCATAGCCTCCAATGGCTTTATATACTCGGGTTTCATTATTTTTGCAAACTTTTACCAGCATACTCACCAGGTACCCTTTCTGACTTACCCCCCATGCACTCTATTTTGCGTTTATATAGGAACGACATGCGCGAAACCCTTCGCCTGAGTATTCCTATTGTGGTGGCTCAGCTGGGCGTGGTCCTAATGGGAGTGACAGACAACCTTATGATCGGCCGAATGCTGGGGGCGATTCCGCTGGGAGCCGCCGGCCTTGCCAACTCCATCACGTTTTTGATGGGTAGCATCGGAATAGGAGGTTTGACTATTGTTTCGGCACTGGTGTCACAGGCCAAAGGTAAAAACAAAACCGGTGAAATAAACCGTTTGTACCGCGCCGGTATCTGGGTAGCGTGGTTTCTAGGGCTGGGGCTGGGAGTAATTTGCCTGTTGGTAGCCTGGCAGTTCCACTTGTTTGGTCAAACCCCCGATGTCACCCGCATGGCCAGGCCCTTCATACTCATACTAACGCTTTCCAATACCCCTTTGTTACTATTTATTGCAATTCGCCAGCTGTGCGATGGCCTCTCCCGCCCCCACATCGCCATGACCATCACCCTGTCGGCTCTGGCTCTGAATGCTGTTCTGAATTATTTCATGATCCGATGGATTGGTCTTAACGGGGCAGCTTTGGCTACTTTGCTCTCCCGAATCTACATGGCGGTTGCTATCTGGATTTATATCAAAAAGGACTCCTTCTTTCGAGTCTACCTTACCATAGAAACAACGCTTTCCATCAATCCGCTGATCAAGAAAATCCTTCGCCTTGGATTACCGGGAGGTTTTCAGTTTTTTTTCGAAATCGCCGCTTTTTCGCTGGCCGTCATCATGATTGGCTGGTTAGGCGAGCCCCAGCTCGCCGCTCACCAAATCGCCATCAACATGGCCTCTACCACCTACATGATGGCAACGGGGATTGCCGTAGCGGGTAGTATCCGGGTAGGAACAGCCGTAGGCAGAAACAACCTGTCGGCCGTGCAACGGGCTGGTACGGCGGCCTTCCTATTGGTCACTTTGTTTATGGGTGTGTGTTGCGTTCTGTTTCTATCGGCCAACGAATTTCTGGTGGGCCTCTACATCCGGGACAACCCCCAGGTGGCTACCATCGCGGCTACCCTGGTCGTTATTGCCGGATTTTTTCAACTATCCGACGGCATACAGGTGGTAGGGCTGGGGGTTTTGCGTGGCATTGCCGATGTAAACTTACCCACGGTACTTACTCTTTTTGCGTACTGGGGAGTGGCCCTCCCACTGAGCTATTTCCTCGCCTTCCCCCTTGGCATGGATGTGCAGGGAGTGTGGATAGGCCTATTGGCGGGGCTCACGGTCTCGGCCATCCTGCTCACCTATCGCTTCTATAAAAAACTCCCCCACATCAGGTTAGAGGAGATTGAACCGGAGGCTTCGGTGCATTAAAAGTCCCTAGATACCTCAGGCCAGCAGCAGAATCGCCACCGGCAGCACATTGAACATGGCATGCTGTACAATGGCCTGCCCCATCCCAAACCGCATCCGAACATAGCCATTGAATAACCCCAACACCAGCTGCTGGAAGGTAATAAACGGAGCCAGGCTCACTACGGTCAGGGACAAATCCCGGACATTGAGTACGTGCATCAGACCAAACAGAAAGGCCGAAATATAGAAAATCCAGCCAAACCCGAGTTCCCAGCTACGCCGGATTTTCTGTTCCAGGTAAGGAACCATGAACAACGCATAGGCCGTCAGACCCGTGACCACTGCCATGCCCACCATCAGGTAAAAGCCCGGTTTGTCAAGGACGTTCATGATGTTGGTAGAATAGGTACCTCCGTAAGGGAGCCAGTAAAAAGCAATCAAACCCAGAGACACCGACGTGCGAACCGGGCTGAATCTCAGCCCCCAGCGGTAGGCTGTTTCTTCGAGTAAAGGAGCCATCACCAGCGACCCGAGGAGCAGGCCGATGCTGGTACTATCTACTTGCTGCCGGGCTAATTCGTGCCCCGTAAAGTAAAGTACCACCGGGCGAAATCCATAAACTTCTATCGCAATGCTCAGCATTCTGACTACAAAAAGGCACACAAAGAGCTGAAAGCTACTTCGGATCGAAAAAGAATATGGAGAAAGAGATGAGGTAGGTTTTTGTAGAAAGCAGAAAAAATCAGTCAGGATAGTTCGGATTCTCATGGGCTGGGCATTGATCTGATCAAAAAGGTACACAGCAAGAACGGTCGCTCCTCGACTGGAAGCGACCGCTCTTACTGTGCTATACTTCTAACCCAAAAATGTGTCTACTGTTTCCGATCTCAGCCCTAATCCTTCTTTTTGGATCCAGCCAGGGTAGGTTCATTGAGGAGCAGAACCATATCAGCCAGAATCCGGCTGGTTTCTACCAGATAAATATCCTTTTTCTTAGCCGCTGGGGTAGCATCGGTGGCAGTAGCATCGGTTTCTTCGGTATCATTGTCGATGCTGCTCAGGGCTTCCCGCTTTTTCTCGGCCTCAGCGCGCTCTTTACGCCGCTTGTCTATTTGAAGTGAAACCACCTTGTCCTCGCGGGCTTTGCGGAAAGAAGCCAGGTCTTCCACCAGTTTTTTCAGCTCCTCATCCGATTTAAGCCGCTGATTGTACTTATCGCTCAGCCGGGTCACCAGTTTATCACTCACCTTGTCCGTTACTTCAAAACGCGAAGAAGGAATCTGATCCCAGGGCAAGGCGCTGGGCTGCGAACCTTCACCGAATTCATTCACCTTGAAAGCCGTGGGCAGTTCCAGGTCGGGCATTACACCCCGCAGCTGAGTGCTACTGCCATTGACCCGGTAGAACTTAGCCACCGTCATTTTTACATCCCCGAGCTGGTCGGTCTCTTTGGGCATCCACTGGTTCAGATTAATAAGGCTCTGTACGGTACCTTTTCCGTAGGTTTGCTCTCCCACGATAAGGCCACGCTTATAATCCTGAATAGCAGCCGCAAAAATTTCCGAAGCCGAAGCACTAAATCGGTTTACCATCACCGCCAGGGGACCGTCGTAGGCAATGCTGGGGTCGGTATCGGACTGAACCTCAATATCACCCATTGACTCTTTGACTTGCACCACGGGGCCTTTGTTGATAAAGAGGCCCGTAAGTGAAACCGCCTCGATCAAGGATCCCCCGCCGTTATTGCGCAGGTCAATCACGATGCCTTCCACCCCATCTTTGCGTAGCTGATCCATGAGGTTCTGTACATCACGGGTAGTGCTTGAGAACTCTTTCTCGCGTTTTTGCGCTCCTTCAAAATCACGGTAGAACATCGGAATATCGATAACCCCGATTTTCATCGTTTTTCCTCCGTTTTCTACGGATACAATCTCGCTTTTGGCGCGTTGCTCTTCCAGTTTCACTTTTTCACGCACGATGCGGATCTCACGAGGCGGAGTATTGGGCAAGGCATTGGCCGCCAGTACCTGCAGACGTACCACGGTACCTTTGGGACCTTTGATGAGCTTTACGGCATCATCCACAAACCAGCCCACGATATCCACGAATTTGCCATCATCACCCTGGGCAACGCCCATCACACGGTCCTCCTGTTTCAATTGCTTTCCTTTAAAAGCCGGCCCGCCAGGAATCACATCCACAATCTTGATATAGTTGTCCTCTTCGCGCAGCATGGCACCAATGCCCTCGAGCGATTGGCTCATGTCTTGCTTGAAGCGGTCGGCTGAGGTAGGCGACAGGTAGTTGGTATGGGGGTCCAGGGATTCGGCGTAGGCGTTCATAAACATCTGAAACACCTGCTCCGACCGGATACGAGCCAGAGCCCGATCGCGATTCTTGTAGCGGTCACGTAGTACATTGACGGCGGCCGTATCGGCCTTGCCTGCCAGTTTCAGGTCGAGCGCTTCGCTTTTTATATACTTGCGCCAGGTGTCGTTCAGTTCCTCATCGCTCTTAGCCCAGGCAGCCTTCTCCCGATCCACATTCAGGCTTTCATCCGTCGTGTAGTTGAAAGGCTCATCCTTGCTGAGGAGACTCTGAATGTAGGTACTTCGCTCCTGATAGCGCTTTCTGAACAAATTATACATTTCGTAGGGCATGTCAAGCTCGCCCTTGGTCAGAAAATCGTCGAAGGAACTCCTAAACTTTTCGTACTTCGCTACGTCCGACTCCAGAAAATAGAGCTTGCTGGGATCAATTTCGTCGAGGTATTTGTCGAAAATAACCGATGAGAGAGAGTCGTTAAGCTTGGTTTTTCGGTAGTGGTAGTTGGTCAGAATCTTGGTTACCAAGCCTTCCGCCCGGAAATTTGATTCCGTTGGCTTAAGATCTTCCGAAATTAGCCCTTCTTGTACCACGGTGTCTGCCGGCGCAACCGTACTCTGAGGCTCAGGCCCCCGCTGCCAACCCAGCAGAATCACGGGTATAAGGGTTATCAAATACTTTTTCATAAAGAAATTTAATTATAGGATTTCTAATAACTCTACTTCAAATATAAGTGCGGAGTTAGGTCCAATAGTAGGGCCAGCGGCGCGTTCGCCATAGGCCAGATTAGAAGGAACGTAGAGTTTGAATTTAGACCCTACCGGCATCAATTGTAGGGCTTCCTGCCATCCTTTTATTACTCCATTTACCGGGAACTCAACGGGCTCGCCCCGGTCTACCGAACTGTCAAATACTGTTCCGTCAATAAGTGTGCCATGGTAGTGGGTTTTGACACGGGAGGTATCGGCGGGTTTTGGCCCGGTACCCATCTTGATTACTTCGTATTGCAGGCCGCTAGCCGTAGTAGTAACAGCAGGGCGTTTCTTGTTTTCTTCCAAAAACTTCTCTCCAGCCTTTTGATTGGCACTTCCCTTCACGCTAGCCTGTTTCTGAAAATACTCGCCAATAAACTGATTGGCTTGCTCAGGGGAGAGCGCTGTTTTGGCACCTTTCAAGGTCTCATTGATTGCCGCCACCAGCAAGCTGGTATTGATATCCGCCAGACCTTGGGCCTTCAGCGAGCCGGCTACACTTAGCCCAATAGAATAAGCCACTGTATCCAAGGCTGTTTTGAGAACGGGTGCCGAACTCACAGGCGCAACGGGGGCTTTGGTTGGAGTTTTAGCGGGAGCCTTTGTGGTCTGAGCCCATACAGATGAAATCATTAGAACAGCGCAAAACGTGGCCGTAGTCAAGGTTTTTACGTTACGATACATTCAGTTTGAAAAAAACGGGTAAATATAAAATTATGGAAAGATGGTAAAAAAACGAAAGCATTCCCTTAATAAACACATTTGTTCAATAAAAAAGTTTGGATACCAATCCGATAGAGTTCATTGGGGGGCATTTTTAACAAAAATTAAGAGACTCCGGCAACCTTGGAAAAATCTAATTTTTAGACTTGCATTTTTTTAATACAATATATCTGTTTTAAAGAAATAAAACCCTAAATTTGCGGCAGTTTTTGGAAAACTAAACTTCTACACTCAAATAAGTAACTTATATTATGGTATCAGTAAGACCGGACGAAGTTTCAGCCATTCTACGTGAGCAGCTCGCTGGCTCAAAAACGGAGGCAGAACTTGAAGAAGTAGGCACCGTGCTTCAGGTCGGAGACGGCGTGGCGCGTATCTATGGGCTTTCAAAGGTACAAGCCGGAGAATTGCTTGTGTTCGAAAATGGCCTGAAAGCCTTGGCACTTAACCTCGAAGAAGACAACGTAGGAGCGGTATTGCTAGGTGAATCAAGCGAAATCAAAGAAGGGGATACGGTAAAACGTACCAATGAGATCGCTTCGATTCAGGTGGGCGATCAGATCGTGGGCCGCGTGGTGAACACCCTCGCCGAGCCTATTGATGGTCTGGGCCCCATTCAGGGAGAGCTTTTTGAAATGCCCCTGGAGCGCAAAGCCCCCGGTGTAATCTTCCGGCAGCCCGTAACCGAGCCGCTACAAACCGGTATTAAGGCTATTGACGCCATGATCCCCATCGGACGCGGACAGCGCGAGCTGGTTATCGGCGACCGCCAAACGGGCAAAACGGCCGTTTGTATTGATACCATTATCAACCAGAAAGAATTTTACGACCGTGGCGAGCCCGTATACTGTATCTACGTAGCCTGCGGTCAGAAGGCCTCTACCATCAAGCAGGTAGAAATCACTCTGCGCCGGTATGGCGCTATGGCGTATACCGTGATCGTAGCTGCTGGTGCATCGGATCCTTCTCCCATGCAATTTTTTGCTCCCTTTACCGGAGCGGCCATTGGTGAGTATTTCCGCGATACGGGACGTCCGGCGCTGGTTATCTATGACGACCTTTCCAAGCAGGCCGTGGCCTACCGCGAAGTATCCTTGCTGCTGCGTCGTCCTCCCGGACGCGAAGCTTACCCCGGCGACGTATTTTATCTGCACAGCCGTTTGTTGGAGCGGGCAGCCAAAATCGTGAGTGACGATTCCATTGCCCAAAATATGAACGATCTTCCCCCCTCGCTGAAAGACAAGGTAAAGGGAGGTGGATCGCTGACGGCGTTGCCGATTATCGAAACCCAGGCTGGCGACGTGTCTGCGTATATTCCCACGAACGTGATTTCGATTACGGACGGACAGATCTTCCTTGAAACAAACCTGTTTAACTCCGGTATCCGCCCTGCGATTAACGTGGGTATTTCGGTATCACGCGTGGGAGGTAATGCTCAGATCAAGTCCATGAAAAAAGTGGCTGGTACCCTGAAACTGGATCAGGCGCAGTTCCGCGAACTGGAAGCGTTTGCCAAGTTCGGGTCCGACCTTGATGCCGCCACGCAAGCTGACGATTGACCGGGGACGCCGCAACCAGGAAGTTTTGAAGCAGCCTCAGTACAGCCCAGTGTCGGTCGAAGCAGCAGGTGGCCATCATTACGCGTCTACCAAAGGCCTGATTGATAAGGTGCCGGTGATCGGGTGAAGGAATTTGAGCAGACTACCTAACGGTACTGGACGGACAATACGGTGATACGCTGAAAGCGCTTCAGGCCGGAAAATTCGAGGACAGCATTACGGATGTTCTTAAAAGGTAGCAAGAGAAATTGCCGCCAAATACGTGTAAGAGACAATGTTAGAATGATTGAATGTTAGAATGATTGAATATTTGAGTTGAGGGATGAATAAGTATAACGAGCTGAACTCTTATACTTTACACTCGACAACTTTATTCACTCATTCACTCATTCACTCATTCTATACAATCACTCACTCAAAACACGAAATGGCTAGCTTAAAAGAAGTACGAAACCGGATCATCTCGGTTAACTCTACGCAGCAGATCACCAAAGCCATGAAAATGGTGGCGGCGGCTAAGTTGCGACGTGCGCAGGATAACATCATTCAGATGCGCCCCTATGCGCAAAAGTTGGGCGACATGCTGGCAACCGTTCGTCGGGAAGCGAAGCCGGGACTGACAGCCTTTCAAGAAAGCACGTCCGGTGAAGAGAGGTATGCTGATGTTGGTCAGCTCGGATCGCGGACTTTGCGGCGCTTTTAATACGCAATGTCATCAAAGCGCGCAATGGCGCACATCGGGTTGAACTACGCTCGATTTGGCACGTCAAGGCAACGTGGAAGTAATGGCCATCGGTGGAAAAAGGCGCCGAAGGTATGCTTCGACGAGGTTTCAAAGTCATCAGCACGCTGCAGCATATTGACCACGCTGCTTTTTGGGGCGCAGAGGAGGTGGCCGACGACATGATGGAGGCCTTCAAAGAAGGCAAATACGACAAGGTGGAGATGGTGTATAACGAATTCAAAAACGTCGCTACCCAGGTCCTGCGGAAACTAACACCCCTTGCCGGATCAGCTCCTAAGTAACGCAAAAAGCCGAATCAATGTTGACTATATTTTTGAACCCGCAGGGAGAGATCGTAGCGAATTGCTCCTAACGTCACTCCACATCCAGTCTTTACGCGCAGTGCTCGACTCTAATGCCTCCGAACACGGTGCCCGGATGACCGCCATGGACAAGGCTACAGAAAACGCGGGGGAGCTTCTGAAGGAACTCCAGCTCGTGTACAACCGATCCCGTCAGGCCGCCATTACGAAGGAAATTCTGGAAATTGTGGGAGGAGCCGAGGCGTTGGTTTAGACTGGTTCATCTTTCTGATATTATTTCAAAAACGCGGTGGGCGTGTCAGCCGCGTTTTTTTGTGCTCCCCGGGTGTAATCAGGATCTGAGAAGAAGATCCTTTTATCAAACCGCTCGTACTATATTTGGCTGTTATTTCGTTAGCCAAATCTACTTTTATCATCACAAATCAATCCGTTCTAAACCTAAATTCTGTATGCTCAAACAATCAATGTCAAGAATTCTGGCTCTCTGCGTAGTCACCTTAGCTTTCCACTTGCAGGCAGTCCAGGCTCAGACGGTGGAAGAAATCCTGGATAAACACATAGCCGCCATGGGCGGAGATAAGTACTCGGGTTTGAAAAGTGTAAAAATGGAAACCACCTCCCAGGTTATGGGAATGGAGCTTCCTTCCAGCACCACTGTCGTGCAGGGACGCGGACTCCGAAACGAAATGGTGGTTCAGGGCTCGGCCATTGTGCAGGCTATCGACGGCACCACCGGCTGGATGATTAACCCTATGAGTGGACAAACCACTGCTACTGCCCTACCCGAGGAAAGCGTAAAAATGTCGGCTGCCCAGCTCGACCTGACCGGGCTTTCTAATTACAAAGCCAAGGGGCATACCGCCGAGCTAATCGGGGAAGATAAGTCAGAAGGTGCTCCTGTGTATCTGGTGAAAGTAACCATGGCCAATGGGGCCATAGCTACGCACGCTATCTCCAAAGAAACCTACTACATATTGAGGTCCCAGATCAAGGTGAACGTGCAAGGCCAGGAGATTGAGATGAAGTCCAACTTCTCGAATTTCAAGCAGGTTGACGGTGTCACTTTTCCTTTTACCACCGAGCTGGAATCACCGGCTCTTCCGGGGCCCATGACGATGATGATAAAGGACATAAAGGTGAATCCTTCGGTGGATGCGAGCATTTTTGCAATGCCCAAAAACTGAGCAGATTCTCTTCCAGGCAAAAATCCACTCACACGATCGCGAGTGGATTTTTTTTGTACCACATGCTTTACAGGCATAGAGAATATTCTACACTCTACTTTTTGAAGTACCGGCAAACGCCCTGTAGAAAGTTTTTTCGGGTTTTGAACTGTAAATTGAATGTACCACTAAAACAAGAAATCATGGCACGTAAAAGAGGAGAACCCGCAATACCCTCCACCGGAGGCAGAGAACTATTGGAACCACCCGTGTATCCTTCGTTTCCAGAAACACACCTAACACCAGCCGACCATCCGAGGACCCCGATGGGGTGCCCGATAAAAAACCAGACCGGGAGCATGAGGAAAATTAAAGATAACGTACTGCTTACAAACACTTAACATCCGGCTTGAAT
>CAVYGM010000035.1:0-155833 GCA_963768025.1 uncultured Cytophagales bacterium
AAATTAACCCAAATAAAGTTACTATTATTGATACAAGTAATATTACGGATATTGTCGCCTTTGTTGCAGCTAAAAAGGCAGATATAGCCATTGCAGACAGTTTATCATGCCAACACGTACTCGATGCAAGAGGAGCAGAAGGCCCACTGTTAAAACCAGTTCTACGAAGACGACCTTTATATCTATGTCAAAATGGAATTATGTTACCCCTAAACCAAGAAAAGCTTTCAGATTGGTTAGATAAAGGACTTAGAAAACAATTAAAGTTGTCTGAATTTCAATTAATTGAAAATGATGTTCTTGAAATATATAATGGAATAATATCAAAGATTTAGCTATTTCTTTAACCTGATTTGTGTATCACCCCGCTCGCCCTGATTTTCGATCATAACAAAAACCTTCCAGCGTCTGTGACACAACTACTACCGAATCAGCATCATCCCCTATTTTGAGTATTCCCCAAGAAATACCTACTTTGGCTATCAAAAAAACCATTCAACACCTCCTGCCTAACTTCATGCGATCAAACTATTTCAAAACCCTACTGCTAGCCATCAGCCTGCTGGCTCACGCTTCCTTTTCCGCCGCCCAAACCGCCTTCGTTTACGGCGATCCCCTGCCCGATGCCCCCGAACTATCCCCACGGGGTGAGTACAAGGTAGGGGTACGTACCTTGGATTTTGTAAATAAAGGGCAGGTAGATATTCTCAAATCCAAAGGCGGCGTGGACGCTACCTACGACCGCCCGCTAAAAGTGGAGGTGTGGTACCCGGCCCTCCTGCCGGAAGGGGTAAAACCGCTGGTGGAGTACAACGAAGTGATGGGAACGGCCAATGACCCCAAGCGGCCGCTGATCCCCTTTGCCTTCAAGGGCAGGGCTACCTGGGAGGCCGCTCCCGTAACCGGCGCGGGAGCATTTCCATTGGTGATCGTATCGCACGGGTACGTAGGGTCGAGGTACCTGCTCACCTACCTCACCGAAAACCTGGCCTCGAAAGGCTACGTGGTGGTGGCTATTGACCATACCGAATCTACGTTTCGCGACGCGGCTCCTTTTTCCAGCACGTTGCTCAACAGATCAAAAGACGTGCTGTTTGTGCTGAATCAAATGGCCGGTTTGGGAAAGGCAGGAAGCCGGAATTTCCTGGCCGGACTGATCGACTCCAACAACGTCGGGCTGGTGGGGTACTCCATGGGGGGCTACGGGGTACTGAATGCCTCCGGGGCTGGGTACAGCGACCAGATGGTGAAGACATTTGGCAGCATGACAGGCGGCAGCAAGGCCATTGAGGTACGTGCCAGCAGCAGCCCCGGCTACCGTTCTACGGTAGACCCCCGCATCAAAGCGGTGGTGGCCTTCGCGCCCTGGGGCATGGAACGGGGAGCATGGGATGCCGAAGGGCTAAAAGGACTGACCGTACCTACCTTTTTCATCGCCGGAGATCAGGATGATGTGTCGGGCTACGAGAAAGGGATTAAGGCCATTTACACTGGGAGCCGTGAACGCCCCCCGCTACATGCTTACCTACGAAAACGCCCGGCACAATGTGGCCCCCAATCCCACCACCGGCCGAATCGTTGCATGAAGGACTACCCTTCGATGAGTACTATCGCTACGCCGAACCGGCCTGGAACGAGCGCCGCATCAACAACATCAACCAGCATTTTGTGACGGCGTTTTTGGGGATGCAGTTGAAAAAACTAGACTATGGTAAGTACCTCGATCTGCCCCAGAACTCCAACGAGAAGACTTGGACGGGGTTTAAGGGGCGCTCGTCGGTGGGGTTGCAGCTGGTGCATGATGGGTTGGCGAAGTAGTACTAAAAAAGGAGGTGTGGAAAAGCCTCCTTTTTACCTCTCGGCAACGGCTGACCGTCCTCCCTCGATACTGCCAGGAGAAGGACTTCTTTGAAAGGTATCATTGCTTAGTTCTTCGCCTCGGGCCGACGGTACCGTATCGGGGCTTCGGGTTCGGGTTTTAGCTTTACTTCTTCGGTTTTCAGTAAGCGTAGAGCCTCCTCCACGGCCTTGATCAGTTGCGGGTCTTTGCCAGCAATCACGTCGGCCGGATTCTGGATTACCTCAATGTCGGGCGCGATGCCATCGCCTTCTACCGACCATTTGCCATCCAGGTCGTAGAAACCACCCCGAGGGGCTACCATGCGGCCACCGTCAATGAAGCGGGGCGTGTCCCAGGTACCAACCAGGCCGCCCCAGGTGCGGGTACCTACGAGCGGGCCTACCTTGGCCTGCCGAAACAGGTAGGGCATGAGGTCGCCGCCGGAACCGGCCATTTCGTTTACGATCATTACCTTGGGTCCCCATAAGCCAGCGATGGGCGTGGTAAAGGGTTTATGATCGCCGGCGTTGCTGTTGAAGTACCCTTGGAGTTTTCGGGCCAATACGTCCACGATGTAGTCGGCGGCCGAGCCACCGCCGTTGTTGCGTTCGTCAATCACGGCCCCTTTCTTATCCTGCTGGGCAAAGTAGTACCGGTTGAAGTACTCATACCCCCCGCCAGCCGTATTGGGTAGCCACACGTAGGCCAGTTTGCCATCCGACAGCTCACTGACTTTCCGACGGTTGCCTTCCACCCAGGCGCGTTGCCGGAGTTGGGTTTCGCTGGGAATAGGTACTACCGTCACGAGTCGTGAGCCGGTAGTATCGGGCCGTTGATTGACCCGAATCTTGATTTGCCGGTTGGCCATCCCTTCAAAATAGCTGTAAAAATTCTGGTCTGTCGTAATAGGTACGCCATTCACGGCTAACACGTAGTCACCCTCCCTCACGTCAATACCCGGACCCGAAAGGGGCGATTTCAGGCCGGGGTTCCAGTTTTCGCCGGTAAATAGTTTTTCGATGCGGTAGCGGTTTCCTTCCGGCACGATGTCAGCCCCCAGCAGGCCGATGGGTACGTTGTCTACCTGCGGCAAATCGCCGCCCGAGGTAAAGGAGTGGCCCACCGCAATTTCTCCGCCCAGAATATCCACCACGTAGTTCAGATCGGTACGGTGGCGTACGTGCTCAATCCAGGGTTGATACCAGGCATACACCTTGTCCCAGGGAGCGCCGTGGGTGTTTTTTACGTACAGGAAATCGCGCTGGTAGCGCCAGCCTTCCCGGAATATTTGCTGGTACTCCTGCCGGGGGTCGATTTTCATTTTCACCGCCGCCAGATCTACCTTTCCGTCGCCTACCTTGTTGGTCTCTTTGGTCGAGGCAATTATCCCCCAGGTACTGCCATTGCCGTACAAAAGTTGTTTGCGGTCGTAGGAAGCACTCAGACTCTGCACCCCAGTCAGGAAAGGTTTTCCTTTTTGTTCTTCAAACGAAAACTTGTGTACCGCCAGAGCAGATTCCCCCTCCGGACTTTCCAGGTAGAAAATGGTTCCTTCGGGACCGGCTACCAGATCCACGTAGTTTTTGAGCGGGACACCCAGCGAAATAATCCGCTGATCCAAACCATCGGGGTCAATCTTCACCGTGACCTTGGGTGCTGGTTTTGGTGCCTCCGCAGTTTTCTCCTTCTTGCCACTTTTCTTATCGTCTTTTTTTTCTTCGGACTTTGGGGTAGCCTCGGCAGGCTTTAAAGGTTCTTCGTCGCTTTTGGGAAACAAGGGCGATTTAACTCCTTTGGCCAGCACGATGGCGTACAACCCGCGGGTAACGGGGTGATCGTAGGATGTCATGTCCAACCAGCCTGTATTGAGGCCAAAATCCGTACTGGCCAAAAAGTAGAGGTACTTGCCGCTGGCATCCCAAACGGGCGAGATGGCATCCGACATGCCGTCGGTAAGTTGCAGGGTTTGGCCGGTTTCGACGTTATGGGCTTTGATTACTTTCAGATGGTTATCGAGCAGACGGGCGTAGGCGATCCACTTGCTGTCGGGCGACCATACCGGGTTCATGGAGCGGTCGGGGTGGGCGTAGCGTTCGGTGTCCACTTTTTTGGCGTTGCCATTTTCCACATTCACATACCACAGGTTGTAGTCCGTGTCGGTGATAGGCTATGTACTTGCTATCCGGCGACCAGTCGGGCCGGAAGTAGAAGGTAGGGTTGGGTAGGACAATGGCTTTGGGCGGATTCATACCCTCCTGATCGGCAAGCATCAACTGGTACTCGCCGCTGCGATCCGAAAACCAGGCGATCCGCTGCCCATCGGGCGACCATACCGGGGAGCGATCGGCCGCGCCGGGAGTTTGGGAGATATTGCGCCACGTTCCGTTTTCTTTGGGGGCCGTAAAAATATCGCCCCGGTACTCAAACAGCATCCGCTGCCCCGTGGGCGACAGGCTGGCATTCTGGATAGTCGCCGGTTTTACCTCCTCCCAGCGGGGCATGGCCCAGTTAAAATCCCCCTGCACATTCACTACCAGCTGAGTAGCCTTGCCCGTAGCGGGGTCAAGGGTATGAAGGTACCCACCCTGCTCGTACACGAGGCGGTCGGGGCCGGCATTCATGCTTTTTACGTCAAAATCGGTATGAAAGGTAATTTGTTTGAGAGCATTAGTAGCCGGATCAAACGACCAAATATTGGCCGCGTAGTCGCGTTCGGAGATGAAATAGACTGTATTCTTGAACCAAACCGGATCGGTATGCCGCTCGCGGTCGGTTTGGGGAGTCATTTTCAGGCATCTGGTCTTTCAGATTGAAAATCCAGATGGGCTGGGCCTGTCCGCCCCGGTAGTTGCGCCACTCCGAGTCCCAGAAAGGAATGGATTTGTAAGCGAGGTGCGTGCCGTCAGGCGAGAGCTCGCCCTGATTCGCCTGAGGTACCATGAGTTCTTTGGGAAAACGACCTTCGGTATCCACCGTAAAAAATTTGGTAAGGGCAGTGGGATGACCTTTGCGACCCGAACGGAACAGCACCGATTTGCCATCGGGCGTCCAGCCCTGCACCACATCGGCATCCGGGTGCCAGGTGAGGCGGCGGGGTTCGCCACCGGCCAGGCTGATGAGGTACACATCCGTGTTACCCCCATACTGAGCCGAAAAGGCGATGGATTGCCCGTCGGGCGAAAAGTGGGGTGATGATTCGGAACCGAGATTGGTGGTAAGGCGGCGGGCGTTGCCGCCGGTACGCTCGGTCAGCCAGAGGTCGTCGGCGTAGACAAAGACAATCTGGGTAGCACTGACCGAGGGCTGCCGAAGTAGGCGGGTACCCTGGGCTTGACAAATATAACCTACCGAAAGTAATAGAAGACTGGTGGTAAACAGTACATTTCTCATGAATTAGAGATGAAGGTGGGGGGAGATTGCTAACAAAACTCAATTTAGAAAGTAATCCCGAAAAAACCGCCTTTGCACCCTCTATACGTACCTACTTTACTTTTTTTGCTTCTGCATTCAAATCCACCAAAACACCCATTAGGGAAGCGTGTACGAAGGTCTGGGGAAAGTTGCCCATCACCT
Source organism: uncultured Cytophagales bacterium (assembly GCA_963768025.1). Lineage (GTDB taxonomy): Bacteria > Bacteroidota > Bacteroidia > Cytophagales > Spirosomataceae > CAVYGM01. Next base: position 5,414 of record CAVYGM010000035.1, read on the forward strand.
CACCGGTGGGTACATGTCCCTCTTCGGCCATGTAGCCCAGGTCATTGGCGTATTCCAGGGCGGCGTCAATAATACTCCGGGATTTTTCGAGGTCGTTGCACATGATGTAGTATTGAGCTACCCACAGTGAGCCCGCCAGAAATACACCTTCTTTGGCAGAGTCAAATTGTTCGAGGCGACGGTGGTACAGTTCCCCTTCCTTGAGTACCTTCTCAATCTCCTGCATGGTGGCTATCATTTCGGGGCTATCGGGCTCCCCGTAGAGCCATACCGGAAACAAGGCGGCAGTAACGTCTACATTCTGTGACCCGGCGAACACGGCATAGGCACCGCTGTCGGTCAGGCAGTGCTCAGCCACAAACTTCCGGATGTCCCGAGCGGCCTGTCGCCATTTATGGGCCTGTGCCTCGGTTTCGGCGCTATCCGCGATAAATTCCAGCCCCATAGCGGCAATCACTTTACTGGACGTAAAATGCTCCTCCACGTGTTCCTCCCAGATACCATGGTCTTTTTTATGCCAGTTTTCGGCCAGAAAATCCGCAATGATCCGGACGGTTTCCCAATTGGGCTTTTCGTCCAGTTTCGAGTAAATCTGTTTGGCCGCCAGCAGTACATTGGCATTGGCATCCAATTGCAGCTGTTCGTTGGCACCGTTTCCTTTTACTACGGGAGTCTCGTTTTTATAGCCTTTCAGGGGAATTTCCTTCAAGGATTCCGCCACATTCCGATCCAGATCGTAGAAGGGCATGATGCGCATGTCCTCGTTGCTGGTTCGGGCCGAGCACAGGAAACCCAGGAAATCCACGGCCGCGCCCGTCATGCCGATGGCCCGCATGAGTGCACTCACGATCATGGCAGCGTCGCGCAGCCACACGTAGCGGTAGTCGTAGTTGCGTCCGTTGCCGAAGCCCTCGGGCAGGGAGGTAGTAGCAGCAGCCACTATACCGCCGGATGGCTTGTGCGTCATCAGGCAAATGGCCCGGCAGGAATTGAACATCTGTTCGCGGTAGATACCCTCGTAGGAGAACATCTCAAAGATTTCCTTCCAATGGGCCAACGTCTCAGTCAGGGATTGCCGGATTGTTTCTTCCGTTACTTCATCGGTTGGGTCTTCCGAAGTTGCCAGGTACACCCATCCCGTCTGTCCAGCGGGTATGCTGCACGTCATAAGAGACTCCGCAATGACGATCGGGTGCGAGGAAGTGAGGGTGTAAGTGCTGTTCTGACCACTGATTCTGACCGAATTTTCGCTTACTCTGTTCAGTATAATTCCTTTCAGGCCGTAGTCAGCCCTCAACCGGATTCGGTGGGTGAGGGCCTGTGGGGCGGGCGAAGTAAGCCGACAAATTCCCTGTTTGGATTCATCGGTACCGTAGGGCATCCAGTCTGTGAGTGTAAATTGTTCAGAGTCCAGGGCATACTCTGTCTCTAGCACGCAGCTTTCTTGCAGATATTTTCTGCCGGCAAAGCTAGCCCCTGTTTCCAAAGCCCAGTACCCTCCTTTTTCTTCATCCAGCAACAGCGAACAAATAGCCGATGCATCAAACCGTTCGGGGCAGTACCAGGCGATTGTCCCGTTTTTATCCACTAAAGCGCAGGTTTTCTGATCGCCGATTATGCCTAAATCCCGGATGTCTGGCTGGTTGGGAAGCGTCATTCTTGAACAGGTATGTTTTACGTAAACTCGGGTACAGAGGCAAATGTTATTCCCCTACCTCACGTTTACTTTCCCGGAAAGTCCTGATTTAGCAAACATCAAATCAAAAACATCTCGCTTAAAACACAATGAAAACAGGTTAGTTAGTCAACCATCTGCTGGTGATCGACTTGGTTTTTTGTGATCAGAGGAGACCTTTATTTTACCAAAATCTACCTCACCGCCGAATAGACGCGCGTGTTAATGAAGGTACCCGTTTCCACTACGTCTTTGTTGTGCGAGGTCAGGAACAGGCCCACCATTAACTCCGGCGGGAAATCAAAATCGGGTACCTCCACGGTCCAGAAAGGCATACCTAGCTTAGCTACGGACACGAAGTAGCTGCGTCCCCGGCGTTCCAGTTGCAGGATATCCGCGTGGAGGATGGGAATTTTAATTTCCTGGATATCCGTGGCGTTCTTGCGGCGAAACTGAAAGGCAGTAAGCCCATCGCCGTGGACGGTCAGGGTGACCATGGCCGCGCTGGTATCCAGACTCGTGCGGATCATCCAGCCCGATTTGCGGTGGGGGTCTACGCCTTTGCCTACGAGGGTGGGCTGGGTAGTAATGATAAAATCTCCGGTGAGTTTTTTCCAAACAAAATGTAGTTCATCCTTTTTGAACCACAGGTTTTCGCCGGCTCCCGTGAGGGTGTAGGTGCGGCTAGCCTGGTCATACATGGCGGTACCTTTGTGCAACACCGGGCCAACGTCCGCCTGATTTTCAAAAATACCAACCGGACTTTGCGCCCAGACCGATACGAAACTCCCCAACACCAGGGCAAGTGCAACTACATAGTTCTTCATAGGATTCCCAGGAATTTCCGGCGTTGGTACATAGTCTTCAGATCTTTCTCAAACAAAGTATAGGGATCTTCGTAAAACTTCCTAAAATCAGCCTCACTGACGTGCCCCGGATAGGGTGCGTAGTAGTGGGTAGGGCTGCGGGTATCATTGCGCCACACCAGCACGTAGGCCAGGCGCATCCTTTCCGCTTTGAGCGATTTCAGCAGCGACTCCGTCCACCAGGTGGGATTAGGGATAGACTCCAGGCCGGTTTCGGTAAAGGCGGCCTTTTACGGAATGGGCAAAAGCACCTATCGTCCGCAGAATTTCCTTGTATTGCGCATGGTGCGTTCCGAGTATGGATTTTACGTCCAAACGGTCGGCCTCGTTCCACCACCCAACAGGCGTGATATATTTTTAATCTCATGTGCCCTTCTCGTATTCTTTTCTGATGGTTAACTTGCAATTACTCTAACCTCACTCATCCTACCTACTTTTTACTCCTTATAGCGTTTTCAGAACTACCCTTATGCCTGCAAAGTACCCGTCAGCGGGTTTCGTTTTTCCGGGAAGCTCTTCGTCTTCTCGGTGACACTGTTCAGAAATGCGACGGAAATGGTATCGTTCTGCCAGGTAAGGGTTAGGGTATCGCCGTGGATGGCTTCCACAAACTTCATTTTTAGCTTCAGGGTGTGGTCATCAATCCAGGCAGCGCTGCCTGCTACTTTGGATGGAATTTCAAGGCGGGTTGGCACCGGAAACCGGATTTTACTTTCCTGGGAATTCAGCGCCCATTCATTCCAGCCGAAGGTGATCTTCTCTACTCCCTGGGGAGTTTCCATTTTCAGAACACAATTTTTGGGATTCAGGCCCACTGACAAGTACTTGATACCGAATGAATTTTCGGCCATCTGATACCGTTTATCACTGTACTTGGTAGCGTTCTCAGGAGTGCTCTCGCCTTTGGCTGGCGGCAGTTCAAGCTGGCTAAGTTCTTTTTTCAGGAAAGAGGTCTGCGTCGAGTTTTCTGGCAATTGTCCTTTTGCAAAAGCGGGAAGCAGGGTTTCGTAAGCAATATTCATACTTTTCTGCAGGTCCTTGCTTTCGCTGGTCATCACCAGCACGGCATCCTGCTCAGGCATCACTATACAAAACTGCCCATAGGCCCCATCGCCCCGATAAAACCCAGGCTTGCAGCGCCAGAACTGATAGCCGTAGCCCTGCGCCCAGTCGCCATCACCCGCCTGCGAGGTGGTTTGCTTGCTCGTGGCTTCTTCTATCCAGCTTGCGGGCAGGAGTTGCTTTCCCTGCCACTGGCCTTTCTGCAAGTACAGCTGCCCAAACCTGGCAATATCTTCCGTCTTCACCCGCAGGCCGTAGCCCGCCGTGTTGAGTCCTTCCGGCGATTTTTCCCAGTCATAGCCAGTAATGCCCAGGGGACCAAAGAGCCGAGGTTGCAGGTACTCTTCCAGGAGCTGACCGGTCACCTTTTGCACAATAGCACCCAGCATGTAGGTAGCTCCGGTATTGTACAAGAAATGGCTGCCGGGCTGATGTTGCACCGGCTGAGCCAGGAACGTTTTTATCCAGGATTGGGGATTATACTCCCGGAATTTGGGCATGGTATCGGTATCGTGACCCGTATTCATGGTGAGCAGACTCCGGACGGTCATGGCTTTCAGATTATCGCCCACCGTGGCGGGAAGGTCGTTGGGGAAGAATTTGATTACCGGATCATTGACCGAAATTTTGCCTTCCGTTACCAGGAACCCGATGGCCGTGCTCGTGAAGCTCTTGGAAAGCGAGTACAGGGTGTGCTTATAGTCGGCAGAGAAAGGCTTCCACCAACCTTCGGCCACCACATTGCCATGTCGCACCAGCATGAAGCTATGCCACTCCAAATCCGAGGTCTGGATGGCCTGCAGAAAATTAAGGATGCCTCTTGTATCTACCCCTTGCGACTCGGGCGTTGCCCGCGGCAAGTCATCCGGCCCAAGCGTATAGGAATCAAAAGAGGAAAGCAGACCAAGGCCAGCCGTACCGAGGCTGGCGGAAATCAGGAAGTTCCGGCGGGTTGTTTTCATGGTATTTTTAGAAAAAAGTAAAACAGCTTTGAAATAGAGGTGATTGCAAAAGACACTCTGCCCCTCTTTCTAATGCAGGTACTTCCGAATACTGCTTTTTGACCGCCTTCTCACTTCCCCCTTGGTATCTTCATTTCTACCCCCAGCGGTAGCGGATCCCCAAAAACCGGTACCCCACCGGCCGTAAACGTAAAGGGCTGCATGCGGGGAGCGCGTTTGCCCCCGCATCCTTGCCCCGGCTCAGAATTGGCGTGGTACAGGATCCAGTTTTGAGTTCCATCCGGCGATTTGAAAAAGCTATTGTGCCCCGCGGCGTAGGTTCCTTGCACGTTATTAGCCCAGAAAACCGGCTCCGGGTGCTTTTGCCAGGACGCTGGTTTCATCAAATCGGCGTTGGCGTCGGCGTGGATCATACCCAGGGCGTAGTAGTCGGTCCAGCAGCCACTGGCCGAAAAAATAATATTGACCCGGCCAGTGGGGCTTATCAAAGGCTGCGGACCTTCGTTGACCAACACGATGGGCTTGTCGTCCGGGCCGGGATGCGTCAGCAACCCGTGGTGCTCCCAGGCGTAAGTAGGGTCGGAAATACGGATGCGGTCGCCTTCGCATACCCAGGGATTACTCATCTTGCACAGGTATAAATCCTGCCGGCCGTTTTCGTCCCCCTCCCACCCCGACCACGTCAGGTACAGCTGTCCTTTGTGTTCAAAAACCGACCCATCAATCGCCCACTTATCGTCGGGGGTAGCCAGCTTTCCTTTCATTACCCAGGTACCCGTGGTGGGGTCAGCCGACTCGTTTTCGATTACGTACAGGCGGTGATTGCGGTTCTGTCCGTTATCGGCGGCGAAGTAGATGTACCACTTACCCCGCAGAAAATGCAGCTCGGGTGCCCAGATACTTTTGGAATACATCCCGGTGGCGGGTGGCGTCCACACCGTCACTTTTTCGGCCGTGGGGAGTTGCGACAAATCCTTTACTTTCCAGATATTCAAATCCTTCCCCGTGGTATGCATGTAGTAGTAGTAGCCATCCTTATACACGGACCAGGGGTCTGCTCCGGCCGGGAGCAGGGGATTTTTGAACGTTTGGGCTTGAAGGGCCGTCGTCAGGAAGAATAGCAGGGGCAGGATTTTTTTTAAATCAATCATGGTATCGGGGTTAGGTAAGGAAAAATGGGCTTCGCTTGATTTAGAGCACATTAGGACTGGATAGAGGGCTTTTTGAAGAAATCCCCTATTCCGAAACTTAGTACCTCTACCAATCAAAAGGGGCTCTTCCCTGATTTGTCCCTTCCAGGGATCGAAAATAACTACAACGCGCAACGGCCAGGGAGCTGGCAACTTATCCTGACCAGCAATTTGAAGTAGCTTGGTTCAATTCAATAGTTTTAGTGCAGGTACCTTCTTCCACTTTTAATGTCCGCCCTTCTTCTCCGATTCACCGCCCAGTGATTTTACCCATGTTTTTGGGATTTCCTTACTCAGGCGAGCTTTTACGCGTTTCATTTTCTCGCTCGTTGCCACGTTTTTCCACTCGTGGGGGTCGGATTGGTGGTCGTAGAGTTCTTCGGTGCCATCGGGGTAGCGCAGGTACCGGTAGCGCCCATCGGTGATGGAAGAATAGTTTTCGCCGTAGGTCATTAGGCTAGGGGACCATTTCGTGGCTGGTTTCCTGAGAATCGGCACCAAGCTCTTCCCGTCCAACAGGTGCTTTGGTGGGTTCAGACCGCACAATTCCACCAGGGTTGGGTAGAGGTCAATGAGGTTGGTGGTCTGCGGGCATTCGTAGGCTTGCCCGTTGGGCAAACGGATGAGCAGTGGCGTGTAGGCCGATAGCTGCCAAAGGGTACCTTTCTGCCACCGTTCTTTTTCTCCCATGTGGTAGCCGTTGTCGGAGGCCACAATCACAATGGTGTTTTTGGCAAAATCGGTCTTGTCCAATGCCTCAATGACCCGTCCCACCGACCAGTCGGCAAAGGCGGTGGTGGCCAGGTAGCCGTACATCATCCGCCGGAACACCCGATGCCCTTCTTCCAAGCTTTTACGCCCCCCGTAGCGCCAAAGGGAGTCCACGAGTTCGCGGCCTTGTACGGGTACGTCGTTGAGGTCACCGGCCAGGTACCCGGCGGTTGGGACGATGGCTTTTTCGTCGAATAGATCAAAAAACCGCTTTGGAGCCGTGTACGGCGTGTGCGGACGCCAATAGCCTACATAGCAAAAGAAGGGTTTGTCGTGCGGTTTTTGCAAAAATTCGATGGCCGCTTCGGCATTCACGATGTCAGGAAAGTCAGAATCCGGACCGTCCCAGGCTTTTACCGATTGAAAATTGTCGGGCCCAACCCAGTGTTCTTTGCTGGCAAATGGTCCGAAGCCACCCTGAAAGATCGGGCGGTTGTCGAACATGGCCTCTTCCCGGGCCTTCCCGATTTGGGCATGGAAAATCTTTCCCCGGCCAAAGGTTTCGTAGCCGTTGCGTTTGAAACACTCGGGCATGGTTTCGGTTTTGGCCAGAATCGAGCTTTCCTGATACGGATTGGCCCCATTGAAATAGGAACCCGTATGGTGCGGATACAGTCCGCTGAAAAATGCCGCCCGGGAAGGGATACAGACCGGCGAGGCGCAGATGTTCTGGGTAAAATTGTACGACTGGCCCCTGAGCTTATCAAGGTAGGGGGTTTTTGCCAGTGGGTACTGCTTCATCAGGCCCCAGCCGTTCATGTCGTCTACGGTAATGAACAGCACGTTGGGAGCCTTCCCAGGGGGTACCTGGGCGTGTGATTGCTTAATGACCAGAACCAGTCAGGAAGAGGACGAAAAAGGCAGCGTTTTGGTATTTCATAGGTTTGGTACTTCTGGTGCTAAGGAGAATACGGCCGAACAAGCTTGACTACATGATCTCCTACCTACCCGGCAGGAGGCCAAAAATCAAGAAGTAAAAAAAGGCGCGCTCCCAACCGGAACCGCGCCTTTTTAACACATCTAACCAATCAATTATAACACCAGATCCCAGCCTTCGCGGTACTCGCGTTTCACGTATTGGTTGGCGGGCTCGTAGTTGGTGATTCGCATGTTTTTGGCATCCCAGAATAGCTTCTTGCGGCCGTTGTACCGGTCGGCGGAACGGGGAGCTTCGGGTTTATCGCGCAGCATCCAGCTCCGGATGGCCAGGTTACCGATGAGGATACTCTCGGCAAAGGGGGCCGCGTACGAGAAGGGCGAGCTGGTTTTACCCGTTTCGTAGCCCTGCATGCTGGCATTGACCCATTGGAGGTAGTGGTTCTCGTCGGGTACCCGGGCAATAGTTTCGGGGATGTTCAGGATCTCGTTTTCTTTCAACGGCAGCAGCCGGGGCTTCGCTCCGTAGCAGTCGGCCATCAGTTTTCCTTTGGAACCAATAAACATCACCCCACCGTCCGAATTTCCGAAGGCTTCGCCGGGGTTTAGCTCTTCGGGTAGTTCGGGCATAATGCCGCCGTCGTACCAGCTTACCTTGATGTCGCCCTTGCCGTCGTTCCGCGGGTAGTTGAGGTGGATGCTGGTCGAAAATGGCGTCCAGTCGGGGTTATGATCCTGCGGGCGCAAGGTAAACGTCCATGAGCCCGACACGCTGCACTCGACCGAATTGGGGTAGAGAATGGGAAGGATCCGGTACACCGGATCCATGATGTGGCAGGCCATGTCGCCCAGGGCACCCGTGCCGTAGGGCCACCAGCCGCGCCAGTTCCAGGGTAGGTAAGCCTCGTTGTAGGCTACCTTGGGCGCGGGCCCCAGCCACAGGTCAAAGTCCAGCTCTTTGGGTATCGCAAACGTTTTGTCGGTGGGTACCGCCTGCGGCCATACGGGGCGGTTGGTCCAGGTGAGTACCTTGTGCACCTCCCCAATGATTCCTGATTCGTAGATTTCCTGCATGCGGCGCACGCCATTCCCCGAGCCGCCCTGATTGCCCATTTGGGTCACGACCTTGTACTTTTCGGCCGCTTTGCCCAGTAGGCGCGCCTCATAAATATCGTGCGTCAGGGGTTTTTGGGTGTACACGTGCTTGCCCAGTTGCATGGCCGCCAGGGTAGCCACCGCGTGGGTGTTGTCGGGCGTCGAAATGGAGCAGGCATCTATGTTTTTATTCTCTTTGGCGAGCATTTCGCGAAAATCCTTGTAATAGGTGGCTTTGGGAAAAGCCGTGCGGCTATCTACGGCCTGCCGGTCGTCCACGTCGCAGAGAGCCACTATGTTGACATTGGGGCTCTTGGCAAAGCTAGCCAGGTCGCTTTTCCCTTTCCCTCCTACGCCAATACCGGCGATATTCAACTTATCACTGGGAGGGATGTACCCCTTCCCCAGCACGTGGCGGGGCACGATAAAAAAGGAGGAGGCCGCCAGGGCGGAGGTCTTCACAAAGTCACGGCGGGTAGGCTTTGTCCCGGACAGTAGAGTTTCTTTTTTTGGCATAATGAAAAAGTTAAGGATTAGGAACGAAGAGGTAATCGGCTACCTGGCACCAGGCGGGTATGTACTTAAAAAACCAATTGCAATGGGATTTACTATATGGTACTCCAAAATTTCCGGATCGTACCCGTTTGGGGAGCACAAATTTTGATAAATCAGGATTGTGCCTCGGATTAGTTGGGCTTCTTTAAACGTAGCCTGTATAGTACCTCACCTGATTCAAAAGAAAATCCCTTTCCCTTTGAGAAGACCCTTTAGTGAAAAATAGGGTTTAGGATTCCTTTTCCCGCCTAAGCAGTAGAATATTTGCCATAACCCTTTTTAAATTAATTATTAGTTGGGCAACTATTTTTCTTACAGACTATTGGAAAAGTAAGTACCTTCGAATTCCTAAAAAACCTACCGAATGAGGTAGTTGTATAGTTCTATTTTTCATCAAATAAGTACAATGAAGAAATTCTTATTCTTTTTTCTGTGGAGCGTGGTAGCCTTCGCGCAGGACAACGGTTACCAGCTTCCCCCCAAACCCCTGGCCGATTTGGTGATGGCTACCCCTACCCCCACCGTGAGTGTGGATGGCAAAGGTACCTGGATGCTGCTGATGGGGCGAAACACGGCCACCACCACCATCGCCGAGCTCTCCGAGCCCGAGTACCGGATAGCGGGCTTGCGCCTCAACCCGGCCACGAACGGCCCCAGCCGGGCGGTGTACACCAATAGCCTCACGCTCCGGAAAGTAGCCGGCAGCGCCGAGGACGTGGCCGTGAAAGGTTTGCCCGAAAAACCAAAGCTTTCCTACATCCAGTGGTCGCCGGACGACAGCAAGATCGCCTTTACCAACACCACCGATTCCAAACTGGAACTGTACGTACTCGACGTAGCCACCGCTACCGCCCGTAAAGTAACCGACCTGGCCCTGAACGCCGTGCTGGGTACGCCCTACCAGTGGGTGTCCGACAACCAGTCGTTCATAGCCCGCGTGGCTTCGGCGGAGCGCGGCACCGCCCCGGTGATCAGCCGGGTACCGGGTGGCCCTACCGTGCAGGAAAACCTCGGCACTAAGGCCCAGGCCGCTACCTACCAGGACCTGCTCAAAAACCCCAGCGACGAGCAGCTCTTTGAATACTACACCACCTCGCAGGTGATGCGAATTGGGCTGGACGGCAGCACGCAGGCCATCGGCCCGATGGGTATGGTAGCCACGGCTTCCCCCTCGCCCGATGGCAAGTATGTACTGGTAGAAAGCCTGCACCGGCCCTTTTCGTACCTGGTACCCGTGAATCGCTTTCCGCAGAAAACGGAGGTATACGCCGTGAGCGGAGGCCTGGTGAAAAGCCTGACCGACAACCCCCTGATGGAAAATATGCCCTGGGGCCGCGACGCCGTGCCTATGGGACAGCGCAACCACGACTGGCGCAACGACGCCCCCGCCACGATGTACTGGGTAGAAGCCAAGGACGGCGGTGACCCCAAAAAGAAAGTAGACGTGCGGGATGTAGTGTACAGCCTGTCGGCCCCCTTCTCGGGTACCCCCACAGAACTGTACAAAGCCAACTTCCGCTTCGGGGGCGTAACCTGGGGCAACGACAAAACGGCCCTGTTTTACGAGCGCTGGAACGAAACCCGCAAATCCCTGACCAAACTAGTGAATCCTTCCGATCCGGCCAATCCCGTGTTGCTATTTGACCGCTCGTCGGAGGATCGCTACGGCAACCCCGGTACCCCTGAACTGACCAAGAATAGCTACGGACAGAATGTGCTGCACCTGACCCCCGCCAACGAGGTATACATGACTGGTACCGGCGCTTCGCCCGAGGGTGACCGGCCCTTCGTGGATTTGCTTAACCTGACCACGAAGCAAACCAAGCGCCTGTGGCGTTCGGAGGCTCCGTATTTTGAGCGTCCCATTTCGATTCTGGATGCCGAAAAGGGTCTGTTCCTCACCAGCCGTGAGTCGCAGGAGGAGCCACCCAACTACTTCATCCGCAACCTGAACGCAGCGCCCAAAAAAGGCAAAAAGGCCGCTCAGAATCCGTTGACGCAGGTGACCTTTTTCCCCCACCCCTACCCGCAGTTTAAGGATATTCAAAAACAGCAGCTCCGCTACAAGCGCCCCGATGGCGTGGACCTGACGGCTACCCTGCTGCTGCCTCCCGGCTACAAAAAAGAGGATGGCCCCCTGCCTACCTTCCTATGGGCGTATCCGGCTGAGTTCAAAAGCGCCGAGGCGGCCAGCCAGGCGAGCGGATCACCCTATACGTTTAACCGCATCAGTTACTGGACGGGTGCCGCCTTCGTGACCATGGGCTACGCCGTGCTCGAAAACGCCTCCATCCCCATTATTGGTGAAGGAAAAGACGAGCCCAACGATACCTACGTGCAGCAGCTCGTAGCGAGCGCCAAAGCCGCCATTGACGAAGGCGTGCGCCTGGGCGTGGTGGACAGCAGCCGCGTGGGCGTGGGTGGCCACTCCTACGGTGCTTTCATGACCGCCAATCTCCTCTCGCACAGCAAGCTGTTTAAGGCCGGTATTGCCCGCTCGGGGGCCTATAACCGTACCCTGACACCCTTTGGCTTCCAGAACGAGCAGCGTACCTACTGGCAGGCCCCGGAAGTGTACAACACCATGTCGCCGTTCATGAACGCCGACAAGATGAAGACACCCCTGCTGATGACCCACGGTGAGGCCGACAACAACACGGGTACCTACCCCATTCAGTCGGAGCGCTACTACAATGCCCTCAAAGGGCAGGGCGCTACGGCCAAGCTGGTGTTTTTGCCCTACGAGAGCCACGGCTACACGGCGCAGGAGTCGCTGCTGCACATGCTGTACGAAATGAACGGCTGGATGGATAAGTACGTGAAGAACGCCGCTACCAACACGCCAAAATCTCCCTCGGCTCCTTCGCGCATGGGCGGGGGGACGTCGAATAAGTAAGGGGGTTGGCTATCGGCCGTCGGCTTTCGGCGGTCGGCTTGTTTTTTCCATATCGAAACGGGGTTCCGAGTATGACCGGGACCCCGTTTTTTTGTGTGATAGAGCTGACTGGTCGTACTCTTATAATTTGCCTCCTCTTTCAGTCAAACGCAGCTTTGCGTATAGGCTGCTACGGGCATTGTTTCTCTTGAACATGTCATAAGGAAACCATACGGTAAGGACATAGTGACCATTTACTAAATAGTTAGTAAAATTTCATGATTAAATACGATTATAGTGCCTTATTATCAATACATTTAAATGTTTTCCGCCCTTTGTTTCGAGGTCACGAATAGTTGCCTTTTTAACTGCACACACAATTCATTGTCTTTCTGCCCTTTCGATCATTCATACAACTAGGTAACCGTTGTGTCTTCTACTTTCCGACCTTTATTTACTACTTCACAATCACGTTCTGGGTATGGGAATAAAAAAAGCTTCTATACAACCAATTAACTAGCGGTTCGGGTTGAAGTTAAAGCCCCTAGGCTGATAATGTATGTCGGATGGTATGTCCCTACGGACATCCTGCACCTACCTTAGTTTTAATAAGGGAAACCCCGTTGACTCTCTCGGGCAATTGGAGCAATCGTGATCAGAGTATCACTTCTTTTTCTTCACTCCAACATGGAAAAAACTGTTGTTGGATTTTAAAGCAGTTTTTGTCTTTAAAATACTATCGTACTATAGTCAAAGGAATTGTTGCCGTACACACCAAACGCTATTTTTTGAAAGATGTAGCGTTTATGTCTTTTTGTACCAAATCTTATAAACCAATCATTATTATGTATTTACATCTACTAACACTTTCTTGTAGGCCCTGGCTCCCCCTGCTATTCTTATGTCTGAGCTTATCGATGGGTAGTTCTGCTCAAATCATCAGCACCGTTGCGGGTTCTGGTATGTATGGTTATAGTGGCGATGGCGGACAGGCTATCAATGCCAGTTTTAGAGATGTCTATGGAATTGCAGTAGACGCAGTTGGAAATGTATATATTTCAGATGGTTCAAACAGTAGAATTCGAAAGGTTCATATTAGTGATGGCAAAATTAGTACTGTGGCCGGAAATGGTATAAGAAGCTATGGAGGCGATAATGGCCCAGCTACCAATGCCAGCCTTGACAACCCTTTTGACATAGATATTGATGCAGCCGGTGATCTTTTTATTGTTGATTTTGGCAATAATCGTATTCGTAAGGTCAGGTTCAGTGATGGCACCATTAGTACCGTAGCGGGCAATGGTACGGCTGGTTTCAGCGGCGATGGTGGGCCGGCTACCAGTGCGAGTCTGAATGGTCCCCGAGGCGTTGTAGTAGATGCTGCCGGTAATATTTATATTAGTGACATGAATAATAACCGTATTCGCAAGGTCAATGCTAGTGATGGTATAATTAGTACCGTAGCGGGTAATGGTGTGTATAGCTCCAGTGGAGATGGCGGACTAGCTGCCAATGCCAGCCTGGCTGGCCCCCTTGGCATAGACTTAGATGGATTTGGAAATATTTATATTACTGATGACCAACGTATTCGCAAAATTAATGTCGGTAACGGCATTATACGGACCGTAGCTGGTACTGGTGTATATGGCTACAGTGGCGATGGCGGACAGGCTATCAATGCTTATCTTGGCAGTCCTACATTTATCTCATTTGACTTAGCTAACAATCTTTATTTTACTGATTTTGCAAACCACCGCATTCGCAAGGTCAGAGCCAGTGATGGTATCATCAGTACCGTAGCGGGTACTGGCACGCAGGGATATACGGGTGATGGTGTACCGGCTGTTAATGCTAATCTAAACTACCCAATTGGCATCGCACTTGATGTTGTTGGAAATTTTTATATTGGTGATTTTAATAATCACCGAATTCGGCAAGGTTGGGACCACTCCGTTACCCGTTCCAATCCCCACACCTATCAGTGCGGGCAGGTCCCATTCATTATTTCTGAACTATGAATGCCCAGCGGGTCCTACTCCCTTGAAAGCAGTGGGTTTAAATCAATCCGGCCAGTTGGGAGATGGTACCACCACGAGTAGAAGTACCCCGGTGCAGGTGTCCGGGCTTACGGGGTTCAGTGCTGTAGCGGGCGGGGGCCAACACTCTCTCTCTTCCTGAAGGGCGACGGTACCGTTTGGGCGGTAGGGTACAATGCTTTGGGACAGTTTGGAAACGGCACCACCACCGACAGCCATACGCCGGTGCAGGTACCGGGGCTCACGGGAGTCAAGGCCATAGCGGTCGGGCTTTACCACTCCCTGTTTCTGAAAAACGATGGCACCGTATGGGCTACCGGAGCCAATTACTATGGTCAGTTGGGCGACGGCACCACCACGGATCGAAACACCCCCGTACAGGTACCGGGGCTCACGGGAATCAAAGCCATAGCGGCCGGGGTGAATCACTCCCTGTTTCTGAAGAGCGATGGCACCGTATGGGCCGTCGGATCCAATATTTTCGGGCAGTTGGGCGACGGCACCACTACCGACAGACTCACTCCCGTACAGGTTTCGGGGCTTACGGGAGTCAAGGCCCTGTCCGGTGGGAGCTTACACTCCCTGTTTTTGAAGGACGACGGCACCGCCTGGGCCGTGGGAATAAATCAACAGGGCCAGTTGGGGATCGGTACCACCACATTGGTCAAAACCACCCCGGTACAGGTGCAGTTTGCCGGGCCCACTTTAATTACCGCCCTTTCGGCCGGGGATCAGCACTCGCTGTTTTTGAAAGACGACGGCATCGTCATGGCATGTGGTTATAATAACATGGGTCAATTGGGCGATGGTACCACCACGCACAGGATTAGCCCGGTGCAGGTGTCGGGGCTCACGGGAATTACCGCTATTTCTGGCGGGTATTTACACTCTCTGTTTCTGAAAAGTGACGGCACCCCCTGGGGGGTAGGAGACAATCAATACGGTCAGTTGGGAGATGGCACTACCACCAACAGAACCACCCCGGTGCAGGCTTTGATTTGTGACATGGCACCCCAGATCAGTTGTCCGGATAACATCACCAGGAGCAACGATGCCAACCAGTGCGGAGCTGTGGTACCCTTTGCCGCAACAGCCACCGGTATGCCCGCCCCCACCATCACCTATTCGACAGCAGCCGGTTCGGTTGTACCGGGCAGTGTGTTTCCGGTGGGTACCACCACGGTAACGGCCACCGCCACCAGCGAGGCAGGAACTTCCAGCTGCACCTTCACCGTGACCGTGAATGACACCCAGCAACCCACCCTTTCCTGTCCTCCCGACATCACTGTGACGGCCACCAGCGCGGCTGGTGCGGTGGTCACCTATACAATACCCGTTGGCCTCGATAACTGTCCGGAAGCAGTCACCTCAAGGATGGCTGGCCAGGCGAGCGGCACCACTTTCCCGATCGGAACAACCACTGTAACGTATCGGGTCACGGATGCCACGGGTAATTTTACGGAATGCTCCTTTCTTGTAAAAGTAGAAAATCCAATCCCCACCATTACCCTGGGTACTATTGCCTCTATTTGCCAGGGAGCAGCTTCCTTTCAAATCCCCTACACGGCCACTACCCATAACCCTGATCAGTATACGGTCAGCGGCACGGGGGTCAATGCCAACCAAACCGGGAGCCTTAACGGAAGTTCGGGTACGATCACGGTGGGGATTAATCCGGCTACCTTCACCGGCAGTTTCACGCTGGTTGTCAATAATAGCAGTACCGGGATTTCATCCAGCCCGGTAGCGGGGGTAGTAGGCATCAACCCGCTGCCAGTAGTGAATGCCGGGAGCTGCAAAACTATCTACCTGGGCTACGGCGCTTCCTGCGCCACCCTGACAGCCACCGGTAATGCCCAGAGCTACGCCTGGACGGGGCGGGCTCACCGGTGCCAGCGTGCAGATGTGCCCTACCGCCACCACCCCCTACACCGTTACGGCCACAAGCGCCGCGGGCTGTACCTCCACCGCCAGCGTAACCGTGGAGGTGCTCGACATCCGCGTGATCAGGAATAATGGCAAGGTGGAAATATGGCTCGTGTAACGGCAGTAAGTCCGGAAACCAGAAAGGTCAGAGGACGTGGCCGAAACAACTGGAAAAAGGCTGGACGCTGGGGCGATGTGACCAGGTACCCTGCACCGGAGCTCCGGTGCCCATCGCTGTGCAGGTGGCCGGCTGTCATTTTATCTACAAAGGCTACGGGGCCACCTGTGTCACGCTGAGCGCGACGGCCACGGGAGGCTATGGGGAGTGAAATACAACGGGGGCGAGGGCCTCAATGGCAGTAGCGTGCAGGTATGTCCCAAAAAAAGACCAAATACACGCTGACGGTGACCGACCAGCACGGCTACGTGGCCACCCGGGAGGTGGAAGTGGAAGTGCTTGACGTATCCTGTGGCAAGGGTACTACCAGCATGGAGCTGTGCCACGAGGGCAAAACCCTGTGCGTGCCCGTAGGGGAGGTGGCAGCGCACCTGGCGCACGGCGACAAGCTGGGCAAGTGCGGCGACAAGCCCTGCAGGGCAGTGACGCTTCGCGGCAGGGGGTAGAGGAGCCCGATGAACTGCCGGTAGAGCTTCTGGTAGAAGCCTATCCCAACCCTACGGGCGGGCAGGTGACGCTGCGGGTGCGGACCTCGGTGCGTGGAACGGGCCTGGCTGGAGGTGCTGGACCTGACGGGCCGGATCATGCAGGCACAGGAGGTAGAGTGGCAAGCGGGTGACAACACGCTGAGCTTGGATGTAGGCTCGCAGCCCTCCGGACTGTACATCGTGCGGGCACGCGATGCCGTGGGCCGGCAGGGGGCTGTGCGGGTAATGCGAAAGTAAGGCAGTTGAAGCAGCGGATACTGTTTTTTAAACTGTACCGCCCCCAAATCCTGTATATCACGCGCCTTACCACCCCCCACGGTGCAGAGCCTATCAAGCTCCAGGTTGAATAATGGGTTTCAAGGCGATTTATATTCCATTGGCATACTATCACACGGGTAGTAAAGGGGTTCCGGAGTTTCCGGTCCCGTTTTTCGGGACTTGACCCTGACAGGTTTCAGAAACCTGTCAGGGGTACCGTTGGTACAATTTCCGGAAATATTTCACTTCTACCGCTCGCTTTTCTGAAAAAAAATCGAGTTACTTACTATCCGGCATTACCACCCTCATACGAAGCGCACTCGTTACTCCCTCCGGCTCGATTCCCCCTGCTCCCAACCCTGGGACGGCATGAAGCCTAATTCCACCGGCCGGCACTGCGGGCTGTGCGCCAAAAACGTCGTAGACCTCACCGGGCTGACGGACGATCAAATCCTGGCTTTCCTCAAAAAATCCGATAGTACCTTTTGCGGCCGCGTCACCGACACCCAGCTCAACCGCCCCTTCGTTGGCCGCCCCGAACCTACCCTTTCCGCCCGACTCTTTAACCTGGTGGCGGGTCTGTTCTTCTAGCCGTGACCGAGAGTAACGCGCAGGAACTGATCGAGCGCAAGTCTACTCCCCTAGTGCAGCTTAGGACGGGAGCAGAGCGGGACGCGGCCCATCGAGCCTCCGCCTACACTCAGAAAGTCCACGTCAGGGCCCCGCTTATTCCGGCCGAAACCCACAGCCCGTTCCCGACGCGATTGTGTCCGTCATGCCTTCCCGCCGCAATGGTTACGCCCGAAGCGGACCGACCGTCCTCACGGATGCGGGAGAGGATCTTTGAGGTATCCCTTACCCGATAGCCTCGTCGATCAGCCCGCCCGTCTCGTCGTCGTGCATGTCGCCTATGCGCGCCAGCAGGTACCTCTCCAAGCCGGGGCCCATCCCGAAGTCATTGATGTTATCCTCGCTCCACCTCCTGTGACCATTTCTACTGGTGGTTTGGTAGTGGTAAAGCGGAAGTGGTGGCGGTTTTGGCGGAAAAGTGGTTTTGGGTGAATGGTTGCGCTTAAACCAGCAAGATGCAACCCTGATTGCAAATCAGGGTTAGCGGGGTGCTGGAAGTGGTGGATATGCAGGGCCACCGCCATGGAGCAAGGGCCTGCGCGGCGAAGGCTGGCACAGCGAGCGCGTGAGCCTGTAATTGGGGGATAAGGTGGCTGCGCCAGGAGGGAGCCTTCACATTAAGCGGGTGTGATCACAGATAGCGGTTCGGCGTATGAACGTCGGCATTATACGCTCCGGACGGCTTAACCTGGCAGTCAGTTATCCGCTTTCGGAGGGAGGCTTTTTTTCTGTTTTTTTGAAACGGGGTTCCGGGTTTGGCCGGGCCCCGGTTTTTGTCGCATACACCTGACAGGTTTCCAAAACCTGTCAGGTGGAAGGAGGGAGGGAAGACAGTCCGGGCTAGCCTTGGTACAGATTCCCGGAAAATTGTGCCCCTTTACGCTGGCTTATTTAACAAAAAATGAGTTACTTACTCCCGGCATTTTCCGCTCCCCATGAAACGCACCCGCTACTCCATACGGCTCGAATAACCCCTGTTCCCACCCTTGGGAGAGCATGACGCCTATTTCCACGGGCCGACACTGTGGGCTGTGCGCCAAAAATGTGGTCGACCTCAGCGGCCTGACGGACGATCAGGTACTGACTCTCATCAAAAATTCCGGTAGTCAATTTTGTGGGCGCGTAACCCAAACCCAGCTCAATCGCCCACTCGTTGGCCGCACCGAACCTACCCTTTCCGCCCGACTCTTTAACCTGGTGGCGGGTCTGTTCTTTCTGGCCAGTACCGAGAGTCACGCGCAGGAGCTGATCGAGCGCAAGCCTATTCCTGTGATGCAGCTTCCGACGGGAGCAGAGCGGGACGCGGCCCAACGAGCCTCCGCCTACACTCAGAAAGTCCACGTCAGGGCCCGGCTTATTTCGGCCGAAACCCAGCAGCACCGCAGGAACTGATCGAGCGCAAACCTATTCCCGTGATGCAGCTTCCGACGGGAGCAGAGCGGGACGCGGCCCAACGAGCCTCCGCCTACACTCAGAAAGTCCACGTCAGGGCCCGGCTTATTTCGGCCGAAACCCAGCAACCCGTTCCCAACGCGATTGTGTCCGTCATGCCCCCCCTCCGCAATGGTTACGCCCGAAGCGGACCGACCGTCCTCACGGATGCGGAAGGGTACTTCGAGGTACCCCTGCCCGATAGCCTCGTGGATCAGCCCGCCCGACTCGTCGTCGTGCATGTCAAGTATGCGCGCCAGCAGGTACCTCTCCAAGCCGGAGCCTATCCCGAAGTCATTGAGTTGCTCCCTGCTCCACCTCCTGTGACCATTTCTACCGGTGGTTTGGTGGTGGTGAAGCGGAAGTGGTGGCAGTTTTGGCGGAAAAGTGGTTCTGGGTGAATGATCGCGTTGAAAACGCTAGGAGATGCAACCCTGATTGCAAATCAGGGTTAGCGGGGTTTTACCAATCGGAGCAGGAGCGGGTAACCGATCTCAACTGAATCGGGGAAAAGTACTCTACCCGGCAGGTAGGCTGGACTCCGCTCGTTCGATTTCCTTTTTAACAGCACGAGGTTGGCTACCTCACCTCAGTTTGCCTCTTTTTGCTAGCAAAATTTGATTTGCGAGTCGTGGTCTCCGATACGCTGGCCCACAAGCGGACTCCGCCCGGTTGCGAACTTGCGGGGGGTGAGGGGAATATTAACCTCTGTCAGAGAACTTATTATAGGATCTGCTGGTTGCTTATTTGAGCTTTATCACCCAGAGATCACTTTCTCCCCTGGTATCTTCGGACTTATCGCCTGAGGTTTTGCTCATCGATCTGCCCCCCAGCAAATAGCCGCCATCGGGAGTGGCGACCAGTGAGGTAAGGTAGTCATCCCGATTGCCGCCTAAAGTGTGATCCCATTGTAGATTTCCGTCCGCGCTGATCTTCACGATCCAATAATCGCTGGCCCCCTTTACATTCTCCGACTTATCGGCGGAAGCGTTAGAAAAAGAATTCCCGCCCAAGAGAAAACCTCCCCCCGGGGCAACTTTGATGGAAATAAGCCCATCACTTTCCTGTCCGCCATAGGTTTTATCCCATTGCTTAGTGCCATCGGTCCCTATTTTGATGATCCAGTAGTCATTTCCACCTTTATTATCTTGGGATTTATCCCCGGAAGCCGGAGAGTCCGAAATACCCCCTAACAGGAAACCACCATCCGCCGTAGCAATCATGGAAGAAACCCCATCATATCCCGTTCCGCCGTAGGTTCTATCCCATTGCTTTGCGCCACCGGCCCCTATTTTGATGATCCAGTAGTCACTCTTGCCTTTACTGTCTAGTGATTTATCCCCAGAAGCCGGAGAGTCCGAATACCCCCCCAACAGGAAACCACCATCCGCCGTAGCAATCATGGAAGAAACCCCATCATATCCCGTTCCGCCGTAGGTTCTATCCCATTGCTTTGCGCCACCGGCCCCTATTTTGATGATCCAGCAGTCACTCTTGCCTTTACTGTCTAGTGATTTATCCCCAGAAGCCGGAGAGTCCGAATACCCCCCCAACAGGAAACCACCATCCGCCGTAGCAATCATGGAAGAAAGCCCATCATATCCCGTTCCGCCGTAGGTTCTATCCCATTGCTTCGCACCATCGGCCCCTATTTTGATGATCCAGTAGTCAAGACCGCCATTATTGTCCTGTGATTTGTCGCCGGAAATTCGAGAGTTTGAATACCCCCCCAACAGGAAACCACCATCCGCCGTAGCGATCAGGGAAGAAAGCCAATCATCGAAGTTTCCGGCATACGTTTTCTCCCATTGCTGCGCGCCATCGGCCCCTATCTTCACGAGATGATAATCAACTTCAGAGTAGTTTTCTTCATTCCCAGCGTACGATAGCCCCCCTAAGAGGTATCCCCCGTCAAGGGTGGACACCATCGATTGTAAATGCTCACTGAGCCCGCCGCCAAAGGATTTATCCCAGACTTTACCTAAGGTGTTAATCTTAACACGTTGAGTCGCCTGATGGCTGCCTCCTGCCCCCTGCACCATTAGCTTTACCTCGTATTGCCCGACCTTGGAGTAGGTATGCCGGGGGTTGGCCTCGGTGGAGGTCTGCCCATCGCCAAATTCCCACAAATAGGTAGTAGCATGGCGGGAGGTGCTGGTAAACACCACTTCACAGGGTGCTTTGCAACCATTGTTGTGCGGTATGAATTCCGCCATCGGTCTAACAGCCGGCTCAGAAGGCTCGACACTTTGGCCACATTCAGTAAAAAGAGTAAGGAGCGCGAGAAAAGTGAAAGCTGGTTTCATGATGATTCGACGTTTAAAGGGATGTCTTAGGATGAGCAGGCTACCCATACCTTCCTACGGTCCAGCTCATCGCTTTAGAATTTTAGAACTTAGTCTTTTCCGAGCAGAAACAATACGTATGTAGTCTGATAATGAATCAAATATACACAGCCCCAAGGGTTTAATTTAGCGTAGAAATACCTAATTTATTGATCGGGTTTCATTTTTATTGAAATGTTCCGCTTGGCAAACCGTACGGCATAAACGGCCAAGGCGCGAGCCTTCGCAAATCAACACCTACTCACTCGCCCCCTATCGGTTCGCTGATAGTAGTACTTAGCTTGAGCTTCAATGTTCAACCCACTTCCAGAGATACCTTCGTTGGCAGTTCGTGCCATTTTATCGTTGTTTATTACGTACTTACAATCTTTTTGTCCGTATTGAACAGAGTACCCCCGATGAGTCCAGGCGCAATACGTCACAATCCAGTCACTGTCGTAAGGAATATCCTTGATGAATTTGCCGGGTTCTTCGTAGTAAGGCACAGAAACAGCACTGAGAAAATGAGTCTGATTCCAGGCCGCTTCTGACCGTGCGTCAAGCACAATCATGCCTGCATGATCCTTTGAGGCTTTGATAGGATGTTCGACAGGTAGGTAGCGCCCCTCACGCAATGTAAACTTGGGTGCTTTGTTGTGGGGTTCAATACATAGTCTTTCGTAGGGGTTCCGTGACGGTCAGTGAATCGGGAGCACTTCACTTGCCCTAGCCGGGTCGCACCTGATTTGCAATCGGGGCGGTATCCCCTAGCGTCTGTGACGCGAGTAGTGAAATGCTACTCTATCTTGGTGCCTCCCGCCTCTATTGTTTTGTCTGTGCCCAATAAGTAACAATTACAACCCGGTCCGGCAATTGAACAAACCACCGAATGACACCAAACCCGTTCCGTACCTATTTTGGCGGTGGAAAACCACTATAAAAAGTACATATTTTGACTTTTCTATTCGACAAAAAATCTTTATATTTGTCTTTTCTATTCGACAAAATATGGAAACGCTGTTTGAATTTCAGGGCAATGTGCTTCGTTACGTGAGCAATTCATTTCGCCGGTATCTGCATCGAAAGATCAATTGGGAGCAGCGGATGATCGGCATCAAAGGGCCGAGGGGGGCGGGCAAAACTACCCTGATGTTACAATACCTGAAATTTGACCTGGGACTGCCTGCCGACGCCCTGTACATCACCGCTGATCATACCTGGTTTTATAGTCATACCCTGCTGGATACCGCCATGGAATGGCACAAACAGGGAGGGCGGCTACTGCTGATCGACGAAGTACACAAGTACCCGAACTGGTCGAGGGAGTTGAAGAATATCTACGATGGGCTGCCGGAGATGCGGGTGGTGTTTTCAGCCTCGTCGGCCCTGGACCTCTACCGGGGCGATGCGGACCTCAGCCGCCGGGCATTTTCTTATACTTTGGCCGGACTCTCTTTCCGGGAGTACCTTTCCTTTACCACGAAACAATCATTTGCTACTTTACTTTGGGAAGAAATTACTACGCAGCATCAGGCTTTCGCCAGGCAGGTAGTGGATGAATTACACCCTCTACCCATTTTCAAAGCCTACTTACAGAAAGGATATTTACCCATTATTGCGGAAGGTGAAGACGAGTATTTGCCCAAATTACAGCAAATTATTTCGGCTACAGTTGATACCGACCTGGCCTACATAGCCTCCTATAACGCGGGTACGGCCATCAAAGTAAAGAAGTTGCTCGGGGTGCTGGCGGAGTCGGTGCCTTTCAAACCCAATATTTCGGCCCTGGCCCAGAAACTTGATTTAAGCCGGGATAGCGTGTACCAGTACATCTACCAGCTACGCGATGCCCGGCTGATCAATACCCTTTCAGCGGAGGGTAAAGGCGTTTCTACTTTGCAAAAGCCCGACAAAATCTACCTCGAAAATCCTAATCTGGCGTACGCTCTGCGGGAAAATCCGGATATAGGCACGATCCGCGAAACATTCCTGCTGGGACAGCTCCTGAATCTTGGCCGGGAAGTACAGGCTCCCAAATCCGGTGATTTTTTTTGCGATGGGCTAACCATTGAAGTAGGAGGCAAAGGGAAATCTGCGGCTCAGGTAAGGGAGGCAGCCGATTACCTGGTTGCGGCCGACGGTATCGAAACCGGCTTTGGGAAAAAGGTACCCTTGTGGTTATTTGGTTTTCTGTATTAATCAGCGAAGGTAGCTGCTGGGTAAAGCGGCGGATCCGTTAGTGGTAAAAATTATCCCCCACCCGCACGAAATTCTCTCATCCCTGTGGCCTGAGTCTCTCCAGCATGCCCTAGCTTGGTCACACCTTATTCATAGTCAAAACCGTACGCATCAATCCCTACCACTCATCATTCTGTTTTTTGAAAGAAGGCCAAATTCACTACTTTACCTTCAAAAAGAAGTAGCCATGAACCTAGATACCGCTGACTAAATCGACCGGTTTACCTATTGGCCGGAGCGCATTGCCCAGGGCGGAGAAATAATGCCACCCGGCCAGACCGACGATCGCGTGCAATACATTGACGTGCTGTGACGTGGCTATAACTAAACAGCCCGCTCCCGCCAGTAGAAAACTGACGGGAGCGGGCTGCTATTTTCTCACCCTTTTGGGTCTGCACTACTTGCCACGAAAACCCTTCATGGGGATTCGCCTTAGAACGTATAGCTAACCGAAAGGGTCAGTACTCTCGGTAGGATCGGCCGTACCATAAAGGGCCTTCCCTGGGCTTTGGCAGCGTCGAGGTCGGTGGGGGCAATCAGCGCCAGACTTGGGCTGGCAGCATTGATTACATCTCCTTTTAGGTTGGGGCCCAGCGTGGTGGGGTTCTTGCTGATGACCCCGCCCGCGGCCATATCCTCCACCGAACCGCCTGGCACTCCGATGCCATCGAAACTTACCAAACCGGTCCCATTCAGGAGATTATTGGCAAACAGGTTGAGGGTGATGCTGCCCAGGTTGGCCGACACCCCGGTGTTCACCACTCCGTAGGCGGGTAAGGTAACGGTATTGCGGCGGTTGGCGTATCGTTTGCCCACGAAACGATAATTCAAATAGGGTACCACCTTCCCGGCCTGGTACGAAATACTGAAATCGGTATTCACCATCGGAATATCGTTTACCTTATTGCCATCAAAACTCTCGTAGAAATCATCAGCGAGGGGGTTCAACAAGGGCGCTCTACCAACGCCCGGCCCTTGGGGAGTGGTGGTACCATTGGTATTGTAATAGCTGAAATTAGCGAAACGAGCGTCCTGAACGGTGGCAGAAAGTTTCAGGAATAGCTTATGAACGGGAATATATACGCATTCCAATTCGGCACCAATCGTTCTGGTGTCGTTGAAGGTAGGGGGCGTAAATACAGTGGAGGTACCCGACGGGATAAAAACTTGAAAGAGAATATTGTTGAGTTTGGAATAGAAGGCCGAGATCGAAAAAGTCAAATTATTCTCATCATATTTGAAGCCCAGCTCATACTGTTGGACTTGCTCGATTGTCCCTTTTTCAATCGGCTGATTTACAAAATTTTGAATGTAGTAGTCCATCTCGGGAGCCTTGTTCCCGTACGATGCCCGCCCATAAATGGCCGCCGTATTGTACCGCATCCGGTAGTTGAAGCCCAGCGAGCCCGATACGTACTGATAGGTGTGTTCGAAATCATATTGGAGACCATTATCGCGACGAAAACGGCTGTCGTAGGTGGTCAGGGGGTTGCCATCCAAGCCTCCATTATTGATCAGGCCATTTCCTTTGCCAATTCCTCCCGCTATCAAATCGGATTCATTGGGTACCAGCCAACCGCTCTTAAACCCGGAGTGGGTCAAGTACTCGTAGCGGGCACCGCCGTCCAGGGTCAGGTAATCACTCGCTTTCCAGGAGTCGTTCAGATAAGCCGATAGGATCCTTGAACTACCATCGAAGTTCACGTAAGCTCCCGAATTGTAGCCCACGTATCCCTTTTCATCCGTAGCCGTATACACGGTTTGGGGCGCGTAGGGACTGGCAAAACGAACGGAAACGGGGCGTGGATTGGGTTCGAATCTGGAAACCAGGAAATCTACGTTCCACAGCGACTTTATTTGGGCGTAAGCGGCATAGCCCCCCAGCGTCAATTCATGGTTCTCCGTTTTTTTAGTAAATGAAAAATTATCCATCCAGTCGTTAATGGTGTTTTTCATGTCAAGACCTCCGAATCCAAAAAGAAATTTTCCCAGTTGATTGGGTACGTTGGGCACCGGGGTAGCGCCGGAGAACTGCCCAATAACTTGTCCGGTCGCGGGGTCGAGATAGGTAGGAAACGCCGGTGCCGGGGCAGCGGGATAGCCGGCGATGGGACCGGCAGTAGCAAATGGGAACAAACTGACCGGGTTAAAGACCGTCATGGCTAATCCGGCGGGCAGGATAAAGCTATTCTGAAATTGTTGGTAGTTTTGATCAATGTAGGAATATTTGGCATTATTTTTGAACTCCCACCCGTACCCCAAAATACGCTTGTAGGCCATACCCAAGGCAGTATTCCTGGCGCTTACTCCCCGTTGTGAGTCAAACGTCCGGGTGGCGTCTTTATCCGAATTCAGGGATTTGGAATCAGGTACCGAATTCCTTATCAGCGGGAAGGTCGAGCTCGTTCTGAGGTTGAAGCCTTCGTAAGCCTCCCGGCTACCTAAGTCCAACACGGGTATATGCTTGTAAAAAGTGATCCGGTCGTTCAGGTATTTACCATAGAACATCAGCTCGCCTTTGTCGCCCAGTTTCTTGGTCAGATTAGCTTTGAGTTGACCTCCCTGATTGGCTACGAAAGGCAATTTTCGGGCTCCATTATCTTTTCTGTAAAACCCACCCACGTGGAAGCTCCATCCCTTTTGATTTATTTTTCCACCCAGTCCTCCATCTAGTCGGAAAAGTCCTGAATTTGAGGCATTTAGTCCCCCTTGGGTTTTAAAGGTACCCGCAAGTTTGTCTCCACCGGTTTTGGATATAAAGTTAAAGATTCCCCCCGGTGAGTTGGCCGAAGTGATGGAGGCAGATCCTCCTCTTATGGCCTCCAATCGGGCCACGTTGGCATCAACCCGGTGAAACATGTCAATAACGCCAAAACCGATTTGGGTACTCATCACGGGTAGCCCATCCTCCTGCAAGGATACATAGCGAAATCCCAGTTGATTGTTTTGTCCGGTTGAAAGGCCCCGTGGGAAAATTTGGGCACCTACTTCCCCCGCCGAATTGTCCACAAAATTTCCTGGAATTGCCGTCAATAAATCACCAGTTCCAAGTGGACTTCTTTCCTCGATTGCTTTCGAATTTAAGGTGGTAATTCCCACACTGGACTGTAATTTTGAAACCGGATTAAAGTTGCCAGTTACTATTACTTCATCCATTTCAAGAGCGGTTTCGTTTAATAAAAAACTAACCAGGGTAATGGGTGTTTCTTCCTCCATGATGGCCAATTGAGTGAGGGTACGAAGTCCTAAATAATAGGCGATTACCTTGTAGTTTCCAGCGGCTAGATTACTTATTTCGTATTCGCCCGTTGCGTTGGTAATAGTTCCTCTGGACGTTCCCAGTAGGTAAATGTTTACTCCTTTGAGGGGTTTGTTTTCTGCATCCAGCGCTATCCCTCTGAGGGTTAGGCTTTTTTCAACGGAAGATTTTTGAGCAAGAAGTGAATGATGAAAAAGAAGGGGTAACAAGCAGAGCAACGCGTAATAGAGTTTTTTCATAAATCAAAAGATAGTGGGTAGGTTAAAAGAAAGTTTACGATTCAATAATACAAAATTGTTTTACAAATTATTAGCAATATTATTTCATATAACTTTTATTCAAAAACTCCCTAAAATTTGAAAATATGGCACATTTATTGCTAGAGATTATGTAGCCAAAGTATATCGTAAATTATTCCAGAGCAGGGCGGCCGAGTAAGTGAAGTAGGTGAGAACCCAAGCAGAATTTTCTGATTCAAAACTTCCCTTTTCTGAGCTCATTTCTACCAAAAAATGTGACCCCCACCAACCGACTCTTGCTATACCAAAACACAACTCAGCCATAATAAAAAAGGGGATGGACAAAGCACCCGTGCTTTGTCCATCCCCTGCGTACTGTTTTCCCTCCGGCTACTTTCTTTGCGCCGTTACCAGGCTGCCTCCCAAGCCATCGGCTCGAAGTTTCTGAATTACGGCCCCGGCTACGTTACGCCCTAACTCCAACCCCACCTCATTGTCGGTTCGGAAGTGGATGCCGCCCTGGAAGCGCGACTCGGCCCCGTCGTTTGCCATTTTTCGAAACCCAGCACTGTCGGACGGAAAGAAATAGGAATACAGCTCGCCTAGCATACCCGTAACAGCCGCATGACCGGAAGGGTAGCCCGGAAACGGTGGGGTTGGGATCAGCGGCGTATAGGTAGGATCGTACTGGTTTGGACGAATACCCCAGTAGGCGTATTTGGCATCCCAACAGGCCGTAAAGGTATCGTAGTAGCCCACGGCCACGGCGGCGTACAGTTGGGCCGCCCTGGGCGGGTTCAGGTGCAGGTTATGCTCAAAGATTTTTTTGTCCAGAAGATCCTCCGACGAGAACTCGCTGGCATAATAAAAGGCATTGGCCTTGGATCGAAAGGTGGGACGAAAGGCTTTCAGTTCGGCCATATCCTTGGCAAAATCGGGCGGTGGACCCGGCCGGAACTGACTGCTGCTGGTCAGGACCACGGTTTTGTTATGCCCGGCCATGGGGGCCCTGGGGGTTTTTCCTTGCCAGAATCCCGGCCCATCGGGTATCTTTCCGTCCCAGGCTTTGGTGGGCACAAAATCCCTGGTCAACTCGATTTCCTTCTCGGCGATGCTTTTCCCCAACTCATAACCCGCCTTCGTATCGCTGGGAAAGGCCATGCCGGCCGCCACCCTTGACTCCATGGCCCGCTGCGCCATTCGATGTACGGAATCAGCCAGAGAAGGGTAGAAATGCGCGATGAGCGTGGCCGCTACCCCGGCCGCCACCGAATGCTCGCAGGGATAGGACGGACTGTCTGGATTCAACCCGTACTGTTTTATACGTTTGTCGGAGGCGAAGGGGCGTGGTCTTTTGTAGGCGTACTTGGACACCCAGGCCGCCACGGTAGCATCGTAGGTAGCTACCCCAAGCAGCATGTTGGCCAGGGCGCCGTACCGGCTGGTATCGGTCTGCCATAGCTTGGCCATCATATCCTGCCAATGGTAACCAGGTGAGCCGGCATTCCAGTAGACGATCTGCTGAAACCCGGCCGCATCAAGGGCTTTTTGCCGGGATAGGATCATGCCCGCTTCCTCCCTGTTGGCAGGCGGCGGGGGTAAGCGGTAGGTGTCGCCGGAGGCGATAAACCAGGTTTTCCAGGTACCCGCCTCGGGCTCCACCTGGGCAGACGAACAAGTAGCCATACCTAGTACGGCCACCACAATAGATAGTGTTTTTTTCATGGACAAGGGGTTTGTTTGCCCAATAGTAGGGAGTAACTGAAAGCCAAAAAAGGGGGCGTCAACAGACCACTGCCCTACCTGAACAAACGACCTGTTTTGGTCAACAAACTCCGTTCGTAGACCGAAAAGGCGCATCTGTTGACGTGAAAAGGTCGGGAAAATGACTTTTTGAAAATTATCCCGTAACTAGCAGTATGATTCGATATGTCGACAACGAAAAGTTCAAGCTGCACCTCCGGATCGGGGTAGCTTTTCTGCTGCTGGCAGTTTTTGGCGATCTGGTCAGCCACCCGGATACGTTTTGGCCCAGGATCCTCAACAACGTGTGGCGGTGGATCTATGTCCTGGTCCTGCACTACATCCTCTTCGAGTACACCCTTCCCTATTTTCGGTTTACTTTAAAAAGAATCCTGACCGGTCTCCTGATTCTGCTAGGCCATCTGATGCTGTACTCTTACGGGTTGTACGCGTGGCGAACGATGGGGACGGAACTTGGACTCTATACCGCCCTGACCACCTACGAAACGGTGGACAAAGGGGTGGAATCGCAGATGGGTTTTAGCGTGGGCTCGTTGGTGTTTTTTGGGATTAGTCGGCACGTGTACCGCTATATCAAGCTGAAACAGTCCGCCCAACAGCTTCAAATTGAAAAGCAAGCCGCCGAATTGAACTATTTGAAATCCCAAACCAACCCGCATTTCCTTTTCAATACCCTCAACAACATCTATTCACTGGCCCGCGACAAGTCGGATCTTGCCCCGGAGTCCATCCTGCGGCTTTCAAAATTATTGCGCTACATGCTCTACGAAACGAGCGGGGCCTACATTGCCATAGAGCAGGAACTGAAAATCATCAGTGACTACATCGCCCTCGAAAAATTGCGGTACGATGACTCGCTGCGCATTAATTTCAATTACGATGTGGAGGATCTGCGGCAGGCCTTACCTCCCCTGCTGCTGATGCCGTTGGTGGAAAACGCTTTCAAACACGGCGTCTCTGAGACGAGGAACCGGCCTTTTGTTGACATTCATCTGTCTCTGAAGCAACGGAAACTTGCCTTTGTGGTCATCAATTCCACCGACACGCCCCTCGACGCCCAGGACATCAAAGAGAGCATCGGACTTTCCAACCTTCGTCGGCAACTGGAATTACTCTACACCGATTACTCCCTGTCAGTTAGGCCGGGGGCTTCCAACTTTACCGCTACCTTACTGATCAGCCTTTCGAGCCATGTCTAAACTACGTTGTATCATTATAGAAGACGAACCCCTGGCCGTGAAAGTACTCTTGGATTACATCGCCCAGGTTCCTTTTCTTGATCTGAGGGGTACCTTCCGGGATGCCCTCCTGGCCACGGATTACCTGCGAACCCACACCGTAGACCTGATGTTTCTGGATATCCATCTGCCCAAGTTGAAAGGAATGGCTTTTCTCAAAACCCTGACTAATCCGCCGGCCGTCATCATCACCACCGCCTACCACCAGTACGCCGTGGAGGGGTTCGACCTGAACGTAACCGATTATTTGTTGAAGCCTATTGAATTCGAACGGTTTCTGGTCGCCATCAACAAGGTAAAAAAAACAGAAATAACCCCACCTCCGCTACCAGACCCTGAGGGCCCCAGGGATTACCTCTTTCTGAATGTAAAAAAGAAGCGGGTAAAGGTACTTCTCTCCGAAATCCTCTACGTAGAGAGCCAGCGGGAATACGTAAAAATCGTCACCCTACGGGATACGTATCTTCCCAAAATGAGCACGCACGAGATCGAGGCGCTGTTGCCCTCCCGGCTCTTCAAAAGGGTACATCGTTCCTTTATTATTTCAATTGCCAAAATCGAATCCTTTACCGCAGACTATGTGGAAGTGAACGGGGTTTCGATCCCGATCGGGCGTGGGTACAGGAATAGTCTGGAATTTATGTAGCTCCCCGCACTTCCGATGGTAGCACGATCAGTTACGATCTAATCAAAGGGCAGATTCATGATGGCACTTGCCACAATAGGTGGTCACTTCCACGAGTCAGCAACCCGAACCACTCCCATTGGTATAGGCTCCTTTCTGAGTTTTTCAACGTACCATTTACTTACCTCTCATCAGTATAGCTTCATCACTAATTTTTTTTAAAAAAATAGTGCCGTTTAATAAATTATTTTTGGTTTCAAAAATCCGATACCCTACCTTTTAGCCTACAATTGACTGAACCGATTAAAAGCCGTGAAAAAAGCTTATTTTCTTTTTTAAAAGCTCTTAAACTGTTTAATCCATGCCAATAAATCTGATCCCAGCGGCACATCGGACGCTGACGGCCGACCTGATTAAGTACACCAGAAGCCTTTCCCTCCAAAGAACCGTTAGCCAACTAAGTAAGGTAGTCCCTGAGGATGTAACCCTACGCGGCACCCATTCTAATGTCCCTAATGACCCCATTGTTCGGGCTCCAGGGTTTTTGGAGTTTTGGAGAAATCAATTTCATTTTGAATCTGAAAGCAGCTTAGTGTTTCCTTAGCCTAATGAGCTGTTTAAGTTAAGGCTGACCTTGCAAGCTACTGTGGCATTTTGGGCTATTAACCAACTTTGAACCAAAAAAGCAATTCATATCTGACGCCATGTGTAAGAAATCCATGAAGGGCCCTCCGGTGCCCGGTTTTTCTGGTAAGGCAGACGGTATAAGGTCATGGCCTTTGTGGCTGTTGCTGGGTATTGTTTTCCTTCTCCCTATTCAAAAAGACCTATGCGCTCAGGATATGAGTCTGAAAGAGTTCAGGGAGGAAGTCCGGAAGACGTACACAGAACTCACGTTTTCGGGGGTAGATCTTCAGGTGAGTGGCATCAAAACCCGCCCTATCCACTTTGGCTATGCCTTTGCCTCTTTTGACAATGCCACGTATGACCGATGGCTTTATATCAATGAAGTTCGCCTTTTTCAACGATATCAAACTGCTTTACGGGACATTCGAGCCGGTGTCCCAGCTGATACGGTTGCTCAACTAAGACGTTTGAGAGAAACTACATTTGATGAAGTGCGGGGGCTTATGGCCCACGAATGGGCTCACCATTTCCTGGGGCATACCTTCGGCGCTATAACCCGGATCAATGAACGCAACGCTGATTTTTTGGCCGGGCGAATTCTGTTCGAATTCTACAATGAGAACAATCCCACCACCAGGATTGACTCCGCCCAATTACGCAGGAGCCTGGCGGTCACTAACCTGTTTTCTGCTGGAAGCAAAGGAACTTACCATTTGCCAAGCGAAGCCCGGACGGTTCTCATTCAGAAAGGATTTACTACGGCATGGCTCCTTAGGCGAATCCAGGAACTTCCCACCGATCCTACCATAGTGAACCAATTGAATAATTTGGAATTAGCTGGAAAAATTAATGAATTAGAAAACAACTATAAAGTAAAGAAGGACACCTTGGTCTTGAAAATTTCCCGCTTAAAAATGGAAATCGACTCGATGTTTAAAGGGCTGGACTCCACGATGTATTGTCTGGAAGATAGTGTCGGGCGCTTAGAAGTAGTGAGTCAGGATGGTACCCCCATCAGTCCGATGCCCATAGACTCGTTGGTTGTTATGGAAATTGAAAAAAAATCCACTATGCACTTCCAATTTCAGATGGAAGTAATAGAATTGGATTATAACTATCTCAGGGAGCTCGATTTACTTAAAAAAAAGATACCCAAGACGAAAATTAATACTCCCGATGACCAATTCGAACCTCTCTATAATTTTTTTTATATCAACATGCACAGACAAAAAAATATCAAAAATATCAATGAAGACCTCTTAAAGTCAGTACTAAATACCTTCAAAAATCCTTCCGATGAGAATAAAGTCTGTTTCCTGCCTATTTGGTTCTGTTTGAAAGGAGAAGTGGCTTTCAACATCCTTATTAATGAGAATCAGGTGGAAGTATGGGAGGCAACCGTATCCCGCAAGGTTGTCCTGAATTTTACGTCGCTTACTGATTTGAATTTGGGATTTAAGTACACTTTCCACCATGATCGGACAGCCTACTTTCTGGATGAAAACCTCAACCTGTGGACAGAAACGCTTGGTGCTCCTTTTCTCAGCAATAAAATATTTCTCCAAAAATACTCTCAGCAATGATGCGCAAATTAATTCTCTTCCTTTTCCTGGTTAGTGCACAGTCGTCGCTGGCCCAAACTGCCTACTACGATGCCTTATTCTGCGCCAGTGTATTGGAAAGTGACGTAGAAGAGCTGCTCAGCCAGGGAGTATCGAAGGGTGATGCAGAAACGCTCACTACGTTCCAGAAGTTTTTGAAGAATCCATTTGATCCCAAATCCCCCCTGCCCGACTTCGAACGAACCCGGCTTATATTTCATCGTCAGAGCGCCATTGCCGATTTCGCCTCGAAAACCTCGGGAGCCTCACCCGTAATGGCGGCCGGATTGCTCGCGCCTTTGCTCAACCTTTCCAGTATGTC
Organism: uncultured Cytophagales bacterium; assembly: GCA_963768025.1. Taxonomy (GTDB): domain Bacteria; phylum Bacteroidota; class Bacteroidia; order Cytophagales; family Spirosomataceae; genus CAVYGM01. The sequence goes on from CAVYGM010000035.1 coordinate 38,525, forward strand.
TGGCTCTCAAGTTGACACCGCGCTATACGGCCTCACGCTTTTCTTTGCGGATGCATTTCGGCGGGAATACCTGCAAACCTACCTCCAGACCTTTGACCGCACCATCGGGAGCGTAGGAGAACTGGAAGTACTCTTTCCAACCAGTTATGCCAAGTTGCGGTCCTTTGACCCGGCCCGCTACAAAGACCTAGGCAATGAGTTAAAGCTGGTTTTTGACGACGACCTATCCCATGCGCTTCCTAATCTTATACACCATATTGAAAGCGCAAAAGATCCCAGTCTGTTTCCTGGCGGGAAAAACTTTCTGTTTCTCAATCAAATCACCAGTGAAAAAATAAGGAAGCTGGACGAGTTCATGTACATCAAGCTAACGGCGGATGTAGGTCAGAAACTCATAGAAGGGGTCCATCCCGGAAATATCATCAGCTACGTGGCCAATGGGTATCCGGGTGACGAGCTTCCGGCGAACCTCAAGACGGGCGTTGCCGCTTTGAATATAATACAGGATGCCCTGCGCGATACCACCTCTGCCGGTTCCACGGGTCAGCGAGTGTGGCTGACCTCAGAAAAGCTCGGAAAGCTGAATACCAACCTGAGGAAGGCTTACTTTACAGCTATTTTGTATCGCAATAATCCGGCTGATATTACCAACTATTTCGTGCTCCCAGGTACCCCGACCAATGAAATAAGGGACTCCTTAACTACCCGATTTACTACGTTCGATCAGCATATCAAGTCAAAAATATATCCAATAGCAGCTCTACTTAGCAAGATTGACGACTATTCTAAGCTCAAAGGAAAAGATCTGTATACTGAACAAAATTTCTTGCCCCTGGCCGAAATGATGGGGGAGGTAATGACCACATTTTTACCTGTCACTTTGAGCCCTGGACAAAAGGCCATTTATCAGGGACTGGTCAGCAACGGCCTGAAAATCTATAACGGGGTTCGGGTTAAGAATTACGCGAACCTTCCGCTTCATATTACCAATTTGTTCAAACCAGTGGTTATCGAACTAGTCAAAAACCACGGCGATGACATCATGAAGAGTCATGTGGGTAAAGTATTAGACTCGTTTGGTACTAGCCAAGTAGACTGCAATTGCTCTGAGTTCAGAAAAGCGGTAAAAAATTCGTACAAGGGAAATTCTGTATTTGTTCGCTATTTTAAAACACAGTCTCAGAATCTTTTTACTGATTGTAATTCTACGGCTGAAACGTTGACCAGGAAGAATTTTGATGATATCAAAACCTACTTTCTGACTAGTCCCGAGGGTAGTATCAACCACCTATTTACGAGCTTTACCCAGCGCGTAGACCACCTGGCGGCCTTCACCTCCGGGGTAGTCAGTGCCAAAACCTCCGAGGATGTAAGCACCGTTATCAAGCAATTTGCCGCCCCGGCTACCACCGCCATTGACAAGCGCCAAATGCCTTTTTCTATTACTCTGAGCGGTATGCCCGGCCTTTACCTGGGAATGAGCAGGTTTGTACCCGAACAACTCAACGAAACTTTTCCTTCGGAGCCCAATCCTTACAAATTTGTGGCGGGCCTCTCGTTGCCAGTCGGCTTTGATTTTAGCTTTTCCCTGGCCTCGAACCAACGTGTACTACCGTCCGGCGCCACAAATAAAGCCCGAGCGCCATCCCTTGGCTTCTTCATTGGCCTCATTGATTTGGGGGCTATGCTCAATTACCGGCTCGCAACCAACTCCACCGTATTACCCGTAGAGGTACCCTTGCAAAGCATCCTTTCGCCGGGGGCTACGCTACTCTTTGGTTTTCCCAATACGCCCCTTACCCTGGGAGCAGGCTACCAGTATGGACCTCAACTTCGGAAGTTTTCGAAAAAAGATGGGAATGACTTAACTCCCTCGGCCCTCAATTCACACGTTTTTCAGCTCCGTCTGTCTTACGACATTCCTTTATTTCGCATCTACGGGCGGCACTAATCCTGTTGGGATCAGGCAAAACAATCAAATGGTACAATCTGGGTGATCAGGGGTACCAGGGAGCCTACAGGCCCAGCTGGCAATCAGGCCACTGGGTAAATCGGCCATTCCAGCCGCCATAAAATTCTTAGGTAAAACAGCACAGGAGAAAAATATCCGTATCCTTCCCTACGTTTGAAGTAAACGGCCCACAAAATCTGGGTGCAGAATAAATAAATCTTACCAAAGCCACTCTGGAACCTTATATTAGGGGCTAAAATTGAAGCACATGAAATGTAAAGCGCTGGCACTCTTCCTTTGTACTCTACTGTGCCTGTATTCCTGCACCTCAGAATTTGAAAAAACCAACGAGCAAGCCCTGCAATTTGCATCCAACGACAAGCGAATTGACCAGAAAGAATACGAAACGCTGATCGAACAAATCAAGAGTTCGGAGGAGAGGGGCTTCAAGATGCTCAAAATGGAAAACGGTGAGGTTGACCATGAAAAGGTCTCTGCCTACCTGGTTAAGTACTTTGCCGCCAAGGGTGTTACTCTGTCTCCCTCGGATATCTGGCAGCCGGGTACGCAGGCTTCGGGCGGATCGGGCTATACCATCAATGTGTTCCTGGAAAATTCGGCGAGTATGGATGGCTACGTACATACCAGCTCGACGGCCTTCAAAGCCACTATCCTCGACTTGCTGACAAACCTTAAAAACTTTGCCGCTACCGATACCCTCAACCTCAATTACATCAACTCGACGGCTATTCCGGTAAAAATGGCGGCTTCCAAGGAAGACATCACCGATTTTTACCAAAACCTCACGACTGCCAATTTCCGTAGTCAGGGAGGTAAGCGGGGTAGTTCGGACATCGGACAGATGCTGAGCCAAATCCTCAGTCAGTCGGAGGCGGGCAACCTGTCGGTTCTGGTATCCGACTATGTGTTCTCGCCCGGTGGCAAAAACGCCGCCACCTACCTGGCGGGGCAACGCTCTCAGATCCGGAGTGAGTTCCTGGCCGCCAAAAGGCAAAATCCCGACCTGTCGGTGGCTATCCTGCAAGGCATGGCTAATTTCCAGGGTACCTACTACGACCGCAACGACCAGGAACACAAAAACCTGGACGTGGAGCGCCCCTATTATGTGTGGTTGATCGGCTCTGCCGCCCAGATCAAAAGCATCATGGACTCCAAGATTCTGGAACAAACCCGCAATGGCTATACGAATAAATTGGTGATTCAGCCGGCCAGTGAGGCCGAGCAGCCCAATTTCAAAATCCAGTACCGGCCCCGGATTGGTGAATTCGACGGCAAAGCATTGGCTCAGGGAATCATCGCCGACGCCCAGGCCTCCCGCGACGATCGTACCAAGGGAGTCTTTGAATTCAACGTGGCGGTTGATTTTTCCAATAGCCGTCAGGATGCGAGCTATTTCCTGGATAGCACCAACTACCGGCTGAGTAACCCGGCATACAGCCTAAAAATTAACCCGATCACCGACCGAACGGATGTTTCGCTAAAAGGCTTCACCCATTTGCTGACCCTTCGAACCAAGGCGTTGAAGGAAGAACCGTTAAAAATAGAAGTAGCCGGCAAAGTCCCCGGCTGGGTATACGAAGCCACTTCGGAGGATGATACTCGAATAGAAGCCGACGCCGACGAAGCCACCAAAACCTTCGGGTTTAGTTACCTGGTGGAAGGCGTGGCGGATGCCTTTTACCCAAGAGCCCAACCCAATACCCTATACGCAATCCCCATAACCATAAAAAGATAAGTACCATGCAAGAATTTTTTGCCACCATATACGAATGGTTCGGTATGATCCCGTTCTATTCCAAGGATATGGGCGACCACCTCCGGGGTTTCGACGTTACCTGTACCGACTACATCGCCACGCCCTGGTACGTATACATAGGGTGGATCATGCTCGTGCTGACCGCCCTGACGTTTGCTTTGCAATACTACCTGGTGGACAGTTCCCGCTACAATAAGGCCCGGCATTGGTGGTTTTTTGCGCTCGGCCTGGTGCTGCTCAATTTTTTCATTGCCTTTGGTATTCCCTACAATTCCTTACAGGCCGGCGAGTACTGCAACCAGCTGAACCTGACCGTATCGGACTGCGTCGGTTTTGGGTTTTCCAATACCCTGTGGAGTCTGATCTTTTTTGGTATTATCAGTACCATCCCGATCTTCCGGTCACGTAGTACCAACTGTCGGCACACCACGTTCTGGAAGCCGTAGGTTGATTTGGGTAGAGTGAATGGTAAGCTCGATAAAGCCTTGCCCAATACTTTCTTTATCAAATACGTACAAAAAGCTAATGGCAGGCGAGATTCTGCTCATAGCTATCAGCTATTTACCTAAAATTCATGGCACGTTTATTCATATTTGCAATAGGGGGCACCGGTTCCAGGGTTCTCAAATCCCTGACCATGCTGCTGGCCGCGGGTGTAAAACCCGATTCGAAAACTGATTTCGAGATTGTTCCCATCATCATAGACCCCCACAAGTCCAACGAGGACCTGAAACGCACCGCCCGGATGCTGGGCAACTACCAGACCATCGCGGATCAGGCGGGCACGGATAGTGGATTTTTCAGCACCCGCATCACCACGCTCGACAAACTGGTGACGTCCCAAAACCGCCTTTCGGGTAGTTTTACGTTCAATTTGCAGCAGGTGGCCAATACCCAGTTCAAGGACTACATTGACTACGCCCAGCTGAGCGATCCGAGCCGGGCTTTGGCCGATATTCTGTTTTCGGGAAAATCCGTCAATAAGCGGGACGAGGAGGTAAACCTGCTCGACGTGGAGATGGACATCGGTTTTGTGGGCAACCCCAACATCGGCAGTGTGGTTCTGAATCAGTTCAAAGATTCGGAAGAATTTAAGGAAGTAGCCTCCAACTTCAACGCCGACGACCGGATTTTCATCATCAGCTCCATTTTTGGGGGTACGGGTGCGGCGGGTTTTCCCACCATCCTGAAAAATATTCGGGATGCCATGAACAACCGCAACATTGATGGCAAGGGATTTCTACAAAATGCCAAGATCGGGGCCATTACGGTACTTCCCTATTTCAACATCGAAAAGGACGCCAACAGCCCCATTCAAAAATCGGATTTCATCGCCAAAACCAAGGCCGCCCTTAGCTACTACAAAGACAACGTCACCGGCAATAATTCGGTGAACGCCCTGTACTATATCACGGACGATTACAGTGGCAAACCTTACAAGAACGACGCGGGCAACGAAGGACAAAAGAACGATGCGCACTTTATAGAGTTGGCGTCGGCTCTGGCTATTCTTGATTTCCTCAAAACGTCAGACAGTGAACTACAATCCGCCGGAGGGAAGGCTCTGAGTCCAATCTACAAGGAGTTTGGTATGAAAAATGACTCGGCAGAGTATAAGTTTTCCGACTTCGAGGACTACACGGAGGAGGTCATCAGCTTGCGACTGGCCCAACTGGCCCTGCTCCGGAAGTATCTCAACGAGCAGCTTTCCGATTCTATCGAAAAACAAGCCTGGACGAACGACGAACCGACCATTCACCGGAGCTTTTTGACAAATTCATTTTACCGGACCAACCTCACTGAGTTCCTGGATTCCTACGGCGATTGGCTTAAAGAGATGTCGGGTAACCGCCGGGGGTTCGCTCCCTTTAATCTTACCTCTACGATAGACTCCCTGGTCGTGGACAAAAGTGTAAAATCGGGCTGGTTGGACAAGAAGGTAGACTATTCGTTTTACGACGGCGAATTGAGCAAAAAATCGAAAGGAAAAAGCTTCCCTTCGGCAGAAAAAAAACTGATCAAACTTTTTTTTGAAACGACCGAAGAAATCCTGATCACCAAATTCGGCTTTAAAAAGATAAAATCATGAGTAAAGTATTCGGCTATACCAAACGTGACGGGAAAGACTGGTTCGCCTCTGACGCCTACTCCGATAAAGAAATCGAATCCATCAAGGATCCCGAAGGCGGCACCGGCGATTCGATTTCGCCCGCTATACCCAGTCCGTTTGCGCGGATTGACCTGGTAAAAACGGCCTTTCGGAATATTTACAAAACGCCCGAGCTAACCGCCTACACCAAAGACGGAAATGTGCTGGCGGGAAAGATGGACGAAAAGCTGGTATCCGACTGCCTGGATCTGGCCGAGATGCTTTTCAACAGCGACAGCCTGCGCGAGAATATGCGCATTATCGTGTGGGATAAAGCCACCGAAATCGCCCGCATGAAAAGTTCGTCCGATGCCCACCGTCGGCTGGCGGAAACCCTGGAACTGTACCTGCAGCAGGACAAGGAATCGTACAATTTTGATCTGTTGAACCGGCTGTATCTCATCGAGTTCAACCACAAGATTATCGGGTGTACCTCTCCCGCTACGCTGTTTTTCCCTACGGCAAACGACCTCCGTCACGCCCAGATAAAACTGACCAAAAACGACGTACTCTTCGATCATCATTACGTGCCGCTTTACGCCGGGAGCCGGATTTTCAGAAGTACATCTACCATCTGTTTCGGGCCAATCCAACGCTGACCGGCAAACTGAAAGTGGTAAGTGAGTACCTGGCGAAGAATCTGATTCTTCTGGATCGAAAAAATCACGCGCTGTACGAGGAAATAACAGAATTCAACCCGGCGGATTTTGCAATCAACTATTCAGAGCTGAATACGGGTACCGTGGGCGATGCGATTGAGGTGATTGGAGTACCCTTGCGCAAACGCAAAAAAGAAGATATCCTGGGCTCGATCGGGGAAAGCGAATTCCGGATTCAGTGCCTCCAAAAACCTGGAAGGGATGACCCCCCTGGTGCTTCAGAACAATTTTAACAAACGCCTGCGCTACGTCAACGACTTCTGGGATCATACTATCGAGGTACCTTACAACGATTCGAAGAGCCTGATTTAGGAAAAACGGAGTTTGCCCGGTGCCCGCATTCAGTATCCCTACCTGACGGTCAGTGATTTTCTGGAACCGTACCTCATCCGGCTGGTGTACCCGATCAACAAAGACAAGTTTTTTGATGGCAATGTAAACACCGAAGTAGGCGACGATTCCAAGGGCTTTTTACTCCCCCTCAAAAAACGGTTTTTCGACTACTTTACCCCGAATGACCTGCTCGCGGCTTCGCCGGGCAAACCCACCATTGAAATGATGCAGGGCGTGGCGGGATCGTGAAGGTGACGCTGCGCATTCCGATTATGCAGGAGGGCGAGTACATCGCCTTTGAGCGGACCTACTACCAGTCGCTGGAACACCAGATTATCGAAGCCCGACGAAACCGCCAACAAAGGCGTAGTGGTGGAGCAGCAGGTAGGTCTGACCTTATTCCCGTTTGTTAAAACCAACATTCCCGATCTGGCCTCGCCGTACCGGGTGCAGGTCATCGACCGGAACGTGGCGGGGGTGTTCAAGAATTCGGAATACGTGCTGCAATTTTTCAGTCAGCGCGCCAACGTACCCATCAAGGTTATCAACGAAGAAACGGCCAATTCGGGCAAGCCGCGCAAGCGAACCCGCAAGCAGACTGCGGACGCCACCACGCAGTACTACGTGCTGAACGAGGAGTTTGACTACATCTACGTCAAAGACACCGGGCAGGTGGACATGGGTGGGGTGATGATCCCCAAATGGCCGCACTATCCGAAGGGCAATACCGCTTTCACGTTCGCGCTGGACTTTGGCACCACCAATACCCACATCGAATACAAAACGGGGGCGTCGGCTCCCAAAGCCTTCGACATTACGGTGGAGGATATGCAAATCGCCACGCTCTTCGACTCCGGCCAAGCACGAGCGAGGACTTCGGCGGTTCCGGGGCCATCGCCATCCGCGAGTTTGTGGACTACGAATTCCTGCCCGAGCAGCTTGGCGGCACCAATCGATTCAAGTTCCCGACCCGGACGGTTTCGGGCGAAGGCAAGGATCTGGATCTGAACAAGGAAACCAATAGCCTGGCTGATTTCAATATTCCGTTTACCTACGAGAAGACGCACGACGGGGTCAACGAAATAAAGTCCAACCTCAAATGGGCGAAGGTCGAACCCGGCAACACCAAGCGTATCCGGGCCTACTTCGAGACGCTGCTCCTGCTGATGCGCAACAAGGTTCTGCGCAACGGGGGCAACCTCAGCGAAACGCGGTTGATGTGGTTTTATCCCAGCAGCATGACCAACAACCGGAAGGATAGCCTGGAAGGCCTGGTCAATGATTTGTTCCAGAAATATTTCAAACCGGACCAATACGCCCATCGGGATCAGCGAGTCACTCGCGCCGTTTTATTATTACAAAAACACCGGGCAACTGCCCGGTGGTACCTACTCGCCCGTGGTGTCCATCGACATTGGCGGCGGTACTACCGACGTGGTGGTTTTCAAATCCAGTCGACCGATTTTGCTGTCTTCGTTCAAGTTTGCCGCGAATGCGATTTTCGGGGATGGTTTTTACGAATACGGAGCTACGTCCAATGGGCTTGATTCGAAGTATTTCGAGGCATTACGAAACTCTGCTGAGCGCCAACAAGCAGTATGATCTGATGAAGGTGCTGAATTCGATCAAGGATAAAAACAAATCAGAAGACATCATCGCCTTCCTGTTCTCGCTCGAAAACAATTACCGGATTCGGGATGCCAACCTGTTTTCTTTCAATGCCTTACTAGCGGAAGACAAGGATTACAAGATCATTTTCCTGTATTTCTATTCGGCCATTATATACCACGTGGCGCAGTTGATGAAAACCAAACTGCCCGATACTGAATTGCCAAAAAACATTGTGTTCAGTGGTACCGGCTCCAAAATCCTTCAAATACTGACCCGAAATAATCGGACCTTGTCGGAGCTTTCCGAGCTTATTTTTGAGGCGGTGTTTGAAAAAGATTTTGGCAGCGATAGCCTGGTGATCAGGGCCGAGAAAGAAATCCCAAAGGAGCTGACCTGCAAAGGAGGCCTGATGACCGATCCCGAGGATCTGGATATTAACATCAAGAAAATCAAGTCGGTGCTGACCTGTCTGAAGGATGAGTCCATTACGCAACTCCGCTACGCCGATCTGACTAATGACGTGCAAAAGGAAATCACGGATTACGTGGCTGACTTCAACGCGCTGTTTCTTGAACTCAACAAAAAAATGAGCTTCTCGGATAATTTTGGCGTATCCTACAACGCCCTGGAAATTTTCAGGAACGAGGCCAATCGCCACCTTCGGGACTACCTGGCCGAGGGTCTGGACTATACCAAAAAAATGGACGAGGTACGCTCAGACGAAAAAGAGGTGGAGGAAACGTTGTTTTTCTATCCCATCATCGGGGCAATAAATAATATGTCGAAACAATTGGCCGATCTGACCCCAGTAAATAACTGAGCGCATGAGAACTAAAATCTGGCTGTTGCTTTTTCTCTTTGCTTTGGGCCAAGGGGTAGAGGCTCAGCCGGAAGTTCCAAAAAACTCGGGTTGGTTTGATTTCATTACCTCCGAAATCAATCTAACTTCTATCCTGATTTCCTGCCTGTTGCTGTTCATCGTGTACAGGTTTTGGGGGTTCTGGAAATCAAAATCAAGTAAGTACAAATACAATTATTTAAACCCTGGTTCTGAAATGGCCACATTCGGTAACTCAAATACTAGTGAAGTTGATCGCTTACGAAACAGAATCAACCAGTTGGAAGGTAGAGTTTCGCAACTCGAAGAGGAGATGAAAAAATTGGCTGTTAAAGTAGATAGCTCCAAAATTCCAATGGAAGTGATCGTGACCGGCGGAATGGAACCAGTCATGAAACCACGGGAGCAAAACCAGCGCGTCGAGAGACAACCGGATCAGCAACCCATTAGTCCTGCCTTTTTTCTGTCTACCCCCAATTCGGACGGAAGCTTTAATAATAGTTCGGCTAATCCCACCTACAAGGAGGGGGCATCCATTTATAAGTTTCTAAATACCAAGGGGAGTAGGGCCAAATTCTGGATAGATGAGCGCGATGCCTCGGTAAAACTGGCGTTGGCTTATCCTGACAAAAACATTGACCCCGTGTGCGACGCCCTGAATGCCTTTGATCCCCGAGCCCGGAAAATTTTCACCCAGGAACCCGGTGAAGCCGAACTAATGGATGATAAATGGATGGTCCTTACCAAAGCCCGGATTCGCTATGAAGGTTGAAATTTTTGAAATATTCCTCATTGTTATCATCATCTTTATTCAGATTGTGGTTTTCGTCCGGACCCGTCAGCAGATTACTATTTTCAAAAATATCATCCCCAAGGTCGACACCCTCAGTATTTCCAAAGTATACGTACTGTCATCGGATTTGGAAAAATTAGCCCCTAGCGTGATCCTGGACAACATTGGGCAATTTTCCGGCAAAATTCAGGGGGCACCCTCCATTTTCGTGCAGGCGGTGGATTTCAATCGCACGGCCCCATCAGGCTATTCTACCGAAGCCAACGGGCAAGTCGTAACCCAGGAGTACGATCCCTACGCCTCGCTGGCCAAAACGGAAGTAAACACCATCCAACACAAAGGGTATTCCAATCCGATTTTTACGAATATTTTATTTTCCATCAACAACTACCTCATCCGCAACCGGGGAGCTTCGTCGGACTTCAACCTGATCAAAGATATCGTGGAGCGCAACACCAGCGCCGTGGAGGAAGACATCAACCTGTCTATCAGCATCCCGCTGTACCTGGGTCTGATGGGCACCATGCTGGGAATCGTAATCGGGCTATTCAACATGCCGGATTTGGCCATGGGTACCGATTCCCAGGCTAGCAACTCGCTGCTCAATGACGGCATTTCTTCCCTGATCGGCGGGGTAAAAATTGCGATGATTGCCAGTTTTACCGGACTTATGCTCACGATTCTCAATTCCGGAGGGAGCTTCAAAGGCTCTCGCACGCTGGTGGAAGCCCGCAAAAACGAGTTTTACACCTTTGTGCAGGTGGAACTGTTGCCGATTATCAACCAGGGGTTGTCCGCTACTCTGGAATCTTTGCAACGCAACCTCATGAAGTTCAACGGCGAATTTGCCAGTAACCTATCCCGGTTGGGTGGTATTTTTGATGCCAGCTACAACACGGTCGTGGCTCAGAAAGACCTCCTGGACAGCCTGAATAAGGCCAAGGTAGCGGAAATGATGCAGTACAATGTCACCATACTGAAGCAATTGGAAGTGTCGGTGAAAGAGTTTGAGAAATTCAATGGCTCCATGATGAATGTGAATGCCTTTGTGACGAATTCGGCCCAGATGGTAGACCGCACGAACGAACTCCTCAACCGTACCGACAATTTCAAATCCATTGCCGATAATCTGGAAAACAAGCTTACCCAAAGCCAGCAATTGATGGACTTTTTATCGGTGCATTTCAAGAATCTGGAAGAACACAAGGAGTTTACGGCCAACGCCGTGGCCGATGTAGGCTTCGCCATTTCTTCTTCCTTTAAGGATTTGCAGCTACACATTCTGAGTTCCAGCGAAGCGGTCAAGCAATTTACCGTGGATGAAATAGAGGCTTTGAGAAAAGTACTTTCGAAAGCAAGACCAATCTGGGAAATCTGCATCACTTATCTACCCTTACCCAGGATGTATCCCTATTTAAGGATAGCGCGGCCTCCCAGGGCGAGCGAACCCGGCAGCGGCTCGACGACCTGAACTCTAAAATGACCGCCTTGCTGGGCCTGCTGGCCAAGGCGGAGGAAGACCGGTCCATTGCCCAACGAAACAAACTCGGCGCCCGTTTCAAACGACTTTTCATTTCCGGCAACTAGCGCAGCATGAGATCCCAAAACTCCGGTTTTTTCTGGCCCAGTTTCGCCGACTTAATGACGAGTCTGTTTTTCATTATGCTGGTTCTTTACGTCCTCACCTACCTCAAACTTACCAATCAACAACGGGCCACCCAGCAGCAGTTGGATAAGATCAAGGAAATCCAGGCCGCCGTGCGGGAGTTGCCTAAGAAGTACTTCGCCTACGATTCGGTATACAAACGATTTTCGTTGGTGCAGAACATCGAGTTTGCCCGACAGAAGGACGATATCCAGGGAAAGGATATTCAGTACCTTACAAGCGTTGGGCGGTCTATCAGCAACCTGATCAATACCCTCAAAACCAAGTACGCCGGACAGGACATCAAGTACCTGGTCATCATTGAGGGAATGGCTTCAAAAGATACCTACACGGATAATTTCACGTTGAGCTACCAGCGGGCGCTGGCGGTACAGAAGCTCTGGAATGAGCAGAATATTCGATTCGATCCGAAGGTGTGTGAGGTGCAGGTGGCGGGGTCGGGTACGGGTGGCATCGGGCGTTTTCCGACGTCGCAGGAAACCAGGAACCAAAGGATCCTGATTCAGATTGTACCTAAAATTGGTAAAATAAAAACGGAATGAAAAAATACGCACTCATAGGCATACTGGCAATTTTGCTGACCGGCTGCTCGCAGTCAGGACGGCGAACGGCCACCAAACTGGAAACCAAACCGGAGGTAGAAACCCTACCTACCCCCACCGATAATCCCGACTTCGACCCCCCCGAGGAGGAAGTGATCACCACGGGTGAAAAAACGGTGGTGAAAATGCAAAAAAGTGGCGGGGTATACTACATCCCGGTGGAGGTGGATGGGGTGAACATGCGGTTCATATTCGACACCGGGGCCAGCACCATTTCCATTTCGGAAGTGGAAGCCGGGTACCTGTACAAGCAGGGGGTACTCACCAATGAGGATGTTCTGGGGAAAGCCAATTTTTCGGATGCCAACGGGAATATTTCCGAAGGCACGGTCATTAACCTGAAAACGGTCAAGATCGGGGACCGGGTACTCCGGAACGTGCAGGCCTCGGTGGTACACAACCTCAAAGCCCCCCTGCTGTTTGGCCAGTCGGCCCTGGAAAAGTTTGGTAAAATCTCGATTGATAATCAGAAGGGGGAAATTACGTTTGAGTAGGTACCTCATCCGCCGAGTCTTTTGTCTCTTACCAACTAATAAAGCTGTCAAACTTGGTACCTATCCCTTGCCCATTACCTTATGAAGTTCTTTTTTTGTAGTCTCTGTTTCGGCCTTTTCACCATTGTTTCTGTTTCTGCCCAAAAACCAGGAAAATGGCAATCTTTGTTTAACGGGAAAAACCTGAAAGGCTGGGAAACCTACCTGGACGCTCCCTATTCCAAAGACAAGCAAGCAAAAACCTCCCCCATTGGCCTTAACAAAGATCCTAATACGGTGTTCTCGGTGGTAAAGGTGGATGGAAAGCCCGCCCTGCGCATTTCGGGAGAAACCTACGGTGGAATAAATACCCTGGATGCCTTCGAAAACTACCATCTACGTCTGGAATTTCGCTGGGGACAGTTGCAATGGCCTCCCAAACTCGGCCAACCCCGCGACAGTGGGCTGCTGTACCATAGCGTGGGTGCGCACGGGACGCCCATGCTGTGGATGGAATCCTTTGAGTTTCAGATTCAGGAAGGCGACAGCGGCGATTATTGGGGTGTGATGGACGTAGCCACGGAAATTCCGGCCCGAAAAAATGAGAAGGGGAAGTACGTGTACCAGCCAGGGAGCCCGTTGGTCCTGTTCCAGGACAAAACATCAAACGGCCGATCGTGCCTGAAAAATCCGGATGCCGAAAAACCCACCGGGGAGTGGAATGTAGTGGATTTGTACTGCCTGGGAGATACCGCCATCCACGTGATGAACGGCACCGTAAACATGGTACTGCTGAACACCCGGCACCTCGTGAACGGCCAAATGACTCCGCTAACCAAAGGCAAAATTCAAATCCAGTCCGAAGGAGCAGAGGTATACTACCGCAACATTCAGGTACGCCCGATCAGCCAGTTGCCAGCGGGTCTGCTGGATTAAATTACGGGGCTGTTCTCTCGGGCCGCTTACCTTTCCAAAAAAAGGGGAGTTTTCAGAACCTTATTCCTCGTACACAAAAAACCGCATCAGACTTTCTTCTATCATGGACTGCTGCTGATACATTTTTATTTCTTTAATCCATTCCTTAAACCACCCCTTCTTCCGCTTGTAGGAGGCATCCAGGTCTTCCTGAATCTCCTCAATATCTATTGCCAGGTCTTTCTTATAGCGGTTAAACTTGCTCTTGCTGAATTGGTGGTTTTTATCAAAAAAACTATCAAACAAGCCCATGCTGTTGTATTTCATGAAATCTATCTCCTCCCGGATCTCATTCAATTGCTTTTGGAGAATCTTGTTGTAGCGCTTCAGCATGTCTTCGGCCAAAAAACTCGCATCTGCCTCTTTTTCTTCTATGTGTTCGATTTGCAGTTGAAGCAAAGTCAGGAAATCGTTGTTTTGGTAGGCTGTGGTCACCTGTTGGATCAGGGCGGTGTATTGGACTTTGAGCGCCTCGTTCTGCTCCCGGTCGGGGTGGTACTTTTTTATGAGCCGCATGTAGATCGCCTTGGCATCCTGCATCAGCGCCTGATCCTGTTTGCTACCCTTTTTCTGGCTGGAAGGGTCGTACGAACGGGTATTTTCCGTTTCTTTTTCCTCCCATTTTTCGGATATTTTCTGTTGAAATTCCTCCCTGTTTTCCCGCATGTAGGCATCTACCCCTCGTTCCATCATCTCCTTCACATCAAGTTCAATCCCGAATTCATCCCGGAAATTTGAGGCGAAGTCGGCCAGCTCGTCCTCCTCGGGGATGAGGGGTTCATCACTGTATTTTTCAAAAATCTGTTTCAAGGCATCGTCACCAAATCCCTTCTGCTGCATCAGGGCGCTGGCCTGCTCCACCATATAAGGCTCAAACCAGTCTTTGTTCATTTTCCCAACGCCTAGTTCGGTGGCCAACTCATCCAGGCGGAGCAACCGCTGCCGGATTAAATTATTCTTATGGTCAACCAGGGGGCTTAGTTCGTTTTCGATTCGGGGCATCACAGTTTTCATCCCCTCCTCCATATTCTTTTGCAACTCCTTATTCTTCTCCACATCCTTCAAAAGCTTTTCGTACTTCACCTGTAGTCGTGACTTGGTGGAAGCCTGCTTTTTATTGACTAGTTCTTTTTTCATAACACTGGATGATTATACCGTCAGCTACGACGTGCAGGAAGGATACCTGGTGGTACCCGTCGCAAGACCGACCTGCGCTTTTCACTCTTTTCTGATTACCATTTCTTGACACAAAAGTAGAAAATGCCCACTTTATTTGGAATGGATGTAAGGCGGTATGCTATCGTCATGTCCTGAAAAAGGGTGATCCTATGGGAATAGGAGCGTGAGGACATCAATAGCCAAAATCCTTACAACCAGTAGCCTACTAACCAATATCCAGTCTACCAATAAACGAGCACCTAATATTTTTTGAAAATGGAACTAGCCGTATGGCCGCCAAAACCAAAGGTATTGTTCAAGGCATAGGTTACGCGCTGGGAGATGGCTTTGCCCGTAATCAGATTCATGCCTTCGGGGATCCGCTCATCAATATTGGCGACATTGATCGTAGCCGGAATCAGATCGTGTTTCACCGAAAGAATACAGATGA
Organism: uncultured Cytophagales bacterium; assembly: GCA_963768025.1. GTDB lineage: Bacteria > Bacteroidota > Bacteroidia > Cytophagales > Spirosomataceae > CAVYGM01. The sequence goes on from CAVYGM010000035.1 coordinate 53,961, forward strand.
TACTTTCCACCGCACCGGCCGCCCCCAGCAAATGTCCGGTCATGGATTTAGTGGCGCTGATGGGTACCTGACGCTCACCAAATACGCGTTTGATACCGACCAGTTCGCTCAAATCGCCAATGCCCGTTGAGGTAGCGTGTGCATTGACGTAATCAATGTCGTCGGGAGAAATTCCCGCATCGCGCAAGGCACGCTGAATGCCCAGTACCGCTCCCAGCCCCTCCGGATGGGTACCGGTGAGGTGGTAGGCATCGGCAGCCATCCCGCCTCCGGCCAGCTCGGCGTAGATGGTAGCTCCCCTGGCCAACGCGTGTTCCAGTTCTTCCAGCACCAGAGCCCCTGCCCCCTCTCCCATCACAAACCCATCCCGATCCCGGTCAAAGGGCCGGGAAGCCGTTTGTGGACTTTCATTTTGTTTGGAGAGCGCCTGCGCGGCATTAAAGCCCCCCACGGAAGCGGGCGAGATGGCAGCCTCCGACCCTCCTGCAATCATCAGCGTAGCCTTCCCCATTCGAATGGTATCAAAGGCACTGATGATCGCCGTATTGGACGACGCACAGGCCGATACGGTGCAGTAGTTGGGGCCATGCAATTGGTGCCGCATGGAGATCACGCCCGCGGCTATATCCACAATCATTTTGGGAATAAAGTAGGGATTGAAGCGCGGTGTACCGTCACCGGTGTCAAACTCTTTGAGTTGTTGCTCAAACGTGCTGATGCCGCCGTTGCCGGTCCCCCAGATCACCCCCATGTCGAAGCGTTCGGTTTGATCCATGGCAGCGAAGTCAAGTCCGGCATCGGCGATCGCCTGATCGCTAGCCGCAATGGCGTATTGGGTAAAGAGATCGTATTTTTTGAGTTCTTTTTTGTCCACGTACCTTTCTGCATCAAACCCTTTCACTTCGCAGGCAAAGCGGGTTTTGAACTTACTGGCGTCAAACCTGGTGATGGGCCCGGCTCCACTGGTGCCAGATACTACATGCTGCCACAGATCACTGACTGAATTTCCCAGTGGGGTAATGGCTCCCATTCCCGTTATTACTACTCGTTTCATTGGTTTGAGTTTGTGATTAAAAACTTAGTTCGTGAGGATCAAACCTCAGTTGTGGGGTTGTGGCAGGAGTACGCGTTCAGGATGTGCGTTATATCAGCTCCGTTTCAATAATCCCAATAATACGGGAAATTGCCAGATATAAGTGTCGGGGGTTCCCGGAAATTTTTGAAAGCATGATTCCGCCTTCAATCAACATGATGATCGTACTCGCAAAGTCGGCAGACACCAGATTGGGTTTGAACTCAGCTTGTTTTTTTCCTAACTCTATCATATCCACGATCATACCTTCCCAGCGCACAAAACTGGATCGCACGCTGGCTTGCAAGAGCGGGTGGGCGTCGTCAACTTCAATGGCAGAATTCAGTAAAGGGCAACCGCCTTCGCGAAATACTGCCGGCCAGTTGTCGAGGTAAAATTGGGTCATCGCCAATAATTTTTCCGTGGCCGATTGTTTTTCACTGGTCCATTTCTCCAGCGCACCCATCAGCCGTAGGCTATTGTATTCAAAGGCGGCGAGAGCCACCTCGTCCTTGTTTTCAAAATTCCCGTAAATGCTTCCTTTGGTAAGGCCGGTTGCCTCCATGATGCCAGAAACCGATGTACCAGCGTAACCCCGTTTATTGAATAAAGGGGCAGTTTTTTCCACTATAAATTGCCTGGTTTTTTCTGCTTTTCCCATAGGAATAAAAGTAAAGTACAAAAATATACCATTCGGTATAAAAACAAAAAGATATCTTTGATTAAGGCGAATTTGCAGAAAAGAGACTCATGGAACGTAGGTATGAATTTTTATATACATCAAGTATCGCTAAATCGAAAGCTACGAGCAGACTACTAACTCTGATATGGCACTACACATCGGTACATCAGGCTGGAGCTATGACCACTGGCAGGGGGTATTGTATCCAGATCCCACGCCGGGGCACGAACGTTTTTACCACTACATACATCATTTTCAAACGGTTGAGCTGAACAGTAGTTTCTACCGCTGGCCCCACGAGCGTACCTTTGCGAGTTGGCGCCGACGATTGCCCGAGGGATTTCAGTTTACGGTAAAAGCTCCGCGCGGACTCACGCACGCCAAGCGGCTATACAAACCGGAGACATGGGTAGAGCGAATAAAAAGATGCTGGCATATTCTGGGCGACAAGCGGGCGGTACTTTTGGTCCAGCTGTCGCCCAATTTCGCCTTTGACTACGATAGACTAGCTTACTTTTTGGGGCAACTCCCCCACTGGATACGGGTAGCGGTGGAGTTCCGGCACCCCAGCTGGCATCAGGAAGCTATCTTTCAACTGCTGGAACGCCATCAGGCAGCTTACTGTGTCATGAGCGGAGCGGGGCTACCGTGCATTCTGCGGGCTACGGCTCCGTTTGTGTACGTGCGTCTGCATGGGCCCGATCCCGGCTGGCTCTACGGCGGCTCCTACTCCGACGACGACCTCCGCTGGTGGGCCAACCGGCTCAGGGAATGGGAGTATGCGGGGAAAGAGGTGTATGCGTATTTCAATAATGACGGAGGCGGTAACGCCGTGCGGAACGCGTTCACATTGAAAAATCTAGTAGGGCTGGAAGCATAGGATAGATCTGACCGGTAGAGAATACCGCCCCTACGGAATACCAGACGGCAAAATAGCCAAATAGGTTTAAAACTTACCCCGTGACTGGCGGTGCGCGCCTGAGGCTCCCCCGCCCTTCCGGGTCCGGAGGTACGGTTTTTTTCTAAAATCTGAACAAAAACTGCCCATACTCCAACCAACCAACTCATGATAGAAGACCTCTGGTACAAAAATGCCGTCATTTACAGCCTCGACCTCGAAACCTTCATGGATCTCAACGGCGACGGCGTGGGCGATTTTGAGGGCCTCAACCGCCGCCTCGACTACCTGCACGCCCTCGGGGTGGACACCGTCTGGCTGGCCCCTTTCCAACCCACTCCCAATAAGGACAATGGCTACGACATAAAAGACTACTACGGCGTGGACCCGCGCCACGGGTCCAGCGGTACCTTTGTCGAATTCATGCACCGGGCCAACCGGCTAGGCATCAAAGTCATCATTGACCTGGTGGTAAACCACACCTCCGACCAGCACCCGTGGTTTCAGGAGGCCCGGAACGACAAAAATGCCAAACACCGCGACTGGTACGTTTGGTCCAAAAAACGCCCTTCCGACTGGAACAAAGGCATGGTTTTTCCGGGGGTGCAGGAAGCCACCTGGACCTACGACAAAAAAGCCAGGGAGTATTTCTTTCATCGCTTTTACAATTTCCAGCCCGATCTGAACATGGATAACCCCGAGGTGCGGGAGGAGATCCGCCGGATTATCGGCTACTGGCTTGAACTGGGCGTGGCGGGTTTCCGGGTCGATGCCGTGCCCTTTATTCTCGAAACCCCCGCCGCGGGTGAAGCCACGCCCGCCCTCCGGTTTGAGTACCTGCGGGAGTTTCGCCGGTTTCTGCAATGGCGGCGGGGCGACGCCATCCTGCTGGGCGAAGCCAATGTACTCCCCGAAGAAAGCCAAAAGTATTTTGGCCACGAAGGCGATGGCATTCATCTGATGTTTAATTTTTACGTCAATCAGTACGTGTTCTATGCCCTGGCCTCCGCCGACACCCGCCCGTTGATTGAAGCAATGGAAGCTACCCGGGGCACGTTCCACTCGTCGCAGTGGGCCAATTTTCTCCGCAACCACGACGAACTGGACCTGGGCCGCCTCTCCGAAGAGCAGCGCCAGAAGGTGTTCGAACGCTTTGGACCCGACAAGAATATGCAACTCTACGACCGGGGCATCCGCCGGCGGCTGTCTCCCATGCTTGGCAACCGCCGCCAGAGCGAACTGGCGTACAGCCTGATGTTTTCGCTGCCGGGCACCCCCGTGATCCGCTACGGCGACGAGATTGGCATGGGCGATGACCTGAGTCTGAAAGAACGCAATGCTGTGCGCACCCCCATGCAGTGGTCCGACGATAGCAATGCCGGTTTTTCGCAGGCCGAAGAACTGATCCACCCGGTGATTGACAAAGGCCCCTATGCCTACGAACACCTGAATATCGAAGCCCAAAAGCGCGACCCCGACTCCCTGCTCAACTGGATGATCAAGTTGATCCGGATTCGGAAGGAATGCCCCGAAATAGGCTGGGGCTCCTGGGAAATTATCGAAAGCGGCATACCCCAGATATTGGCCATGCTGTATTGCTGGCAGGAGAGCTACCTGCTGGTGGTGCATAACTTTGATGAAAAAATGCATGAGGTGGAACTCAACCTAAAAGAACGAAACGGAGCCACCCTGGTGGAACTAACGGAGGACGACCGCGTTGTGGCCAACGACAAAGGCAAACACACCCTTATCCTCCCGGCGTTTGGGTACCGCTGGTTTCGCGCCAGTGGGCTGAGCAGCACCCTGCACCGGGGCATACAGGAGTAACCGGCTTTACATCAAGCCGATTGGCATATTTTTTTAAGAACGCGCAGCTTCCCAAAAAACGGGTAATCCCCCCGGTGACGCTGGCAATCTGTTGCACAGCTTGTGTCCGAAAGGGACATGGTACGGGTTTTAGTGTTTTTAAACCTGCGGAAACGCCGGTTTGGCGTAAGGCCGAATACTATTCACTAAAAATCCATATCAATGAAATTCCGGAGAGGTACGAAACAAAAATGGGCGTGGGGAATGGGAATTTCCGTAGCGCTCCTGATTACCGTAGTAAGCTGCAAAGAGGATGGGTTCTGGGAAACCATCATCCCCGAAACCGAAGAAGAACCCACCGCCTCGCAGGTGGAAGGGTACGTGTTCAGGCCCGCGCTGGCACCCGCTTCCGACGAAAACATCAGTCGGCTCAAAACGCCGGCCGGGTTTGCGGTCAATAAATTTGCGGAAAGCCTGGGCAAACCCCGCATTCTGCTGGTGAGCGAAGCGGGCCATGTGTATACCACCGACCGCGACGCCGGGGTGGTACTGATGCTCACGGACGCAAACCGGGATGGGGTGGCGGAGGGAAAAACAACCGTAGCGCGCCTCAAACAGGTACATGGCCTGGCCATCCACAACCGCAAGATGTACCTGGTTACCGTAACGGAAGTGTACGAAGCAGCTATGAATGCCGACGGTACGCTCGGCCAGCCGAAGCTGCTGATCGACGACCTGCCCGACGGCGGGCAGCACCCCAACCGCACCCTGGCCTTTGGACCGGATGGTAAGATGTACATCACCGTGGGCAGTACCTGCAACGCCTGCGATGAGCCCAACCCGGAAAATGCAACGATCCTGCAGGCCAACGCGGACGGGTCCAATCGAAAGATGTATGCCAAGGGCTTGCGCAATACCATCGGGTTTGGCTGGCACCCCACCACGGGCGACATGTGGGGCATGGACCACGGCATCGACTGGCTGGGCGACAACGAGCAGAAGGAAGAGGTAAATCAGATCCGGCAGGGGGCCGATTATGGCTGGCCGTACATTTACGGAGAAGGAAAGTACAATCCCGCCGACCGGCCCAAGGGCGATACCACCTACCAGCAGTATTTGCAGAAAACCACCCTGCCCGCGCTCACCTACCAGGCCCACTCGGCCCCCATGAGCATGGTATTCTATACGGCCTCCCAGTTTCCGCAGGAGTACCGCGACGATGCCTTTGTGACCATGCGCGGCTCGTGGAACCGCAGCCTCCCGTGGGCTATAAGGTAGTGCGCCTGCACTTCGAAAACGGCAAGCCCATCCGCTTTGAGGATTTCCTGACGGGTTTCATCATCAACAACCGCTCGCATTTTGGTCGGCTGGTGGGACTGGCCGTTCATCCGGACGGCTCACTGCTGGTTTCGGACGACACTAATGGGGTTATTTACCGCGTAGGCTACACTACTCCGTAAAACTTCCCGTACCCCCTGGACTTTGTGTTCAGGGGGTACCCACCGGGTCACTTCATGGCCTGGCGAGCGGGGCTACGCAGAAAATCCTTTACGGCCGACAGCGACGCCTGGGGTACCTCCTCCATGGGCATGTGGCCCGCGTCCGGAATCACCACCAGGGTGCTGTTGGGCAGGTCTTTGTCGAAGCGCAGGCCGTACGACAGCGGAATGAGCTGATCCTGCTTGCCCCACAGCAGCAGCGTGGGGGTTTGGATGGTGGGGAGTTGCTGCCAGGGGCCTTCCTCGCCGATGCTCTCCATGCGGTCGGTGAGGGCTTCGCGGTTGCCCTCGCGGCGGGTCATGTCGGAGTAGAGCGCCACCAGGCTGTCCGTCACGCGGGTGGTGTCGGCGTAGAGGTAGTTCAGGCTTTTGCGGATCACTTCCTCGGGGGTACTTTTCTTGAACGCCTCCCGCAGCACGGGCAGGCGCAGCACCACGTAAGGCAGCGGTACGTTTTTGGATTTCGTAGGGTAGCCCGCCGCCCCGATCAGGATCATTTTCTGCACCTCGGCGGGGTACTTCAGCGCGTACTGCCAGGTGATTTCTCCGCCCAGCGAGTTGCCCGCCAGTACGCACCGCTTCACGTTCATTTTGGTCAGGAAGGCGTGCAGAAAATCCACGTAGAAATCCAGGGTGTACTCTCCGTCGGGATGTGGGCCGGTGAGGCCGAAGGCGGGCAGGTCCAGCCGGATGACCCGGTGGGTATCTTTCAGCTCCCGGGCCCAGGCGTCCCAGGTATAGAGCGAGGAGCCCGTGCCGTGCAGCAGCACCAGCGGCACCGAGTCGCTCTCGGGCCCCTCCGCCCGGTAGTGGACCGCCATACCGTCTACCTGAAGGTACTCGTAGGGCTCTACCCGGTATTTGGTGTTGAGCTCCTCCACGGGGAGGTCCGCCACGGTTTGGCAGGCGGCCACTAGCAGGCACGTTACTAGCGCCGCCAGCAGGCCGGTGGGGAGATGTTTTGTATCGGTTTCTCATGGGGTTGGTAGGTAAAGTATCTTCGTGAGTAGGGCCCTCCAAAAAGTATGCCCGCTGGGGTATTGCCAAAAAGTTCGTATTTTTTGGGACTGTTTCCAAAACCCATCGTTTCTTCCCATGCCTGAGCCTATTGCTATCCCTCTTTGACCTGAACTACACAGCCCTCAACTGGATAGAAGGGGGTACCTTTCTCTTCCAGAACAAGCAAAAAGTGACCTTTGACCGGGGCTTCTACGCCGGGGTGTACCCCGTGACGCAGGAGCTTTATGAGAAGGTAATGGGTACAAATCCTTCTCGATTTAAAGGCAGGCACCGCCCGGTGGAGCAGGTAAGCTGGAATGATATCCGCGGTGAAGATGGTTTTTTGGAAAAGCTCAACAAACTAACTCAAAGAAGATTATCACGATGACCGGGAATTTCGCCTACCTACCGAAGCCATGTGGGAGTACTGCGCCCGGAACTCAGCCTGGGAAAAAGAGGGACTAGCTGATACGTCCAGAGATAGAAGAGGCGATTTTAGCGGGAGCCTCGTCCTTGACGAAGTAGGATGGTACGATGATAACAGCCGCTCACAAACGCAACCCGTAGGGCTGAAAGAAGCGAACTTGCGGGGCCTGCACGATATGAGCGGGGATGTATGGGAATGGTGCGAGGATTGGTATGCTGAAGAAATCAGCACTGACTATACTAATGGGTTTAGTACACAAAAAGTAACCGATAGGAGACATCCGGGTGGTTCGTGGCGGGTCCTGGTACGACGATGATGACTACAGCCGCCTCCTGAATCGTATCAGGGACTATCCTGACGATCGAGTACGACGATCTGGGTTTTCGTCTCTTCCGGTACTAAAAAGCACCCTTTTTTCTTTTACACTTTTACCCTTTATCCTCGCCGAAGGCGAGTCGATATTTTTAATCGAGGTATTTAAGCCAGCCCCCGATCATGCGGCCAATTTCGTTGAGCTGCACGGAGCATTGGGTATACTGCTTGAAGGAAAGCAGGCGCAGGTCGTTGCATAGCCGGAAATAACGAGCGCAGCATTTCCACGGTGAGGTTCGGCCTTTTGCAGAGCTTTTTTCTTTTCGTCCGGCTCGGCTTGCGTAGTAAGCCCGGAACGAATCCTCGTAGCAGTCGGAGAGGTGGTTCTGAAGCGGTCGGCCAGCACAAATTTCTGATTTTTGGGAAAGGTGTTGAGCAAAGGGGGTTGCGAGATTTTAGAAGATTGTCAGTTTGAGTTGCAGTCGTGCCTTATGTAATCCTGGCGAAGACATGCTTACTATATTGCTGTCATAGTTCAATGACCATTGCTAGTGCCGAAAGCGCTTGCCCTCACGGCCGGGAGGAGCTTCCGGGCGGGCCGCTCTCCAACGCCTCTGAATCCATATGGCCTGCTCAGGGCCTACCGCACACACGCCATACTGTATCAGGTGACGGCCCATGCCGATCGGCTTATGAGAGATTGCTGATGCATATAGGGACAATGGTGACCGTAAAGCGCCGGATCATTAGTTTTTCAAATATGGTAGAATGGTCATGAAATCATCATCACCTTGATGAAAGTATCGAAACCAGCACACCTTTATGACATAACAGCACACCAAATCAATCAACGCCTCTCATAAGCCGACCTTTTTTATGGCCTGTGTGCGATGGCCCCGAGCAGGCCGATAAGACACAGAGGCGTTGAGAAGGGAGCCGGAGCTCTCCCTGGCCGTGAGGGCAAAAGCCCGCATCACCAAAAACATCGAATTAAAGGCAAAAGAGTAAGCAATGCCTTTGAAATTCGCGAACCACTAGAAGGGAGCCTCCGGACGCACGGAACTGACTTCTTCAAAACACTGTTTTTAATCATTCTTAACGCATGACACTATTTTATGAACAAGCTACTACACCGAACATCATGTTTTTCTATATATTCGTATTCAGGGGTAAACCTGGTGAAATAGCCTAGTAGTTTGTCCCGCCTGCTTCTATGAACAGGCCAATGTCCATCCAGCCGAAAGCGATGAGTAAGCAATGAAAATGGCTTTCGGTTTTTTCCTAAACCCGCCTTGAACGCACTAATCCTCAAAGAACAAACCGCTGGAAAAATCGAATTCCCTCGCTGAACTACGGGTTAGTAACGGACAGCCCCGCTATTACGAAAAAGAAGGAAAGCTACTAGGTTTGCACCTGGCGGATACTGCTTGACAGATTCGGAGTTGACTCCAACTGCTTAAAAATGATTGCACGGAATTAGAGGTACTGCACATCGCCCGCAATAATCTTAGCGAGCTTTCCTTAAAACTCCCCAATCTGAAATTCCTGGATGCCCGCGAAAACAAGGAATTGATCCACGTTGATCTATCCGGCTGCCCAAATATCGAAAAGGTAGTCTTAAACCGCTGCGCGATTTCCAGACTGATTCTGCCAAAAGCATTACCCAACCTGATCCAACTGGAAGTAGCCAACAATCAGCTTACCGAATTACCGCTGACGGGAGCTATTCCAAAACTTCGCTTTCTGGATGTATCAGAAAATCAGCTTACCCAATTGCCCACGGTGCTGGCTGATTGTAAGGATGATTTTTATCTGCTGGCGGTTGGGAATAAGTTCGATGATATTATTTCTGGTATTCTCCTGGACGTGAGTTTTTCGGACGAAGAGCGGACGAGAACGTTTAAAAAATTACCTGAGTCAGTTTAAAGATGTCACTAAAGTAATTACCGTAATACTTTAAAAGTCATTTTTCTGGGCAATACACAGGTGGGCAAAACCACCCTTGCCGACCTGCTGACGGGCGATAGATAAAGCCAGATGAAGGAAGCACCCACGGGGTAAATCTGTTTGAGAAAGAACTGAACGAAACGCAGGTCATCGGCATTGACTTTGGCGGGCAGGACTACTACCACAGCATTCATTTCCCGCTATTCAACGAGCAGGCTCTGTACCTGCTGCTGTGGGGCAATGGGCAGGACGATGCTTTTGGAAAAGTAAAAAACGATAGAAACTGGCGAAGAAGAGGATATTTATCCGCTCAATTATTGGCTGGGAGCGGTGGAGTACTACATCCGCGAAAACCGGAAGATAGCACGGGAAATCGAGGCAACTGGAAAGATAACAACCTCAACCTGTACCTGATTCACAATCAACGGCTGGAAAATAAAGTCCGGAAAAACCGGGGACCTGAACAATAGGGACTTAAAAGAAAAAATGGCGTAGACGAACTTTACACGTTTTGCCTGGTTCCGAAGAATCCCACAGAAACGCCAAAGAAAGCCAAAGGGGCCGTTCTGGCATTGATTGAAGCACCATAAAATCAAGCGTGACCAATCCAGTTGCGCATACAGCTTCGCGAAGCGATCAGCAAGGCCCGGGAAGCAGGGAAGGTGGTGCTCAGCATTGAGAGACGTTTCAGAAATCCCTAATGCTCGAACATAGACCTCCAATGGGAATGACATAAAGGAGGTGATCACCAATCTGTCGTACTCGATTGCCTGCCACTACCTGGATAATAACAAATTGGAGCGCCAATGCTCCCTTCACGGATGCCCTTACGCACTCACTTTATTACTGATCTGAGCGAAGTTTACTACCTGGCTGTATGGCATCCTGACTATTGGGGAACTAAGGGACAAGAAGGAAGGGTATTTCAAAAGGCAGGACGCCAAACGCTGGCTCAAAAACAGCAAAGCCCTCCCCTACCTCGACTACATGCTGGGCTTTATGCTGCACCACAAGATTATTTTTGAAGTAAAAGGAGAAGAGGACTCTACGTAGTACCGCAGTACCTCAAACCCATCAAAGCGGGTAGTGTGGATGCGCTCTTTCTGGAAAGTTTCGATGCGCCATTGGTGCAGTATGAGTTTGGGAGTTATTTCCACAGCAACATCCTGGCCGAACTGATCAAGCGCTGCTACGAGTATTTGTTGCAGGAAGAAGTAGGCTGGAAGTACATCATGTGGAAAAACAAGGTGATGCTGTACGATCAGGCAGAGACAGAAAAGCGTTTCCTGTTCCTTGATTTTAAGTTACCCGAAGGCAACAGTCAGAACAAACCGACGATAAGCCTGAGCCAGTATTCCAAAAAACCGGTTAGCGACAAATTCGTACAGGACATCATGGGGATAATCGAAGAGCAAATCAAGTACTATGACTATACCAAATGGGTCAAGTCACCCTTTGGCACCTATCTGCCCTTTGAGGTACTGAACCAGGAGAAGATTACTGGATAGCGAAAATCAGAAGGCAAGCAATCTGGTTTTTTACGAAAAATACGTGTACCGCCGGGGTGACTTTAAGCTGTTTTTACCCAATGAAAAATTTCTTATGAAAAAGATTTTTATCTCCTACTCCCACAGTGACGAGTCGTACAAAGACGAACTCAAACGACATTTTGTGGCCTTAATCAAAGAAGACAAGGTTTCGGCGTTTGAGGACCGGGAGCTATCCATGGGAGGCAACTGGGACCTGGAATTGAAACAGAAAATAGACGATTGCGACATCATGATAGCGCTCATCAGCGTGGATTTCCTCAATACGGACTACATCATGAATACCGAAATTCCCCGGGCCATCGAGATGGGCAAAACCGTCGTCCCCATCGTAGTACGTCCCTGTGACTGGACCAATACTGTTTTGGGAAAATACAATGGTACCTCAAAAGGAAAGGTGATCAGTCTAATTGAAGAAAAAGATGCAAACGGAATGCCCCGTTACCGGACCGGATCGCGCGAAGAACGGGATATGTTCTGGCTGGAGGTGGTGAAGGAGTTCAGGAAGAAGGCGTTTGAATAGTTTCTATCTTTTGGCACAGAAAACAGTTTCAACCTCCTCTCAACCCCGCACCACAACTACCCAAACTCTGTGGTCAACAAAAAAAACAGCTACCCATGCCCCTTTTCACGAAAAGCACCTGCATATTCCTGCTTTTGCTAGTAGCTTCTATTAGCTACCTTTCCGCCCAAACCAACGCCCAGAAAAAGCACATGGCCCGGCTCACCAAAACCAAAGGCCTGGTGGCCCTTTGGGACTTTAAGGAAGCCGCCGGGCAATACCGGGAAGCACGGGGCAAGGGTACCTTTCCGCTCAAAGAAACCAACGGCACGCTGCCCAGGATAGACGAAGGGCCGCTGTCGGGCTACTCGGCTTTGTTTGATGGCAAGACCTACCTCTCCCTGCCCCAGGCCGAAACCGGGAAGCTCAATATCCACGGCCAAAATCAGGGCGTAACGGTGATGGCCTGGGTGAAGTGGAGCGGCGAAAAAACGGGCTTTGTGGGGGGTATGTGGAACGAGTACCAGGACGGCGGTAAGCGGCAGTACGGGCTGTTTGTGTCGCTGCCCTACTACAATGGGCGCAATCAGGTGTGCGGGCACATTTCCCAAACCGGCAAACCGACGCCCCCCTTCCCCTACTCCATCGACTACTCGGCGAGCCCGCAACGGTACCCGCCAACGAATGGAGCTGCGTGGCTTTTACCTACGATGGTACCTACATCCGCTCCTACTTCAACGGTGCTTTCGAGGCCCGCGCCCCCGAGCTGATTGAGCATACAGCCGGCTTTCCTGGCTCACCCGACGGCCTCACCCACTCCAAAAACCCGTACTACTTCCCGGAGGGGATGGGCAACAACGGCTCGGACTTTACGGTGGGGGCCGTGCTTTTGAAAGCCGGAATGGGGAATACCTTCAAAGGGCAAATCGGCGGACTAGCGGTGTTTGACCGGGCTTTGAGTGAGGAGGAAATGCGGAAGCTATCGAGTGGGAGGGAATAGCGGGGTGCTGTTTTGGGATGTTTGGGTGGGGCAGTTGGAGACTGCTTTGTATAGAAAGCGCGTAGTCTCCCTGCGGAAGACCACGCGCAACTTTCGGGTTATGCTTTGACTTTGGACGATCAAGGCGTGGCCGTCCCGATCGGCGACTCATCGCACTTCACATCCCCCACCACGTACTGCATACTATCCAGGAAGAATTGGAGGAGTTTGGGGTTTTCGAAGCTTTGGGCGTTGTGTGAGGGTGAGGCGTATAACACCCGTCCCTTGCCGTAGCGCTTGATCCAGGAGATGTATTTTTTGTCTTCGGGATTATCGCCTTTCAGACCTTTGACTCTCACTGGTGGTCAGGTACATCAGGGGGTGGAAGTTCTGCTTGGTGTAAGCGTTCTTGAACATATAGGCTTCATCCACATGCGTGAACCCCTCCCCATCGAAGGCCTGCAGCAACTTGTGATCAGGATCGGCCAGTTTTACGCGGAGGGGTTGCTGGGCAGGATGATAATCGAAGCTACCCCCCATCATATCGCTGAATTCTTCGGAGTTGTTAAAAATCGTAACCGCCCCATGCAAAGCCAACAGTCCGCCGCCTTTCTTGATAAAGTTCAACAAATTCTCCTGCATTTCACTGGATTTTGCCGTTGCTTGTTCTTCGGTTAAGGACTTGTTCTTGATGAGTTGATCATAAAACAAATCGCGCCGCGGGTTGATGGAGCAGTTGTTGTTCAGTACCACGGCATCAAACTGCTTCAAGTTGTTTTTCTCAAACATCATGATGTCATTGGTGGTCACTACCTCAAACGCATCACTTTTTTTGGCCAGAATCTCCACCATGGCCGCGGTATGGGGTACCACCCAATGATCAAAACCTGTGAAGAGCGAGAAAAGCAGGACTTTGTGCTTTTTCTTGCTGGGGTAGGTGGGTTTGGCCGGGGCCAGGTTTTCTATTTTGGCTTTCCAGGCATCCGTTATAGCAAATTTTTCGAGGCTCTGGGCATGCATCTGGGTTCCAACCAGCATCAAAGCACCAAGGGCTATTAGAAAGTTTCTTTTTTTCATTAGTACTATTTTTAAGGATTCAGGTGATTGAGCGGCAATTTAATAAAATGTTGGATAAGACTTTCGGGTAATCTGTTTAGATCCTGTACGTATATAGTAACCCGGAGCGATTACCCGTGTACGTTACAAAGACGAATATCTAAAATCAAGCCCACTACACTCACCGGTCAATAAAAAGCTTTTGACTCTGGTGACCTGATGGTTAACAGACCACCACAGGGCTTACTCTGCTGTACACTTAACAAGTAGATAATACGTCTCCGACACCAGAATTCCTACCTCTGATTGCCTGGCCGGAGCGAGTAACCCCGGCATTCACTGGTGCCAAACCCCGGATAAACCGGATAAACAAGTACGGTAATTGAGCAAAAAATAATTCAAGATGAGAACAATTTATTTTTGCTTAACTAATTCTTATTAAGTACTTTCATGGTTAAATAAATACCTCTCCTTTTCTAAATAGCCATATTCCAGCCACCGTGTATAGCCATAATGGGCTTGCAAGTGGTTAAAAGCATACTGTAGTACAGTGGTTTTTAGTATGCTTCTGTTGTAGTTCAATACCGCCCTGCTTAAAATTATCCCGGACTATCGGGAAGCCCGTGCTCTATGCTCACTAATTAGTAGATATTTTATTTTAGTCTGCAAAGGCTGATTGATCATGTATGAAAACACAATCATTTCCTAATACGAAAACAGGTCACATTTTTACAAGTAGGATAGGGAAAGACAGCTCCGTACAGGAAAGTCCTGTGTTTGACCTATTGCCAGTGGGAATATGCGTGTGTGATACGAAGGGAGTTATTATGAAGTACAACCCCAAAGCAACCGCACTGTGGGGACAGAATCCACAACCCGGAGATACCATCGAACGTTTTTTTGATTCCATGATACTTCTTGACCCTGATGGACGGACTATGCCCTATCCTGCCAGGCCGGTAGCGAGCTCCCTCGCGCACAGATTTCAAGATAATGAAGTCGAAGTCACAATAGAACGACCCGACCTGACCAGGGTACAGGTGATAGTCAGTGCTACGCCAATACCCGACTTTCAGGATAGTGTAGCCGGGGCGCTTTTCTGTTTCCAGGATATTACCCGGCAGCATAACAGTCACAAAGAAACCCTAAAAGTCAATCATGAATTACAGGATTGCCTTCAGAACGCGGCAATAGGCATTCACTGGGTGGATAGAAACGGGATTATTAATTGGGCCAATCAATCTGAACTGGATTTACTGGGTTATGAGGCAGAGGAATACATTGGGCATTCGATCCTTGAATTTCACGTCAACCAAGCTAAAATTAACGATATACTGACACGGCTTACCAATGACGAAACACTGAATTTATATGAATCAGAATTGCGCTGTAAAGACGGCTCCATAAAGGCCGTTAATATTAGTTCCAATGTATACCGCGAGCAGGGTAATTTTATGCACACCCGATGTTTCACCATTGATATCACTCAAAAGAAACTACTTTATTCTCTAATTAAGGACAGTGAGCATCGATACCGACAGCTAATTCAGGGACTACCTGCCGCTGTATATACCTGCGATACCAATGGCTATATTACGCTTTTCAATGATGCTGCGATCTCGCTATGGGGAAGAGAGCCCGTAGTAGGAAAAGACCTATGGTGTGGTTCCTTGAACATTTTTACTGTCAACGGAGCCCCCCTGCCCCTGGAAGCTTGTCCGATGGCAATAGCGCTAAGGGAAAAACGAAAAGTATTTGGCCATGAGATCGTTATAGAACGACCCGACGGAACCAGAAGACACGTTCTTCCGTATCCCCAACCTATGTTTGACACTTCTGGTTGTATGACGGGCGCCATCAATATGCTCGTAGATATAAGTAATCTTAGAGAAGCCGAACATGCGCTCAGAGAGAGTGAAGAACGGTTCAGTATTGCTGCTAATACCGCTCCCGTACTGATCTGGATGTGTGATACCGAGAAAAGGCGCTATTTCTTTAATAAATGTTGGCTCGATTTTACTGGCCGTACCGTTGAGCAAGAAACAGATTTCGGCTGGATGGAGAGCGTTCATCCCGACGATAAGGATAGGATTTTGAATTCGTTTAACGAGTGCTTTGAACAACAAACTGAGTTTAAAACTGAATACAGACTACGAAGAAAAAATGGTCAATACCGGTGGGTTCATTCACATGGTATCCCGAGGTACACCTTAGCTAACTTATTTGAAGGGTATATAGGAACCAGTATTGACATAAATGAGCGAAAATTATATCAGGAAGAACTATCAAAGAGAGTATACGAAAGGACTAATGAGTTAAGGATTGCAAATGAAAAATTAGCAATTTCAAATAAAGAACTCGAACAGTTTGCTTATATCGCAAGCCATGATTTACAGGAACCATTGCGGAAAGTAAAATCCTTTGGGGACTTGCTCATACACAGATACGGAGATAAGTTGGATAACGATGGAGTAAATTTCATACAACGGATGCAGTCAGCCACGGAGCGGATGAAAGACTTGATTGATGAAATACTGAAATTTTCCAGAGTAGCAACTCCAACTACAAAGACCTGGCTAGATATGCCCCGGGAGCTGACGGGTATACTAAACGACCTGGACGCGTTGATTGTAGAAACGGGTGCTACCATAGAAATTGACCCCCTTTTTTCCATATTTGGCAACAAGTCTCAGATCAGGCAGGTATTTCAGAACTTACTCGGTAATGCGTTAAAGTTTAACATACCTGGCATTCGGCCTGAAATCAGGATTACATCTCGGTTAGTCCAGGGAAAGGATACGGGGTTTGCTTTGTCTGAATTCGAAGAAGATCTTGACTTTCAATTAATTGAAATACATGATAATGGAATAGGTTTTGAACAGCCGTATGCTGAAAAGATTTTTAAGGTATTCGTACGGTTGCATGGTAGTACCAAGTATACAGGATCAGGAATCGGACTTTCAATAGTTCTAAAAATTGTAGAAAACCATAATGGACACATTCGAGCCATCGGAAGACCCATGCAGGGCGCAACCTTTCAGCTACTATTCCCAACGATTGAGTCATAAGGCTTAAAAGTACCCTACATTACAAATGCAGTTTGTTAAAAAATAAGAAGCTGTTTGAGCTAATCTTAATTTAGCCAACAGCTTCTTAAAAGGGTCCCACGTCTTCTTCTCCTTACGTGAAACTACGCTGATTAAAACTTAGCCACCACCCTAGCAAACACATAGCGGCCGTTGAAGCCCATCTGCTGCACCCGCCGCGAGTAAACGAAGCGCCCCAAGCTCATGTTGTTGGCGTGGATGTGACGATCCTGGTACACGTCGAAAATGTTGTTTGCCCCGAGCGTGAGACCAATTCCGTCCAAGATCTCGTAGGTGAGCGAGAGATCCGTCACCAGCTTGGGATCGAAGGTTTGATCCAGCGTTTCCCGAGCCCCCGTGAAGGCATTGACCGGGAAGTTTTCCGGCCGGGTGGGGTTGATGGACGGATCCAGGTAAACGACTTTTCCGAAATGAACGGCCCGCAGCATGGCGCTAAACTTGCCTACTTTGTAGGTACTCATGAAGCTAACCTTGTTTTGCGGGCTGGCCACCTCGATCCGGCTCTGATCCTCGCGGTTGAAGTAGTTGCCTTTTTGCCCGGTCGCATCCAGTACGGGCGAAGCCTTGATAATGGGATTGCCGTCAGCGCCTTTCTTCACCTCATTTTTGATAAAGGTGGCCGCCAGGATAAATTTCAGCGATTGGTTGTCGCCGAATCGGGTACTGTAATTCAGTACACTTTCCAGCCCCCGCGACCGCGTATCGATGGCATTGGTAAACACGTTGGCCGTATTGGCATTGGCGGCATCGAGCCTGGCTTTCAGGGCGGCGTTGTTGTTGGCCGTGAAATTGTTGGTAAGCACGATCCGGTCGTCAATGTCGATCTGGTAGGCGTCCACGGTTAGTTCCAGGCTACGGGCCAGCTGCAGGGTGGCTCCCACCGAATAACTCTGCGAGGTCTCCTGCTTCAGTTTGGGGATTCCCAGGATACTGGCTACCTGGCTTTCGTTGGTAAAGGTACCACTCTCCACGGCTACCAGCTGCCCGCCCTGCGATACAAAGAGGGTGTTGGACTTGGCGTAGAACCGCTGCTGCATGGAGGGTGCCCGGAACCCCGAGCTGGTGGAAGCGCGCAGCGCAAAGAAATCCGTCACACTCAGACGAGTGGACACCTTGTAGTTGAGGGTACTGCCAAAGTCCGAGTAATTTTCGATAGCGCAAGGCAGCCGTAACCAGAAATTTCTTAGTAAAATCCTGCTCCACATCTACGTATACGGCCTTGCTGTTGCGGGTAAAAGTCCCTTCGTTGGAAGGCAGAAAGCCCGAAAATACCTGCGCGCCCGCCGCCACGCCCGAGGCCGTGTTGTAGTTTCGCCACGACGCCTCCTCGCCAGCCCGGATGCCGAACTGATCGATGCGGAACTCGGCCCCGGCGGCCAGGTTCAGTCCGGAGAGGACTTCGTACCGGCGGTTTAAATCAAGATTGACGGTATTTTGCAGGAATTTCAGTCCGCCGGCGTCAAAAGTCCGTTGAAAATTGGGTTGGGATCAACGCCTGCGTATAGTTGACAGAGTTATCCACCCCAAAGTCAAAGACATTTTGCCCAAAGGTGTTACTCAGGTCGGCGTTCCAGGCTCCCAACTTGCCCCGTACGCCCACGGCCAGCGAAGCATCGGTTACGTCACTGGTAATTTCGGGCAGGAAGCCATTGGGGTACACTGCAAACACGTTGGTACGGGCCGAAGCCGGTACAGCATTGGGGTAGCGGTAAAATCCGGCGGCATTGCCCTGCTTGATGTTATAGCCCCCGAAAGCGTAGAGGGAGAAGTCATTGGCCAGCGGGATGTCGGCGTTCAGCATCACGCCACCGCCCTGGATGCGCGAGTTACCAATGCGCATATCAAAGTCCTCGCGGGTGAGGCCTTTTTGAGTCAGGAGTTCGGCATCGGCCACCTGCCCATTCACCGACGGAAAAATCTGCCCCGTGTACAGGCCCGTGCGGTTGGTAGGGTTGCGGCTGGTGTACTCGCCGGTCAGGTTCAGGAAGCCGCGCTCGCCGATCCGGATTCCGTAGTTAACGCCGAACTGGAGCGGGCCCCCCGTCGGTGACGCTCACATTCTGACCGCCCGAAACGTTGTTCAGGACGTTAAAGGCGTAATTTTTTTCGTAGGTCGTGGCATGCATACCGTAGGAAGCATTGACCGTCAAGCCCGGTTGTTTTTTCAGAACAATATTGATTACACCCGCTATGGCATCTGAGCCGTACTGGGCGGCGGCGCCGTCGCGCAGGATCTCGATTCTTTCCACCGCCGTGGCCAGAATGGCGTTCATGTCCGTTCCCACCGTACCCCGGTTTACGGTACCGTTGACGTTCACCAGGGCCGACTGGTGGCGGCGCTTGCCGTTGACGAGCACCAGTACCTGATCAGGCCCCAGGCCGCGGAGCTGGGCGGGGTCAATGTGGTCGGTGCCATCGGCTACCGTTTGCCGCGCCGATTGAAACGAAGGGGCCAGAAACGTCAGGATCTGGTTGATGTCCACTTGTCCAACGGTGTTGGTTACCTCCGCCAGGGGAATGACGTCCACCGGCACGGGGGTGTCAATCTGGGTGCGGCCTCCGCTGCGGGTACCCGTTACCACTACTTCATTGAGCACGCGATAGCCCCTCCACCAACTGTACGTTGATCGGCTGGGAACCGGCTACCCGCGCCTCTTTTGACTCAAATCCTACGAAGCTGAATACCAGCACATCGCCTTGATTGGCCGAGATAGTGAAACCGCCGTCGCTCGCCGGTGGTGGTACCCCGACTGGTGCCTTTGATCAAAACACTGACACCGGGCAGGGCATTGCCGCTAGCGTCGGTAACCTTGCCGGTAATGGTTTCTTCGAGCCAGGTCGTATGCCGGAGGATCTTCACTCCGTGGGGATTTGCTGCCTGCGTTGCGCCTCCGACAAGGGAAGCCGCCAAAAGCAGAAGCACAGTTTGCCCTTTTTTAGAAAAGAGCCATTGAATAGATGTTTTCATGGGTTAAATCGGCATTAAAAAATAAGAGTAAATCTAGAACCTAAAATGGTTTTTGTACCATCGGGCTTGATCACAATAAGTATGCCTAAATAGAATTTTCTTTTCTCTCGTAAAGCCTGTTTTACTATTTCAACTCCCCCTCTATGAGACCCGCACGATCCAGTCAAAAAATTGGCCTTGTTGCAATCCTCCTGATTTTGACAACCTTGCGCGGCTGGGGACAGTCGGAGTTTGACCCCTTAGCCTTCAAGTATCTCTTTAATAAAAAAAATCTGAACGGCTGGGTGAATGTCAATACTGCCGAAGATACCTGGAAAGTGAAGAAAGGGATCCTCATCAGCACTGGTAAGCCCATCGGCGTGATGCGCACCGACCGGCAGTACGAAAACTTTATTCTGGAGATAGAATGGAAGCACATGGAGGCCGGGGGCAACTCCGGGGTGTTTGTGTGGAGCGAGGGCACACAATTTGGCGACGACCCGCTCACCAAGGCCATAGAAGTGCAAATGCTGGAACTGGAATGGGCCCCCATGCACAACCAAACCGACGCCTACGTACACGGCGAACTCTTCCCAACTATGGGCATGAAGGCCATCCCCGACAACCCACGGGGTACCCGCAGCAAATCCCTGGAAAAAAGGTGCCGGGGCAAAGGCGAGTGGAACAAGTACGTGGTGGTGTGCGTGGACGGTACCGTGAAACTCTCCGTCAACGGCAAGTTCGTGAACGGTCTGCGGGGTTCGGAACGCAAGAAAGGGTACATCTGCCTGGAAGCCGAGGGGGCCGAAATCCATTTTCGTAACATCCGGATTCTGGAATTGCCCGCGGGCATTACGTCGGCGGAGCAGACGGCCCCGTTGGTGGAGTGAGAAATTTTGGCAAAAAACCATCCTGATAGCAGGGCTTTTACCCCTAAAATCCGTCTTGCTACTGAAGTCCCACTCAGACACCCCCAGAACCTATGCCCTCCAATTCCGTAAACTCCCTGGTAATGCCCCTTGGCACCACCCTCGACCGCTACATCATGCACCGGCAGCATGCCTTTGCCTACGCCACGGGCGACTTGTCGCAGCTACTGAGAGACATCGCCCTGGCGGGCAAGATCGTGCACCGCGAGGTGAACCGCGCCGGGCTCGATTGACCTGACGGGCGAAATGGGTCAGGAAAACGTGCAGGGGGAAAGTCAGCAAAAGCTGGATGTGATTGCCGACATCCGGTTTCGGCGGGCCCTGACCAATGGGGGGGAGGTATGCGCCCTTATTTCGGAGGAAGAGGAAGACATCATCTTTACCGGAAATCCCAACGGCAAGTACGTGGTGGCGATTGACCCGCTCGATGGCTCTTCCAACATTGATGTGGACGTGTCCATCGGTACTATTTTTTCCATCTATCGCCGCGTCACGCCCGTGGGCTCTCAGCCTACCATGGAGGATTTCCTGCAAGGTGGGCACGAGCAGGTGGCGGCGGGCTATATTCTGTATGGTTCCTCCACCATGCTGGTGTATACCACTGGGCATACGGTCAATGGCTTTACGTACGATGCTTCCATTGGAGAATTCATTCTGTCACATCCCACTATCAAGAGTCCCACTAAGGGGGCTATTTATTCGTGCAATGATGCCTATCTGGAACTCTATTCAGATCCCATAAAGGAGTATATCAACGATTGCCGGTCCAGGAATTACACCGCCCGCTACATCGGGTCACTGGTCGCTGATTTTCATCGTAATCTTTTGAAGGGAGGGATTTACCTGTACCCCTCGACTACCAAAAATCCGGAAGGGAAACTTCGGCTCCTGTACGAATGCTACCCGCTGGCGTTTATTGCGGGCATTACGGGCTGTCTGGCCGTGAATGATACCGAGGCGATTCTGAACATTCAGCCCCGGAACCTACACCAAAGGACACCTTTTTACATTGGAGCCTCCGCTATGGTGGACGATCTGATGAAAGTATTGAAGCAATAGGGTAGCAGTAGCTTCGGTTGATTCCCTTCTCCCCAAATCTACTCCCAGCGCCTCTCCAATCCTCGTCTTTACCCCTCCTAACCAAGTACCGGCCCATTGGCTTACCTGCTACACGTCGTAGTCTTGAAGTAGCGAATTATTCTATCTTCACAATTACAATTCAACGCTTCGGAGTAATGAAAGACGGGCTTTGGATCAGTACAAAAGTGCTTTCTGTGCCTTATTTATATTGACAGTGAACCCCTGCAAGTAAGGACTACCCCTTGTTTGCAAATTTAAACGACTAAAAATGATTCGACGTCTATTTTTAAAAACCCTTGGGATCACCAGTGCCGGTACATTGGCCAGCTTTACTCCCGCTCCTCCCTCCGACCGTGCTGTATGGCTGGACTACCTGGACAAAATCGCCAAACCGGTACTCACCAATCTGGCCAATGATACCCTCAAGGCCAATATGCCCGTGGAAGGCAAGACCAAAGATCGCCCCGAATACACGCATCTGGAAGCTTTCGGACGCTTGCTAGCCGGCATTGGCCCCTGGCTGAATCTGACGGAGTTTTCGGACAAGAAGGAGGAGGCCATGCGGAATACCTATTTCGATTTGACCCTAAAAGCCCTCGACAAGGGTACCAATCCCCAGGCCAAGGATTTCCTGAATTTTAACAAAGGTGCCCAACCTGTGGTGGATGCGGCCTTTCTGGCGCACGGACTCATCAGAGCCCCAAAATTGTGGGCCGGGCTTTCGGAAAACGTGAAAGACAATGTGGTCAATGCCCTGCGGAGCAGCCGCGTGATCCGCCCTGGATTCAACAACTGGCTGCTGTTCAGTGCCATGGTGGAAGCATTTTTTGCCAAGTATGGTTACGAATACGACAAAATGCGACTCGACTACGCCCTGCGGCAGCACGAGCAGTGGTACCTGGGGGATGGTATGTATGGCGACGGGCCCAATTTCCACTGGGATTACTACAACAGCTACGTGATCCAGCCTTTTTTGGTTGATATTCTGGAAACGATCCTGCCGAAGGAGGGCATTTACAAAGCCATGGCAGAGAATGTCAACAAACGCGCCGTGCGGTACGCCGCGATTCAGGAGCGGCTGATTTCGCCCGAGGGTACTTTCCCCGTCATCGGTCGCTCCATCTGCTACCGGGCCGGAGCCTTCCAAAATCTGGCAAATATCGCCTACCTCGGCAAACTGCCCAAAGAGGTAGCACCCGCCCAGGTACGCCCGGCTCTGACGGCCGTGATTCAGCGTACGACCGAAAGCCCCGAAACGTTTGACGCCAAGGGCTGGCTGACCATCGGTTTGCACGGCCATCAGCCTTCGTTGGGCGAAACGTACATTTCTACGGGAAGCCTGTACTTGTGCGCTACCGTGCTCATGCCCCTGGGCCTACCCGCTTCCGATGCATTCTGGGCCGATCAGGCGACCGACTGGACCGCCAAAAAGGTGTGGAAGGGAGTGGATATCCCAACCGATCATGCGCTGTGAGCGAGCTATTTCCCGGACATAAAACACAATACTGTGGTAGTATTACGGTACAACTCCTATCTTTAACCTCAATTTGCTATACATCCCTATCACATTCCCTCGTCACCACCCATGCTTCAGCTAATTGCCAACGCCATTCAAAACCCTTCAAACACCGCAATACTAGCTGGGGGTGAATCCTATACGTATGATCAGTTGATTTCTGGTTCGCATCAGTGTGCCTCCATGCTCCTTAACAACCTCCCCGATTTGCAGGAAGCACGGGTAGCATTTATGATCGCACCGGGCTATGACTACGTGCAGGTACAGTGGGGTATCTGGCGGGCGGGCGGGGTGGCAGTACCACTGTGCACCTCCTACCCTCTGCCTTCTTTGCAGTACGTCATTGAAGATACCGGTGCCGAAATCGTGGTGGTGGGTCGGGAGTATGCGGATATTCTGGCCCCTTGGGCGGCGGAAAAAGGGTTTAGATTCCTTATTTGGGAGGAAAATAAAAAGAGCCCGGAGGCCTTGCCGACCTTACCGGAGCTCCTGCCCAGCCGACGGGCTATGATTCTCTACACCAGCGGTACCACCAACCTACCCAAAGGGGTGGTCACTACCCACGCCAACCTGAACGCCCAGATTTCGGCGCTGGTGGAAGCCTGGCGGTGGTCGTCTTCCGACCACATTTTGTGCATCCTGCCCTTGCACCACGTTCACGGCATCATCAACGTGGTTTCCTGTGCGCTTTGGTCGGGGGCTACGGTAGAATTCCTACCCTCGTTTTCGGCGGAGGGAGTTTTTGACTGCGTTTCAAAAAGGGCAGATCAATGTATTTATGGCCGTCCCTACCATCTATTTCAAACTGATCGCCTATTGGGAAAGCTTACCCGATGAGACCCAGAAAGCAGCTATCGGATACCCTGGCAAAGTTCAGACTGATGGTATCGGGCTCCGCAGCTTTGCCCGTTTCGGTTATGGAGAAATGGAAGGTACTTAGTGGTCATACCCTGCTGGAACGCTACGGCATGACCGAAATAGGAATGGGCATCAGCAACCCCTACGACGGCGAACGCCGGGCCGGGCACATCGGGCAGCCCTTACCCGGAGTGAACGGTAAGGCTGGTAGACGAGCAGGATCAGGTGATGGATACCCGGCATGCCGGGTGAGATTCAGGTAAAAGGCGCCCACGTGTTTCTGGAATACTGGAACAAGCCCGAGGCTACCAAACAGGCCTTCACGGAGGATAGGTGGTTCAAGACGGGGGATATCGCCGTAGTGGAAGATGGCTATTACCGAATCCTGGGCCGCGATTCGATTGACATTATCAAATCGGGAGGGTACAAAATCTCAGCCCTCGAAATTGAAGAAGTACTCCGCACGCATCCGGCCATCAACGATACCAGCGTGGTAGGGGTCCCCAGCGAAGAATGGGGAGAACTCGTAGTAGCCGTCCTGACCGTGAACGACCCGGATTTCAACACATCTACCCTTTCTCCCTGGCTACGGGAAAAATTACCCGCCTACAAAACACCCCGAAAGTTTAAGATCGTTGACGAACTACCCCGCAACGCGATGGGTAAAGTGACAAAAAACGAGTTGAAGAAGCTGTTTTGAGCTGAGTAGCGGTTAGATTAGTAGGTAGTTAGCTATCAGCCGATAGCCATTATCAAATAACCTAACTCCTATTAACCTACCAACCTAACAACCTAAAATGATCATTTACGGCGTAGCCCTGCTGGCTTTTTGTTATGTTACCGGCCAGTTGGTGGGTGAGTACGTGGGCCAGCTCATCGGAGTTGATGCCAATGTGGGAGGGGTAGGTTTTGCGATGTTGCTGCTGGTGCTCATCAATGATTGGCTACATAAAAAAGGCCACCTCGATGCGTTAACTGAGGCTGGTATCCTGTTTTGGAGCCAAATGTACATTCCCATTATCGTAGCCATGGCGGCTACTCAAAACGTGAAAGTAGCAGTTTCCAGCGGTATGATTGCCCTGTTTGCGGGCATTGTACCGGTAGTTATTTGCCTAGCTACGATTCCCCTGCTTTCCCGATTATCCAAATCTACCCCCGAACTGCCCGATGGAAATCCTCAGTAAATTCCTGGACAAGAACGGGTTGGTTTTTGCTTTTCTGGTAGTGGGAGTGATCATGTACCTTTCTGGTATTCTTTCCGTCAAACTTACCCGTAAAAAGATCCCCGGCTCGGCTATTGCCATTCTCACCGGGCTGGTGCTGGCCTACGTCGGAGGCATGTATACCGGTGGACAAAAAGGCCTGGCGGATGTTCCTTTCTTTTCGGGGTTTGGGGTCATGGGCGGTTCCATGTTCCGGGACTTTGCGGTAGTTTCTACCGCTATGGGGGCCAGTTTGCTCGTAATGCGCAGCACCGGCTGGATCGGGGCTCTGTCCTTGCTTTTGGGGATCGTCCTGTCGTTTGTTGGGGGCGTGGGAGTAGCGCTGCTGTGGGGCTACACCGACGCCGTGAGCCTGACTACCATTGGGGCGGGAGCTTGTACCTACATCGTAGGGCCGGTGACGGGAGCCGCCATCGGGGCTAGTTCGGACGTTATCGCGCTGAGCATTGCGGCCGGGGTGGTGAAGACCCTTGTGGTTACCATTGGTACACCCTTTATTGCCCGGTCCATTGGGCTGGATAATCCCCACACCGCCATGATTTTTGGCGGACTCATGGGTACTACCAGCGGCGTCACGGCCGGCCTTGCGGCAACTGATCCTAAGCTAGTGCCCTACGGGGCACTTACGGCTACCTTTTATACCGGCCTGGGGTGTTTGGCATGCCCATCGGTACTCTACCTTCTGATGCGGATGCTTTTTTGAAGAAGGGCTTCTCCATAAAAATTGATGCGAAATAAGTAGCTCCCGCCCTACTTTTCATCGGAAAAGTTTCCGCAATATCGGATTCTTGATTTTCCTTCGGATCGCTTTCTTGATTTCGTTTTCCAACGTTGTGTGCGACTGCAGGTATTCCAACCGCTTCATGGCCATGAGGGGATCATTTATGTAGGCCTGGCTTATTCCATTTGCCTTGCTACTATTCGTTACGGAAGCTTTGTGCAATTCGAAGCTGTCGGTATTCTGGGCTTCTTTATACTCTCTTTTGGCCCTTACTTCGTCACCCCGAACGGCGTAACACTGACCTTTAAAGAAAGATAGATTGGCTTTCAATTCTTTGTCGGTACCTGCCTCTTTTTCCAGCTTTTCAAAACTGACCAGCGCCTTATTGGCCTGCCCGTCGTGTAGTTGAGTGATGGCCAGGATCAACTCCGCTACATAACTTGCATCCTTTCGGATAGAAAACTCCACATTCTTCGGGTTGCTTAATACCAGCGTTTTGTCTTTTATAAATTCGGGTAAGTTAATTTCCATGTTCACGATGGAAGTATAAAGATTAAATACCTGCTGTTCCTGACTCAGAAAACCATTCACAAACAAACCAGCAGGTGTACATTCTGTGCCAAAAAACTCTTTCTTTACGTAGCCTTCGTAGTCTACCTTATCCCTCGGCTGAAAACCCACCGAACGTACATCGTACAATGAATCCACGAGTTTGGAATCCAGTTCGGTGAGGATGCTATTGGCAAACCCATCGTGTTTCATTTCCTGAAAATTTGCGATTAGAATCCCCATCTTGGGCCTTTCGCAGGTCTCGCGATTGTAAAAAAAGAGGTAATAAAAGCCGCCAACCAGAAGTACCACCGCCCCGGCTGCCACATACTTCATTTTGTCCATCAAGTCGGCCCGGCTTTTTTCCTTGGGCCGCAACGCCTTGGCTGATACCTGACTTTTCAGGGCATTGACCAACTTATTAGCATCGTTCTCAAAATCCGGGTCCGGGCGTACTTCAATGCTATTGTAGTAGACTATTTTTGCTACGGAGGCCGGTAGCTCGGTAATTTTGGGCATTTTGGCCCCTTCTACTAGTATCGGCAGGATGGGAATCTTGCGTTCGAGTGCTTGTTCTACTTCAATCCTTACAAAATCGTTGGTATCAACTTCCCGGGTTTTCAAACTTTTTGCCCAGGTTTTTCCGATGATGGGGATAAAGATTTCGGCCCCGGCGAGTCGTTGATTGGTATAGTCCAAAAAATTCACCCCCGGCGGAATAGCCTCCACGTCCATGAAGACTTCTTCCGTTTTAAAGTGCATTTTTAAGCGGTCCAGAATCCTGCCCGTAATACTACGGGAATCGCTCCGGCGGTAGGATATGAATATTTTTGACATGGCAGGTGGTCGTATGAGGAATAGCGTTCATCCGGAGTTGTTCCTGAATAAAATACAATTGGAGGCTTGTCTGACGAAGAATTTTCCTGATCAACAGGCAGAATATACCAGTTG
This sequence comes from uncultured Cytophagales bacterium, assembly GCA_963768025.1. GTDB lineage: Bacteria > Bacteroidota > Bacteroidia > Cytophagales > Spirosomataceae > CAVYGM01. Next base: position 81,568 of record CAVYGM010000035.1, read on the forward strand.
GCAACTAGTTGTCAATTTACACATAATAGCTGGAAAACGGTGCACCACCAAAAGAATATTTAGTGAGCGTTGGGCTACCTACCCCCTCTGATACTCAGGGCATCCAGATCCAACTGTCGTTCCAGATCCTCACATAACCCGGTGGCGCTTTTTGAAGGAAATGGGGTTTTCTCCGGCAATTTTCTTAAAGGTTCGGTTGAAGTACGACAAGCTTTCAAAACCACATTCGAAGCATACCTCGGTCACGTTGTTGTCCAGGAGCAAGAGGCGCTGTGCCTGGTTGATGCGGTAGCGGTTGAGGAATTCGGTAAAGGTTTGCCGGGTGATTTTCCTGAAATACCGGCAGAACGCCGCTTTGGTGAGGTAGCAGAGTTTGGCCGCCTCATCCACTTCGATTTTCCGTTGGTAGTTTTCGTCAATAAACCGATAGAGGGTTTTCAACCGGTCACGCTCTTTTTGGTTGTACTGGTTTTTGGCGGGTGTCGGGTGTAGCAACGTGTAGTCGGTTGTGTGAGCCAGTAGCTGAAAAATGGCCAATACTTCCTGGAACAAATCAAAACCTGTCTTTTCTGCCAATTTTTTTAACCTTTCACCGACCATCTGCTTGGCCTTCACCCCAAAACTAACCCCGTGGGCAGACTGCCCGAACAGTGCATACATACCGGCTAGTTCGGGTGTAGTAGCGAAGGCATCACCCAAAAAACCGTCCTGAATGTGAAGTACCACCTGCTCGTAAGCCGACCGCACGCCGTAGTCGAGATTGAGGTGGGGAATATTCGAACCGATGAGCAGCAGTTCGCTGCCTTGGTACTGCGAAAGATGCTCGCCAACGTGCCGGGGTCCCCGCTCGGCTTCAATGTACACCAGCTCAAATTCCGGGTGGAAATGCCAGTAAAACACATCGCTTAACCGAGAGTGGCGCATCACTCGAAAAGAACTACCAGCGTCGGGAACAAACTCTTCGTAGAGCGTTTTCATTCTTGGGATAGATTTTGAGGATGAAGGGAGTATTTCAGTGAAAATCCGGAAATTATATTTCGTAAATTTTCTATTTTTTGGCCTTCATTGGCTTTTTTAGAGTTGTAAAGAAAGGTAAAATATCAATATAGTTCAAAAAATGGCTACTATACGAAAAGTTTTGGAGGTAGCTAGGTCCTACATTTGTATCATTATTTCAAACAAAACTTGAAGAAAACATGGATACCCAACCCCCTACCATGGCACCAACCATGATTCCCGACAATGCGCACAAGGATATACCCGGTAACCCTTCCACGGCCACCAGCAGTAAAATAAAGCTCAGCGACCGCTCCAATGGCCAGCCGCTGCGAGTACTTAGTGAAGAAGACTGGGCTTTCTGGGTGCATAATGGCTATGTGGTGATCAAAAATGCTGTCCCCCGCGAACAAGCCATGCGCACGGCCGAATTCCTCTGGGAGTTTGAAGAGAAAGACCCTTCCGATCCTGGTACCTGGTACACCGCGCCCCGTGCCGAAATGCAGATGAAGGAGCTGACGGGCACGGGCATGGTGGAGGTCTATAACAACCAGCAGCTGTGGAACAACCGGCAGATGCAACGCGTATACGATGCCTTTGTGGATATTTGGGGTACCGAAAAACTGTGGGTGACCATTGACCGCGCCAACCTTAACTTTCCCATTCGTCCGGGCTTTGAATACAAGGGCTTTATTCACTGGGACTACGACCCCGAAACCAAACCCCAGAACGTGCAGGGCGTCCTGGCCCTGGCCGACCAAACCGACGAAAACATGGGCGGCTTCCAGTGCATCCCGGAGTTGTTCCGTACCTACGACAGTTGGAAGCTCACCCAACCCGCCGACCGGAATCGTTTCCAACCGGATACCTCTGCCTTTGCTGATAAGTTTGTGAAAGTAAAATTGGAAGCAGGAGATCTGCTGATTTTCAACAGCTCTCAGCCCCACGGCATCCGGCCCAATCGCTCCGAGGACAAGGTGCGTATTGCCCAGTATATTTCGATGATGCCCGCCGAGGAGGACAATGAGGCCCTACGCCAGTGGCGCATCGACTCCTGGAAAAACCGCATCGCCCCCGAAGGATACGCCTTTCCGGGCGACCCACGGAACTGGGAGCAAACGAAGTACGAAACGGCGGAGTTGAGTGAGTTGGGGAGGAAGTTGCTGGGGGTGGAAAAGTGGTGAGGGTGAAATTTACTGCCGGGGTTTTGCCATGTAATCCTATTCCGGCAAAGCGAACAGCTCACTCACGCTAACCTCGAAGTCAGGCAGCACGGGGGCGGCGGAGCATCGATCATTTTCTAGGCATATTTTCACCGTGCGCCGGGAGGTATATACCTGCACAATCCTGTGCTCAGGAATCACGATCCATACCACCCGCACACCCGCTTTGAAATACTCCGTCAGCTTTTGTTCCAGTTTGTTGATCTCGTCATTATTGGAGATAATTTCGATGACGAATTCCGGGACAACCCCTGCCTCCCTGGCGCTTTGCCTGATTTGCTCCCGGGTAAAGTAGGCAATATCCGGACGGCGAACCTGTATTCCGGTCAGGTGTACATCCTGCTCGGCTATTAGTGTGCCGGATGACTTGTATCCTAAGTCAATAAACAGATCAAGAAGTCTATCGTAAATGTAAATCTGGTTTTCTTTCATGCCCGTAAAACTGATCATTTCCCCGTCATTCCATTCGTACTTGAAGCCGTCGTTAGGCTCCCAGTCGAGGAACTCTTCCAAGGTACGGGGCAGGGTGTCGGTGGGGTTGGATGCCTGCATTATGGTTTTCGGTCTTTTTATCAAATATAGATTTTTTTGAGCAGGAATTAGATACAACTTTGATATATTTTAATCAAAATCCCCCTTCACCGCCTTCCCGGAAACGCAAACTGCCCGGCATCTACCGGCACATTGGTTTCTATGCGTAGGAGCTGAATTGCCTCGCCTGGCATACCATTGTAGCTGATTTTGCTGGCAAAGGGGAAGAGTAGGCCGTTGACGCTCCGGTAGTCGTCCAGCAGGGTTTCCACTGAGGCTCCGCGCGTCTGCTCGCTCCGGGAGGTATTCCGCATGGCCACGAGCAGGAAGTTTTCCGGATCGAAGAAATAGAATACCACATTCTCCTGCTCCTGCCCACCCAGTTTGAAAGGGCTCTTGAGGAGCTTGATTTTATAGGCAGGTTTGCCTTCGATGGCTTCCTTGCCTTCCAGGGTGGCCTGGTATCCCTTTTTCCGATAGTTGAGAAAGGCATCTGGAAAATCCTTCACCTGCTGCTTCATGTTGGCATTGGCTTCGGGACTCATCAGTTCGGGGCGTTGGGTCCCGAAATTCATGTTCCAGCCCTGCTCGCCGTTGAAGGCTACCTGCGTTATTTCCTCCCCCTGAAACCGGATGCTTACTTTTTGTTTCCCGTCGGCGGTTTGCAAAATCTGGATCGGTATTTCCATTCCCTGCGTTAGTACCGTCCCGGTCATCCGCACATTTTGGAGGGAATCCCAGTGGACTTTCCCGCCGGTAGTGGCGTAGTACTTGGCCAGTATGTCATCTACGGTCTGGGCCTGGGTCGTTGCTGCCACCAACAGCAAAGCCATAAGCCATTGCATCCTCTTCATAGCCACCGTGTTGTTATTTTTTTCTTTATCAAAAAATTATTGGATTCAAATGTATTCATTCCTCCCGGTATTTTATAACACTACATGCACCCCTTCGGTTGCGTGAAGTGGGGAAGAAAAGAATTGAGTAGTCGGAGGCATAGCCCACAAAAAAACCAGGTCCGCACGGACCTGGCTACAAAACGTTACGTAGGGCCAAAGATTACCCATCGCTATTCATAAATTCCTCCCGGCTCCGTAATTTTATGTCGGCTGCTCTTGCTTTCACCAGCTGGGCGTTGACCCGGCTAAGCTCAGTGGAAGCAAGTACTTCTACCGCCTTTTCGGCAGCTTTCAGTTCGGTTTCCAGTCCGGCCATTCGTTCCAGTTGTGCGGTTGTAGGCGGTCCAGGGTACAGGGCTACTTCGCTATACACCCCCGAAATCTGCTCCCGAAGGCGGGGCTCGGCGGTTTCTACGTAATTATCCCCGGTGGTTACCACCAGTTTCTGCTTCATGGCATCCAGTTGCCCGAGGAGCGGATCAATCATTTTCTTCCATTTAGGATTGGTGGCAAGGCGCACCGCCAGGCTATCCCGCAGGGCGTCTACCTGATCCACCACGTAGGCCAGCCGTTCGGTCATGTCGAACAGTTTCATGGTGGTGCTGTACTGTAAGGCCCGATCCGTGTCCGTATACAGGGAGTTCGGATCGGCCATTAGCTGGATGGTGGTTTCGTAGGACTTCCCGGCTTTGGCCAGCACCACCCGATACGCACCGGCGGGTAGCTGCGGGGGGATAGATGCCCCCGAGGCGATTGTTTTGCCTTTGGCTACTTTGGGCATTTTGTACCGATAGCTCCAGTCCACAATATTGATCCCCTTGGCTTTGCCAGGTACCACTTCGGCTACTTTTTGGCCGGTTTTATCAAAAATCTCCATACTCATTTTTCCAAACGTGTGCCGACTTTTGAGGTAGTAGCTTATCTGGGCCATCCGGCTGGGATTATCGCCCCGAAACTCACCGGCGTCGCCGCCTTCGGTAAAGGCGCTCTGCTCCTGAATCACGGTGGGTGAGGAGGTAAAGAAATGCACGTCTTTCGCGATGATGTCTTTGGTCACCTGCCTCAGTGGGCTGATGTCGTCCAGAATGATGATCCCACGTCCGTGGGTAGCCATCACCAAATCATTGGTTTTGGGATGCAGTGCCAGATAGTGTACGGCCACGGGGGGCATGTTGTTGGTAAACGGCGACCAGTTCTGTCCGCCATCCACGGTAATGTACAAGCCCATTTCCGTACCCAGAAACAATAGATTTGGGTTTTCGAGATCTTCTTTGATGTGCCGCGCAAAGGCTTTTACATCCGGAGTCACCACCGACTTCCAGCTTTTTCCCAAATCCGTAGTTTTAAAGACATACGGTTTCATGTCGTTTTGGGAATGACCGTCAAATACCACGTAGCAGGTATTCTTGTCAAACCGGCTCGGCTCCACCTGGTAGGCCCAGGTGTTTTTGGGTAGCCCCTGAACGTTGGCCACCATATTGGTCCAGGTTTTTCCACCATTGGTAGTCACCTGCACGTTACCGTCGTCGGTACCTACCCAGATGATGTTCTCGTCGAGCGGCGACTCATTGACGCTAAAAATAGTACAATGATTTTCGGCCCCCGAATTATCCACCGACAACCCACCCGAATTGGCCTGTGACTGTTTGGCGGGGTCGTTGGTGGTGAGGTCGGGCGAGATCTTGGCCCAGGTTTCGCCGCGGTCGTCGGAGCGGTGCAGAAACTGGCTCCCTATGTACAGGCGGTCGGGCTTGTGCGGACTGAGATTCATGGCCGCATTCCAGTTGAAGCGCAACTTGGGATCGTTGGCTTCGGGATAGGGCTTGATGACCTTGTACTGTTTGCGCTCGGTATCGTAGCGCCAGATGTTTTCGGCCCCCTGCATCTCGGAGTAGACAATGTTGGCTTGCGTAGGGTGGCGATACACCCGGAACCCGTCGCCCGCGCCCACCGAATTCCAGTCGCGATTTTCGATCCCGCCGGGGCTTTCCGAAGGGCCGTACCAGGAGCCGTTGTCCTGCAAACCTCCATAGATGTTGTAAGGGGTGGCATTATCCAGACTTACCTGATAAAACTGCGAAAGGGGTAGGTTTTTTACCATTTCCATCACACTTCCCCCATCCCACGAACGGTAGAGCCCCCCGTCGGTAGCCACAAACATCCGGTCCGAGTCCTTGATATCAAACCAGATGTCATGAATATCGGAGTGCATACTGCCCAATGTCTTGAAGGTATTGCCGCCATCGCGGCTGATGGCCCCGCTCAGGCCCGCTTTGCACACCAGATCCGGGTTGCGGGGGTCTACCACGATGCGGGAGAAGTAAAATGGACGCAGGGTCAGTTCAAAATCGCCGTTGGTGCGCTTCCAGCTGGCTCCGGCATCTTCCGAGCGGTACAGACCTTTGGTGGCAGCCTGTTCCGATTCAATGACGGCATACAGCCGATCCGGCCGCGAAGGGGCAATCGCCAGGGCAATCCGGCCCAGCGTCCCGGATGGAAATCCGGTATGGATTTTGTTCCAAGTCTTGCCGCCGTCGGTGGATTTGTACAAGCCTGATTTTTCGCCGCCCGACGCAAAAGACCAGGGCGTCCGACGATGTTCCCACATGGCCGCGTATACGATGTCGGGATTGCGCGGATCAAGCGTAACTTCCGAGCAGCCGGTGTTCTCGTCTATGTAGAGGATTTTCTCCCAGGTCTTCCCTCCGTCGGTGGTTTTGTACAAGCCCCGGTCGGCTCCCGGCCCCCACAGCGGCCCCATGGCCGCCGCGTATACTACGTCGGGTTGCTTGGGGTTGATCTGCACCGAGGCGATGCGTTCGGTTTTTTCCAAGCCCATTTTGGTCCAGTTCTCGCCGCCGTCTGTTGACTTGAAGATACCCTCCCCAATGGTGACGCTGTTGCGGGTCCAGCACTCGCCGGTACCTACCCAGATGACTTTGTCGGGACGGGTAGGGTCGATGGCCAGCGAGCCGATGGACTGCGTGTGTTTTTCAAAGATCGGTCTGAACGTTACACCCCCGTCGGCGGTTTTCCAGACCCCGCCCCCGGCCGCACCAATGTACAGAACCCGGGAGTTGGTAGGGTGGCCTTCGATATCGGAGATGCGGCCGCTCATGAGTGCGGGACCCAGGTGGCGCGCCCGGAGGGCACCAAACAGTTCGTCGCCTTTCAGGGGAATGGCTTCCTGAGCCAAACCAACCGCGGCCCATAGCAGTGCTATCGGGAATAGTAGATATTTTTTCATGATGTCGGGAATAGTGAGGAGTAGAGGTTAGGTACCCAGCCGGTTCCGGCTGGGTACCTAATCCTGGGACTATTGTTACTTACCTTCGGGAAAGGCAAAGGCTTTGGAATCCAACTGTACATTCTGATCAATGGATTCGATCTGAATGGCTTCGCCCGTTTGACCGTTGTACTTAGTGGTAACCGAAAACGGAAAGTACAGGCCGTTTGACTCCTGGTAGTCGCTCATGAGAGTCTCAACCGTGGCTCCTTTCATCTGACCACTTTTAATCGTCATTTTCATGGCAATGGGCACGTAGTTTTCGGCGTCAAAGTAGTAGTACACCACATTTTCCTCCTCTTTCCCATCCACCTTCACCGGCTTTTTGGTGAGCTTTACTTTGTAGGTTTCGGTGCCTTCTATGGTCTCTTTGCCATCCAACTGAACCAGGTACCCTTTTTCCTGGTAATTCAGGAAAGGGTCCGGGAAGTCGCCTACCTGCTCCTTCATGTTCGCGCTGGTTTCAGCGTCCATTTTTTCGGGTTTTTGGGTCATAAAATTCGTGCTCCATCCCTCGTTGCCATCAAAGGCCATTTGAGTAATTTCCTTGCCCTGAAAATTGATGACAATCTTTTGCTTGCCATCGGTGGTTTGGACGATATACATCGGAATCTCCATGCCCTGCACTTTCACCTTCCCGTTCATTTTCACGCTTTTCAACGTCATCCATTTTTCCTTCCCCCCGGTGTTTTCAAAGTACTTATTGAGTACCTCTTCTACCGTTTGGGCCTGCACCGCCACCGTCATCAAAAGCATTGCTACAAGTAGTCGTAGAGTTTTCATAATTTTTGTTGGATTGATTGTTTCTCAAATTTATCTACTCGCCTGTTTTCCTGACCAATTTAATTGACCACCGCGGTGGTTTACTCCACCAACGGCCCCGCTACCAGGACGAATGGCAAGGGGGGGGGTACGAGTACCCTGACTAACCGGCCCCCAAAGTGAGGGTGGTGAGTATGTGCTTGGAACCGCTGGATAAAGCAGAAAGGGGCATTAGTGGCCTAAATTAACCGTTGAACCAAGGGATGGATATTTTTTGTGGTAGAGTTCGTATTTTGCCCCAAAAACCGCTAAACGCCCATGCTTGTAATCACTACTCACAATATTGAAGGAAAAAAAATCACCAAGTATATCGGCATCGTGAATGGAGAAGCCATCATCGGTGCCAATATCGTAAAAGACTTCTTCGCCAACATCCGCGATGTGGTTGGTGGCCGGGCCGGTGCTTATGAGCAAGGCCTGCGGGAAGCCAAGAGCATCGCCCTCCGCGAAATGATGGATCAGGCGCATCGCCTTGGTGCCAACGCCATCATCGGCGTAGACCTCGACTACCAGGCTATTGGCACCAATGGATCCATGTTAATGGTCAGCGCCAACGGTACGGCGGTAATGGTGGAGATGTAGCCGGACGGGGGCCTACCCGTCCGCTCTGAACTCCGAGTAAAGCAATTCGTATTCTGCCAGCAGGGTCCAGCAGTGGGCCTCGCAGGTCCAGCGTATATGGAATAGGGTATGGTCGGCCATCCGATACAGGAAGGGATGTTCATAGGCCGTCAACAAGCCCGCGATAAAAAAGAAAAATCCTTCAAAATCTTTTTCCGAAAGCTCTTCTACCGCTACTCTGATGGGTGATTCGCCTAGCCTGAGCAGGGAGGTAGCCAGCAGCACCCGGTACATCGGGTGTGCTTCGCTGCGCAATAGATTGTGGGTGTCATCGATCAATTTGGCCTTAATCGGGAGTAAGGCTTCGGGCGAGAAAGCCGCTAGCAATCGAGCCACGTGATACACGATCAGGGCCGTGTGGGGATACTGATGCGCACAGCGGAAGGGGGCCGTTTGGTAGCGGTTGGTTTCGATCACCGACCGAATATAGTGCAAGCTATCGGTATCGTGCTGATTGAGGGGTAGGTTGTATTGAAAAACGAAATAGAGAATATTGCTCAACACACAGGCGTCAAATTCAATGTACATGTTTTTGCCAAACCAGGTGGAATAGGCTCTCAGCTGCCGATATTCAGGGTATGTATTGCGGATCAGGAGTTTGGTCCCGTTGGCATGTTGAGCCAGTTTTTGTTTCAGCCATGCCACGTCCGCCGCCGTGGGACCGTCGGTCAGGTACACGAAGGCCGTGTCGTCCACATCGTCAGGAATGCGAAAATGCTCAAAATAGCGAAACAGGTAGCCGTTGGGGAAGTGCCGGGAGGGGGTAGTTTGCCAGAAATTATAGGTTTTTAGCCCATCCTTATTTCTGAACGCAGGGTAGTTGTTTCTAACTTTTTCAATTATCTCCTCTCCAATCAAGCGGTCCTCCTCCGGAAGCTTTGGTAGGAGTGATTGCAGGGTAAACCCAATTATTGCCGAAAAAAACAGGGTGGTATCAGGCCGGACATAGCCAAAGAGTGGGTTGGATCGGTAGGCCGGAAACAATCCCGCGGGAAAATATTTGTTTCCTTCTGATTGACTTTTATTTATTTTTTGTATAAAAATTTTAGTTAACTCATTCATTAACAATTAGTTATAATAATTGGCACGATTGTTGATAAAAGGTATTTTGAGGTGCTCTAAATTTGTACACATGATGAATAGGTTTTTACTGATAATCGGGATTCTGGGATTGACCCAAGCAAGCACATGCGCTCAGCGTGCGTTTATTTTGTCCAATCTTCATCCAAAAACATTTATAAGCGTTACCGCTGGACACAGCTTACCCGTTTGGACACCTTTTGGCAAAACCAGCCAAAATCTGGTGGGAACCGGACAGGCTATGCAGGCTTCGGTGGGGTACCGCCCCGGACGGCAACTTGGCTTCGTAGCCACCTACTCCACGATCAGTAATACCGTGCTGGCGGACAAGCTCCCCGAAACTATTCCGGTTAACTTTGATGGGGTAAGCTGGCTGACGAGCGCCACAAACTGTACCTTGAAGACCTACATGGCGGGCCCCCTGCTGACCTTACAAGCGGGCTTATTCCTGTTCGATTTTCAGGTAACGGCCGGGTACGCCGAAGGCACGAGCTCCCGGATGGAGCTTATCGCGCCGGATACCCGACCGGCCATGATCCTGACCACCCCTGCCAAAACCACGCACTCCGTCGCGGCCGGGGCAGGAGTCACGATCCGGTTTAAGGTAACCCGTTGGCTGGCCATTCAAACAACTGCGAATTATGTAACGGCCAATTTGAAATACAAAAACCTGGCTCAGGAAATTGTGATTGGCCCCCAGCTTTCGGTGGAGCCGGTGGCTCCCCACCAGCCCCTCGGCATGCTCAACACGGGAGGGGGCCTGTGCTTTATGTTTTGATAGCCGACCACCTAGCTCCCAGGCTACAGATCGTATTTCTGCTTTACCTCTTTGACGATCGGCCCTAGGCTTAATCCTTGAATTAGAATAGAGAAAATAACGATACAATACGTAATGGACAGGATGATGTCCTTGCTCATGGCGGCGGGTAGGGACAGCGCCAGGGCAATCGAGATGCCGCCACGCAGACCTCCCCAGGTCATAATGAGGGGCGTGCGGGGCATGAAATTGACCGAGCGGCGCAGCACCAGAATGGGCAGATACACCGAACAGAAGCGCGCGAAGAGTACCAGCACGATACCCACAACGCCGGGGAGCCAGAAGTCGTCCAGGAACGGGATGACCACTATTTCGAGCCCAATAAGGACAAACAGCAGGGCATTCAGGGATTCATCCACCAGTTCCCAAAATTTATCCAGGTACTCAACCGTCTCGCTCGACATAGCCTCGGAACGTCCCTGATTGCCAATAAATAGCCCGGCTACCACTACCGCCAACGGCCCGGAAAAATGCAGGGCCGAAGCCAGCGCGTAGCCTCCCATCACCAGCGCCAGCGACAATAGAACCTCCGTTTGGTAATGGTCAATGGATTTCATCAGCCGGTACGTCAGGTACCCCAGTCCCATCCCCAGCAAAAGCCCACCGCCTACTTCTTCTCCAAATAACAGGGCGATTTCGCCGGGGGTAATTTCGGATGGGCCCATAATGGCGATTTCCAGAATCGTAAGGAAGATCACAACGCCTACCCCGTCGTTGAAAAGCGACTCGCCGGTAATGACAATTTCGAGGTTTTTGGGAATTTTGGCTTCCTTCAGAATCCCCAGCACGGCAATGGGGTCGGTGGGCGAAATGAGAGCCCCCAGCAACAAGCAATGGATAAAAGGGAGGGAGAAGCCCAGCACCGGTAGCACATAAAAAAACAGGGACCCGGCCAGAAAGGTGGAAATCAGCACCCCGATGGTCGCGAAGATCAGGATACTCCATTTCTGCTCCCGCATGAGTTCCATATCGGTGTGCAGCGCTCCGGCAAAAAGCAGAAAACTAAGCATTACTTCCAGCAGCACCTGCGGAAAATCTATCTGACTGACCAAGCCTTTGACCCCATCCAAAACGGAAGTGTTGAACTGCCCCACGATCAGGATAGCGATCGACGAAACGAGGGCTATCAGCATGAGACCGATGGTGGTTGGAAGCTTGACGTAGCGAAAATTGACGTAGGCAAATAAGGCACAGATGGTCGTGAGCAGGGCAATTACGGTAAACAGATCCATTAATAAACTCGGTTAGGGTATACTTGATTTCAACCTTTTTAGTTAATCAAATATATCCATTTATCTTTGACTGATTCTATAATCCTCCTCTTTACCCTATGAAAAAACCAACTCAGGCTTTACGGACACTCGTTTTGCTCCGCTACGCCCGAACTTTTCTTGACCATATTTTCAATCTTCAGGAAGGTAAAGCGCCGGATAAAGAAACTATGGAAGACATTCGGAACGGGGTGGTGTTTCGGGGCACCAACCTCTGGATTCTGATCTGTGCTATATTTATTGCGTCCATTGGCCTGAATGTCAATTCTACGGCTGTTATCATCGGGGCCATGCTTATTTCGCCCCTCATGGGGCCCATTATCGGCATCGGCCTCGGGATCGGCATTTATGACATCGCGCTCATTCGGAAAGCGATCAAAAACCTGGCCATTGCGGTCATTATCAGCGTCATCACGTCCACCATTTACTTCCTCATTACACCCCTGAGCGACGCCCAAACGGAAATCCTGGCCCGTACCACCCCTACCCTTTGGGATGTGATGATTGCCTTGTTTGGAGGTTTTGCGGGAATCATTGCCAGCTCACGGGAAGACAAATCCAACGCCATTCCGGGGGTTGCCATTGCCACCGCCCTCATGCCCCCGCTCTGCACGGCGGGGTATGGATTGGCCACTGGCCAATGGAATTTCTTTTTTGGAGCTTTCTATCTTTTCTCCATCAACTGCGTTTTTATCACCTTTGCCACCGTGGTCATTGTCAAATACATGCGCTACGAACCTATCCATTATGTGGACGCCAAAACGGATCGCCGGGTAAAAATATGGGTAGGTATCCTGGTGGTGGCTACCATGATCCCCAGTATTTTTATTGCCTACAATGTGGTTCAAAAAAGCTTTTTCGAACGCAAAGCGCGTACTTTTCTGGAAGAAGAAATGAGTGATCAGGCGACCCAGATTATCAACCAGCAGCTTTTGTATCGGCCCGACACGTCCAAAATAATCATTACCTGCATCGGACAGACCGTGGATAGCAGCCGAATTTTGGCCATGAGCCGGCTCATGCCTCGCTATGGGCTAAAAAACACCCAGCTTATCATCCGGCAGGATTACAATGAATTTAATTCCAGCACCTTGGCCAAGATGAATCAGGATATCCGCACCGGTATTCTGGAAGATCTTTATACGAAAAATGAGGAGCTGGTGCAAAATAAGGATGCCCGTATTGCCCTTTTGGAAAAAGAAATCGTGAAGTACCGGACCATCAGCACGCAATCGGACGACATCGGGAAAGAAATAAAGGTGCAGTACCCGGCTATTTCCGAGTTTTCGTTGGTCCGGACGCCCATTCATAATTTACAAACCGCCAAAACGGACACTGCCTACCTGGCCTACGCGAAGTTTGCCAAGCGCCCTTCCTGGCGCGAAACCCGCCGCATGGAAGACTGGCTGAAAGTACGCATCAAAAGCAAGTCGCTCCGGCTGATGGTGGAATAAAAAATAAAACCCCGCCAATGGCGGGGCCTATCTATCCTTGTTGTGATTTTAGTTGTTGATTAATTGAACTTTTGAAGTTTAGGTTAAGAAAGTTTTTTATCTATCAAAGGATTAGCTCCTTATCCGTTGTAATCGTCAGTATCTCAGAATCCTTTAACCGCGTTGCCAGGCCTTTTGTTTTCGGAACTTCGTAATGGAAGTAAAAGCGCATCGTGTGCAGTTTGCTTTCGTAGAAAGTTACCTCACTCTCGGCGGGATTTTGGGTCAGCAAAGCTTTCCTGGCAGCTACCCCCTGCTTCAACCACTGCCAGGCGATGGTCACGATTCCAAACAGTTCCATGTACAGGGTAGCATCCATCAGAAACCGCTCGAAGTCGCCCTGAGCGGCGTAGGGTAGCAAGGCATTCGTCACTTCCTGCACGCGCCCCAGTTCCTTCCGCAACGCTTCGGCGTAGGGCTTCAACTCTTCGTGGGTATCGGCCTCGGCCAGGGTTTTGTTGATTTCGGCAAAAAGCAACCGCGGCGCTTTCCCCCCCTTGATGGTCATTTTCCGACCCAGCAAATCCTGCGACTGTATGCCCGTGGTACCTTCGTAGATGGGCGTGATGCGGATGTCGCGGTAGAGTTGTTCCAGGGGAAAATCTTCCGTGAAACCGTAGCCTCCCAACACCTGCAATCCTTCGCTCACCGAGCGAACACCCATTTCGGTGGGGTAGGTTTTGGCCACGGGCGTCAGCAGGTCAAGCAGTAGCTCGTAGTTTTCTTTTTCTTCGCCCTCGGTCACCTTCACCAGATCCGACAGCCGGGCACTTTCCATGAGCAACGACAGCGACCCTTCCACAATGGCTTTTTGCAACAGCAGCATCCGCTTTACGTCGGGGTGGTTGATAATCATCGTTTGACCCGAATCAAGCTGATTTTTCTCGTTCAGGCGGCGGCTCTGTGGCCGCTCCTTGGCGTATTCGAGCGAGGCATAGTAGGCCGCCGAAGCGATGGCCGCGCCCGTCATGCCCACCCCGATGCGGGCCTCATTCATCATCTGAAACATGTAGGACAACCCCCGGTTGGGTTCGCCCACCAGCCAACCCCGGCAGTCGTCCTTATCGCCCATGGTTAGGTGCATGGCCGGGGTACCCCGTTGCCCCATTTTATGGTAGATTCCCGTGGAGGTAACGTCATTATCCTCAAAACTTCCATCCGCCGCTACCCTATACTTAGGCACCACAAACAGCGAAATACCCTTTGTACCTTTGGGAGCACCCTTGATGCGCACCAGCATGAGGTGGACGATGTTGTCCACGGCGTCGTGGTCGCCGGCGGAGATAAATACTTTTTGCCCTTTGATGAGGTAACTACCATCGGGCTGCGGCTCCCCTGAGGTAGTAATGTCGGATAAAGAACTTCCGGCCTGCGGTTCGGTGAGGGCCATAGTACCCTGCCACTTGCCGCTCAGCATTTTGTCTACGTATAATCCTGTCAGTTCAGGTGCCCCAAACGTGGAGATCAGATTGGCAGCACCCGACGTGAGGCCAATGTACATCATGCCGTTGTTGGCAGCCATGAAAATAAAGCCCATGCTCGCACCGATCAGTTCGGGCAACTGCTGCCCCCCCTGCTCAAACGGAAAGCCCGCGCCAATGAGACCACCCTCGCCCACGGCTTTGAGAAATTCCTTTATCTTCGGATGGACCGTCACCTTGCCGTCTTTCAGCTCCGGCTGATTGCGGTCTACATCCTTGTAATACGGGTACATGCCGGTATCGGCAATGTGCGTTGCCGAATCCAGTACCATATCGAACGTTTCACGGTCGTGCGCCTCGAAGTAGGGATACTGCGTCAGTTCGGTAGCGTTGAATACCTCATAGAGTAAGAAATCCAGGTTGCGTCGGCTGAAATAGCGGGCCATATCTTTGTATTTTCTGGGTTCAGACGGGGTTACCCGCACGATGTTGAGTTTTGCTGGCTCCAAATTCTGGAAAAATGATGATTCAGAATTCGAAATAGGTATGCTTGCATACTAATTTTCAAATATATAACGACTTTTTGACATATTAATTTAATTGCTGTAAAAATTTCGGATGGAGGGCAGTGGTGCAGTCTTGTTCGGTTTAAGAGGTCAGAATTGGTACTTAGGTTAGGTATCCTTTCATGTTTCACCAAGGCTCGGTTCTTGTCTTTTGCCTAAGTCGCAAATGTTAGTAGAATCTATGCCCGCAGGCGACCGTTTCGATCACAGATCAGGGTTAGCGATAGTGTAGCCTTCCAGCGGATAACTTCCCTTACAACGGAAAAATACAAATCCTTTTTGAGCTACACTTCCTGGTTTTTTTCCTCATTTTTATAAAAAATATACTATGGAAACATGTTTGATTTAGTTGACGCACCAAAAAGCAGGTGATTTGCTGCGCGATCTGGAAGAAATGAAAATTATCAGAATCATCCGTTCTGAGGCCCAAACGACATCCAACTCCCAGCGATTCCGGGGTAAGCTATCTGCCAAGACCGCTAAGGCTTTGCAAGAAAACATTAGCCAAAGCCGGGAAGAAGGGGACAGGTAAAGTACTTGGTAGATAGCAACGCAGCAATTGATTATCTAAGTGGCAAATTACCCGATACTGGTATGGATCTTTTGGATAGTGTTGTGGATACGCAATGTATTATTTCAATTATTACAAAAATCGAGATTTTAGGTTACAATTCTCCACCAGACGATGCCGCTTTGACTTTGGACTTTGTTAATGCTTCGTTGGTAGTTGAGCTTGACAATAGCATCGTTCAGGAAACCATTGAGATAAGGAAAAACCACAAGATAAAAACCCCCGATGCCAATATTGCCGCCTCGGCACTATCATTGGACCTGACCCTAATTACCCGAAATACTGCCGACTTTATCAAAATCCCTACATTGAAAATCAGAAATCCTTATCTTGAACAAAAGTAAATTTTCCATTTTCAGGGAAGCCTCGCATTGAAAGCGCAAGGTGAAATTCTCCTGTTGATAGATTATATTCTGCCTGCGACCCAATTTAACATAGATCATATTCAATGAATATTTCCTTCTTTTACTTTCGAATATTTTCTTTTTCTTACTTTTGTTGGAAATTAACTTTCTAAAATCTCCAAAACAGAGCTTAATCTGATGAATGGTTCCTTCGTCCTGGCGGTAGATCAGGGTACCAGCAGTACCAAAACGGTCCTATTCAACGAAAAGGGCGAGGCGGTAGCCAAAGGTACCGAGCCCCTTCGTACCCACTACCTGGCCGATGGTTTCGTAGAGCAGGACCCACAAGAGATTTATGAAAATGTACTGCAATCGGTAAAGAAATGCCTGGCAGATTTCCAGTCCCAGGGCGGCGACCTGGCCGACATCAAATCCTGCGGCATCTCCAACCAACGGGAAACCTTCGTGCTGTGGGATCGAGCGGGTAAGCCTCTGCACAATGCCGTGGTGTGGCAATGCAAGCGCTCTACCGAAGTTTGCGAAAGGCTCAGGATAAATGGGTTGTCCCAAAAAATAAAAGAGAAGACCGGCTTGCTGCTTGATCCCTACTTTTCGGGTACCAAGGTGATCTGGCTATTTGAAAATAACCCCGAAATCAGAACAGCGATAGAGGCTGGTGACGCTTTTTTTGGGACGGTGGATACCTGGCTTCTGTATAAATTGACTGGTGGAAAGTGCTACGCTACTGACCATACCAACGCCTCACGTACCCTGTTTTTCAACCTGCATACCCTCGGATGGGATCAGGAACTGCTGTCTGTTTTTGGCTTGACGGGTCTGCAATTACCCACCATACAGCCCTCTTCCTCCGATTTTGGTACCACTACCTTCAACGGGCTTTTTGCAGAAGAACTCCCCATTACGGCCCTGGTCGGCGATTCGCACGCCGCCGCCTTTGGGGAAGGGTGCTTCTCGACCGGCATCGCCAAGGCGACCATGGGTACCGGTTCTTCCATCCTGATGACGATTGGCGATGCCCCCCGGTTCTCGGATCGCGGCATGGTCACGACCATTGGGTGGAGTACCGGCAATCACGTGGAGTATGCTTTGGAAGGGGTGATCGTTACCTGTGGGGCCACGATCGAATGGCTAAAAAACAACCTCGGTTTGTTTGCCGACAGCCGCGAAACCGAAGCCATGGCTCTTTCGGTGCCGGATACCGGCGGGGTCTATTTTGTGCCGGCTTTCAGCGGGCTGGGCGCGCCCTATTGGGACATGAACCGCAAAGCCTCCATCACCGGCATGACGTTTGGCACCCATAAAAACCACCTCGTAAGGGCGGCCTTAGAATCCATTCCTTTTCAAATCACGGATGTGATCATAGCCATGGAAGGCGACACGGGCATTCAGCTGGAAGCACTAAAAGTGGACGGCGGCCTGACCTCCAACCAGTTTGTGATGCAGCTATTGGCCAATCTGCTCGATAAACCGGTGGTCAATCTGGGTTTGGCGGAGGTATCGGCCCTGGGTGCCGCCTACCTGTCGGGGCTGGCTTCGGGAGTGTATCCGGATATTGCCTATTTGGGTACCCTCCACGCTACCACCTCTCAGGTGACGACTGCCAAACGAAGCCAGGGAGCTTGCAAAAGTAAACTACCAGGGCTGGCTCGAAACCATTGGGTAATATCGGAAGGAGTTTACCTTACTTAGGTTGGAAAGGGCTTAATCATAAAAAACATATTGTATCAAAAAATTAGCACAATTGTCAGTCAGAGCGGAGTCGAAGACAGTCCATATGGAGGTCTTCGACTCCGCTCTGACTGACAATTGTCTTCGACTACCGGGCGACCCGTACGATCTAACTGACATATACCTTAAAACATCAATTTCTTATTTAAAAATAATGATCAGTAATTTTCATAAAAATGCCCTGTAATTTTAGATAAGCAAAAAGTAATCCATCATGAAGCATACCCCAACCCCCATACTCCTGCTTGCCCTAACGCTGGTATCAGTAGGTACCCTGGCGCAGGACAGAGCCCTGGTCAATACTTCCAAAAGCGGCTATGCCAAACTGCACGGCCTCGATATGGATGCCGTCCAATGGACGCAGGGTTTTTGGGCGGACCGATTTGAGGTTTGCAAAAACAACATGGTTCCTACGCTCTGGAAAGTGTACACCGACCCGGAGCTTAGCCATTCGTTCCGCAACTTCGAGATTGCCGCGGGTGTGGAAACCGGGAACTTCAAAGGGCCTTCCTTTCACGATGGCGATTTTTACAAAACCTTCGAAGCCGTGGCCAGTATGTACGCCGTTTCCAAGGATAAAAAGCTGGATGAATTGATGGATCATGCCATCGCCGTGATCGCCAAAGCGCAACGGGCCGACGGGTACATCTACACCAAAGAAATTATCCTGCAAAAACAGAAGGGAGAAGCCCGGCTATTTGATAACCGGCTGAGTTTTGAAGCCTATAATTTTGGGCACCTCATGACCGCCGCCTGCGTGCATTACCGGGCTACTGGAAAAACCTCATTGCTTGATGTTGCAAAAAAAGCCGCCGATTTTCTCATTGGCTTCTACGCCTCAGCTACTCCCGAGCAGTCACGCAATGCCATTTGTCCGTCGCACTACATGGGGTTGTCGGAGCTGTACCGGGCCACCCATGAGGCTAAGTACCTTACCCTGGTCAGGCATCTGGTAGCCATCAAAGGGGCCACCGAAGGTACCGACGATAACCAGGACCGAATTCCGTTTCTGGAACAAACCAAGGTGATGGGCCACGCCGTGCGAGCCAACTACCTGTACGCGGGCGTAGCCGACGTATACGCCGAAACGGGCGATGCCGCCCTGCTCACCCAGCTCAACCGGATGTGGGACGACCTCACCCAACACAAAATGTACGTGACCGGCGGCTGCGGCTCGCTCTACGACGGGGTGTCGCCCGACGGGACTTCGTACAAGCCCGATGAGGTGCAGAAAATACATCAGGCCTACGGCCGCGATTACCAGCTGCCCAACTTTACGGCCCACAACGAAACCTGCGCCAACATCGGCAACGTACTCTGGAACTGGCGAATGCTTCAGATCACGGGAGACGCCAAATACGCCGATGTGATGGAGCTGGCTTTGTACAACAGTGTGTTGTCGGGGATCAATATTCCGGGTGACAAGTTTTTGTATACCAATCCCCTGGCGTATTCGGCCGCGCTTCCGTTTCAGCAGCGGTGGTCCAAGGAACGGCAGGGCTACATTTCCAAATCCAACTGTTGCCCGCCCAATACTGTCCGGACCATTGCGGAGGTAAGTCAGTATGCGTATAGCCTATCCGGTGAAGGGGTCTATTTCAATTTGTACGGAGGGACTACCCTGGACACAAAATTTAAAAATGGGAACCTCAAACTCCGCCAAACCACCGACTACCCCTGGGACGGGAAAATAACCATTCAGATCGCCGAAGCTCCGGCAGATCCCTTCGGTCTTTTCCTCCGGATTCCGGGCTGGTGTACCTCCGCCCGACTCACGCTCAATGGGAAAGTTCAGACCCTGGAACTGACACCAGGTACCTACGCCCGTTTGCAGAAAAACTTCAAAGCCGGGGACGTGGTGGAACTGGAATTACCCATGCCCGTTCAGTTGATCGAGTCAAATCCTTTGGTAGAAGAAACCCGCAACCAGGTAGCCGTAAAGCGCGGACCGGTGGTGTACTGCCTCGAATCCATTGACCTACCCAAGGGCCGGACGATTTTTGACGTCGCCATCGAAATTGAAAACAAGTTAAAACCGGCCAAAATCAGCATCGAAAACAGCCCGGTGACGGTGTTGCGGGGCGAAGGGGTACTGGTAGATACGGCGGGTTGGGATAAGAAACTGTACCGACCCATCACGGGCAAATCGGACAAAAAGGTACCTATCCAGTTGGTACCCTACTACGCCTGGGGCAACCGCGGCTCTACCGATATGTCGGTGTGGCTGGCTTTGGCAAGGTAGAATGGTAAAGATATAGCAGCTGGACGGGTAGGAGGTACCTTAAGCCAAAACTCCCCCCGATAACATTCCTGCCCGCTGCCTTGATTTTTGGGGAGTTATCGGTATTTTGCGGATAGGTACCTCAACTCCGCTATCCCCCATGACCAAAACCCACCGCATCTTTCTGGCGTCTTCCAATGAGTTGTGCGAGGAACGTTTGAAACTTTTGCGATTTTCATCAACCGCGAAAACAAGCGATTGGCCAACAAAAATACGTTTCTGCACCTGGAAGTGTGGGAGGATATGGACGATGCCTTCAACACCACCTGCAAGCAGGAAGACTACAACGAGTACCTCCGAAAATGCCAGCTCTGCGTGGTGCTTTTCTGGACGAAGGTAGGGAAGTACACCAACCAGGAGTTTGATCTGGCCTACCAACTTTTTAAAGATACCGCCTGGCCGCGGGTCTATGTCTACGAGAAAACCGCCGCGGCGCCCCGTGACCCGAAAGAATGGGAGGCCGATAGTAAAGAGGCCTTTTTGGAAAAAATACAACCTCTGGGCCAGGAGCAGTTTCAAAGTACCTTCGCGAATTTTGCTGAGTTGGAAAACAGGTTCAAGCGCAGCCTGGATGATCTGTTTGCCAACGGTATCCTGACCTACGGTGATCCGGCCGCTCTCCTCAGCCCGAAGGGCGTAGACAACCCCAACGTCTTCATCGGCCGGGAGGAGGAGCTGAAACTGATCCGCGAACGGCTCAATGACTGCGGTAAACTGATGCTTATCAACGCCGAAGGCGGGATTGGTAAAACTACCCTGGCGGCCCGCTACTGGAACGAAAGCCTGTACGAGTACAAGCACAACGCCTGGCTGTTTTGCGAAAATGGCATTGTGAATGCCCTCAAAGACCTGGCTCCCGAACTAAATGTGGATTTGACGGGCCTGGACGAAGCCCAGCAATTGGCTGCCCTTCGACACGCCCTCAAAAAAGTACACGACGATTTTCTGCTGGTGCTCGACAATGCGAATGATGCCGACGACATTCGGGTATTTAAGCAGGAGTTTGCGGGCTTCCACTGGCACGTCCTCATCACGAGCCGCTGCCAGGGTGTACTGGAAAAGGAGCAGGAGCTACCCATTACGCACCTGCCGCCGCCACTGGCCAAAGAGCTTTTTGAAAAGTACTACCGGGAAGATAGCCCCGACTTTGACGCCCTACTCGACCGCCTCCTGGAAGCCATCCGCTACCACACGCTGCTGGTGGAGCTGTTTTCCAAAAACCTGAAAGAAGCCTCCGAGTTGGGCATGACGCTGAGTACCTTCCTGCAAAAACTGGAAACCGAAGGCCTGTACCTGGGCGAAGGTAGCTTCGAAATCCAGACGCCCTACACCGGTTTTGTGCAAAAACCAGCTGCGAATACGGACGAGATCCTGGACATCCTCTACGATTTCTCGACCCTGAGCGAGGCCCAAAGGTACCTACTGGTAAACCTGGCCCTGCTGCCGGCGGAAAACTACACCCTCCTGTTTTTGATAGATGTGATGGCTCCCGAGGACACAAAAGCCTTCCGGGCCACCGTGAAAAGCCTCTACCAGAAAGGCTGGCTGAGTGGCGCGGAGAAAACCTACCGCCTCAGCCCGGTGGTGCAGGGGCTGGTATTGAAAAAAAACCAGGCAACCCTCCCCGCCGACGCCGAAGCGCTGCTAAGCCGCCTGGCTGAGAAAATGGAGAACGACGGAGCTAATTTTACACATCTCCGCCTACCCGAAGCCGCTCCCTTCGCCCGTTTGGCAAGTACCCTTACCCAACACCTGTTGCAAGCGCCTACCTACGAACTGGCTGCTCTTAACTTTAACGCCGGTATCTACTTTGAAAATACGGGAGATGTGGTGCAGGCGAAACAGGCGTTTGAAAAGTATGGCGAAATCAGTGCGGCCATTGGTCATGTTGAAAGAGTTGCCATTTCCTATCGAAACTCGGGAGTATCTACGAGGCCACCGGGGACTGGAAGAACGCCTGGAAAATTATCAGGAATACAATCGGATTAGTCAAGGAAATCTACCAAAGCAGCCCCGAGAACCTGTCCTACAAAAACGGGCTGGCCATTTCCTATGGAAAACTCGGGGGCATCTACGAGGCCACCGGGGACTGGAAGAACGCCCTGGAAAATTATCAGCAGCAACTCCGTATTTTCAAAGAAATCTACCAAAGCAGCCCCGAGAACCTGAACTACAAAAACGGGCTGGCCATTTCCTATGCAAAACTCGGGGGCATCTACGAGGCCACCGGGGACTGGAAGAACGCCCTGGAAAATTATCAGGAAGATTTCAGAATTACGAAGGAAATCTACCAAAGCAGCCCCGAGAACCTGAACTACAAAAACGGGCTGGCCATTTCCTATGAGAACCTCGGCAATATTTACAAGGCCACCGGGGACTGGAAGAACGCCCTGGAAAATTATCAGGAATGCAATCGGATTAGAAAAGAAATCTACCAAAGCAGCCCCGAGAACCTGAACTACAAAAACGGGCTGGCCATTTCCTATGAAAAACTAGGGGGCATCTACGAGGCCACCGGGGACTGGAAGAACGCCCTGGAAAATTATCAGGAATACAATCCGGTATTGTCAAAGAAATCTACCAAAGCAGCCCCGAGAACCTGCACTACAAAAACGGGCTGGCCATTTCCTATGCAAAACTCGGGGGCATCTACGAGGCCACCGGGGACTGGAAGAACGCCCTGGAAAATTATCAGGAATAGCAATCCGGATTAGCAAAGAAATCTACCAAAGCAGCCCCGAGAACCTGAACTACAAAAACGGGCTGGCCATTTCCTATGAGAAACTCGGGGGCATCTACGAGGCCACCGGGGACTGGAAGAACGCCCTGGAAAATTATCAGGAATACAATCGGATTAGCAAAAGAAATCTACCAAAGCAGCCCCGAGAACCTGTACTACAAAAACGGACTGGCCATTTCCTATGAAAAACTCGGGGAATGTTATTTATCTGAAAAGGATGATCTCAATGCTCTAAATAGTTACGAACAAAGCCGCGCTTTGTCTCTTGAACTATGGGAAGCTACTCAGGGTCAAATCGTTTCCCTGGCCTTTACATTTGCCTTTGATTGCTGGAAAATAACAGATATTGAAAAAAGATTAATCCTTGCAGGGGAATTTGATAAAAAAGATACTTCCCAAAAGATCAAACGATTAAAAGCCATGCGACTGGAAGGACATAATGTCTTACAGCCTTTGGCGGAAGCCGGTAAATTAAATCAGGATCGACTTTGGTTATTTAACAAACTAGCCGACGAAACCTGGTATGACTTTTAAAACCAACCCCCACCTCATTTCAGCCACTCCCACCGCTTCGCCCAGTCCATCAGGTACTCCGCGCGGTAGCGGGCTATGGTTTTGGCTCCCTGTTGCGGGCCGAGGAAAAGGTCGGGCTCGGGGCGGTCGCCGTACCAGTGGTTTCCGGGTTTGAAGTCGTCCGGGCCTGGTTTTCCCGGCCAGGGGGCTACGCTCACGTAGCGGCCGGTCTGCCCGTTCAACGCCGGTATATCGCTGGCCGTGGTGTAGGTACCCGTTTCGGCCTGCTTGGGGGAGTACCTTACGCCATATACTCCCTTGCCGAGGTAGTAGCCCGGCCACGATTGTCCCCGCTATGTTGAAAGTAAAACAGGCCGAATCTGGTGGAATATCGAGGGTAGGCCCTTTAAATCTCCATTCCAGCACCGCGTAGGTGGCCACGGTATCGGCCGTGGTACTATTGCCTTCAAAAATTGTTCGGGAATTCCTATCAATCCGCGTAAAACTACCGCCCCAGCTTTCGCCCGTGGGGGTGTCGGGGTTGCCCTTCATCAGGTAGGCGAGCGAGGGCGTGTCGCCCATTTTCAGGTTCGCCCTTGTAGTAGTTGATAAAGTCCTTCCCCATGGCTCCCCGGCCCTGAATATAATTGCCGTAATAGCCCTTACCCGTCAGGTTTTTGGGAGATTCCGCATCCATAAACCAGCCGCGGTAGGTGGCATTGGCCTCAATCATCCACAGGTCGGGATGGTGCTCGGCCAGGTAGGTATAGGCATTGACACTCCATTTTTTGTTGGGGCCGCCAATCCAGTACACCCGAATCTTTTCCTTGATCTCGGGCGCATCGTGCAGCGCCTGCGCTACATCCTCAATCCCGCCCCACACGAGTACCCACAGGGGTTGGGTGCCCTGTTTTTTGGCGCAGCGAATGATCCAGTCGGAGCCTTCGGAAGCGGTAGAGAATCCCTTATAGGGCGCGGCGGGAATGCTGCCCTGTTTACAAACCTTGCGTAAGGCATCGGGCTCAGGAAAGCCGGAGGAGTGCTTTTTTAGTTGGGGCAGGTCTTTTTCGTAGAGATCAATCATATCCAGGATGTTTTGCTTGCGGCCGTCGCCAAAGGGCGAGGATACCAGCCCTTCGATCTGAAACCGGTCGGCGTACATCAGCAAATGAATCATGGATTGGAAATCGTCCGGGTCGGTGCCGCCAATATCGGTGCTGATGAGGATACGCGGTTTGGTTTGGGCCAGGGCGGCGGTGTAGGCTTGTAATAAAATAAGCATACACACCAGGACTTTCCAGCCGATGTGGGGTACCTTGTAGGTATTTCGGAAGGAGTAACTAATCGATAGTCCAACAGGAGTATTCATTGGATGAGGAGGTTTAACATTCTTCAATAAGCTTTATCAAACGGGCGTAAGTTGATCTACTAAGTAATTAATTTACACCTAAACCGCAATGACGCAAGGGGCGCTAAGACTCAAATGGTTCATTTTTAACTCTTTGCGACTTGTCGCTCCGGCGTACTGGTTTTTGCGTTGATTTTTTTGCCTAAGTACTTAGCCGTTCGAAGCCTTCATGGTTTGGAACATCCTGTCCTCCATTGGACTAGTCGAAACTTGCATTTTAAAGCAGGTAATTGCCAGCACCTACCCTCTTCGAATTAACCCGGTTCGAGGTAGAGGTCACCCTCCAAATATTTACTATTTGTTTTGTTTTACTTTCTTTTATTTTCGTATATTTGCCAAATAAAAATAAATAGTGCTTCCCTTTGACAAGATTTCTGCTCTGTTGACCAAGTTATGTTATTAATTCTTTTTATCTTTTACTTTTAAAGATTATTTGCAAAAGGAATTAACGATATACTCACATGTTAGCAAATCAACGAAGGGAAAAGATATTAGAATTACTCAAAGAAGACGGTTCGGCTAAGGTGGTAGACCTGGCCCGCCTATTCAAAGTTACCGAAGTGACCATCCGGCAGGATCTGGACAAGCTGGAAAAAGACGGGTTGGTGGTGAAGGAACACGGAGGGGCTTTTTTGAAAAACGTGGAAGATCAGGTCCGAAACTTTTCACTGGCCAATCAGGAAAACCTTGACAAGAAGGAACTGATCGCCACCAAATGCCTGGAATTTATCGAAAATGGGGATACCATTATTCTGGACTCCGGCTCTACTACCACCGAAATTGCCAAAAAGCTCGTGGGAGGCAACCGGGTGCTGACGGTCATCACCAACGCCCTGAATATCGCCCTTATGCTGGGGGTGGAGACGGGGATTGAGGTAATTATGACCGGGGGAGAATTCAAGCCCCCGACCCTTTCGCTGACCGGTCAGAAGGCAGCGGACTTTTTCAAGGGCCTAAATGTGCAAAAACTGTTTCTGGCTACGGCCGGACTATCGCTGAAAGCGGGCCTAACCTACCCAAGCATCAGCGATCTGGTGGTAAAAAAGGCCATGATTGATGCCGCCGACACTACCTACCTCGTAGCGGACTCGACTAAAATAGGAAAAAGTGCCTTTGCCAGCCTGGGCGCCCTTTCGCTGATAGACTACATCATCACCGACGGGGGAATCCAGGAAAAGCACAAACAGCTTTTTCACGATAATGAGATTGAGCTGATCATTGCAGAATGAAAAACTAATGGCTATTGGTTAGTAGTTATTTGCGGCCGCCGCTACGGTTCTTGTTTTATTTTCCTGATTATCAATTTGTTATATAGGTTTAGTAAAATTTAGAGAGCTCTTACTTTAAACTATTTTTGCGCTAGTACCTAGCCATAAAGGATCACTAATCAACCCTAATAACCAGTTTCCCAATAACCAATAAACCAATCCCCTACCTATGATACAAGTTGGAAGTCTCGGCGTAATCATTGGAAATCGTGATTTCTTTCCCGACCGGTTGGTGTCTGAAGCAAGAGTTGAAATTATTGAACTTCTGGATGAACTGGGCATCAACGCCGTGATGCTCGATACCGAAACGACCAAACTTGGCGGTGTGGAGACGTTTCAGGATGCCCAGAAATGCGCCCGGCTGTTCATGGACCACCGCGACGAAATCATCGGCGTGCTGGTGGTATTACCCAACTTCGGAGACGAGCGCGGCGTGGCCGAAACCCTGAAACTTGCCGATCTGAACGTACCCGTCCTGGTACAGGGCTACCCGGATGATCTGAACAAACTGGACGTGGCCCGGCGGCGCGACTCCTGGTGCGGGAAAATATCGGCCTGCAATAACCTGTATCAATTTGGTATCAAGTATACGCTCACGACCAAACACGTGGTGCATCCGCAAGATCCTACTTTCAAGGCCGATCTGCTCGACTTTATGGGGGTGTGTCGGGTTACGAAGGGGTTGCGCAAAGTACGGATCGGGGCCATCGGTGCCCGGCCCGGCGGCTTCAATACGGTGCGGTACAGCGAGAAAATTCTGCAACGCAACGGCATTTCGGTCGTGACGGTGGACCTATCCGAAATCCTGGGTCATGCCAATAAATTGACCCAACACGACAATTCGGTAAAAGAACGCCTGCAACGCATCAGAGACTACGCCCCAACCGGCCGCACGCCCGAGGAATCCCTGATTCAAATGGCCAAACTGGACGTAGCTCTCTCCGATTTTGTGCAAGCCAATGCCCTGGATGCTACGGCGATTCAGTGTTGGACCTCCGTGCAGACCAACTACGGCTGTAACGTGTGTACAAGCATGAGTATCATGAGCGAGAACATGATGCCCAGTGGCTGTGAGGTGGACGTAACGGGTACCCTGAGCATGTACGCCCTGCAACTGGCCTCCGGTTCTCCCAGCGCGCTGGTTGACTGGAACAACAATTACGCTGACGATGAGGACAAGTGTGTACTTTTCCACTGTGGCAACTGGGCCAAATCCTTTTTACCGGATATAGAAATTAGCACCGCTCCTATCCTGGGTACCACCGTGGGTGAAGAGAATACCTACGGTGCCCTCTCGGGCCGGACCCCGGCCATGCCCCTTACCTACGGGCGGATTAGCACCGACGATCCGAAGGGAATTATGAAAGCCTACGTAGGAGAAGGTGAACTGACCAACGATGCCCTCAAAACCTTCGGAAACCGGGCCGTGGCCCAAATCCCCAACCTGCAAAACCTCATGCAGTACATCTGCCGCAATGGTTTTGAGCACCACGTGGTGATGAATGCATCCAAGACAGCCGGGGTGCTGAATGAAGCGCTGGGCAACTACATGGGCTGGGAAGTTTATAACCACGCACCTTCCGTACACCAGTAAACAATCTTTCTCAAATCAACACACGAAATTTCACTTAACCTTGATGCCCTAAAAATATGAGCAAAAAAGCCCACCTTGTTTGTCTTGTTCTTCTGATTGGCCTTGTTTTGCCTCTACTCTCCTGGGCGCAACAACGAACAAATCCGGTAGTGTCTCCCGAAATTCTGCCTGACAACTCCGTCATTTTTCGGATCAATGCGCCCAAGGCGCAAAGCGTCCGCTTGCTGGGTACCTGGTTGAAGGACCTGAGGAATACCATCGAAATGACCCGGAAGGATTCGAGTGTATTCGAAGTAAAGGTGGGCCCACTGCCGGCAGATATGTACGAGTACCGTTTCATAGTGGACGGCATAGCCCTGCTTGACCCCGCCAATAGCTATCGTCACCCGCGACGGATCAATCAACGAAAGCCGGTTGATTCTGCCGGGCCCCCAAACCCAATTGTACGACGTGCAGCCCGTGCCCCACGGTACGCTATCGGCAGTCTGGTACCCCTCGCCCACGATAGGCATGGACCGACGCATGGAGATATACACCCCACCCGGCTACGAGAAAAGCGGTAATAAATACCCCGTGCTGTATCTGTTTCACGGAGGAGGAGGCGACGAAGAAGGATGGATCAGCCGGGGACGTACCAATTACATCCTGGATAATCTGATTGCCGCCGGTAAAGTACTGCCCATGATCGTGGTGATGACCAACGGGGTTCCCAACGTGGCGGCAGCTCCCGGCGACCGGCCCGCTTTTGCCAAAGCAACACCCGGTGGTCCAATGGGAATACAGGCTATGACCACAGGTAAATTTGAAGAGAGTTTGATCAAGGACGTAATTCCGTACGTGGAAGCCAATTACCGGGTGCTGAGCGACCCGGCCCACCGGGCCATTGCCGGACTTTCCATGGGGGGCTATCACACCCAGCAGATTACCAATGCCAACCCGGAGAAATTCGACTACATCGGGGTGATGAGCATGGGCCTTTTTGATGGACCCAATGCCCGGAACTACAACCGGGAGGAGCATATCAAGCAGTTGAATGCGATCAAGCAGGCCAAACCCAAACTCTACTGGATTGCCTGTGGCAAAGATGATTTCCTGTACGAGGGGGTTACCAAATTACGGGCCTTGTATGACCAGGTTGGTTTGCCCTACACCTATCGCGAAAGCGAGGGGGGACACACCTGGGTAAACTGGCGACTTTACCTCTCGGAATTAGCCCCCATGCTTTTCAAATAAACTATATCTGCCGGCAGGTTAAGTCTGAGGAGGGTACCATCTAATCCAAGTAGACAGTCGATTCATTATGAATACCAAAGAATTAGCCGAGAAGTCGGTACAGTACCGTCGGAATATCCTCAAATACATTGTCGGTGCCCAGGCCGGTCATACGGGGGGTAGCTTATCCTGCATTGACATTCTGAATGTATTGTATAATAATGTACTGAACGTCAGCCCCGAAACCTTTCAGTCGCCCACCCGCGACCGCTACATTCAGAGCAAAGGGCATACGGTGGAAGCGTTGTACGTGGTGCTGGCCGATCAGGGTTTTTTCCCGGAATCGGACCTGGAAACGCTTTGCCAGTACCAGTCACACTACATCGGCCACCCTACCCGCAAGGTCAACGGCATCGAGCAGAACACGGGCTCCCTGGGGCACGGGTTGGCCCTGAGCGTGGGCACGGCGCTATCGGCCCAACTGGATGAGCTGAATTACCGCGTGTTCACCCTGCTGGGGGATGGCGAACTACCCGAAGGCTCCAACTGGGAGGCGGCTTTGCTGGCGGCCCATTACAAACTCGACAACCTTTGTGCCATCGTGGATAAGAACACGTTGCAGATTTCCGGGCCAACGGCCGAAGTTTGCAACACCGATCCCCTCGATCAGAAATTTGAAGCCTTCGGCTGGTCGGTGCGGCATGTGGACGGTCACGATCTGGCGGCCTTGCAGGAGGCATTCGACGCCCTACCCTTCGTGCCGGGCAAACCGAGCCTGATCATAGCCCATACGGTGAAAGGGAAAGGAGTAAGTTTTATGGAAAACCAAGTGAAGTGGCACCACGGGGTACCTACTAGGAGCAGTATGTACAGGCCCTGGAAGAATTAACGATCTGATTTTTAACCTACCCTATGAAGATACTACCAAAAATGCGAATCTGGCAGGCAGGCTATTGGCTGGGAATGTGGTGCCTGTTGGGCTCGTTCCAGGCTTTGGGTCAAGGGCTGGGATTGAATGGAATTGAACCTCGCATGCGGGTCATTGTGGACAACGATTTCAGCGGTGACCCCGATGGGTTGTTCCAGCTCGCCCATCTGCTGCTTTCTCCTTCGGTAGAAATCAGGGCCATTATCGGCTCACACCTCCGCGTGGGCGACGGGTTTGACCCTTCCAAAACACAGGCCGACAATGCCGCCAAAAAAGTACGGGAAGTATTGGATGTAATGAAAATCACTAAAAATATCCCCGTCTTTGCCGGATCAAACACTGCTATGCTGAACGACAGTACCCCGGTAAAAAATGAGGCTGTCAACTTTATCATCCAGGAAGCTTTACGCACCGATACCAAACTTCCGCTGTACGTGGTGTGCGGGGCGGGCCTGACCGAAATAGCGTCCGCAGCCCTAACCAATCCGCAAATAGCCGACAAACTGACGCTCATCTGGATTGGGGGACCCGAATACAGTGAACTGGCCCTGCCCCCACCGGGCTATTCGGAAGTGGAATACAACCTCAACATTGATCAGGCCGCGGCCCGGGCGGTTTTCAATCGTTCAAACCTTCGCTTGTGGCAGGTGCCCCGAAACGTGTACCGGCAGTGCCTGTTGTCGTACGCCCAACTGCTGACACAGGTAAAACCCCGCGGAAAAACCGGAGCGTACCTAAGTACCACATCGAGAGCCTGATGGCTCGCATTCAGAAATTTCTCAATATCGGCGAGACCTACATTATGGGAGACAGTCCCCTGGTGTTGCTCACGGCCTTACAATCTTCGTTTGAAGCTGACCCGTCGTCGAGCCATTACGTGGTTCGGCAGGCCCCGTTCATCAATCCGTCTGGCAGTCTATGCGCACAATCATAAAGGGCGGCCAATCCGGGTGTATACACGGCTGGATACCCACCTGATGTTTGCTGACTTTTTCTGCCAAACTACAACTACTGAACCCCTAACGCCGACCAACTCCATGGGAGAGACAACGACTACATTGCCCAATCCAACCGCACAAGCCAACCTTGACGTATTTTCGGCCACCCTTCAAACCCTGGCCGAAACGGATCGTACCCTGCTGGTGGTTACGAGCGATTCGCGCGGGTCGGGGAAGTTGGTACCGTTCGCGCAGAAATTCCCCAGGCAACTCATCGAAATCGGCATTGCCGAGCAGAGCCTGGTGGGCGTAGCCGCCGGCCTGGCTTCGACGGGTAAGAATGTTTTTGCCGTATCACCCGCCTGTTTCCTCACGGCCCGCTCGTTTGAGCAAATCAAAACCGACGTCTGCTATTCCAATAATCCCGTTCGATTGATCGGGATCAGTGCGGGCGTGAGCTACGGGGCGCTGGGATCTACGCACCACAGTCTGCATGATTTTGCCGCTTTGCGAGCAGTCAACAATCTGACGATCGTGGCCCCGGCCGACAACTTCGAAACGGAGCGGGCCATCCGGCAGGCCGCCCAGCTGGACACGCCGATCTACCTTCGTTTTGGCAAGAAACCAATGCCTCTGCTTTCCACCGTAGACACAACCTTTACCCTGGGAAAAGGGAGGGTCATCCGAAAAGGGAATGATCTGACCATCCTGGCCACGGGAGAAACCGTATGGCCAGCCTTGCGGGCCGCGCAGAAGCTGCAAAAGGAGGCCAATAGGGACGTAGCCGTCATTAGTTTGCATACCATCAAGCCTTTGGATTATGACTTGCTACACCAATTTGCGGCCAACGGCAAGCCTATCCTCACCGTGGAAGAGCATAGCGTGTTCGGAGGGTTAGGCGAAGCGTGTGCGTCTTATCTGTTGCAAAACAACTTCCATAACCGTTTCAAGATCATGGGCATTCCCGATGAGTACACGGTGACGGGTTCGCAGGTGGAGATATTTAACCACTATGGCTTGTCCGAAGATGGTATCGCGCGGGAGGCTTTGAATTTACTCGGTAGTTAATTTTTGAATCCCTATTCCTGAAACCCATGAAATCTTTTCGTATAATTTTCCTCCTATTTATCCTGGTTCCAGTCTCTTTGCCAGGCCCAAACAACACAGCCAAAGCCGAGGGTACTGGTACTGACGGACATGGAAGCCGATCCCGACGATTCGCAGTCGCTGGTGCGCATGTTGTTGTACGCCAACCAATTGGATATCGAAGGACTGGTGGCTACTACCTCCATTCATCAGAAGCAGCGCGTAGCACCCGAAACCATTCAGCGGATCGTGGAGGCGTACGGACAGGTGCAGCCCAATCTGTTAAAACACGAGAAAGGCTACCCTACGGCCCAGGCACTTAAAGGCTATTATCAAAAAAGGGCTACCCGTGTATGGCATGGCCGCTGTGGGGGAAGGGCACGATTCGGAAGGCTCGGACTGGATTATCCGCACGCTGGAAAAACCCGATGAGCGGCCGCTGTGGGTATCGGTGTGGGGTGGTCCCAATACGCTGGCGCAGGCTCTGTGGAAAATCCAGAAAACGCGTTCGCCCCAGCAGGCCGAGCGCCTGTACCGCAAGCTCCGGGTCTATACCATTTCCGACCAGGACGACAGCGGCCCCTGGATTCGCAAAACGTTTCCGGATGTGTTTTTCGTCGTAAGCCCCGGCTACGGCTACGAGCACGCTACCTGGCGCGGCATCAACACCGGCGAACCGGGTACCAATCCCGAAATGATCAGCAACGAATGGCTGGCCGAACACATTCAGCAGGGCCACGGCCCCCTGGGAGCCCTGTATCCCGATGTCGCCTACGGCATGGAAGGCGATACGCCCGCTTTTATGGGCTTGCTTTCTAATGGCCTGAACGTACCCGAACACCCCGACTACGGCGGCTGGGGTGGACGGTATAGCCTCCATCAGCCCAAAGAAGTGGCGGTGACGCGATCCAGGCCCAGGGACGCCCCGCAGGATGCACCCGAAACCCGGCCCATCTGGACCAATTCGGCCGACTCGGTCCTTGTCCCGCGGGCTCCGTATGGCCCGCCCCCGGTCAATGAAATCAAGCCTGCCAAGAGCATTCAGGCCACCATCTGGCGCTGGCGCAAGGAATTTCAAAACGACTTTGCCGCCCGGATGGACTGGTGCGTACAGCCCTACGCGGAGGCCAACCACCCGCCGGTTCCGCGTCTGGGACATGCCGAAAATTTTACCGTCAAATCAGGGGAGACCTTCCGATTGAGTGCAGCCGGCACCACCGATCCCGACGGGGATTCAATGAGTTACCTCTGGCAGCAGTACCCCGAAGCGGGTACCTACCCAGGGCTTGTCCGGTTCACTCCTTTTGCCTCGAACCTCTACGAAATACCGTCAGTGACCGCCCCCACGGTGACCACTGCGCAAACGATTCATTTTATTCTGAAAGTTACGGATAAAGGTACCCCCGCCCTGACGCGCTACAAACGCGTGATCGTGCAGGTGGTCCCGTAATGGTGATTCAAATTCCCTAAACTCTATGAAACCTTCTACCCTACTTGTAGTCCTGTTGGCAATGACCCTAACCCCGGTCCTGCCAGCCCTAGCTCAACCCGCCGGACAAAAGGTACGGATACTCGTACTGACCGACATCGAGAACGAACCGGACGACACCCAGTCCATGGTCCGTTTCCTGACGTATTCCAACCAATGGGATATTGAGGGGTTGATTGCGACCACGTCCGTCCACCAGAAAAACCGGGTGGCTCCCGAAAAAATCCGGCATTTGATTGATGCGTACGGGAAAGTCAGAAACAATCTGCTGCTGCACGAGCAGGGGTACCCGGAGGTGAGCTACCTGTTGAGCGTGACCAAACAGAGCATACCCGAATTTGGCATGGGGGCCATCGGCAAAGGGAAGGATTCGGAAGGCTCGGATTGGATCATCAAAGTGATAGATAAGGACGATAGCCGCCCGGTCTGGATTCCGGTGTGGGGAGGAGCCAACTGCCTGGCGCAGGCGCTTTGGAAGGTAAAAATGACCCGCTCGCCCGAGGAGGTCAAAAAGTTTGTGTCAAAGATCCGGATGTACACCATTTCGGACCAGGACGATACCGGTCCCTGGATTCGCAAAACCTTCCCGGATCTGTTTTATGTAGGTAGCCCCGGCTACCATGACGCCGGAGCGTATCACTATGCCACCTGGTCGGGGATTAGTGGCGACAAGTTTCACGGACGCTTCGTGGGGGCTGATTTTGCGATTGTAGACAACCCCTGGCTGGATGAACACGTACGCAGCCACGGCCCGCTGGGGGCCGAGTACCCCTTTACCAAGTTTCTGATGGAAGGCGATACGCCCTCCTTTCTGGGCCTGATCAATAATGGCCTGAACGAACCGGAGCATCCGGAGTACGGCGGCTGGGGCGGACGTTACGAGCTGTACACGCCCCGTACCCTCAAATATTTCTACGAGCCCGAAACCCGCCCGATCTATACCGATGCCATGGACGAAGTGAAAGGCGCGGACGGTAATTTCCACACGAGCAATAAAGCCACGCTCTGGCGGTGGCGCGAAGCGTTTCAGCACGACTTTGCCGCCCGCATGGACTGGACCATCAAACCCCACAAAGAGGCCAACCATCCCCCGCTGGCGAAACTGACGCACAGCAATCAACTCTCGGCCAAAAGCGGCGAGACGGTTTCGCTAAACGCCGGAAGTTCCAGCGACCCGGATGGACAGCCACTTTCGTACCAATGGATTTATTATCCCGAAGCGGGTACCTTTCCGGGTAGAGCCCCCCTGGTATTCAAAAACCCCGAGGGCATTTCCACTACTTTTGTGGCCCCGAATGTAGCCCAGCCCGAAACCATGCACATCATCCTGGCCGTAACGGATACGGGAGCCCCCAGCCTGACCCGCTACCAACGGGTGATCCTGACGGTTTTTCCCAAAGACCTTTAATCAAATCCTGACTATGTTCAAGCGATATACCTTCCTTTCCTCCCTGATTTGCGCCTTTTTTGCGTTTGCATTAGTTGGATGTAAAACAAAAGAAAAGCAGGATGAACCAAAGAAAATGGCCATTATCATTTCTACCCTAAACAACCCCTGGTTTGTATTCCTGGCCGAAAAGGCCCAGCAAAAGGCCAAAGAGCTGGGCTACGAATCCAAAGTATTTGACTCCCAAAACAACACGGCTCAGGAAACCGATCATTTTGAAAACGCCCTGGCCTCCGGTTACGACGCCATCCTGTTCAACCCGACCGACGCCGATGGGTCCATTGTGAATGTAAAAAATGCCAAGATAGCCGGTGTGCCGGTTTTTTGCATGGATCGCGAGGTCAATGACCCCGACGCGGCTACGTCACAGATTCTCTCCGACAGCTACTCGGGCTGTGTTTCCATCGCCAAGAATTTTGTGGAATCCCTCAACAAACAGGGCCGTTACGTGGAAATTCTGGGCATGGTGGGTGATAACAACACCTGGAACCGCTCCAAGGGGTTTCATAGCGTGGTGGACCACTATCCCGGTCTGAAGATGGTAGCCCAGCAAAGCGCGGACTTCGATCGCAATAAGGCCATGGAAGTCCTGGAATCCATCCTCCAAGCCAATCCGGATATTGACGCGGTATTCTGTGGCAACGATGCCATGGCGATGGGGGCTTACCAGGCGTTGGTAGCGGCCGGAAAGGCTGATCAAGTAAAAGTATTCGGGTTCGATGGAGCCGAGGATGTCGTCAACTCCATTCAGGAAGGAAAAATAGTAGCCACGGGTATGCAGTTCCCGGAAGTAATGGCCCAAACCGCCGCCACGTTTGCGGATGAATACTTCAAAGGAAAGCGTGATTTCCCCAAGAAAATGCCGGTAGCTGTGGAGTTGGTGACGTCCAGGAATGTAGGCAACTACGTGGCCTACGGGGCAAAGGAGTAAACCAGCTCAAATCACCCCTCTCCATGTAAGGAGAGGGGCAGGGGGTGAGGTAAAAACAAACAAAAACCATGAATAAACTTTGGCAAAAAGCAGCCTTGGCATCCCTTGTCCTACTAGTGGCCTACAATTCGGTCTATTTCAAAAAACTGGATGAGGTAAAGGCAGCTACGACTGGCTTCGATGCGACGAGTTATGCCACTGAGTTTTGGTCCACAGAAACTGGTACCTGCCCTGGAAAAAGGGGTGGATCTTTCCACTTTGCTGCAACAGTTGCAGACAACCCCGGATCAGTCATTCACCACCCATTCGCACGCCCTCGGCATTGGCAACATCAAATATTTTCTGGTAAAGGGCGACGCGACCGTCAAAAATGTTAGGGAAAACGAGGTAGTCATTTCGCTCGATTCCCAGCCTGCTGGTACCGAACTAGTGATCGCGACCGAGTATATTTTCGGAAATGCGGTACGGGATGCTTCCGGGCTGATAGACATCAACGCCTTCACCAATTCCATGGATTTCAACACGGTATCGGCAGAACTGAATACCCTCATTCGCAACAAAGTAATTCCACCGTTTAAAAAGAGCGTCAAAACCGGTGACCGGATTCAATTTGCCGGGGCCATCGAGCTCAACCAGAAGCACCTGGATCTGAGCCGAATCGAGATCATCCCCATCCGTTTGACCCTGCCAACCCCGCAATAGATTTTGGAACTACTAACCGTACAAAACATCACGAAGCGATTTCCCGGCGTCCTGGCCCTGGATGATGTGTCGCTGTCCATCGAAGCCGGAAAAGTGACGGCCCTGATCGGCGAAAACGGAGCGGGGAAGTCGACTTTGATGAAAATCCTGTCCGGTGTGTACCCCGACTACGAGGGGACGATGTTCTGGAAAAATCAGCCGGTCAGGTTCTCTACCACCAAAGAGGCGCAGCAACACGGCATTGCCATCATTCACCAGGAACTCAACCTGATTCCGCATTTGTCGGTGGCCGAAAATATCTTCCTGGGCCGCGAGCCGCTGACCCGTTTCGGTACGGTAGACAAAAAAGCCATGTACCGTGAAACGGAGCGGTTGCTGCAAAAATTAAAGCTGAATGTACAGGCGGCCGCCCCCATTGCCGATCTGAAAGTGGGACAGCAACAGGTAGTGGAGATTGCCAAAGCCTTACTGACCAACGCCGAGCTGATCATTATGGACGAGCCCACCTCGGCCATCACCGGCAGCGAAGTGGAGGTACTATTCGGCATCATCGAAGAATTGATTCAGGAAAACAAAGCCATCGTGTACGTGTCTCACAAGCTCGACGAGCTGTTTCGGATCGCCGACAACTACGTGGTGCTCCGCGACGGCAAATCCATTGAATCGGGTTCCATGCAAGGCGTCACGCAGGATGCGCTAATCCAGAAAATGGTCGGTCGAAAAATAGAGACACTGCGAAAATCAACCGAAAAAGCCCATACCGAAACGCCGGTTTTGGAAGTCGAAAACCTGACCCTGAACAATCCCCGCCGACCTGCCGACCCGCTCTTGCACGCTATTTCGTTTCAGGTAGGTCGTGGCGAAATCGTCGGTATTTTCGGACTGATGGGTGCCGGCCGGACTGAACTACTCGAAAGCCTGTTTGGCCTCCACGCTAAAAACCAGAGTGGAATCCTTTCGATAAACGGGCAGCCTGTGGTAATCAAATCACCTGCCGATGCCATTCGGGCCGGCATGGCCCTGGTGCCGGAGGACCGGAAGAAGGATGGCCTGGTACTTGGGCTGGACGTCAGGACGAACATCAGCCTTACCTTGCTCGAAGAGCTGGAAAAATGGGGAATCATACCGGCCGCCAAAGTGGATAGTCTGGCCGGTAAGTATATTCAGGAACTCCGCATAAAAACACCCAACGACCGGCAGATGACCAAAAACCTGAGCGGTGGCAACCAGCAAAAAATAGTGCTGGCCAAATGGCTGGCAACAAATCCAAAAGTACTGCTCCTCGACGAGCCTACCCGGGGAATTGACGTTCACGCCAAGAGTGAAATCTATAAGCTGATCATCGAACTGGCCGCGCAGGGGCTGGGGATCGTGGTGGTGTCGTCGGAGCTACCCGAAATACTGGCCCTCTCGGATCGGATTCTGGTCATGTCAGAAGGCCGACTCACGGCCAATGTTCAGGGGGTTGAGGCTTCGGAAGATGCTATTCTGAAAGCGGCCATTCCCAAATCCTTGTATGAAAATTGAAACCCAAAAATCGCACTCCTTACCCCTTCCCCGGAAATGAATCTATCCATTGACAAAGCCCGACTCCTCCGGTTTCAATCACTGATCGCGCTTTTCCTGCTGTGCCTCGCCCTCACGATCCTTTCCGACAAATTCCTGACGGTATCCAATCTGTGGAACGTACTGAGGCAGATTTCGGTCAATATCTGCATTTCCATCGGCATGACGCTCGTCGTATTAACGGCCGGAATAGACCTGTCGGTGGGTTCCATTCTGGCGCTGTCCGGGGCCATTTCGGCTGGTTTATTGAAAAACGGCATTGAGCTACCCTCCCAAAACCTGTTCATTGGCTTTACCATCCTGGGGGCTATTCTGGCGGGCATCCTCACGGGTACCTTTCTCGGCTTTCTCAACGGCTGGACCGTCACTCGGTTCAAGGTACCCCCCTTCGTGGCTACCCTGGCCATGCTCACCGTCGCCCGAGGCCTCACCATGCTCTGGACCGGCGGCTTTCCCATCAGCGGCCTGGGCGATACGTTTCTGTACCTGGGTACCGGCTGGCTGTTGGGGATTCCCGTCCCGGTCTGGATCACAACGGTACTGGTACTGATCGCCATTTTCATCACCAAAAAGACCCGCTTAGGTACCTACATCTACGCCATCGGCGGCAACGAAAGCGCTTCCCGGCTGTCGGGTATCAACGTAAAACGGGTCAAGATCATCGTCTACTCCATCGCCGGGGGCCTCGCGGCCATCGGCGGTCTGCTGGTCACCGCCCGCCTCGACTCGGCCCAACCCAACGCCGGGATCAGCTACGAGCTCGACTCCATCGCGGCGGTCGTCATCGGGGGTACCTCCCTTTCCGGCGGGCGTGGGAGCATTGCCGGCACGGTGCTGGGTGCCCTGATTATTGGGGTGCTGAACAATGGTTTGGTTCTGCTCAACGTATCGCCGTTCTGGCAGCAGGTGGTTAAGGGGTTGGTGATTTTGCTGGCGGTGATTATTGATAAAGCGAATGCGCGGGAGGAGTGAGGGAGTGTGGTAATGGAAAGGTATTTTTTATAGTGATATCTGCCTGCTGGTCTTTCTGTCGGCCGTGCCTACGGCACTTTTGGGGTTTTGTTGTCATCTATTGTCACCGGGATGAATCCCGGCGCTACCAAATCGGTCGTGCCGATGGCACTTTTTGGGATGCTGGTTGGATTGGCGGGTTGATTCGGCGGTTGGTGGTTTTTAAAGGCAGATTTTCCCATACTGGTTAAATCCCCAGCCCTGAAAGGGCGACATCCAGTTCTATAAAAATCAAGGCAGGTCCGAATATCTTTACATGATTTCCGACCAACATAGCTCGATTGCTCCACGAAAACCAGCAGATCAAACCCCAACAAAATGCCGAAGGCATGGCCAATCTGATAGCTCCGGATCGAAATCCGGGGAACCCAAATCAAACCCATTATAGCTCTCTCCTACCCTCACTTCTCCCCAAACCCTTTAAAAAAATACGGCAACCCCAGTACCTGCGTATGATCCTTGTTTTGCTCTTCGGGGGGTAGTTTGTCGAAAGGAACCAGGAAGTAGTGGTACTTCTGCTCTTTGAGAGCGCTTTTATTTTTATCCCAAAGACCCCCATCGGTATAGGGAAGCCAGCCCAGCGTAAGTTTTTCCGCGTTCCAGCGGCGGTGTTCGAGCTCGCCAAGCGTTTCTAATTCTCGCGTCGTTCCAAAATTCTGAGGCATTTTTGATACTCGCATAGGACTTCCTCATCATTCTAAACTTTACCCACGCATGGTCTGCTGCCTGAATGTTTGACTCGCGTTCGTCCTCGGCGATGCTTTGCCAAACAGTATCGGTAAAATCATCAATTTCAATCTTTGATTTTCTTCTGTCCAAATGCTCCAGAATCCACTTGGCCATGGCAACATTGGCTCTGTTTTTGGCTTCTTTTTTTACTTTATCCTTTTCATCTGGGCCGATTCGTCCCTTCTCTCTCCTCGTACGCTTCCTGAATTGCTTTGGCCTGCTCCCCAAAAACCGCCAGCTCAGGGAATTTACCCGCAATACTGTCGTCGCGGTACAAACACGCGTAGAGCAACGCCAATCGCCGGGCGATCCGATCCATCTCCTCGTTGCGGATAGCTTTAATCGAGCACTCGTGTATAAAATTCCCGAAGCAAAATACCGGCACGTAAGGAGCCGACGCATTGAGGCGAGTCTCCAGGTACTCCTCCTCATCCTGATCGGGAAAATTATAGTGACAGAAGGCCTGCACATCGGTTTGGCTGGTTGGCGTTGGATTGCCATTTTTGCCTTGTTTAAGCCATTGGATTCGGGGCAGCAGCGTAGCCAGAACCCGCGCAGATTCAACTCCCGAGCTCAGGCAGGCGTACACAGATACCACGTGGGTGGGCTCAATAAGGCCATACAGCGAAAAATCCGGAGCCCGCAACTCACTCTCGGCCAGCGGCAACAGGTCAAACTGAATCGGAACTTCATGTTTGGGTAATACCTCCTGGAAGGTATAGTCCCGAACCGCCTGGGCGGGGCCAGCCAGGGCAAAGGGGCCGCCGTTCTTAAAAAGCTCGGGATGCTCGGTTATAAACTGATCCACCAAAGTTTGTTCCTGTACGGGATAGTACACCTTTACCGTCAGATACCTCCCATAAGGGTACTGCCCCATCCGGATACAGGTCAGGGCAATTTCGCGGGCCAGGGTACCAAATCCCAGCAAAATCACCCGAACTCCTTTGCGATCCCCTTGCTCGTCGAACCGATCCAACGGATAGCGCATCAGCAACCGGCGGGCCATGTTTTCGTACACACTAAATGTCCTAATTTTACTGGCTGTGCTTTTGCGAAGCAATTGGTGCAAAAGTCCCCGTAACCGGAGGTCGTGGAGGTGAATGTACCACTGCTTTTTCATCAGATGGGCATTGTCCATTTCCTGGGCGATGCGAAAATTCTCCTCGTCGGAGTCACTCATCACAAATACCTCCTCGGCCTTGTGGAAAAACGTTTTTTGCAGAGAAGCATAGGAAGTCAGGTTCCCTTTGAAGTACCACACCCGGCGGGTTTTGAGCAACTCTTCCACTTTTTCATTTCGCCCTTCATCCAGCATCGCCACCCGTTTTTTGCAGCGTTCCAGGTCCAGCACCACGTCCAGGGCCATGGCACCATCACCGATGACGACGGTAAACTCTCCCGACAAAAAAGTACGGAACCACCAGAAGTGCAGACGGCTTACCCCTTCCTTCCCAATGGCCAACGAAAAGGCCAGAATAAAGGCGTAGCCCGCCAGAAATCCGCCCAGGATGCGGGCACTTTCCAAAAAGGCGTTTGATCTGAAGACCACAACTTCCTTGTCTGTATCCGTTGGACTGGGCACCGGAAAATCAAACACGGAGGAATCGAAGGTGATGAGGTTGGCGGCCGAGAAAAAAGCATTGCCAATGGATATTTTTTCATGGGCAAAACTAAAACCGATGGTACCCAGCACCAGCACCAGTGAGGCAATGACGATGGGGTACATAAATTTTAGGAGTAAAGGCCGCGCATACGGAAAACGATAGTACGCCCACCAGGCAAATAGGTAAATAACCAGCAATACGACCAGGGTAAAGGCATCCCTACCCTGGAAGCCGGTGAGCACATCAACCAGTAAAAGCAGACCAAACAACAGGCCACCGATGCCAAGCCAGGAGATCTGGCCGGCAGCCCACTCGTACCCCTGCTTCCAAAGGGGAATTTTTTCCGGCGCGGGCTTGGTCGTAAGTACCCACTCGTACTTCTCCCCCGAAGGCAGGTGCATCTGCGACGGGTCGAAGCGCCGCCCCAGCGGGATGTGGTTCTGCTGCCGGGGCAGTACCAGTTGGTGGAGCTTCTGAGCCGCCGCCTTGCACGCCACCTGTCTGCCATTGAGCCCCTTGCCCTTGACCCACATCCTGACCACGTCGGAGGTACCACCCAGGCCGCCACCGTCTACCCCATCCCAGAGGGCCAGGAGGTGGTCGCAGTACAGAACCAGGAGCTCGCCTAGTTTTACGTACTGCTGGTTTCGCTGCTCACTCGTGAAGGTACCCGTGAACGTTCCATAGAGCCTGATCCGCTTCACGTTATCCCTCGGACGGCTGTAATAGGCAAAGGCCTCCCCGTACCCTTTGAAGGTATCCTGTTTGGCATCGTCAGCGCTCATCGTGTCCACTACAATCAACTCATCCCCGGCCTCCAGGCACTGCGCCACCCACTGATCCGCACCGGGGGCCAGGGCCGTAACCAGGCGCAAAGTTTGTCCTTTATGCGCTTTTCGAATTTCTGCCAGTTTAAGCCTGATTTTTTCTTTGATGTCCCCTTCGTGCGCCGGAAAAAGATCACGATGGCCGGTTACGCCCACCACGACGTAGCGGGTATCCGACAGCAATTTTTCAATTTCGTGGAGATCAATGACCACTTTCAAAGGCGGGGAGTCTGTCATAGCGGCGAGGCGGTAAGGGGATACACCCAAATATAACTCCACCCGATAACTTTTTAAGCTTTTCCCCTGATTTTTTGGAAGTTATCGGTATTTTGCAACTACGTTCCTCAACTCCGCCCCCACCTATGAAACTTACCGACCACAAAAATACCTACCGCATCTTTCTGGCATCTTCCTATCAGTTGGGAAAGGAACGGGATGAGTTTGAAAAACAGATTGCTCGTCTCAACGATGAGTTGGTAAAGAAAGATGTCTACCTCAAAGCCGTGATCTGGGAAAAATTGGACGCAGCCAATGACCCGATACGGAAGCAGAATTTTTATAACGATCAAATCAAAACCTGCCACATTCTGGTGTTGGCCTACTGGGGCGAAATCGGGTGGTTCACCAACGAAGAGTACCAGCTGGCTACCCGCCTGTTTATCGAAACGGGTCTTCCGCGAATCTACACGTTTAAAAAAACGCTCCCAGTTACTTTTGATCTCAAACCGGATAGTGTGGCGAATCTCGTCCAACTGGAAGCCGAGATAAACAAGAAGGACAAAGAACAATGGCCCTGGCTATTTGAACATCCCGATAGCTTTACCAAGAAAATTGCGGACGATATCCGAAAACTCTTCTCTGACCCTGAGAATACCAAATTCATTTACGGCTCCCCCGCCACCCTCCTCAGCCCAAAGGGCGTAGACAACCCCAACGTCTTCATTGGCCGGGAGGAGGAGCTGAAACTTATCCGCGAAAAGCTCGACAAGGGCGGCAAACTGATGCTTATCAACGCCGAGGGGGGCATTGGCAAAACCACCCTCGCCGCCCGCTACTGGAACGAAAGCCTGTACGAGTACCAGCACAACGCCTGGCTTTTTTGTGACAACGGCATTGTAAACGCCCTCAAAGAGCTGGCCCCCAAGCTGAACGTGGATTTGACCGGCCGGGACGAAGCCCAGCAACTTGTAGCCCTGCGACATGCCCTCTCGCAGGTACACGACGATTTCCTGCTGGTACTCGATAATGCGAATGACGAAGACGACATTCGGGTATTTAAGCAGGAGTTTGCGGGCTTTCACTGGCATGTGCTCATCACGAGCCGCTGCCAGGGAGTGCTCGAAAAGGAGCAGGAACTACCCATTTCGCACCTGCCGCCA
Organism: uncultured Cytophagales bacterium; assembly: GCA_963768025.1. Classification (GTDB taxonomy): domain Bacteria; phylum Bacteroidota; class Bacteroidia; order Cytophagales; family Spirosomataceae; genus CAVYGM01. Next base: position 124,908 of record CAVYGM010000035.1, read on the forward strand.
CCGTTGGCCAAAGAGCTTTTTGAAAAATACTACAAAGAGGATAACCCCGACTTTGACGCCCTGCTCGACCGGTTATTAAATGCGATTGGTTACCACACGCTGCTGGTGGAGCTTTTTGCCAAAAACCTGCACGAAGCCTCCGAACATGGCACTACGCTAGCTGACATCCTGCAAAAACTTGAAAAGCAGGGCCTGTACCTGGGTGAGGATAGCTTCCGCATCCAAACGCCCTATACCGGCTACGTGGAGAAAGCCGCCGCCACGACTGACGATATTCTCGATATTCTATATGATTTCTCCCAACTGAGCGAGGAACAAAGGTACCTGCTGGTGAACCTGGCGCTGTTACCTGCGGAGGGCTATACCATGAAGTTTATGATAGAACTGCTGGCCCCTACTGACCGAAAAGCCTTCCATTATATTCTTAAAGGAATGCACCACAAAGGCTGGCTGAGTGGTACGGAGAAAACCTACCGCCTCAGCCCCGTAGTGCAGGAGCTAGTACTAAAAAAGAATGCCGAAACCCTCCCTCCGATGCCGGGGCCTTGCTGCAAAATCTGGGAGAAAAGCTGGCTAACGATGGAGCCAATTTTACTCATATTTCCTTTACCCAGGCGGCTCCCTTTGCCCTGTTGGCGAGTAGTATCACCCAACGATTGAAAGAGAGCCCTACCTCCGAACTAGCTTCCCTCAACTTCAACGCCGGTATCTACTTTGAAAATACGGGGGATGTGGTACAGGCTAAACAGGCGTTTGAAAAGTGTAGCGAGATTAGTGCTGCCACTGGTCATCTTGAAAACGTATCCGTTTCCTATTCCAAACTCGGGGGCATCTACGAGGCCACCGGGGACTGGAAGAACGCCCTGGAAAATTATCAGGAAGAATTCAGAATTACCAAAGAAATCTACCAAAGCAGCCCCGAGAACCTGTCCTACAAGAACGGGCTGGCCATTTCCTATGCAAAACTCGGGGGCATCTACGAGGCCACCGGGGACTGGAAGAACGCCCTGGAAAATTATCAGGAGCAACTCAGAATTATCAAGGAAATCTACCAAAGCAGCCCCGAGAACCTGACCTACAAGAACGGGCTGGCCATTTCCTATTCCAAACTCGGGGGCATCTACGAGGCCACCGGGGACTGGAAGAACGCCCTGGAAAATTATCAGGAGGAACTCCGAATTATCAAAGAAATCTACCAAAGCAGCCCCGAGAACCTGAACTACAAGAACGGGCTGGCCATTTCCTATGAAAAACTCGGGGGCATCTACGAGGCCACCGGGGACTGGAAGAACGCCCTGGAAAATTATCAGGAAGATTTCAGAATTACGAAGGAAATCTACCAAAGCAGCCCCGAGAACCTGAACTACAAGAACGGGCTGGCCATTTCCTATTCCAAACTCGGGGGCATCTACGAGGCCACCGGGGACTGCAAGAACGCCCTGGAAAATTATCAGGAAGAACTCGAATTACCAAGGAGATCTACCAAAGCAGCCCCGAGAACCTGCCTACAAGAACGGGCTGGCCATTTCCTATTCCAAACTCGGGGGCATCTACGAGGCCACCGGGGACTGGAAGAACGCCCTGGAAAATTATCAGGAGCAACTCCGTATTCTTAGGAAATCTACCAAAGCAGCCCCGAGAACCTCTCCTACAAGAACGGGCTGGCCATTTCCTATTCCAAACTCGGGGAATCTTTAGTCCACCGGGGACAGAAAGATGATTTCGAATCGCCGCTTAGATTCCAGACTGTACCTGAACACAAGCCGGACGGCCTTTCCTACTGAACTATGGGAAGCATACTCAGGGACAAATTAGTCTCCGAGTTTGACCTATCTACATTCGCATTTGATAGCTTGGAAAATGTTACCAGATATCTGTTAAAAGATGACTTCAAAAGTAGCCAAATTCAGATTGAAAGATGATCTTCCCCAAATCACGGAACAGAACTAAAAACAATGCGAAGGGAAGGGTACTCAAGCCTTATTGCCTTAGCCGAGGCAGGTAGCTTTACAGCAAGAATCAGCTTGGCAACTTTACAACAACTAGCCGACGAAACCTGGTACGACTTTTAAAACCAATCCCCCACCCCATGAACGACAACCAACTCCTCCGCCGCTGCTTCGTCATTGGCCCCATGCAGGACATGGCCCGGCTGCACGGCCTGCGCGATGCCATCATCCGCCCGCTGCTGGAGCCGCACGGCTTCCGGGTCATCACGCCCGATGAGGGGGATATTGGCTCCATCATGAACCACGTGCTCCTCAACCTGGAGCAGGCCGATCTGCTCATTGCCGATCTGTCGGGCAGCAACCCCAACGTCATGTACGAGCTGGGTATCTACCACTCCTTCGGCAAGCCCTACCTCGTCATCAAGGATACCTCCTACCCCGTAGAGCTGGACAAAACGCCCTTCGACATCGCGGCCTACCGCTACGTGGAGATCAACTTCAACGAGCCCACTGCCGCCCGCGCGATCCTCAAAGACCGCCTGGACCGCATCATCGGGCAGTTGGACACCCGCGATTGGTTCGGCAACCCGGTCACGGATTTCTACCAGTCGCCCGTGGCCGAGATCCCCACGGCGGTGGGGCTATCCAAAAACTACACCAAGAACTTCCTGGGCCAACTGCTGCCGGAGGTATTTCTGCGCAACGAAAACGACGACAACTACGCCCTGGAAGTATGGGTACAACAACCCGACCAACCCAAAAACGACCTCCGCCCCCTCACCGAAGCCGAACGCGACGCCCTCACCTTCGAAATCCTGATCCCGATCAAAATGCAGATGGCCGAGCATACCTTCATCACCGATCTGAAACAAAGCCGAAGTACCTTCCAATACCTGCAGGCGCGGGTGGTACGCCGCACGCGGCCTTTCAACCTCCACTACCGGCTGGCGGAAGACGGCCACTACATCCTGGCCGATGTACCCACGGTGCTGAGTACCCTCAACGAGTCCATCATCAACCGCCGCATCAAGCACGCCGACCTGGTCGATAGTGAAGAATGGAGGATTCTGGAAGCCCAGGAACTCGAACGCTTCGCCGGTAAATGCGACCTGTTTACCCAGAATCTTTTGCAGCGGTACCCGATTACCCGCGGCCGGATCCGGGTAGAGTGGCGCTGGAATCCTTTGGGGGAGTGACCTCATCCTAAATCCTTCTCCTGATAGGAGAAGGACTTTGCTTGATAGTACGAAAAAAATTAGAAGCCCCTCTCCTTCGAAGGAGAGGGGTTGGGGAGAGGTAAACTCCCACCAACTGGCAGTAGCTCCCCCTACCCTATACCGCTTCCCGATCACGGGCGTGGCAATCTGCACCCCGGTGGTGTTGGCGCGATTGAGGCGCTCTACGCTTTCCGTCCAGGGATGCACCGAGAGGGCGAAGGCGCCCCAGTGGATGGGAAGCAGTACCTGCCCGCGCAGGTCGAGGAAGGCGCGCATGGTTTGCTCGGGCATCATGTGGATGGCCTCCCACTTCTCGTTGTACTGTCCGCACTCCATCATGGCCAGGTCAAAGGGCCCAAAGCGCTCACCGATCTCGCGGAAGTGCGGACCGTAGCCGCTGTCGCCGCTGAAATAGGCCGAGCGGTTGCGGCCCTGCACCACCCACGAGGCCCAGAGGGTTTTGTTGCGGTCGGTGAGGCCCCGGCCCGAAAAGTGCCGGGCGGGCGTAGCCGTAAACGTAATGCCCCCGGCGGAGGCCGACTGCCACCAGTCGAGTTCGGTGATTTTGGCGGGGTCCACGCCCCAGCGCTCCAGGTGTGCCGCCCACGCCCAGCGGCACGTAAAAGTGCCCCACGTGCGGGTCGAGTTGCTGCACCGAGGGGTAGTCGAGGTGGTCGTAGTGGTCGTGCGAAAACACCACCGCGTCAATGTCCGTAAACTGAGCCATGTCGATGGGTTCGCGGTAGGCGAAGCGCTGCGCGAAGAAGGGTACCGGCGAAGCCGCCGGGCCCAGCATGGGATCGAGCAGGATGCGCTTGCCTTCCATTTCGAGGAGTACCGCCGAGTGGCCAAACCACGTCAGGTGCAGGAGGCTATCCGGTGAGAGCTTTTGGCCCTCATTAAAGTCCACGGGCAGGGGCTGATCGGGAGTCGTGTGGGGGGCGGTCATGAATTCCTTCAGGGTGGTGACCATCTTGCCGGCGCTCATGTCCATGGAGGTGGGGATGCCGTTTACAAAAACCCCGTCCTGGTACTGCGGGGAGGCCAGTACCCGCGCCAGACTAGCGCCCTCCGGCGGAGCGCCAAACTGCGGGGCAATCTTGACGAAGAGGAATACACCGGCGGCACAAAGGGTGAGGATACCAAGCAACCAGAGGAATAGCTTTTTGATGAAGTTCATGGGGAGGTGACTAAAGAATAAGGATACGATAAAGAGGTAGAAGTCAAAACCAAAGACTTGGCGGATGGTTTTTGAGCAAAGAGACTACCTTTTTTGACAAAATCCACTTCTGGCGGTCGGGTTACAAGCACAGGAGTACGCTAACGGATTGATAATCAACTTACACCCTAAATAATCCAACCCGCAACTATTCAGAATAAAAATTTTTCCGTTGAACTACTAGGCGGAGTTGCCAGGGGCAGGGCCATCGCCCGTACCTGGGGCGTGTTCAGGTGGCACGTGCAGCAGGGAGGCAACTTCCTGAAAGTAATTCGAATCCATGCCGTAAATTCACTGGCTTCTACTTAAATTGGCACTATTCTTGTTAGATATTCACATTATTAGTGAGCATAGATGAAGCAGATTTACGGCTGGTTTTTGTGGGCGTGGGTACTCGTGCTAGGGTTAGCAATGCGGGTGAACGCTTCCCACCTCGTGGGGGGAAATCTGGAACTCATCCCCGAAGGAGGAGGATTGTACACGGTATCCGTCCTACTCTACTACGACACCAACGGAAGTGATCCCAACGCCGAACAAACGGAGTTAACCGTGTCCTTTTTTCGAAAAAAAGACAACAGCCGCATTTCCGATCTACGCCTGATCCAGGCTACCAAGCTGCCCCTTAGCTTCACAAATCCGGGTTGCGCGCAATCGCGCAATCTAAAAGTCAACGTCGTTAAGTTTTCGGGCTCGATCCGGCTGAACACCGGAGAATACAACGATCCGGCCGGCAACTACATCAGTTGGGAGCGCTGCTGCCGCAGTGGCGACGTCGGCAATCTCAAAAACCCCGCCACCCTGGCGCAGGTACTCTATCTTGAATTCCCGCCCATCACGGTCGTCAACACGTCGCCGGTATTCCGACAGGCCAACGGCGAGATCCTGTGCCGAAACACCCCTTTTCAGTTTGAGTCCGGCGCTACCGACGCGGATGGCGATGTACTACGGTACCGCCTCGATACTCCCTTCAACAGTACCCGCCCGCCGTTCGGCATTGATCCTGCGAGCCCGGCTACGCCCGGTCCTTATCCCAAAAGCGATTGGCAAAGTGGATTCAGCGCGGCCACTCCCCTACCCGGTCAGCCCACGCTAACCATTGACTCCCTAACCGGTAGCCTCAGGCTCACCCCTACCCAAATCGGCCTGTTTGTGTACAAAGTAGTAGTGCAAGAATACCGCAACGGGCGCAAAATCGGCGAAGTTCACCGCGATTATCAGCTTTTGGTGGTAGATTGCTCCGTCGAGAATCCGCCTCCCTTCGCCCTGACAGAGGCCCTGTACCCGCCCACCACGATCATCAGCAAGGAAAGCAAAATCGTCAAACTCGAAATATGCCGGCGCGATACCATCGCCCTGAAAGCCGATACCGATCCGAAGTGGACGTACCAGTGGCAACGCAATGGGGTTAACATTGAGAAAGCTAGCTCGGCTGCCTTCAAGATCACCCAGGAGGGGATTTATTCGGTGGTAAAATCATTTGCCGATCGGTGCGGTATTTCGCAGACGTTGGGTGAAAAATTTGAAGTAAAGTTCTTCACCCTACCCGAGGTAGAAATCACCCCCGGCCCTACCGCCAGTATCTGCGAGGGATCCACGCTGGACCTGGCCCTTAACTTGGGCAATTCGGGTTGGTCCTACCGCTGGCTAAAAGATAACACGCCCCTGGCGGGCGCTACCCAGAACACCCTGACGGGGCTGGCGAAGGCCGGTCTCTACACCGTAAAGGCCACCAACCTGAGCACGGGCTGTGTATCTTCCGACACCGTGACCATCAGTCAAAACTCCCCGCCTCCGGCTACCGTTACGGCTCCCCAGACGCCGCAGCGCTGCTTGGGAGATTCGGTGCGCTTACAGGCCAACGAAGGCCAAAACCTGACCTATACCTGGTACAAAGGGGGAACGGCTTTACCAAAACCCCTGGGCTCGGTACTCATGGCCAAAGAATCGGGTCGGTATTCGGTACTGGTAAAAAACACGGCAACCGGATGCAGTCAGCGCTCCGATTCCGTACAACTGCTGTTTTTTGACCGGGTAGCGGTCAGTTTTGACTCGATTCCGGTGCTGTGCAGTCAGGCCAATGTGCGGCTCCCCCTGGTAGCTACGCCGACAGGAGGGGCTTTCTCGGGCCGGGGAGTAGAAGGTACCACCTTCGATGCCCTGCTGGCGGGAGTAGGGACCCATCCGATCACCTACACCTACGAAAGTGGGGGAGGCTGCAAGAATATCGTCACCAGGACTGCCCAGGTGGTATCCGCGCCCAGGGCGATTTTGAGCAACGACAAGGTGATCCCACAGGGGGATAGCGTCCTGCTGCGAAGCTCCGTCACGCCGGACGCGCGCTACGAATGGACCCCACGAGATGGCCTCAACAATCCAACCATTGCCGAACCTATCGCTTCTCCCGAACGGACAACGGTCTACACCCTGCGCGTGTCGACGGCCAATGGCTGCTTTTCGGAAGATAAGATTACGGTAGAGGTACTGCCGACGGTAAAAATCCCCAATGGCTTTACCCCCAACGGGGACGGCACGAATGATTCCTGGGTCATCGAGAATAGCGAGGCCTATCCTGATTGTACGGTGGAGGTTTTTAATCGATGGGGTAATCGGGTATTCAAGGCGCAGGGCTACGCCAATAACTGGGATGGGCGGCTCGACAACCAGGAACTCCCCTCGGCCACGTACTACTACGTAATCAAGCTGCACAGCTTGCTACCCTTGCAGAGCGGGAGCGTCACTATTTTTAGGTGAAGCAGGCATTCAGTCTTTGTCTACCCTCGTAGCTCCTATTCTACTACCAAAACCGGTCCGGTACAAGAGGTTCTTCTCTTGTACCGGACCGGTTTGTTCTAAATTTCTTTACCCTGACGATCCTATACTCCTTCGGCTACGACCGTTTTGACGCCGGGAACCATCCGTGTGAGCAGATTCTCGATACCCGATTTCAGAGTAAGAGTAGAAGACGGACAACCGCTGCACGAGCCTTGCAGAAGGACTTTCACGGCACCCGAATCTTCGTCGAATGAGTGGAAGTTTATCGCGCCACCATCCGACTCCACGGCCGGGCGTACGTACTGATCCAGCGCGGCTTTAATTTTCTGCACCGTCTCGGTATCGTTGGCTTCTACCACCAGGGTATTGTTCTCGATGGTTTGGGGCTCGAAAACCGGCTGATTTTCTTCGAAGTATATTTTCAAAAACTGCTTGGTATCGTACAGTACCTCCTCCCAGGCCGAGGCATCGTCTTTGGTGATGGTCACGAAATTGCTGGCGATAAACACCCGCTGCACGTGCGGAAACTGGAACATATCGGCGGCCAAAGGCGAAGCTTTGCCCGGTTCCAGGGCGGCGGCCTGCGAAGGGTAATCGAACGAAAGTCCATCGGGTACCAACTCAAAATTCAGAACGAATTTCATGGAGTTAGGATTAGGGCTGAGTTCTGTATAGATATAAATAGGGCGTTGTAACATACTAATTTGGATTAACGGGGGTACAATTCTTTCCTTTTCCAGAACACAAAAAGCATTCAATTGGTTTGGAAACCACAAAAGCCCGCCAAAGATACTTCGGCGGGCTTTTGATCAAGTTGGTTGGCCCTGCCGGAAGTGGCAAAGCAAACGGGTGATTCCTTACGCGGTAGCGGTTTCGGTTTCAACGGCAGCAAACGGCTCAATCGAGACGAATGATTTGTTGCCGGCCTTCTTTTTGAACACTACGTGTCCATCTACCAAAGCAAACAGCGTGTGGTCACGACCCAGGCCTACGTTACGGCCGGGGTTATGCTTGGTTCCGCGCTGACGCACGAGAATGTTACCCGCTTTTACTGCTTGTCCTCCAAACAGTTTCACGCCCAAGCGCTTGCTATTTGAATCACGTCCGTTTTTCGAACTACCTACACCTTTCTTATGTGCCATCTCTGTTAATGTTGAATGAGTGAATGATAGAATGATGAATAGGTATAATGATAGACTGGCGTATTATTTATTCACTCATTCTATCATTCACTCATTCTATCATTGATTTAAACTAAAATATCGTCAATCCGGATTTTGGTCAAATACTGACGGTGACCGTTCTTTACGCGGTAGCCTTTCCGGCGTTTCTTCTTAAAGATGATCACTTTCTCCCCTTTCAGGTGTTCAAGGATCGTTGCGTTTACAGTGGCGCCTTCAATGCCGGGCAAGCCAATCTGAATCGTGCCTTCGTTGTCTACGAGGAGGACTTTGTCGAATACAAGTGCAGCGTCCGCGTCACCTTCAAGCCTATGCGTGAAGATTTCGCGACCCTTCTCAACCTTAAATTGCTGACCTGCGATTTCTACGATTGCGTACATGGTTATAACTCTATTTTTTGAAATGAGGTGCAAAGATAGCTACTCACCTACAATTTCACAAAGCTTACCCGCGAAATATTTTGATTATGAGCACAATTCATTCCCCGAAAATACGTATATTCGTCAGACATACACCAATTATAAGGGGCGGAGTTGAAGAGAGAACCTTGTTGTATCCCCTTTACGTTTGTCTTGAAACGCTGATTTGTCCATGAAAAAATTACTCACACTTTTGCTGATTGTCCACACCGCAGCGGCCTATTCCCAATCCACAACTCTGATGCCGGACGATCAGGAAAAACCGACGGAGCGGTCAGAGCAAGTCATGACCGGGGAGGTGGACTCGGTTGCGTCCGAAAAAATAGGGGTTAAGGAAGTAAAATGGCCGAGTTTGGATACTTTATTGCATTCCGACTCTGACACCACCTACGTGATCAATTTCTGGGCTACCTGGTGTGGCCCCTGCGTGAAAGAGCTGCCTCATTTTGAAGCCCTTAAACGAAACTACGCCAGTCATAAAGTCAGGATCCTACTGGTTAGCATGGATTTTGCAAAGGAAATAGAAGACCGGGTGATTCCATTTGTGGTACACCATAAGTTAAAAAATACCGTTTGGCTCCTCAACGAACCTGACGCCAATAGTTGGATCGAAAAAGTGGACGCCAGTTGGTCGGGAGCGTTGCCAGCCACGTTGATTATCAATCCGGCTCGTTCAAAAAAGGCGTTCTTCGAGAAAGCCTTCGATTACGAATCCCTCGCGAGGGAGCTTAGTTACTTTGTAGAGTATTAGAAGTCTGAATAGGTACAAATGCACGGGTTGGGAGGTTGGGGAGGTACCTAATTTTTTACCATCACATGTGTAGATACAGTAGCTTATGAAATATGACCTTAAAAAACTGAAAACCAGCATTCAGGCATACGGATGCCTGGTGCTTAGCCTGGCATTGGTGGCATTTACCAGCCCATCTCCGGCTGGGGAACCCGCCAACGGGGGCTACCAGGTGGGGGACGCGGTGTCCAACTTCCGGTTGAAGAATGTGGATGGCCGCATGATTTCGCTGTCCGATTACGCCAGTCAAAAAGGGGTGATCGTGGTATTTACCTGCATCCACTGTCCATTTTCGCGGGCTTACGAGGAGCGGATCGGAGCACTGGATCAGAAATTTGCCAGTCAGGGGTACCCCGTGGTGGCTATCAACCCGAGTGATCCCGTGGCCTACGAGGACGATACCTACGAGCAAATGCAGCAACAGGCCAAAACCAAAGGCTACACCTACCCCTATCTGGCGGATGCCACTCAGCAGGTAGCGCAGGAATTTGGCGCGACCCGTACGCCCCATGTGTACATTCTCAAAAACATCGGGGGCAAATTCGTCGTGCAGTACATCGGTACCGTGGATGATAATCCTCAGGATCCAGCGGGCGTGACGAAGCGCTACGTGGATGACGCCGTCACGAACCTGTTGGCCGCCAAGCCCGTCGTGATTACGGTGACCAAGGCCATTGGCTGCGCCATCAAGTGGAAGGAGATGTAAAACTGACCTAAGCAAATACACGCATTCCAGCAAGCCGGGGCCCAAAAGCTCCGGCTTGCTTTTTTTGGAAATGGGTAAGAAAAAACCAAGGCCCCAATATTTTGCCATGTCAGGAATACTCGATAACTTGGAAATATGTACCTTGCCCACCCGAAAAAAATGAACTAATATGCTGCCACTGAAAGTCCCCTGTTTACTTTTTATCGCCGGATTGCTGACGGCGGATGTTCTGGCCCAGTCTGCCAGCAAAACGTTTACCGCCGTGAGTGAATTTACGGGTAACTGCGAAGGCCCGGCGGTAGACTCCGAGGGAAATATCTACGCCGTTAATTTTGCTCAAGATGGCACTATCGCCCAAATCAGCCGTCGGGGAAAGACCAGCTTTTTCATTACCTTACCCAAAGGCAGCACTGGCAACGGCATCCGATTTGGCGACAAGAACACCTTTTACATAGCCGATTTTACGGGGCACAAAGTTCTCAAAGCCAATGTAAATACCCGCGAAGTGACGGTGTATGCCGACCAACCCAAGATGAACCAACCCAACGATCTGGCCATTACGCGCTCGGGGCATATTTTCTGCTCAGACCCCAACTGGGGCCAAAGTACCGGGCAGGTGTGGCACGTGGCACCCGGTGGCACCACCCGGCTGGTGGCGGAGAACATGGGTACCACCAACGGCATAGAGGTAAGCCCCGACGAAAAAACGCTGTATGTCAATGAAAGCGTACAACGCAATGTGTGGGCCTTTGACCTGGGTGCCGATGGTACTCTTTCCAACAAGCGGTTGCTCTATAAATTTGAGGATGGCGGCATGGATGGCATGCGCTGCGACATGGCCGGCAACCTATACATTACCCGCCACGGACTGGGGCAAGTGGCGGTGGTATCTCCCGGCGGAAAGCTGATTAAGACCATCTCCACCATCGGAAAGAAAGTATCCAACATCTGTTTTGGCGGTCGAAACGGAAAGACCTGCTACGTTACTTTGCAGGATCGGGGGTGCCTGGAAACCTTCAAAGTCAAGACCCCCGGCCGGGAATGGGCGATGATGAAGGAGTTTTCCAAAAAACGTTAGTTTATTATCCCGCCTCCCCTATGATGCCTTTCATCAACTTCCGTAAAGCTGCTCGTAGTTTTCGCTTTGCCGGAAAAGGGATCCTGGATTTGTTTTTTTTTGAAAATAACGCCCGCATTCACCTTTCAGCGGCCGTGGCGGTGATGGTAGCAGGCGTTTATTTTCACTTGTCCACTACCGAATGGGCCCTGATTCTCACCCAAATCGTGCTGGTGTGGGTGGCGGAAGCCTTCAATACTGCCCTCGAAAAGCTATCTGACGCCGTATCATTGGACTATCACCCCCTCATCAAATCGGTGAAAGACCTGGCCGCCGGTGGGGTACTGCTGGCCGCAATTTGCGCCGCCATCGTCGGAGGGCTGGTCTTTATCCCCAAATTTCTGCTGCTCTTCTAATCCGTCACAATTCCTGATTTCATCCTTTATCCAGCGCATCCATGCAGATCAATTTTTTCACCGCGGTTGGCATCAGTTTCCTCTCGGTCTTGTTTTTGTGCCTGCCAAAGGACAGTACCGCCCAAAGTACCCTCCCAAATCAGGCTAGGCAGTGGTACGACCGCGAAACCATCTACCTGCTCAGCCCCAACCGCTACGTACGCAACAACACCGTGTACGCTGGCGCGTCGGCCTTGCGGCGGGAGTTTTCTATGTCGCCCGGCGGCATGCAGCTGTACGTTAGCTCCCGCCGCAACCGTAATTTAGCCCTGGTGCTGTCCCTGGTCGGATCGGCCGGTACGATCTATACCCTCACGTCCGGCAACCGCAACAACTATAAGACTTTCTTCTGGGTATCGCTGGGCACGGGTTTGGCTTCCACCTTTCTGAACGGCAAAGCCACTACCCAACTGAATCAGGCGGTGTGGCTGCGCAACCGGGATGCTCTGGTCCTGATGGAGCCAAAATAAAAAAGCCCGACCCCGGCGGGGTCAGGCTCTCTAAAAACAAAAAATTCGGCTAGAATTTGATGGGTACCTCAAAACCCATGGTGTCCCACTGGAAGGCCACGGAGGTATCTTTCACATCAAACATGAGCTTTTCGGCGGAGGTAGGGTAGGTTTTGGTCGGCACAGTTACTTCAAGCACATCTTTGTCCTTGATTTTGTCATAGCCAAAGGCACCCCACTGCTTCAATTCGCTGTTCAGAATGATTTTCCATTCTTTCTCCCCCGGAACGGAAAAAAGGGTGTAGGTGCCCGCCTTAACGGGTTTGCCACCAAACATACCATCTTTCTTAAAGGTGATTTCCGTGGCTTCGTTGGCACCGGTGCGCCATACTTTGCCGTAGGGTTCAAGGCTGCCACTCCCGCTAGTGCCGAATATGACACGGCCTTTCTTGGAAGGCTGACCATACACAACCGTAACATTTTTTCCTTCGGCGGTCATTTTTGGGCTAGGTTTCTGTGCGTACACTGAGGTAAAGATACCCGCAAATAAAGCCAGAATCAATAGAATCGTCTTATTTTTCATGATTTTACGAATGAATTGTTGGTTTGTTTTTTCACTGAAACGCTAGTGGGATCGGAAAAGTTGTGAGTTGGGGCGAGAAAAGCAGCCGGGCAAATCGTACAATTCCTGCCAACCCGGCCTTTATCCACTCCCCCATCCTGTGACACGCTAATTTCTTGCCTTTCACAAAAAAAAATTGCCCTATTTACTTTACTTTTGAAAAATGCACAATTAACGGGCCCGCAAGCTCTACCCTAACTAACCCTATTGAACGTTTTTACATGAAAAGTACCGTACGCTATCAGTTAATGGCCATGATGTTCATGCAATTTTTTGTGTGGGGCGCCTGGTATGGCCAAATGAGTAAGTACCTCTTTACCCAGCTCAACGCCACTGGCGACCAGGTGGGCAATGCCTACACGGCTTTTTCGCTGGCTATGATCATCGCCCCTTTCTTTGTGGGTATGATTGCCGATCGCTACTTCGCCGCCCAGAAAGTGCTGGGTATATTGAATCTGATTGGTGCCGCGATTCTTTTCTACCTCACCCAAATTCAGGATGCTGATTCGTTCTTCTGGGTCATGCTGGGCTACTGCCTGTCGTTTGCCCCCTGCATTGCACTTACTACGTCCATTTCGATGCAGCAGATGAAGAACCCGGAAAAAGATTTTCCGGCCATCCGCGTGATGGGTACGGTTTCCTGGATCGTGGTGACCAACCTGGTGGGGCTTTTAGGGGTAGGTGACAATGTCATGATTTTCCAACTCGCCATGGTGGCGGCGGTGGTGCTGGGGTTATTTGCCTTTACCCTGCCCGATACCCCTCCGACGGCCACCGAAAAAGCCATCTTTTCGCAGATTCTGGGGGTCGATGCGTTCGTATTATTCAAAAATCGTTCCTTCCTCATTTTCTTTATTTCGTCCGTTGCCATCTGTATTCCGCTTTCCTTCTACTATGCCATGGCCAACCCCTCGCTGACGGATTCGGGCATGACCTACGTGGAGAATAAAATGTCGCTGGGCCAGGCCTCCGAGGTGGTTTTCATGCTGCTGATTCCACTGGCTTTCAGCCGCCTGGGCGTTAAGAGGATGCTGGCTGCCGGGCTTATCGCCTGGATCATCCGGTTTATTCTGTTTGGCTACGGCGATGGCGGTTCGGGCGAATGGATGCTCTACGGGGCCATTATCCTGCACGGCGTATGCTTCGATTTCTTCTTTGTAACGGGCCAGATTTATACGGACATGAAAGCGGGCCCTCGGATCAAATCGCAGGCGCAGGGGCTTATTACACTGGCTACCTACGGCATCGGCATGGGCATTGGTTCCAAGCTTTCGGGTATTGTGACGGACATGTACACCGTGGATGGCGTCAAGGACTGGACGTCCATCTGGATGGTGCCGGCCGGTATAGCCGCCGTGGTGCTGGTGCTATTTTTGCTTTTCTTTAAGGATCAGAAAGCCGAAGCCGCCGTGGCCAAAGGCGAAGTGGTGGTGGGATAAGCTTCCGCCTACGCACAACTTTCGGGAGGTTGGGGCATCGGGCTGTAAAAGGCCAGTCTGCCGCGAACTTCCCGAAAGTTGTGTTTTTTACCAATTCCAACTCATGCAAATTCTCTCCTACAACGTCAACGGCATTCGGGCCGCCATCAAAAACGGCCTCGTAGACTGGCTAGCCGACAAACCCATTGACATTCTGTGCTTTCAGGAAGTAAAGGCTACGCCCGATCAGGTAGATTTGTCTGGTTTTGAAGCTCTGGGCTACAAAGTAATTGGGTGGCACGCCGCCGAGAAGAAAGGATACAGTGGCGTGGCTATTTTATCAAAAATTCAGCCTGACCGCGTCGTGGATGGTTGCGGGCTTTCGGTATACGACTGCGAAGGACGCATCCTACGGGCGGATTTCGGCGCTATCACCCTGCTAAATTGCTACTTTCCGTCCGGTACCAGCGGGGAGGTGCGGCAGGGAGTTAAAATGGAGTTTCTGGAAGATTTTCATCGCTACGTGAACGAACTCCGGCAGGAACGGCCCCACCTGATTATTTGTGGTGATTACAACATCGCCCACACCGCCAACGACATTCACGATCCCGTTCGCAACAAAAACACGACCGGTTTCCTGCCCGAAGAACGCGCCTGGATGACACAGTGGTTTGCCAGTGGCTTCACGGATGCATTTCGCTACTCAACCCCGACCTCACCGAGTACAGCTGGTGGAGCTACCGGGCCGGAGCCCGCGCCACCAACAAAGGCTGGCGCATCGACTACCACTCGGTGTCGGACTCGCTTCGGGAACGCCTGGTGCAATGCCGCCATCAGACCGCCGGCATCCACTCAGATCATTGCGGGGTGTTGCTGGAAATAAAGAATGAGTAACTACTACATGCGGCAAGTTCAATAGTCCGAATACCTCAGAAAAAGACAAATGCCTACAATCAATCGCCAATCAACCGTCGCCTATTACGCCATCTACAAGCCCTTCGGAATGCTTTCGCAGTTCAGCCGGGAGGGCGACCACCCTACGCTGGCCGATCTGGATTTTGAATTTCCGAAGGATGTGTATCCGGTGGGGCGCCTGGATGCGGATAGCGAAGGCTTGTTGCTGTTGACTAACGATAATTTTTTCAAAACCCGCCTGCTGGATCCCAAGCAGCGGCACTACCGTACGTATTACGTGCAGGTAGAAGGGGAAATAACGGAGGTAGCTTGTGAAGAACTGGCGGAGGGGGTTACTATTTCTATCAACGGAAAAAGCCACCGTACGTTGCCCGCCCAGGCCAAGCCCATCGGAGAACCAGCTTTGCCCGAGCGTAATCCGCCCATCCGGTTTCGCAAGCTCATCCCCACTTCCTGGCTGTCCCTGTCGCTCCACGAAGGAAAAAACCGACAGGTACGCCGCATGACGGCCGCTGTCGGTTTTCCTACGCTAAGACTGGTGCGCTGGGCCATTGGCACCTACCTTCTCACGGGCATGCAGCCCGGCGACATTCGGGAGCTGTCCTACTCAGAAGCGCTCAGCGCTATGGGCTAGGTACACCTGAAAACGAGCAACTATTTTTCCTCTTCCAGAGCTATGAAATTCACTAACTGATTGTGATTGTTGAGGATTGGGAGGATGGTAACACAGCAGGTATAGACACTTCCTGACTTGCGGTAGTTTACAATATCTCCCTCGAATACCTTCCCAGCCTGTAAAGTTTCCCGGATTTTTGAGCGGGTAATTTGCAATGTTTTGGGTCCCTGAAGGAAAGAGGGCTTTTGATGAAAAGCCTCGTAGTAGGTATAGCCCGTCATGCGTACAAACCCCCGGCTCGTCCAGGTAATGTTCTGGTGGGTATCCGTTATAATGATGGCTCGTTTCCTGCCCGCCAGGTACCTCTCGGTAAGCTTCAAATTGAAACGCCAGTCGTTCAGCGCATGGATGCGCTCCAGCTCTTCGAATTCATTTCCTACAACCACGTGCTTCTCGGAAAACTCCATACCTACCAGCAAGGGCGTAGGATGATGTACCTGACTAACGGTATCGGTTAATGGTTTTATGGCGAATACGGACATACTGTTCGAATAGTAAAGTAAGAGGGATTGTGGGCATAGTTGCCTGCTTTGATGAACCGCCTGTTTATTTCGAATGTTTGAAACTTAAAAAAAATAGTTGCTACTTTTAGAACATTCGGATACAAGTCTTCTCTTATTTTTCTAGAACTACGATCTCAACCCTACGGTTTTGGGCCTTGTTTTCTTCCGAATCATTCGGGGCAATCGGTTTAGTCTGTCCGTAGCCTTTCCATCGCAATTGCTTCTCATAAATCCCATTTTGAACCAGGTAGCTGGAAATAACCTTGGCCCGGTTCTCGGATAGGTAGAGATTCAGGCGCGCATCACCCACGTTATCCGTATGGCCTCCGATCTCAATTACCAGGTTTGGATTTTCTTTCAAAATTCGGGTCAATTTATCCAGCTGCGGGTACGACTCCGGGCGAAGAATATAACTGCTTTGATCAAAGTACACACTTTTCAAGCGTACGGCTTCTCCCACCGCCATCTCCCCAAACTCACCTTCAGTGTCTATTGGGGTTGGTTTTTCTTTCCCCGCCGAAGTGGGCTTCTTTGGTTTGAGCTCAGGTGCGGCTGCCTGCGTTTGGCTTGATTTTACCAAAAGAATGGTCTTGGTCAGTTCAATCGGTGTTTTGGGCGTCCTGAATTCCAGGAAATGTTCAAATAGCTCGTACCCGTCAAGTTGAACCCTAATCTCATAGTCTTTACCTACCCTAAGTTTGGCATATCCGACATCCTTTTCCAATCGTACCGCCACCTCCTTGCCGGATTCCCGAATTTGAAACCGTTCCGGATTCACGAATTCCATCGTTTCCCCGCTACGAAAGGTAAAGGAAACCTCAAAGACTAAAGGCCGCAGCAGAATGACTCGGGGCTGAATGAATTCGGGTTCTTTTTCCTTGATCAGGATAGACGCCGTGTACTCCTCATAATCCTCCGCAGTTACTTTGAGCAGGTATCGTTTCCGCATGTTGAGCTCGGTACCGAACTCGGGATGAGCAGCCGTAGTCACCGTAGGAGTGGGGGTAGTTTTGGCCTCGGCATCGGTAACCTGAAACCGGGCGGCCATGGGCTTGCCCGTGTACGCATCTTTGGCCACAAAAGCCACGGTTTGGGTTTCGTCGGGAGCTTTGCGGCGGACCAACAGGATCTGGATGATACCCGAGGCCGGGCGTTCGAGTTTGGCACCGCGGATGGGCACGTATTCTACGGCCGAAACATCGAAGAAATAGGTTCCCGTCTCGGGCAATTGGATCCCAAATTCACCGGGGAGGGACACTACCTCCACCGGATTCCTTTGCTCGTCGTAGACCTTTAAGAGAGCATGAGGTACCACTGAATGTTGCTCTTTGTCCAGGATCACAATTCGGATTTTTTTCTCATCCGCTGCCCAAAGGCTGTGGGCCAGAAAAGTCATCCCTAGCAAAAAGAGCCCGAGATCCACCCTGTATCGTTGATTTTTCATATCTTCATTTTGTTCCATGCCGTGTGTTCTGGCCCTTGGTTGGAGTACCTGCTTCACAAAGGTACACTGCTGTCGTTTCTTGAAAGCATACTGCGTTCTGGTTTGTAGAAAATGACCTTTTTCAAAAAAACTGCCACCTATCCGAAAAGACAACCTTTCGTCCTGATTTTTCAAATTTCCTGCAATATAATCTTCGCTCATCCGACTACCTTACTGTATGGAAGATGCAACCTTAGAAAATCCGTTGGAACCGACCCGCGAACAAAACCGGCAGATCCAGGACGCCGTTCGGAAGGAACGCTCCCGGCTGCTGGACTTCATTCGCCGGCGGGTACCTTCGCCGGAAGAAGCCGAGGACATCATGCAGGATGTGTTTTATGATCTGATTGAGGCCTACCGGTTCATGAAGCCCATCGAAAAGCTGACGGCCTGGTTGTTCCGTGTAGCTCGCAACAAGATCACCGACCGCTACCGAATGAAGCGTACCCGACCTCTCGAAGAACCCACACGCAGTAGGGGCTACGACGAGGAAAAAGAAACCTACCTGCTGGCGGATATACTGGCCGGGCCGGCCGTATCGGCCGAGGACGAGATGATGCGGGAGATGATTCTGGATACGCTTTCGGAAGCTCTGGACGAGTTACCCCCGGAGCAAAAGGACGTGTTTGTGTGGCACGAACTGGAAGACCGCAGTTTTCGGGAAATAGCCGACATGACCGGCATCAGCCAGAATACCCTGCTTTCCCGAAAGCGCTACGCGGTACTGTACTTACGGGAGCGGTTGCAGTTTCTGTACGACGAACTATTCGATACCTAGGCTGGTGGCCTGGTGGAGTTTCACAATTTTATAAAATCAAAAAAGAAAAGATCATGAAATCATTTTGGATCAAAAGAGGATTAAAATTCGCGGCCTTTGCCGTTCTCTTTGTACTGCTCGTGGGCGGGGTAGTCATGCTGCTCTGGAACGCCTTGATTCCGGCACTGTTTGGCGGCCCGATCATCACTTTCGGACAAGCCCTGGGCCTGTTGCTACTTTCCAAAATCCTTTTCGGAGGATTTGGCAGAGGGGGCGGCTGGCGCGGAGGTTGGGGCGGCGGACACTGGCGGCACAAAATGGCCGAACGCTGGAAAAACGCCACCCCCGAGGAACGCGAACGCTGGAAGCAAAGGCAATGATAGAAAAACAATGATAGAATGAGTGAATGTTAGCGGACGCCGCGCGGAATGATAGAATATGGTCGATTGTCAGTAGGGTACATTGACTAAAAGAGTACCTTCATTCAATTTCAACAATGCCTACTCTCCTATTCCGGGCTGTTATCGTCTTGATATACAAAGGCTTGATTCACTCTAACATTCACTCATTCTATCATTGGCACCCATTCACCCAATCACTCATTCTCTCATTCTCTCATTCACTAATTGAATTTTGTAGTTGCTTTTCCAGTTCCAGCTCGTTGGTTAGGTCCAGGCGGAGGGGGGTGATGGATACGTAATTATTCTCTACGGCCCAGCGGTCGGTTCCTTCCTCGGCGGGTTCGAGCGGACTTACCGTAAACCAGTAGTGCTTGCGACCCATGGGGTCCATGCCGGGCACGATCTTGCCGTCGTATAGGCGCACCGATTGGCGGGTCCATTGGATACCTCGGGGCTCGCGGGGTAGGTTTACATTGTACAGGCCAAAGTCGGCTTGTTCGATCAGGAGGCGCAACGTATCTTCCACGTATCTATCCAGATGGTCAAAATCAGGGTCTTTTTTGTCGGCAAAAGTACTAAAGGCGATGGCCTTAATTCCCAAAAGTACCCCTTGCTTGGCCGCCGCCAGGGTACCTGAATGCCACATGGAGTTGCCTAGGTTGGGACCCATGTTAATCCCAGAAAGCACCAGATCCGTTTTGCTCCACAAGTGCGTGCCCAGGGCTACGCAGTCCGCGGGGGTACCGTTGACGCGGTAAGCTTCCAGGCCTTCGAAGGCAATGGGTGATTTTTTATAGGATAGGGGGCGGGAGGCGGTGATGGCATGTCCCATGGACGACTGCTCCACGTCCGGAGCCACTACCCTTACTTCTCCAAATCGGCTGGCTACCTTCGCCAGGGCGGCTATTCCCGGGCTGTAAATTCCGTCATCGTTTGCGATTAGTATCCTCATAGTTGCTTGTAGTTCTAATGGTAC
The DNA here is from genome assembly GCA_963768025.1 of uncultured Cytophagales bacterium. Lineage (GTDB taxonomy): Bacteria > Bacteroidota > Bacteroidia > Cytophagales > Spirosomataceae > CAVYGM01. Next base: position 144,873 of record CAVYGM010000035.1, read on the forward strand.
GACTGATAGGTAACGCAACGTGCAAAATACATACCAGGCCGTGGAGACGGGTGGAATGGTTTTTGAGAAATGAGTGTAAAAACCTACCTATCCCATGCCTATAGTTCAGCTTTTTCACAATCCTACCGCCGGAGATGAGGAGCATTCCAAAAAGAAACTCCTCCGGGCCATCGAATCCCACGGATTTGAGTGTAGATATTCGTCCACAAAAAATAAAGGGTGGGAGAAAATTGAGTCTGAAGCGGAGTTCATCGTCCTCGCGGGCGGGGATGGTACCGTACGAAAAGTAGCCGCTGAGCTGCTGAACCGAAAACTCCTGGAAAAGAAGTACCCCATTGCTTTGCTCCCGCTGGGCACCGCCAACAACGTGGCCCGGACCCTGGGCCTGAACGGCAACGCCGAAGAACTGGGCGAGAGTTGGTGGAAAGGAAAAACCAAAACGTTCGACATCGGGATGGTTCAGGGATTGGATGAACCGGGCTTTTTCCTGGAAAGTTTTGGGTACGGTCTGTTCCCCCGGCTCATGAAGGAGATGAAAAATCGAAAAGAAGAGCTGGAAGAAAAAGACCTCAGTCCCGAGGAAGAACTACAACTTGTACTTGAAGTTCTGCACGATCTGATACATGACTATGAGCCCAAGGAATTCAAACTGGAAATAGACGGCGTAGATCATTCGGGAGAATACCTTATGGTCGAAGTCATGAATACCCGATCCATTGGCCCCAATCTGGAACTGGCACCCGCTGCTGATCCGGGGGATGGCTCTTTCGAGGTAGTCATGGTTTCCGAAAAGCAGCGCGCCAGTCTGATGGATTACCTGCGCAAAAAAAGAAAAGGTAGCAAGACGCCCTTTGCCTGCCCCACCCACAAAGCCAAAAAAGTAACCATCGCCTGCGACGGTATCCATGCTCATATGGATGATGAATACCTAAAATTAAAAAAATTGCTGGAAATTAAAATCGAACTCCAAAAGGGGGCACTTGATTTTATAATCCCCTGACCTTACTCTCCGAACTAACCTCGCTCAGAACGCCTCCCCAATGGTGGCGTAGAAATTCCCTTTCCCGTAAGGAGACAAGCCGTAGTCGAGGCGGATGTTGAGGTGGTTTTTCTTTTGGGCGGTCAGCCGTAATCCTAGCCCGTAGGTATACTTGGGCTTGTCGAGTCGGATAATGTCCTTTTCATTTCCCAGAAAACCTAGCGAACCGAAACCCGTCAGACCAATAAACTTCCACACTTCCCAGCGCAGTTCGGCCTGTCCGAGCAGGCTGTTTTTATCCCTGAAAAATCCTTCGTAGATACCCCTCATTTTCTTTGGTCCTCCCAAAAAGGACAATTGGCTGAAAGGTACGTTATCGCCAAAAATGGCACTACCCACGTAGTTGGTAGCAAAAACCAGTTTCTTACTCAGGGAAAAATAATTGGCCACGTCAAGATAGGCTCTGGTGAAATTGCGATCCGCCCCAAATATCTTGGAGGTAGGCAGTACGTACAACTCCCCGAACATACCCTTGCGGGGATAAAACACCTGGTCGCGGGTATCGCGCAGCAGCGAGGGGCCCAGGCTTGACGTACGACTGAAATCACTGCCCGCAATGCGGCCGCTAGCTAGCTCACCATCCATTTCTGTACCTTTAATGTTGTAGCTTTCGTACTGATAGCGCAACCCGACGTAGGTACTGGGAGCCACCAGTTTGGCCGCCAGAATCCGGATACGTGGAAAAGTAACGTCAAATTTTTCCTCCTCTACCCTATTCTCCCCGATGCCGTAGTAATTGAAATTGTACTTAAACCAGCCATTATCCCCGTTGAAATAATAGCGACCATTGCCGTAGAAAATAGAGAAGGGTACAAAAAAAAGTACCTGCTTATTTTGCGTGTAGGTAGCCCCAAAAGACACTTGTGAGGGCTTGGAACCAGCCGAGTCACGGGCAAATGAAAAGGTCGATGTTCCGACAATACCTCCCCCCCAGCGCGTTTCGGGCAGCCGGAATACAACCGGTAATACGATGAATTTGGTATCGCGAAGGAATTTGTCCGAAGACGCCTTTTCCAACGTATCAGTCGGTATAGAAGCGGATGCAACGATCCGAAGAGAAATCAAAAAAAGTGTAAACCAGAATATGCGCATGAATCGGGGATTTTTAAAGCTATATACGTGCTAACTTACGAAAGGGTTGTTTAGTAAAGCTTGTTCCAGGATGCTTTGTTAAACATTTATCCTTAAAAATATACTAAAACTCCCCCCTACCCCCTAATTTTACACCTCCGCTTCCGCGGTCCGATCAAACTTCTTACTTTTTATCTCATACTCTATAAAATGGACTACCGCATAGAAAAAGATACCATGGGCGAAGTACAGGTTCCCGCCCATGTATACTGGGGCGCTCAGACCCAACGCTCGATCATGAACTTCCCTATCGCTCAGGATATCAATAAAATGCCGAAGGAAATCATCAACGCCTTTGCGTATCTAAAAAAAGCCGCCGCTATCACCAATTACGAGGCGGGTGTACTACCCAAAGAAAAATCGGATCTGATCGGCCAGGTCTGTGACGAAATATTGGAAGGGCAGCTAGCCGACCAGTTTCCGCTGGTGGTGTGGCAAACCGGCTCGGGCACGCAGTCGAACATGAACTGCAACGAGGTGATAGCCTACCGCGGACACGTAATCCAGGGCGGTGACCTTAGCGACAAGCAAAAGTTCCTGCATCCTAACGACGACGTGAACAAGTCGCAGTCGTCTAACGATACCTTCCCTACGGCCATGCACATTGCGGCCTACAAGATTCTGATGGAGGTGACCATTCCCGGTATCACCAAACTGCGCGATACCCTAAAAGCTAAGTCCGAGGCCTTCAAAAATGTGGTAAAAATCGGCCGTACGCACTTCATGGATGCTACGCCGCTGACCCTGGGCCAGGAGTTTTCGGGCTATGCTTCGCAGCTGGATCACGGCCTGCGGGCTATCAACAATACCCTCGCGCACTTATCCGAACTGGCGCTGGGCGGTACGGCGGTGGGCACCGGCATCAATACACCAGAAGGCTACTCCGAGAACGTGGCGGCGCACATCGCCAGCCTGACGGGCCTGCCTTTCATTACCGCCGAGAATAAATTCGAGGCACTTGCCGCCCACGATGCCATCGTAGAAGCCCACGGGGCACTGAAAACCGTAGCGGTGAGTCTGATGAAAATCGGAAATGACATCCGGATGTTGTCATCGGGTCCGCGCTCGGGCATTGGCGAAATCCATATTCCGGACAACGAACCCGGTAGCTCCATTATGCCCGGCAAAGTGAACCCTACCCAATGCGAAGCCATGACTATGGTAGCGGCGCAGGTCATGGGCAACGACGTAGCCATCGGCATCGGCGGCTCCAACGGCCACTTTGAGCTGAATGTGTTCAAGCCCCTGATGGCCTACAACTTCCTGCACTCAGCCCGCCTGATCGGCGATGTGTGCGTGTCGTTCAACGACAACTGCGCCGTGGGCATCGAGCCCCTGCACGAGAATATCAAAAAGCACGTGAACAACTCGCTGATGCTGGTAACGGCCCTTAACACAAAGATTGGCTACTACAAAGCCGCCGAAATAGCCCAAACCGCCCACAAAAACGGCTCCACGCTGAAGGAAACCGCCGTCAATCTCGGCTACCTGACGCCCGAGGAGTTTGACGAATGGGTGAAGCCAGAAGATATGGTGGGGAAGATTGAAATTTGAATTTACCTTACTAACAATATAAAGCCTTGCCTTCGGGTGAGGCTTTTTTGCATTGCAGCAATTGAGTATCTTTCGTAGCTGTTCCTGCTTTTCTTTACCACAAAAAAGACTCTGCGCAACTCTATGTCATTCTGTGGTTAAAAACCTGTCTACCGCTATGAAAAAACTACTCTGTCTCTTTCTATTATTAGCCACCCTATCTGCCCAGGCTCAGGAAAACCTCCAAAACCGCGAACTCGTTTTTCAAAACGTCAACGTGATCCCGATGGATCAGGAGCGGGTACTTACCAACCAAACCGTCACCGTCCGGAACGGCAAAATCACGGCCATCACGGATGCTAGCAAGGTCAGGCCTGCCGCGGGTGCCCTCGTGGTGGAGGCTCGTGGCAAGTACCTCATCCCCGGCCTGGCCGAGATGCACGCGCACGTGCCTCCCGTTGACGACATGGAGCCCATGAAGGAGGTGTTGAAGCTGTTTCTGGCCAATGGCGTCACCACCATCCGGGGTATGCTCGGCCACTCCCTGCACCTGAAACTTCGCGACCAGATTCGCAGTGGCGAGGTACAGGGTCCGCACTTTTATACCACGGGCCCCTCGTTCAGCGGATTGACTGTCAAAACGCCCGAGGAAGGCGCCCAACGGGTACGCGATCAGAAGGCCGCCGGTTACGACTATCTCAAACTCCACCCCGGCCTCACGCTCCGCAATTTTAATGCCGTAGCCACTACGGCCAAAGAAGTGGGCATCCCCTTCGTCGGACACGTCTCGTCGGGGGTAGGGGTATGGCGCGCCATTGAGTCGGGCTATTCGTCCATCGATCACCTGGATGGATTCATTGAAGGCCTCATTCCGCCGGATCAGCTCCCCGGCGAGTCCGAAACCGGCCTGTTTGCCATGTTCGTGTCCGAAAAGGCTGACCGTTCTCAGATCCCCAAACTCACGCAGGCCTTGAAAGCGCAGAACATTTGGGTGGTACCCACGCAGGCCCTGGCCGAGCGGTGGTTTTCACCCATCCCCCCAAAGGACCTCGACAAGGCTCCCGAAATGAAGTACATGAACAGCCAAACTCGGGAAGGATGGATCAGGGCCAAACAGAACGTACTGGATAACAAGGCCTACGATGCGGAGGAAATTGAAAAGTACATTCAGCTACGCCGCGAGTTGATCAAGGCGTGCTATGATGGCGGCGTAGGCCTGCTGCTCGGCTCCGACGGCCCGCAGGTATTCAACGTGCCGGGCTTTTCGGTACATCATGAGTTGAAGTACCTCGTGGACGCCGGCCTGACGCCTTATCAGGCACTCCGTACCGGGACGGTCAACGTAGCGGAGTACCTGAATCAAAGTGCTTCCACGGGTACCATCGCTGTGGGAAAACAGGCCGATCTGGTACTGCTCAACGGCAATCCTTTGCGGGATATCAGCCAGACGACCCGGATCGAAGGGGTACTTCTGGGCGACCAATGGATGCCCAAAGGGTATCTGGAAGGAGAGTTAAGGAAGTTGGAGAAGTAAAGCAGATTGGTGACGACAGTTACGGGGTACCCCTTGAATCCACTTCCCCAATGTCATAAGCTATTTTTATATTCCATCACCGTCAATCAGACCTCCGCAAAATCCATTCACAGCTAAGTACCATTCCTCCCCATGCGAGCCGCAATTTTTGAGCAATTTCAGGGTCCCATCACGATCCAACAGGTACCCGATCCCACCCCCAAACCGCATGGCGTCGTTGTGAAAGTCAAGGCAACGGGCTTGTGCCGGAGCGACTGGCACGGCTGGATGGGCCACGATAGCGACATCGTACTTCCCCACGTGCCGGGCCACGAACTGGCTGGTACCATCGAAGCCCTTGGGAGTGATGTGCGTAATTTCCGGATTGGCGATCGAGTTACGGTTCCCTTTGTGTGCGGTTGCGGGCGTTGCGGTCAGTGTGTTTCCGGCAATCATCAGGTGTGTGACCACCAATCGCAGCCGGGTTTTACGCACTGGGGTTCATTCGCCGAGTACGTGGCCCTGGATCATGCGGACACCAATCTGGTTAAGCTCCCGGATGAAATTTCGGACGTCACGGCTTCCATTTTGGGGTGCCGCTTCATTACTTCTTACCGGGCCATTGTGGCTCAGGGAAAAGTCACGGGCGGTCAGTATGTAGTAGTGCATGGGTGCGGGGGCGTTGGCTTGTCGGCCATCATGATCGCCAATGCCCTGGGAGCCCAGGTGATTGCGGTCGATATTCACGAAGATACCCTCGAACTCGCCAGAGAGCTGGGCGCCGTAGCGACAGTCAATGCTTCCCGTAGTACCGACGTGGTGGAACAAATCAAAACGCTCACCCACGGCGGCGCTCATGTATCCCTCGATGCTCTGGGCAGCCAGACCACCTGTTTCAATTCCATTGCCAACCTAAGAAAAAGGGGCAGGCACATCCAGGTAGGTCTGATGACGGGCAGCCACCAGCATCCACAGATTCCCATGGATCAGGTACTGGCCCATGAGCTGGAAATTCTGGGGAGTCATGGTATGCAGGCGCATAAGTACCCCGATATGCTGGAAATGATCAGAAGCGGAAAGTTACAGCCCGATAAACTCATCGAAAGAACGATTAGCCTGCAGGAAGCCACGACCGCCCTACCCAACATGGATACCTTTGGGAACAAAGGCGTGTTGGTGATCAATTCGTTTTGATCATTTGAGTTACTTGTTCCAAAAGCAAATAATGCTACCTAAAATACCTTTGAGCCATGCAACAGATTGAGCTTACCCTGGAAGAGCAGAGAAAGGATTTTGCCAATAGGAAACTCCTGGCCACCCCCCTGGCCGGACTAATTGTATGGTTCGTCATTGGGCTGGCGGGTTTGTTTTTCTCCCCCCAGGTTGCCGTTTGGACCTTATTCATCGGCACGGGGAGTATTGTATACCTGGGTATGTTCATCTCCCGTTTCACCGGCGAGAACTTTCTTGAAAAAAATAAACCCAAGAATGCTTTTGACCATTTGTTTTTCTACACCGTAGGGGAAGCCATCCTGGTGTACTCCATTGCCATTCCTTTTTTCATGGTAGATTATACTTCCCTCCCCCTGACGGTGGGTATCCTGACCGGAATCATGTGGGTGCCCCTCACCTGGATTATTCAGCATTGGGTAGGTCTATTTCACGGTCTAACCAGAACCATTCTCGTCGTAACGCTCTGGTATCTGCTACCGGCGTATCGGTTTGTCGCTATTCCGTTTGCTATTGTGCTGATTTATATGGCTACCCTGATCATTCTTAACAATCGAAAAAAATGAATTTCTGTCACTGGGTTCAGCCCATCCGCAGGCGATTAATGTGCCGGGCTGATTGATAACTACCTTAACAGAGAAAAGTTAAACCCTGAAAATATGAAAACTACAAGGTGGAACATACACCTAAAAATATTACTCCTTCCGCTGGTCGTCCTCCTCTATGCGGGTGCCGCTATGAGTCAAAACGCCCCGACCCTGGTGGCGGGAATTCCGGTAAACTACGATGAAACCAAGGTACCCGCGTATACTCTTCCCGATCCGTTGGTCCTGCAAAATGGCAAGCCCGTAGAAACTGCAAAAGCCTGGTACCAGAAAAGACGACCGGAGATTCTCAGCCTGTTCGAAAGTGAGCAGTTTGGGAAAGCACCTAAACGGAGCAAGGCCCGCTACAATGTCTTTGAAAGGGGTACCCTGGTGTTGGATGGCAAGGCTATCCGTAAGCAGGTAACGATCTATTTTACCGGGGACACCACCCACTATAAGGCCGACCTACTCCTATACCTCCCGGCCCAAGCCGAAAAGCCCGCGCCGGTAGTATTGCAGGTATCGTTCTCACCCAATAGTCTGGCGGTAAATGATCCGGGAATACGGGAGGGAATGATGTGGAACCGGGAGGGGAAGCAGGTGCCTACCTCCGAAGGCCGTCGCTTCGGTACGTTCGACGTTGAAAAATTCATTTCTAACGGCGTCGGGGTAGCAACCATCTACTACGGCGACATCGAGCCCGATTTTCCGCAGGGGCTCCAATACGGCATCCGGGGACATTATCTAAAACCGGGCAATAAAAAACCAGCCCCCGATGAATGGGGAGCCATTGCCGCCTGGTCGTGGGGGCTGAGCCATGCCATGGACTACCTGGAGGCCGATAAGCAGGTGGACGACAAAAAGGTGGCGCTGTACGGCGTATCCCGTTTGGGTAAAACCGTGCTGTGGGCGGGTGCCCAGGACGAACGCTTCGGCATGGTGATTGCGAGTTGTTCGGGTGAAGGAGGGGCCGCCCTCTCCCGCCGTCAGTACGGCGAAACCATCAGACACATGACCGATTCCACCCGGTACGCGTACCAATTCAGCGGCAACCGCGCCACCTATGGCGACGACCCCGCAGCTTCTCCGGTGGATGGACACCTGCTGATTTCGTTGATTGCCCCGCGCCCCCTGCTTCTGCTGACCGGCGACACCGATAACTGGTCGGACCCAAAAGGAGAATTTGTGGCAGCGGTGGCCGCCGCACCGGTGTATGAGTTGCTTGGCAAAAAAGGACTAGAAACCGACGTTTGGCCCGCAGCAGGGACGCCGATTTTGAATGATCTAGGCTATTACATGCACGCGGGTGGACACGGCACATTACCCGCCGACTTTGACATTATCCTCGACTTCATCAAGATGCATTTTTTGGAAAAGTGATCTAGAAAACCACTACGGTGATGGAACGGAGCTGCTCATTTTACATACACTGGAGAGCAGGGGTTGAATTACGAAAAAGTCGGATTTGTTTCAGCTTTATTGCGTGACTTTTATAATAGCCGACACGATGCGAGACAGTTTGAAAACGTTACAATGGACTGTTTTCGACCAGTCCTCTTACGTGAAAATCACCAGTATCTCGCTGCCAATGAGCTCCCCATATGTAAGGTTTCCGAGTATCTGGGCATTAACGACAGTATGATCTACCATTATCGAACCGCCTTGGTTTCACCTACAAACAACCTACAGCTTCGGCGGATCAGAATGCCTATTGGGTAGGGTGTCCAAAATTCCAAAAAAATCAGGCGGAATTTAGGACTCTGTTTCTTTTGGTAACCAGGTTTTTAGTCAGGGTGTCAGCCTTCCATTTTTCGATATCACTTAAGCAAACGCTTTCCAACCATTTTTTAACCCTAGCGGATGGGTCTGGATCGAACCGATTCTGGTTTGTAGCGGTGGAATCTACACGAAACTGGTTACCTCGTAGAGCTTGTTGGCGGCCTTTTTTGCTTTTTAGGTGCCAAGCAGGGTGAAGCGGATTTCTAAGAAGCTGTCTGAAAATTCTATGAGCCTAGAAAAAGGCATCTAAATAAAGGGGAATTTTGTGGTGACTAAACTTCAAAACGACCCTATCAGATGCCTCAGGACAAAAGTAAACAGAAAGCCCGCAAAAAGTACCCTACCGAACTTTCTGACCAACAATGGAAACATTTAAAAGCACTCTTACCCATGCCCAACAAACAAGCCGCTGGACCAGGGCGAACTCCGCTTGATCTACGTAAGGTTATTACCGGCATTCTTTATTGGATGCGGAGTGGATGCTCTTGGAGCATGCTGCCCCGCGCGGCGTCCGCAATGATTATCCCGATTATAAGAGCGTCTGTCATTACTTTAACTCGTGGAGTAAAGAGGGTATTTGGCAACAAATCCATGTCAAGTTGGTCAGTAAAGTACGGAAAAAAGCTGGCCGCAAGAAGAAGCCTACGGCTTCTTCCATTGACTCACAATCGGTCAAGACGACTTAGATTGGTGTAGACGAGCGTGGCTATGATTCGGGTAAATGTGTGAAAGCGGGGCGCCCCGTGGCGGCGTAAACGATTCATCCTGGTGGATACACTGGGCTTACTTTAGAAGTTAAGGTAGTAGCCGCAAGCGTGTCCGAAAAAGCAGGAGCCAAACTGCTGATTGAAAAAATTCGGGCTAACAGCCTGCTTCATCTTCTTATTTCCCAAGGAACTTATCCGGGTCTTGCCGCGCGGCCTTAGGATCTGCTGGTATTGTACTTTTTGAAGTTAACGATTAACTAACAAATCTAAGAGGCCGCCTTGCATATCTTCATCGTCCTGGCTGTTGCTCAGATAAATGTATAAGCCGATTAGAAGCATGTCTGACAAAAGGTGGTCGCACTTGCTGGCCTCCCTGAAGTTGAGTATTTAGGAAAAGCATTTCGATGTCTATTTCATAATGACAAAGGTAGACGCCTCAACAAACCGTCAACTTCTTTTTTGTGACTACCTGGTCGGTTTTCAAGGCTGGGGCCTTTTGGAAACGTACAAAACGCCGTTCATTTTTTCCGCAAAAGGAGAAGTTTTCCAACCTACCACAAACCGGAGCAGATGCAACTACGTACAGCCGTGATTTTTTATCAAAATAAAGGCTATTGATCTGGTGACTGGCCGGTAGCGAGATTTTGTCGCCTGTTGATGTAACAACGCCAACGGTTTCCACCCAGTTGGGCCCGCTGGCCGGTCCGATGGGTGTAAGGAGAACGTCTATGCTGTACTCGGTGCCCGAAGCAGATTGTACGTGGCTAAGCGGAATTTCCAACAAGCAGCTTTCACTCGAAAAGCAGCGGTACGTTTGCCAGCTTACTCCCTGATCTACACTAAAATACTCTGGGCTTAGACGCATAGGCTTTGGTAAGGGCACCACTCCACTGAGTAGTGAGAGCAAACAGCGTGTCCTTGCGGCTGTTATGCTAAAAAGCCAGTTGTTGTCATTGTAATTTGCTTTTGTAGGTTTTGCCCTTGTCCTTTGTCTGGTGTATATGTGGACCCGTGGTAATGACGAGGGTACCGTCAATATCACCGTATACCCTTTTGATATCTCTTGCTTCGGAGCGGTAAGCGCATACCAATCTTCGTAGTCAGGTTGAGCTGGTTTGGGCGCATTGCGCTGGCAGGCAGTAAGTACGATCATGAGGAGGAAAGTGAGTCTATTTTTCATAAGGCCGGATAACAAGTTTGCTTTAAAATAAGGTGACTTCTGATACCTACGATACATTAAGGTTATTCTTAATCAAGGGTTAATATAGCCACCCGCTACCGAATTTAATCGAATAGCCCATGTCGTACTTTTCACTACCAGCACGAAGTTTTCTGGTTTCCTTATCCCCTAATTTTATACAAAACACCAAACCGGATGAGGTTGGATTTCACACGCGTCCGCTCGACGTGGCTTACTAATATCCCGAATGAAAAAATCAAAA
>CAVYGM010000036.1:0-119119 GCA_963768025.1 uncultured Cytophagales bacterium
AGCTCGACGGCGACGCTCGCGGCGGTGCGGCCTCTCGATCAAGGCGATCACGGGCGTGCAGATCAAGTTCATCGGCGTCGGCGAGAAGCTTCAGGCCTCGAGGAATTCCGTCCCGGAGCATGGCCAGCCGAATCATGGGCCAGGGCGACCTGATGGGTCTGGTCGAGAAGGTCGCAGCAGATCCAGTGACAGTTTCCGAGGAGGAACTGAAGAAGCAACAGGCGACACTGGAGAAAGGGAAGTTCACGCTCGACGATTTCCGGATGCATTTCGAGAACATCCAAAAAATGGGCATGAAGGACATGATCGGCCGCATGCCCGGCATGGCCGATATGATTCCCGAGGGGGAGGATCCCGAAGTCGCCCTGAAGCGCGTGCAGGGCATGATCGACTCGATGACCAAGAAGGAACGCAACGACCCGGACCTGATCGACGCCGGCCGACGGCGACGCATCGCCACCGGCAGCGGCGTGCAGCCGCACGAAGTGACGCAGTTCTTGAAGCAGTTCGATACGGTGCGTACGCTGATGAAGCAGATGATGTCCATGAGCGTCTGGCAGCGCATCAAGATGGTGACCGGCATGACGAAGGCGGGGCCTTCAACCCCGGCAATGAAGGCATGTTCAAGACCAAGGGCGAACACCGGCCACCGCAAGAGCGCGAAGGAACGGCCGAAGAGCGGAAGAAGAAAAAGAAGAAGCGATGATGCCGGCAGCGTAAAATCGGAGGGGTGGCTCGCCTCGGATCTGCTGAGAAAGCAGCCCCCTCACCCGCTGCTCGAAGACTCGCAGCGACCTCTCCCCCGAGACCAGGGGAGAGGTGGGGCGTGGTTGCCTTTCTCTTGAAGCTCATCCCGACCGGTTGCCTTCAAGCGAAGACCAATCACGGCCCACCTCTCCCCTGGTCTCGGGGGAGAGGTCGGCGAGGCTTTGCGAGCCGGGTGAGGGGGCTTCGCTTTGACTGACGTTCCAGTCAAGTCCTCCCAATCACACGCAAAATCGGAAAATCGGTGACCACCACGGCTCAGGAATGGTAACATCGCGTTCACTTCCTCAGAGCGTGAACGCCATGAATATTCGCACTTTCCAACCCAAAGACGAAGCCGCTCAGGTCAGCATTTACAACGAAGCGGCCAGTTCGTTACCCGGCTTCAAAGCTGCAACTCCGGAAGATGTCGCGAAGCGAACCGGTGCCGAGGGCTTCGACCCCACGACCCGCTTCTACGCGGAGGAAGCCGGGCAGGTCGTCGGCTATTGCACGCTGGAGCCTGACCAAGGGGCGAATCAGTTTCCCGTGGTGCAAGCCCGGCCGCGAGGCGGCCGCTTCGCAACTCTTCGCGGCGACTCTCCAATCGGCACGAGAGCGCGGTGACGAAACTCTTCGCCGCGTATCGCCGCGACTGGGAACCCGTGCTGCGGTTCTTCACGGAGCAGGGATTCGCCCACGTTCGCGACATGATCAACTACTGGCTTCCGCCGGGCGACTCCATCACGGTGGTGAATCCCGCATCATCGATGATCGAGGAGTTGAGGCCCGAAGACATCCCCACGATCGCGGCGATGGGGCAAGGCGTGCTCCGCATTCCCCCCGAGAAGTTGGAGGCGTACTTGTTCAGCAACCCGTACTTCTCGGTGAAGGCGGTGCGGGTGTTGCGGTCCAGAGGGACAACGACACCGTTCGCGATTGGGATCGGGATCGAGAACGCAAATTACGCCGACGTGCGGAAGATCGACCCGCTGGCACCGTGCTTCCGGCTTGGGGCGTTCGGCACCGAAGGGTTGAACACGAAGCGGGTGAACGGCATGTTCAGTTTCCTGGTCTGCGGCAGCCGGAGCGGGCCATCACGGCGGGGCTGTCGCTGCTGGAGATGCGCCGAGCCTGGAGATGACCGATGGCAGCGTCACGACGCTGGCGGTGCAGTGCCCCTCGGATGTGAAGCACCTCGTGGGTTTCTACAGTCGCTACTTCAAGGAGCAGGTCCTCTTCCCGGTGGAGAGCACCTGGGATAACGTTGACCCCAAGGGCCGTTGTTCAGTCGCGTTCAAGTTTGAAATGACGAGTCGCTGAGTCAACAGGGTGAACTTGTTGTTCTGCCAAAAGAAAACCGCAAGCGGGGCCGCTTGCGGCAATTTAGGATTCTGCCCGGTTCACATGAACATCTTCGCCACGAGGAACTCGCCGACCATCAGCACGACGACGAGAAGCACCAGCACGATCTGATTCGGGCCGCCACCTTCACCGCCACCTCGCGTCCCGCGACCAACGCGGAGTGAATTGCGGGTCACTTCCTCTTCCGCGTACTCCTCCTCCGCCATCGCTTCTTCTTCAGGCTCCGGCGGTGGGGGCGGCGGGAGCTTCGGTCGCCCTGGCGCGGTTGAGCCTCGCGTCGGAACTCGCGGACCACCTCCTCCGCCGCTGCGGGGCGGTGGCTCCATCGCTGCCGCGAGACGGCATCACGCCTGGGTTGATCCCATCATCGTCTTCTGGCTGTTCAGGCGGAAGATGGAGCGTCGCACGGCTCGGGGAGCCAAGTTTTGCGGGCGGTGCTCCGCGGCTCGGCGGTGGCGGTGGCGACGCTGCGGGGCTGGAACGGCCGAAGTCCCGACCGGGTGGCGGCGGCGGCGGCGACTTCGCGGGAAGTCCCGGCATCTTCGGGGACTCGAACCGCCCACTGCCGCTCGCCCTCCCCCAGCTCGACTGGCGACGGCCGGCATACCGCCGCTGCCTCCTCCGCCCCCACGAGCAGCCTGGTGCGCCGGCATACCACCAGGGATGCTTCGCGGATCGCCGAGGTACGGTTCCAGGGCTTCGACCACTTCGTCGCAGCCGGTGTAGCGTTCTTCCGGGTTCTTCGCCATCAGCTCGGCACGACCTCGACCAGTCCGTCGGGCATGTCCGGGGCAAGTTCGTGGATCGGCATCGGCTCCTTCGACTGGTGGGCCATCATCTTTTCGACGGCACTGCCGTCCGGGAACGGCACACGGCCCGGTGAGGCAGTAGTACAGCATGCAGCCGAGGCTGTACTGGTCGCCGGCCGGGGTGCGGTTGGTCGGCTCCATGATGCTCTCGGGGCTGGAGCAGTCGAGACCGCTGGTCAGCGTGTTGGCCGTGGACATGGTGTCCACGAGCGATTCGCCTTCGTTTTCGACGAGCAGCGAGCCGATGCCGAAGTCGAGGATGCGGGCCTGGTTGTCCGACCCGATCATGATGTTCGACGGCTTCAGCAGGCCGTGGAAGAGGCTGTTCTGGTGGGCGGCCGTGCAAGCCCCTGGGCGACCTGCAGGCCGACATGGGCCGACTGCTCCGCGGTGAGCTGGCCGTTCTGTCGGCGACGAGCGATTCGAGCGTCTGGCCTTCGACGAGCGGCCAGACGAGGTAGTGCAGGCCGCCGGCGGTGCCGACGTCCACGAACGGGACGACGGCCGGGTGCTGGAACTGGCCGAACGACCGCACCTGCCGGCGGGCGAGGCGGACGTTCCACATGCTCCGGCGGGGCAGCACCTTGACGGCGTACGTCTGGTTGTCGTTCTTCGAGGTGGCCTTGTAGACCTGGCCCATGCTCCCTGGACCGATGGCGTCGAGCAGGACGTACGGCCCGAGGACGAGGCCCTGCGGTCTTGCCGTTGAGGATGCGCTCGGCCTGGAAGCTGCGTGAGCGTGCCTTGCTGAACGAGGTATTCGGCGAGGGCCGGGGCTTCGGCCCGCGGGTTCCTCTTCAGGAATTCGCCGACGATCTGGTCGAGTTGGCCGCGGTCGATCAGGCCGCTGCGGCGGAGATCCCAGACGAACCACTCGCACGCGCCGAGGTCGGAAGTCACCATGATCGGGGTCATCCTTCGGAAGGGTCGGGCTTGTGCAAACCGGTTCGTGCGGGACCAAATACCGGACGCATTGCCCGACGGGTGCTTACTTTCGGGCACGCAAAATTTAGGACGGGTTTTGGGCCTGTCAAACTCCCGCGATTCCATTTTCAGGCCGAACCCTACCTTCTCCTGTCGAACGCGAACAATCCGCAAAATCCAACCCCGCGAGGCTTCGCCTCAAAACTCGAAATTCAACGCACGAAATACGAAACAAAGTCATCTTTCGGGTTTCGTGCTTCGGAGTTCGAGTTTCCGGCAACGCCGGCGGTTGGTGTTCCGTGTGGAGAGTGAAATTTTCGAGATCGGAGGGTCTCCACCAGAACAGCATCGCGATTCTGGAGCGGGGACAAGCGGCGCTTGAGCCATTCGACCGGAAGCGGCATCCTTGATCGTCTCACAACCTCACATGATCCAAGACCGAGCTTTCAGACCGATTTCCCGGGAGGGCGAGGCTCCTGCCGAGCCTAAGCTGTGGCTCGGCAGGAGCCTCGCCCTCCCTCGTCACAACCTCCTCGGTTGTGCCTCTCAGCCGGTGTCGTCTCAATCTCTATCATAGGAAGGCATCGCTCATCTGAATGGGTCCGAGAGAGGACCACCGGACACGAGCGAAGCACCGAACGAAGCACCGGGCTTATTTTGAGATCGTAAACGCAGAGCGTGGGTTTGTCGAGTGGCTGCTTCCAGGAGATTGCCCGCCCACGGGTCGCGTTGCCGCTAAACTATTAAAGCAAACGTCGTCACTCGACATTAACCTACTCAGGATTCCGCAATGTCCCTTGACCCCTATACCTCGTGTCCGTGCGGCAGCGGGAAGAAGTACAAGTGGTGCTGCGCCGCGTATTATCCCGAGGTCGAGAAAGCTGCTCGCCCTGGAGCAGCAATCGCAGCATGAGGCGGCGCTGGCCGTCATGAAAGAGCTTACCAAAAAACACGCCGACAAGCCCGCTGTTTGGGGATATTACGCCCAGTTCCTTTACAACTCCGGACAGGGCGAGCAAGCCGAGGAAGCCGTTTCCGAGGCGCTGAAGCTCAACCCGAACTTCGGCATGGCCCACTTCCTGCGGGCACAGTTCCGCGAGAACGAAGGCGAACTGATCGGCTCGCTGCTCCTGTATCGAAAGGCAGCCGAGGGCTACGACCCCGAGGCGCACGACGCCCTCACCAACGTCTACATCAAGATTTACGGCCACGAGATGATGCTGAACCGACCGGTGGCGGCGCGTGCTGCCCTGGAGCGAGCAGTCCATCTTCAACCAGCCGCGGCCGAACTTCGGCAGCAATACGAAGACGAATTCGGCGACGATGGTTCGCTTCCCGCGGCGGCCCGCAAGAAGTATGTGTTCCGCCCCACGGCGAAGCCCGTCTCGGCTGAACTGGCCACGGGGAAGTTCGGCGATGCTCGCAAGGCGTTCGAGCAGGTCACGGCGCTGACGCCGGACGATCCCGCCGCGTGGTTCAACCTCGGTGTCGTGCTGGCCTGGCTCGGCGAACAGCCCAAGGCCGTCGAGGCACTTCAGAAGTCGATGGAACTCGACGCCGACGATTACCGGAACGAGGAAGCCGGCGCTCTGATCGAAGTGCTTCGCTGCGGCCAGTGAATTTTTCCAGCACATTCAGCAGCACATCCTTGGCCGCCATGTGGCGTACCTGGCTGCGAAGCTTGAACTTGTCGATGATCTCCTTCACATTTCCGCTGAACCCGTCGAGGTAGTCCTCGAAGTTGGCCAGCAGAATCTGCTGGTTGTTACTGGCCGTTTCTTTCAGCCGTTGCAGCGTCCAGGGACTGACGTTGTAAAAGACGTAGCCGGATGCTTCTTTCAGTCCGGTTTCTTCCAGCTCGGCAAATCCGGCTTCATCACGCTGGAACGTCACTTCCTCCAACACGGCGTCCTTACTGGGTTCGAGCAGCGTGTCAAGTCGGCGCAACACCACCATCGGCAGAATGACATCGCGGTACTTGCCCCGCACGTACACATCGCGCAGGCAGTCGTCGGCGATGCTCCAAATAAAACTTACTAATTGATTATGTACTCGTTGATCCATGAATGTTTTTGGCTATTATTGTTTTGCGGTACGCGTGCTGATCGTACAGCGGATATACTTCGGGATGGAAGCAGTGTAGCGTAAAAAGTTCCCAGATAAAGCCAAAGCCTTTCCTGTTCTGCAATTCAGTGAGGATCGCGGGCTTGGTGGAAGGGAAGGTATCAGGCACTTTGGATTTGATCGTATCCTGGTTGGCATTTATGTACTCCCAGGTACTTTTTCCCACAGGTGCATGGTCCTCCCAACGCTTGGTATAGGCGTATGCTTGTCCTTGACTATCGGTGTAAGCCGTACCTTGCGAGTCCCTTTGCAGACTTTTTCCTGCTTTCCAGGCTCCCATGATGGTAAATCTGTGAGAGTGGTCATTACCCTGAACGACTAGATCTTCGTACCCCTGCGGGGAATACTGATCACTAGCGTGAGCGTCTCTGCCAGGAGGCCAGTTCTGGGAGGGTCATGGTACAGTGTGGTTTAGAGGGATAGGGTATTTTATACAGAATCCTAAATGTAGGGTATTCTTTTAAAATGTCTACACTTAGGATTTCAATTTGGGGCACATTAAAGTAGAAATTCCTGATAATCTTTCGACTATCAGGAATTTGAAAGGGCAAGTATGGCAGGGTCAACAAACGAAAAAAGCATCCCAAAATGAGATGCTTTTTTGCGGTCCGGACGGGACTCGAACCCGCGACCCCCTGCGTGACAGGCAGGTATTCTAACCAACTGAACTACCGAACCAACTTGTCAATTTCAATGATTTCGCTGTCGTTTCAGCTTAATCGTGGCACAAAAGTAGGGGGACATACCATACCACGCAAGCTTACCTGTGAATTATTTTTTAATACGGGGTTAACAACTCTGATTATCAGCCTCACTTTTGTGAAATTATTTTTTCATAACCCCGAAGGTATCCTTTCGGAAGTCCAGTTTCGTGTCCGTAGTTGCCCAAGATCTTATCATGGGTGAGTGCCGGAGCGCGCGGAGATCCTTATTCACAGCACCAGCAACGGAGCCCTTGTCCAAACCCTAGAAACCATACCGACGGTTGAGTTTAGGGAAATAGTATAAGGTAGTAGGACGTACCTACCCACCAATTTGCCGCCAATTTTGAAAATAGTCAACCGGCTATTCTCCAATTTCTCTATATGGATCGCGGCAGAGCCGAATGTGAGGTAGGAGAGGAGGTTTGTGAAGAGACAAAAATCCTTACAATCAGGAGGTTGGAAGAGTAGCTTCTTGTCCCTGATTGTAAGGATTTTTATTTTTTGGAAATATTACATAGAATATTACGAAGGAATACTTCTATTATTCTGGTAATATCAATTTTTTTTGATACCTTAGGTAAGTAAAAAGGTTTTAAAATTTTGGACAGTTCTACAGCAATTTGCCGTAGAGCTGTTTTTTTTAATTTCCAACCCTCAATGCACACGAAGTCGGGTGAAGGTGGGTCGGAGTTTGGTACGGCGGTACCAGTCACACATTTCGAGGAGGAACCTTTCGGGAGGAGGGCCAAAATGATCAATGTCCTTCCGGACGGTGATGTACACTTTGGCATGTTTGTAATCAAAAGTAGTACTCTGCGGGTCAACTTTGGTGCTGCTGATTTCGAAGACGTACTGGGGGTAGTGCCCTTTCATAATCAAAACCTGATCATGAGTGGCAAGGGGATTTGCAAGCTTCAACCAGCGGGGTAACCCGTGGTTTGGCTTGTTAACCATAGTTACTTTCATAACTCTATGTAGTTTTAGTGTGTAAAATTTGTTAATCCCTAAGCCCTTCGGTTGGGATTAGCCGCAAGGGCTTAAATTGCCCGTAAGGTAGTGAATTTTTTTTAGGTTACAATTAATTAATTTTTCTTACTTCCAGGCGGTTTCCAGAAAATTTATCCAATTCCTCCACATCATATTTTCAATGTCCTGCTCGGTGTATCCCCGCTTGCTGAGTAAGCCTGGAAGTGTCTGTAAATCAGCAATGGAGCGAAGGTCAGTTGGCGCTTGTTCGTAGCCAAAAGCACCGTCCAGATCAGAGCCAATTCCCACGTGGTGGGTATTGCCGGCCAGTTGACAGATGTGGTCAATGTGATCGACGATATGCTCGATACGAAGGCCGGTGCAGGCAGGTGTCGTGAGGCCCCGAAGCCAGCCGGGGATCATCATCCAGGCGTCGAAAGCCATGCCGATCACGGCCCCGCGTTCCAGGAGAAGGTTGAGTTGCTCGTCTGAAAACTGCCGGTTGTGTGGCGTGATGGCCCGCACAGATTGTGACTCGCCCACACGGGCCCCTGATAGTCGGGAACAGCCTCCCAAAAGACGGTATCGCAGAGGTGGGTGGCATCCAGGATGATACCCAGTTTCTCCATCTCCCCCAGCAGCTCCCGACCCTTGTGGTTTAAGGGTTGGTCGGCGTCGGTTCCGTAGGCGTACACACCCGGCCCATAATGCGCCGGCCCAACGGCCCGTAACCCCTGCTCATAGGCCTGGTGTAAATGGTCCATGGACAGGATAGAGTCGGCACCTTCCAGGCTCAGGATATACCCGATGGCCTCCGTTTCGGGAGTTTGGGTGCTTTGCCACAGGGCCAAATGGTCCCGTAACTCGGTGATTGTACGAATTTGCTTCATTTCTCCGGCCTGTTCCATGGCTCGGTACCAGGCCAGTTGTCCCTGGGTTTGGGCCCAGGCCTGAGCGGGGGAGTGCCAGCCCGGCAGCGCACTACCCGGCTGCACGTACCGGGCGATTTGAGTAGCTACGCACAGCCCGATGGAGCCCCGGCGCATTTCGGGAAACGATACGACCCCTTTGCCGCGGTCGGGTTTATCCGAGAGGTGCTTTTCGCGGGCCCGGATTTGGTGCAGCGGTTGGGTAAGGTCCCGGTTCCATTCCAGCGCGTTCATGGCCAGGTCCAGGTGAGCATCAAAAATCAACATAAGGAATTGGAGTCAGAGGGGTACATGTCAAATCGTGAGTTTCCTTTTTCGGGCCGCGATGGGCCACTCCTCTACAACCGTATTATCTTCCACCACCGATCCATATTCATGAAGCGCAACCGTGGGGCAAATATGGTAGGGGATCGCATAGAGCAAATCGCCCACCTGTACCTGATCGGTATCCTCCATTTGGAGTACGCCATGTTCTTCACTTTGGCTAAGGACTTCGTAGCCGGACAGATTGAGAAGTCGAAACCGACGATCGATGGGGTTTTCAGCCGCCACGGCCTTATGGCCCAAATCTACCGTGATGATGCCGGGGGCGGGCTTGGAAATGACTCGGGTAGCCAATACCGCCGCGTGTTGAAACGGTTGATCGAGAAAGCGGTCGCCGTAGCCCCAGTCCCAGAGCAGACAGGTGCCGGGGCTGCAATATATCCCTTCCCGTTGGGCGTGAACGGTGAAGGTAGGGGAGCCCCCGGCGATAATCATCGGCGCGGGTAATCCCATTTCTACCAACGTGTCCCTCAGCGAGTAGACGGGCAAAAAATCAGTATCGCTATGGGCTTTCCGTTCTTCAAAGTCCACTTCCCGGATATGGCCGTCGTACACGTGCAAGCCTTCCAGCTGAATAGCGGGCAGGGCCGCGATGGACTGGTACAGCTGGGGTACCTCCTGGTTCAACTCGTGCCCCGAGCGGTTCATGCCGTTGTTGATATCCATAAAAACAAAACCGGTCTGCTGTCCTTCACAAGCCTGGCTCAGGTACCGGGCGGAGTCGAGTGTATCCACCAAAGAAGCAAAATGCACCTGAGGATACTGCTGTTTTAGTTTTAGCAGCCGACTTACATTAGGGCCAACCAACTGGTACGAGATCAGCACCCACCTGGCTCCTGCCGTGGCCAAAAGCTCGGCTTCGGCAATGGTGGCGCACTTGAACTTGGAAATGCCGGCATCCAGTTGCATCCGGATTACCTCCGCCATCTTGTGGGTTTTGACATGGGGCACGAGGCGGTCGGCATCCCCGGCGATCCGAATCATCAGATCAATATTGTAGGCGATCCGCTCTTTGTACAGGAGCAACGACGGCGAAAATACCCGTTCGGAATTCGTAATACTAAACCAATCTTCTTTCATAAAGGCCTAACTTGCTTCCAGTTCAAACATCGCCTCGATCTCGACCGGAATGTTGTCGGGTAAAGATCCCATCCCAACCGCCGACCGTACCCCGATGCCCAGTTCAATACCCCATACCGCCGCGAATAACTCGCTGCATCCGTTTATAACGTAAGGATGCTTTTCAAAATCGGCGGTACAGTTTACCATTCCCAGCACCTTTATTACTCTTTTGATGCGGTTGAGGCTACCCAAATTCGCCTTTACCGTAGCCAGGATAGCCAGGCCCACCTGCCGGGCGGCCAGTTTGGCGGCTTCTATATCCAGTTCCTGGCCTACTCGGCCCTTGATTAGGGATCCGTCGGATTGTACGGTTCCGTGGCCCGATACGTACACCCAGCGGTCGTCCACCACCACTAAGGGTTTGTAAACTCCCAGGGGGCGGGGAGCAGGGGGAAGTTCGAGGTTGAGTTTTTGAAAATTTTCTTCGGGAGTTGACATTAGGCAAATGTTGAATGAATGAATTTTAAATCTAAGGAGCTGATAGCTTTCAGCTTATAGCCGATAGCTTAGTTAAGTATGTGAGGTATAGGGTACTATATGGCAGTTAAGCCATTTGGTTTCTTTCAACTTACTCTGTGCAAGTACTTATTTCAAACAAATAAATCCAAAACAAGGACACCCAACAGCCCTACCACCGATACAATGCTTTCCATGATGGACCAGGTCAATATGGTGTCTTTGATACTCAAATTGAAATACTCTTTGAAAAGCCAAAAGCCTCCGTCGTTGAGGTGCGAAAACATAAGGCTACCGGCCCCAATGGCCAATACGATCAATTCGGGCTCTACGGTGCTCTGCATCAGCAGCGGAGCCAGAATTCCCACCGTGGTAAGCCCGGCAACGGTAGCCGACCCCACGCACACGCGAATGATGGCGGCAATCCCCCAGCTCAAGACGATAGGCGAAACGGCCACTCCCTTTAATCCTTCGGCGATGTATTGGTTCACGCCGCTCTCGGTCATAATCTGTTTGAAAACGCCCGCCCCGGCAATAATCAGCAATATCATCGCTACCCCTTTGAAGGCTTCTTCCATGGATTTGGTTACCATTCGCATGGTCATGCCCCGCCCAACTCCCAATACCACCGCGGCGAAAAGAACCGAAACCAACATACTGAAATTGGGATCGGCGAGGATTTCGATCACCTTGTTGCCCGGATACAGTTTGTTAATTCCCGACATAGCGGTAAGTAGAAAGACGGGCAAAAGGGCCGCTAAGGCACTTATTCCCAGACTAGGCAGCTCCGCCGCCGGACGAGGTTTTACGTCGAACAATAGGGGGTCGGGTTTAGGATTGAAGCGTTTGAGCGTTCGGCCAAATATCGGTCCGGCAATGGCGATGGCGGGAATAGAGACCAACAGTCCGTAGTATAAGGTTTTTCCCAAATCAGCATTCAACTGGGTGGCAATAGCCGAGGGAGAAGGGTGGGGGGGAGGTACCCGTGGGCCACCGACAACGCGGAAAGCATCGGAACCCCCACGTACAGCAGGGGAAGCTTGGCGGAAGAGGCAATCATGAAAATGAGGGGTACTACGATCACAAAGCCGGCGTTATAAAAGAGGGGGATACCAATAATGAAACCAGCCAGGGCCAGACCCCATTGAATATTTTTTGTGCCAAAAAGTCCGATCAACGCATCCGTAATCCGCTGGGCGGCTCCGCTGTCGGCCACCAGCTTACCCAGCATGGCCCCAAACCCAACAATGAGGACCAGATCGCCCAGGGTACCTCCGACGCCTTTCTGAACGGCAACTCCGATCTCTTTTACTCCCATCCCGCTCGCTAATCCCAACCCGATGGATACCAGTAAAAAAGAAATGAACGTGTCGAGTTTGATCCAGGCGATAAGCAGTACCAGGCACAGAATAGCGGCAAAAGTTAAAATTAAAGGCATAGGGATAGTTTTGGAAGAGGTTTGGGTGTTATAAGGCATTCGGGCAATAAATATAACGATGTAGGACAGAATCCCTGAGTGGTTCGAAACATTACCCTCGTTTTTGTCCTATGGTAGACTCGCCAAACGGACTTTTGCCCACCACAAAACAGGATGTCAGGACGAGGTTACAGGCCTGGGATTGGGTCGTTTGAGATAGTTTTGAAGTGCTTTTTGTAATCTTTTGTTTAAACCGCCAAAAATGACGAAATTTGACTGTTTATGTCGGTACAATTGGTACAATAATTATACTGTATTGGCTAATATCAACCCAACAATTTAAATACTTCGTTTCGTTACAATTAATTTATGGCAGAAATTACAAGTGGAAACATCATCCCGATTAATATAGAGGATGAAATGCGGGGAGCCTACATCGATTATTCGATGTCGGTTATTATTTCCCGGGCCTTACCCGATGTACGCGATGGGCTCAAGCCCGTTCACCGTCGCGTACTGTTTGGCATGTCGGATCTCGGTGTGAATTACAACAAAGCGTACAAAAAATCTGCCCGTATTGTGGGCGAAGTACTAGGAAAATACCACCCCCACGGTGATTCCTCGGTATACGATACCATGGTGCGGATGGCTCAACCGTGGTCGCTGCGGTACATGCTGGTCGACGGACAGGGTAACTTTGGTTCGGTGGACGGAGATTCGCCGGCTGCCATGCGTTATACCGAGGCCCGGCTCAAACGCATTGCGGACGAGCTATTGAATGACCTCAATAAAGATACCGTTGATTTTCAACCCAACTTCGACGACTCCCTGCGAAGAGCCAACGGTATTACCCGCTAAGTTCCCTAACCTGCTGGTCAATGGTTCGTCGGGTATTGCCGTAGGTATGGCTACCAACATGGCCCCCCATAACCTCCGGGAGGTAATTGACGGGATTGTGGCTTACATTGATAACACCGATATTACGATCGCGGAACTGATGGAGTACATCAAAGCTCCGGATTTCCCGACGGGAGGTACCATCTACGGGTATCAGGGCGTACGTTCGGCTTTCGAAACCGGTCGGGGTACGGGTGATCATCCGGGCCAACACCCACATGGAGGTGTCAAAGACCGGCCGCGAGCAGATCATCGTGACCGAGATTCCCTACATGACCAACAAGGCCAACATGATCGAACGGATTGCGGGCCTGATCAACGACAAAAAACTGGAAGGAATATCCGACATCCGGGATGAGTCGGACCGCGACGGGATGCGGATCGTGTTTGATCTTAAAAAAGACGCTATTCCCAATATCGTACTTAACCACCTGTATAAGTACACGCCCCTCCAAACCTCCTTCGGCGTAAACAACGTAGCGTTGGTGAAAGGACGGCCGATGATCCTGAACTTAAAGGATCTGATTCGGCACTACGTGGATCACCGCGTGGTGGTAGTGACGCGCCGGACCGAGTACGAGCTTCGGGAAGCCGAAAAGCGAGCCCACATTCTGGAAGGCTTGCTCATCGCCCTGGATAATCTGGATGCGGTCATCACCCTGATCCGGAACGCCAAAGATCCTGAAACGGCCAAGACGGGTCTTATTGGAGAATTCTCCCTGTCCGAAATTCAGGCCAAGGCTATCCTTGAACTCCGCTTGCAGCGCCTTACCGGCCTGGAACGCGACAAGATTATCAAGGAGTACGAAGAAATCATGGCCTTGATTACCGATCTTAAGGAGATTCTGGCGAGTGAAATCCGTAAGTTCGAAATCATCAAAACCGAGCTTCACGATATTCGCGAACGCTACGGAGACGATCGCCGGACCAAAATCGAATACGCGGCGGAAGAATTCAGCGATGAGGACATGATCGCTGATGAGGAAATGCTCATTACCATTTCGCATCAGGGATACATCAAGCGTACCCCGTTGCAAGAGTACCGTACCCAAACACGAGGTGGGGTAGGAGCCCGGGGGGTCAAAACTAAGGACGACGACTTTACGGAGCACTTGTTTTCGGCCACCATGCTGAACTATCTCATGATTTTTACGGAGTTTGGCAAGCTTTTTTGGCTTAAAGTATACGAAGTGCCCGAGGGATCAAAAACCTCCAAAGGTCGGCCCATTCAGAATTTGATCAGCATAGAATCCGGTGATTCGATTCGGGCCGTGATCAACGTACGGACCCTTACGGACGATGACTACATTAACAATAATTATATTATAATGTGTACGGAGCAGGGAACGATAAAGAAAACCTTGCTGGAAGCGTATTCACGTCCGCGGCAGAACGGCATCATCGCCATTTCGGTCAACGAGGGAGATCGTTTGCTTGACGTAGCCCTCACCAACGGCGACAATGATATCGTGATTGCCCAAAGTGCCGGTAGGGCGGTTCGTTTTAACGAAAAGGGTGTGCGACCCATGGGCCGTACGGCCGCTGGTGTTCGGGGTATCAACCTGAGCGACGTAGCCGATACCAAGGTAATCGGGATGGTGTGCATCAATCGGGAAGATGCGCAACTACTGGTGGTTTCGGAAAATGGGTTCGGAAAACGGTCGCCCATAGAAGACTACCGGGTTACCAATCGGGGAGGAAAGGGAGTTTCAACCCTGAACGCCACCGAAAAAGTAGGGAAGTTGGTAGCCATCCGCGAGGTAACCGAGCAGGATGACCTCATGATCATCACCCGGAATGGCATTGCTATTCGGATGGGTGTGACGGATATTCGTCAAACGGGTCGTAATACCCAAGGGGTTAAGCTTATCCGGCTAAACAACTCCGACGAAATATCATCGGTTACCCGTATCCTGAAAGATGAGGAGGAGGAAAATATCGCATTGACCGAGGAAAACCTGCCGACAGACCAAACGGCAGGGGAGTCGCCCGAGGCCGAAGTGACCGAATAAGCACAATAATTAATCCAAATAAGCGTAATTAGTACCTCTAAACATAACCAATCAATTGTTCTTTATGAAAAAACTAATTTTTGTTTCTGCGTTTAGCCTATTCTCCTGCCTGGTTTTTTCCCAGAGCGCCGTGGATCAGGCTATGTTAGATCAGGCTCGCAAGGACAAGGAGAAAAGCGATAGCAGTGTTGAAGATCCCAAAAGCAATGCCAAGGCGGCGTATTGGTTGGATCGAGCCAAAACGTATCAGAATATTGCCCTGCAATACTCGCAACTTGACTCTAACGCAGCCATGATGGCTTACGATGCTTACAAGAAAGTAGTAGAACTGGATTTGACCAAAAAAGGAGAGGCTGGTCGCTTGTCCAAGGAAGCTTCTTCGGTGCTGGCAGGTGAGGAAGGCACCAATCTTTACAATGCATTTGTAAAGCAGGGAGCCGAGAAGTATCAGTCCCAGAGGATGGAGGACGCTCTGAAGAACTTTCAGATGGCCCAGAAAATCAATTCGAAGGATACACTCGCTGCCCTATATGGTGGAATTTCTGCCCAGCAGGCCGATAAGAAGGATATGGCTGTTCAGCAGTTTGAGACCTATATAACCAACGGCGGCCAAGACCCCAGCGTGTACTACGGCTTAGCCCAGCTGTACCGTGCCGACAATAACTTCGACAAAGCCATCAATACCTTGGAAAGAGGCCTGACGAAGAGTGCCGATAACAAGGATCTCAAAGCGGAGATCGTGAACATATACCTGGCGTCCGGTCAGGAGGATAAGGCCATTTCCCAACTGAAAGAGCTGACGACAAAAGATCCCTCAAACGTGCAGAATATGGTCAACCTGGCTATCTTGTACGACAACGTAGGTATCAAGAACTCTCAGCAAATCAGGGAGTTGAAGGAGAAAATGGGAACTTCGGGAAATACGGTTGAGAGTGCCCAAAAGCAACTGGACGATGAGAAAGCCAAATTGGATATTTTCGAAGGAGAGATCAAGCGGATCGCGGCCCGTTTGAAGGCCCAGCCTAAAAGTGCCGACCTTAAGCGCCAGTTGGATGAAGTTACTGCTTCACGAAACGATGCCAAAACCAACGTGGCCAAGTACGAGACCGAAGTGAAAAATATTGCTGCCAAGGCAAACAGCCCCGAGAAATCTAAAATGGAGACGGAGTTGGCTGATTTGGAAAAGAAATACACCAGCAATCGTCAGCTGACCCTGGACACGTACAAGAAGGTATTGGAAGTGGATCCAAACAACTACGATGCACTTTTTAATATCGGGGTAATTTATTTCAACGATGCCGTAGAATTGAAGCGGGAAGTTGACAACATGAACATGCAGGAATATCAGCAGCGTGGCAAGGAAGTGGAAGGCCGTGTTTGCGGTCGCTTCCAGAAAGCCAAGCCTTTCTTCGAAAGAGCGGTAAAGATCCGTCAGGAGGAAGATGCCACTTCAACTCTGGAAAACCTGAACAACGTACTTGCTCAATTTGAAGGAAAGCAGGTAAAGTGTATTCAAGAGTAATTAATTGAATAATAAAGCATCTGGGAGACCAGATGCTTTATTAATATAAAACCTACTTAACATAATATAAATTATAAAACAAATGAATAGAAATTTAAGGGGCTTTGAATAGACGTACCAGCGGTGTGTAGCATACTATCAATAGAAAATAATATTTTCACGTATAAATACACGATCCATGCCTTATATTTATATATCAATCACACGCAACGAAATAAGTACCGGAAATTGTGACGGCATGAAAAAACATTTACCTTTTTTAGTAATCATTGTCCTGAGCTTGTATAGCTCGCTCGCCGTGGCCCGCCACATCGTTGGCGGAGAAATTCGCATGGAAACTACTTCCCAGTCTAACCGGTTTTCTTTTAGCCTCATTCAGTTCTGGGACGAAAACACGCTCACAGCGGGCAACCGCGACGCTTCGGTTGAGCTGCTGTTCTATCGAAAAAGGGATAACCGATTAGTCAACCGGGCGGTCCTCCCTTTCATCTCCACCCGCAATGTGAACTATCAAAATCAGGCCTGTGCCGCCTTCCGGGCGCTCAAAACGATGGAAGGTACCTACAATTCAATTGTGACCCTAAACCCCGCTGATTTTGATGATCCTGGGGGGTACTACGTGGTATGGGAAAGATGTTGCCGAAACGATGACATCAACAACATTGAAGCGCCGGGGTCAAACGGCATGGTGTTTTATCTAGAATTCCCCCCTATCACCGTCGTTGACACCTCCCCTGAATTCAGTTTTCCCAATGGGGACTATATATGTAAGGACCAGCCCTTTTCCATGAAAATGTCGGCGACTGACTCCGACGGAGACGAACTCCGCTACTCCTTGGTGACACCCATGAGCGGCAATACAAGCCGAAACAACCCAACCGGAAATGCAACACCCGTGGCAAGTTATCCGCTGGTGCAATGGACCTCCGGTATCTCCTTACAAAATATTATTCCCGGCAATCCCACCCTAACGATCGACAATCGCACCGGTATCCTCTCCGTCACGGCGAAGGATATGGGCCTTTTTGTGTTTACAATTCAGTGCGAAGAGTACCGAAATGGGAAGAAAATTGGATTGGTTCGGCGTGATTTCCAACTCCTGGTAATCGAATGCAGCAAAGCCACTCCCCCAGCGCCGGTGGTTATGTACAACAAAATCCCTACCAAGGAGCTGCAATTTTGCAGCGAACGCCCGGTTACCCTTGAAACCGAAGCCTCCCCCAATTGGTCGTACCAGTGGCAACTGAACGGCCAGAACCTTCCCGGCGAGACCAACGCCACCATAACCGTTAAGGATACCGGTAGCTATTCGGTAATTAAGAGCTTTAAGACCCTCTGCTCCAAAGACACGGCCTCGCAGGTGGTCAAGCTCAAACCCGGCACCACTCCCCCCGCCAAAATAACCAGGGATGCCGATGTGATTTGCGCGGGTACACCCTTGAATTTGCAAGCCAACGAAAACAGAGATTATTCCTACCAATGGAAAAAAGGGATTCTCGCCTTGTCAGAAACCAAGTCCTTACTGCCTATTGGGGAGGCCGGACTGTATTACCTTGTGGTCCGCGACGAACGGAATGGTTGTACTGCCACCGATAGTGCGCTTATCAGGCTGGAAGAAATTGCCCTCACCCTTCCCAATCAGGTGAGCGTCCAATCCGGAAACTCGGTAGAACTGACATCCTCGGTTAAGGCCAGCAGCTACCCGGTTATTTACAGTTGGTCGCCGCCAGCCGAATTATCCAGCCCTGCCGATTCTATCCCGTTAGCTTCCCCCCTTCAAACCACCACCTATCAACTGACCGTGACCTCCCCCGCCGGCTGCACAGCGGTGGATACCATTCGAGTGTGGGTCTTTAGTCGGATGTACATCCCGGATGCTTTCAGTCCCAATGGTGATGGAATTAATGACCGCTTCATTATTCACAACGGTCAAGAACAAATAGAAGATATAAAAATTTACAATCGTTGGGGAGAAGTCATTTATTTCTCCCAGGGATATGATACTCCCTGGGACGGAAATAAGAACGGGGTGACGGTACCCGAGGGCCCTTATACGTATAAAATTAAGACCTTTTACTACACCTATCAAGGAGCCATCCTGGTACTTTACTAGGAATTTGCTAAAACAAGCTATCCCCTATCCACCAAAGTTTTCAACGAATTGTTAATTGTCTATCTATTAAGCAGTTATAAATTCACGTGGAACATTCAATTGTTAATAATCTGATAACCTGCTACTTAACCTGTATTTTCAGGATAAATAAAAGAAACTATTTCTTTCTTTCTGGCAGAGTTTATACCCAGTTATTGACTCAAAAATTGGGCATAATTGAAAGCCTACTCCCGTGAGTTCCTTATCTTTAAATATAATTATAATCATACTTTGCGATACCAGCAAGGATTGGTTTTTTCATAGATCCACTCATTCACGTATAAAATTCTTTGAATTGACGAAGGCAAGGACGGAGGGGGATACTAGTGGTGAGGATTGGATAGGTAACAAATACTATTATAAAGCTATGCCTACTGGCCATTTATTATATTTGGGCAAAACGGCAAATATTATTTATAATTAGTCTTATTAAATTTAAATATTTCAGCTTGGCGTATACTGTTTGAATGTTCCATCGGAATAGAAAATCAGGATTCTTTCAATGGATTTTTCCAAAGTTGGGGGTAATTCTTGGGCCGTCAGATTCGTCTGTACCGGGGAAGGCATGGCATTTCTTTTTCCATTAAAATCTGAGCCGTAAGCAACATGCCCATTTGCCGGGGTAGCCTGAGGATATGTTCTTGAATCATAGGCTTTTTGATTTAGGTCAACCGGGGGAAATTCTTCATCCTCCCAAATCCAATCCATACCCAAATCAGGGTACCTCCGGATGATTTTCTGCACAATATCCAAACTAGGCTTATTTCTACCCGCCAGAATATGCGAAATGCTGGAACGTTGGACACCGATCTCATCCGCAAAGTGAGAAGGCGATATACTTTTGTCAACAAGTATCTGTTTAATTTTGTCGTTTAAGTCCATAAACTGATCAGGTATGATTACACACAAATGTAAACACACAATAGTAAATAATCAAGTTAATAAGTTAAATAGTAAGAATTAACAATTGTCAATGCTTTAGTGTGGAGCATATTTACAATTGTTAACTAGCTCTAAATTAATGAATTAACATAGTCAGGAAATAAAAAGAGGTACTCCTCATTTTGAAGAGTACCTCATACGATGTAGATGAGATTTGCTAATAAGTTAGCATTGTAATCCCGAACTTTATAATACTAAATAGCAACTTGATTATCCCGTAAGGCTTCGTTTAGCGAAGTTTTCAAATCAGTACTCGCTTTCCGCTTTCCAATAATGAGTGCACAAGGTACTTGATAAGTGCCCGCAGCAAACACCTTAGGAATGGTGCCGGGGATCACGACCGAGTTGGGTGGAACAAAGCCCTTGTATTCGACGGGCTCCTCCCCTGTTACATCTATAATCCGGGAACTTCCGGTGATGGTTACCCCCGCTCCCAGTACGGCTTTTTCGGATACGTGAGCGCCTTCTACTACGATGCAGCGGGAGCCAATGAAGGCTCCGTCCTCTATAATAACCGGCGAAGCCTGTACGGGCTCTAATACCCCTCCTATGCCAACTCCTCCACTTAGGTGTACATTCTTACCGATTTGAGCGCAGCTCCCCACCGTAGCCCAGGTATCCACCATGGTACCTTCATCCACATAAGCACCTATATTGACGTACGAAGGCATCAGGATAACTCCCTTGGCCAGATAGGCACCGTACCGGGCCACTGCGGGAGGTACTACCCTAACCCCGAGTTCAGCAAACCCCTTCTTAGAGTTTCATTTTATCATGGTACTCAAATATGCCTACCTCGCTTACGGACATTTGTTGGATAGGGAAATAGAGTATAATGGCTTTTTTGACCCATTCGTTTACTTTCCAGCCCCCTTCCAGCAATGGCTCAGCTACCCGAATCCGGCCTTTATCCACTTCTTCTACCGTATTCCTGATGGCTTTTAGAGTTTCACTATCCTGCAAAAAAGTTCGGTCTTCCCAGCAATTTTCTATTAGGTTTTGTTCAGTCATATTAAAGTAATTATTTAATAAAATATATTTAACTGTTTGATAATCTTATACTTAGAAATTGAATAATTTATATTATTTATTTGCTTCTATCGATCATAACACTATCATAAAACTATTATATAGGGTTAAAGAGAGTGCTGTTAAGGTAAATTTACATACTTCTACCGATTTATTACCTCCTCCCTTCAACTCTTTATATAGATGTACTGTCCAATAGGTATGAAAAGCAATTATATCATAGTTGTATGATAAATGATAGCTTTATTTACATTCGATCTGAAAGACGCAATAGCGCCACTGGAAGGATATACCCCCTACCCATAAGCAGGTACATGAATACACAAATGCAAATATAAGAGGATTCTTTATACTATTATATTTAGTAATTTACGAAAACTAAATTAGCATTTTGCTAACGCAAATACTAAAAATACTACTATTATACTAAATAAAGACGTCCGTATTACTAATAATGTTATCCTTTTTATATGCCCGGTTGGCCTGATTTGAACATATTTTTTATTAATATTGCCTTTGTAAACAAAACACGGATAAAATGTCAAAAGTAAAAGTCGCTATTAACGGATTCGGTCGGATTGGACGCCTTGTGTATCGTCAAATCTATGATATGGAAGGTATTGATGTTGTGGCTATAAATGATCTTACCAGCCCCTCAGTTCTTGCCCACTTATTAAAGTATGACACCGCTCAGGGAAGATTCAATGCCGAAGTCACCTCCTCTGATAATTCCATCACGGTAAATGGAGAAGAAGTTGTCATTTATGCCCAGCGTAGTCCCGCCCAGATTCCCTGGGGCAACCATGATGTGGATGTAGTACTAGAATGTACTGGCTTTTTTACAAGTAAGGAAAGCGCAGAGGCTCACATTACGGCCGGCGCAAAAAAGGTTGTAATCTCCGCCCCTGCCACCGGTGATTTGAAAACGATTGTATTCAATGTGAACCATAGCATTCTTGATGGTTCTGAGACGATTATTAGCTGCGCCTCATGTACCACCAACTGCCTGGCTCCTATGGCTCAGGTTCTGCAAGAAAAATACGGAATCATCAATGGTCTGATGACGACTATTCACGCCTATACCAACGACCAAAATACTCAGGACTCTCCGCACGCAAAGGGCGATTTGCGTCGGGCCAGAGCGGCGGCTCAAAACATTGTTCCCAACAGTACGGGCGCTGCCAAAGCCATTGGTCTGGTACTTCCCGAACTGAAAGGCAAATTGGATGGATCTGCCCAACGGGTACCTACCCTTACCGGTTCGCTGACTGAACTTACCTGCATTATCGGTAAAGAGGTTACAAAAGAGGAGATAAATGCTGCTATGAAAGAGGCATCAAACGAAAGTTTCGGATACACGGAAGATGAAATCGTGAGCAGCGATATCATCGGAATCACCTTTGGATCCCTATTCGATGCTACCCAAACCAAAGTTCAGAAAATTGGTGATACCCAATTGGTAAGAGCGGTGAGTTGGTATGATAACGAGATGTCGTACGTTTCTCAGTTGGTTAGAACCGTTAACTACTTCGCTAAATTGATGTAACGAAATAGGTTATTACTATCAAAAAGGTGGGCGCCAGTTTAAGCGCCCACCTTTTTGTTTATAGCCTGAATGTAGTTTATGGTATACCCCTTATTCACGAAAATTCTCTCGTAATGGGTCACAATATTTTGATGAACACCTTGTAAATCAGAATGATACAAATCAGATGTATGGGCTACTATTTGAAAAGAGGGAAATTGGGTCAGCGTGTCAAGGCTATAATCATACAACTGGGGGCTATCCGTTTTTAAATGAAAAAAACCGTCTTGCTGCAAATAGCGCTGAAACTGATCCAAATAGGCCAAGTTTGTAAGTCGTTTTTTTTCATCCCTATCCCGATTATGCGGATCCGGATGGATGAGCCATATTTCGCTTACGTCATTTTCTCCAAAAAATTCGTCCATGTACTTGATGGAGGTCCGCAAGAAAGCAACATTTTCCAGTCCTAGATCGGAGGCTATTTTACTACCGCGGGCAATCCGGTCACCTTTAATATCTATTCCGATAAAATTACGATCGGGGAATTGCTGGGCCAAGCCAATGGTGTACTCCCCCTTTCCGCAGGCAAGTTCTAGTACCAGGGGGTTTGAATTTTTAAAAAATAGGGAGTTCCATTGTCCTTTTATCGACGTGTAAAGCGGATTTCCTCGTTCAATTACATTTAAAGCTTTATTGGAGTACTCGTATTTATCAGTTTTTCGACGCGTCACTTTTATACACTAATTAGATTAAAGTTAAATCGGCTACCACAAAGGTACTACCTCCCACATAGATCACATCATTTTTATCAGCCTCCAAAATTGCTTGATCCAGGGCCTGGTTCACATCCTGAATCACAACACCTGTCAATCCAAGTTCTTTGCCCTTGGCAGCCAGCAAATCAGCCGATAACGCCCTGGGATTGGAAGGTTGGCAATAATAGTAAGCTCCGTTTTTAGGAAAAAGCGGGAGAATTTGATCCAATTCTTTGTCAGCCACAAACCCCAGCACAAATCTTGGTATTGCATGGGGGATCGCCATGAGCTGAGAAATCGTGAATTTTAACCCAGCGAAGTTGTGGGCAGTGTCACAGACTACCATCGGATTGCGTTGAAGAACTTGCCAGCGGCCTTTCAGTCCCGTGGTGGTGGTGACGGATCGCAACCCTTCCCGAATATGGTCTTGGATCAAAACAAAACCTTTCTCGCGAAGCACGCCGAGCGCTACCAGCACTCCCTTGAAATTACTGAGTTGGTAATCACCCATAAGGTCCAGTTCGATTTCCTCAATTTCTCCCCCATTCATTACCTGGTACTGAATACGTAGGTACCCTTCCTGATGGTCATGCGAAATAACCTCGATGAGGTCGTAGGCCGGATAAAGTGTGGCATTTGCCTGAGAAGCTACCGTTTTAAAAACGTTAAGTACATCAGAATCGGCTTGTTCGCTCACGACTACCGGTACTCCGGCCTTGATAATTCCGGCTTTTTCGGCTGCAATCTTAGGGAGGGTGTCCCCCAGGTGCAGCATGTGATCAAAGCTAATATTAGTGATAATTGATACCTCGGGTTCGATGATATTGGTGGAGTCCAGCCGCCCGCCCATGCCCACTTCTATCACTGCTACATCAACTTCCTGCCTCGCAAAATAATCAAAAGCCATGGCCACGGTTACTTCAAAAAAGGAAGGGCTACTTGTTTCGATAAAGCTCCCGATGCTTCCGAACAAACTCCACAACGTAATCGCCCGTGGCTTCCTGGCCATTTACCCTGATTCGCTCGGTAAAGGTTTTTAAGTGGGGTGAGGTATAAAGACCCACTTTGTACCCTGCTTTTTGGAGAACAGCGGCCAGCATATGGGAGGTACTTCCCTTGCCATTGGTGCCGGCAATATGGATAGTTTTGTATTTTGTCTGAGGATTGCCGAGGTAGTGGCAGAATTGCCTGGTAGTAGTAAGGCCCGGCTTATAAGCCCGGGCCCCAAGATTTTGAAATACTGGCAAACGACTATACAGGTAGTCAATTGTTTGCTGAAAAGTCATATCCTATTTGGCACTAATTTTAAATGTAATAGTTCCGACTGACTCGTCCGGTACATTAGAAGCCTTTTGCACAAAGGTAAGTTCACGAACGGCCGCTTTGTACTTATTGATTACGGCATAATCGGTCACCGTGGACCGCAACTGAATTACATTCCTTACCCGGCCATTGCTGCCAACGATGATTTTAAACGTGATTTCGCCGGTGGCATCTGAGTTATCATTGACCGACGGGGGCCGTGACCAGGCCCAGCCATTGAGGTTGAGACCTACTGCGGTACCACCGCCTCCGCCCCCAGCGCCTTTATAACTTTTGGCAAATAGGCTACCTTCTTTTGCCCCCTTATCTCCTACTCCACTGGCATCGTCTCCATTGTTATTTCCACCCACTCCTTCCTTCGTGCCATTGGTACCGTTGCTCCCGGAACCAGACCCTGATGACTTCTTGAATAAGGCATCATTATTGATCTTTTTCTCCGGTGCCGGAGCGGTGGTGGTAGAGGTACTAGAGGTAGCACTACTCACTTTTTTGGACTCATTTCGCACGGGCTCCTCCACGGGACTTTCCGCTTTGGACGTTATCACGGGCTTCTGGGCGACTTTGGTCGTAGGTTTGGCGGGCTCAGGACGAGGAGCCGGCGGCGTGGGACGGGGAGCTTCGGATTTCCGCTCTATCTTTTCGTCGCCAGCCTTCATGTTTTCGGCTATTTTGGAATCACTTGGCTTATTGAAGGTCTGGATCTTGCCACTACCTACATTGCTGGTGCCGTAGTTCACCTCCACAAACAACTCCATGGGCTTGGCCTTAGGCATGTCCTGGTTTAACTTTATGAAAAAGAAAGCCGTGAGAATCATCAAGGAAGTGGCTATTGAAATAGCCCAGGAAATTGCAATGCGTTCCCGATCTTCGGCGTTTATGAGTACCATACAAGGGGTTGTTTTTGTGGTATAACGTAAAATTACGAGTAAATCGTGTATATACAAAAAAAGGCCCCGCAAGGCCCTTTTTTTGTATATAACTCTTTATTATCGCTTCGTTCGAAATACCCAGGAATCAGCATTGGTAATCTGATCCACTCTATCTTTTTCATTCATAGCTTCGTCCATGGTACCGTACACCCCTACCGACACTTTAATCAGGTTACCATCCAGCTTACCCAATACTTCGGCGTCTTGAAATCCGTTCTGGATTAATCGCTTTTTCAAGACCTTGGCATTACTGATTTTCCCAAAACTGCCGGCAATGAGGTAGAAACTGCCTGGTTTAAGTTTTTCTTCGACCGCCGCGGCAGGTACCTCCTTTACAGGCTCAGGAACGAGGGGTGTTATGAGTTTGTCCTCTTTTTTCGGCTCCGTAACAGGTACCGATGCTTCCTGATTTGGCAATTCTGCCGCCACCACTGGGCTGACGTTTACCTTGGGATAATTATGTCTGGATTGTACTTGGACCTCGGAATCGTTTGGAAATAAGTTGGAATAAATATCCTTTACACTGTTGATAGGATTTAACGAGCTGAGGGTACTGTCATCCAACGGCTTGAATACCATGCTCGCCGTCACAACCAACCCCGATATAACGGCCGCTGCCGCCCAGCCCAACCACCTTCTTTTTGTCTTTGTTTTTGAATAAAGCAGCAGACCAGTCTCCTCGGCTTCCATGACCGGTACAAAATCAAATGGTTCAATGGCTTGATCTGGGTGAAGAACATGAGCCTCAACTCCTTCCAACCCGTACCATTCCTTGTTGAAATTCTGATGGTAATCCGGCTCGAAAACCAATCTGCCTTCTAAGTTGGCTGTAAAACACCCGATGGAATCCAATTGGATGGACTCTCCTTCCTTCAACCGATTTTGCAGCGTATCTACAAATTTTTTCACATGGCGGGCTGCCTCCTCCCTTAGGATCTGCTCGTTGACCGAGATATAGTAGGCCAACAGCCCGTCGTCCATGCGCAGGACTTCGTTAAAAGCTACGCGCTTGGTGGAGGGTAAAAATACCGAATGACTTGCATCGTAATGAGCGCCAATCGGGTGAGTAAGTAATCCGCCAAAGTCAGGAATGATGACGCAATCGTATTCAAATAATAATTTGCGGATATACTTCTCGACGTTCACCATAGCTTCGTTAGTTTAACACAACTTTAACTAAACGAATTTAAAAAGAAAAAGATAATCCACCAATAAAATTTAATCCCTGCTGTGGGTAGTACTGGTACCTGGTATATTGTTTTCCCAAGATGTTGTTGAGTGAAACAAACGCAGAAAAGTTCTTGGTTAACAGGTAGTCGATCTTAAAATTAAGGTCCAGAATTACGGGTAATTTTGTAATTATTCCACTTTGAAAATTTTTTGCTTTTAATCCATCTACCACAAAGAAGTCACTGGTAATGAATAATTTTTTACTTATGGTTAAAGCGTTAAACCAGTTTATCGTGTACGAAGGTCGGTGCCAGGCCTCTTCCAAATTGTCCAGTTTGTAGTTGAAAAAATTAGCCTTTAATGACGTCTTGAACAAATCATTCAGGGCATAGCCAGCTTGGGCCGAGATCGTCAGCACGTCGGTTTGGACCCCATCATACAAAATCGAAAACTTGGTGGTATCCGTTAATGAGTTATTAAATACGTAGAAATTCTTGTAGCGGGTATAGGCCACTTTCCCTTCAAAGCTTAACCCATTTGAATTTTCGGCTTTTACCCCAGCAAATATATCGGCGTTCTTGATAGTATTGGCCAGGATCACATTCGGGGCGAGCCACTGGTTTTCAGCAAGCATACTTTTCAAGGTATTCCGGACGATGTCTCCTTCCCAACCCGCAAAAATATGAAACCCGGAGAAGGGGGATACATCCAGATTTACGATTGGGAAGGCCCTTGTCCGATTGACGTTTAACACATTGTCGGTTTCGTTGACCACATTTACCCCACCCGTAACCGAGAAAAACTCCGAGGCATACTTAAAGGTAGGCTGTACCCGGAACAGATTTCGGTTGAACGTTTCAGCATCCACGCGTTGGGATATATAAGCTCCCGCCTCAAACATGGCATACACCTTATCCACGATGGGTAACGACCCTTTGATGGTAGTACCCCAGTCGATCTCGGAGGCGTTGTACCGGTCGCTCAGCGTATAAAAATTAGTGCGTACGGCGTAGTCAATGAGGGAATTAGCTTCGGTGTTTTCAAAACCGAGCTGAACTCCAAATATATTGGTCGTCTGACGGATACTGTCGCGTTCTATCGTAACGGTTTCGGGTTGGGGCTGATAGCCGTAGAAATAGTAGTTCTTACGGTTGTACTCCATGATCCCATCCACCTTGTAGGTATTTCGGATGTATTTGCCACCTACCTTGATATCGGTGCTGGAATTGGCTGAATTGACTCCGTATTTTGGACCGGTAGCCGCCGAAAGTTGTTTGGCCTGAGCCGTGAACACCAGATCATCCGAGGCCCGGCTGCTCACGAAGCCTTCTCCCAGGAACCGTCCGTAGTTTCCCGCCCCTAATTTGATGAAGTTATTCAAAGCCTCCGGCATTTCGGCCCGGGTGTTCTGATCCGACGAAGCCACGGCAACGGGAGTTAACTTGGGCGAGGCCAGGTTTATTTTGGGGTCCAAAAATTCGTAGGATACCTTCTTCTCCCCGGCTTTGCCCTGCAAGGGTTGAACCTTATCGAAAAGGCGGTTGGCGGGGGGGAACTCTATATTTTTTTCTTTAACAATTTCGTATGTCTGGCTCTCGATTTCGCCCCGCTGGGCAAAGCCCTCGGTTAGAAACAAACTTGCACCAGCAACTAAGAGCGTATTTTGAATAGTTTGGGGAATCTTCATGGATTGAGACTTATTTGGGTCGGAGTGAATTATCTTTTTTCGATTTCAGCCAATTTTATTTTTGCCAGACTAACCGCCTCTGCATCTTCCGAGTTTTCGATGATGGATTGCAATGTTGCTACTGCCTGCGATTTTTCGTTCATCCCCATGTACACATCCGCCAATAGGATAAAGGAACGTACGCGCCAGAAATCTATCCCCTCAAATTGCTTGCTTAGTTCAAAAACGGTAGCCTCTGCTTCGGTATATTTTTTATCACGGTACTGAATCATGGCGATCCAATATTTCGCCTCGGCACCGTATTCATCCTTGTTGGCGGCCGCTACCTTCTTAAACTCCTCCAAGGCCTTGGTAAAATCTCCTCGATCAAAGGGTACCTTGCCCTGGTAGAGCTGGGCTTTTCCAATCCCCCCCGGCACTATATTTCCCACGTTTAATACCTCACGGGCATAATAGAGCGTGGAGTCGTAGTTTTTTAAGGCGTAGAAAGTGTCCATCAACCCAATCCAGGCGATGGTCTGCTCTTTTTTGTTTTCAGAATTCCGTAGCAATACCTTGAAATTTGAAACCGCATTGGGATAATTACCACGGGAAATTTCCAGTTCAGCCGACTTCTGCGCTGCCGCGGCTACGTAGGCTGAACGGTTCTCCTGCACGACCATGGAATAATACCGGAGGGCTTCCTGCGCCTGACTGGTTTTATCATAGGAAGCCCCAAGAAAGTACTTGGCATCGTACTGATTCTTACTTTGGGGGTAGCTATCCAGATAATCCATGAGGGCAGTAATGGCCTGGGGATATTTCTCGGCGTAGAACAAGTTTCGGGCGTTATCGAACTCTACATCATCCAGTTTGGTGTTTCCAGGGTTGTTTTTGCGAACAATTCCCAAGATCTGGGTGAATTCCTCCGGCCGTCCCACGGCATTGTAGCTCTCCTGAATTCCCTCCAAGGCGCTAGTGGCAGCGGGTGAAGCTGGATATTCCTGAAGAATGCGCTTAAAATCATTAATCGCCTGCTCGTACACCTGAATGTTGTAGTAGGATTGGGCCCGACGGAGGAGAGCCGAAGGGATCAGGTAACTTTTGGGTTTTTCATTAATCAACCGGGTGAAGGAGCGAACCGACACTTGAAAGGCGTCGTTTTGGAAATCAATGTCCGCAACCTGAAATAACGCATCATCCACGTAGCGGGAACCCGGGAATTGGGAAATAAGCATTTCGAATTGACGCTTGGCCTCCATTTCCCGATTCATATATACAAAGGCCCTACCTTTTTGAAACAACGAATAATCTCGGTCCACCCGGCCATTTTGGGTAACTTTCTCGTAGGTGTTGATCGCCTCGGTGTAGTTCTTCTGGGCCAAATAGCAATCCGCCAACCGCACGTACGCATCCTCAATCATCTGGGCTTCCATGCCCTCGGTATTGTTTGTAAACTCTTTGAAGTACCCAAGGGCCTGGCTGTACTTTTTCTGGTTGTAGTAAGCATATCCCAGAGCATACAAGCTCTTCCGGCGATAGATGTCCGCTT
Source organism: uncultured Cytophagales bacterium (assembly GCA_963768025.1). Taxonomy (GTDB): domain Bacteria; phylum Bacteroidota; class Bacteroidia; order Cytophagales; family Spirosomataceae; genus CAVYGM01. The sequence continues at coordinate 29,359 of CAVYGM010000036.1, forward strand.
TTGTATTTTTGGATAACTGGCTGTACATGGGTATAGCTTCGTCGTACTTTTGCTGGGCCGAGTACGCCTCCGCTTTTTGGTAGGAAGCCGCGATGAATATCGGTTCCTCAATGGGGTACTTAAGGGATTTGTTCAGGCTTTCGATGGCCTGTGGGTAACGCTCGGCGTTAAAGTCACTCACGCCCTGGTTATACGTCAGTCGTTGGTAGGTGGCGTTAATTTTAGGCGTGCGTTTTTTCAGATTTTCAATGTAGCTGATGGCCCCTACCGTATTGCTTGCCCCCGAATAGGCCTCGGCGATTAACTGGGTGGCCTCATCCTCATTCTTAGTAGCAGGGTACTTTTTCAGGTAGTCATTCAACTCCTTAATGGCATCACTATTATTTCCCAGTTCAATCTGAACCTTGGCATGGTTGTACATTGCTTCCTGCTGCACCACGGGATTGAAATCAAGACGGGCGGCATTATCAAAGGCCGTTAGTGCGAAGGTTGGGTTATTGACCTGCAAATAGCTAATTCCTACCAGGTAAGAGGCATATTGAGCCACGGAGTCTTTGCCAGGAGCTACGCTTTTTAACGTCTCGATCACCCCGGCGTAGTTTTCGTTTCTAAATTGAGAGTGTCCGTAGTGAAGCGCTACCGTTGGAGGTAAGGCCGCCGGCCGCATTTTTTTGTACCGCTCGTAGGCGGCAACGGCTCCTTTATAATCTCCTTTGTTGTAGTATACCTCCGCTACGTACAAGGCCACATCGTCGAGCTTATTATTTCCCCTCTGTTGGGTCAGTAACTTTTCGCCGTAGGATAGCAGTCGGTCGAAGTCATTGAGCTGGTACAGCGATGAAACGATCCAATTGGGGGCCTCATTTTTGTAGTAAGCGTCGTTCTCAATCCTTAAAAAATCCTCGTAGGCCTCCCGGTAATTGTTTTTCTTGTAGTTGATCACCCCGGCAAAGTAGGAGGCATCCGCGGCATTGGGGAAGGTAGCATCTTTTTTTACCTGGTTAAGGTTAGTCAGCGCCTGTTCAAACTTCTGGGTATTGTAGTAGGACATTCCCAGGCGGTACTGGCTTTCCAATTTCTTGTTGTAGTTGGTGGTAGATTCCACCGCTTTTTCCAAATAATCGATGGCCTTGTCGTATTCCCCGCCCTCGTAATAGAATTTGCCCAAATCGGCAAAGATCAGCTGGGCCTTGGGATGTTCGGCATGGTTGCGCACGAAGCGATCCACCTGTACTTCTGCCTCGGGATAGTTGAGATAAAGGCCCGTAACGGCGTAGTAATATTCGGCCGTTACAACGTTGTAATCGCTGGTGGTGAGGAGCTTATTCCGTTGTTTAAGGTATTCATTAAACTCCTCCCTGGCGGCCACGAAGTTTGATTTTTCGAAATACTCCAACCCATTGCGAAAGTGAACTTCGGGTTCAGTATAGCCCATTGTATTTTGGCCGAAGGCTGTAAAATGGCCGACCCATGCAAAAAGTCCAAGGATGTAAAGGCAACGCTTAAATAACATAGAGTACATGTTGGTGAAAATTGTAAGAACGGACCAAAATTAGAAGTTGTCGAGTAGTATTCAAACGGTCAGACGCCTGACAAAGCTGGATATTTAACGTATACAACGTTTTGCAAGGTAAATCCGTATGATCCTAAGGGGTGTTTCCTCCTTGAAAAGAAGAAATTTTGAGTGGTCAATTTTTAAAACAACAAGCCATTCCGTTCCATGCTACCTACCAGGTCGGCGTGCATGATTTTGAATCGCTCGCTAATGGATTGCATGAACACTTCATCAAGCAGCGCATCTATTTCCTCTACGGTAGCAATGTCGGTTTCGTCCACTTTATAAATCTGTTCGTACATTCCGCCCGCTTCAATCTTTATGATATATTTACCATTCCACTTGTAGAGGCCAATTTTAAAATTGGGATTTCGAATATCTTTAATGTAGTGCATTTTATAGTACCTGATTATGAATCAATTAATTTCTGCAATCCTTTTCTGTTTCGTCATTATCCTACCTTCCGGCTGCCAGTCGGTGGAAAAAAAGATGCAGAACTGTTTTTTTTGAAAGGCAATGTACAATTAACCAGCAAGAATTACGAAGAAGCCTTACGCTATTATGAGGAATCGCTGCTCAAAAACCCCGATTTTGCGGATGCTTATCTTAATAAAGGCCTTACCTTATTGAAGCTCGGCAAGACCGATCTGGCGCTTGACGCCCTCACTCAGGCAATTGAAAAAGACGAGGAGCTTTACCCGGCCTACCTGGCGCGGGCCGAAGTAGCCACCCGGTTGGGGCAATGGGAGGTTGCGGAATTGGATTTACGACAAATTGCCACCTTGTACGCGGATTCCTCCGAATACTACCTTATCAAAGGCAACTTGATGGTAGGGAAGAATGATTATTCCGCGTCTATTTTCAATTTTGACAAAGCCATTACCCTAGCTCCCACCAATGTAGAAGCGTGGGTAAATCGTGGAGCCATCTATTTTGAACAAGGAAACCTCAATCTGGCCAGGCAGGATTTTCAAAAAGCACTGGAACTGAATCCGAACCAGCTGGAGGCTCTAAATAATTTGGGCCTCATAGAATCCCGTAATCAGAATTGGAAGCAGGCGCTTGGCTATTTTGATCGGGCACTGGCACTTAATTCAGTCTCACCCCTTACCCTTAACAACAAAGGCTTCGTGCTTCTGCAAACCGGCGAATCGGAGGAAGGTTTTAGGTTGATAAACCGGTCGTTGGAAAATAAACCCGACAATGGGTACGCTTTGCGAAACTTAGGGGTGTACTATACTAAGAAACGGGAGCTACCCAAGGCGTTGGCTACCTTCAAAAAAGCCTTGGACCTGGAACAACCCGTAGAATCCCTGTACGGGTATGCCGGCCAAGCCTACTACGAAAGTGGCGATCTTGGGGAAGCCTGCAGGTTATGGAAAACAGGAATCGTATTAAAGGATAGTTTGGCCACTGCCTGGGCTGCTACGAAGTGCAAGTGATCAGGTACTCTCCCGCACGAAGGCCTTCACTTCCTTGAATAATTTCACACTCTCAACGGAATCTGTATTTATCTCCAACAAGGCAGTACTGGGGGCGACGACAAATTCATTCCAGCTCGACTGTAGGCCCGATAAGGTGTCTACTTGATAGTAGGTGATGTTAGAATCTTCGGCTGTACGCTTGGCTGTAAAGGAGTGCCGAGTTTCAAAATACCTTTCCAACTCGGGCTGAGCGGCGGATCCATCCAACATGCGAAAAATAGTCCCCCCGGCATTGTTTAACAGTATTATTTTGAGATTTTGGGGAAACGCATCCACTAAAAGTCCATTCCGGTCGTAAAAGAAGGCGACATCTCCTACCAGCAGGTACACCAGCTCCCTAGTGACCATAGCTGCACCGATAGCAGTACTCACGCAGCCATCAATTCCGCTGGTACCTCGATTGCAAAAAATCTTAACAAATTGGTTATCAATGCCCAACAGATTAACATGCCGCACCGGCATGCTGTTCGCAAGGTGTAGTTGTGCGGCTTGGGTGATGTTCTTTACCACAAACTCTACTGCCGATAGATCTGTTAACGACGTTAGATTTGCAAGGAAATCCCTCAAATTACGTCGAGTTCTCCTTTCCTGGGCCATCCAGCTGCCCAGGTACTCTTCATCAGGGCCTTCGTCGTCATTTTGAACAAATCGCTGGTAATCCAAATCTTCAAATAGCTTGGAAAAGAAGTACTCAGGCTGAACGGGTATGTGGGTCGTGAGGGTTTGAAAAGTATCGATCACTTTTGGATCTACCGATATATGCCAATGGCGCTGTGGTGGGTTCTTGCGAAGAAACTGTTTGAATTGTTTCGAAATAAAGGATTGGCCCGTTGTGATCAGGAGATCAGGTTGAAGCTCCGGTAAGGAAAAGTCACCCAAGAATAAATCCTGTTTCGTGATTTTGGTATCAAAGGTCGGCAGATTACTGATCACATCCCCTAGCACGGGTACCTGAAATTCCTCGGCAATTCTTTTGATACTTGCTCCCATTTCGAGCCCTGCCGTATGCTGGCCCACCGCAATCAGGATCCGTTCGGAGCTCTCCCACTCATCTTGTAGCTGATGCCAGGCGGTCGTAGGGAGGTGGCGTTCGGATTCGGTGCGAAAAATTGTCCTGATTTCTCTGGATGGAATTACTTTCTCATCCGAGGTCGGGATAAAATGGCTCCCTGATTGGAATGTTTAGGTGAACAGGGCCACAAGGTACCTCTTTCAGCAACAGAAGTGCTTCATTGACCGTCCGATTGATGAACCATACAGGATCAGGGTTGCTATAATCCGGGGGTAGGTTAAAGGCAGCTTTAACGTGTTTGCCATAAATCCCTTCCTGATAAATCGTTTGTCCGTCGTTCTGATGAATCCACTCGGGAGGTCGATCGGCTGTCAGGACGAGCAATGGGATTTGTTGAAAAAAAGCTTCCGCTACCGCGGGGGCAAAGTTGTAAGCCGCCGAGCCGGAAGTACACACCAGCGCCACGGGCATTTGCAGCTGCTGCGCCATACCTAAGGCAATAAACCCGGCGGCCCGCTCGTCCATCACCACCGTGCAGGCAATGGCAGGATTTCGGGCAAAAGCCAACGTGATGGCAGCGCTACGGGAGCCTGGCGACAGGACAGCCCTGGTGATGCCGTGGAAATTACATAGATGGACCAGGTCGGTGATGGGTTGTAATAGGGCCATGGAGAAATCATAAAAAAAGCCTCCTTTGACGGAGGCTTTTCATTGTAACTATGGGTTAATCAACCTAGGTAGGTTTTCAAGGCTTTGCTACGAGAGGCGTGACGTAACCGACGGATCGCTTTTTCTTTGATCTGACGAACACGTTCACGGGTCAGGTTAAACTTCTCTCCGATTTCTTCCAGGGTCATCGCGTGTTCACCATTCAAACCGAAGTACAAGGCAATCACATCGGCTTCGCGTTGGGTAAGCGTACAAAGGGCGCGCTGAACTTCCTTGCGAAGTGATTCATTAACAAGACCGGAGTCAGGCTTATCTTCCAGATCGTTTTCCAGCACATCCAGCAGGCTGTTTTCTTCACCCTGAACGAAAGGAGCATCCATGGAGACGTGACGACCCGAAATTTTCATCGTATCAACTACCTCTGAGGAGGATATTTCCAACACTTCGGCCAATTCTTCGGGCGATGGTTCCCGCTCGAAGCGCTGTTCCAGTTCCGAGAACGTTTTCGAAATTTTATTTAACGATCCAACCCGGTTCAAGGGCAGACGTACGATCCGTGATTGTTCGGCCAATGCCTGAAGAATAGATTGACGGATCCACCAAACAGCGTACGAAATAAATTTAAATCCACGTGTTTCATCAAAACGTTGAGCAGCTTTTATCAATCCCAGATTCCCCTCGTTAATCAAATCACCCAGCGACAATCCCTGATTCTGATATTGTTTGGCAACCGACACAACAAACCGTAAGGTTTGCTTTTGTCAGTCGTTCCAGCGCAAGCTGATCACCATCTCTGATTTTCTGAGCCAACGTAACTTCTTCGTCAGGAGTTAGCAAATCAACCTTACCAATTTCCTGTAAATATTTGTCCAGGGACTGGCTTTCCCGGTTGGTTATCTGTTTGCTGATTTTTAGCTGTCTCATCTATTTGTGTTTAATGTACTTTAGTGTTATAACGCTATACGAAACAAAATCATTTCATATTAGAAAAATAATAGATTATGCATTCTTATTTTCCGGCTTCGGCAGCAATACTTTACGCGACAACCGATACTTACCGGTCTTTTTATCAACGTCAACCAGCTTTACTTTGATTTCCTCACCTACTTCCAGGACCCCGTCCATGTTTTCGAGTCGCTCCCATTTAATCTCAGAAATGTGCAATAATCCATCTTTACCAGGCATGAATTCAACGAACGCACCGAATGGCATAATCGTTTTGACTTTGCCGGTATACTCCTCCCCGATTTCGGGTACCATCACGATACCTTTGATGCGGTTTACGGCCTTGTCCATTGCTTCTTTGTTGGTCGAGAAAATACTCACAAACCCGGCATTGTCCTTCTCCTCAATAGATACCGTAGCACCGGATTCTTTCTGGATATCCTGAACCACTTTACCACCGGGTCCGATGACGGCTCCAATCATTTCGCGTTCGATCTTGATCACCACCGCCCGTGGGGTATGAGGCTTCAAGTCGGGACGAGGGGCTCAATCGCCTTTCTTCATCTCGTTCAGGATGTGCAAACGACCGGCTTTTGCCTGCGTTAGCGCCTCCGTCAGTACCTCGTACGACAATCCATCTACTTTGATGTCCATCTGACAGGCGGTGATTCCCTTGTCCGTACCAGTGACCTTGAAGTCCATGTCGCCCAGGTGATCTTCATCACCGAGGATATCAGAAAGTACCGCGTATTGTCCGGTTTCGGCGTCGGAGATCAACCCCATGGCAATACCAGATACGGCGCCTTTACTGGAAACCGGCGTCCATCAGGGCCAGCGACCCGGCACAAACGGTTGCCATAGACGACGAACCATTTGATTCCAGAATATCGGATACGATACGAATCGTGTACGGATTTTCGATTCAGCCGGTAATACTTTTTTCAGCGCCCGTAAGGCCAGGTTACCGTGGCCTACTTCGCGACGTCCAGGACCCCGGTTGGGTTTTACTTCCCCGGTTGAAAAACCAGGGAAAGTTATAGTGCAGCATAAATTTGCTGTAGCCATAGTACATGGCGGTATCCACAATCTGCTCGTCCATCTTGGTTCCCAGCGTAACGGTGGTCAGCGACTGGGTTTCACCGCGGGTGAACAGAGCTGAACCGTGTGCACCTGGCAAGAAGTCAACTTCGCTGGCAATCGGACGAATCTGATCCAGTTGACGGCCATCCAGACGTTTGCGCTCGTCGAGTACCAAACGGCGGGAAGCTTCCCATTCCAGATCGTGGAAGTAAGGCTTGAAGAGCCCCATATCTAAGACCTCGTCTTCTCCAATCGTCGCTAGAAACTCATGCCGAACCGCCTTGAAGCCTTCCTTCCGAACCTGCTTGTTCGGCTGAGCCCTGCTGAGCCACTGCGTATACTTTCGTAACAGAAGCACGTACCCGTGCTCCAAGTTCTGGATCGCTCGGATCGCCCTGGTAGGAACGTTTTTCGGTTTTGCCGACGGCCGCTTCCAGTTCCTTTAAGACCTGGCATTGGTCTTTGATCACCTCATGGGCCACTTTCAGTGCTTCAATCAGTTCGTCTTCCTGAGCTTCGTTGAGTTCACCTTCCACCATAGTAATATCTTTCTCGGTAGCACCCACGATCAGATTCGAGCGTTGCCCGCTGCCAGTTCGCTGGTTTTAGGGTTGACCACGTATTTTCCATCAATTTTGGCTACGCGCACTTCCGAAGCCGGTCCCTGATAGGGAATATCCGACACGATCAGGGCCGCTGACGCTGCCAAGCAGGCTAGGGCATCGGGTAGTACTTCGGCATCTGCCGAAATGAGGCGAAATGTATTACTTGGGTATCCGCGTGGTAATCGTCCGGAAATAGGGGCCGCAAGGCCCGGTCTACGATCCGACATACCAGTACTTCATGATCGGAAAGTCGACCTTCGCGGCGCATGAAACTACCAGGAATCCGACCCGCTGATGCAAATTTCTCTTGATAATCAACCGATAAGGGCAGAAAATCAACCCCCGGCTTGATTTCTTTATTAGCCACGACCGTAGCAAGCAGCATGGTATTACCCATGCGAACGACTACTGAGCCGTCGGCTTGTTTTGCTAATTTACCTGTTTCAATTGTGATAGTTCTGCTATCGGGAAGAGTGATTGTCTTGGTTACGACATTAAATAGCATAAATTGTTGGATTGTTGAATGAATGACCGCTTTATTGAACCGCTTGGATATTCTTGGACTGTATCAAGAATGAAAAGATAATTGTATGGGTATTATATCCGTTTTTCTCAGAAATTGTTCAGAATTCAGGCAGAGTTTGAAAATTAGGAAAGAAGAGTAGAATTTGATAACATAATTCGGGGAATTTACCAGATGGCAAATTCCCCGTTGAAGTAGCTTACTTTCTAAGGTTCAGCTCGGCAATGATAGCCCGGTATCGGTTGATGTCCTTTCTGTAAAGGTAATCCAGCAACCTTCTCCGCTTTCCTACCATTTTGAGTAGTCCCAGTCGTGTATCGTTGTCCTTCTTGTGCTTTTTCAGGTGCTCAGTCAGGTAATTGATGCGATACGTGAAAAGTGAAATTTGTGATTCAGCCGAGCCCGTGTCGTCTGATGATTTTTTAAATCCCTGGTTTTCGAAGATCTCTTTCTTCTTGTCCGTGGTTAAATACATGATTGTAACAACAGATTAAATTAAAATTAATGAATAAAACAAGTGCAAAAGTACGGCTTTTTTTGCATAATCGAAAATTCAAAGGCGCTTATTTGCGTCCGAGACCAGAAAGGGTGCGGGATTGCCAGGCAGAAAATCTGTTGTTTCAATTTGAGAAGCTGCATCTGATAAATGTCTTTTTCAAAAATCCGGGAATCCCGCCGGGCTCTTTCCACGAAGTAAATTCCTACGGCCAATAGTATGGAGTTGGCCAGCCACGCCCCAATCGTCACGTTCAGGAGCCCGTCTTTCACGTACTTATCCCCTTGGATCGTAAGGACATACATCAGAATGAAAAATACGATGGATACCAGCACGGGTACTCCAAATCCCCCTTTTTTGATGATAGCCCCCAAGGGAGCCCCGATCAGAAACATGACAAAACAGGAGAAGGCCTGCGTGTACTTGTGCAGCTTTTCCAATTCGTAGCGGTTCCCTTCCTTTTTTTTGTTCTGCAAATACTCGGCATTGGACAAAGCAAAGCTTTTTACGCTATTAGCGGCACTTTTGGCATTCGAAAGCACCACTGTGGTTAGACTATCCTTCAAGGGTACCGCCAGGAGGGAATCGATCCACTTGCCGGGCTTTGCGCGATCGGCAAAATCGGTGGCTGCCCTAAATTTGTAGGAGTAGTATTGCTTGCTGTTAGGAATCAGATTTTGCTTGGTGCGCACAAAGTCTTTTCTGATGGAGTCGGTCGTTTGGTTGAGGTCTTCGATGTCTTTCATGTACTCGTGGTACTTAAACATATCCTCGTCGGTCCGCTTCATACCAAAGGATTCCATGCTGACCACTAGCTTGTACTCGTCGAACCGGTTCCGCATGAAATTCGCGTTCGCATTTCCACTCCCACTACTCGAATTGGACACGTAGGCCATGGAACGGTTGTCGGCGGCATTGAGCATTTCCTGGTAATTGTTGCCATGAAATAGTTCGATCACCAGGTACCCATTGTTATTAATCGTGTACATTTTCCCGGAATCCGCCAAGATCACCTGCGTATTTCCCCGCTCGTAGGAACGGATATCGTGCTTATAGATGATCATGCCCAGCATGGTGTTGGAATTAGGCACTTTCTTATCCACTTTGATGCTGTACCCTGGCAGGTCGTTGTAAAAGATCCCTTCTTTTATTTTCAACGTAGCCTTGGTAGTCTTGATGTCAAACAGCAAGCTATACCCTTTCAGGTTGGTCCAGGGAACAACCCGGTCATTGAAAAAAAATGAAAAAACACTGACAAAGAGAGCAATGAAGAAGAGAGGCGCCATCACCCTTACGACCGAAATACCGGCACTTTTGAGGGCGGTGAGTTCGAAAAACTCACCCAAATTTCCAAACGCCATCAAGGAAGAAAGGAGCATCGCCAGCGGGAGTGCGATGGGAACGGTACTCATCGCAAAATAAGAAAACAGACGTGCGTATTCGGACAACCCTACGTCCTTGGACACAAACTCATCGATGTAGAAAATCATGATCCGCATCAGGAAAATGAACACCACAACGGACAAGGTTATGACAAAGGGTCCCCAAAAGGACTTTAAAACAAGCTTATCAAGCTTTTTCATCAACTACCCACTATTTCTTTTAGACTCTCCATTAATCCATTCCAGATGGAAGAAAGTTCCTGCTCATCCATGGTCTGCGAATAATCAACGATGCGAAGGTAGGTAGATTGCGTCAGGTCGGACACCTCCAGCTTCATCTCAACGAAGTTGGTATCGTCGGAAGGGTTGTCCTCGTCCTCAAACTCGTACCTCACGGCCTTGTTGAGGCGATGGGAGGTTTGCCGGGCCAGGTGGCTACTCCCATCCCATTGAAAGTCGAACCGGTGGTCGGGCAGGACGGTCACTTTTTCGGCAAACCATTGTTCAAGGCCGGAAGGGGTGCTGATAAATGGAAAAAGCACCTTAGGGGAGGAACGCAACTCGTATTCTGTAATAAATTTATGCTTTTCCATAAAATAAATAAAGTTTAAGATCTTAGAAAAATCCTTCTTTCATAAAATACCCAAACGCTTGGTATCAATATCTTACCGGTTAAGAATTCTGTACTACCTGGCGATCCTGAGCATACAATTGCTGATTGGTTTATTTGGTAATTTAGGCTTCTGCCTTGAAATAAACAAAATTTGTTGCAGTATATTTTTTTTTGGCCTAGATTTGCACCACAATTTGGCGGGGTAGCTCAGATGGTTAGAGCGCAGGATTCATAACCCTGAGGTCGGCAGTTCGATCCTGCTCCCCGCTACACCCTGAAGCAAGTCCCCAGCGGGCTTGCTCTTTTTTTGCCCGGTCCACTCCCCTACCACCTATTTTTTTTGATATTTTGGCAGGAGGGCATCGAACAGTGCCTCTTACCAATTCCTTTCCTATCTGCCTCAATGAAGAATTGTAAAGACGAACTCTTTTAATAGATCTCCTTCGCTGGTAGCTCCCGATTCCACCCCTTTCAACTGCGCATCGGTTTTTCTTAACACTTGTATGACATGGGCTAGTTTGTTCACCGGATAGTTTCGGGCGGCTTGGGTATAGTCCTTTACAAAAAAGGGATTGACGCTGAGCAGGGAGGCCAATCCAGTATCGGAGCGATCGGTAGCGGCGTGGGTGAGCAATACCTTGCTGAAAAAATTGTACAAAATAATCAGGATGGGAGCCAGGGGATTGTCCTTGGGGTTGGCCGCGAAATAACCGGCAATTTGGTTGGCTTTATAAACATCCCGGACGGCCAACGCTTTTTGAAATTCAAACACATTGTATTCCTTGCTGATCCCCACGTACCGCTCGATCAGGTCGGCATCAATTCCCTGGCCAGCTTTCACGTTGATCATAATTTTCTGAATCTCGCTTACCAGCCGTTTCAAGTCATTTCCAATGTTATTGACCAACATCAACACGGCCTTGGGGCTGATCTTGACCCCATGCGTATGGCAATAGCTCGTTACCCAATCGGGCAATTTGTTGTCATACAAGCGCTTAGATTGAACCACCGCCCCCACTTTGCTGAAAGCCTTAACGTGGGTTCGGCGTTCATCGGCCTTATCCTGATAGCAAAGCACTAGTATCGTACTTTGAAGGGGATGCAGGGCATAGTCTTCTAGCCGGCTTTGCTGCTCTTTTTGATCTATCCCCCCCAACTTGTGTGCTTCCTTTACCAACACCAGCTGTCGCTCCGCCATGAAGGGGTACCGCTTGGCGTAGCTAATTACGCCCGCCACATCCGTGTCTTTTCCGTACATGATAAATTGGTTAAACCCCTTTTCGGATTCCGGCACCACGGTTTTTTCTAGTTCATCCGCAATGAGATCAATGTAGTAGGGTTCATCCCCAAAAATAAAATAGACGGGCTTAAAGTGTTTGGATCGAATTTCCTTCAGAATAGCTTCGGGTGACAGAGCCATAAGAGTAATCTAGTTGTATTGTTCAATAAAAATCTGGGCGGCGGTTTGGAGTTCCGGATAAAAAACCAGGAAGTAGTCTTCATACAGATCCGAATTCCTCATGAGTTCATTTTCCGCCCCTCGGATGCCCGCCATAAAAGGGAATCGGTTGGCGATACCGTCGAAAGGAACGCTTTATCCCTTTTATTTCTTTGTAGTTGCCCAGCCAGTCATGCCGAATCATGGCTTCGGCCATTGGCCACATCGGCTTGGGTATATATATTTTCCTTTTGCAATAAATGGTAGGTTTCGGCCACGTACTGTTCCATGCCTCACCGTGGAATTCGGTAAAATGGTTGGCCAAAAAATAATCATAAAAGATATCGAGAATTACCCCGGCAACCTTGGGATGGGGGACGGATAGGACTTTTTTCGCCTCCCGAACCACCGGATGGGTATCCGTAAAAGAATCAATATAGCGGTGCAATTTAACGCCAATCAGGTAATCCTCGGGCCAGCCCAGGGTGCGGTCGGTTGTTAAAGTACCTTTAATAAAATCACCGGAAAAATTTCCCATAATGATCCCTTCACTTTTTCCTGATAGTGCAAGGTGGGCCAGAAAATTCATTTGAGAAGGGTTAGTATGGCAAATTTGCCGTAGATTTGTTACTAGCTAATGAGCGAATAAACCTAAAATTCGCTCCAACGACAACTTTTTTTATTTAAACTACCAAATGGTTATTGAAAAAAATAAAGTTGTAGGAATTTCCTACAACCTGAGCATACCGGACACGGAGGAAGAGATGAATCTGGTCGAAATCGTCCACGACGAAGACCCCATGCTCTTCATTTTCGAAATGAGCGGTTTGCCCGAAAAATTCGAAGAAAACCTAGCCGGTCTGGCCATTGGGGATACCTTTGATTTCACAATTGATCCCGAAGAAGGCTACGGAGAATTCGATCCGGAGGCCGTCGTTGAATTACCCAAGTCACTTTTCGTGATGGAAGATGTGGAGCAGGAAGAGCTACTCACCGTCGGGAACATCATTCCGATGACCAACGAGGAAGGTGAACGCCTGCAAGGACAAATCATTGAAGTAGGGGATGAAAATGTGATCATGGATTTTAACCATCCGCTGGCCGGTAAAACCATGCATTTCGAAGGAAAAGTACTCTCCATTCGGGAGGCTACCGAAACCGAACTGGAACATGGGCATGTTCACGGAGAAGGAGGAGTACATCATTAAAACTTTCCAGGTAGACGGGTACGGAGGCTTTTCCTACCCGCCTACCTGGCTGTCAAAGAGCCACTTTTGTTGGATCATATCCGTATTGTTCCACTTCCACCCCAAAAGTCTTTAGGAATTCCGCTCCCTCTTCTACACCAATTCCCTTATACGCGGCATACGAATCGAGAAAGATGACTTTCTTGATTTTCATGGTATAGATCACCCTGGCGCAGGCAATGCAGGGGGCAAGCGTCACATAAAGGGTAGAGCCTTCGATTTTCGAGCCATTTTTTACAGCGTATAGAATCGCATTCTGCTCGGCATGGAGTGCCAGCGAACAGCTTCCTTTGGAGTCGCGCGGGCAACCGGTCAGGGGAAACTCTTCGTCACAATTGTGGGTACCCGACGGAGGACCGTTGTAGCCGATAGAAATAATGCGGGTATCTTTTGTTAACACCGCTCCGACCTGCGCCTTGAGGCAGTGCGATCTTTTTGCTAAATTTTTAGCCAATTCCATGTAAATATCATCAAAATCTGGCTTGGGATTCGTTATAGTCTTACTCATACTCGTTTATAAATGATGCAAAATAGACAAAGGACACCGATGATCCCAAAAATCTGCGGTTTTGGTTGGAAGGTGTATTTCAGTTCGTTTTTTATTGGCATTTTACTATTTTGTGGTAGCACTGAGGCTCAACCTACCCTACCCTCGCTTACGTTCAGCAAAGAAAGAGTTAATTTTTCCAATTCCAGGTCATTTTATATCTTGGATGTGATTGACAAACGGAATAAGAAGCCAAATCAACTGGGAGAGATCATCTATTATGGACAGACGAAAGTTTTACAGACCTCTCAGAACCTGCAACGAGAACTCTATGACCACTGGACGAATTCCTTGCGGGGACGGGAGGAGGATTGCCTGCCGTTGGAGGTGGTACTGGATGAAGTTTCGGTAGCGGAACGGAAAGTAGCCCCGAACAAGGTTGCGGGTGAGATTAAAGTCCGGGTAACTTTTCAATGGACCCGCGCGACCACTCCCTTATTCCTAACCAATTATTCTACGTCCACTACCTACACCAGACCGGAAACAAACTACGATCATGAACAAATATTCAGGAAAATGCTGGATGGGGCCATGCGGCATTTTGACCAATGGATCGGATTGAATGAGGGGAAAAATCCACTTTTGGCCCGAAAAGTAGTGCTAGCCTTTGTCGACACTCCTTACCAGGATAGTCAGGATACCGTCTTTTATAAGCCAATCCGCAAGCTCACCTGGAATGATTTCCAGGGAGCGTCCACCCCGGCCCGGCAGCAAGTACGCCGCGGCTGTATTTTCGAGTATGTCCTACGAAGGAAGTTCGAAAATGGCGGGTAAAAATCTTCAGGTAACCATTGCCATGAAAGTGTTTATGGTCAAGAGCATGTCGTGGGGTAGGCCCGATGCCCGCAATGCCTATACCTTATCCCACGAGCAGACTCATTTTGATATCACGCGGCTGATAGCGGAGCGATTTGTAGAAAAATTAAAAAAAATGGATCTGACCATCGAAGATTTTGATAGTCAGATCCAATACGAATTTCTGGAATCCTTCCGGGACATGAATACCGAACAGGAAAAGTACGACGGCGACTCCGGCATGGGCTCAATACGCCGGCTCAGGCCGAATGGACAAAGCGAGTAGCGGCGGAGATCGAGAAGATATACCGGGATAGTTAGAAACTGCTTGGGTTAAATTTTATAGATGAAAATGAGTGTTTTTTTGGCATAATCAGATTAACTCGAACAGCTTCTTAGACCGGGACCTGCACCTTTTTACTCCGAAGCCAATCTGGCTTGTGGGTTTTTATCCGGGCTTTCAGTTCATTCAACAGGGAGTAAAGCCCAAAGTAGGTACGATTGATATACAATCCGTGCTGGGAACCTCTGGCTACCTTTGAATTTTTTAATTCCTCAATCCGGGCAAGTTCGTCAGCGAAGGCATACACAGAATCAAAGTAGCTTTCATCGCCAAAATCAAACTCATCCACTGCGAAAGGGCGACCTAATAGGCCAATCATGGTCTTGAACAAGTCAGAAAACATCTTCTTGTCCGCCGGCGAATCCGCCTCTACCAAAAATTCGAGATTATAAAAAATACCCTCGGTTTTTTGATCGTCCTCTACTGTGTCGGGATTGATAAGAGCGAAGTAATTATCGTAAAAGAAATCCGGAATGACCTTTACACAGCCAAAGTCAATCACGCCCATGGTACCATCCTCCCTGAGTAAAAAATTACCAGGGTGAGGGTCAGCGTGTACTTGACGGAGGTCATGCACCTGAAAGTTGTAGAAGTCCCACAAAGCCTGTCCAATTTTATCCCGTACCTCTTGGGGGGGATTCGTGGCCAAAAAATCCTTCATGTGTTTCCCATCAAGCCAATCCATGGTAAGAATCCTGCTCGCGGAAAGTTCGGGGTAATAAAGAGGGAAAACTAAATTGGGGATATGGGCACAAGCTTCGGAAATCTCCACGGATCGTTTCAATTCCAAATCGTAATCCGTTTCCTCCAGCAGCTTGGACTCAACTTCCCCCATGTACCGCTCAATATCCAGCTCGTTCAAACTGAACAGGCGTACCGCCATGGGTTTCACCATTTTCAAATCCGAGCTGATGCTACTGGCTACACCAGGGTACTGAATTTTTACCGCTAACTTTTTACCTTTCAATGTAGCCTGATGCACCTGACCAATAGAAGCCGCATTCATAGCCTGAATGTCGAACGTATCAAACAGATCGGAGGGGGTTTTCCCAAAATATTTTCTGAATGTCTTCACAACCAACGGACCCGAAAGTGGTGGAGCTGAGTACTGGGACATCTGGAACCGATCTACGTAGGCTCTCGGGAGTACATTCCGATCCATGCTCAACATTTGGGCTACCTTCAAGGCGGAACCTTTCAACTCACTTAGGGAGTCGTAAATGTCCGTGGCATTATCCTGGTGGAGCTCATCCTTGGTCAGCGAGGGGTCTACTATTTTCTTTACATTATATTTAAGGTAATTCCCCCCGATTTTCACCCCGGTTTTAACAAACCGAGTGGCACGAGCTACTTTTGAGGTGGGAATTGACTGCTGTTCTTTCATGGCTTTCTGTTTTGATACATAAATTTGGCAAGATCCAACACGGAATCCACAACTGACTTGCCGATCAGGTCGAAGGTAGTATTTACCGATTTTTCGATGGCCGTGTCGGTGTTTTCGAACCCACGACTAAGGTCATTGATCCAAAAATCGAGAATAATCAGGCACTGAAGCCACAGTCCATCTACGTACCGATCAGATACGAGTGGCCGGATAATGACTTCTTTGCTTTCCCGTCCTTCCAGCACGAGCTCCGTGGCAAAGTTGTAAAAAGCATGCTTGAACGGTTCCATCGGTCCAGAATACCTGGCTACGGGTTGCCTCAAGCGCTTATAGCTGTAGACCACGTAGCTACGATCTTTTCTAAGAACTTCGATCCAGGTGTAGTAAAAAGCCAACAGCTTCTCCCGAACCGAATAAGCGGCGAATATTTCTTCGGATTCGATGGTTTGCATCGTAATCCGGAAATACTCGACCCAGGAATCAGATTCGATCGCTTCAAAACTATTGTAGTATTCGTAGAACTCTTCCTCAGCCATTTTTAGCTTTTTGGCAAAAATATAAACTGAAGGGGGTTGGGTGCCATTTTCCAGGACATACTCCTTGTATGCTTTTTGGATTTTTTCTATCTTTTCCATATACCTATAACAACTTTTATTAAAGCAAAAAGTTTCTCTAATTCGACAAAACTTAGCACTTATTTGGGAAGGTGGACGGTCCCTGTTTCGGCCGGATCAATGAAAGGAAGTTTTGCATCGTTGAGCAGTACTTTCCATCGTTCTTTGGTCCTATACCCAAGTTCTGGACTGAGAATAAAACGGGTAGTGCTTTGGGGAAATGAGAAGGCAGGCGTAGGATATTTTTTATTTCGGATGATAACCATTGATGCCCTATCCTCCTCAGAATGAGCATCCCAGTCGAGGTTGAAGGTACTCCCCTGACGCAGTTTTAGTGGTTGATTTACTGCGCTTTCCGGAAGCGTATAATACCGAACGGAACGAATTCCCCGATTCACGAAGTAATTTTTTATGTGGGTAGCATAGGCCATAGAATCCCGTTCGAAAGCGGCATTTGATAAAATGTACCCTCGCTGTCCGTTGGTCATACTCACGACCGAATGACGAGAAATAGCATGGAAGTTCATATCTGGGGTGGAAAAATCAAGTATCAGTTTCCAAACTGAATATTGTAGGAATAGGACACTCAGCATCAAAACCCATTTCAAACTTGAATACTCCCGACCTTTAATCAGGTGGTACACCGCCAAAATGATCAGAAAGACCAATACGACCTCCAACAGATCAAAGCTGAGATTTTCCAGGAGGTACATGGGCAATTTTCTGGGGATCTGGACAATTGTATTCATCAAGCGAGCCACAATGCTCAATAAGTTTGCCACTAGCGAGGTAAGGGGATCGAATGACAGGAAACTAAGAGCCAGGACTCCGATTGCTCCGTAGATTAGCAAGGAAGTGAGAGCAATCGCAAAGGGATTGACCAGCCAGAAATAGACCGGAAACTGGTGAAAGTAATAGATACTGATCGGAAAGGTGAACAGCTGGGCTACGAACCCAACCAGGGAAATCTGCCATACCCACCGCAGAACTTTATTGTTTGGGTTGAAAGTATTTTTCAACAAGGGGTATGCCAACACAATGCCGGCCACGGCTGCGTAAGACAATTGAAAACCAACCGAGTAGCAGGCAAAAGGATCGAGGAGTAAAATTATAAAGGCAGATAGTGCCAGGGTATTGAGGCCATTGTGCCTACGAAGGAAAGTTTGTGAAGCTGCGAAGGTCACACACATGAGCGAGGCACGTACCACCGACGGCGAGAGCCCAGTCATGAGGGCGTAGATGACTAAAAATAAGACGATGACGGTCAGGTATAGGTAAGATCCCCACTTCCTTTTTCGCAACCAACCCAACAGGAAGGAGATTAGTAAGAATAATACCCCAACGTGCAGGCCGGACACCGCCAACACGTGGACCGCACCAGACGCTATATAGGAATCGAGCAGGTCGTTTCCAAGGTCGCCCCTCCGACCTAACAACATAGCCTTAATTAACCCGTATGAGGATTTTTCGGGTAAAAATTTTTTAAAAACGGCATCTGCCCGCTCAGAAATGGATAAGGGCCATTGATTGAAACTGGTAGATGCCCCCTGGGGCAGGACCACAAAAGAAGTATCCGCAATGTATAGTGTCCATCCAATCCCTAATTTTTGCAGATACTTCCGGTAATCAAACTCATCCGGATTCATAGCTCCTTTGGGCAAGGATAGATTGCGGTTTTTTACCAATAATGTAGTTCCGGGGGCAAGGTTAACCTGAGAGCTAGCCGATAGTGAAATTAGTACTTTGGCATTTTTTGCCACCCACCCCGCCTTGGTCCGAATCGAAACGAGTCGTCCGTCGTACTGAATAGAAGCTCTTTTTTGCTGACCTAGTGAATTTATTTGTAGAACCAGTCCATCATAATCCTGATTTTCCAGTTGTCCAATATCCTTTTGAAAAGCGTTAATGCGTAGAGATGCCGTACAGATCCCCAACCAGAAAAGGGCAAAAAATAGCAGGAAGCTTCGCACATAGCGATGGGAACGGAAGAAGAGTAACCCTATCCCGAAAAGGAAAACGAGTGAGGCAGAGATGATCACCAGGTTGTATACCCATTCGACAGAATCAAATACTCGATTCTCGAAACCAAACTGAATCAGCACGATCCCAACAACCAAGGGTACCAAAAACCTGACGAATGGTTGGGAGGCAAACATGCAAGGAGCTAGTTAACTACAAAGCGGCGGGTGATCGTTTCGTTGTTGGCGTTGATTTTGATCAGGTAAATTCCGGGTGGAAGTACTCTGACATCGAAGCGCAACCTTCTGCTGTACACCTGGGGGTAGCTTACACTTTCAAAGGTACGGCCATTCAGATCATACACCTTATAGGTAATATCCTGGAAATCGGGAAATCTTACTTCAATAAAAAGATCGGATTCGGCGGGATTGGGGTAGATATCCACGGTAAGGTTATCGGCGGGGGCCAATCTGCCCTGTTTGGAAAATTCAACCAGTCGAGCCCGCCTGGGACTGAGTTCCATCACCGCCCGCATTCGGGTGACCTGGTCATTCGTAAAAATATTCATGCAGGAATCAGGGGAGTAATCCATGTAGTTTTCAATCATGTTACGGGTCCGCACTCCGTTGCAGTTGGAAAACTTAGGGGTACACACGGTGGTCTGATTGCTTCCTTCGGCGGTTGGGGTATCCGGACAATAGTCTGTGCCGCAGAAGGAATCGCCCCAAGTGTGAATCAACCCCAGCCAATGTCCGACTTCATGGGTGGTAGTTCGGCCCAGGTTATAGATCCGACTGGTAATGGCACTCGAATTTCTCCCCAGGTACCGGTAATCCACAATGACGCCATCCGTAAGAACAGAGGGTTCGCTGGCAGTATCGAGGCCCTCCACTGCATCGGTTGAGGGAAACTGGGCAATCGCCAAATTGGAATTGGTCAACCGGCACGTCCAAATGTTGAGGTACTTATCCGTGGGCCAGGAGACAATATTAGCCAATAGAAGGTCGTCCGTGTAGGGATCGAACATAGTCTTGGCGGTGTACAAGTGCCGGGTTATTCCCGAGGAGGGCGCACCATTGGGATCCGTATCGGCCAGGTAAAACTCGATGTAGGCATCCGCCCCTACCGGATTCGAATTGAAACCGGGGGTACCCGGTTTCTTTCGAAAATCTTCGTTCAATACCTCAATTTGGGATCTGATTTGTTCTTCGGAAATATTGGAATTATTGGATCCGCCAATGGTATTCGCGGTTTGGTTATGTACCACGTGAACCACCACCGGGATTCGGATAATTTCCAGGGCGGTTACCCGGCTGGAACCGGAATTCCGGGTGTAGGTAGATACGAGAGAATCAAGCCGGACTCTGGTTTGAATCCAGAGCGGGTTCTGTTGCCCCCGAAGCTGATCTCTCTCAAAACTGCTGCATCGTTGGATTGCCTCACTATTTCCCTGGGCAAAAACCTTAATCCCAATTAAGAACCCTATACTTAAGAAAACAAGAAATTTCCTACTTTTCATGGACTTCATAAGCCGCCAAAATATCTTTTACAAGTCGATGGCGCACTACATCGGATCCATCAAGCTCCACGAATGAAATCCCCTTGATCCCTTTTAGTATGGTAAGAGAATCTATTAACCCTGACTTATGGTTTTTGGGTAAGTCCACCTGGGACTTATCTCCGGTGATGATTGCTTTAGAGCTTGGGCCCATGCGCGTAAGGAACATTTTCATCTGCATGGGGGTGGTATTCTGCGCTTCGTCCAAAAGGATAAACGCGTTGTTAAGCGTCCTTCCGCGCATGTAGGCCAGGGGGGCAATCTCCACAATCCGGTTATCCACAAAGTATTTCAGTTTCTCCGGCGCAATCATATCGTCCAGGGCATCGTAAATTGGACGCAGGTACGGGTCAATTTTTTCTTTTAGATCGCCGGGCAGGAATCCCAGGTTTTCCCCAGCCTCCACCGCCGGGCGGGTAATGATGATTTTTTTGACCTCCTTATTCTTCAAAGCCCGTACGGCAATAGCCACGGCCGTATACGTTTTCCCGTACCAGCAGGCCCTACCGCAAAAACCAGGTCGTACTTGGCGGCTGCCTCTACCAGTAGCTTTTGATTCGGGGTTTTGGCCTTAACTACGATCCCCTTATTCCCGTACACAATGACATCGTCATCGTCCTGAGCCGGACTCTGCTGGGTTTGGGACGTATTGAGGTAGCCATTGAGGTACCTCACCACGTTGTCGTTGGTGACCCTACCGTATTTTTGGTAATGCGTGAGTAGTGATTCCAGCACGTCGGTAATTTTGACGATCTCAGGAGCTGTTCCCTGGATTCGGATCTCATTGCCACGGGAAAGGATTTTACTCTCAGGAAATGCGGCGGCCACTTCTCTGATATTGGCATTGTGAACGCCCAAAAAATCTACGAGCGATACATCTTCGAGTGTGATTACTTTTTCTACCAAATGACTGTTCGGTTTGTTATGAATTAATAAACTATGGTTAAAAATTAATGTTTTTTTTTGGTTATTGATACCATTCGCCTAGTATTTTTTATACCAAAAGGTCAAAGCTAACAACGTTAAATTTATATATGCAGTTCAACTCGTTCAGTATCAACCAGGGGAAAGAATAATGCAAAAATAGTTGCAGGAGCCTCTTTCCTTACTCCTCCGCAATTTGTAATATTGTATTCATATATGGATAACGATAAGACATTTAATTTCTTGAAAAAATCTGGGAATGCCCCTCAGGCACCCGGTCGCTCCAGCAGTTCCAATCGCTGGTTTGGGTCGGAATCTGGCATGGGGAAGCTTCCACCTCAGGCAACCGACCTGGAAGAAGCCGTGTTGGGTGCGCTAATGATTGAAAAAGATGCCCTCTCCGCGGTGGTCGATATTTTAAAACCTGAAAGTTTTTATAAAGAAGCCCATCAGCGGATTTACAGCGCTATTCTGACGCTTTTCGGCAATTCCGAACCTATTGACTTACTGACAGTTACGCACCAAGCTACGCAGAACTGGCGAAATTGAACTGGTTGGTGGTGGTGGCTTTATCACCGAACTGACCTCCCGGGTCAATTCGGCGGCCAACATCGAGTACCACGCCCGTATCGTATCCCAGGCGGCTCTCAAGCGGGCACTAATCACCATTTCGTCCGAAATTCAGCGGGACGCTTACGAGGACACGACCGATGTTTTCAAGCTTCTCGACCAAACGGAACAGTCCCTCTTCAAGATTTCGGAATCGAACATCAAGAAGAACTACGCCGACATGGGGACCATCATGCGGATGGCGCTGGACGAACTCGAACCAAAGAAAAATCAGGGAGGCCTGACGGGTGTTCCGTCCGGCTTTACCAACCTGGATCGCCTCACGTCGGGCTGGCAACCAACGGAACTTGATTATTCTGGCCGCCCGGCCAGCTATGGGAAAAACGGCATTTGTGGTGTCCGCCCTGCGCAATGCCGCCGTCGAATTCAATAAGGCCGGTGGCCATTTTCTCGCTGGAAATGTCGTCGGTACAGTTGGTCAATCGTCTTATTTCGGCCGAAGCAGAAATTGACAGTGAGAAAATCAGAAAGGGGAATTTGGCCCCGCACGAATGGACGCAAATTCACCACAGAATTCAGCGGCTGACCGAACGCCCCGATTTTTATTGACGATACCCCTGCCCTATCCATTCTGGAACTTCGGGCCAAATGCCGCCGTCTGAAAGCCCAGCACGATATTCAGATGGTCGTTATTGACTACCTCCAGCTGATGTCGGGCGATACGTCCGGAAAAGCTGAGCGGAAACCGGGAACAGGAAATTGCCTCGATTTCGCGGGCCCTGAAAAACCTGGCCAAAGAACTGAATGTACCGGTCATTGCCCTGTCGCAGTTGAGCCGGGCCGTTGAAACACGCGGTGGCGACAAAAAACCGCAACTTCTCCGACCTTCGTGAATCAGGATCTATCGAGCAGGATGCCGACATGGTTTTGTTCCTCTACCGTCCGGAATATTATGACATTACGCCAGGATGAAACCGGCAATTCGACTGCTGGTATCGGTGAAGTAATTATTGCTAAAAACCGGGGTGGTTCGCTCGATACGGTCCAATTGCGCTTCATTGGCAAGTACACCAAGTTTTCGGACCTGGATGCTTTTTATGCCCCTAGCCCCACCCCAATGGATCGGCCCTTGCCCCCGCAAGCCACCAACCCGATCGCATCCTTTGAACAAAAGCCAGCGGGCACCGTATTCAAAAGTAGGGCGAATGACCGCTCGACCCTGGATTACCGAGGGCCGGGCGAAGAGCCTCCATTCTAATATTCCGCTTTTCTAATCAACTGAGCTACGTTTTCTATATGGTGCGTGTGGGGAAACATATCCACCGGTTGCGCCTGTGTTATATGGTACTTAGCCGATAGCAAATCCAGGTCCCTCGCCTGAGTAGCCGTGTTGCAGCTTACGTATACAATTCTTTGCGCCTCCACTGCCAGCAGGGTATCTATGACACCGGGGTCCATTCCAGCCCTAGGTGGATCGGTAATGATAACATCGGGGCGACCATACTGGGTAAGGAAATTTGGATTAAGGATTTTCTTCATATCCCCCGCAAAGAATTCGGTATTGGTTATTCCATTGATTTCCGAATTTATACGGGCATCCCGGACGGCCTCTTCCACATACTCTACGCCAATTACCTTTCGAGCCCGCCGAGCAACAAAATTGGCGATGGTACCCGTGCCACTGTACAAATCGTAAACCAGGTCCGTCTCTGAGAGCTCCGCGTAGTCACGGGCCACTTTGTATAATTCGTAGGCTTGCTCAGAATTGGTTTGATAAAACGACTTAGGCCCTACTCGGAAAGTCAGATCCTCCATTTGCTCGGTGATGTAATTTTTACCGGTAAAATGAACCACTTCCTGATCCTGATAAGAATCATTTCCTTTTTGGTTTACGATGTAAAACAAGGAGGTGATGGCTGGAAATTCTCCGATCAAAAATTCCATTACTTCCTGAATTTGATCTAAATTAGGTTGGGCAAATTGCACAATCACCAGCACATCCCCGGTATTGGAGGTACGAATGATCAGATTTCGCATCATACCCACATTTTTCTTTACATCATAGTAGACATATCCTTGCTTTTCGGTAAATTGTTGAAGGGAATTGCGAATCAAATTAGAAGGATCCTCCTGAAAATGGCATTTTTCTACTTGAAATATCCGGTCAAACCGTTTGGGCACATGGTAGCCCAGGGCATTTTGAGAAAAGTCCCGACCCGATTGAATTTCATTTCGGCTTAACCATCGGTAGTTGGAAAAGGTGAATTCTAGTTTGTTTCGGTAAAATTGTTGCGTATTAGCTGGGATAATCTCCTTAAAATCAACACCTTTTAATTTTCCTATGCGCTCAAAGTGATCAATGACTTGCTGTTTTTTGAACCGAATCTGGGTCTCGTAGTTTATATGTTGCCAACGACAGCCTCCGCACACCTCGAAATGCTGGCAGTATGGCTCGGTTCTTAGGTCGGAGTAGGAATGAAAATGGGTAACCACTGCTTCCTTATATTTCTTCCTCTTCGAGGTTATCTCCAAGATCCACCACATCACCCGGAGCCACATTGCCTTGAATAAAAACAACCCCCTCATCGGATTTATAGATACATTTTCCCTCTGCTGCAAAATCAGTAATTGTAATCTTTTCGTACCTTTTAGGTATAGGCATATCAAATAAAAAATTTGTTCTTTAGATTAAGTTAAACTAGGTGGTAGACGTATGAGGCGAACTTTACTTTCACTTTTTTTTATTATTTCGTTTTATCAGGCCATGAGCTCCCACATTGTGGGCGGCGAATTGGTATTTAAAACCCTAAAAGGCGTTCAGGCAACGCACCGCATCGGGCTGAATTTGTACTTTGACGAAATCAATGGCATCCCACAAGCGGAGGATCAGATTGTCAATCTTTTTATCTTCCAAAAATCCAACAACCGCCGGGTCACCTCGATTCAGGCCCCAAAAGTAGGACGAAAAAACATAACCTACGCCAATCCTCAATGTGGAAATTCGGGTCTGAAAACCCTTTTCATTTCCTACGCCCTAGATGTAGTACTCAACCCGGAAGAATTCAACGATCCCGAAGGGTACTACATTGTGTGGGACCGCTGCTGCCGCAACAACGTAATTGACAATATAAAAACTCCGGGGGACGTAGGTAGTCTTTTCTCGGTGTTCTTTCCACCCTTAACCAAAAATGGCACCTTGTTTCTGGATTCTGCTCCTGAATTTTCGGAGATACAGGGGGATTATGCCTGTCTGAATGCTGATTTTTATATAGATTTCAAAGCCACCGATGCGGACGGAGATAGCCTGGTGTATGCCCTATCCACCCCGGTTACGGGATTTAGTAATCGCGCCGTTCCAAATCCTCAGGCGCTCGGATCAAGCAACTATCCGGTGGTCACTTGGGCGGAAGGAATTTCACTGGCTAATGTGATTCCGGGTACAAGGCCGCTGCGGGTGGACTCCCGAACCGGCCGTTTGTCATTTACGGCTGGTAAACTTGGTTTGTACGTTTTTTCGATACTCGTCACTGAATACCGTAAGGGAGAAAAATTAGGGTCGGTGACCCGCGATTTTCAAATCAAAGTAATTGACTGTTTTGAAGCCTTTGCTCCAAACATCCTCGTTGTTCAATCGGGTAGTAAAGTTTCTTACCAGAACAATGCATCCATTCGGCTTACCCAAACCGACTCGGCATGTTTTTCCGTGCAAGTCACGGATCGAAATTTTAACCAACTGATTAAAATTTCTGGAAAAGCGATCAATTCACCCAGAAAAGACTTTTATTTCCTCCCCACTGAATTTCGTACCCGAAAGAGCAACGATACACTTACCTTTCAATTCTGTCTGGACGATTGCTTCGAAACGGAGAACAACCGCCCGATCAGACTTGAATTGATTGCTGAGGATGAAAGTTGTCCGGTCCCTTTGACGGATACGCTAACCCTTTTCATTTACCGGCAAAGTGCTCCCAATACCGCGCCAAAGGTGACCACTTCCCTCCTTTCCCCCTACGTAGAAGCCATACCCGAACAGTTGCTGGAATTTACGGTATTCGGAAGGGATTTCGATCCGGATAGTATCCAAATGTCGGCCCAGGGAAGAGGATTTAACCTGGACACCTACGGTTTTAAATTCCCCACGATTGGTGGGAAGGGGGCTGTATCCCAAAAATTTTCCTGGAAACCACCGTGTACGATAAAAGTATCGGATACCCTGGCGATAGATTTCAGGTTAACGGATTTGCGATGCAGCGCCAATACCCTTCAAGACCGGATCACGGTATTTTTTATACTTCAAAAATCAACCAATCGCCCCCCAACCGTACGCACCACCCTACCCTCCGATACCATCAGTCTGGTTCTGAATGCTACCCTTCCTGGCTCACTTACCTTTGATGTGATCGCAAACGACGTGGATACTACCCAACTATCCTTGTTTTGCGTGGGAAGAGGATTTTCCCTGGGGGAAGCAAGAATGGACTTTCTGAATAAAGTGGGCACGAGGGAAGTTATGAGCCCATTTGACTGGACACCCGATTGCTCCTTATTGAATGGGCAATCGCAACGACTCTTTGCCCTGGATTTTATTACCGAGGACAAAAGCTGCCTGGCAGCGCGAGACACCTCTACGGTTTTTATCCTCATCAAGGATGTGCTCTCCGACGCCGTAATCAATCTCTCCAATGTAATTACGCCCAATCAGGATGGCAAGAATGATTGTTTTCTTCTTACTTCTTTGCCACCGGATAATTGTATTCAGCAGTTTAAAGAATTTGTAGTGTACAATCGCTGGGGTAGTGAGATATTTAAAACAAACGACCGAAACCAGAATTGGTGCCCCACAGATGCGGCTACCGGAACCTATTTCTACCAGATCTGGTACACAAAATCCTCATTTAAGGGTACAATCTCCCTCATAAAATAAAAAAAATGCTCACCTGTCGGTGAGCATTTTTTTGAAAAGTCTTAGCCTTTAAAATTCAGTCAACAGAATTTGACCACGGATTTCCCCTTGGGGATACTCCTTGGTATGAATATTAATGTACAAGTTTCCAAACCTGAGTAAGTTTTCCAAGTCCTGAGACAGCGTTACAGAACCCGAGATCGGGGAGCTGGCTACATTGGTGAACGGAACCACTACCGGACCAGAGGACCAGGCTGGCTGTGCTTTATGAATATGGGCAGCCGTAGGTGTTAATCCTTGATAGGTAACGTTATAGGTAAGTACCTTGGTAACTTTATTGTATTCAAGGACAGCCGAACCCTGCGCTGACGAAGTTGCCTTGGGTTGCGTGTTGCTACTATTGATGGTTGCTTCGTACTTCACCACATCTTCCTCATCTGGTCCTTCAAGATCACAAGACATCAGGCTACCGATCATAAACGCTCCCAACATAAAGACGGATAGTTTTCTCATTTGTTTTTTCATAAATTTAATCAGTTTGAATTGATTTCGAAATATACATTAAAACACCTTTATAACCGTATTTACCAGGTGACTTGTTTTTTATATAGCCAAAAATTGTACCAGAAGGATCAAGTTGGCTTTCTTAATTTTGACCTGTCTAGATGACCCAAAGGTCGCTTTTTCTTACAAAAACTATTTTCCCGTCCCAAATTACTCTATTCCAAAGATCACGCTCCCCGAGAATCATCAGCTTGTTTCCTTTTCTGAGGGAATGAACCAGTGGGGAGGCAGCAGAGGGGTATTCCCGGATGTAGGTAACATCCTTCCTCACCACGGCAGTTTTGTAATTGTTCGGGACGTTTAGAAGTGCCAGCAAAGCCACTAGATAAATGACTACCGCCCATTTGTGACGCTTGTATATCATTTCCCCGTTTCTGTGCTTAATAAACATAACCGAAACTACATATAGGCCCAGCGTCAATAGGAGAATTGGGATATACCCCCCGTACCTGCGGTAAAATACCAGAAAATAGCTAAAATCATTGAACTCGTACCCTTCCAAACCATTTGCTATGGCGATGCTGCTTATTTTTTCGAGCAGAGCGATACTGGGTTGTTTCTGGGAAAGCAAGCTGAGGTAATACAGGCTCTCGGCCGGCTCATTTGCCTTTTCTGACAAAAACGACAGCTTCAAAAGTAAATTCGGATTGTACTTTTCTACATTTTCGAAAATTCTTGCATATATTTTTTTTGCCTCGGTATACCTACCGATAGTAAACAGAGAATCAGCCAGGTGGGTATTGGTTTGTTGGGCCGAAACAACCCGTTTTTGAGCAATAAAAGCAATTAAAAATACACCTAGTATGAGGTATTTGTTAAGGGATGCTTGCATAATATGGTCAATAATTCTAATTTTGCATCGCAATTACGGAAATGGTTTGCGCCCCTCCTAGGAAATTGCACGATTCTTGGGTCCCAGTCAGCGGGCAGAAACATTGCCCTAAATGGTTAGATTCAAGAAAAAATAAATGATTCCGTAGCTCAGCTGGTAGAGCAATACACTTTTAATGTATGGGTCCTGGGTTCGAATCCCAGCGGGATCACTAAAATAACAAAGTTAGCAATACACTTTTAATGTATGGGTTCTGGACGGTCGGCCGCTGCAGTTCGAATCCCAGCGGGATCACTAGAAACACACTTTGAATGTGTAGCAATACACTGTTTAAGTATGGGAGTTCCTCGTCGGACACCGAGGAAATAATCCATAAGACCATTAGATTCCAAGAAACAAAAAATTACGATTCCGTAGCTCAGCTGGTAGAGCAATACACTTTTAATGTATGGGTCCTGGGTTCGAATCCCAGCGGGATCACACAATGTCCAGGTGGTGAAATTGGTAGACACGCTACTTTGAGGGGGTAGTGCCCTTACGGGTGTAGGAGTTCGACTCTCCTTCTGGACACTTTTAAACTGCATTTTCGTTTTGAAAATGCAGTTTTTTTTGTTTCAATTTTTACCTGAGTTCTCGGTCAATCGTAGTATAACTCCCGGTTCAAAAGCTCCACAATCATCGCAAAATCTTCCTCCCGATTGGCAAAATCCATGTCGTTCACATCAATGACCAGCAGTTTGCCATGATCGTAGGTAGCGGCAAAATTCTCGTAGTACGTATTCAAACTTTTGAGGTAGTCAATCGAAATATCCGATTCAAAGTCCCGTCCCCGTTTCTTTATTTGATGCGTGAGCTTCGGAATATCTGCTTTTAGGTAAATCATCAAATCAGGGGCATGCACCGCCTTGATGATCGTTTCGAATAGCATTAGGTAGCTTTGGTAATCACGCGCCGACATGACCTTGGAGTCGTACAGATTACGGGCAAAAATGTAAGCGTCCTCGTAGATGGTCCGGTCCTGAATGACGGTGGTGTAGGTTTGCGAACGGATTTTTTGCACTTGGGCAAACCGGCTATTTAAAAAGTAGATTTGCAGGTTAAAAGCCCACCTGCTCATGTCTTTATAGAAGTCGGATAAGTAGGGATTTCCTTCCACGGCTTCGTACAGAACTCCCCATCCGTAATGTTCCCCCAACATTTGGGTTAACGTAGTTTTTCCTGCACCGATATTTCCGGTAATGGCGATATGCATCTTTTTTGGTAGGATTAAAGTGAATTTGGTACGACAAAGTTAACGGCTTCGTTTCAATTAGAAAGTAGTACGGACGCTATTCTGGAAACACAAATCGCGAATTTATGGTCGAAATGGTTGCAATTCGTATCTTTGCAAGGCAGAAATAACTTTAAAAATGAAAGAATACCTCGTTCTCCTATATTATAACTACGCCACGATTGACGATCCCACTACCTATCGTGACGAACATCATCTCTTCTGCTTAGAGCATAATTTACTGGGAAGGATCATAATTGCCAAAGAAGGACTTAATGGTACTGTCTCGGGCCTTAAAGAGGACTGTCAGGCGTACATGGAGTATATCGTGTCTGATGAGCGGTTTCAAGCTACCCAATTCAAAATAGACGAACAGGATTCTCACACGTTCTCAAAGCTGCACGTTCGGGTGAAGGAAGAAATTGTAAACTCAGACCTCCCCGTTAATCCGATGGTGAAAACCGGAAAACATCTCGATCCGGCAGAATTCAAACGAATGATGCATGATCCCGACGTGGTTTTGGTGGATATGCGTTCCAATTATGAGCATTCGATTGGCCGCTTCAAGGGAGCTATTACATTTGATATGGAAAATTTGAGGGAGCTTCCGGATCATATGAAGGAGATTGACCATGTGAGGGATAAAAAAATCATCACCTACTGCACCGGAGGAATCAAGTGTGAAAAAGCCAGTGCCTATCTGTTAGACCAGGGTTTTGAAAATGTGTACCAATTGCACGGGGGCATCATCCGATACGGAATTGAGGAAGGTGGTGAAAATTTTGATGGTAAGTGTTATGTTTTTGACAATCGGGTTGCGGTAGAGGTCAACAAAGTAAACCCAACCGTGATTTCTACGTGCCACGTTTGCCATACTCCTTGCGATAGGATGGTTAACTGCGCTAACCCGGAATGCAACCTGCATGCTCCCATATGCGAAAGCTGCGGTGATACCCTGGATGGAGCTTGTTCGCCCGAATGTCAGACTCATCCGGCCCTTCGGCCCTACGACGGGACTGGGTATTATGCCGTTTCGAGCAATCATTACAATCCGGTTCAGGGATTTAGAAGTTTTAGGAAAAACGAAAAAATCGACTACCAGCTAAAACAAAAAAGCAAGACCAAATCTTCAATAAAAGAGATTTGAAACTAATTTGTGCAATCACTTAATCCCATCGAATGGATAATTTTGAAATAGAGTCAACGGATATAAAAAGTAAGCCCCTTATTTTAGTCACGAATGACGATGGTATCACTTCTTTGGGGATAAGAACGCTGGTCGAGATCATGCAAACGGTAGGTGAGGTAGTGGTGGTGGCTCCCAATAGCCCCCAATCGGGCATGGGTCACGCAATTACCATCGGCGAGCCGCTCCGTCTCTATTCTACCGAAATATTTGAGAATGTGGACGAATACGAATGCTCAGGTACCCCGGCGGATTGTGTAAAACTAGCGAAGCATTATGTATTGAAAGACCGTACCCCCGACTTGGTGGTGAGTGGGATTAACCACGGTAGCAATAGCTCCATCAGTGTATTGTATTCGGGTACGATGTCGGCGGCAATCGAAGCCGCAATCGAAGGAATTCCGGCAATTGGTTTTTCCGTGGGCGATTACCGGCCGAATGCCAGTTTTGACCACGTAAAGGAACACGTCCTATCCATTGTGCAGGCCGCTTTGAAAAATGGGATTCCCAAAGGCATAGCGCTTAATGTAAATTTCCCGGCCCAATCGGAGGAACCAATTAAGGGGATCAAAATATGCCGACAGGCCAATGCCAAATGGCAAGAGAAATTTGATTATCGCAAAGACCCCTACGGTAGAGGGTACTTTTGGATGGCTGGGGATTTTGTCAACTACGATGTAAACAAAGAAGACACGGACGAGTGGGCCTTATCCCAGAATTATGCCTCGGTAGTACCCTGTCAGCACGATTTGACGGCCTATACCACGCTTGAATCACTTTCGGCCTGGTCGTTTACCGAAACAACATTTCCGGAAGTGAAATAAGGGTATTTATTAAAACACCTGAAAGTACCCCTACTCAAAGAACCTTGATCAACATCCTTTAAAAAATACCAGATATGGCGATAATTGGAAGCTTGCTAAAACGAGGAATTCGATTTGGAAATTTGCTGGCTTCCCGTAAAAGGATACACCCTTTCCGTCAGCAAAAGAAAACCCTTTCGAAACTAGTGTCCAAAGCTCGTTACACCGAATTTGGGGAAAAATACAACTTTGAAGAAATCCTAAGTAGCTCTCTATTTGGAGAAAGACAGGAATTTTACGATAAATTCAAGGCCAATGTACCTGCCTACGACTACAACAAAATATACGCGGAATGGTGGAACCGGCTGCTAAATGGTGAAAAAAATATTACCTGGCCGGGACGGGTTAAATACTTCGCCCTGAGTTCGGGGACTTCAGAATCCTCCACCAAGCACATACCAGTGACCAACGCCATGTCAAAGGCCATGCAGCGGACGAGCATTCGGCAGATACTGAGCTTGGGTAAATACAAGAATCTACCCGATAAACTGTATGAGAAAGGGTTCCTGATGCTGGGTGGAAGTACCAGTTTGAACGAAAAAGGAAACCATTTCGAAGGCGATCTGAGCGGAATCAATGCCAGTCAAATCCCTTTCTGGTTTAAGCCTTATTATAAACCGGGTGAAAAAATTGCCGCTGAGACCGACTGGGCTCTAAAACTCGAAGAAATCACCTTACAGGCAAAGGATTGGGATATCGGGTTTATTGTGGGCGTTCCAGCCTGGATCCAATTGTTGATGGAAAAAATAATTGACCATTATAAGGTTAACACCATTCACGATATTTGGCCCAATTTGTTGGTTTTCGGTCATGGGGGGGTCTCGTTTGAACCCTATCGAAAAGGGTTTGAGCAGTTACTAGGAAAACCCCTCATCTACATTGATACCTACCTGGCATCGGAAGGATTTCTGGCGTATCAGCGCCGTCCCAGCGCCGCGGGTATGCAGCTGGTACTGGACAACGGGATCTTTTTCGAATTTGTGCCCTTCAATGACGTAAACTTCAACCCCGATGGCGATATGGTTGCCAATCCCGAAACTCTGATGATAGATCAGGTGGAGGAAGGGAAAGAATACGCTCTGCTTATATCTACCTGCGCCGGAGCGTGGCGGTACCTGATTGGAGATACCGTCAAGTTCATCGATAAGGAGCGGGCTGAAATCATAATTACCGGCCGGACCAAACATTTCCTAAGCTTGTGCGGAGAACACCTTTCGGTAGATAACATGAACAAAGCCGTTGACCTGGTTTCAAACGAGCTGGGAATCACAATCAAGGAATTTACGGTGGCGGGTATCTCCCATGAGTCCTTATTTGCCCATCATTGGTACCTAGGCAGTGATCAACAGGTGGATCCAGAGGTGATTAAAAATCTCATCGATAAAAAACTAAATCAGCTGAACGACGACTACGCCGTAGAACGGAAGCATGCCTTAAAGGATATTTTCGTCACCGTTTTGCCCAATTCGGCATTTTATGGTTGGATGGAAACCAAAGGCAAGCTGGGAGGACAACACAAATTCCCCCGCGTGCTGAAGAAAAATCTAATTGAAGATTGGGAAACTTACCTGAAACTAAATCGGTATCAGTAATCTGAACTCGTTGGATCCTTATTTTAGGGTTAAAAGAAGGCTGAATAAGCGATTTGCAAGGCAATAAAAACAAATACGACCCCCGTCACTCTATTAAAAACGGTAACAGTACGGGGGTTAAAAATTCGCTTTGAGTTTGTGGGCTGATAAAGCAATGCCTGATTCTGTAATGAAAACAGCTAATAAACTTGCTCCAAAAAATAAAAGTATCTGGTTGAATTCGTAGTGGAGTGTAGATCGGATGTAGGTAGCAATGGTCACCCAACTGATGAAGTTTACCGGATTCAATCCATTTAGTAAAAAGCCCGTTGAAAAATAAAAGATAAAGTTTCCAATTCTGGTTTTTGGATAGGCTAGCTGCGGCTGATTCCGAACAATGTTGTTGATTCCCAGGATCAGAAGGAAAACAACTCCTGCGCCGGACATCCATTTCTCAAAATTATCAACATGGGGCAGTAAGGCAGTCCCGAAAATAGCAAAAAAGACAAATATAGCGTCGCAAACAACTACCCCGAAAGCGATTTTGACCCCGCTTCGGTAGCCGTTGTCCACACTACTCTGAACAAGTGAAAAGAAGACGGTGCCAAAAGTCAAACAGAGTAATACGCCGGTGAGGAGACCATACAGGAGTGATGCCAGCATATCAGATTTTTTTTATTCGGGCGGCCATCAGAATACCGCACACCGATAGGGCATCGGTAATTTCTGACCGCATCACCATGTCTACCGCCTCAGAGAGTGGCACCTTTTTAACTGCCAACTCCTCCGTATCCTCCGGTTCCTGCTCAAATTGTTCCAGTTCTTCCGCTATAAAAAGAAAGCCTTCCTCATCCGTGGCGGAGTTGGAGGTATGAATTCGGGCAATTTTTGTCCAGCTTTTGGCGATAAGTCCGGTTTCTTCTTTCAGTTCCCGTTTTGCCGCGTCCAGGGCTTCTTCGTGCAATGGACCGCCGCCTTCGGGAATTTCCCAAGAGTACTCATTTAGGGTATAGCGAAATTGGCCCACGAGGTACAGGTTATTATCAGCATCAAGGGGAATAATTCCAACGGCTTTGTTTTTAAAAGAAACCAGCCCGTAAATGCCCTCTTTGCCAGCCGGATTGATCACGTCCCGGTGATGAAGTTTGAGCCAGGGGTTTTCATAGACAACTTTATCCGTGAGGGTTTCCCAATTATTATCGGTGGTCATAACTACTATATTCTTGGTACCTTTGTGGTGTTTGAAAACGATTAATAATGCAAATAAACCAAAATAAGCGTAAAATCCGCCTGATTCTCCTGTCTTTCGTGATGAGTATCGTCCTGACGGGGATCAAATTTCTGGCTTTTTACCTTACGGATTCGAATGCGATGCTTAGCGATGCTCTCGAATCCATCATCAATGTTTTTGCCAGTGGATTCGCATTTTATAGTATCCGACTTTCTGCCCTGCCAAAGGATACTAATCATCCCTACGGCCACGGGAAAGTAGAGTTCTTTTCGGCGGGCTTTGAAGGGGCGCTGATCGTGATCGCATCGGCCCTTATTTCCTGGGAGGCAGTAAACCGGTTGTTGGAGCCTGCCCCACTAACCAATTTATCCATTGGTTCTATCCTTATTTTTAGCACAGTAATATTTAATTCTCTCATTGGATTTTTGTTGGTACGGGAAGGTAAGAAATACAATTCTTTGGCCCTTACAGCCGATGGCCGCCATCTACTTTCCGATAGTATTAGCAGTGTGCTTTTGCTGATCAGTGTCTTACTAGTGCTGCTTACCGGATTGGAATGGCTGGATAGTGTCGCCTCCCTTCTTTTCGGGTTAATGATCGCTTACAATGGCTATCAGTTAATCCGCAAGTCGGTGGCGGGTTTGATGGACGAAAGTGATCGCTGGCCTAATGAACAAGGTGG
Source organism: uncultured Cytophagales bacterium (assembly GCA_963768025.1). Taxonomy (GTDB): domain Bacteria; phylum Bacteroidota; class Bacteroidia; order Cytophagales; family Spirosomataceae; genus CAVYGM01. Next base: position 64,204 of record CAVYGM010000036.1, read on the forward strand.
TAGATGCCATTCGAAGTCATAAGAAAAACTACTGGGTGGATGTCCATAACCTGCGGGTGCAGCAGTACGGTTCGGACCTGCACGTGGACTGCCATTTGACCTTGCCCTACTATTGGGAATTGGTAAAGGCGCACGAAGCGATCCACGAATTCGAAAACGTATTGAAGGATAGCCATCCCGGTGAAACCGAAATTTTTGTTCATTCCGATCCCTGTCTACCTGAGTGCTGCTACTTTTGTCGGTTGGCCGAATGCCCCGTGCGTAGCCATGCATTTCAACATGACATTGACTGGGATGTGGTGAATTTGGCTAAGAACCAAAAACTATTCAACGAAGCTCAGTCTACGATTAGGGAAGCAGGCGATTAGAAAGTTGAAATAGGTACCTTTTATCATTTACCAACAAATTCCATCTTAATTTTTAGAAAAACATGTCTCCATCAAGAAGAGATTTTATCCGTCAGTTCGGATTAGGTGCCCTTGCCTCCACCACCCTGCTGGACGTGTGGGCCGAACCAGTGAAGAAGAAAATGTTTTTTGACATTTCGCTGGCCGAGTGGTCGCTGCACAAGGCTCTGTTCGCCAAGAAAATTACCAACCTGGATTTTCCTGAAATTGCCCGCAAAGAGTTTGATATTAGTATCGTAGAGTACGTCAACCAGTTCTTTAAGGACAAAGCCAAGGACACGCAGTACCTGAACGAGTTATTGAAGCGGTGTAAGGATAACGGCATCCAGAACCACCTGATCATGATAGACGGCGAAGGTGGACTCGGAGAACTGGACGATACGACCAGAAAAAAGGCGGTAGAAAATCATTATAAATGGGTGGAAGCTGCCAAATACCTGGGTTGTAAGACCATCCGGGTCAATGCCTTTGGAAAAGGAACCGCCGAGGAGGTAGCCAAGGCAGCCGTCGAAGGATTGGGCAATCTGGGCGAATTTGCATCCACTATGGGCATTAATGTGATTGTTGAAAACCACGGAGGGTACTCCTCCAACGGGCAATGGCTTTCGGGCGTTATGAAGCAGGTAGGTAAGAAAAATGTAGGAACACTTCCCGATTTCGGAAATTTCTGCATCGAGCGTAAACCGGGCTCATCCGAATGCGCAATTCCTATGACCGCTACCAGGGTACCAAGGAATTACTGCCCTATGCAAAGGGCGTAAGCGCCAAAGCCTACGATTTCGATGAGGAAGGCAATGTCATTGAAACGGACTACAACAAGATTATGAAGATCGTGAAGGATAGCGGCTTCAAAGGAATAGTCGGAATCGAATACGAAGGAAGCAAGCTCGACGAATACGAAGGAATCCGGAGGACAAAAGCTATACTGGAGCGGGTTGGACCCCTGGTATAAGGGAATCTAACGACGATAGGTAAATTATGAATGTTAAAAAAAGTGGGGGTACCTTGATTCGGTACCCCCACTTTTTTTATTTATAAATATTTTATTTATAGGCACTTAGGCTTAAATTCCACGAGATTTGACAAGAATCTTTTATTTTAAATTGCCCAATCCTCCATCGATTCCCAAAACCTGACCGGTGATCCAGCTGGATTGATCACTCAGCAGGAAGAGTGCCGCTGAGGCGATGTCATCCGGGGTACCATAGCGGCCCAAGGGATGCCGTTTGGCTGAGGCCTCGCGCTTATCGTCCGTTGACAATAAGTTTTCCGCCAAAGGGGTATCGGTCAAGGAAGGAGCCACCACGTTGAATCGAATGCCAGCGGCAGCATATTCGGCGGCCAACGCTACGGCCAATCCCTGCACAGCACTCTTGGCCGAGGCAATGGACGCATGGAAACTCAGACCCGTGGTGGCAGCAACACTGCTAAATAGTACAACTCCGCTACTTTTAGCTTTTTTAAGCCGGGCAATGTTAGGTTGCAAGGCGGCAACCGCCCCAAGGACATTGATTTGCCAGTCATTTGTAAAATCTTCCAGGGACAATCGCCCGAAAGGTTTGAGGTTGATCGTACCCGGACAATAAATTAGTCCGTGCAGTTGGTCCGGTACCGAATCAAAGGCGCTGGCATTGGGCGAAGTGGCATCCCAGTTCAGAAAATTTACGTCTAGATCTGGCTCATGCCGACCGGCCACCGTTACATTTCCACCTTCGGCCAGGATGCGTTTGGCTATTTCGTGTCCAATGCCACTTCCTGCCCCAATGATAAGGATATTTTTATCTTTGAATTGCTGATCCATTCTGTTCTAATTTTTCTAGTCAATAGGGTTCACAAAAAACCCTTCAACGGGTGGTTGAAGGGTAATGTTTTACATGCCGAGGTAACTTAAAAATTCCTTTCTCGTAGCTTCCTTTCGAACTTGCCTCCGTAGTATGAGGTAACAGTGGAGCTTCCTGAATCACGAATGCCGCGTGATTGTACGCACATGTGTTTTGCATCAATCACAACGGCAACATCTTCTGTTTGTAAAGCTTGTTTCAATTCATTGGCGATCTGTACAGTCAGTCTTTCCTGAACCTGCGGACGTTTTGAGAAATATTCTACGATCCGGTTCAGCTTGGACAAACCGATTACTTTTCCGCTGGAAATATACGCGACGTGCGCTTTTCCATAAATCGGAACAAAATGATGTTCACAGTTTGAAAAAACGGAAATATCTTTTTCTACCAGCATCTGATCGTACTTGTATTTATTATCAAAAAGCGTAACACTCGGCTTATTTTCAGGATCAAGACCGCTAAAAACTTCCTTGATATACATTTTCGCAACACGTTTCGGAGTTCCTTTCAGACTATCGTCCGTCAGATCCAGACCCATGATTTCCATAATATGGCGAAAATGTTTTTCAATCAGCTCAATTTTCACATCATCTTCCATCGCAAAAGCATCCACGCGCATGGGCGTTTCAATAGGAGAGAAAATATGCTCATCACCAATTTCCTCAACATTATCTCCAAAATTGTCAATCGACCGGGTATTCAACAAAGTTTCGTTCTGTTTCATATAATCTAATTTTCAGAGCAAGCTCTGAATCAATTTTTGGTCTCAGAATATCGAGTAAATAACAATCGCAATATTTTCGGCGGATGGATTTAAATTTCTGAATTCTTCAACATCAAGATTTAGGTTTTTATGGTCAAAACGATCAAGTACATGTTCCTTTATCAACATGCACTCAGCACTTTCATATCAATCACATAACCCGTTTCCGGATTTACTTCGCCGGTTACCTGAACGATAAGTTCATAATTATGACCATGAAAATTCGGATTATTGCACTTTGCCAAAAACGCCTCATTTTTTTCATCCGACCATGCCGGATTGTGAAGACGATGAGCCGCATTGAAGTGTTCTTTCCGAAACACACCACTTTTGTGCCATATAGAAATGGTTATACGTTAAATAAGTGCCTTAAATGTCGTAACAAAGTATGTGTCCAACACACTTAAAGCCGCCGAGCGTCTTGCTCAGACGCTCATTGGAGTATACTTGCATTAACGTAACGCGGGGAAATTTATTTTGTTCAAATTGTTGCAAAAAAGTTGACAAACTCGATTAGTATCCATCATGTTCAAACTCTCTTGGCTATCTTATAAGGAGCCATCCGTCTGAATAGATTTTAATATTTAATAAAAAAATTTAAAAATCATGGTAATAGGTCTATCTTGCGCGGTTACGCTAATCCTAAACCTATCAACTTTCTTAAGCATTCTGATGGATAGACGAAATTTTCTTCAAAAAGCAACACTGGCCGGCTCGCCACCGGAATCTTACCATCCTACTTCTGTATAAAGAACCAGAAACGGCTCCGGCTGACAAAGTTCGACTTGGTTTTATCGGGGTAGGACTGCGTGGACGTAATCATGTGGAGCAGGCACTTTATCGGCCCGGATGTGGAGATAAATGCAATTTGTGACATTGATTCAGCCTCGGTTCAAGCAGACGCTGAGCCATGATTAAAAAAGCAGGTAGAAAAGAAGCCGCGGTGTATTCAAAGGGAGATGAAGATTTCCTGAATATGGTTAAACGGGATGATCTGGACGGAATACTGATTGCCACACCCTGGCAATGGCACGTTCCGATGGCAATGGCTGCCATGAAGGCGGGAAATATGCCGCTGTGGAAGTTTCTGCCACGGTTACTTTGCAGGAATCGTGGGATCTGGTGAATACATTCGAAAAAACCGGCTCACATTGCATGATCCTGGAAAATGTTTGTTACCGTCGTGATGTGATGGCCATACTGAAAATGATTCGTGAAGGAATGTTTGGCGAAATGACCTATGCACATTGCGGTTACCAGCACGATTTGCGCGGAAGTGAAATTTAACAACGGGAAGCAGGCAACGAAGGTTACGGCGTTGAGTTTGGTGAAAAAGGATTTTCAGAAGCCAAGATGGCGTACCCAGCATTCCGTTGATCGGAATGGCGACATTTACCCTACCCACGGACTAGGTCCGGTGGCACATTGGCTTGACATATAACCGGGGAAATAAATTCACTTATCTGACCTCAACCGCTACCAAATCGCGAGGTTTACATAAATATGTTGTGGATCATGGCGGAAAAGATCATCCGAATGCGAAAGTAAATTTCAAACTGGGGGATGTCGTAACTACGGTAATTCAATGTCATCAATGGCGAAAACATTGTGCTCATTCACGACACCAATTCTCCCCGCCCCTATTCGCTGGGCTTTCGGGCGCAGGGAACGGAAGGAATCTGGATGAATGATGGACATACGATTTACCTCGAAGATGTTTCTGCCAAAAAACACCAATGCGGAACCAGCATGCGGCTTATTTGGAAAAATACGATCATCCGCTTTGGAAAAAGACATGCAAAGGAAGCTGAAAATGCCGGACACGGTGGCATTGACTATTTTGTTTTGCGCGGATTTATTGAAGCCATCAAAAGAAAAGTAGCGCCTCCCATTGATGTTTACGATGCAGCCGTCTGGAGTGCGATCAGCCCGCTATCTGAACTCTCCATCGCCAGAGGCAGTTCGCCGGTGGAAATTCCGGACTTTACGAGGGGAAATGGAAAACTAACCCTCGAATTTTTGGACTAAATGACGAATTTTAAATTCTTGTACCTTGTATACAATTATACCATAATCCCTTCCGATTAATAACCATTCACCTAAATGGCACAAAAAAAAGAGAACTACCTGGGCCCTCTGTATTATCATTGGTGTATTATTTTTCGTGATGGGCTTCATCACCTGGGTAAACGGAACGCTGATTACCTTTTTCAAAAAAGCATTCGTCCTCGATAATACCAGTTCCTACCTCGTTACTTTTGCCTTTTTCATTTCCTACACCGTCATGGCGATTCCATGTTCCATGGTTTTAAAAAAGACCGGTTTTAAAAATGGTATGTCGTGGCTCTGCTGGTGATGGCCGTCGGAACGATCATTTTTATTCCCGCCGCCGAAATGGCCTCTTATCCCTTATTTCTGGTCGGGCTTTTTACAATCGGTATTGGTCTTACCGTTGTTGCAGACTGCCATCAATCCGTACGCTAACAATATTGGGGCCTACGGAAAGTGCCGCGCCAACGGATCAGTATCATGGGAATTGCCAACAAAGGCGCAGGAATCATCAGCCAGATCGTTTTTGGCGGGTTACTGCTAGCGGGTACCACCACCACTACCCAAGCTGAGGAACTGGACAAGGTTGAGGGTCCATACTTGGTCTTGACGGCAGTTTTGGTCGGGTTGGCCCTCCTCATCCGCTTGTCGAAAGGGTTACCCGAAGTAGAGCAGGAAGAAAAGCCACTACTGGAAGGAGAAACCACCTTTGTTGAAAAAAGTAGCGTTTTCGAATTCCCCAACCTGATTTTGGGCGTCATCGCCTTGTTCTGCTACGTCGGAGTGGAAGTAATTGCCGGCGATACCATTATTACGTACGGCATCTCCCTGGGTTTTCCGGAGGAGGAAGCCCGGTTGTTTGGAACCTACACCCTGACGGCTATGATGATAGGCTACGTAACCGGTATTATTTTAATTCCCAAATACGTATCCCAGCAGCTTTGGCTGAAATTCTCAGCAATTTTTGGAATCCTGGTTACCATCGTGGCCATTTTCACCACCGGTTTTACGTCGGTCTTGTGCATCGCCTTGCTCGGTCTGGCTCACGCCATTATGTGGGGAGCGATATGGCCGTTGGCCATTGAAGGCCTGGGAAAATACATAAAAACCGGAGCGGCACTTCTGATCATGGGTATATCGGGCGGAGCCATCCTGCCCCTTGTGTACGGTGCCCTTGCCGATTCCATGGGAAGTACCCAGAACGCCTACGTCCTCATGGTACCTCTGTACTTATTTATCTATTATTACTCCGTATGGGGGTACAAAAAAAGAATTTGGTAAGGACTGGATTCCCTAACAGGATACCAATTACCCTAAAAAATTGAGCAAAAGGGGATGAACAAATGAATTGACCTGCTTGTTTGTAAGGAAAAGGAAAGTAGATGCCGTATTTTTGTACAGCATCTGCTTTTCGACAAAAAATACAATATTGCATGGAAGCTTTTCCCAGCTCACTCGAAGTAAAACCCGATACCCTATATTGCCCTTCCCTTACGGAGTATATCCGCCGTGACACCATTCGTGTCGATATTGGCGATTTGCCAATGGGCTCCGCCTTTCCCATCCGGGTCCAATCCATGACCACCGTGGATACCATGAATACGGAAGGCTCCATTGAAGAAATAATCAGGATGGTAGATGCTGGTAGTGAATATATTCGTATTACTGCCCCGAGTGTCAAAGAAGCTCAAAATCTTGAAAATATAAAAAAAGGGCTGATCAAAAAGAATATTCGGGTACCCCTGATCGCCGATATTCATTTTACTCCCAATGCCGCCGAACTCGCCGCCCGTATTGTCGAAAAAGTCAGGATAAATCCGGGCAACTACGCAGACAGAAAGCGGTTTGAAACCATAGACTACACCCATGCCTCCTACGCGGCCGAGCTGGATCGCATCCGCGAGAAATTTATGCCGCTCGTAAAAATCTGCAAAGAATACGGCACGGCCATGCGCATTGGAACCAATCATGGATCCCTTTCCGATCGAATCCTGAGCCGTTACGGCGATACTCCCCTGGGCATGGTTGAATCTGCCCTGGAATTTCTGCGGATTTGTGAGGAAATGAACTACTTCAATATAGTTCTTTCCATGAAGTCGAGCAATACGCAGGTTATGGTGGAGGCCTACCGCCTGCTGGTACACCGGTTGAACGAGGAAAATCTCAAACCTTACCCGCTGCATTTGGGCGTGACCGAAGCGGGTGAGGCGGAGGATGGCAGGATCAAATCGGCAGTGGGGATAGGTACCTTACTGGAAGATGGATTGGGTGATACCGTGCGGGTGTCACTCACCGAAGCTCCTGAGAACGAGCCGCCGGTGGCAAGGGCCCTTATTGAACGCTACACCAATCGGAAGCCTCACGCACCGATTCCCCCAATAGAAATTCTTCCCTACGACCCATTTCACTACGCGCGCCGGATTACTCAGGAAGTGTATAATCTGGGGGGGATGAACGTACCCCGGGTTATCGCTGATTATTCTGGGATCAAGGTATCGTCTCATGAAGATTTGCGGAGCGTGGGACATTTCTTTTTGCCCGTGCCCGACAAGTGGCGCATGAATGATCAGGGGGTTGATTTTATCTATTCCGGTTGCCAGCCTATCCCGTTTATGTTGCCCAACGGTCTGAAAGAAATTTTGGACTTTGCCACCTGGAAGGTGCATCCAGAAACTACCCAAAAATTCCCCCTGCTCACAAGAGAAGAGCTTTCGACTCTACACCCTGCTAACCTCCACCCTACTCTCAATTTCATTCGGACGGATATTAACGGTCTTGATCAGGATTTGGTGGAGTTCCTTGCCACCCACAAAAATCTGGTGCTGATTCTCACCACAGAAAACAAACACGCAATGGCTGAGCTTCGCAGGGCGTTTGTTTTGCTCATGGAGAAAACAATTCAGGTACCGGTTGTGGTTATGCGATCCTACAGCCTGGATGACAAAGAAACCCTTCCCCTGTACTCTTCCACGGATATTGGGGGCCTGCTGGTGGATGGCCTGGGTGACGGGATATTTTTAAAACCCGATTTTACTGGCAACGAAGCACAAGCCGATAAGCTGGGGCTAGCTTCCGAGTTCAACTCCCTGGCTTTCGGAATTTTGCAGGCGGCCCGAACCCGGATGTCCAAAACCGAGTTTATTTCCTGTCCCTCCTGCGGTAGAACGTTATTCGATCTGCAGGAAACCACCGCCATGATTCGGAAACACACCGAGCACCTTAAAGGCCTCAAAATCGGGATCATGGGGTGCATTGTGAACGGTCCTGGCGAGATGGCCGATGCCGACTATGGCTACGTAGGAATGGGTAAGGATAAGATTGCCCTGTACCGTGGGCAGCAAGTGGTGAAGCGGTCCGTCAGTGCGGATAAGGCCGTCTCGGAATTAATTGAACTCATTCGGGAGGACGGCCGGTGGCTGGAACCCGATGCTGCCGAACTCCAATTTCAATAATAAAGTATTCTATTACCATTTTATTCAACCTGATTACACATGAGTGACCTTAGAAGATATTTTAACATTGGGGATGTTTTCAGATACTTTATTCGGGTGTTTAAAAAACCCGATCCCAATAACCCTAGCTCGGTGAACCTGCGCATGATGCATGGGATCAATCGGATTTCGATCGTTATGTTTCTATTTTGTGTTATTGTCATGATCATCCGCGCTTTTACTCGATGAATCTCGAAACCCTCCGTACGTATTGTTTGTCGCTTCCGGGAGTAACCGAAGACTTGCCTTTCGGGGAAGACACCCTGGTTTTTAGAGTGAAAGGGAAGATTTTTCTTTTGACCTCCCTAACCAGTGAACATCCGAGTTTTAACATTAAGTGTGATCCAGACAAGGCGATTGAGCTGCGGGAACAATATGACTTCGTTAAACCGGGTTATCACATGAACAAAAAACACTGGAACACGATTTCGATGGAGGGTCACTTATCCGAATCCCTGGTAAAGCCCTGGATTAAAGACTCGTATGACCTTATTGTAGCAAGTTTGCCAGCAAAAGTCCGAGCAGAATTAATTTAAACCCATTTCTCATTTCCCTCAATTGGTTGCCGATGGAAATTTGCCTCGTCATTTTACTTTTCATTCCGTACTTATTCATCAAATATTATTTGACTGATCATGACACCCCGTCCGAAAAGGATGTGAATCGTTTCAAGGAGGGAATTCAACTGGTATCGGAGAAAAAATACGACGAGGCATTTGCCTACTTCGACACGGCAGTTCGATCCTATCCCAAATCGGCCATTGCGTTTGCGTTTCGGGGTAAATGTAACTTCAACCACGACAACTATTATTCAGCGCTTTACGATTTTTCGCAAGCCCTGAGTTTTGACAATACACTAGCCGAGTGTTATCTTGATAAAGGAAAAACGCACATGGCGCTTTTAGAATTTAAGGAAGCCTTTCTGGAATTTGACAAAGCAGTATGGTTTTTCAGGGGAGAAAGTGCCGACGCCCTGCGTCTTCGGGGAATCGCCAGGCTGCGTATGCAGCAATTCACGCAGTCAGAGCGGGATTTTGTGCGCGCTGCGGAATTAGGTGATGAAGATGCCCGCTATATTCTGACGCAAGCGCCCTTTTACAAAATTCTGACCACCTGAAAGCTTCTCCTTTCTGATTTTTTATTGAATTTGCCCCACCAAATTTTGCATTTTTGCCACATCCCCCCCCGCTTGCTGCGCAATAGTCAGTGCTTTTTGGGCATACGTTGATGCTTCACTTTTATTATTGGCGCGGTTGTAGGCTCTAGCCAATTCAAAATACAATTCCGCTTCGTCTGCCGTGTTCTTCTGCACGGTATTGAGCGCATTGTTCACCCACGTTTGGGCAGAAGATACGTAGCTTACATCGGGGCTCTGGTCATTGAAGTACCGCACTAAATACAGGTAATCAGGTACTTTCAGGGGTACCTGGGTCGCGTGGGTATTGACGAGCGCCACGGCTTTTGCGGGATTCTTCTCCCTAAAATAAGCATTGATCAGCGGCAATAGCACCCGGTTGCGGGCCACCTGGGGGTCTATCTGGGAATTGATCATGTAATCCCGCATCTGGGTGATTTTCCCACTGCTGTATACATTCCCAAAACTGCTGTATAGGGATGACATGACCAGATTTTCGGCGGTATTTTTCACTTTATCCGCTTCGTATTGTTTGCGGTAAGCTGGTAGATTCGTGATAAAGTATTTCCCGAGCGGGTTATCCACATCCATCACCAATTGCTGAATTGCCAGGAAATTTGTCTCCGAGGTATACTCACCCACCGGCGTTTGGGCCGCGTACCGATCCATGGCCTTCCGGTTCATGGCGGTATCCATGGTTACCCGACTAAACATGGCCAAATCAACCAAAAATTGGGTACTCATTTCACCGCCCTCAAACCTTTTTTTCATACTAGCTGCCTGCAGATCCGGATTTAGAGCAGTTTTTCCCAGTTCTACCAGTTTGGTGGCATTGGCCTCGATCACCCCAATGTGTTCCAATTTGCGGTCATTTGAAAAATAGAGCAGCAGCGGTAGCGAGGGTACAAAGATCTTTTGGGCAAGCAGAAAGCTCTGAAACTCGGGAGAGTTCACCTCAATTCGGTAATTAAGAAAGTTTTTGTTATAAAAATCGCTTACCTGAGTATCCTTAAAAATGGGTATGAAACTCTGGCATACGTGGCAACTCTCGGAGTATATTTCTATGAACACCTTTTTGTTGTCGGCCTTAGCCATGGCAAAAGCTTTATCCACATCATTGGCATAGAATATCACTCCCTCCTGCGTCACAGGTACCAGAGTCGGGGTTTCGGATGCAGTTTCGCTACCTGATCCGGTTGAGGAATTACTCGACTTTTTTTGGCAGGAGATCAGTACTCCCAGGCATACCAGCAGGTAAGCGATTTGTTTCATTTCGAATAGCGATTAATGGGAAGGTAAACTTACTGGGCAGCTTTTATTTCCTCTTCGAGAGATTTGCTCAATTGCTGGCATAGGCCCTCGATGGAATCCGCCATTTTTTTATCGTTGGTAGCAGTCAGCAGGGTATCGGCTATGCCACTCATGATTTCAATGTAGAACCGCTTCATTTCAATTACCTCCATGTCCTTGGTCCAGAGGTCGATTTTGAGGGTACCCCGGTGGTAGTGATCCCACACGGCCACCGCAATGGCCCTCGTATCGTTGATTCCCTCGTTTGGGTTGTCGGTGGCATCCCAATAGATCTTGTCGGGTACATTCTGATTGTCAAGCTCTACTCTAAAATTTATTTCCGAATTCTTCATCAAAGTTCAGTTAGTTTCCACAAAAGTACGCACTACTGACCCGCCTGACCAAAAACCTTTCTCAATATTTCGGATACCCGGGCGGCTGGGTCCTCCCTGATCTTCTTTTCTTCCTTCGCAATCAGGAAGTACAGCCCATCAATGGCTTTCTGGGTTGCGTATTGTTTCAAATCAGGGTTCACCTTTTGGACCAGGGGAATTTTATTATAGGTATTCACAAGGTCCGCGTAGTAGCGAGTAGCCTGATTGAGGTTAAGGGTACTATCCACCACCGGAAAGAACGTGGAGAAGAGTTCATCATTGGTGGTTCTTCGAAGGTAGGCCGTAGCGGCAGTATCGGGGCCTCTGAGAATTCCAACGGCATCCTGAATGGTCATGGAGGTGATGGCGCTCACAAAAATAGGCTTTGATTTCTTGGCCGCATCTTCGGCCGCCCGGTTGAGCGATTCCACAAAGCGATCCACTTCATTGCCCAACCCTAGTCTGCGGAGGGTAGCTTCCACTTTCTGGGCATCGGGAGGAAACAGAATCTTGATAAACTCACTTTTCAAATACCCATCCCGCTGCGAAGCCTCGGCAGATCCGTTGCTAATACCGACTTTCAACGCCTCCTTCAAACCGGCCACAATATCCTCTTGCGAAAGCGGTCCCGTTTGGGTTTGAATTTTTTCCAGCACTTTTCCCAATTTTGTTTTACCAAACTGAGCCTGAGAAGTACATCCTGTTAGCAATAGTACAAAAGGCACAATAATCCATTTCTTGAACATAATCTTGTATTTAGGTGAAATCGGAACTACCATTCAAACGTAATCATTCCCGATAAATTTTATGTATTTTTGGGGGAATATAGCCCTTTTATTTAGGAATACACAGCAATGAATGCCTCCATTTATGCCGAAGTAATGACCATCGGAGATGAGATTCTCTTTGGTCAGATCACAGATACCAACACACAATGGATCGGAACCGAGCTAACGAATCTTGGAATTCGTCCCATCCGTAAAACTTCCGTTGGTGATACTGCCGACGATATTCTAAAGGCCATTGAGGAGGCATTATCCCGCGCTGATCTGTTGATCATCACGGGCGGTCTAGGGCCCACCAAAGACGATATCACCAAGCATACCCTTTGCCGATATTTCGATACCACCCTCGAAATAAATGAGGATGCATTGGAATTGATCACCGCCTTTTTTGCCAAACGAGGTCGCGAAATGACCGAACTGAACCGGCAACAGGCTGCGCTCCCCAAAAACTGCGTCTACATGCAGAACGATTGGGGTACCGCACCCGGAATGTGGTTTGAAAAGGATGGCAAAGTGATCGTTTCCTTACCCGGCGTTCCGTTTGAGATGAAAAATCTGATGACGTTCCGGATACTTCCCAAGCTCAGGACTTTTTTTAGGGCACCTATCATTCAACACAAAATCATACGAACCATCGGCATTGGGGAATCGTTTTTGGCGGAAACCATTGAAAGCTGGGAAGACAGCCTGCCCTCTCATATCAAACTGGCGTACCTTCCTCATTTTGGTCAGGTACGCCTGAGGCTTACTGCCACCGGCTCCGAGGAGGCGGTTTTGGCGGAAGAGCTAGCCTATGAAGTAAGCCGGGTACTGCCGCTGATCAGTCAATACATCTATGGGTACGATGCCGACGAGATGGAAAATGTGATAGGCACCCTGCTACTGGAAGAGAACGCCACCTTAAGCACGGCCGAAAGTTGCACGGGCGGGTTTGTTGCCCATAAAATCACTTCTATCCCCGGAGCATCCAGGTACTTTAAAGGGTCGGTGGTTGCCTATGACAATCAGGTAAAGCGGGAAACCCTGGGTGTTTCTGAAGAGGATTTGGATACGTATGGCGCTGTAAGTGAACAAACCGTGAAGGCGATGGCCGAGGGGGTACGAAAACTCATGAATACCACCTACGCCCTGGCTACGAGTGGAATCGCCGGCCCGGATGGGGGGACTGCCGAAAAACCAGTCGGAACGATCTGGATTGCCTGTGCTACTCCGGAAGGCACGACGGCCCGTTTATTGAAACTATCAAACCACCGTAGCGTTAATACTGAATTGACCTCAACCTACGCCTTGGACCTTTTACGCAAGAGTATGCTGACATCCTTGAAAAATCAGGGTACCGTACATTAAATTTTGGATTTGCTATGAAACTTTTAGATATGGTAATGCCGCCGATGGGCGAAAGTATCATGGAATGCACGGTATTGGGCTGGCTGAAACAGCCGGGCGACACCATCGAGGCGGATGATTCTATCCTCGAAGTAGCCACCGATAAGGTAGATACCGAAGTACCCTCGCCCTATTCCGGCAAATTGGTTGAGATTCTGGTGAAGGAAGGTGACGTGGTGGAGATTGGCTCCACCGTGGCCCGCTTGGAAGTTCAGGAGCAGAACGGAGTAGGTAAACCCAACGGAGTTTCTCCCAAAGTTCCCGAGCAAGAGCCACCAACCGAGGTTGTCGAGAGCACCTTGAAATCGTTTGGCCTCCCTACCCTAAGCGAAGAGGCGGAGCAACCGACTGGCCAGGAATCTGAGGATACGAATAATGGATTCTTTTCGCCCCTAGTTTTGAGCATTGCCAAAGAGGAAGGTATTTCCAAAGACGAACTTATCCAGATCAAAGGAACCGGACTGGAACAGCGGGTGACGAAGAAGGATGTGCTGCACTACCTGGCAACCAGGGCATCGGCTCCCCAAGCGGAGAAGTCCCTCCCCTCTATTCCAAGTCAGGTGCCGGTTCGGAAGGACAAAGACTTGGGAGAAATCCTGGAAATGGATCGCATGCGCAAAATGATCTCCCAACGGATGCTGGATTCCCAGCGCATTTCGGCCCACGTTACGTCCTTTATTGAAACGGACATGACCACGATTGTCCAGTGGCGGGAGCGAAACAAAAACGAATTCCGAAAGCAAACCGGTGATTCCATTACGTTCACCCCAATCTTGATTGAGGCCGTCGTAAAGGCTATTTCCTCTTACCCCATGATCAACATTTCGGTGGATGGGGATAAGATTGTGGTGAAAAAGGACATTAATATTGGTATGGCAGTGGCGCTTCCCGATGGCAACCTGATCGTGCCGGTTATCCACCGGGCCGACCAATACAACCTCGTTGGGTTAGCAAAAAAAGTGAATGAACTGGCCCGTAAAGCCCGGGAAAACAAACTCAAAGCTGACGATTTGAGCGGAGGTACCTACACGATTTCAAATATTGGTACATTCGGAAATATCATGGGTACCCCCATCATTGTTCAACCACAAGTGGCTATCATGGCCTTTGGGGCCATCAAAAAGAAACCCGCCGTAGTAGAAACCCTAGAAGGGGATCTGATCGGAATCAGAAATATGATGTACATTTCCCATGCCTACGACCATCGGGTGGTGGATGGCTCGCTTGGGGGAATGTTTCTCAAAAAGGTGTCCGATTTATTGGAAGATTTTGACCCCAAACGCCCTATTCTGTAATGGTAAGGATTACCCTGGATATGGACGATGTACTTGCTGATACCAATAGCAAGCTGATAGATGTGGTTCTGAATGAGTTTTCAACGTACCATATTCGGGAAGAGTTTTATACCCATTCGTTCAGAGAGTTACTGCATCCAAAACAGTTAAAAAAACTTTACGCGAAGCTTCACGAACCGGGGTTTTTCAGCGACATACCGGTTATGGAGAATGCAGTGGATGTGGTGGCTGAGCTTTCCAGGTATTATGAAATCTACGTAGCTACGGCCTCCATGGAATTCCCCAACTCCTTTCGGGAGAAATACGATTGGCTACAGCATTATTTTCCTTTCATTCCCTGGACTAACCTGGTTTTTTGCGGCAATAAAAGTATCCTATCCTCGGATTTTCTGATTGACGACCACGTGAAAAATCTTATTCCATTCAAGGGTAAAGGGATTCTTTTCTCGGCACCCCACAACTTGAAAGAAACCTCTTTTCGGAGGGTCCATAATTGGCTGGAGATCGCCGATTTATTTTTACCAACCATATGAATTTATTACTAATAGAAGATGAGCCCAAAACCTTACAATCCCTCAAACAGGGGCTTGAAGAAAATGGGTATCAGGTAGATGTGGCGTACGATGGATTGATTGGAAAACAATTGGCCGTTCGCAATAGCTACCACCTGATCATCAGCGATATCATTGTTCCCGGAATCAACGGCATCGAACTCTGCCGGGAATTGAGAAATATGGGAAACCACACGCCCATTCTGATGCTAACCGCCCTAGGTACCACCGACGATAAAGTAGTGGGATTTGATGCCGGCGCGGACGACTACCTCGTAAAACCCTTTGAATTCAAAGAGTTTTTGGCCAGAGTCAGAGCCTTAACTAAGCGGGGCGGCATCGTGAACCAAACGGCCCAAAACATTCGGTTTGCTGATTTGGAAGTGAATTTGGATGCAAAAACGGTGTTCCGCTCCAATCAGAAAATTGACCTGACCGCACGTGAATTCAATTTGCTCCTGTACCTGATCCGGAATCAGGGACGCGTGGTCTCCAAAGCTGAAATAGCCGAACAAGTGTGGGATATCGATTTCGACACGGGTACCAACATCATAGAGGTGTACGTGAACTACCTACGAAAAAAAATAGACAAAGATTTTGCCGTAAAACTAATCCACACCCAGTTTGGGATGGGCTATGTGTTGAAAACGGAGTAGCATATGCAAATCAGAACCCGCCTGACCATCCAATTTGCGCTTCTTGTTAGCGGTATCCTGCTGGTTTCCTTTCTGGCCATCTACTATTTTACCTACATCTACACAATCGAGGATTTCTACGCCCGGCTTAGCTCCAAGGCGTATTCAACCGCCGAGCTGTTGATTAAGGTAAGGCAGATTGATACGGAGCTATTGAAAGTATTCGACAAATCGAATCGGGATCTGATTTTCAACGAAAACATTTTAATTTTTGATGAGCGAAATCGGGTGATCTATAAAAATACCGATTCTTTGTCCATCCATGTTTCTAATTTTTGGCTCGATGAGATACGGCGCTCCGAGCAAATACGCTACCAGGATGGAGATTACAATGTAGTGGGAATTTATTACAAGTACCCCTACAACAAAGCCGTGGTACTTTTGGGAGCGCAGGACCTGTACGGGAAGGCTAACATCAATAATTTAAGGACCATGTTGGCGGTGATTTTCCTCGTAGTAACCGCTATCGTAGCTTTTGCCGGTTTGGTGTTCTCCCAGCGCGCGCTCTTGCCAATTTCCAAAGTAATGAATGAGGTAGAAAAGATTTTGCCCCAAAAACTGGACACCCGACTGGAGGTACCAAACCAACGGGACGAGATCGGGCGCCTGACGGCTACGTTCAACAAGCTCCTCGATCGAATTGAATATGCTTTTCGGATTCAAAAAACCTTCGTGGCCAATGTATCGCATGAGCTTAAGAACCCCCTGACCAAAATCAGTTCACAACTCGAAGTGAGTCTACTAAAAGAACGTACGAAAACGGAGTACCAAAGTACCCTGCGTTCGGTTCTTGAAGATATACAGGAGCTTTCCCAATTGTCCAACTCCCTGATGGAACTGGCTCAGGTGAGTGAAAATCAACGGGAGATGCTAACCGACCGCGTGAGGATCGACGAGATCCTGTGGGATACCCGCACCAATTTGGCTAATTCAAACAAGTCGTACAAAATTATCAATCAGATAGACGAACTTCCGGAAGACGATACGTGGCTCGAAATAGTGGGAAACCCTACCCTACTCAAAACGGCATTTATCAATCTGATGGAAAACGCCTGTAAGTTTTCGAATGATTCCTCGGTATTTGTTTCGCTGACCGCGGGGGAAAAGAACATTACGATTGAATTTAAAGACAACGGAAAGGGAATTTCCATGGAGGATCAAAGTTTGATTTTCCAGCCCTTCTATCGGGGTGTCAATACGGCCAATGTCAAAGGCTCCGGTATTGGGCTCTCCTTAGTAGAGCGCATTATCAAACTACATAACGGAAGTATTCGCATTGAAGAGAATATCCCGTCGGGCACTAAATTTATTCTTGAATTCTCGCGAATCTAAGTAAATTCTAATTTTATTTTAACACCATTCTAAGTAGTACAGTACACCTTTGTATCACCGGCGAAGGCCTGAACCCTTTATCCTTTTATGACTGAATCTGAGTAAAGATATTTTTTATTTTTTGTGGTGTTAATTCCAAACTTGGCAGGTGTCTATCACACCTGCCAAAGTTTTTTTACGGCAAAGGGCCACTCATTCGAGTGGCCCTTTGCCGTACATTATTTCAAGTCAGAAATTAATGTTTCTTTCTAACTTCGATGATTTTCATTTTTTCGAGCATCAGAATCACCGGATAGGTTGGATCGAACTCGTACCATTTTGAACCAAAATTCAATGAATTAGGGCGTTTGTGGTGGTTGTTTTGAAACAGTTCTCCCAGCATCAAGAAATCAAAAATGAGTGAATTTTTCGATTTATCCTGGTTGTCAAAATTTTGGTAGCCGTATTTATGGCCGCTCCAATTCACAATAGCACCGTGAATTGGGCCCATCAGGAAATGAATGGGAAGCAAAAAGAAAAACACCCAGTGCATATCCAAATATAAATAGGCAAGAATATAAAAGGCACCGTACAGCACCCCCCATCCGATCCTGGAACTCCATGAATCGCCCAATTTTTCAATAAATTTCCATTCCGGATAATTTCTTTCAAACCGGTTTTCAATGGCCCGCTTCCGGTTCAAAACTGCCGTATAAATATCTTTGGTATGCCACATCATGGTAAAAATATTCTTGGTATGATGGGGAGAATGCGGGTCGTTTTCGGTATCGCTGAACGCGTGGTGCATGCGGTGCAGAATGGCGTATGCCCGTGGACTCAAATAGGAAGAACCTTGCGAAATATACGTTAACAAATAAAAAAAACGCTCCCAAAATTTGTTCATCTTGAACATTTTGTGGGCGGAATAACGGTGTAAAAAAAATGTCTGACAGAATAGGGAAAGATACCAATGTCCTACAAATGCGGCAATAACTGCGTACATAATTATTTCGAATCTAAATTTAAATTTTACAAAAATAAGGGTAATAGTTCATTACACAAGGCTATACGTCCATCAAAATACCGTGGTGGCGTAGTTGAGCAGATTGGCTCCCATGCGAAGCGCCTGTTGCCTCAACTCCTCTGGGTCGTTGTACACACTCTGATCCTCCCACCCGTTTCCCAGGTCACACTCGTAGGAATAGTAGCAAACCAATCGCCCCTGATAAATCAAACCAAAACCCTGCGGGGTCTTGCCGTCGTGGAGATGAACCTTGGGCAATCCGTTGGGAAACACGAATTTTTGCTGATAAACTGGATGGTTGTACGGTAATTCCACGAAGAGTAATTCCGGAAAAACCTTCTTCATTTCCCGCCGGATATATTGGTCAAGTCCGTAATTGTCATCAATGTGGAGAAAACCACCCGCTACCAGGTAGTTTCGCAGGTTACGGGCTTCGGCCTCCGAAAAAACAACATTTCCATGACCCGTCATGTGAACAAACGGGTATTGAAAAATATCAGGACTTCCTACTTCCACAATGTCCTCATCTGGGTAGATGTTCATTTTAAGTTGCGTATTACAAAACTTTATCAAATTGGGCAGGGAAGTTTTATTGGCGTACCAGTCGCCTCCACCGCCGTATTTGAGTTTAGCGATTTTAAAGGATGACTGGGCCATCGTACCCTCGGCCAAAAACGCCAGGACGACAAACAAAAAAAGGAGCTTTTTACGAATCATATGATGTGTTTACTCTGAGGTACTATAAATTGTTTAAAATAATTTCAATTTGGCCAAATGCACCGAATGGCAGGCTATCACCGCCGCCGTTTCGGTCCTCAACCGGGTGGAACCCAGCGAAACCGGAACAAATCCTCTGTTCTTACTCATCTCTATTTCGGCAGCCGTAAAATCCCCCTCGGGGCCAATTAATACGGATACTCCTTTTAGAAAAGACGCCGTTTTTACTAAATGGAGCGGAACGTCCTTGTCGGTAACATACGCAATATAACGTTCATCGTCCTGTACTTGTGCTAGAAATGAATCGAAAGTTTGAAAAATAGTGATTTTTGGTAAATAATACTGTTGGGACTGTTTCATCGCCGACAGGGCGATCCGGTGAAGCCGCTCCTGATTCACCACCCGGTTCAAGGTCTCCCGATGTGTATTTTCAGAAACCACGAACTGAATGGAATGTACCCCCAATTCGGTCATTTTCTCGACCATCCATTCGTTGCGCTCGGCCTTGCGGGTCGGACAAATTGCCATGGTCAGCTGACTCTCCGCCAACGGAATCTTCTGCGTAGTTACCAGCGTGTACTCTACCCCGTTCTTTCCTACCTTGGATAAGACAGCTTCGGAAAGAGTCCCCCGACCATCCGTTACCCGAATCGTATCACCTGATCCCAGCCGAAGTACTTTGGTGCAATGTCGGGCTTCCTCATCTTCGAGAACCAGCCTATCAGGATCGGGTTGATAAAACAAATGCATAGGGGTGTTGAGACGCCAGTAAAGGATAGTTTTGGATTTTGGAAGGTAGATCACAAAATCATCCCAAGGTACTCCAAATACCTTTATAGTGGGGTTATTAATTGGATTATTCTGTGGATTATCAGTTTAGTAAATTCCCTCACATGCTCCTTACTCTCATCAGGTTTCGAAAAATAGTGTTTTCGCCAAAATCACTAAAATTATCCATATTATTGGGCATTTATAATCCTTATTTTACACTAAATCACCTAAATTGTCTTACCAAGACCCGAAATCACAATAAAAGCTCTATCGTAAGAATTGCACAGAAAATCCTTTGAATATTACAATTAACATACCATTTATACTGTCATTTCAATTTTTTGTTAAATATTATTTTATAAATTTAACTATATCCATTATTATTGTAGTGTAATTTAAAAAAAAGTAATTCAATCTCCCTATTTAGTACCACTATGGCAAAAGCTAAACTTGAGTACATCTGGTTGGATGGAACAAAACCAACCCAAAGCCTCCGCAGTAAAACTAAAAGTTGAATCCGATTTCAGTGGAACGCTTGAGGAGTGCCCCGTCTGGTCATTTGATGGATCATCTACCGAGCAAGCTGAGGGTGGTTCTTCTGATTGCCTTCTTAAGCCAGTATTTATTTGCCCCGATCCACAGCGCAAGAATTCCTACCTTGTTATGTGTGAGGTATTGAATGCAGACGGCACGCCACATCCCTCCAATGGTCGGGCCACTATCGAAGACGATGACAATGATTTCTGGTTTGGTTTTGAGCAGGAGTACTTCCTTTGGGACCCCATCAAGAACCTCCCGGTAGGATTTCCTACCAACGGATATCCAGCCCCCCAGGGCCCATATTACTGCTCCGTGGGAGCAAAAAATTCTTTCGGACGTGAAATCGTGGAAGAACACCTGGACGTGTGCCTCGACGCCGGCCTGAACGTAGAAGGTATCAATGCCGAGGTTGCGGCTGGTCAGTGGGAATTCCAGATTTTCTCCAAGGGTGCCGCTGACGCTGGTGACCAAATTTGGGTAGCTCGCTACCTATTGGAAAGAATCGGTGAAAAATACGGTGTTTCGATTAACTGGCACTGCAAGCCACTTGGCGATACGGATTGGAATGGCTCCGGTATGCACGCCAACTTCTCCAACACCACCCTGCGCACCGCCGGAAACAAAGAGGCTTACGATGCCATTTGTAATTCTTTCGTTCCGGTTATTGCCGAGCATATTGCCGTATACGGAGCTGACAATCACCTGCGGCTCACCGGCAAGCACGAAACCCAATCAATCGATCAGTTTAGCTACGGGATCTCGGACCGTGGTGCCTCCATCCGCATTCCAATCGCTACGGTTGAAAAAGGTTGGAAAGGCTGGTTGGAAGATCGTCGTCCTAATTCTGCCGCAGATCCCTACAAGGTAGCTGCCCGCATTATTAAGACTGTAAAAACAGCAAAAGTGTAATTTGGAATACTGATAGCAGAAAAGCCTCCGGTGCTTACCGGAGGCTTTCTTATTTTTAATCCTAGCGCATTTAGTTATTCGTCGTCCTCCTCGCTGCTGTGGAAAGAATATACATTCTTGTCCAGATTCAGACGGCCGGCGTTAAAATGGGCGATAAAATCGTTAATTACCTTTTCGGTAATCTCTTCCTTATTCAGACCAACTTCCAACCCTATTCCGTATTCGAAATCCGTGTCAATTTCTACATGTTCTGAAATTTTCACCTCTTCGTTCTCTTCAATTTCCTCTATGTATTCCGTCAGCAACAGCTCAGCCTCCTCATCATTTTCAAGATCCTCGGGAGTATCAATGCTGCGTTCGTCGGGTGGCAA
Source organism: uncultured Cytophagales bacterium (assembly GCA_963768025.1). GTDB lineage: Bacteria > Bacteroidota > Bacteroidia > Cytophagales > Spirosomataceae > CAVYGM01. The sequence goes on from CAVYGM010000036.1 coordinate 85,909, forward strand.
GTAGCCTGGAATCTGCTTTTGTACTCGCTCGAGCGCCATGTCATACACGAGGGTGGAGTGGTGTAATCTGAGAGTATAGATTAAGGCATCGTAAACGACTTCCTGGCCATTGTGGTATCCGATAAACTGAATATGGGCATGTTCGTTGTTTTCATCATCGCCCTCATCCAGCCCATCTTCTACGTGGATAAAATTCATCCTTTCTGCCCTGCACTCCTTTTTTAACTGGGCAATTTCTTCGGGATCGAAACCGGGATTCATAGTTTTTTTTAATTGAATGTAAGATTTACTTCACAAAGTTTAGTTAAGGCAAATTTACGCTCTATTTGACTATTAATTTATTTTTTGCCTATAAAATACGTTTCAAAATGAAGATTATACGTCCTCAATTGGAATATTTATTCATTTCAAACGAATTTTTCACCATAATTTTTCTAAAAAAGACCCAGCATTTACCACCGAACCAACTACCGGATAAAGAGCAGTTCCCGGTATTTCACCAACGGCCAGTCTTCATCGTCAATGACAAGTTCAAGTTTGTCAATATGATAGCGGATTTGTTCAAAGTAATCTTTGACCGACGTACTGTACAAACGAGCTCTTTCGGTGAGGTCATCGGAGTTGTTGGCGACCTTTCTGGCCTCGGTCATTTCGTACACCAGCCGCTTGATCACAATGATGTGTTGGGAAATCTCTGTAATTATTTCTTTGATGGGGGCCGCCTCGTCGGTCATCTCCAAATCTACCAGCGATCGGGCGGTTTGGGCTAATTTGAATTGGTATTTTACGGCGGTAGAAACTATGTGGTTGAGGGCCAAATCCCCCATCACCCTCGATTCTATCTGGATTTTCTTGATCAAGTTTTCCAATTCAATATCATACCGGGCATGGAGTTCTCGTTTGGAGAGTACTTCGATACTTTCGAAGAGTTCGGTGGTATTTTTGTTCAAATAAACCTCCAGGGCCTCATAGGTAGTTGGAATATTGGATAATCCTCGCTCCTTCGCCTCTTCTACCCATTCCTCCGAGTAACCGTTTCCTTCAAATAGGATTTTCTTAGATTCGGTATAGTACTTTTTCAGAATTTCGACCACGGCTATTTTTTTCTCCTCCCCGTTCGTCAGGCGCTCGTCAAGTTCCTTTCGAAACGACAGTAGCTGTTTGGCCACTATCGTATTCAGGACAATCATGGGAGAGGCGCTATTGGCATTTCCACCTACCGCCCGGTATTCAAATTTATTGCCGGTAAAGGCAAAAGGAGAGGTACGGTTACGGTCGGTATTATCCCGGAAAAGTTGCGGTATCCGATTGATTCCCAGCTTATAATAAAAATTCTCCCCTTTTTCCAGCGTTATTTCTCCGCTATGGACCAGATCTTCCAGGGTACGGGTGAGTTGAGCTCCCAAGAAAATGGATACGATGGCGGGAGGAGCCTCGTTGGCCCCTAACCGATGTTCGTTGCCGGCCGAAGCGATAGAAGCTCTGAGCAGATCCGCATTGTCATGGACGGCCTTGATTACACATACCAAAAATGTCAGAAAGCGCAGATTTTCCTTTGGCTTTGAGGTGGGAGCCAGCAAGTTGATTCCCGTGTCCGTGGACATGGACCAGTTATTGTGTTTTCCGCTCCCGTTAATTCCAGCGAAGGGTTTCTCGTGGAAGAGCACTTTGAAACTGTGCTTTTCCGCCACCTTTTGCATCAAATCCATTAAAAGTGCGTTGTGATCAATCGCCAAATTGACCTCTTCGAACGTCGGAGCGCATTCAAACTGACCGGGGGCCACCTCGTTGTGCCGGGTTCGGACGGGTATTCCAAGTTTTAAGGCCTCAAATTCAAAATCAACCATGAAGGCATTTACCCGCGGCGAGATAGATCCGAAATAATGATCTTCTAACTGCTGCCCCCGGGCAGGGCCATGCCCAAAAACAGTCCTACCTGACATAACCAGATCAGGACGGGCATAGTACAAAGCCTTATCCACTAAGAAATATTCTTGCTCAATGCCCAGAGTTGCCGTGACTTTGGACACATCCCGGTTAAAGTATTGACATACCTGGGTGGCAGCTTTATCCAGCATGGCCAGGGCTCGGAGCAATGGGGCCTTGAAATCTAGCGCCTCACCGGTGTAGGCTATGAAAACAGAGGGTATGCAGAGGGTTTTACCCCCCGCTCCGTTGTCCATTAAAAAAGCGGGGGAACTTGGATCCCAGCCGGTATACCCCCTCGCTTCGAACGTAGCCCTGATACCCCCACTGGGGAACGAAGAAGCATCGGGCTCCTGTTGTACCAGGGCGCTCCCTTTAAATTTCTCAATGGCTTTTCCACCCGGCGTTAGATCAAAAAAGGAATCGTGTTTTTCGGCCGTAGTCCCGGTGAGGGGTTGAAACCAGTGGGTATAGTGGGTAGCGCCCCGCGACAAGGCCCAGGATTTCATGGCCGTTGCCACTTCTTCTGCCACCTCCCTATCGATCTGATTGCCAGAACGGATAGCATTGGAAATTTTGATGTAGGCCTCCGGAGAAAGCAATGTCCGCATGGTATCCTCATTGAACGTATTTATCCCGAATAGTTCGGTTATTTTTTCGGAAGGTTGAGCAAATGAAACAGGTAGGCGGCTTAGGGCTACCTCGATGGCTTTGGATCTAAATGACATAGGGAAAGTGAATATTTTTAGTAGAATTTAACTATAAGAAGTATTCAGTTCAAAAATAATTGTACTGGGGTAAAATTTTACCCCCAATATTGCAGAAAGGTTTGAAACCAATGGTCCGGAGACTTTACTATTTAGGAAAACAGGCCTTAGCCTGGATTCTTCTATTTCAATTTGCCCGCTTTTTGTTTTACGTATACCAATACGTGGAAGACAACCGACAACCTCCAACCTATCTGGCCCAATCTGCCTGGCATGGTTTGAAAATGGATGTGTCTTTCACGGGATACCTGCTCGTTCTACCCACAATCCTGATGGCCTTAACTGCCCGGCGCTGGGAATGGTATCGAAAATTTCTCCACCTGTATACTAGTGTCATGTCCGTTCTGATCGCCTCTATTGTGACCGTAGATTTGGAAATTTATCGGTCCTGGGGGTTTCGACTTGATGCTACTCCGCTGCGATACCTGTCTAATATTACGGAAGTTTCGGCTTCTTTGGGTTCCTCCCCGCTATTTTTTCTTGGCCGTCCTCTTTCTGCTATTCTTGGGTCTCATGATCCTGATATCCTATTTTGTCATCCACACCTATGGAGCAGGTTGGCAGCGAGCGAACAAGTGGGGTACCCCTTTCTTATTTTTATTTTGCACAGCTATGCTGATTATTCCCATTCGCGGAGGGCTTCAATTGGCTCCCATGAACCAGAGTGCGGTGTACTATTCGTCCAATAACTTTGCGAACCAAATGGCGGTCAATGCTTCCTGGAATTTTTTCAGCTCTCTAATCAAAGATACCGGGCGAACCGACAACCCGTTTGCAGAATTTTCCAAAGAAGAAGCAGATCAGCTACTTTCCAAATTGAAGCACCCGGATCCATCTAGTATCAACCACATTCAGACGGATTCGGCTACCAATGTAATCCTGATCATTTGGGAAAGTTTCACAGCCAAAATAGTGTCCTCCCTAGGGGGCGTTCCGGGCGTAGCTCCCCGATTTGATTCCCTTAGTCAGGAAGGAATTTTTTTCACGCGACTGTACGCCACCGGCGACCGAAGCGATAAGGGATTGATTGGGATTTTGAGCGGGTACCCAGCCCAACCAACCACCTCTATAATAACGATTCCTTCGAAAACGGCTACCCTTCCTTCCTTACCAAAGTATTTCCGATCCAAAGGATACCACACTTCCTTTTATTATGGTGGCGAAACCGAGTTTGCCAATATTAAGTCCTACCTCCTGCAACAGGGTTTTGACCGCATTGTGGATAAAAGCAAGTTTAAAGCGAGAGATATGAATTCAAAATGGGGAGCCCATGATCATATTGTGTTCAACCGGTTGCTTTCTGATTTGGATGCTCAACCTACCCCATTTTTTACAACCTTATTTACCCTTAGTAGCCACGAGCCATTTGAGGTACCTGCTGAAACAGTGATAAAAGGAACGGATAATGAACACAAATTCCTGAATGCCCACCACTATACGGATGCAAGCCTGGGTGCCTTTATAGACCAGGCCAAAACAAAATCGTGGTGGAAAAATACCCTAATCGTCATAGTCGCTGACCATGGCCATCCCTTGCCCGTGCTATCCGACAAAAAAATCGATCAGTTTCGCATTCCCATGCTTTGGTTAGGTGGGGTGGTTCGGCAGCCTGGAGTAACGATTGATACCCTAGGTTCCCAAACAGACCTGGCCTCTACCCTATTGGGGCAGATGAACCACCCATCCGATGATTTTCAATGGAGCAACAATCTGTTCAAAGTCAATCGAACTCCGTATGCCTTCTACGCGTTCAATAATGGATTTGGCTGGGTAACCCCCAAAGGGGACGTAGTTTTTGATAATACCGGTAAAAGAGAGATTGAAAAATGGGGTGAAAGCGCAGAGAAAGACAAAAGGACCGGTATGGCTTATCTGCAAACCTTATTTGATGATTTTTTGAGCCGATAAGGGCAAAATCGTACCTTTGCGCTTTAATTTAATTGACAATGAAGAGAGTAGCGTTTTATACATTAGGGTGTAAGTTAAATTTCTCCGAGACCTCCACCATCTCCCGGATGTTTGAGAAGGAGGGGTATCTAAAAGTAGAGTTTAATCAATCGCCCGATATTTTTATCATCAACACTTGCTCGGTAACCGAAAATGCCGACAAAAAATGCCGGAAGATTGTGCGGGAAGCCCAGCAAATTAATCCAAACGGCTATATCGCGATTATCGGGTGTTACGCCCAGTTGAAGCCTAAGGAAATTTCCGAAATACCCGGCGTGGACGCTGTATTGGGTGCAGCCGAAAAATTCAGGTTGGTGGAGCTACTGGGTACTTTCGAAAAAGAGACGGTTTCATCCAAAGCCAGGGTTTTCAATTCGAGTATTGAAGAAGTCCTCGACTACCATACCTCCTATTCCCTAAACGATCGAACCCGGACCTTTTTGAAAGTCCAGGACGGCTGTGATTATCCGTGTAGCTATTGCACTATCCCGTTGGCGCGGGGAAAAAGTCGTTCGGATAGCATCGATAATATCCTGGCCGCCGCCAAGGATATAGCCCGGGAAGGGGTGAAAGAAATTGTTCTGACCGGAGTGAATATTGGCGATTTTGGCTTGGAGCAAGGCGTACGAACCACAAATTTCCTTTCGCTGATCCAGGCGCTCGATGAGGTGGAAGGTATTGAGAGGTTCCGAATATCCTCAATTGAACCCAATTTACTGACCGACGAGATTATTGAGTTTGTGGCCCAGTCAAAGCGGTTCGTTCCGCATTTTCATATTCCATTGCAGTCCGGGTCTAATTTGGTACTTGGGCTTATGAAAAGGAGATACCGGCGGGAGTTATATCAAAACCGGGTCCAGAAAATCAAATCCGTCCTGCCGGACTGTTGCATTGGTGTGGATGTGATTGTGGGGCATCCGGGCGAAACCCACGAAGAATTTTTGAATACCTTCAATTTTTTAAACGAGCTGGACATTTCCTACCTGCACGTTTTTACCTACTCGGAGCGTCCCAATACCGATGCCGTAACCATTCGGCCGGCAGTATCCAAGGCCGATCGGAGCGAACGGTCCAAAATGCTCCATAATTTGTCCGAGAAAAAGAAAAGGGCTTTTTATGAAAAGCAGCTACATTCCGTACGTACAGTTCTATTTGAGGACGATGTAGCCGATGGTATGATGCAGGGCTTTACCGAAAACTATGTCAAAATAACGGCCCGGTACGATCCGCTTCTGATCAATGAGACCAAAAAAGTACTTCTTACTGAATTGAATCCAAACGGGTTGGTGGAAGTTGCTGAAGCGGATGCTCAGCTGCTTGCACCGGTGCCTCATATGTAAATTCCCCAAAAAGTAGCCTGCCCCATAAACAACAAAGAAGCTGTCGACCAGAGGCTGACAACTTCTTAAAGTACAACAAAACCACAGCAGCACTGTGGTCTTGTTGTAAAGGCTGTATTGGTGTTAAAGAAATATCGTTGATTACGCTTCTACCAGAAACTCATCGTGCTGGCTGATATCCAAACCAACTTTCTCGTCTTCCTCCGATACACGAAGTGGTAAAACCAGATCGGTGATTTTCAACAATAAGAAGGACATTCCGAAAGCAAATACCGACACAAGTACCAGGGCAATCATGTGGGTAATGAAAAGGCTAGTTTCGCCGTAGGCTAATCCCTGGTCCACTACACCACTATTTACTCCGCTATTGGCAAAGATCCCGGTCATCACCATACCAACCATACCGCCCACACCGTGGCAAGGGAATACATCCAGGGTATCATCCAAGGTAGACTTGGTCCGGAGGTGGGCGATGTAGTTACTCGTCATGGCAGCTACCGTTCCGATAAAGATCGAAGAGGGGATCGTAACAAATCCAGCGGCGGGGGTTATAGCCACCAGACCAACAACGGCACCGATACAAAATCCGAGCGCTGAAACCTTTTTCCCTCTTGCTACGTCGAACAAAATCCAGGCGATACCAGCGGCACCGGCGGCGGTATTCGTAGTAGCGAATGCAGACACGGCCAAGGCGGAAGCACCCACCGCCGAACCGGCGTTGAATCCAAACCAGCCGAACCATAGCAAACCCGTACCCAAAAGCACAAAAGGAATATTAGCGGGAGGCAACACGCTGGCTTCCAGGTGTGACTTGCGTCTTTTCAAATACAAAGCACCGGCTAAGGCCGCCCAACCTGCTGACATGTGTACGACTGTACCACCGGCAAAGTCAAGCACGCCCATGTTGAATAACAGGCCTTCGGGATGCCAGGTCCAGTGAGCCAAAGGAGCATAGACGAATACACTGAACAGAATGATAAACAGGACATAAGAACGGAAATTAATCCGCTCCGCCATCGAACCTGTTACCAGCGCGGGAGTAATTACCGCAAATTTAAGCTGGAAGAAGGCGAACAAAGCGAGGGGGATGGTAGGCGCAAGCGACCAGGGCTTGCCATCGAGCACGCCATTGAACATAAAAAAGGTGGTAGGATTGCCCACGATGCCCCCAATAGAGTCTCCGAATGCAAGGCTAAATCCTACGGTGACCCACACAATACTGATAATTCCCATGGCAATAAAGCTTTGCAACATGGTGGAAATTACGTTTTTGTTGTTCACCATACCGCCGTAAAAATAGGCCAGGCCGGGAGTCATGAGAAGTACCATTGCCGTGGCGACCAACATCCAGGCAATATCACCCGTGTCGAGTCCTTCGGTAACTATTTGTGTCGGAACCGCAGGCATAAACACCCCTAACAGACTAACTGCTAGAAGAATTAATAAGGGAACATAGTTAGGTTTTTGCATTTTAACGATGGTTTTGGTTGTACTTAGAAATAAAGGAAAGTGAAAGGAGGTTTATAAGCGCTACTTAAAAAGCGTAGATAAAGGCCATTCCAAGGGTAGTCTGGCTGTTTTTAGTGAATCGTCCGTCGGAATCCTCAAACTGCTGCACTTCACCCGTTCCACCGATCTTTGGATAGCTATCAATACGAAGCTCAGGCTTCAGCAGTACATGTCCATCGGCCAAGGTGAAGTTCCCCGTGAGGGTGAAGGAGTTAACCTTTGTTCCTTGATCCAGGCGATTGAGTAACGCCCTGGCACCCCCTTCGTTATTGAAGTTTTCGTAGCGAGCCCCAATTCCAAATACATCTGTAAGAGCTACATTTGCATACACCGCAGCACCTCCCCAGGTTTGGGTGGTGGAAGGTCCACCAGCACCCTGATAATCACCTTTTTGTGCACCATACGCTGCATTAAATCCAAGCAGGAACTTCTCAGTGATCTGATAGCTGGTAGTCAAATCAATCATCCGATAGAAAGCGTCCGTCTGCTTTACCGAGGCTACATCGTCACTAGCTTCGTTGCTATTGATAAAGTTGAGGTATACGTTCCAGTTTTCAACCGGTGCAAAATAAAGCTGGCTGATAAAACCTTTCTCCCGGTTATTGTCACCCAGGCCATCCACGTTATTGACAAGTCCCAACATTAAGGAAGCACGGTCCGAGAACGCGTACGTGGCTTTCAATCCCGTGTGGTAGAAAGGTCCGTTGTTAAAGAGGTTCGAAAGTGAATAGTTGAAATTCACCGGAGCGTCGATCACTTCATATCCGATGTGCGTTCCGAACTGACCGGCGGTCATCGAAAATTTATCCGTAAACTTATAAGTAAAGTAGGCCTGCTTGATAGCCAGGGCCATGCTAGTGGAGCCGAGTGGCCCGATAACGTTTCCGTAGTTTCCTAAGTCGGCATTGGGACCGAAGGTAAGGTCAACTACCGCTTCGGACTTATCGTTCGAGTAGGTCATTTTTGTCTGAACCAAACCCAATTGGAATTGACCGGATACTTGGTCAAATGCCCTTGCGTAGTATGGGCCTAAATTAGAGCGGGAGGCAGGCTTGTTAAAATTGCCAATGTAATAAGAATCTAAGTAGCCAGAAAAAGTGAAAGGATTTTTTGGTTCACCTTCTTCTTTTGCTTCGGTGGTCTTTTTGGTGTCCTCAGTTTGTGTGGCCTTCTTCACACCATCCTCGGTAAAACCCAAAAAAGGCACTAGAATAGATAATACGGTGAAATAAAACTTCTTCATAATTTTATTCTGTTTAGTTGGGTAAATGTTAATTCCTAGAATCACATGGCAAATATTAACTATTTAAGATTATTTTCAAATACCTGCGTCCTATATAAGGCTCCAAAACACCAATTATCATAAAAAAGTATAAGATTTCGTTGATAATTCACCATAAAAATGGCTATTTTAAATAAATTTATTTAAAAATAAATTCTGCCATTTATCTATATCACCAAATTTTTACTACATCACCATTTCCAAATAATAGTCTTATATATCTATTAAATGATATATTCAAACAAAGTGCAGAATATATTTTGCACAAAAAAAGAGGCTTACTTTCGTAAGCCTCTTTTAATACTAAGTAGGGTGGATTTTACTCCGCGTGCATCCAGGATTTCTTGGCAAGAAGGGTATCCTGATCTTCTTCATGGTCCGGATCAGGTACGCAGCAATCTACCGGACATACCGCCGCGCACTGAGGTTCTTCGTGAAAACCAACACATTCGGTACATTTATCGGATACTATATAGTAGAATTCATCTGAAACCGGAACTTGTTTTTCTTTACCACTTACCACGGTGCCGTCGCCGAAGTCAACTTCGTCCAGACTAGTACCATCACCCCATGCCCACTCTACTCCCCCTTCATAAATGGCAGTATTCGGGCACTCGGGTTCGCAGGCACCACAGTTTATGCATTCATCGGTGATCATTATAGCCATGCTCGTCGGATTGGTTATATTTGTTCGACATTCCCTTGTATGATTCAACAAATATAACTATTTATAGTTTCACAACAATCAGTAAATTCACAATTACACGTTCCGTTATACTTTTCCTGAAAAAATTTAGAATGATAACCAGAAAAAAAAGGATTAATGCATTTGTACAATTAGGAACCTACCTATCGGACCCTACTAATTCGATAGAGATTGAGGAGATAGTGGCCGCGGCCAGGTCAAAAAATTCGTGGTTTACGCCGGATCATGTACACCTGGCCCTTGGCGCGATCAGCCGCTACTACCTGAATCCGGAAGCCTTGCAACGGTTTGCAGATACCTACCACGAACCGGCCGTTTCTAAGAAAATCGGGGTCGTGATGGCGGGCAACGTACCGGCCGTGGGCTTTCACGATGCTCTCTGCGTGCTTTTGAGTGGGCACCATCTCCTGGCAAAGTTGAGCAAGGACGATCTGCCGCTTATGCATTATTTGTTATCCACCCTCCAAAAACTCGAACCTGGCTTTACCGACTATATCACGTTTGTTGAACGAATCAACGCCGCCCATGCCTATATCGCAACGGGTAGCGACAATTCGGCCAGGTACTTTACCTATTATTTTGCGGCCAAACCCCACATCATTCGAAAAAACAGAACGTCGGTGGCCGTCCTTACCGGGCAGGAAACGGAGCAGGAACTAGCGCTATTGGGCGATGACATCCTGCTCTATTTCGGGCTGGGGTGCCGCAATGTTTCCAAAATGTTTGTTCCGCTCGGATACGATTTTTCCATGCTTTACCAACGAATCGAGGAAAAACGAAATCGGTACGAGAATCACCACAAGTACTTCAATAACTACGAGTATAACCGGTCGATCCTGCTAGTCAATCAAACCGAGCACTTCGACAATGGCTTTTTGATGTTCACCAAAACTCGTCCCTGGTTTCTCCCCTAAGTGTAGTGTACTATGAGAATTACGAATCCCTGGAAGAACTTTCAACTACCCTTGTCGGGCTTTCCGAGAAACTGCAATGCGTGGTGGGAGCCACAGGGTACCTACCCCAGGCGGTGCCGTTTGGGGCGGCGCAATACCCCCGCCTCGATGATTTTGCGGACGGAGTGGATACCATGGCTTTTCTGGAAAATTTGTAAGTCAACCAAAGGCACACGAATTCCTTCCGGTCTTAATACCGCCAACTCGTCAGATCGGCTCCTTGGGGAGCTGATGTTTCGATCCTTTTTAGGATTTTAGGTACGTACATCGTGTTGTACCTCAGCCTCGTAATATAGTTGGGAAGGGTATGATCTCCGTTCCAGCAATGCTCCGCCCGATCCCCGTAGTCTACCTCTCCGTAGTAGTGGGGGGATTGGGTGGTTTTGAGGAAGTTTTCCATAAGATACACGGCATTATTCAGGTAATAGTTATCCATATCGCCGCAGTAAATATGGATTTTCCCCGTCAATTTTGGCCCCAGGGTTTTCCAATCCCTTTTCAAAATATGCATCAGGTCAAAATTATCTTTCCAATACCGGGCTACGGTGGTGTCAATTTCCCCGGTCAGCTTGTTCCAGATCGGTTTGGGGTAGCCATCTGTGCCCACCGGAGAAAAAACTGCCTGCCAAATATCCCATTGATCGCCCGAACGACCTTTGGACCCAAGCGCTAGTTCGCGGTAGTTCATATCTTGCAAGGTACATTTGACCTCCCCCAGGTAGTTGCGCGTGCCGGGGCGCGGAGTCCTTTTTAAGGGTCCATCCCAGTAGTAGGCGTTCTTGTCCTTGTAGATATTGACCATGGTATAGGCTTCAAAGGTGATGGGATCCGGACAAGCGGCAAAGCACCCGTTGAACTCATCTGGATAGAAAATCTGAGCGGCCAGGGCTTCCCATCCACCGGTGGAACCACCATAGGTGAAGCGGGCCCATCCCTGACCTATGCCCCGGTAGGTGCGTTCTATCTCGGGTAGCAACTCGTACATGATGGCGTCGCCGTAAGGGCCCATGTTGGCCGAGTTCACCGCGTACGAGTCGTCGTAGTAGGGTGTTGGATGCTGTATTTCCACCACCAGGTACCGGGGCAAATCCGGGCTTATCCATTTCTTGTAATTGTCGTACGATTCCTGGGCCACAATTTTGCGGTATCCGTATAGCTTAAATCGTTCGCTATAATCAGTGGTATCCATGTCTGCGGGAGGAGGGGTTTCACTGAAACTGCCCATCTCCGACGGAAAATGTCCATGAAACAGGCAGAGCGGATATTTTGCCTCCGGATGCTCATCAAAACCGGCCGGTAGTAACACCCAAGCCGCCAGGTACATGTCCCGACCCCAAAATTCGGTCAGCTTTTTTGATTTAATTTTTACGTACTTAATGTACTTGGTTTGCAAAGTAGCCGGGTCGGGCAAAGGTGGATTGACCTGGTCGAGGGTGACGCGGTGTACCTTTTTCGATTTTGGATCAAAATGGATTTTAATGGGGGTACTAAATAGGTTGCCGGGAGCAGTGCGCCAGTTTTGGCCCTCCCCCCTATCCATTGGGAGTTTTACGGTGTGCCCGTCGCTCCGTTTGAAGGTTTCGTAGGCATGAAAAACTACCTGAACAAAATAGTCTCCGACGGGTAGTTCAGCCAGGATTTGTTTCGGGTAGCCAAAGGCCTCCGGATCAAAAGGAATCACCTGGTCCGGGCGGGCGTTTTCGGCATCCATTCCAAAAACCTGCTGGGTATCCACCTCATCCTTGATTTGAAAACGAGGCTCGGCCAGGTTGTTGGTAGACATCAACAGCAATATTCGCCCGTCCAGAAGGCTTTTTTCCAAGTTTTTAGGAATCTGAATCTCAAATTTACCGATGGACTGAGCCACCGCCGCCTGGCAAAGGAGGGCTAAAAAAACGAAGAGGTAGTATTTTTTCATAGGTAACCAGGTATATGGTAAGGTGAATTATGAAACTAGTTGGTCAACGCATCCAGTTCAAAAAGTCGGGAAATACGTTCGCCCATGTTTTTTGGTTATGTTCCCCTCCGGGTACTTCCACGTAGGTGATGCTTTTTCCCCAGCGATACTTTTTCCTTTCCAGTTCGGCAATCAAGTCAAGGGTATCATCAATAGAGTCAATAACGCCGTCGCCATCCCGGTCGTCCGTTTCGTCAAGGGTACCAGTCTGAAACCAAAAGGAAAGATCGGGCGAATGGGGCGTTTGCCGAATGATCTTGTGCATGATCCGGTCACTATCGTCATAATCGTCATCAAGCGCTCGCGACCGCCACCAAAAAGATCCAGAAAATACCCCAACTTTTGAAAATACCTTCGAATGATGCCAAGCCAGGTCTAGAGCCATGAGGCCTCCGAGAGAAAAGCCAGCAACCGCCCAATCGGCCCGGTGGGAGGAGAGTGGGTAGTTCTTTTTTAGATACGGGATTAATTCTTCCAGCACAAAAGACGTGGTTTGGCCGGCTTTATTCCCCCGGTTGGCGTAGTCAGGCTGGCTGGCCGTACCGTATTCAAAAATTCGGTCCTGGTCGGCATGAATGCCCACGATCAGCAAAGGTGCTTGCTCATGAGCTTTGGAAGATGACCCGAGCGCCTCCTCCACCCGTACGGCAGGAAAATCCTGACCATCAAAAACCAAAAGTACGGACCAGGGCTGTGGGGTAGTAGCGGAGGTCGTAGGTCGAACGATACTTAATTTCACATTTCTGAGCAAGTTCGAAGAACGGAGGCTGTCCGATTGGGAGATAATTTGGGTAGTTTTTGCTTGTGAAAAAGAGGATTGAGCAGTCACTAGTATAAGGATAAAGAGAACAATTAGAAACGGATTAGTTTTGATCATACGGGTACCAACCTTAAATTTAGGGAGGAAAGAAGTAACAACATAATTTTGCAAACATTGATTAGATTTCCAACTTCTTTGATAGATTTGTATAAGTCACGCTATCCCAAATCCCTCGAAATTTTGCAAGAGAACCACCTAAGTTACTATTCTCATCACCTAGGCAGACACATAGATTTGCTCGTATACGGCCACTGGGGCTACCCGATTTTAGTGTTTCCCACCACCATGGGCAGACACTACCAGGCCAAGGATCAAGGCCTTATCGAGTCTGTACGCGGGTTAGTGGAATCAGGTAAATTCAAAATTTATTGCATCGATAGCATCGACCAGGATTCCTGGTACGGCAGGCACTTGGCTCCCCACGTGAAAGTGCAGAACCACCTACAATACGATAAGTTTTTGACCAATGAACTCGTGCCAATGATTCAGCACGACAACCACGTGGAAAAAATCGGGGTCGCTGGCTGCAGCTTTGGGGGTTTCCACGCTTTCAATTTTGCTTTTCGTCATCCTTCCCAGGTAGCCTACCTGGTGAGTATGAGCGGAGCCTTCGATATTCGCAGCTTTATGCACGGACATTATGACGACAATGTCTATTTCAACAACCCCGTGGACTATGTGCCCAACGAGGAGTCTTGGCGCTATAATCACATGAAGATAGTGCTAGGAACATCGGAATGGGATATTTGCTACGACGCTAATCTGAAAATGTCCGGGATACTCAATAACAAAGGTATTTCCCATTGGATGGACGTCCGGGGGTGGGAGCTGCATGACTGGCCCCTTTGGCAAAACATGTTTCCCCATTATTTATCTTCAATCATGTAATTGACTAATCAGCAGTACCTAACTCTTTCCTTCAACAAACCAAACGACACTTATGAAAAAAATTGGGATATTATTCGGAATGGAAAACACCTTTCCCCAGGCTTTTATTGAACGGGTCAACAGCAAGAAGGAGACCAACATAATCGCCGAAGCCGTGAGCATTGATCAGGTGGTTCAAGCGGCACCAACGGAGTATGCGGTTATCATTGACCGTATTTCGCAAGATGTACCATTCTACCGGGCCTACCTCAAAAATGCGGCCTTGTGCGGTACAGCCGTGATCAACAATCCATTTTGGTGGAGCGCCGACGAAAAATTTTTCAACAACTGCCTGGCCGAAATGGTGGGGGTACCCGTTCCCAAGACCGTCCTACTCCCGTCCAATGAACGTCCAACGGATACTAGTGAGTCTAGCTTCCGAAACTTGACGATGCCGCTGGCCTGGGACAAAATGTTTGAGTACATCGGTTTCCCAGCTTACATGAAGCCGCACTCAGGTGGTGGCTGGAAAAGTGTGTATAAGGTAAATGATGCGGAGGACCTTTGGGTAAAGCACCAGGAAACCGAGCAGTTGGTGATGATGCTCCAGGAAGAGATCGTATTTGACGATTATTTCCGTTGCTACTGTCTGGGCCAGAAGGATGTAAAGATTATGAGCTACGAGCCCCGTAATCCCCACCACCTCCGCTATGCCGCCGAAATGAGCACAACGGGGCCAGCCGCTAAAAAACTTCTCGCTACCATCAAGGACTATGTATTAAGGCTGAATTTGGCCCTGGGCTATGATTTTAATACGGTGGAGTTTGCCGTGCGGGATGGTATACCCATCGCCATTGATTTCTGTAACCCCGCCCCGGATGCCGACGTTAACTCCGTGGGCCAGGAGAATTTTGACTGGGTGGTGGAAACCGCCGCCAACATGGCGATT
Organism: uncultured Cytophagales bacterium; assembly: GCA_963768025.1. Taxonomy (GTDB): domain Bacteria; phylum Bacteroidota; class Bacteroidia; order Cytophagales; family Spirosomataceae; genus CAVYGM01. The sequence goes on from CAVYGM010000036.1 coordinate 100,932, forward strand.
GAACGAGCAAAGAAACATCAGGATGGCAAAAATAATTTGACCTGGGGATCCTTTATCCGCACGTCTGCCATGAATCTTCCGAGGAGTGGCATGGTGAAAGGTGCCGTTGAAAAAAGTGAGCCTGAAAAAGAGGTTCCGGCTACCCCGGCAAAACCAGCCCCCAAGAAAAAATCATCAAAAGCGTAATCTATGGCAAAGCGAACCTTCACGTTGGGGATTGAAGAAGAATTCCAGACGATAGACCCGGTCACCCGAAACCTGCGTTCGCACATGTCGAAACTGGTGGAGGGAGGCAAAATCATTCTGAAAGAGCGGGTGAAAGCGGAAATGCATCAGGCAGTAGTGGAAGTAGGGACCAATATCTGCCATAACATCCAGGAAGCGAGGGAGGAAGTAATGTACCTTCGGAAGATGATCCATGATCTGGCGGCCGAGCAAAACCTGCAGGTGGCCGCGGCGGGTACCCATCCCTTTGCCGATTGGGTGGATCAGCTGATCACCGAAGATCCCCGCTATGATGAATTGATTGACGAAATGCGGGATGTGGCGCGTGGCAATTTGATTTTTGGCCTGCACGTCCACGTGGGGATTGAAAGCCGGAACGAGGGCATACAGATCATGAACGCGGTGCGGTATTTTTTACCGCACATTTACGCCCTGTCTACCAACTCCCCCTTCTGGTGTGGACGGAACACAGGTTTTAAATCCTACCGGTCCAAGGTATTTGATAAATTCCCCCGGACAGGTATCCCCGACTTTTTCGCCAGTGCCAACGAGTACGATGAGTACATCAATCTTTTGGTCAAAACAAAGTGTATCGACAACGGCAAGAAAATTTGGTGGGATATTCGGGTTCACCCGTTCTTCAATACCGTCGAATTCCGGATTTGCGATGTACCCATGCGGGCCGACGAAACCATTTGCCTGGCGGCTATCATGCAAGCGCTGGTGGCCAAGATTCATAAACTACAACGGCAAAACCTGAATTTCAGACCGTATCGTCGCATTTTAATCAACGAGAACAAGTGGCGGGCCGCTCGTTTTGGGATCAATTGCAAGCTCATTGACTTCGGCAAGCAGGAGGAAGTGGATTTCAAACAGTTGATGTTCGAGCTACTTGAATTCATTGATGATGTGGTGGATGAGCTGGGAAGCAGGAAAGAGGTGGAATATGTGCACAAAATTCTGGAGATGGGTACCGGGGCAGACCGACAACTGGCGGTATTTGAACAGACAAACGACATGAATGCAGTGGTAGATTACATCGTTTCGGAAACTAAGCTGGGGATCGTTTAGTTTTACTGTATTACCTATTCAATAGTCTATACAACAAGATGACCTCAATACCCAACCTACGCATCGCTCTCCTGGACATGAACAATGGTGTTCAAAACGAAGGGATGCGGTGCATAAAGAAAATCGTGGCCGACTTCGCCCAGGAGTCGGCCATCGAAATAGAAAGTACCGTATTCGACGTTCGCCAAAAAAACGAAGTACCTGATTTAAGTTTTGATATCTACCTGTCCTCGGGTGGGCCCGGTACACCCAGCCCGGAAGGCCACGCTTGGGAGAAGAAGTACTTTACCTTTTTGGACTCGGTGTGGAAGTATAATAAAAGCCGCACGAACCGAACCAAAAAACATCTCTTTCTCATTTGCCATTCGTTCCAATTGGCCTGTGTTCATTGGCAAATAGGCCACGTGTGCAAAAGACGATCGAACTCATTCGGTATTTTTCCAATTCACAAAACCAGAAATGGAGAAAAGGAACCGTTTTTCAAGGGTCTTGACGATCCCTTTTGGGCCGTTGATTCGCGTGATTTCCAAGTGATAGAACCCAACAACTACGTCCTGGACTCCATGGGAGCCAAAATTACCGGCTTGGAGAAAATCCGACCCCACGTTCCGTTGGACCGGGCCATCATGGCTATCCGGTTTTCCAACGAAATCTTCGGGACCCAGTTTCATCCCGAGGCTGACGCCGAGGGTATGCTGCGGTATTTTCAGAACGAGGACAAAAAGCAGAACATTATCAAGAACCACGGGGAAGCGAAGTATTACGAGATGATTGAACACCTCAACGATCCGGATAAGATCTTGTTGACCGAAAAGACCATTTTGCCGTCCTTTCTGAAAAACGCTTTGCTCCGCCATACTCCCCTGCAACCGGCCTAATTGGTCCCTTAACTCCTAGTCTCATGCACCAAGCAGCTCGACAAGCCTATAACGAGGCTTTTGATGAGAGTACCTATCAGGAACTGGTTGATCAAATTCAAAAAGACTTTCCAGATCAACTCGATTTTCGAGTGGCGGAGAGTCCGGTATTTGTCCCAAAAGCCCTCAAAGCAAAGATTGTTGAGGCTTGTGAAAGTTTTGTTGATGTAATTACGGCGGACAACTTTAAGGAATTAACCAACCGGGCCATTCCGCAGGACCAACGGGTACCAAACGAAAACGACCATTCCTCGTTTCTCGCCATCGATTTCGCAATTTGTAAAGACGAAACCGGTGAACTCACTCCGCAGCTGATTGAATTGCAGGGCTTTCCGTCCATTATGGGGTACCAAGCTTACTTGTCCGAACAGTTTAAGACATTTTTCCCCATTCCCGATTCATTTGACTATGCCTTTGGTGCCGACTCCTACGAGGCGTACATCAAGGTGTTGCGGGAGTTGATCGTGGCCGGAGAGAACCCAGAGAATGTCATTCTGCTGGAAATTTATCCTGAACAGCAGAAAACGAGGGTGGATTTTGCCGTCACCGAACAAATGATCGGCGTAAAGGCCGTAGGCTATACCGATCTGATTCGGGAAGGAAGAAAGCTTTACTACCTATCCGAAGGGCGCAAAATCGAAGTAAAAAGGATTTACAACCGGCTGATTTTTGATGACCTAACCAACTTTCCTGATCTCAAAAGCGACTACACGTTCACCGACGATGTGGACGTAACCTGGGTAGGTCATCCCAACTGGTTTTTTAGAATCAGCAAGTACATGCTGCCTCTTCTCGAGCGGTCCTTACGTTCCCGAAACCCGATTCCTAAGCGATTATGGGGGTGATTATCCCGAGGATCTTGAAAATTACGTACTGAAGCCCTTATTTTCCTTTGCCGGAACTGGGGTACAGCTGCACGTCAAGAGTCAAGAACTGGATGCGATTCCCGATCCGGAAAACTATATACTACAACGTAAAGTCCACTACGAGCCCGTCATTCAGGCTCCCGACGGGTTGGTCAAGTGTGAGATCAGGATGCTATACGTGTGGCCCGACGCCGACCCCCGCCCCCGTCTCCTGACCAGTTTGAGTCGACTTAGCCGGGGCGAAATGATTGGCGTGCGCTTTAATAAAGATTTTACCTGGGTGGGGGGAAGCGCCTGCTTCTACGAAACCGAAAGCGACGGACATGCACAGTAGTCAGCGGCAGCTATTTTATAATCATTTGGCTCAAACGTCTGATTTCCCGCTTGCCCTAGAAATTGACCGAGCCGAAGGGGTGTATGTATACGGTCAGGATGGCAAAAGGTACCTTGACCTTATCTCGGGTATAGCCGTCAGTAACGTGGGCCACCGACACCCGGAAGTCCTGGCTGCCATCCATGCCCAGCTCGACAAGTACATGCACCTCATGGTGTACGGGGAGTACGTTCAAAGTCCACAAGTACAACTTGCCGAAGCCCTGGTCAAGACGCTCGAACTGGTATGCGCCAATCCTTCCCCGTATGGCCTGATAGATTCGGTGTACTTTACTAATTCGGGCACCGAAGCCGTGGAAGGGGCCATGAAGTTGGCCAAGCGCTTCACGGGTCGCACGGAATTCATTTCCTGCCGCAACGCCTACCACGGGGCCACGCAAGGAGCTTTGAGCCTGTCCGGCGCGGAATTTTTCAAGCGGAGCTTCAGACCGCTGCTACCGGGAGTCAAACACATTACCCACGGTTCTCTTCCCGATCTGGACCGTATTTCCTGCCGGACCGCCGCGGTCGTGATCGAAGTCATTGGTGGCGAAGCGGGGGTTCGCATTCCTACGTCTGATTACTTTGCCGCCCTTCGTCAAAGGTGCAATGACACCAAAACCTTGCTTATCTTCGATGAAATCCAAACCGGTTTTGGCCGTACGGGTTCTTTTTGGGCTTTTGAGGGAGTGGGTGTATATCCAGATATTTTGTTAAGCGCAAAAGGAATGGGAGGCGGCATGCCCATCGGGGCTTTTATGGCTTCCAGGCAGGTGATGGAGGTGTTGAAAATAAATCCGATCTTGGGCCACATTACCACCTTCGGCGGTCATCCGGTATGCTGCGCGGCTTCGTTGGCTACCTTACGCGTGATCAAGTCCAATCAGCTGGAAATACACGCGAATGCCAAGGGTGAGCTCATCAAATCGCTACTGGTACATCCTGGCATCAAAGAGGTTCGCGGAAAAGGCCTAATGCTGGCAGCGGAAATGGAATCTTTCGAGGTTCTAAAATCTACCATTGATCAATGCATTGAAAATGGGGTTATTACAGATTGGTTTCTTTTCTGTGACAATGCCATGCGAATTGCCCCGCCCCTTACCATTACACCCGATCAAATACAGGAAGCAGTAAAAGTAATCCTAGATGTCCTCGAAAAAACGTCCCTTCTCTAAAAATCCCGCGGTTATTCACTCGTTGAATAGCCCCAAATTTCTCCCCATTGCGGGTCTTCTGATCGTGTACCTTCTGGGTGCTTTGGCGATTAACATCATGGATATTGACGCGGCTCAGTACGCCAGTATTGGTCGCGAAATGGTCCAGAACAATAACTATTTCCAGGTACAGCACCGGGGGATAGACTATTATCTCGATAAGCCCCCGTTACTTTTTTGGCTGTCTGCTTTGGCCTTCAAACTATTCGGGTTCACCAATTTTGCCTATCGGTTCTTCCCTATCATTTCTACCCTAGCCGGGATATTTGCCGTTTACCGCTTTTCCCGACTCTACTATTCAGAATTTGCCAGTTATACCGCTGCTTTGGTGATGGGAAGTTGCCAGGCCTATTTTCTGATGAACCACGACGTTCGGACGGATACTTTACTCACCAACTGCGTCATGATTTCTATTTGGCAGTTGGCGGCTTTCCGAAAGGAAGGGGGCTGGCAGTACTTTATGGGCGGTTTTGTTTTTATAGGATTGGCTATGCTCGCCAAGGGGCCGATTGGGCTTATAGTGCCGGCAGCGGGGTTCTTTGTGGATATCCTGCTCAAAAGGGATTGGAAAAATCTTTTCCGCTGGGAATGGGTATTAGGCCTTCTGGTGATCGGACTGGTACTACTACCTTACTGCCTGGGCCTTTACCGGCAATACGGGGAGGAAGGCATCTATTTCTTCTTCTGGAAGCAAAGCTTTGGCCGGATTACCGGTGAAAACGCATGGGACAACAACGCTCCGCTCTGGTTTCAGGCCCAAAATTTTTTATGGAGTTTCCTGCCTTGGGTGTTGGTTTGTGGGGCCGGGCTGGTGTCCTTCGGTAAACTTCTGTACAAGCAGCACTTTCGGTTGACCGAAAACCAGGAAGCGATTTCGTTTGGGGGCTTTGTGCTTCCTTTCTTGGCATTATCAACCTCCCACTACCAATTGCCGCACTATACCTTCGTAGTTTTCCCGCTAGCAGCGGTGCTCACAGCCCGGTATTTGTACCTGGTCGTCGGAGAAGCAGAATCCAGAACCTTTTTCTACACCAAAATCGCCCTGATATTCACTTCCGTTGTCATGGGTTTGATCATACTTATCCTGAGTAGCTGGGCTTTCCCCCTAGACAACATCCTCCTGATCGTGGTGGCGGTAGCCTTTATTCTTTACATCACCTACCTCTACCGCGACAAGCGTTCCCCCTACGCTCAGCTGGTTTTGGCGCCATTTTGGGTGGCTGTCGGTAGCAATTTTTTGATGAATGGACATATCTATCCCTCCCTCCTCACCTATCAAACAGGGTCAGAACTGGGAATAAAAATCCAGAATTGGCAGAATTTTCCTCTGGATGATTTTTACCTCCTCGACCTCAATCCCAAAAGCGATTACTACCTCTTTGCCCACGCGTTGGATTTTTATACGGCACGTAACACCCCAGAAGTAAAAACAGTGGAGGAGGTCAGCCGACTGAAACAATCCGCCGATACGCTCTGGTTCTACACCGATCGAAAAGGATTTTCCTCGTTGGACAGTACCGGCGATTATAAAATTCAGAAGGTGATAACGTATGATAAGTACCACGTAACCACGCTGACCCTTCCGTTTCTAAACCCTAAACTTCGGCCGACCCGTACGAGGGAGGTGTATTTATTGAAGGTGTACTAGGGTATATCATTTCTGGAACGACATTTCAAAGAGAAAGGCAGCCCTCCGGGCTGCCTTTCTCTTTGAACTCTATATCAAGTAGTTGGGTAGCTTACGTTAAGCCAACTGCTCATTTAGTTTAGCTTCCAATACCGACTTGGGTACGGCACCTACTACTTTATCCACCAACTGACCACCTTTAAAAATCATAAGGGTAGGAATGGAACGGATAAAGTATTTGGCAGGTACCTGGGCGTTCATATCAACGTCCATTTTGGCGATGATCGCCTTGCCTTCGTACTCACCGGCCAATTGCTCCACCACGGGACCAATCATTTTACAGGGACCGCACCATTCGGCCCAAAAATCTATAAGTACGGGTTTATCTCCCTGAATCAGTTCGTCAAAACTGCTATCTGTTACTTCGAGTGCTTTTGCCATGATCTGAATAATCTAAATAAATATTGTTCTGTAAAGTAAATCAAAAAGCCGAAACAAAAGTTCCGATTTTCATTTGTCGCATTATTTTGTACAAAAGTTTGGAACGTCTCCATTTCTGCCTGGTGAATTTTTCCTTAATCTCCTAAAAAATAGGTCGCTATTAAATCTTACTGGTGACGGCAGAGCTGGCCTATATTATTTTACGCAAATGCTCACAAAGTCCAGCTATTTGACCTCATACGTAAGCATCATTCCATCATCTCCGTGTTCGAGAATATGGCAATGAAAAACAAATTTTCCGACACGCTCAAATCGCATAATGACCCGTACAACTTCTTTTGGCATAACCAACACCGTATCCTTCCAACCTTTTTCGTGGGCGACTAGCCCGCCCCGACCACCCGAGCGTTGGAGCACTTGAAAAAAGATACCATGCAGGTGCATGGGGTGTGGTTCATCCCCCATGCTGTTATCGAATTCCCATATTTCTGTACTATTCAGGCTAACACTTTCATCCACCCGGCTAGCGTCATAGGTTTTTCCATTAATGGCATGCATCCCCATACTTGACTTCTTACCCATGTGCCCTCCCTCAGCGTGCGACGCATCCCCAATAACAAAAGTTCGCGTCCGGACCGCCAGGGATTTAGAAATAAGCGGAACCGCAGGGAAGGAAGTTGGTAAAACAAAGGTATTTGCCGCGCTTCGGCTCACTATAAATTTTAATAGTTTGAAGGTCTGGCTTCCTTGGGAATCCGCCCCGTCAAACACATTACTTTGAAGATACAGTTCGCTATTCAAGGCTGATTTTCCGAAATCAACCAACAAATCAACCCGCTCACCGGGGCCGAGCAGCAGGCTACTAACGCGCTCAGGGGCTGGCAACAAACCACCATCAGATCCAATAACGTAGAAGTCATCACCACTGCTTAGCGCCAAATTATACATTCGGCCGTTGGAACCATTGAGAATCCGAAAGCGGTAGGTCAGGGTAGCTACCTGGTAGACGGGGGCATTCACCCCGTTCACCACAACGGTATCCCCCATGTACCCAACCATGATTTCCGGTCCCGAAGGATTGTAATTCGGTGCTCCCGTTGCATCAAGTCGTTTATCCTGAATTAGTAAAGGTACCTCCAGATCACCAATTGGTAAGTTCAGGGCACTTTCTTCCGCAGATTCTACTATAAATAGGCCGGCTAGTCCTTTGAATATCTGCCTACCCGTTTGCATGTGGGGGTGCGGATGGTACCAGGCCATACCAGCGGGTTGATCCAGCGTAAAGCCATAGGTGAACGTCTGTCCCGGTTTCATCAGATGGTCTGGGTGACCATCCATGCTGGCGGGTACTAACAAACCATGCCAATGAATATTGGTTTCTTCGTTCAAAGTATTGGTAAATGGGATCGTAACGGGTACCCCTCGTTTTACTCGAAATAATGGGCCAAGAATCCCTTTGTTGTAGCCCAGTACATTTCCTGGTTTGCCTCTCTGAATTTCGTGCGTGTAACTACCCGCTCGTAACGCAGTGCCCGAACTCGCAGGATCCAGTAAGGGAAGTGGTGTTGTAAACGCCCCTTCCACTACGGTGGGTGCCACCGCCTTCATAGCGTCCATGTCATGGTTCATACAGCTAGTCAGAAAGATTTCGCCGGTCCCTACCGCTACTGCACCGAAACCCATACTTTTTAAGAATTCGTTTCTGTTCATAGGTTCTTTGGTCGCCTGTCCAGCTAGTTATCCTCCCGACTTTTTAATTCTAATTCAAAGCGAACTCTACTCCCTGCAACCCTTTCAACCGATCAAACAATTCGTTGGAAGCATCTACCCGGAATAACCGGGACAGCATCTGTACCTCAATGTTCGACTCCTGGTCTATTACCGACAGGCTGATGGCGCAGTTTCCGGGATGACCCTGAATGGCTTCTTGTAAAATGGCTACAAATTCGTCGTCAATACGATCGAGCGTACATTTCATTTTTACCTCCTTGCACATTTTTTCCCGAATCTCGGTCAGGAGCTGAATGTTGAGAATTTTAAACTCAAACTGGTCTTCATTATAGTACCGGCTTTGAACTTTACCTTTCAAATAAAGGAAACTTCCAACCTGCAGGTAATTTTTCATCCGCACCATATCTTCCCCCCCCAGCAACATTTCCAGTGAGCCCCGGTAATCCTCCATTTTGAAAATAATAAAGGGGCTACCCCGCTTGGATGTTCGCTCCTGGACGCTGGTGACGATTCCGGCTACGGTGATTTCCTTGCCCAGGTAAATGGGTTGGCTGGCTTCTTCGGGGATTTCCAGGACTTTTTCAAGGGTACAGGTGCAGAAATTGTCCATTTCCAACCGGAAGGTATCCAACGGGTGGCCTGAAATATAAAACCCAACGACATCCTGTTCGTGGCGAAGCTTTTGTAGATCTCCCCAGGCTTCTACGTCAGGTAGTTTGGGCTTGGCCATGAGCACCTCATTTCCTCCGAAAGCTCCAAACAACGACGATTGGCTCGATGCCTTCTCGGCGTGGTAAGCATTGGCAAACTTTATGAGCTTCTCAATAAAATTGGAGTTATCGCCTTCTCGGATTCGAAGTACTGCGCCCGGTGATACTCGTCGATGCTGTCGAACGCACCGGCGTAGGCCAGCGATTCCCAGGTTTTCTTGTTCACCGTGCGGAGGTTGACCCGAATCGCAAAATCAAATATATCTTTGAATGGTCCACCCGCCTTACGCTCTTCAATGATGGCTTCTACGGCGGCATCACCTGCACCTTTGATACCGCCCAGACCAAAGCGGATTTCGCCCTTTTTGTTGACACCGAAAAAGCGCTCCGATTCGTTTACATCGGGCCCCAGAACCGGAATATTAATGTTCTTACATTCTTCCATGAAGAACGTAATCTTGTCGATCGTGCCCAGGCAGCTTGTTAACACGGCCGCCATATACTCGGCCGGTAGTGCGCTTTCAGATAAGCCGTTTGATAGGCGACGAAGGCGTAACAGGTTGAGTGCGATTTGTTAAAGGCGTAGGAAGCAAAGGCTTCCCAGTCGGTCCAGATTTTTTCGCAGACTTTCAGGCGGCAGGTTGTTGGCTGGCACCGCCATCCATAAACTTGCCCTTCATTTTGTCCAGCGTGGCTTTGTCTGCTTCTTACCCATCGCCTTCCGCAGTACGTCGGCGTCGCCTTTGGTAAAGTTGCCAAGCTTCTGCGACAAGCAGCATCACCTGCTCCTGATACACCGTAATGCCGTAGGTATCGCCAGGTACTCTTCCATTTCGGGCATGTCGTACTTGACTTCTTCGCGGCCGTGTTTGCGGTTAATGTAGTTCGGAATGTAGGCAATCGGGCCCGGACGGTACAGGGCGTTCATGGCAATGAGGTCACCGAAGCGGTCAGGCTTCAGGTCCTTCATGTGCTTTTTCATGCCGTCGGATTCAAACTGGAAAATGGCGTTGGTTTCGCCCCGCTGGAAGAGCTTGTAGGTTTCTTCGTCGTCCAGCGGAATATCATCAATCGTCGATGCTCAATCGCCGTGATTTTGCTGGATCAGCCGCAGGCATTCCTTGATGATGGTCAGGTTGCGCAGACCCAGAAAGTCCATCTTGATTACACCCGCATCCTCAATAACTTTCCCTTCATACTGGGTAATAATCAGGTTCGTATCTTTCGAGGTCGACACCGGAACAATGTCGGATAAGGTCGCTGGGGGCGATGATGATACCGGCCGCGTGAAGCCCCGTATTGCGTACCGTACCTTCGAGTTTTCGCGCTTGCTTGAGTACGGCTGATACCTTTTCGTAGTCGACAATCCGCATGGCCTGGGCCGCGCTTTTGTCGCCTGCTTCGAGTGCCCGCATCCGCTTCACATTCTCGAGCTTCTTCGGGCTGAATAACGTTCGCCAACCCACCTGGCCCATCGAGTGGATCCTCAAAAATGCGCTTGAGGGTCATGTTGTAGGTCGGCTTGTCGGGCACCAGCTTCACCACGGCGTTGGCATCGCTGCAGGGGCAAATCCATTACCCGAGCCACGTCTTTGATGGACGATTTCGCCGCCATGGTACCATAGGTCACAATCTGCGCTACCTGGTTACTTGCCGTATTTTTGCACCACATAATCAATCACCTTCTGACGGCCTTCGTCGTCGAAGTCCGTGTCAATATCGGGCATCGACTTCCGGTCGGGGTTCAGGAAACGCTCGAACAGCAAGTCGTACTTGATGGGGTCAATGTTGGTGATACCCGTGCAATAAGCCACCGCGCTACCCGCCGCCGAACCACGACCGGGCCCAATCATAACGCCCAGATCGCGCCCGGCCTTAATGAAGTCGGCCACGATAAGGAAGTACCCCGCGAAAACCCATTGTTCTTGATGGTGAACAACTCAAAGTCAAGGCGCTCCTGAATGTGCGGCAGGATGTCGACGTAGCGCTCTTTGGCACCTGTATAGGTCAGGTGTCGCAGGTATTCCCACTGGTTCAGCACGTCGTCGGTATGCTGCTTGGAACTCCTGTGCGTGAATTCTTCGGATGGGAAAGTTGGGCAGCATAATATCCCGCTTCAGCTTCAGCGTCTCTGACCTTGCCAACAATCTCGTTGGTATTGTCGATGGCTTCGGGCAGGTCTTTGAACAGCGTGCGTCATCTCCTGCGTGTTCTTAAAATAGAACTGATCGCTGAAGAAGGCAAAGCGGGTGATTCTTGGGCATCACCTCGTCGTCGCTGAAATCCTTCATCGACGGCGTACTTTGCTTTTCGTCGGTATTCACGCACAGCAGAATATCGTGCGCTACCCAGTCGTCCTGATCGACATAGTGCGAATCGTTGGACGCGATGATCTTGACGTTGTACTTCCGGGCAAACTTGATCAGCATTTCGTTGGCTTTGATCTGCTCGGGAATTTCATGGCGTTGAAACTCAACGTAATAGTCTTCGCCGAACAGGTCGAGCCACCACTTGAATTCAATTTCGCCCCAGCTTCTTCGCCTTTTTTGAGAATGGCTTTGGGACGGAGGCACCAATGCAGCAGGTAGAGGCAATAAGCCCTCTTTGTATTGTCAGATCAGTTCTTTGTAATGCGGGGGTATTTGCCGTACAGCCCCTCCATGTAGCCCAGCGAGCACAGTTTCACCAGGTTTTTATAGCCGATCTGCGTTCTTGGCCAACAGCAGCTGGTGGTATCGAACGTCCTTTTTCTCTTTGGTAAACTGCTGTTTGTGGTGATCTTCCACCACATAGAACTCACAGCCGACAATGGGTTTGATGCCCTGTTTGCTGGCTTCGGCCACAAATTCGAACACCCCGAACATATTACCGTGATCGGTGATGGCAACGGCGGGCATATTGTCGGCTTTCGCCTTCTTGAATCAGCTTCTTAATATCGGCCTGACCGTCGAGCAGCGAGTATTGGGTATGGCAGTGGAGATGAGAGAATTGCATGGGATAGGTTAGTTGCTTTATTGGAGGATACGATTCAGAAAAATACAAGGTTATTTTCCGTCAATCTCCTCCGGTTCGTCGTGAAAAATGTAATTCAAAAAATCGCAGTAAGGTTTAATCAAAGTAATTCCCCGCATAATTTCGGGCACAAAGGCTTCGGAAAGGACCACCTTGTCGGTAAAGCGATGCATGAAAAACAACTCTTTCCTTCTGAGTAGTTCTATTTCTGGGTGATTTTTGTCAAATCCTTTGGGGGCGGTCTTCATCACTTCCCCGTGGATTTCCGGGAAAAACTCCCGAAATGCAGGTTCCTGGATGATCGATTTGAGTTCCGTGGCATTGTAATCAACCTCCTGCCGAAACTTAGCCAATTGGGAGGGCGTGGGGCTCCACATACCGGCCCCCAACATGGTTTCTCCTCCTGGCTGTACCTGCATGTAATAGTCAATGCGACCAGAATGCCTGCCACCAGGACCAATGGCTGCGCTGAGCCACTCCTTATAAGGCGCTTTGTTTTTGGTAAATCGGATGTCCCGATTGATCCTGAAAATGCAATCCTTTGGCTGGGTATTTCCCAACTCCTCAGCTCGGCAACTTCTTTAATTAGCCTGCCCGTGAGTTGCTCAAAATCCTTTTTGGCCAGTTCGTAACGCTTTCGGTTTTCTTGAAACCATTCACGATTGTTGTTTTTACCTAAATCTGACAAAAAGTTCAGGGTTTCTTTTGAAAGCATAAAGATTGATGAAAGGCGCTGAGGTGTAAAAATCGGCTCCGGTGAGCGTTTCTAATTATTTGGCCAAAAGTTCACTTTTTCGGTTCAATTTAACGAATTTTGGCATCTGCTTCGTCGGATTAACCGACAAAAACTGGAAACTGATCAATCGATTTTGAACAGTCCCCTGAAAGACAACGAGAACCAAAGCAGCAAGGCACTCATTTTTTTGTACTAACTTATTTCCATATGGCACGAATTCTGACCGGAATTCAAAGTAGCGGACGCCCGCACCTGGGCAATATTCTGGGCGCTATTCAGCCCGCCATCGAACTTTCTAAAGACCCGGCCAATGAATCCTTTTTCTTTATAGCCGATCTGCACTCGCTGATTTCGGTTAAGGACGGAAATCTGCGAAAAGAGTACGTTCGGGCCATTGCCGCCACCTGGTTGGCCTTTGGCTTTGATACCGACCGGAATGTATTCTGGCGACAATCACGGGTACAGGAGCATACCGAATTGGCCTGGTACCTCAATTGCTTCACCCCCTACCCCATGCTGGCCAATGCACACTCCTTCAAGGATAAATCAGAAAGATTGGCCGACGTAAACGCCGGGCTCTTCACCTACCCGGTTTTACAGGCAGCGGATATCCTATTGTACGATGCGACGATCGTCCCCGTTGGCAAGGATCAAAAACAGCACCTGGAAATGTCGAAAGACATTGCGGTAGCGGTAAACAAGCTGGTAGGTCGGGAGATATTGGTCCTTCCCGAATCGCGCATTGATGAGCGATTGATGGTTATTCCTGGCGTTGATGGCCAGAAAATGAGTAAATCGTACAACAACTACATTGATATTTTTCTGCCGGAGAAGGAATTGCTTCAAGTGATAAAAAAAATTATATCGGACTCCACGGCGCTGGAAGATCCTAAGAACCCGGATACGGACATTACGTTTCAGCTGTATTCCCTGCTGGCCTCTCCGGATCAAACCGAAGACATGCGGCAAAACTACCTCCGTGGTGGGTACGGCTACGGCCACGCCAAAAAAGCCCTGCACGAGGTAATTTTGGATGGATTTAAGGAGCCTCGCCAAATCTTCGATTACTATATGAAAAACGAGGAAGAATTGGAGAAAATACTGGTTGCTGGCGAAGAAAAAGCCCGAATCGTGGCCCAAAACACCATCGGCCGCATGCGACAAGCACTTGGCTTTGGCATATGAATCCTGCCCTGGATACCCTCATTCAGACTGATCAGGAGGTCTTTTTGTGGCTAAATGGCTGGCATTCTCCCTTTTGGGATGCCATAATGAAAGGCATTACGTACAAATTCACCTGGATACCGCTTTACCTTCTCCTAATGTACGCGATGGTATCCACCTTTCAGAAAAAGGCGATTGGCATGATTTTGTGCATCATCGCCGTGGTAGCGCTGTCGGATCAGGTAGCCTCGGCTTTTTTGAAGCCCTATTTTATGCGACCCCGCCCCTGTCACGATACTCTTATCGGTGATCTGGTTCAACTGGTAGGAAACTGTGGTGGTGCCTATGGGTTCGTGTCGTCTCATGCGGCCACGAGTTTCGGGATTGCGGCGGCGGTTAACCTTCTCCCCACGAGCACGCTAAGGGGCGCATCGTGGCTGTGGGCGTGGGCTATTCTGTATTCGTATAGCCGGATTTACGTGGGGGTACATTACCCGCTGGATATATTAGGGGGAGGACTGGTAGGCATCGGAGCATCCCTGCTGTGCGTCGGGGTGTACCGGTACGCTGCGCGCCGAAGTACCTCTACTTTCATGTAGAAACAATTATATTTTGCTTAACTCTCGTTATTTCAAGGGTTTCTTGTTATTTTTGCGCAAATTTTACTAATTAATGGCTGCATTAAATACTGTCAAAATTTTCTCAGGAAGTTATTCAACGTATCTAGCCGATCTGATCGCTACTGAGTATGGCCGTCCGCTCGGAGGATATACCTGCCGGACATTCAGTGATGGTGAGATTTCTCCCATCTACGATGAATCCGTACGGGGATGCGATGTTTTTATCATCCAATCCACCCCTCCCCCGAGTGATAATTTATTGGAATTGTTGTTGATGGTGGATGCAGCCCGCCGGGCGTCAGCGCACTATGTGACGGTGGTATTGCCTTACTTTGGCTACGCCCGTCAGGATCGGAAGGATAAACCGCGGGTTGCTATTGCGGCCAAACTCGTCGCAAATATTTTGTCAGCTTCCGGCGTAGACCGGTTGATGACCATTGACCTACACGCTGGCCAAATCCAGGGCTTTTTTGATTTTCCGGTGGATCACCTGGAAGGTACCTCCGTATTTGTACCCTACCTGAAGGCTCTGAACCTAGACAATCTGCTCATAGCTTCTCCCGACGTTGGTGGAGCGGCCCGGGCTCGGAATTTTGCCAAATTCCTGAATGCTGACATGGTAATCTGCGATAAATTCCGCAAACGAGCCAACGAAATCGCCTCCATGCAAGTGATAGGGGAAGTGGAAGGAGCCAATGTGGTGCTGTTCGACGACCTGATTGACACCGGAGGTACCTTATGCAAGGCCGCCGAGATCATCATGCAAAAAGGCGCTAAATCGGTACGGGCTATTTGTACGCATCCCGTCATGTCAGGAAAGGCATTTGAGAATATCGAGAGCTCGGTATTGGAGGAGTTGATTGTGACGAATACCTTGCCTCTCCGTCAACAAAGTAGTAAAATTAAAGTGCTGTCGGTGGCTCCGTTATTTGCCAAAGCCATTGGCCGCATTCGTGATCATGAATCTATTAGTTCACTTTTCTTAAATAATCAGTAAATTTTTATTTTTATTTATTTTATTAGTTTAATTCAGTATGAAAAAATTAGAGATTGTAGGGTATCGTAGAGCGAATCTCGGCAGAAAGAAGCGCAGGATCTCCGCGCACAAGGCTATGTTCCCTCCGTATTGTACGGGGGTAAAGAGCAGGTACATTTCCATGCTCCTGACTATGTTGTTTAGAAGTTTATTAACTACTCCGGACGATTTTCGAAGTAACTCTTAATATTGAGGGAGATATCTATAAAGCCGTTATTGCAGGATGCGCAGTTTCACCCTGTAAATGACATGATCATCCACGCCGACTTTCTGGAAATCATTCCAGGTAAGGAAGTTAAGGTAGATGTACCCATAAAATTGACGGGTGCTTCAACTGGCGTGTTCAAAGGTGGTAAACTTAACCAAAAATTGCGTAAATTGCGCGTGCAGGGTTTGGCTGAAAACATTCCTGACTACATTGATGTAAATGTAACGGATCTTGACCTGGGTAAATCCATCAAGGTTTCAGCAATCAAAAGCGAAGGATTCGTTATCCTGAGCCAAATGAGTCATCCCGTAGCTTCGGTGGATATTCCACGGGCACTTCGTGGGCAGCTCACTGCTTAATTTGTTTATTTTTCATGGCTAATAGATGCAAACGTGCCGACCTCTGGTCGGCATATTTGTTTTACAGACATGTATTTTGAGTATGTAGCGTTACACTCCGTCCAACAATATACCTGTCCAATCAAATGGTGAAAGATCAGTTTGAAATCGCAGGAAAGCTTGGTTTGGTAACTGGCTCCAGCCAAGGGATTGGCAAGGCTATCGCCCTTGGTCTGGCCGAATTCGGGGCCGATGTGGTGGTTCTTTACCATACGGATCGGAAAGAAGGTCGTGAGGTGGTGAAGGAAATCGAAAAACTTGGACGAAAAGGGTACTTATTCAAAGCCGATTTTTCAAAATCAGGCTCAGCCGGTCTGTTGATTAACAAACTGAAAAAGGAAAATTTAGTACCTGATATTTTGGTGGTGAATGCGTCAATTCAACTTCCCAAAGATTGGCTTAACGTGAAGGAAAAAGATTTTGAAATTCAGGTAAATGCCAATTTAAAATCAACCCTTTACCTTATCCAGGGCATGATACCCCATATGATCCAGCGAAAATGGGGAAGGATTCTTACCATTGGTAGTGTACAGCAGCTAAAACCCCACCCGGCCATGATGGTCTACGCGGCAACTAAATCAGCGGTGGAAAATATTGTCCGGAACATTGCCTTGCAGGTAGCCGACAAAGGGGTCACGATTAACAACCTGGCACCGGGTGTCATCAACACCCCCCGGATTGAGGAACCGGTCCCCGAAATAGAAGAGGACATTTAGCACCGATTGACTACCCCAATGGAGACCATCGGAGAACCGACTGACTGCGCCGCTCTCGCCGTTTTGCTTTGCTCCAATGCCGGAAAGGTTTATCACCGGACAAAATTTTTTCGTAGATGGCGGAATGAGCTTATAAGCCGTATTATACGCGTTAAAAATTGGATTGCGAATGTAGGACATGAAAATTCAGGGTCATCAAAGTGGCCAGCTCCTGTCCCTTGTTCGTACTGACGTACTTTATCTTCAGGAATGCCAGCATCACGCGCGACTTCTGCCATCGCACGAGCGCGAAGACCAATAGTCACCAACATATGCGCGCATTTCGCGGCATGTTTGCCTACTTCTACGTGTGCGTCTTTTGAAAAACGACCGAGCTCGAGCATGTCGCCAAGAACTGCGATCTTTTTCTTGTATCCTTTGATTTCCTTTAGAGTCGCGAGCGCTGAATGCGCAGCTGCAGGCGACGAATTGTATGTATCGTCGATGATGAGCGATCCCTTAATGCCTGGAATGATGCGCATGCGGCCAACCGAACCCGATAAAGTCCGCAATGCGCCCTATGATTTACCGATTCGCCGTCCCAATGAAGTGCTTGCTGCGCGCAAGCCCATTCTGACTTACAAGGATTATGTGCGCGAGTCGGCTCCCGCCGAACCTGCAGTCGCGCTGAAGTGAGCGGCCAACCTTTAAGAAGTTTGGCGCCTTTTTCCGACAATCTCGGCCCCCATGTCTTTTCAAATGGCACTCGACCGGTTGCTTTTTGAAAATCAGCGCGGCCAAATTCAAACTCCGGTTCTACGCATTTATTACTCTTCCGAACCATGGGTGAGTGTCGGTTATGCCGCGGAGAAACATGACGGCTATACGCTGGTAGCTTCGCATCATGAAATAACAAATATTCCCGTATGCCGGAGAATTACCGGCGGCGGAACGGTGATGCACGGCAAAGACCTGATTTTTTCATTATTTGCCCGTAAACAGGATAGTCTCGAAAAGTTTGAATCAGTTGAAACCAGCTATAAGCATATTCACGAAGCCGTCAAGCTCGCTTTTCAAAAAATCGGTAAAAAAACAGATTTTTATAAAGATGAAATAGCAATACGTACTGGTACCAGTAGACTACA
>CAVYGM010000037.1:0-105203 GCA_963768025.1 uncultured Cytophagales bacterium
CAAATCGAGCGGGTTTAGTTTCGATTGGTCTATTTATTTTAGCTTGCTTTTATCTGTTTAAAAACTCAATAAACGAAAAGAGAAAGGCGCGAGTAAGAAAAATAATATTTTTAGTGGTACAGCCATTTTACTAATATTATCATTTATAACTATAGCAAGATACAATTCAAGTGAAAAGTATACTAATATGTTGGAATGGATTGGATTATATGGTGGAGAGGGGTTTTTGAAATTTAATAATGATTTATGGTATATCAAACATTATACAGATGGCGATGATATGTTTGCGTTTGCAAAAAACTTAATTGGTTTAGAAACTTATATTGATGTGCGTGAAAGAGATGGTTTTTACCTAAATAAAAATGGTATACAAATAGAAAATTTTTATACATTCATAGGTGACATATATTATGATTTTGGTTTAATAGGAACAATTTTCTTTGCCCTATTACTTAATTTTATATGCGTTTATCTCATTAAAATAAGAAAAAAGTATCCGTTGGAAATAATTTTTATCTTAGCTATTATGTCTCACATTTATTTAATAGGATTTACTGCATACATACACAGAGCATATAGTGCCCAGTTCGCATTATTAATACCGTTATTTACAATAATTATATTGACAATAAATAGAAAATTTAAATAATATGGATCTAATAGCTACTGTTATTGTTAACTATAAAAATGAATACCAAACTATTAATTATATTAATCAGGAATTAAAAAAAAAATATTTTCAAAATATAATTATTATAGTAAATAATTCATCAACATTGGATAGCAATAATTTACTTTGCGAAAATTTGAATGCGGAATTAATCTACGATATAGATAATATAAATAGTAGAAATACAATTTTTGTAATTAACTCTATTGAGAACTTAGGTTTTGCAAATGCAAATAATCTAGGAACTATGTTTATTGTAAAAAATTTTAAGCATATAGAATATATATTATTTACGAATACAGATATAATTATTATTGACGAAAATGTTATTGAGTTTTTGATCTCAAAATTAGAATCAAATAGCGATATTGGAATGATAGGTCCAAATTGTCTAGATTCTAATGGTATTAGCCGAGTCCTCGACCATTTGTTACTTTTCAAATCGAAGTATCTTTATGCAAATATTGCTACATTATTTTTTATCAAAAAAAACAAAAATAAAAATATTTAATTTAGATTATGCAATTAATGCAATTGAAGGAGATCATTATAAAATTTCTGGTTGTTTTTTTATAGTTAAATTACGTGATTTCATTCACTGCGGAATGATGGATTCAAATACATTTCTTTATTGTGAGGAAGAAATATTGACAGAGAGGATGTACAAGATTAAACGAAGAGTATACTATTGTAATCAAGTCAAAATCGTACATGAATCAGGTGGTACGACTAATAAATTTCTTGCATCAAAAAGAATGAAAGATCTAGATTTTGAAAGTAATAAATATTATTATTCAAAATATATTGGAACTCCATCGTTCATCATAAAAATTGGTTTTATTGCAAATAATATAGTTTATTATTTGAAAAAAATATTAAAATAGGAATTTATATATGCTAATTGTTCAACTAAGGTCAGGGCTTGGAAATCAATTATTTATTTTAGCATTTAGTAAGTATATTGAGCAAGTAACAAATAGAAATGTTATTTTTGATTTACATTCATATGAAAATGACAAATCAAGATGTCCTGAAATTGAAATTGTAAATCCATACTATACGTCAAATAGTTATGATCCCCTGATTCCATTTGGAAAATCTGGGCTAATAAAAATTCTTTGTAATATCGCATTTTCTTTAAATATAAAAAAGGTATTAATTAATGATTGTCCTGAATTTGACCCATCTATTTTAGATATGAATAGTCAATTAAAGTACTATTTCAAAGGATATTGGCAAACAAATTATTATGTAGATAGATTAAAAAATGTTGATGAAATATTTAAGCCTAAGATGGATATCCCATCAAGTATTATAAAGTATTTTAACAGTATTTTATCTGATAATGTATCTGTCTCTGTGCATATAAGAAGGGGTGATTATGTTAATAAATATGCTAAAAACTATAACGTTTGTACTATTGACTATTTCAATAGAGCCATAAACTTCATTAATAATATGTATCCAAAAATTAGTTTTTATGTTTTCTCTGATGAAATAGAGTGGGCAAAAAAAAATATTAGCGCTTTTAACAAAGATAATAAAGTCATATTTGTTGAGAATTATAATATAAACTCTTATTGGTATATTCATTTGATGTCCTTATGTAAACATAATATTATTTCTAATTCGAGTTTTAGTTGGTGGGGTGCATATTTAAACAAAAATAATTCTAAAATTGTCATTTGTCCATCAATTTGGAGACATGATTCAGATGAAACTATTGCACTTAATTATTGGCATAAAATTGACTCTTAATATGATTCGCCTTTCAATAGTAATTCCAATCTTTAATGTTGAAAACTATCTTAAAGATTGCTTAGAAAGCATTGTTCATCAATTGTTTAATATTAATACAAGTGATGTTGAAGTTCTTTTAATTAATGACGGAAGTACTGATTATAGTAGTATAATTGCAAAGGACTATGCAAGAAATTATAAATTTATTGAATATTATGAACATGATAATATTGGGCTTAGTTTGACTAGAAATTTTGGTTTAAATGTTTCAAGTGGTGAGTATGTTTGGTTCCTTGACAGTGATGATCGTATTGTGGATAATTGTATTTATACATTAATTAATTTATGTGAAGAATACAAACTAGATATTCTGAGTTTTGACAGAATAAAGTATTATTCATCTTCGAATTTTATTTTAATGAAGACCATTTCAAAATACACGTACAAAGTTATTTCTGGCATAAAATGTGTTGAAGAAAATAATTTTCCTATTCCCTCACAACTTTACATTTTTAAAAAATATTTTTTAATATCTAACAGGCTACTTTTCGAGCCAAACCTTTTTCATGAGGATAAGCTATTTACTTTAAATGCAATTATTCTAGCAGAACGTTTTTTTTATAGTGGACTTGCAATATACTTCCATGTTTACTGAATAGGATCAATTACTACTACTTATAACCCTAAAAGATGTTTTGACTTAATTGTAATCGCTAAAAAGATATATTTGCTTTCATACTTAGATAATATATCATTTTTAACTGAAAAAGAAATGTATATATACATGCTTTTTTTTCTCTTTAACTCTATCAGCATCCCTTTGTAGTAAAATAAATGATAATAGAATTAGAAAAGATGTGTGTGCTCAAATTAATAAATTAAATTATATCTCATCAAAAATTTTATTTAGCAATCATATTTTATTTAAATTTCAAGCAATTTTACTGATCTTATCTCCACATATTTTTAGTAAGACATATAATTTTCTTAAAAAAAATTATAAATATAATTTATTATAAATTCAACCTTAGACATAATGTTTTATTATGGATTTATTATAATGAATTCATCAAAGATCTTTCCTATTTGATGTGCTGTTCAACTAAATGTTAAGTATCTATTTGTTGAAAATTAGAAATGGGTTTATGATGAATATAAGGATCAAAACAAAACAGACTATATGGCAGCTATATAAAAATTTTTCTTCATACTATTGTGCCTCGAAGAATCCCTAACAGTCTTACCATGGCTGTCTGTCCATCATGTGCCTGACCAAATCAAAAGAGAGGTTAATCTATCTCACTTCTGTACTGGATCAGTCGCTGTGTTGCCTAGCTCTAATGCCCTTGACTTTTTACCTTAACCGCCTTAGGACGCCTTAGGCAAACTACCTTCTAATGGATGCGATTGCACACAATTTATTCAAATGCTATAATACATCAAGGAATAGAATGATGATTAAAGCAGCAAGACAAGTTCCAAATCATAAAGAAAATGTACTTCACTACTGTCGTGGACTGCATTTTCTACTTGGGGTTATCCTTTCATGGCAGTGTTCATGATAAGGCGCTGTGGGACTAGGCCTATATAGATCATTTGTCGCTATACCTGCTGGCTGACTCAGGTAATCTCGGGGTTGAAAAGGTCAGTTTCCACGTCATACTGCCCTAAGAAGCCTAGTAATGGAGAGGTCAATGCGCCAAAGTAGAGCTCCGACCGGGTTGTCTGATAGGTCAGTTAGTGTGAAGCGTGTATTCCTATGAGTGAGTAAAAAGATCGATATTCATTAGAAACAAGATTCGACTTAAGGATTATTAGGCAAGGAATGCGATGATGTTCATTGCCGCCGCCTTGTACAACCTGGGAACTTTGTTAGACAACCATTAATAAATCATTCGTGATAAATTTTAATATATTGATTTATGAATAAAATATTATTATCTGCTTTTGCTTGTGATCCCACAAAAGGATCAGAACCAAATAATGGTTGGAATTGGGCTACTGGACTTGCAAAATATGGCTTTGAAGTTCATTGTTTTACGCGATTTACGGGGAAAGATGGTATTGAAAGTAAGGAAATACCATCAAATCTAATATTTCATTATATTAAATTGCCTTTTGGTCTTGAAAGCTTATATAGTGCCTCTCAAATTTCAATGTATATTTATTATATGTTTTGGCAATTTAGATTGCTATTAATTACAAAACATCTTACTAAAACGTTAAATTTTAATTTTATTCATCATGTTACTTGGGGTAATCTTAAAATGGGTAGCTTCCTATATAAATTAAATTTACCTATGTTAATAGGTCCTGCTGGTGGTGGTCAAGTTGCCCCAGTAGCTTTCAAAAAATATTTTGGAAAATATTGGGTTAATGAGGTTCGTCGTGAAAAATTAAATAGTCTTTTTCTGAAATATAATCCTGCATGTAAACATACATTTAATAATGCACATTTTGTTTTAGTTTCTAATTTAGATACTTTTAATTTAGTTAATTTATTCAATAAAAATATTAATGTTGCCCTGACAATTGACTCGGCATTGCCCAATGATTTCTTTCCACCTAACTTTACCCCTAAACAACATAGCAACGGTAATCTTAATTTGCTTTGGGTAGGTAGGTTTATGCCTTTAAAGGGTTTATTATTAATATTAGAGTCATGTTTTTACTAAAAAAATACAATAATATAAAACTTACAGTTGTTGGTGATGGAATCATTAAAGATGAATTTTTGAAACGTGTGCAAGAATTAGATTTATCTAAATCTATTAACTGGATTGGAAAAATACCTCATAGTGAGGTTAAAGCTTATTACGCTTCACACGATGTGTTCTTTTTCACATCTTTACGGGATTCTTGTCCTGCTCAGCTCATTGAAGCATTAGCATATGGTATGCCTATCGTTACATTAAATTTACACGGACAATCATTGATTGTTAATAATGAAACTGGATTTAGGTGTAATTGTAGCACGCCAGAAATTGCAATACAAGAATTGCATGATGCAATTTTAAAATTATACTTTAATCCAACCCTTGTTAGGGAAATGAGTATTGCAGCTCATCAGTTTGCTTTGAATCAAACATGGGATAAAAAGATAAAGACTATCGTCGAAACATATTATCCAAAATTATGAACACACTTGCCCCAGTTCTTTTATTTACCTATAAACGAATTGACACTTTAAAGTTAACTGTGGAAGCATTGGTATCCAATAGTTTGTCCTCTGATAGCGAATTATTTATTTTTAGTGATGGTCCTAAAAACACGATGATATTTTGACTGTCTATATTGTCCGAGAGTATTTAAAATCTATTACTGGTTTTAAACAAATTACTATCTTTGAATCTAAATCTAATAAGGGGCTAGCCAACTCAATTATTGATGGTGTTACCTTGATTTTACAAAAGTATGGAAAAGTTATTGTTTTGGAGGATGATCTTATTACTACACCAAATTTTCTTATATTTATGAATCAATCTCTGAATTTTTACAATAACTCCTCAAATGTATTTTCGATTAGCGAATACATTATAATTTTAAAATAAAAAAGTTTCATGCTTTTGATAATTATTTCATCACTCGTGGTTGTTCGTGGGGTTGGGCAACATGGTCTGACAGGTGGGTAAATGTTGATTGGAATACACAAAATTATAGTGATATTAATTTGCCTTCCTCAAAAAATCTTTTAATTCATCAGGTTCTGATTTTTACAGCATGTTACAAAAACAAATTAATGGAAATATTGATTCATGGGCTATTCGTTGGTATTATAATCAATGGAAATTTTCTGGTTTAACAGTTTATCCTATTCTGTCTTAAGTTTCAAATATTGGTTTTGATAAATACGCTACACACACTAATGTATATAATAGATATAAAACCTTTTTAATGTCAGGTGATACTATTAGTTTTAATTTAAATCCTTATCCTAAAATTGATTCTTACTACCAAAGAAGAATTAAAAATAAATTTTCTATTCTTACAAGAATTTTTTGGGGAAGATTCATGACGCTACTTTTAAAATAAAAAGTATTTGATTTCCTGATAATTTTTGTAGAGTAATTTAGGTCTATTGTCTTTTTTAAAATATTATCCGGGATAATGTATTGATTATGAGTGAGTAATTAAGTTTGAGATTTACTCAAACTAGTCGACGTAGTCAACTTCTAGAAAAATTGTCATAAAATCAAGTATCTTAAGTTTTAAATATTATTTAAGTAAATGAAACAAAAAGTATTAAATTCCTATATTTATATTGATGAATACAAAAATATTATTTCAGAAATCATTTCATTCTCTAATAATAATATTTCTACATATATATGTGTTGCTAATGTACATATGCTTATCGAGGCATACAAATATAAAGATTTTGAAAATATTCTTAATAAATCAGTTATGTGTGTCTCTGATGGAATGCCTATCGTTTTTGCACTAAGGATTTTATATGGAATCAAACAACAACGCGTTGCGGGTATGGACTTATTACCTGACTTGTTAACAGAAGCAGAAAATAGGTCTATTCCAATTTATTTCTACGGTGGTACATCTACTATGCTAAATTCTACCAGTATCTATATTTGTAAAAATTACCCTAAAATTTTACTTGCTGGTTTGTTTAGCCCTGCATTTAGACCTTCTACAATTAGCGAGACTGAATTAGAAATACAAAGGATAAATGAAAGTGGTGCTAGATTGCTCTTTGTTGTATTAGGTTGTCCCAAGCAAGAAAAATGGATGGCTTCTATGCAGGGTAAAATAAACATGCCTATGATAGGCATTGGAGGCGCATTGCCTGTTTTGATTGGTTTACAAACACGTGCTCCGCTTTGGATGCAACGATTCAGCCTCGAATGGCTTTATCGATTTTTACAGGAGCCTAGACGATTGTGGAAACGCTACTTGGTTTCAAATACTTTATTTATAATTCTTTTTCTGCGAGAATTCATTCGTTATAGAATCATGGGAGTGAAATCCATTCCAAAATAGATTAATCTATTATAATTTTTGTATATGAATTTCCTTTTTACTTCATTCGAGTACTTCTGCATAGTATTAATTATAAAATACATGAATTAAACATTTTTTTAATTCATGTATTTTTATAGATCGCTATGAGATAAATTATATCGAAAACAATATTATGTAATTGGTCATTTAGTAAATTCCACACCACACCATTGACTTCACAAATTTCAAAACATTTCTAGGACGGGAACCCTCCCAACGATTAATTGTAGGTCTGGATAAAACCATATACTTGTACATCACTAACCCTAAATGACTCACTAACCTTACCTCCGGCAACTACCAAAAAATTCTACAAAAAAATGTATGTTAAAATATGAATTAGCTCTTGCTTCAAACAGCACAGAAATTGATTTTAATAATCAATCACTCTATCTCCCGGGTGTAGACCTCTCACTCATTAAAGAATGAAAGGTATCATACTCGCCGGAGGCTCCGGCACCCGACTACATCCGTTGACCCTTGCGGTGAGCAAGCAGCTGATGCCGGTGTACGACAAGCCGATGATCTATTACCCGCTGTCGATGCTGATGCTGGCGGGTATCCGGGAGATTCTGATCATCTCCACACCGCACGATCTGCCGCATTTTGAGCAAGCTGTTGGGCGATGGCAGCCGGTTGGGCTGTCGATTTGCACTATGCCGTGCAGCCGAGGCCGGACGGGCTGGCGCAGGCGTTTGTCATCGGAGAGGAATTTATCGGCACGGACAAGGTGGCGCTGGTGCTGGGCGATAATATTTTCTATGGGTCGGGCTGATCCAAGCTGCCTGCAAGCCAACAACGATCCCGACGGCGGGGTGGTCTACGCCTATCAGGTGCATGATCCCGAACGCTACGGGGTGGTGGAGTTTGACGCGGACCGGGAAGCTATTTCATCGAGGAAAAGCCCGAACAGCCCAAGTCGCACTATGCCGTACCGGGACTGTACTTCTACGACAACAGCGTGGTGGACATTGCGAACGAGCATCCAGCCTTCGCCCCGTGGCGAATTGGAGATCACGGATATAAACCGCAAGTACCTTGAACAGGGCAAGCTGAAGGTGCGGTGCTGGACCGGGGAACGGCCTGGCTGGATACGGGTACCTTTCAGTCGCTGATGCAGGCGGGGCAGTTTGTGCAGGTGATTGAGGAACGGCAGGGGCTGAAAATCGGGTGCATTGAGGAAGTAGCCTACCGGATGGGCTTTATAAACGGCACGCAACTGGAAGAAATAGCCACTCCACTGGTAAAAAGCGGCTATGGACAGTATCTAAGGCAGTTGCTTACCAAGGCTCACAAAGTAGAACATACAGTAAGCTTATGAATACCATAGTATTAGGGGCCTCGGGGCAACTGGGGCAGTGCCTGGCTCAAAGTAGCGGCCGAACGAAACTTGACAAACCTCCTATTTCCGGCGGAGCAAACTGCCAACATAATGGATAAGGCCGATCTGGAAACCCTCTTTGCGGCTGAAAAGCCAGCCTACGTCATTAATTGCGCCGCATATACTGCCGTAGATAAAGCAGAAGACGAGCCCGAACTGGCCGGAAAGGTGAATCGGGAGGGCGCTCGAAATGTAGCTCTGGCTTGCGCTACCCATGGGGCTACGCTGATTCATATTTCTACAGCTTCGTGTTTCGGGGCGATGTAGCTACCCTACTTTCGGAAACGGATGAGGCGGCTCCCATCAACGTATACGGTCAGACGAAACTGGCCGGCGAACAAGAGATTGCGGAAGAGCTGGATCGACATTACATTCTGCGGACTAGTTGGCTGTATTCGGAATTTGGTTCCAATTTTGTGAAGACCATGCTTCGGCTGGGACAGGAACGGACGGAATTGGGTGTAATTGTCGATCAGGTGGGGTCGCCAACCTACGCAGTGGACTTGGCGGGGTGCATCCTGGATATAATCGGTTCACAACGGCAGGCGTACGGACTGTATTCATTATAGCAACGAAGGGGTCACTTCCTGGTACGATTTTGCCAAAGCCATATTTGAGCTTGCGGAAAATCCGATCCGAGTCAATCCTTTGAAGACTTCTGACTACCCTACTAAAGCCAGGCGCCCGGCCTTTTCGGTCATGGATAAGGCTAAGATCAAGACTACCTTTGGAGTTGAAATCCCTCATTGGCGGGAAAGTTTGCAGAAGTGTATTCAAAAGGGATTGGTCTGTAGCAACGAAAAGTTGAGATTTGGCTTCGGATAGAAAGAGTATCTCAGTCGCTAGGAACCATTCTGACCACGTTGCGAGAATTGATAGCTTGCTGGTAGGCAGACAGCCGAAACTACCAAAATGGTACAATACCCGAGTTACTTTTGTTTTGTCAATAACTTATGGTCATTCCTATATTTTTTGTGTGAAGCGTTTAGAAAGTCTACCTGTAAATACCCATATTGCCAGGGATACCGGTTCCAATGGGCCCGTTGTCGTCCAATCTATCCATTCTACTTAATACCTGTACCTCGTCCCGCTGGATCCTACCGATCTAATGGGCCGGGTTTGTCATGGGTTGTTAGCCTCAGCCTGTCCGATTCTATTCGGAAAGCATCGAGGTCTACTTCATTCTAAATTTTTAAGTAAGGCACGTATTTCACTGGGAAATAGTACTATATAAACAGAGAAAATTAATGTAACTACATTGAATGGTTACACTATTTTGTTGGATTTTTTGGTGGATAGTATATTTTTGGACTACTACTTTTATCTGTTTATGTACATTTTTCTTTGAAAAATACAATTTATTAGTAGCTAAAAAGGATGTATTAGGGATTTTGGTACTATATTTAGAATCTTTACCACTCAGGGGACTTGTAAAAATACAGAAAGTGAATAGTTTAAAAATCGGTTAATAAAAATTTGTAATTCCGAAAAAAGTACCCATATTTGCTCCAAGACTACGCACTAAACTTACGTTCTGGTATTTAATTTATTAACCGTTAGTTAAGTTACGCCCTCTATTCCATATCGTTATGAAACAGTACTACCAAAGTAGGTTGGCTACGTATAGCCTCTGGATTGACCTGATCCTGCTCAACCTCACCTTCGGCATTTCCTACTGGGCCTACTTTCGGCAAACCGATATCGGGGATACGTATTTGATTCTCCAACTGTTGCTGAATTTGTCCTGGGTATGCCTGACCTACTTCCTGCAAACCTACATGCTGTCGAGGATGCAACTGGCGGCCAACGAACTTTTTCGCCGGTTTACCAAGGTACTCCTGCTGCAAGTGCTGGTGATTGCGGGGGTGCTGTATTTTTCGAAATACGGCGAGAGCGTGTCGCGGTTGGTCTTGGGAAGTACCATGGCGGGTCTGGCGGTATCGGGTTACGCGGTGCGGGTAGCAGTGGTGCAGTGGCTGCGGGGGTATCGCAAAGCGGGACACAATGGCAGCGGTTTCCTGACCATCGGGGATTCGGAATTGATTGAGATTATCCAGCACCGCTACCAGCAACGCCGGGACCTGGGCCTGGACTACCGGGGTGGGTTTGAGTTTGGCGGCCGGGCGCTGGGTGAAGAGCTGCAGCGGCTGGAAGGCTTGCTGGAGGAAACCAAGCCCGAATACATCTATTGCTGCATGACCTCCCTGACGCCGATTCAGATCAAGGGGATCATCCGGCTGGCCGAACGGCAGCAGGCGCAGGTGCGATTGGTGCCCGACTTCCGGGGATTTATGTCGCATCAGGCCACGATGCAGTACCACGACATGGTGCCGGTGATTGAGGTATCCACCAAGCCGTTTTCCAACGTGCAGGACGAAACCTACAAACGTATATTCGACATCGTTTTTTCCCTGGTAATCATGGGATTTGGGGCCCCGGTGTTTGGTCTCCTGATGGTGCTGGTGAAGGTATTCTCACCGGGACCGGTATTTTTCCGGCAGCAGCGGACGGGCCGCTGGGGGCAGCCCTTTATGATCTACAAATTCCGGAGTATGTACACCGACGCCGACCGACTGGGGATGCAGCACTCGCAAGGCGAGCACGACCCGCGGGTGACCCCCATCGGGCGGGTGCTGCGCAAAACGCGCCTCGACGAACTGCCGCAGTTTATCAACGTGCTGCGGGGCGAGATGTCGGTGGTGGGTCCCCGGCCTCTGTACCGCTACGACGTGGACATGCTCATGGAGGCGGCCCCGGAGCACTTCAAGCGACTGCTCACCGTGAAGCCGGGGATCACCTCCATCGGGCAGCTAAAAGTAGGCTACGCCGACAACTTGAACCTAAACCTAACCCGGATGCGCCACGACCTCCTGTACCTCCGCAAGTACAGCGTGTGGTACGACCTCTACCTAATCCTGATGACCATGCACATAATGATCTCCGGGCGAGGAAAATAAGGTGGCCATAAGGAAATAGCTAATAGCCATTACCTAGCAAACAAACAAATCGATAAAGAACCAATAACCAATCCCCCAATAACCAATAACCAGTAACAAATAACCACTAACAAATTCACCTTAGAAAACAAAATCATGAAAAAAAGTAGGATCGTAAACCTTGTCGTTGTGCTGGCCCTGATGCTGGCGATGTACAATTGCAAAAAGAAAGAGGAGCCGTTTCCGCTGGAACCGGATACCGAAGTGAAGAAAGAACTGGATGCCATTGTGGTGGCTCCCGTAACGCCGACGGCCCCCGCCCCGGTGACGAGTACCCCCGCTACCGTGACGGTATCCGCCCCGGCGGCGGCCGTAGCCGGCGACATGGCGCAGTTGAAGTCGGGTACGGTACCCGCTTCGGTACAAACCGCCGCCACCCAGGTAAGCGCGGTGGTTTCTCCGGCGGAAGTTACTACCTTGACGGGGGTAACCCCGGCCACAATAGCGGCCGTAGCGGCCGGGGGCGCTCTGCCCGCCGAGCTTAAAACCATTGTTGATAAGGTAGCGGCGAATCCAGCGCTGGCGGCGTATCTGCCCAAATTGACGTTTCCTGCCGTCAACGGGGTGACGGTATCCGGTGGCCGCAGCGGGGCGATCGAAGAGGTAGAGAAAACGGAGGGAGTGTTGGTGGAAGATGCCTGCGTACAGGCTGCTGCAGGCTGCCTTTGAAGTTGTAAAAACGAAGCTTGACGCTACTAGGGCGGCCGAACTGGCCAAGATTGCCGCCGCCTTTAGTGGGGCGATTGCTCCCTTGGCCGCGGAAGAAGCGAGCTGTGTCGCCGGTGTACCGGCCAAGTACGCCGCCTTTCGCACAGCCGGCCAAGCCCAGGCTACGCAGGCCCTCGCCGATCTGGACGCCGCGAAAGACGTGATTCCGGCTAGCCTGTATCCGGTGCTAAAGGCCTTCATCAACATTCAGTTGCTGGGGTACCTGAGTTCCATCAACACCCTGCAGGCGGCCGATGTGAAGGCGTGCAACGAAATCACGAAGGCCAAAACGGCCGCCATCACCGCCGCCCGTAACGCGGACACAGCGAAGGCGAATGCCAATTATACGGAGGCCCTGGCCCTGGCCCAGACTAAAAAAGGGGAACTTGCCCAAACCTGCCACAATCAGGGCGGGGGGAACTAAATGCGGCCTTCAGAAATTAAAATAAGAAATTAGTGGAATGGATAATTTCGAGAAAGGATACGGTATTTTACTTATCCTTTCTTTTGTTTTTTAGCTACCTGGCGCAGGCCCAGGTCAATATCTCGGGCAAGCCGGGGCTGGTGTACGTGCCGTCGGCCTCGCTGAGCGAGGACGGTTCGCTGCGGCTGGGTGTCGCCTACAATCCGGTGGAGTACGGCTTCAGAAGGCGAGGACGCAACGCTGAGCGCATCCTGTACGCCAACTTGACGTTGCTGCCAAGGCTGGAAGTGAATGTCAATTTTTTGCAGCTGATCTCCACCGATGCCGTACCCGGTGCGGCAGGGACTGGGCGACCGGCAGCTGGACCTCCGCTACGTGGTGCTGAAAGAAACGGCCAAACGGCCGTCGCTGGCGGTGATCATGTCGTCGCCGTTTACGATTGATGCCGCCCTGCTGACGCAGGTGGTGGTAGCCACCAAGGGCTTCACCCTGGGCCGGGACCTGCGGGCCACGGTAACGGCGGGGCTGGGGAGTCCCTACTTCGTGTACCGCGATGCCGGGAACCTGACGTCGAGTAGTGTGCTGGAGGGCTTTAAATGGCAGAAAAAAAGCGAGTATCGCTACAACAACCACTACCTGGAAGGGCCCTTCGGGGGCGTGCAGCTGGATTATAAAAAGAAAGCCGGCCTGATGGTGGAGTATGATTCCAAGCACCTGAACGTGGGAGCCTACGCCCTGCTGTTCCATCGCTGGAACGTACAGGCGGGTCTGATCAACCTGGATCAAATCACGCTGGGAACCTCCTACCGGTTTTCGTTGCTAAATCCTTCCAAAAAAGTAAAGAAACTCTATGAAAGCGAGTAGTACGCTGCGGGTGCTGCTGGCCCTGATGGCAGCGGGAACAGCCTGCGCCCAACTCCGGGACCTGGATCACGTAAACGTGGACAGCGGCCGGGTTTTTTACGAACAGCGCCTGTACCGCAATCCGCTGCCGGGCCTGCTGCTGGCCAAAAAGGCGGTACCCGCCGGGGATTCGGCCGAGCTGGTGCCGTTGTTTCAGGGCATCCCCCTGGGTGGGTATCGGCTGGGCCAGGGGGGCGTAACCGTGCGTCCGCTGACGCGGGAAGAGCGCCGGACCTACCACCAACGCCACCCCCTCCACCCGCTGACCTACCGGTTTGATTTCCGGATTCATCCCGAGTTTATTGCCAATTTCGGCAATTTCCGGCGGCCCGTGGAAAGCCGCACGAGCGTGCTGCTGCAAAGTCAGCTGTACCTGTGGCGGGGCATGGTGGTCAATTACGGACTACTGTTCCCCCTCGTGAACCACCTGGACGGGCGTCCCAACCGGATACGGCCGGCGCCTTTTTACCTCAATCAGTTTCTGGCGGTGGGGGCGGCGGACTTTCTGAGCCTGTCGGCGGGCTTATTCGCCAATGACCACTTTGGTTTCAATGCGCAATACCAGCACCTGAACCTAAACAGCCCCTGGACCTACGGGCTGGAGGCGGGGGTGACGGGCTTTTACTACTACCCCCGGGGGGGAATCTACTACGATTCGCTGGATGAACTGCTGGTATTGGCCAACGTGGCCTACCGGTTTTCGGCCCAGGACTTGACGGTGAAGCTCAGCGGCGGGCAGTTTCTGGCCCAGGATCGGGGCGTGCGGATGGACCTGGTGCGGCAGTTTGCCAACGTGGAAATCGCCCTCTACGCCACCAAGTCGGGCAACGGGGCCACGGTGGGGTTTAACCTGGCGGTGCCCATTCCGCCGGGCAAAATCGCGCAAACCGACCACCTTAGAGTACGTACCACCGAGGAGTTTCGGTGGGAGTACACCTATACCCGTGGGTACCGGATCGGCGAACGGTACCGGATGGGGTATCAGCTGGATGAAAAGCTCCGGCAGTACCACCGATCCTACCTTTCCAACCAGCTCAGGCGGCTGGAACATGGCTGATAAATAGAATGGAAGCAACTTTCTGTTGAAGTTACACAAGATAAAAGTGCGGCCGGGGTAGGAGGTAAAAGAGATAAACGTATATTTATGTGGAAAATTACTAGTTCCTCTCTGTTATGAAAAAGTCCAACATTTTCGCCTACGTAGAATTAAAAAAACTGGTGGATAGCCTAAACCACCCCGAACGCCCGATCAAGGACATGATCCTCGGTCAGGTGGCCTATTTTCACATCCTGGACCCCATGTATTTCTCGGATGAACTGGCCCCCGAATGGGTGGACATCCGCGATCAGCTGGGCTACTCCGCCGAGCACGCCAAAAAAGGGCAGCAGTTCCTCAAAAGCACCATGATGGAATCACTGCGGGATTTGTCCGAATCCGATTTTCAGGACATTGCCAGCCGCTTAAAGGGCGTTTTTACCAAACTCAGCGACGAATTCGAAACCGCCTAATCCCCCCAATTCCCCCCGCCTTCCTCTATTAAAAATGCAGTAAAACGTGAACCAAAGTTAATTTCCCCTAACAAGAAGTCCTTCTCCTCTAAGGAGAAGGACTCAGGAAGAGGTAATACCAGGCTGCCATGAACCACCCCTGGCACCCAAACTCTAGTATCACCCCGCCGACGGCGTAATAAAAAAAATCCCACTATTTCCCCCACCCAACGCAACCAAATTGCCTTTTGCACCATCCTGGGAAAGATAGAGAACCTTTTTTCTTATTTTTCGCGCTGAAACCACCCCTAACAGATCGCCAGGCCATGCTAGTTCGCGTTATTTACCTCGTAGCCCTCCTGTATTTGCAGTTTACCGGGCTGCACGCCCAACCCGTGCCGAATACTACCGGCCTGAAAGGCACCATCAAAACCACCAAAGGGGAACCACTCCCCTTTGCCGCCATCCTGGTAAAGGGTACGAGCATCGGTACCATCTCCAACGAGGAAGGCAAGTACCAGTTGGACTTGAAACCGGGCTACTACGAAATTGTATTCCAGTACCTGGGCTTCAAGACCGGCCTGAAAGCCATCACCATCGAAAACCGCGTGGAAACCTTCGACCCCGTACTGGCCGAGCAGGTGTTTGACCTGGGCGAGGTCAGGATTGGGAGTAAGGACGAGGACCCTGCGTATACTATTATGCGTAGGGCCATTGCCAAGAGCCGGTACCACTTTTTGCAGGTGGAAAGCTACACCGCCAAAGCGTACAGTAAATCTTCTTTCGTGGTGACCGACTTGCCCATGGAGTTTTTGTACCAAAAAGAATTGAAGGAAATGGAAAAGGAGACCAATTTCAAAAAAGGCGTCCCGATCCTGAACGAAACCGTATCCATCGTCAATTTTACCCAGCCCAATACCTACAAGCAACGCATCATTGCGGCGCGCAATAGTCAGGATAAAAATTTTAACAGTGTTAACCAGTACTTTCTCACCAGCTTTTACCAGCCCGTAGTGGTGGGGGCGGTGTCGCCGCTTTCGCCCAAGGCCTTTGGGTACTATAAGTTTGAATACCTGGGTTCGTTTCGGGAAAACGGGATTGAGGTCAACCGGATAAAGGTCATTCCGCGCTCCTACGGGGAAGGGGTGTACAGGGGTACGATCCAGATTATTGAGGGAGAATGGAGCATTCATGCCCTCAACCTCGAAACCGTCAATACCGGCTTCCGGGTGTCGATCAAGCAGCTATTCAGTCCGGTCCAAAACGTGTGGATGCCCGTCAACCAGCAGTTTCACGTTGAGGGGGGTATTTACGGGTTAAAAGGCAAGGGCGATCTGGTGATTTCACAGTCGTTTTCTACGCTGAAAATCAACCCGGCCTTCCAGCCGGATATCGTGGTGCTGGATGTGAAGAAGGAAAAAGAAGAGGTAAAAAAAGTAAGGCTGACCAACCGCGAAATCAAGACCGAGAAGCTCGAAGATCTGGTAGTAAAGCAGAAAGAGTTTTCGGCCAAAAACCTTCGCAAATTGATGAAGGAGTACGAAAAGCAGGAAGTAAAGGAAAAAGAGTCAAAGGGCGAAGAGGTAGATTTGAACAATACCCGTCAGGACTCCACAATGGTGGATTCGCTGGCGGGCATGAGAAGCACCGCTTTTTGGGATTCTATCCGAACGGTGCCTTTGTCCAAAGCCGAAATTAAAAGCTATACCCGCCTGGATAGCCTGGTGATCATCAACGAAGGTACCCAGGTCCAGCGCGACAGCCTGAAATCGACCCGCCGGGATTCTACCCAAAAGAAAGACAAGGGGCGGAAAGTCGTTTTCCTTTTTTGGAGATATTTTGACGGGGCATACCTTCAAGTCGGGGAAGAAAAGTCCCTGGCAGTGTGCAGTACGTAGGCCCATTGCCGGGCATTCAGGTCAATACTGTGGAAGGACTGGTGCTGGATGGGACGGGTCTGAAACTTCACTATGTTCAGAAAAGTACACTCTCGAAGGATAGTGTAAAGTTGTCAAATGGAAAAACCGTGAAGGTGGTCGTGTTACCAAAAAGTCAATGGACGGCCTACGGCCTGACCCGCTACTCCTTTGCCAGACAAAAACTGATGGCTACTGGTGGCCTGGACTATACCCGCAATCGGAACTCGATTCGGTTTTCGGGCGGACAAACGGTGAGTCAGTTCAACCCGGATAGTCCGATGTCGCCCATTCTGAACAGTTTGACTACGTTGCTTTTGGAGCAGAATTTTATTAAGATATACGAAAAAGACTTTGCCCGATTGGATTTTTCGACCAAGCGGGAAAATGATCATTTTGAATTGAAAGCTGACCTCGAATACGCTGACCGTCGTCCGTTGAAAAACCTGGAAAATACTAATCCGTACCGCTGGATCGACTGGCGGAACCGGGCTTTTACTTCCAATAGTCCCCCTAATGAAGAAATAGGCCCAATATACGGGGGTTCTTATTCCGAAATGCCCGCGCATCAGGCGTTGACAATCGGCCTAAGCGCTGCCTGGAAGCCGTGGCAGAAGTACCGCACCAAGAAATGGCAAGACCACCTACTATGAAGATGATTCTCCCAAGTTGTCGGCCACCTTCCGCAAAGGCATCAGTGGTACCTTCGGCAGTGATGTGAATTTTGATTTTGTAAAGCTGGGTATCGCCCACGGCTTTGCGACGGGCGTACGAAGCAAGCTGAGCTACAACGTGGCCGCCGGGGCTTTTCTGAACGACAAGGCTGTACAATTTCCCGATTTCCAACACTTTGCGGGCAACCAGTTTTTCTTCCAGTACGGCGATCCGGTCAGCACGTTCCGGATGCTGGATTACTACCGATACAGTACTTCCCAAAGGTACGTAGAGGCGCATTTGCTGATGGAACTCCGCCAATTTCTGCTCACCCAGCTTACCTGGTTCCGCATCCTGGGGATCAAGGAGAATTTCTTTGTCCACTACCTCGCCACCCCTGCCTCCAACAACTACACCGAGCTGGGGTATGGTCTGGATGTGGGCATCCGGTTTCCGTTCCGGGTCGAGGTAGCCACTAGTTTCGAGGGGTTTAAGTACAAGAATACCGCGTTCCGGATCGGGACGACGATGAATTTCTCTATGTTTAAGTAGTCGGCTTAACTTCCCGAAAGCTGTTTTAGCTTTCGGGAAGTTGGTTGTTTTTGAAAAATGGTTTAAAAGTAAAAAACCTCCTCTCGACCCTTTGAGATAGCAATAGCACCGCTTGCACCAACCTATCTCAAAATGAAGAACATAGAAGAAATCCCCGTCGCAGTCGTAGGCCTGGGGCTCATGGGTTGCAGCATCGTGACCTGCTTTCTGCTGGCCGGACATCCCGTGGTAGCCCTGGCCCCAATCCCCGCCGACCTTGATCATGCCGAAAAACGCATCCGCGAACATCTGGACAAAGCCTATCAAAACAAGCTGGCCCCGGAATCGGCGGATTTTTATTTCCAAAACCTGACGATTACCGAGGACTACGCCACCCTGAGCCCCTGCCGGCTGGTGGTGGAGTGTACCATTGAGAATGTAGCGATCAAAGAATCAGTCTACAAAAAAATAGAAACCTACCTTGATCCCACGGCCCTACTGACCAGTAATACCTCGGCTATCCCGATTAGTACCTTACAGAAACTCACCCGGTATCCGGCCCGGTTCCTGGGCCTGCACTGGACTGAACCAGCCCACACCACGCGCTTTCTGGAAATTATTTGCGGCGATGATACGGATATCAGCAACGGAGAGTACCTCTACGAACTTTCGCACCAATGGGCTAAGGAACCCATTCTGGTTCGGAAAGATATTGCCGGGTTTATTACCAACCGGCTTATGTACGCCATGTACCGCGAGGCCATCAGCCTGGTGGAAAACGGCTATGCCACCGTGGAGGACGTAGACCGCTCCTGCCGAAACAACGCGGGCTACTTCATGACCTTCGTGGGGATATTCCGCTGGATGGATCTGACGGGGGTACCCGCTTACCATACCGTGATGCAGCGGCTTCTACCGACCCTCAACAACAGCACCGAAGTACCCGAGCTCATCGACAAAGTGGTACGGGAAGGAGGCCGGGGCGTGGCCAACTCAAAGGGATTCTACGACTACGCACCGGGCGAAGCCGAGCTGTGGGAAAAAACCTTTGCGGAGTTTACCTACGAAATCCGGGACTTAGCCCTACGGTACCCTGCCGATATAATCCAACAAAAACTAAAAGCTACCAAACCCGCCTCTGACAAAGGGTAAATACTTAGCTCCTTGCGCCTTCGCGTCTTTGCGGTAAAAAAATAACCAAATATCCCCAATGAAGTACTTCCCAACCCTCTTACTTCTCGCCTGGGCCGTTTCAGTCCAGGCGCAAAAAAGTACCCCCCTCCAAACCATCCCCGTGGGCACCATTTGGACAGGCCACTCGGTGGGCTTTGATCTCCTGACCACCGAAAAGTACCAGTACGTAGCCTACTACGATTCCGCCCAGAATATGGTCGTCGCGCAGCGTCCCCTGGATTCGGTTCAGTGGAAAAAAACTACTCTGCCCACTAAGATTGGCTGGGATAGTCACAACTACGTGGATGTGGTAGTGGATAAGGAAGGATACGTCCACGTGTCGGGCAATATGCACGGGGTGCCGTTGCTTTACTTTCGCTCGGAGAAACCGGAGAACATTGATCACTTCGAAAAACTACCCATGACCGGCAAGAACGAAAACCGGGTGACGTACCCCGTATTTTTCAAAGACCAGGCCGGGGAATTGTATTTCCAATACCGCAACGGCGGCAGCGGCAACGGAATTTCCTATTGGAACAAATACGATACCCAAAGCAAAACCTGGACGGGGCTGTTTGATACTCCGGTGTTTGACGGCGAAGAGGAGGCCAATGCCTACATGACCAACCCTACGCTGGGCCCGGATGGCTATTTTTACATTGTCTGGATGTGGCGACTGACCCCCGTGGCCAATACCAACCACAACCTGTCGTGTATCCGGAGCAAAGACCTGCTGCATTGGGAAACCATGCGGGGCAACGCCCTCACGCTCCCCATTAAATGGCGCGATACCCTGCCCGTGGTGGATCCCGTGGCTCCCTGGAATGGCCTGATTAACATGAGCTTTCAGATCAGTTGGGATGATCGGAAGGTACCCTACATTACCTACCACAAGTTCGACAAACGGGGCGTGAGCCAGGTGTATGCCAGTCGCTGGGAAGTGGACAAACCAGGTACTGGCACCTGGCAGACCTACCAGTTGAGTCAGTGGGAGGCGTTTTCCTGGGACCTGAACCGAAGCGGATCGTTATCGAACTCGGTGAGCGTATCGGGGATCCGGCCCGATGGCAAAGGAAATCTCACCGCTACGTTTGCCCACGAAAAGTACGGCCAGGGTACCTGGGTTTTGGATCGGGCTAGCCTGAAAATCAAGCAGACGCTTCCACCCAGTGGCGCGCCGGAGACCTCCCTGCCGCCTCTAACCCTCCTGAAAGACATGCTGCCCCGCACCCGGACCGACAACACCGGCCGGTACCTCATGCGCTGGCAAACTCTGCCCGTCAATCAGGACAAAGCCCGCCAGGGCATCACCCCGGCTCCGGCCGAATTGGTGGTGTATAAGGTCAGTGATCAATAAATTGCTATTTTTGAGAATCAACCCACTTTTCTCTCTTGTATGAAACTCAAATTCTCCCTCCTGTGGACCGGTCTTTGTTTGGCGCTAGCCCACGCGCATCCTGGTGCGGCCCAGACTCCGAACAAAAAATTTAACCTCTACGAACAAACCAGCGAAACCGCCGGGCTTATCATTCAGTACGGGCAGGATATCCGGGCCGTGCGGTACTTTTATTCGCCTTTGCTACCAAGCCGGAATTTTGCGCAAGCCGCCAACGTCCTGAACTCCCCCGAACAACGGAAGCGCCTGGGGGAGATTGACCGGGCGTATCTCCAAAAGCTGACGGAACTGGATTTTGACGCCATGAGCACCTACGGAAAAGTAGACTACATCCTGCTCAAACGCAACATCGAAGACCATCAACTGTCCCTGGCTCAGGAAGAACAGGAATACGGGCAGATCGCCCGGCACCTGCCCTTTGCGGAGCCCATCTACCTGCTCGAAAAAGGCCGCCGCCGGGGGGCTGTCGTGGACGGTCAGCAGGTGGCGGGTACCCTGAATGGCCTAAAAAAGGAGGTACTTGCCGCTACCGAGGCCCTGCGCAAAACCGAATCTATGGATAAGCCGCTGGCCGATCGGGCCGAAGAGGCCATCACGGGCTTACGGACCCGACTGAAAGGTACCCACGATTTTTATATCGGCTACGACCCGCTGTATAGCTGGTGGGTACCTGCTCCCTACAAAGCCCTGGACAGTACCCTGGTGGTCGTATGCCAAATTGATGAAGAGTAAGGGGAAGCTCAATACCACCCAAAAGGAAGACAAAAGCGGGATCCGGGGCGTGCCCATCGGGCGGGACGAACTGATCCGGCAGCTCCGGGTAGAGATGATCAGCTATACCCCGGACGAGCTGATAGACCTGGCCAATCAGGAGTTTGCCTGGTGTGATAAAGAATTACTCAAAGCCTCGCGGGAAATGGGCTTTGGCGATGAATGGAAAAAAGCCCAGGAAAAGGTGAAGAATAGCTACGTGGTGGCGGGGGCACAGCCGGAATTGATCCTGAAACTCTACAACGATGCCAAGGACTTTATCCAAAAAAACAAACTATACCAGTACCCCGAACTGGCCGACGAAACCTGGGGCATGCAAATGATGACCCCCGAGCGGCAACTGGTGAATCCATTTTTTCTGGGCGGGCGCGATATCATTATTTCGTACCCCACCAATACCATGGAGCACGAGGATAAGCTCATGAGTATGCGGGGCAACAACCCGTACTTCTCGCGGCCCACGGTGCAGCACGAGCTGGTGCCGGGGCATCACTTGCAGTACTACATGAATAGCCGCTATAAATCCTACCGCAGTGACTTCCGCACGCCGTTCTGGACCGAAGGCTGGGCGCTGTACTGGGAGCTGTTGTTGTACGAGAAAGGATTTGCCAAAACCCCCGAGGAGCGCATCGGGATGTTGTTCTGGCGCATGCACCGCTGCGCCCGCATCATCTTCTCGCTCAACTACCACCTCGGCAACTGGACCCCTCAGGAATGCATTGATTTTCTGGTGGATCGGGTAGGGCATGAGCGCGCCAACGCCGAAGGGGAGGTGCGCCGCTCGTTTGAGGGCAACTACGGCCCGTTGTACCAGGTGGCGTACCTGATCGGGGGCCTGCAGATTTTTAACCTCAAAAAGGAGTTGGTGGATAAAGGCAAAATGTCCTACCAGCAGTTTCACGAGGCCATCATGAAAGAGAACAATATGCCCATCGAAATGGTACGGGCCACGCTGACCAATCAGCCACTGAGCCGGGAGTACAAAACCAAATGGAAGTTCTATAGCTTACCCTGATGGAATTGGTTATCAAGGAATTAAGTATAAATGACCACGTGCGATTAGGAAGGATTTAAAAAGTTTGTAAAAAAATTTAATAAATAATGGGTATTACTCCCTTTTTTTCGTCTCTTATGTGTATACCGAGGCCATTGGAGCCTTGACCTGAGGGGATGATCGGAATGTACTCAAACGCACGAATTACAGTAGTAATTAATCATAGGTAATTGATTGTGGAAAGAAAGCCTCGGTTGAGGCTTTCTTTTTTTCTTAGCTGGCTTCGGATTTTAAGATTTCCCGGCGAACGTTTCGATGAAAGGCGGCAATAACCCGGCCGTGCAGAAAAGGATAAAGTACCTTTTCGCGGATGAAAGACCGAGTTTTGCCCCGGTAAGTGGTACGATGCGTTACCGTGGTGGTGCCATCCTCATTGCTATGATACAGGAGTCGTTGGCTACCTTCCGTTTCGCCCCCTTCGATGTACGAGAATTCGATGTATTTCTCGGCGAGGTTAACCCTGGTAATTTGGTGCGCCACGGCTATGTTGACCATTCCCCACAATAACCCAATGTTCAAGAAAAGGATTTGCCCTTCTTTGAGACCCTCATAGGCGTCGTTCAGGTAGGTAAGTTGGCCGTTGTTTTTGCTATACATGCACCCAAAACTGACCATCTTCCCCTTCCAGGTGTCGCGGGGAGGAATGGTAAGGTAGGTAGTCCATACTTTTTTCACATCGGCGTCCACCGCAAATTTTTTGCAATGCACCAGGTAGGTGTCTTTCTCAGCCGGTTTGTAGCTGGTTGCGCTTAGCGTATCAAAATCGGCCTTACTGCTGAGGCCCCGATCCTGTATATAGTCCCGAATTTTTTTTTGTTGGATTTTATCAAAGTTTACAAGGTTTGTTTGCGGCAAGGACATGAGGTATGAAAGGTTAAGAATCTTAAGGCAGGTATAGCCCATCTTTTAATAAAATTAGCTTGTATTTTGGTTTAGAAACGCCCGTAGGCAATCAACTACCCGTTGGGTAATTTATCAAAAGCATTCGCATTTGATATTTTCCTGTCGTGCTTAGACTAACCCACTGAAAAACAGCAAGGATTCCTCCACGTGCTTGCTCCAGTACGGCCATTCGTGACCGCCGGGAAACTCCTGGTAGCTATGGGGAATCCCAAGATCCAGCAGCCCAGCGTGCAGCATCCGATTGTCGGGGAGCAGATCGTCGGCCAGTCCGCAGTCAAACCGGAAGGGCGGGAGCACGGCCTGATGGTGGGCCATGGTGTCCAGCACGGATTCAGTATAGGGGTCGGCCTGCCGATAGACCGCTAGGTCTTCTTCCACAAAAGTAGCCATGCCCGCCAGGTTGGTGATGGAGGAGTGACCGGAGAATCCTTTAAACGCTTGTGGGTACCTGGCTCCAAGCCGTAAGGCTCCGAAGCCGCCCATGGA
The DNA here is from genome assembly GCA_963768025.1 of uncultured Cytophagales bacterium. Taxonomy (GTDB): domain Bacteria; phylum Bacteroidota; class Bacteroidia; order Cytophagales; family Spirosomataceae; genus CAVYGM01. The sequence goes on from CAVYGM010000037.1 coordinate 24,211, forward strand.
AAGTCCGGTAACAAACAGCCCGGCCTTCTGGGGTTGTATGGTAGGAAAAACCTCGCTAACCGCCGTTGGGACGTCGTCCACGATCCATTTTTCAAAATTTCGTCCCGAATGCTGCAGGTACCCGCTGCCATCGCCAAACAGGCCGTCCGAAGGCATGGCCAGCGCCATCGGAGCCAGCCGACCGGCCTGCATCAGCCGCCGGGCGGTATGGTGTACTCCCCCTTTCAGAGCCCAGGCCCAGTGGCTGCCGTATACCCCGTGGAGTAAGATCACCAGTGGGAGTTCGTCGCCGGCATCCGGGGGTAGGTACACACAAATGTCCCCTCTTCCGAGCAAGTGAGGGGTTTTAACGGTAATAAAATGAAGGTCATCCAAGGTTAAACCAGGATCGGACACACTGAGGGTTCGGAAGGAAGAGGGCATACGGCTACTGTTTCAGGATTTTTCGGGTGATTTTGGTGCCGGAACCTTCTAGTTCCACCAGGTAAAGCCCAGCCGGAAACCTGGCTAAGTCGAGCACAACCGTGTCTTTTCCTTCCAAACGCAAGGTTTTTAGGGTAATGCCCTGGGGGGTAATCAAGCGCAGGAATTGAAAATTCTTTACTCCCTGCACGACCGCCCGGTCCGCGGTGGGGTTGGGGCTCAGGTAGGGGCCCTCGGTTGGGGCTTCTTCCAATGCGGTAAGCTGATCGTACAATTCTTCGATTGTTACCGAGGTCAGGATCCAGGTAGCCGGGGCCGTTCCGAGGTCAAACACCAGCCTGGCGGCCGGATCGGTGGGGCTGTTCATGACAAAGACAAACGAGTATTCCCTTTCCTGTTCGGTGAACGTCATGCCTTTGAAATCGGAATAGGCAGAGTAGGGATCGGAGGCCTTGCCCGCATACACGGAGAACGAATGGGGTACGGACGAATAGCCCCGGAGACCTACCCGGTACATTTTTCCTTTTTCCAGAGATAGGTTATTTTTTACCAACTGCACCTGCCAGGCCGAGGAAGTCGTCTTTTGAATAGCCACGTTTAAGGCTTTGTTGCTCCGGTTGAGGGTGGCAGCGGCCCCTCCCTGCGCGTAGAGATTCCAGTTTTCGGCCTCCCGGTCAAACGCACTTTGGTACAGCAGCACCGCGTACAGGCTGGCCGGCGGGGACATGGGTGATTTTAGGAGGGCGTCCACGAGGGGTTGCAGGTACTGGTTGGTCGTTGGGTTAAAAATTCCAAACCCGGCGCTGAATTCCCAGTACGCCCAACTGAATCCTTGTTCTTCAAACCAGCGCGCCAGAAAGGTGGTCCACCGCTGGCGACTGGCCAGGTCGGCTTTACTATACGCGCCAAACTCGCCGACGTGAATGGGTACCTGGTGTTTTTTGCCAAACTGAATCAACACTTCAAATTCCTGTTTTACCTCGTCGCGTTCGTAGCCGAGGTCTCGCCAGGTAGTGCCAAGCCACCCCTGGGCGTCCTGGCCAATCCACTCGGCCCCCTGATGGGTAAACCGGAAGGGGTTGTAGTAGTGTACCGAAACTATGAGTCGCGGGTCGGCCGGGAGTTTCAAATACGGCACTCCGCCCAGGCCCCCGTACAGGGCGAGTCCCATCACCACCGCCCGGGTTGGGTTGGTTTTGCGGATGCCGGCCAAAGCCGCGGCAAAGTAGTCGTTCCAAAGCTCGGGCGTTAGCTGGCCATTGGGTTCATTAAGTACTTCAAACAGGAGTTTGTCGTCGTAGTCCTTAAAAAAGGCGGCGATCTGCTCCCACTGGGCCAGGAACCGGGGCCGCGTTTGTTCGGGTTTGGTGAAAAGCTCCTCGTGATGGTGCATGTTGATGATGACGTATAACCCCTGCCGATGCGCGTCGTCGATTACCTGTTTGATTCGGGTAAGAAATCCAGGGTCAAGCGTATAGGGAGGTACCTGCTGCGCCCGCTGCGGGGTATCCCAGCGAATGGGAATGCGCACGTGCTGGAATCCCAGGCTGGCTATGCGCTGGAAGTAGTCGGTTCGGTAGGGATTGCCCCATTCGGTTTCGGTGGGTGCCTCAAACATGTTCCCCATATTAATCCCCCGGCCCAGCTTTTTATTAAGCGCAAATATGCCGGTGGGATCCTGGGCCTGCACAAATTCTCCCAGGCATAGGGCAATCAAGCATACAATAGTGGAAAATTTCATTCGTTGGCAGAGCTGTTTAGGGTAACAAAGGAGAAGTACCCTGAGCATCTACCAGTCCATTCCTGCTGTTTACATTTTTTCCCCATCCTAAAATGGGGTCAATTCCCGCATTTTTCCTTTTATCAGCGTCGAAACATCCATCCTGGGTTGCCGACACAAATACACCTGGGTGCCGAACTCCCGGGCGTGGGGATTTTGGATCCGGCCTATCTCCTTTACCTCGGCAAAAAGCCTGGGAATGTCCTCTCCCAGCTCCCCATTGACATAGATAAACTCCTCGATGGACGGAACAAGTTGGGCGGGTGCCCAATAAAAATAGCTTTCGTTTAACGATACGGGATCGGGCAAGCCGTACTTTTTGCCAATAATGGTGATGGCTCCCGCCTGTCCGTAGTTGTCACAGAAAATCAGGGTCTTCTTTTTGTTTTTTGTTTGCGCATAGGCCTTTTCTACCAACTGGGTTAGCTCTTCCCAGCCCAGCATATCGGCATAATCCTGGGGCAGGGAATGAATAGTATTATCCTCAAATCGCCTCCCGGCATCCAGTCCATAATCCTGATCGAGTGTGTTAAAATAGCTAACCAGTCCATCTACTTTATAGATAGGTAGCCCCATGGGCAGCACCGGAATGATAATTAACACCATAGCGGCGGGAAGGAGTATTCTGGTAAACTTTTTGGTGAGAACCTGCTCCCACCACACGGCCCCGGCTACGAGCAGGGTAGGGTAAATGCCCGCCGTGTAGTAGCTTTTTCCGCGCAGGAAACACAGCAGCGCCACCACCAAAATGGCAGAAAATGCCACGCTTCGGTAGTTGGCTGTTCGGAATAGCCAATACAGGCCCATGATGACCAGCGGGGCTATCGAAAATGTAAAGCGTAGCTGTTCAGCCAGAAAGTCCAGGCGGCTCACGTGGACCAGTTGGGTCTCTTTCAGGGCTTCCATGTGTTGCAAAACGGGAAAGTCATAAAGGATTTGCCACATGATATTTGGAGAAAATACCACCAGCCCGATCAGAGCCGCCAGATAAAGTGATTTTTTCTGAAAGACCGACCGGTTGGTTATGAGCAGAGAAAGTACCAGGCAAATAGCCAGCAGGGCGATCAGGTACTTATTGAGCAAGCCCAGGCCCAAGGTCGCCCCGAGGGCGTAGAGGTAGGTGGAGGACTGGGTATTGAGAAATCGAATGAGCCAATAGTACACGAGTGTCCAGAAAAAAATATCCAGAAAAACCGGCTGGAACAGGTAGAAGGCCCGCAGCATCAGCGGGGCAACGATCATGCCGATGGCCGCCAGCAGTTGCGCGTAGGTTTTTCCGCCCAGTTCTTTGGCCATGGCGGCACCCAGGATCACCATCCCGCCACTCAGGAGAGCCGGAAACAGCTTGACGGCAAACACCGAGTACCCAACGGTATTGCCCACCAGCCAGGCCAGAAGGCCCACGAGGGGAGGGACGGAGGCGTATCCAGCGGCGGGGTGCGTGCCTAAGGAAAAGTAAAGAAGTTCGTCGCGATGGTATTCGAGATTTTGCCAAAAGGCCAAATGAAAGGCCACGTTGAAACTGGCCAATAGCCAGATCCAGATTGAAAGGCGCGGGGAAGGCTGCATAGGGTAGACCGAACTAATGGATTATGGGCATGGATGGTGCTATCGAGAACCTGTACGCACGGAATCACATACTTCATGGATGGAAAGGTAAAATTTCCTGGTGAACAACAAGCTTCACCTACCCAAAAGCAGCACCAAGTCAAAAATTAACCAACCGCTCAGACCGAGAATGCTTACCAGTTTGTCAAGATTCCTGTCGCTTATTTTCAGGAGTAGCTCTGGGCGAGCCTTTTGCCAGCTCTATCAGCAGTAGGGCCAGTATGCCAACGATCACAATGCCGGAGGGCAACAACAGCCACCAAAAACTCATAGTATTCCAGTGGCTTATTTTGACAATGAGGAGTGAAAGCGTAACAAGCACAAAAATGACCAGTCCGGTGAAGTAATATTTCCTGGCTACCCTGCTTTCGCTTTTCATTCTTATTTTGTCCATACAACCTACGTTATTGAAGTTGGGGAAGGAAAGGTGTGGTGATTGAAGAAAAATTAGCGTAAACCAGCAAGAAAGAAACGAAGAAATCAAATAACGAATCGTATGCCTAAATATACGGGTTTTTGGGAAATCCCGGATCAAATTCAGACAAACTATCTCTTGTAGGATGATTTTTTGGGAAAAATGTAAAAAAAATAGAACTCCAAGGGACCAATTTCAGAAACTACTTTAAAAAACGAGCACGCCCTTGGCGTTATTTCCGTGGTGCATGTCGTCAAAAGCCTGTCTGAGCGCTTCCAGAGGGTAGGTACGGGTGACGAGTTCATTGAGCAATAGCTCACCTTTCTCGTATAAGGATAGCAAAATAGGGAAGTCCCGCTCCGGGTTGCATTGTCCATACAGCGGATTGATGTATAGTTTATCCCATTCAAACAGGTTCATATCAATGGAGATCTCCTGTTCGATTCCACTTACCTGACAGGCAACGCCCGCGTTTCGTACCATGGCGAGGGGGGCCGCGCCCAGGGCCGGAATGGCCGTGCATTCGAACGCGTAATCAGCGCCGCGCCCGCCGGTGAGCTTTTTTACTTCCAGCGCAGCCGCCAATAGGCCGGTATCTTCCTTTGCGGCGAGGATCGTATCGGTAGCCCCATACTGACGGGCCATGTCCAACCGGTTCGGGTTCACATCCAGGGCAATTATCCTGCTCGCTCCCGCGATCCGCGCCCCTTGTACCACATTCAATCCTACGCCACCCACGCCCAATACCACCACCGAACTGCCAGGCTTTACCTTAGCGGCATTCACCACCGATCCGTAGCCCGTCATCACTCCACAGCCCACGATGGCAGCCGAGGGAAAAGGAATGGGTACTTCGGTTTTGACCACCGCCGCCTCCCGAACCACCGTCAGGGTAGACATGGTACCCAGGCTGAATGATCGTTCGATGGGGTGTCCGTTCCAGAGGGTACGCTCCAGCCCGGCGTGGCCGCCGCTGGCCTGGTTGCCCGCCGTCACGGGTGAATTTATTTCGCAGATGTGCTGATTCCCCTCCCTGCATTGGAAGCAATCCCCGCAGGGTATGGCCCAGTTCAAGATAACCACATCTCCAGGTTTCACTTTACGTACCTGGGGCCCTACTTGCTTAACCACACCGGCTCCCTCGTGGCCCATGACAATGGGCTTACCCCAGGACAAGGAATCAAAATCGGTATGGCAGATACCGGCAGCCTTTATTTCCACAAGTACCTCGTCGTGCTGAGGCGGGTACACTTCAATGGTGTCCACGGTAAACTGCCCGTTTCCGTGACTGATGGCGGCTCTTGCCTTAAAAAAATCCATAATTCTTCAAGTTAAAATGTACCAGGTACCAACGGAAGTCTTTTGTCACAAGATAATATGTACCTTTCGCTTATAGATCACCCTTCAAAATAGGATAACTTTTAAAGCCACAATTCCGGATGCGGATACCGTGAACTTCTGTCTATAAATTCAATCGTTGGTGCATAAAAGTAGTAGAAACCGTCAAAAACACTAAATTTGTGGTATAGGCTTTCGAACAATTTTTCAAAAAACCATATCCTTGCTCTCCATGCTTCCAGCAATTCCCTTTGACCAGACCGCCGCGTACAAAAAATTAAAAACCCATTATAAAACCATTAGCAAAAAGCACATGCGCGAGCTGTTTGCTGAAGATCCCAACCGATTCAAGAAGTTTTCGATCCGGCTTGGGGATATCGTGGTTGATTATTCCAAAAATCGAATCAATGGCCGCACCAGAGGGTACCTCTGCCAGCTGGCGGAAGAGTGCAAACTCGGAGAGGCAATCGAACAGATGTTTGCCGGTGAAAAAATAAACGCGACCGAAGATCGCGCCGTGCTGCACGTGGCCCTGCGCAACCGCTCCAATACCCCGGTACTGGTGGATGGGAAGGACGTAATGCCCGATGTGAATGAAGTGTTGGAAAAGATGAAAGAGTTTTCGGGTAAAGTACGCAACGGTTCCTGGAAAGGCTACACGGGAAAAAGTATCACGGATATTGTAAATATTGGCATTGGGGGAAGCGATTTGGGACCCGTGATGGTCACCGAAGCTTTGAAGAATTACGGAAAAAAGGACCTGTACGTTCACTTTGTTTCTAACGTGGATGGAACCCACATTGCTGAAACCTTGAAAAATCTGAATACGGAAACTACCTTGTTCATGATCGCGTCCAAAACCTTCACCACGCAGGAGACCATGGCCAATGCCCACTCGGCCCGGGCGTGGTTTTTGGATGCTGCTTTGGACGCCGAGCATGTCAAAAAACATTTTGTGGCGATTTCAACCAATCAGTCTGAGGTCGAAAAGTTTGGGATCGACCCCCAGAATATGTTTGGTTTCTGGGATTGGGTAGGCGGGCGTTATTCGCTATGGTCAGCCATCGGACTATCCATCGCCTGCTTCATCGGCTTTCAGAATTTTGAGCAACTCCTGGCCGGAGCCCACGAAATGGATACGCATTTCCAAACCACGAAGTTTGAGCGAAACATCCCCGTGATGCTGGCCCTGCTCGGAATTTGGTATAACAATTTCTTCGATGCCCAGTCGCACGCCATCTTGCCCTATGACCAGTATATGCACCGGTTTGCGGCCTATTTTCAACAGGGTGATATGGAGAGTAATGGCAAGTCCGTTGGGCGCGACGGGCAACCCGTTTCGTACCAAACGGGCCCGATTATCTGGGGAGAACCCGGCACAAACGGGCAACATGCATTTTATCAGCTCATCCATCAGGGCACAAAGCTCGTCCCCTGCGATTTTATTGCCCCGGCTACGAGTCAAAATCCCCTGGCAGATCACCATAAGATGCTTTTGTCCAACTTTTTTGCTCAGACTGAGGCGCTTATGAATGGAAAGACTTCCGAAGAAGCCCGTGCAGAGTTGAAGGCAAGTGGCAAAAATGAACAGGTGTTAAATTTTCTAACACCGTTCAAAACCTTTGAAGGCAACCGCCCGACCAACTCCATCCTGGTCAAAAGGGTCACCCCCAAGGTACTTGGTAGCCTGATCGCTATGTACGAACACAAGATTTTTGTCCAGGGAATTATATGGAATGTATTTAGCTTTGATCAGTGGGGCGTAGAATTGGGCAAGCAATTAGCAAACAAGATTTACCCCGAACTTCATAACGATGCTGAGGTAGAAGGCCACGATAGTTCAACCAACGGCCTTATCAATTTGTACAAGCGCTGGCGGTAGGAATTGGTATGTCGGTATCTTGGTTATTGGTATAGTAGGTTTTTTTTTCTTAGAGCTATCATCAGCCTTAAGGAACAAACCCTGCACGGTATTGGCACAGAGGAATTGTATACTAAATTTATTCGTTATTGATTCGTTACAAAGTGTTTGTTGGTCATCAGACAATTGATCAATACAGTACATCCGACAACTGATACCCAACACCCGTTCCACCACTAACCACCACCCAACAACCCATGTGTGTGAATCTGAAAACCTTCAACGAGTCGTTTCGAAAGTGGGCTGAGGAACAGGACGAACAACCTGACTGGTCCACCGATTTAGTCGTTCCCGACTCGGAGGGTACCTCCTTACTACTTGCCAATCTGGACAGAGAAAAACTCATCGCCCAGGAGGAAAGTAGCGAGGATACGGACAAGTAGGAGGTGCAACGCTTATCTAGATTAAATTGGGATCTTCCATGCAAAACCAAAAACGCGAGGTGTGGCAGCGAGGCCCGGTAGAGGGTGTTCCGCCACTAGTGCAGCCGGTTGCTCACGCCCTTTTACAAGCCCACGAAGAGGTAGAGGCATTGATGGAGGGATTTGATGAAGGCTTGCTGTGGGTATGTCCGGCCGGAGTGGCTTCGGTGGGCTTCCATCTCCAGCACCTCACGGGCGTGCTCGACCGCCTTTTTACCTACGCCAGGGGCGAGCAACTTACTCCGGCTCAGCGTGGCGCTTTGGAAAGGGAGGGTACTTCCGTGGAAACGGATGGTGCGGTTCACCGGTTGGTTGAGGCGTTTGGAGATCAGGTGAGGCTCGCGTTGCACCAGTTAAAAAACACCCAGGAAAGTATTCTTACAGAACCGAGGGGGATCGGCAAAGCGCAGATTCCTACTACGGTGATGGGCCTGCTTTTTCACGCTGCCGAACATACCATGCGTCACGTGGGGCAACTCCACGTGACGGTGCGGGTAGTAATGGCCGGATGAGTACCTAATCTAATTCCAGCAGTAAATCCTCCAGATCCAGGTGATGAGTGTACATGGCGATGGTACCATCCGGTTGCCGGGGCCAGTCTTCCTGTGGGCGATCCCAGTAAAGTTCCACTCCATTTTGATCCGGGTCGTCGAGGTACAGTGCTTCGGATACGCCGTGGTCAGCCACCCCCGTGAGGGGATAACCGGCATGGAGCAGGCGCTGGTAGATAGTCGCCAAATCACGGCGGGTAGGGTAGAGGATAGCCGTATGAAACAGCCCCGTGGATCGGCGGGGAGACGGACCTGCCCCTTTGCTCTGCCAGGTGTTCAGGCCAATGTGGTGGTGATAGCCACCCGCCGATACAAAGGCGGCTTCTGACCCGTACGTACTGATGAGGCTGAATCCCAGTAGGTCGCAATAAAATTTTAAGGAACGAGAAAGGTCGGATACCCTGAGGTGTACGTGCCCTATGCGTGTTTGATCAGGAATGGTGTAGGTACTCATGTAGGGGTTCAGGTTTAGTAGTCATAGTATTGATGAAGGTAATTTTTGGATAAAAGTACCTAAAAATAAAAAGGAGGCCACCGGGCCTCCTTTTTATTTGTGTTTATAGGTAGTTGCTACACATTGGCAAACTCCGGCGTCAACATCGAAACTGCCTTTGCTTCCAGGAACGATTCGCCCATCAGGTATTCGTCCACGGCGCGGGCTGCTTCACGTCCTTCGCTGATGGCCCACACCACCAGTGATTGTCCACGGCGGCAGTCACCAGCAGCAAATACTTTTTCATTGGTGGTGGACTGATACTTGTTGGCTTTAATATTACCACGCTCGTCAAATTCCAGCCAAGATCGTTCAACAGTCCTTCTTGCTGCGGATGCAGAAAACCTGCGGCCAGAAGTGCCAGTTCGCAGGGAATCATCCTCTCGCTTCCTGCTACTTCTTTCATTTGCTACGGCCCGTTTCAGGATCTTTTTGCCAGTCGAGCTCAACAATTTTCAGTCCTTTCAAGTTTCCGTTTTCGTCACCAACAAATTCTTTGGTATTGATAGACCAATGTCGGTCGCAACCTTCCTCGTGCGAAGTGGAGGTACGAAGCATCATCGGCCAGTTTGGCCAGGGCGTGCTGGTGTCGCGGTCTTTTGGAGGAATTGGCATCAGTTCAATCTGCGTTACCGATTTGGCACCGTGACGGTTCGAAGTACCCACGCAGTCGGAACCCGTATCACCACCACCAATTACAACTACATTTTTATCGGTAGCCAAAAGCTCACCATTTGCATATGGTTGGCCCTGGTGATCTTCTTCTACCGGAATAGTCAGCCACGCGCTTGTTCTGCTGACTCAGAAATTCCATCGCAAAATGAACTCCTTTCAACTGACGTCCTTCGATTTTCAGATCTCGTGGAACCGTTGAACCCATCGTCAACACCACGGCATCGAAATTCGTTCAGCAGTTCGTCGGCTTTGATGTCCACCCAACATTTACATTGGTACTGAACTCAATTCCTTCTTCCTCCATCACTGCCAGACGACGGTCGATGATCCGTTTTTCCAGTTTGAAATCAGGAATACCGTAGCGTAGCAGTCCACCGATCTTATCAGCTCTTTCGAACAAGGTCACCGTATGGCCGGCCTGATTCAGCTGAGAAGCAGCGGCCATTCCGGCAGGACCAGAACCTACAACAGCTACTTTTTTGCCGGTTCTGCTTCTTGGGAATTCGGGGTTTCACCAGACCCAGTTCAAAGGCTTTTTCAGCAATCGATTTTTCAATGAATTCAATCGCTACGGGTGGTTTGTTGATTCCCAGAACGCAGGACGCCTCGCAGGGAGCGGGGCAAATGCGGCCCGTAAATTCAGGGAAATTGTTGGTCGAGGCCAAAATTTCGTAGGCCAGTGCCCAGTTGTCGTCATACACGGCGTCGTTGAACTCCGGAATGATGTTGCCCAGCGGACAACCGTTGTGGCAAAAAGGAATTCCGCAGTCCATGCAACGGGCTGCCTGATTGCGTGAATCGTCCACGCTATGGGCACTTTCAATTTCCTTATAATCGTGAAGACGTTCTTCAACGGGCTCTTTTTTGGTAATTCCCTTTCAAACTCTAAAAATCCGGTTGGTTTTCCCATTCCTATATTTCAATCTTTTAATAGTATGAATCAATACTCTAAAAATCAGGGATGTATCGACGTCAATCACAATGTCCTTGTACACCACGTTTTTATCAGCAATCTGCTGGGCGAGGGTGATACCCCGTCCTTCCAGCGCTTTCTTGAAGTCAGTGGGAAGTACTTTTACAAATTGCTTTACGATTCTTCCCAGTTCTGGGTAATCTGAAAGGCCACGTTACTGGTGGTGTACTGGAAATGCTTGTCGACGTACTCACGCAGGATCCCTTGATCTTCCTCATTTAACGAATCCAGGGATACCATTTCGAAGTTCACTTTGTCCTCGAAGGTGCCCGCCCTATCCCACACATAGGCAACACCGCCCGACATACCGGCGGCAAAGTTTTGCCCGGTTTCGCCGAGAATAATGGCCAGACCACCCGTCATGTATTCGCAGCCGTGATCACCCACACCTTCCACCACCACTTTGGCATCCGGAGTTCCGCACGCAGAAACGCTCACCGGCGGTACCTCGGATGTAGGCTTCACCGGAGGTAGCTCCGTAGAACGCCACGTTACCGACGATGATGTTTTCTTCGGGTTTGAACTTGGCAGTCCCGGTCCGGATAGACGATCAGTTCGGCACCACAAAGTCCTTTTCCAAAGTAATCATTGGCATCGCCTTCCAGTTCCAGCCGAATCCCGGCGGTGTTGAACGCACCGAAACTTTGTCCGGCCGTTCCGCGGAATTTGATAATGGATTGTTCCGTTGGGTAAGCCGGGACCACCGTACATTTTGGAAATTTCATTGGATAGCATCGTTCCTACCGCCCGGTTCAGGTTATTGATCGGGAATTCGCCGTAAACTTCTTCCGATCGTTCCAGGGCGGGTTTCGCCGCTTTGATCAAATCGATGATCCAGCACATTGTCGATTCCATGATCCTGCTCTTCCTGTTTGAACAGAGCTACTTCAAGATCCGGCTTCTTCTTTGTACAGGATCGCATCGAGGTTAAGATTTTTGTATTTCCAGTGTTTTAGGTCCTGGCGCGTTTCAAGGTACTGCACCTGTCCAACCATTTCGTTCACCGTGCGGAAACCAAGTTGAGCCATGATTTCGCGCAGTTCTTCGGCCATGAAAGTAAACATATTCACCACGTGCTCAGGCTTTCCCGTGAACAGCGCGCGTAGTTCTTTATTCTGCGTAGCCACACCCACCGGGCAGGTATTCAGGTGACATTTGCGCATCATGATACAGCCAGCGGCTACCAAGTGCCGCCGTGGCAACGCCCCATTCTTCGGCGCCCAAGCATGGCCGCAATCGCCAGGTCGCGACCGGTACGCATCTGACCATCGGCCTGTACCGTAACGCGGCCACGCAGTTTGTTTTTTACCAGGGTCTGGTGCGTTTCGGCCAGATCCAAGTTCCCAGGGCAGACCCGCGTGACGGATCGAACTGAAGGGGGAAGCACCCGTTCCGCCATCGTAGCCCGAGATCAGAATATGGTCGGCATGGGCTTTGGCAACACCGGTAGCAACGGTACCTACACCAGCTTCCGACACCAGTTTTACGCTGATACGGGCCTCACGGTTGGCATTTTTAAGGTCAAAAATCAGCTGCGCCAAATCCTCAATCGAATAAATATCGTGGTGGGGCGGGGGCGAAATCAAGACCCACGCCGGGCGTCGAGTGACGGGTGCGGCCGATCCAGTCGTCCACTTTAAGGCCGGGCAACTGACCACCTTCGCCGGGTTTGGCACCCTGGGCCATTTTGATCTGTAATTCGCTGGGCATTGCTCAGATAATGGCTCGTTACGCCAAAACGTCCCGAAGCAACCTGCTTGATGCCCGAGTTCATGCTGTCGCCGTTTGCAAGCGGGTTGTAAGCGCAGTTCGTCTTCGCCACCTTCGCCGGAGTTGGATTTGCCACCAATCCGGTTCATGGCAATGGCCAGGGTGGTATGCGCTTCCCACGAAATCGAACCAAATGACATGGCACCCGTAGCAAACCGTTTGAAAATACTTTCGACGGGTTCCACTTCTTCAATCGGAATCGGATTGCCTTTTTTGAATTGCAGCAAACCACGCAACGTCATGGCTTTCTGACTCTGATCATCAATCAGTTTGGAGTATTTCTTGAAAAGCTCATAGTCGTTCGTTTTGGTCGCATTGTTGCAGCAAATGAACCGTCTGCGGGTTGAAAATGTGCGCTTCGCCCCGTTGTTTCCACTGGTAAAATCCACCCACTTCCAGGTGGGGATTCAGTCGGGTGTTTCGGGATAAGCCACTTTGTGACGAACCAGAATCTCACGGGCAATTTCATCAATACCCATACCGCCGATGCGGGAAATGGTACCGGTAAAGTACCGGTCAACCACATCTTTGTTCAGACCCAGGCATTCGAAAATCTGGCGCCCTGATACGATTGCAAGGTGGAAATTCCCATTTTCGAGAAAATCTTCAAGCAACTCTTTATTGACAGCCTTGATGTAATTGTAATACAGCTTTTCATCGGTATACTCACCTTCGATCACGCTTCTTGCGGTTCATGAAGGAAATGCGTTTCGAATGCCATATAGGGGCAAATACCCGCTGCACCGTAACCGATCAGCGTAGCAAAATGATGCGTTTCCCAAACATCACCGGCTTCAACCAGGATACCTACTTTACCCCGCAATCCCTCACGAATCAGGTGGTGGTGAATTGCCGCCGTCGCCAGCAGGGAAGGAATGGGCGCGTGGTCGGAGTCAATGGCACGGTCGGAAAGGATGATGATCTCGAACCCATCCTCAATGGCATCTTCGGCGTATCGGCAAATGCGTTCCAGGGCTCGTTCCAATGCCTTTCCACCCTCGTCGGCCCGGAAATAGGTATTGATGGTTTTGGCCTGAAAGTGGTTTTTATCCACAAACCGCAGCTTGTCAAACTCCTGCACGGTCAGTACCGGATGCGGCAGCTCAATCTGACGGCAATGCTAGCGGCGTTTCGGTCAGGATATTCTCGGTAGCTCCCACAAAACCAATCAGCGACATGATCGAACGTTCCCGAATGGAGTCAATCGGAGGGTTGGTTACCTGGGCAAAAAGCTGCTTGAAGTAATTGGATAAGTGCTGGCTTTGCTCCGAAAGAATCGCCAGCGGCACGTCCGTACCCATGGAACCGATCGCTTCCATGCCCGTTTGGGCCATCGGGGCCAGAATCATCCGCAGGTCTTCCGACGTAAAGCCAAAGGCCATCTGCCGCTTCAGCAGGGCGGCTATCGTCGTACTGTACGGTACGTCCGGATCGGCTGATCCAGATCATCAACGTGCAATTTGTATTCGTCGAGCCATTCCTGGTACGGCTTGCGGGCACAAATCTCTGCTTTGATTTCTTCATCCGGAATAATCCGGCCCTGCTCCATATCCACCACGAACATACGGCCCGGCTGCAGACGGCCTTTCGTCACTACCTTGGCCTGATCTACTTCCAGAACACCGGCTTCGGAGGCCATAATGACCGTGTCATCGTTGAGTACCCAGTAGCGCGAGGGACGCAGACCATTACGGTCGAGGGTAGCGCCTACGATTTTGCCATCCGTAAAGGAAATAGAAGCCGGGCCATCCCAGGGCTCCATGATGGCCGCGTGGTATTCATAAAATGCCCTGCGTTCCGGGTCCATCTGCTCGTTGCCGTCCCAGGCTTCGGGAATGAGCATCATCATCACGTGCGGCAAGCGAACGTCCGGAAAGGTACAGGAGTTCAATGGCATTGTCCAGGTTGGCGGAGTCGGACTGTTTCGGATCGCAAATCGGAAGGAGCATTTCCATTTCTTCCTTGGTAAAAAACTTGGATTCAAAGGCCATTTCACCCGCCCTGATCCAGTTCACATTTCCTTTTACGGTATTGATTTCGCCATTGTGGGCAATGTACCGGAAAGGCTGAGCCAGTTTCCAGGAAGGAAAAGTGTTGGTTGAGAAACGGGAGTGAACAACGGCAAAAGCCGATACGACCGATTCGTTTTCGAGATCAGGGAAATAGTATTTCAGCTGATTGGTCGTCAGCTGTCCTTTGTAGGAAATCGTGCGGCACGATAGGGATGAAAAATAGAAATGGTCTTTGGCATCCTTGATGTCGGCTATCAGTTTGCTGACTACCTGTCGAAGATAAACAATTTACGTTCAAAGCCAGATCATCTTCGATCAGTTCGGGCTGCTTGATAAAGAGTTGTTCTACGTAAGGCTCCACGGAAAGCGAGCCATCGCCAAGGGTGTCGTTCAGGGTAGGTACCTTCCGGTAACCCAGCAATTTCATGCCCAGCTTTTTTATTTTTCGGTTCAGATATATCCTTGCACTCTTCGCGTAGCTCCTTGTCCTGCGGAAAAAAGATCATCCCTACACCGTATTCACCCACATCGGGTAGTTGGAAGCCGATTCCTGGCTCAGGCATTCCTCCACAAAAAACTCGTGGGGAATCTGAAGCAGGAGTCCCGCACCATCACCGGTGTTGGGGTCACAGCCACAAGCACCCCGGTGATCCATGCGTTCGAGCATGTGAATAGCATCGGCCACAATCTGATGTGACTTTCGTACCTTTCAAGTGCGCCCGGAATCCAATTCCACAGGCATCGTGTTCGAATTCAGAACGGTATAATCCTGGTTGATCTGATACTATTTCGGACATTGTGTTCTCTTTAATTTACTGTATACTTAGTTTACAAATTTTTGAAAAAAGAAGGCATGGAGTACCCTATATAATGTAGCGAAAAAATAGCGCACGACTGAGTGATGAAGCAAATTGATGCAAGATAATAATAATAAATATTTGGTTAAATAACCCAAATGCAAAATATTATCTATGTAGTATAAATTTGCTAATTAATTTATACTATATCCGGAAATATTGATAAAGCGTCAAAGAAGCTTACAGATTGCTGAAAATTTATTAATGAGAGGTTCCCCTAAATTACGAAAAAAATGGATTCAAATCACCGGGACGGTATTTCGTAGGTACTTCCTTCTTCGGCCAGGAACGTCGCCGGGAAGACCGAACGAGCCTCTTCTAGGGAAGCTTGGGTATCAATGTAGCGGGAAGAAAGATGGCCGATCAACAACCGCCCGATGTCGGCTCCTTTGGCTACTAATGCTGCTTCTTTGGCGGTGGAGTGGAATGTTTTTTTTGCCCGATCTTGTTGCTCATCCCTGAAAGTAGCTTCATGGTAGAGGCAGTCTACACCTTGGAGATAGGAAATCAGTTCGGGCAAAAATATCGTATCCGAACAGTAGGCATACGAACGGGGCGGGGAGGGCGGCAGGGTGTACTCAGCCGCACGGTACAGCAGAGTCCCGGTAGAGTCATACACATCAAATCCTGCTTTGAGTTCCCGAATGTGCTCAAACTGCATGTCGGACGTCAGCCGCTCTTTGATAATTTTCCGGTTGCCAAGTTTTTCACGAAACAAAAATCCCGTACAGGGTATCCGATGCTTCAACGGAAGGGTGCTTACCGAAAGCTGAGGGGTTTCAAAGATTACTCCGGGCTGGTTGGCGTTTATCTCAACATAATGAAGCGGATAGGAAATCCTGGTGTCGGATTGCCGGAATATTTCGACCAGGACGTCGTTGAGCCCTTTGGGGGCAAACAGGTACAGTTCCTCGGTTCTTTGGCTAAGGCTAAGACTGGTTAATAGCCCAAAAAGCCCGAAATAGTGATCCCCATGTAGGTGGGAGATAAAGATACCTTTGAGACGGCCGGGTCTGATTTTTTGTTCGAGGAGGCGGTATTGGGTACCTTCCCCACAGTCCAATAGGTAGTAATCCCCCCCAAACTCAACTACCTGGGCCGATGGGTTTGAACGTAGCGTAGGCGTGGCCGATCCGGAACCAAGAATTGTAATCTGGAAAGTCAATAAATTAAATGTTATGGTTCGCTGGATTCGCTGATGCCGTGGTAGTCATCGTCGTCATATTCATCATCTCCCCCCCCAAATTCGTTCTCTAGGTCGTGCATGAATACCGCATCAATAGCCTCCTCAAGCGTTGGAAGGACCAGAAGATCAGGAATCTTGGAGTCCTCGAGCACATCGGTAAAGTCATCGTCACGGGTCACCACCACCAGGATACCAAGTCCGGTAGCGCATAACCTAAGTACCTTGCGTAGCACCATTACGCCGGAGGTATCGATTTCCCTGGCCTCGTTCATGACTACAATGAGGTTGTGGTAATCCTCTCGCAGGAGTTCGCGCGCCGTTTCTTCAAATGAGGTAGGCAAGTCGTCCGTAAATTGAACCTCCTTCAAGGTGATGACGGCATACTTTTCACTACGATCAATTTTATAATCCATCTTGACTAGGTTGGGTATGTAGGGTTAGGTTAAATGATACTACTAAAAAATCCTTCCAGTAGTTTAGAATTGAATAAAAAACAAACTACTAATATAAGGAACTAAGGATATTTTCTTCAATTCTTTTCAAAATATCCCCAGTTTCAGTTTTCACAAAGGTAAGACCGGTCACCTTTTCGTACAGTTCGATGTAGCGTTCGCTTATTTGACCAATCCAGCTGTCGTCCATGGCCGGTACTTGCTGACCTTCCTTCCCCTGGAAACCATTTTCGATCAACCACTCTCTAACAAACTCCTTGGAGAGTTGCTTTTGGGGTAGCCCTTTTAGCTGATGGTCCTGGTAGGAATCCAGATAAAAGTAGCGCGATGAATCCGGGGTGTGGATTTCATCGATCAGGTAGATGGTATCGTTCATTCGACCAAATTCATACTTGGTATCCACCAGAATCAGGCCCTGCGAGGCAGCCATGGACGTGCCGCGCTCAAACAGGGCCAGCGCGTAGCTTTCCATGGTTTCGTACTCTTCTCTTCCCACAATGCCTTGGCTCAGGATCTCCTCGCGGGAAATATCCTCATCATGGCCTTCGTGGGCTTTGGTTGTTGGGGTCAGGATTGGGTAGGGGAGTTTATCGTTTTCTTTCAAGCCTTCGGGTAAGGATACGCCACACACCGTCCTTTTGCCCGACCGGTACTCCCGCCAGGCATGGCCCGCCAGGTAGCCCCTCACCACCATTTCCACGGCATAGGGTTGGCACTTGATCCCGATGCCTACATTCGGATCGGGAACTTCCTTGAGCCAGTTGGGGACGATGTCAGCGGTAGCCTTTAGAAAATAAGCGGCGATCTGATTCAAGACCTGCCCTTTGTATGGGATAGGCCTGGGTAGAATCACGTCGAAAGCAGAAATCCGATCCGTAGCCACCATGACCAGCCGGTCACTGAATGCATATACGTCACGTACTTTGCCGCGGTAAAATCCGGTTTGATTAGGGAAATTAAAATTGGTTTCCTGGATGGCGTTCATAGGTACTACTAGGATTCGGGTGAAGATCGGTAGCTTACCACTCTATTTGTTTACTTCGATCGGACTGATTATAATATTGTCTGCGCCGCAGCTGAAAAATATACTGAGCTTCGTTGGTTTTCATGGCGTCCAAAATTGAACGGGCCTGAACTTCTGACATATTGAGTCGTCTCAATCGTTGGAGAAGTTCTTCCCGCTGCTCGGCCAGTTCTACGGCCTGCTGGGCCTCCGGTGTGGGTGGCGGGGGGGCCGCCGGGGGTGGTTGATTGGGTGTTTTGTCAGCGGGCGGAGGTGGAATTTTGCCGGAAAAGGATTTCTTCAATACCTCGTAATTATACCGGGCTTTCCCATTTTCCGGAAACTGTTGCAAAGCTACTTTCAGGTAAGCTAAGCCAGCGAGTGTATCCTTATTTGCAATCGCAATCGTAGCCAACTGCGTGTTGGCTCTGGATGCGATGGTCTTTTCCTCCACCTGTTCGAGGACCGTGTAGTGTCGTTTGGCCAGCTCCAGACTATCCAATTGAAAATAGGAATGTGCCAGGTAGAGCCGACTGGCCGGTTCTACAAAAATGGATCCACTGGTGACCTTTTGGTACAAATCGGCCGCTCTAAAATAATCCTGCTCGATGTATGCCTTTTCCGCCTCGCTTTTATTGGCGTTAGAACGCGAAATCGTGTCGAAGGAACGATTATCCCAGATCCAAAGCAGGAGGTACAGGAGAAAAAAAGTCATTGATGAGCGAGTTTTAAGCTGCAAAACTACGAACAGAACTTCATAGTCTGAATGTCCTGACCGTGATTAATACATCCAACAGGAGTACAGCTAGTGCAATGGTCAGAAAATAAAAGTACTTGTTGGTAGTGACAGTAACGCGCCTTTGGTCAATGAGCGGCCCCGCGATAGAGTTGATGTCTGCCACCATTTTCGGCAGTTCATTTCGTTCATTATCTACTTTATACACGTACCCCTTAGTCTTATCGGCCAGGTTTTCCAGCTCCTTTACGTTCATTTTACTGATCACAATCTGATCGTCCTCATTCCGTAGCAGTGCTTCGCCCACCCGGATGGAACTGCCTTGGGTAGTACCTACTCCCACAATGAAAAGTTTGAACCCGAACCGTCGGATATTATTAAACAAGGAGGCTTTACAGTCCGCGTTGTTTTCGCCATCCGTAAAGAGGATCATGATTTTGGTTTTGTTAGAGGCGCTGTAGTCTTTGGCTATTTTTGAGTAAGCCAAATCCAGAGCGTTGCACAAATTGGTTCCGCTCCCAGGCAATAGATCGGTTTGGAGTGATTGCACGTAGAGGTTGAAGGCGGCTTGGTCGTAGGTAAGGGGTGATTGGGTGTAGGCCTCGTTGGAAAACACAATCAATCCGATCCTATTATTGAAGGTGGTGCTCAAAAGCTGATTGATCTCAAACTTGACTTTTTCGAGCCGGGAGGGCGACACATCCGTGGCATCCATCGATTTGGATAAATCCACTATCAGGTACACATCCTTGCCCTGGGCTTCAAGCTCGTGTTCAACCTCTCCAAAGGATGGCCCCAGCAGCGAAATAAGGAGCAGGGTGAACGCGATGCTTCGGAGAAAAAATTTAACAATCAGCGCCCTCGCGGTCGTTTTCAACCGCCGGGCCACCCGAATGGTCCGGATAAAAAAGGAAACGTAGACCAGAATGAATACCAGGACAAAAATGATTTCTGCTGACCCGAACGGATAATTCCAATTCATAGTTAGGAAATTAGGGAAAAATAACGGTTTTCAAAATTAGGCATTCCGGCCTTCTGACAAAGTTTTTTGTAGGATTGTTTGTTTAAATCATTTTTAACCCTCTATATTTGCAACCCAAATGGAAAGCAGGAGGGATGGGTGAGTGGCTGAAACCAGTAGTTTGCTAAACTGCCGTATTCGCAAGGGTACCGCGGGTTCGAATCCCGCTTCTCTCCCGTTTCTAATTGTTGGAATGATGGTTTGAAATTCTAATCGTGGAAAAGTAAAGTCTCGGGGAGTGGCGCAGCCCGGTAGCGCATCTGGTTTGGGACCAGAGGGTCGCAGGTTCGAATCCTGTCTCCCCGACAGCAAAAAAAAGGGGAAAATAAAGTCTCGGGGAGTAGCGCAGCCCGGTAGCGCATCTGGTTTGGGACCAGAGGGTCGCAGGTTCGAATCCTGTCTCCCCGACAAAATAGTAATAAAATTAGGTAGCGCATCTGGTTTGGGACCAGAGGGTCGCAGACGGTCGGCCGTTGCCGTTCGAATCCTGTCTCCCCGACATCAAAAATCAGACAGCTTCTAGGGGCTGTCTGATTTTTTTTCATCGGTCTCGTAGCTCACAAAGCGTTTGGCGGTTGGATAGAGCATCTGCCTTCTAAGCAGTAAATGAAAGGTCTCGTAGCTCAGTTGGATAGAGCATCTGCCTTCTAAGCAGACGGTCACAGGTTCGAATCCTGTCGGGATCACCACTAAATAATTCAACCTTGTCGTACAATCGTACTGCAAGGTTTTTTTTTATTCCTTTTTTTCGCTTTTGGAATACCGACGTTCAATTTTTCGCTTTACCGATAACAGCCGCCAAAGGCCGGTGACGAAAACCAGGGGAGTCAGTACCAACAAAACGTAGCCCAGCCATCGAATATCCTGAAAGGCGACTAGACGAATGATTGTCACACCACCAGCCAATAAGGCCAAAGCCGTGCGGAAGTAGGCCAGGAAAGTGCGTTCATTTGCCAGGCGGGTACGTTCGATGGCCAGCCAGTCGGTTAAGGTTATTTTTGTTTCTTCCATTCACTTCAATGAAAAAAGCACCGCGCCGAAAAGGGTCGGACGGTGCTTTGTGAATAACCAATTTAGCGCGGACGCTATTGGATTGGGATAGGTACTGGGAGCTTAACGATTCTCCATCGCCACAAAATCCCGTTGGGTAGCTCCGGTATATACCTGCCGGGGACGACCAATGGGCTCCTTGTTTTCCCGCATTTCTTTCCACTGGGCTATCCAACCCGGTAGGCGGCCAATCGCGAACATAACCGTAAACATATTGGTAGGGATCCCCAAAGCCCGGTAAATGATACCCGAGTAGAAGTCTACGTTCGGGTAAAGTTTACGCGATACAAAGTACTCATCTTCAAGGGCTGCCTTTTCCAGGGTTTTGGCAATTTCCAGAACCGGATCTTTGACGCCCAGTTTTTCCAGGACATCGTCAGCGGCTTTTTTGATAATGCGGGCCCTGGGATCAAAATTCTTATATACCCGGTGACCGAAGCCAAACAAGCGGAATCCGCTCGTCTTGTCCTTCGCCATATCGATGTACTTTTGGGTATCGCCATCAGCCTTAATAGCTTCCAGCATTTCAATCACTTCCTGATTGGCGCCTCCATGCAGCGGACCCCAAAGAGCCCCGATGCCGGCGGAAATAGAGGTGTAAATATTAGCATGAGACGACCCCACCAATCGAACGGTGGAGGTGGAGCAATTTTGCTCGTGGTCGGCGTGCAGGATCAGTAACTTGTTCAAGGCTTTGGATACGACCGGGTCTACCTCGTACTTTTCCACGGGTAACGCGAACATCATATTCAGGAAATTGGAACAATAGTCCAGTTCATTGTTGGGGTAGTTTACCGGATGCCCCTGCGATTTTTTGAATGACCAGGTTGCAATGGAAGGAAGTTTGGCCAGCATTCTGATGATATGCATTTCGGTGTCAGCTGGTACATTCGAATCGTACGAGTCGGGATAGAAAGCACTCATGGCACTCACCAAAGAGGAAAGTACCCCCATGGGGTGGGCATTCACGGGAAATCCTTCAAAAATCTTCCGCATGTCTTCATTGACGAGGGTATGCGTCCGGATTTGGTATTCAAACTCATCATACTGCTCCTTCGTGGGAAGTTCACCGTAGATTAAGAGGTAGGATACCTCCAAGAAATTGGCTTTTTCGGCCAGGTCTTCAATAGAATAGCCGCGATACCTCAAAATCCCCAATTCGCCATCCAGGAAGGTGATGGCACTTTTGGTGGAACCGGTATTTTTAAAACCGCTGTCGATGGTGATATATCCGGTTTGGTCGCGCAGTTTGCCAATATCGATGGCTTTTTCCTGCTCGGTGCCTTCAATTACCGGGAATTGATAATGTTGACCTTCAATAGTCAATTCGGCTGATTGTGACATATGGTTAATCGAAAAAGAATTAGAATTACAATAAATATGGATGATTTATGGAAACACGCGTCGGCTATGGCATCGAAACAGTTTCTACCGGTCGGCGTGCCCGGCAGAATCAGCATTTATCGGGTTTATTACGGGAATTTTGATGAAATGCAGTAAATCGTCCTGCTTGCAATATCCATAAAAATATTTGTACTTTCTACCATACACCCTACTTAATTGCCTTAAAAAGGGCTTTGGGTTGAATTACATACTACTTATTTAGCATTTTTATACAGTTTGCCATTCTTCATGACCATTTCTACATTTCGAATAGCGGAAATTGATTCCAGAGGGTTTCCCCTTACCGCAATCAGATCGGCGAGCAAACCAACTTCAATTTTTCCAACCTGTTGGTCCAAATGAAAAGTTTTGGCGTTACCAGCCGTGGAGAGCCGTAGTACCTCGGTAGCTTTCATTCCGTATTCTACCATCAGCTCCATTTCGCGGGCGTTAGTCCCGTGTGCGTACACCCCTACGTCACCTCCCATAGCCATCGTCACTCCTGCCTCCATTGCCTGTTGAAAGCTCTTTTTCTTGGCACTTATCCGGGCTGGTTCGGGGTCTTTGCCCTTTTGCCAGCCCCTGTACTCACTAATGGCTTCGCCCGCGGCCAGCGTGGGGCATAGGGCCACCTGGTTGTCTTTCATCAGCTTCCATATTTCCGGACTCCCCCCATCCCCGTGCTCGATCGTTTCTACTCCGCCCAGGATGGCCCGTCGCATGCCCTCGGGCGTTGAGGCATGTGCCACCACGCCCCGACCGCTGCTCCGGGCCGTGGCCACAATGAGCTTTATTTCTTCCTCGCTAAAAGTAGGACGAGCTTCTCCCTGGACTCCCCACCTATAATCGGCATAAATTTTTATTAAATCGGCTCCTTTACCAATCTGAGTCCGCACCGCCCGGATGAGATTATCGTGCCCGTCGGCTTCTTCCGCTCCTTGGGGTACCTCTATATCCGTACTAAACCCTTTGGGGGCATAGCTGCCGGTGGCTATCAGGGCCCGGGTGGCTATCAACATGCGGGGACCCGGAATGACCTCGTCGTTTATTGCTTTTTTAAGGCCCACATCGTCATAGGCAGCCCCTTCGGTACCCAAGTCACGAACGGTAGTGAATCCGGCCAGCAGGGTGAGTTCGGCATGTTTGACGGCCCGCGCGGTTCGGTAGGCTCTGGATTCTTTCAACACCTGATCGTCCCAGGCCGTTTCATTATAGGGATGGAGGAATAAATGGGAATGGCCCTCGATCAAACCGGGTAAAAGTGTCATCCCTTTCAGGTTGATTGCCTCCGCGCTTTTTGATTCGGTGGGTAGAGAGGCTGCGCTGCCCACGGCGCTAATCCGGTTGTCTTTTACCCAAACTACCCAATTCTCGTGGCTTTCCTGACCATCAAACACCCGATCGGGCCGGAGAAGGTAGGAAGTTTGAGCCAAACAGCTACTTGCCAGGAGCAGGATACTCAGGGCCGAGGTACATAGTTTTGGAATCATGGATTGGGGGTGTTTCGTGCCTGATAGAAGGCTTTGACAAGGTAGCGACCAAAAAGCCCGATTAAAATAATGGGCAACAGATGAGCGCCATAGATAAAGGCTTTGCCGGTAAGGCCGTAAGAAAAGGAGGAAAAAGTGAGGTATACGTACGAAAACAGTGCGATACCCAATCCTAACAAGGCCAGGTACCAGCGAAGGGCTATTTTAGGAACAGTTGTCCGGCGGATTAGTTCGCAGAGGAGCAGGCTTATACCAAGTACCAGCACTACGGTAACCAGGGCTCTGGGAAATGTTTTGATGTAATCGTGTTTGTAAATAAATACCCCTATTCGGCCGATGAGGTTGGGGTGGGAAAGTAGGTAGGCGTCCGTTACGGCAAGAATTACTACTAATAAGGAAGTACTAAGGTTTTTGTTCATGTAGGGAAATAAAGTTAGGTCAAGGAGGAAACGATCGTGTCAATCCAGTTTTCCAGGCTTTGGATTGGATCAAGCCATCGGATGCTTAATCCATCTCGTTCCATTTTTCGAAAATAGGTCATCTGCCGCTTGGCGAAGCGGTGAATTTCGGTTTCGAGCCGCTGCACCATGAGGGGGTAGGAAAGGGAACCCAGCAGATGCTCGGTAACAAATTTATACTCCAAACCGTAATAAATCAGTTTTTCGGGCAAAATTCCCTGATTTAGCAATCCAGCTACCTCCTCCATCAGGCCATTTTCCAGTCGATCGTGCAGCCTTCTGCTAATCCGTTCGCGCCGGATCAGAACGGGTGGGTTTATTCCGTAGATAACAGCCTCGGGGAGCTCGGCCACCGGCGGCACGAAGTCTGGATGAAGGAGCAGGTACCGGTTAATTTCGATAGCCCGAATGGTTCTTTTTTTCGTGGAGATGTCGGCGAGCGTGGAGTAGGGCGAGGGATTTTTCTTATGAAGCTCCACCAGAGTTTCGTGGGGGAGTACTTCCAATTCAGATCGAAGCGACGGGTCAACGGGGATACTGGTAAAGCTATGGGACGAAAGTAGGGCCTGAATATAAAGGCCACTGCCCCCGCAGAGGATGGGCGTATGATTCCGTTGCCTGATTTCTGCCATTTTCCGGGTGGCATCCAGCTGGAACTGGTGGACGTTGTATTTTTCACCCGCATCCAGAATATCAATCAAATGGTAGGGTACCTGCCGGCCTTCAACCCAGTATTCGTCCAGGTCTTTTCCGGTACCAATGGACATGCCCCGATACACCTGCCGGGAGTCGGCACTGATGATTTCTCCATCAATGCGATGGGCCAGGTGGGCGGCAAGGCGGGTTTTGCCGGAGGCAGTCGGGCCCAAGATTACAATCATAGTTCAGGATTTTTCGGCCACTACTTTGACAAATTTACGACTCCCGCCATTCTGAATTTTCACGTAGCCGTGCTTGGGGGCAGATGCTTCGGTGGTGCCTTCTGGCAAGCGGTGAGGGGAGTACCTTATCATCGTAGGGAGGTGTACCCAAAATGGGAGCGGCAGCGTATCTCCGTGTGGTTCAAAACCAAGTTTGAGATAGCTTTGGCCGGTGGACCCTTCCAGATCTACGTAGGTCATGATGTCATTGGGCTGGTGTTGTCGAACAAAATACTGCATGAGCTTATCCATTCCACCCACGACCGTCATGTTTAGTAGGTTGGCAAATCGCACCAGCTCGTACGATTGGTGCGGGAGCCCGTGGCGGGTAAATGTCCGGGGCCGGGCAAAGGTAGCGACGGCTACTAAGAGTTCCTCTGCCGCGGGCGGCGGGGTACGGAGTACCCGGAAGTACCGTTGTGGTAAAAACAATCCATACTTATATTTGGAAAGTACGGGATCCTGCAAGTGGTTATTCTGCAAAAAATGCAGAGTAGTAGGTCGGTCGAGGCGACGTACCTGCGTCATGCGGGCGGGGATGCGCTCCGTGAGGCCTACTTGTGCCCGAAGGCGGGATTGAACAATTTTCTTTTTGGCAAACCATACATCTTCCCAGAGGGTGAATGCATCGGTAACTTGTTCGGTGGGGCCGTAGTCCAGGTAGGGTATGCAGGGATTCCGAATTAGACAGGTACTTCAAGATAATTCGAAAATTCGACTTTGATGGGTTGTCAATCAGAAAAGCCCCCGGTTGGGTTTCGGTCAGGGTACTTCCGGGTAGTTCTGTGATCAGGGATTTCAGCCAAAGCCTAACCTCCTCCCGAAATAGGCTTACCGGCGGCTTGGGTGTAATGCTATCCATTCCAACTTCCAAACTTGCCCAACTGGTAGTCGCGGTAGGCTTCCCGGATTTCCTGCTCGGTATTCATCACAAAGGGGCCCTGCGCTACCACGGGTTCGTTGAAGGGTAGCGCGTGGCCGTAGAGCAAAATAGCCCCGCGGTCCGTTTCCATCTTTATACTTCCAGCGTCCGTATCAAATTCCACCAGGTGGAGTTGCTTTACCAGCCTGTCGTTGACAGTCAACTCGCCCCTTATGAGGTAAAAGAATACATTTCGATCGGCTTCCACCTCCACGGTTAATTTTCCGCCGGGCTCAAAATAAACCAGATTTAGATGAATATCTGTGGGCGTAAGGAAGGCCGCTTTTGATTCGTCCCAGGCACCGGATATAAGATCTACCGTAACCCGGCCTTCGTCCAGCGACAGTTTGGGAATATCCTCTTTCTGCAAACCCAGGTAGGCGGGCTCCACCATCTTGAAACGCGCGGGCAGGTTGAGCCAGAGTTGCAGGATTTCCAGCGGTCCGCCTTCTTTCTTAAACTGCTCCGAAGATACCTCGGCGTGGATCAACCCCCGACCGGCGGTCATGTACTGCACCCCTCCGGCGGTCATCACACTTTCGTGCCCTCCCGAGTCCTTATGCAGGATATCCCCTTCCAGAATGAACGTGACTGTTTCCATACCCCGGTGCGGATGCGGACCAAAGGGGAGGCCGTTGTTGCCGGGAGGATATACCTGCGGGCCGTGGTGGTTCAGAAACAGGAACGGATCAATCTGATCCAGGCTGCGCGTGGGCAGGGGCGAGTAGGTGGTCAGGTCGGCAATGGGCCGGTACTCGGCGGTGTGTATTTTTTTGATGGATTTCATAGTTAGGGGTAAGCTTATATAGTTTAGAGAAAAGTTTATGCAGATTTGAAATCTGCATGGGGCCAACTAAACTGTTACTTTCCAATACAAAACTTCGAAAAGATATTCGCCAGCAAATCATCCGAGACAATTGTACCTGTAATCTCACCCAAGTGAAAAAGGGACAGGCGAATATCCTGCGCCAGAAAGTCGCCGGTGACGCCCGTATCCAGTCCTTGCAGTACTTCGTCCAGAGCCGCGGAGGTTTTGACCAGGTGCTCGTAGTGCCGGAGGTTGGTTACCACGGTATCGGCGGCGGTCTGGTTCTTCACTTGGGCCACGATGATCTTTTTTAATTCTTCGAGTCCGGTTTGGGAACGGGCAGAGATGTTAACCTCACTGCCTTTCACCTCTCCCCCCGGCCCCCTCTCCTCCAAAGAGAGGGGGGAGGTTACTATCATGTCACTTTGCGATATTTTTAGGATGCTTTTGTTCTGCCTCTTTTTTTCAGAAAGGTTTTCAATCGTATTTAAAATCGATTCCAAAACCTGTTCGGTTTGATAAAATACAGCACGGTTCGTGAAACGAATCAGGTCAATGTCATACCGTTCTTTTAGCTCTTGGGTCCGGTTACTATCGTAAAGCTTTTGATCCTGTTCCTCATGAATTCTGCCGTCAAGTTCAATTCCCAAACGGTATTCCGCGCAGAAAAAATCAAGTACGAATCCTTCTACTACTGGATGTTGTCGCCTGAATTTTAAGCCGCTTAATTGTTTGTTTCGCAACAATTCCCAAAGGAGTTCTTCTGCTTTAGTTCCTGTTTGACGGAGCCGTCGGGCATTTACAAGAATGGGTTCGGGTATTTTTTGAGTAAGTGACTGGAATGTTCGTTCAACCTCACCCCCCGGCCCCCTCTCCTGGCAGGAGAGGGGGAGAAAGAGTTCCCCTCTCCTGCCAGGAGAGGGGCTAGGGGAGAGGTCAATCTTATTCCTAACCCAAATAATCTTCTTCCCAGACCCTAACCCAGCCGCCAGCACTTCTACCTCCCTTAACGTCTCCTCGCTATCGTACAGCATGAGCACCACATCGGCTTTCGCCATCGCCTTGCGGGAGCGCTCGATGCCCATAGATTCTACAAGGTCGATGGTCTCGCGAATGCCGGCGGTATCTATAAACCGAAATTTTATGCCTTCCAGCACCAGTGTATCCTCGATTACATCGCGGGTAGTACCGGCTATTTCGGTTACGATGGCCTTTTCTTCGTTGAGCAAGGCATTCAGGAGGGTTGACTTGCCTACATTGGGAGAGCCAATGATAGCCACGGGTACCCCATCTTTCAAGGCATTGCCGTAATCGAACGACTCAATGAGGGGATGAATGGTACTTTGTAGATTCTGAATCAGTTGGCGCAGGTCGTCGCGCTGGGCAAACTCCACATCTTCTTCCCCAAAGTCCAGTTCCAACTCCACCAGCGAGGCAAAGTGAATCAGTTCCTCTCGCAGTGCCTGCAATTTTTTGGAAAATCCGCCCCTTAACTGGGTCAGGGCGGTGCGGTGGCTGGCTTCGGAATCGGCGGCGATGAGATCGGCTACGGCCTCGGCCTGTACCAGGTCAAACTGTCCGTTCAGAAAAGCGCGTTGGGTGAACTCCCCCGGTCGGGCTATGCGAGCCCCGCCTTTGACCAGTAGTTTCAGGATTTGCCGGATGATATAGTCGGAGCCGTGGCAGGATATTTCCACGGCGTCCTCTTTGGTGAAGGAACGCGGAGTTCGGAATACCGTGATTAGCACCTCATCAATCAACGTACCCTGATCCCGTAGTGTCCCGAAATGCACCGTGTGGCTTTCCGCTTTGGTCAAATCTTTTCCCCCAAAAAACGGATTAACCAGCGATATAGCTCCCTCGCCTGACAGGCGAATGACCGCGATAGCACCAATACCCGGCGCGGTGGCGAGTGCGCAGATTGGCTCCTGTTGATGAATTGTCCCCAAATGCATATTTCAAAAAGAGCCTGAGGCCCTATCCCAACTAATTGTCTATATTTACCAAACGGATATACCTATTTCAAGCCCGTTTTTGCAAAGATAGTTCGATGGAAACTAAGATTAAGGTTCTGCTGAGTGGGTGGCTCGTGATGTTAAGCGTAGCCAGCTGCTCCCCAACAACGATTTATTTGGTTCGACACGCGGAAAAAGCAGCGCAGCCCGCCAATGACCCACCGCTTACGGCCGATGGCCAGCAACGAGCCAAGGCCTTGGTGGACAGCCTAGCTCAGGCCGATATTAAGTATATTTACTCCACAAATACCATCCGAACCCGTACCACCGCCGAACCGTTAGCCCAAAAACTAGGAGTGCCGATTCAGCCGTATAGTCCCGATACGCTTTGGCAGGTGGCGCGGCACCTGACCAAACTACACGGTGGCAATGCCCTGGTGGTTGGCCATAGCAACACCCTGCTTCCCTTGCTGGATCAGCTACCCGTGACGCACCAAAAGAAATCTATACCAGATTCGGATTATGACAATTTGTTTGTTCTGACGATGAAACGGCGATTTCTTCGCCCGCCCCTAATCCGGCTCGTGGAAAAGACCTACGGCGAACCCGCCGACTAAATGGTCAGCGCCAGTACCGCTCCAGTACCGGAGAAGAGGGTTTTTGTAAGGCCAGCAATTGAGGAAAAATCGGGGTGTTAAGGGCTATTTTCACAAACCGTTCCTCCCATGGTACTTTGGGAATGGCTAGCATATCAGCAACGGCCTCACCCAAAAAGTAACGCATCTGAGCGGCTGGAATGCCTAGCAAGGTGGGGGAAGTCACCTGCTGTTCTATGGCTTTGAGCAAAGCCGCCGTAAGTCCCTGACCGGCCTCCGACGAACGGAATTGCCGCTCCGAAATACTTTTTTCCAGCCGGTAGGCTTCGAGCGTATTTTGCGGAACCAGCTCGGGATGTAAGCCCAGTAAAGCCCCAATTACATTCCAGAAGTGGAGGTAGGCTGTTTCTTCCTTTTCCGACATGGAGATAGAAAGCTTCCGCATACCTTTCAGGATAATGTAGGAAAAAGAAAGATTGGTAGCGGCCATATCTTCCTGACAAACCGGATACCCCCAGGTTTCGTCCCACCGTCTACTTTGAAGAGTGTACCACCGAATGGCCGCGTGCAAGAGGCGAATTTTGGTTACTCTTAGGTGGTTTAGACCGTTCTTCCAGTCTTTTTCCTGCATAATTCCAAATACGAAAGCACCGGTTTCTTCCAACCTTTGAAAGGTTTTTGATTTAATCCTTTCCGAAATCCAGAGTACCTGAGCCCCGTTGGCGCCAGCGTAGCAGTAGGGGAGGGAATACGTGCCAAGAAGCAGCGAAATTAACCGATAGTGTTTCCAAAAAAAGGCGATTCCATCTCTAAATAGTTGACCATCATAAAATTCTGGGAATCCAGTTTGGCTATTGATAAATTCCTGAACAGCGATAGGTTGGGAGGAACTATCGAAATTATCGTACTCAGTGAGAAATCGCATCAAGGGACCCACCGCCCCGTGGCCCCCCAACTGGGCTATTTGCCGAATGACCTGATCGGCGGCCGGGTCACCTGCCAGGGGACTGTCCATCCGGCGGTAAGGATCGAGTACGTTATCTGGGAAGGATCGGCCGGTTATTGTATCTTTGCGCATAAAAAAGGAAGCAATCTGTTCTGGAAAGTAGAACCACCAGTCAGGTAGTTTGGTTTATTTGTAGGAAAGTTTGTTTTTAGGAAAAGTTATAAATAGTGCAAGTGGAACCGAAAGAGTTGATTCAGGAAGTTGATCAGGCTGAGCTACCCATCATGGAAGCCTTTTACACCCTGCAAGGGGAGGGGGCTCATTCGGGCCGGGCAGCTTATTTTATTCGTTTGGGTGGCTGTGATGTTGGGTGCCACTGGTGTGATGTGAAGGAGTCGTGGGAAGCGGCGCATCATCCCAGAATGTCGATTTCGGAAATTGTAGAAGGAGCGCTTTCCCATCCGGGAAGGCTGGCCGTCATTACGGGTGGCGAACCGCTGATGTATAACCTGGAAGCACTAACTCTGGCTTTGCAACAATCCGGTTTTAAAACCAATATCGAAACATCCGGGGTATACCCGGTGACGGGCTACTGGGACTGGATTTGTTTTTCACCAAAGAAATTCAAAACGCCCCATGAGAGCATTTATCCGGTGGCCGATGAATTAAAAGTAATCATTTACAACAAGTCGGATTTTGAGTTTGCCGAGGAGCATGCCGCCAGAGTTTCGGCGGATTGTAAATTGCTATTACAACCCGAATGGAGCCGAAACGTCCAAATGCTTCCCCTGATTATAGACTATATAAAATACAATCCGCGCTGGCAAATATCGTTACAGACACACAAGTATATGAATATTCCGTGAGGTACCTTTTCGCTCGTTATTTCTTTCTTTTCGCGCTGCTGGCAGGGGCTACCGCCCAGGCGCAGGAGAAGATTATGTCGCGGCGTACCCAGGAACTATACCAAAACGCCCAGCAAGCCTGGAAAGAAAGGAAGCTCGAAAATGCACTCATCCTTTTTCAAAAATTAGCCGAAGTTGAACCAGGTTTGCCGGAGCCACATTTGAGGCTGGGACAGATCTACGAAATTCAGCGGCAAACCTCGCTGGCCAGGTACCACTACCAAAGAGTGGTAGCGCTCAACCCCCCAACGCCCGAGGTAGCCGCCGCCTACCAATGGCTGGGGCGTGATACCTTTCAGCGCGAATGCTACGATTCGTCGGAAGTATACATGAACAAGGCCTTGTCCTTCTACCCAGAAAAATCAAACCTAGCCCGAATTACCAAAAAATGGATCGCCTCGGCCCAATTTGCCCAGAAGGCCCTAAAAAATCCCCTGAAAATCAGTAAAAGATCCCTGGGTGATACTGTGAATTTCCTGAAAGCTCAGTTTTTTCCGGTACTCACCGCTGACAACGAAACTCTGATCTTCACCGGCCTTACCCCCGAGCGGGATGAGAATATGTACGTTACCCAACGGAAGGGCAACGGATGGGATGTACCGGTTGAAATTTCGAAAAAAATCAACTCCACCAACAACGAAGGTACCTGTACCATCTCGGCGGATGGCCGGACCCTCGTTTTTACCGCCTGCAACCGCCCGGATGGGTACGGTGGTTGTGATTTGTACATAAGCCAAAAAGAAGGTAAGGACTGGCTAAGTCCCCAAAACTTGGGAAGTGTGGTCAATACCATGAACTGGGAGTCGCAACCTTCCTTGTCGGCGGATGGCAGTGTACTGTATTTTACCTCTGACCGTCCCGGTGGCATCGGGAGATCTGATATTTGGAAAAGCGTACGGGATAGTACCGGTACGTGGCTCACCCCCAATAACCTGGGCGAGCCTATTAATACCCTTGACGAAGAGAATGCTCCCTTTATCCATGCCAACGGCCGAACGCTTTTTTACGCTTCCAATGGATTGCCGGGAATGGGTGGTTTTGACCTGTTTTTGTCCCAGCTGGCCGATACCGTATGGAGTGCGCCCGTGAATCTGGGGTACCCGATCAATTCCGTTGCCGATCAGGTAGGACTATACATTGCCTCGGATGGCAAAAAAGCCTACTACACCGACGACCGGGCCGAGCCCCAGGGCAGAAGGGCCTCCCTCTACGAATTCGATATCCCGGATACCTTGCAGCGGATGTTCGTGCCTACCCAGTATATCAAAGGTAAAGTGTATGACCAAGTCACCAGCGAACCGCTATCGGCGATCCTGGAACTGTACGATTTGAATACCCAGAAGCGGGTAGCCACGTTTTCTTCCCAACCCGCTACGGGCGACTATCTTGCTGTTCTGAATCAGAATAGTGAGCATGCCCTGTATGTGCAGAAGGAGGGCTATTTATTCAAAAGTATGACGTTTATGGCCAGTGATTCGATGCCATCCCTTCGGTTGGATATTCCCTTGGAAAAGGCTGAAAAAGACCGAACGGAGGTGCTCAATAATATCTTTTTCGCTACCGGTGCCTATGTCCTCGATGATAGATCAAAAGTAGAACTTCAAAAATTAGTAACCTTTTTGATCAATAACCCAACCCTGTCTATTGAGATAGCTGGACATACCGACGACGTGGGTGGTGAAAAAGAAAACTTGGACTTGTCAAGACTCCGGGCTCAGAATGTGGCCGAATATTTGAGGAAATCGGGACTGCCGGAAACCCGGTTTCGAGCCGTGGGCTACGGGGAAACTAAGCCCAAGGTACCCAACACAACCGAAGAAAATCGCCGTCTAAACCGAAGAATTGAATGGCGTATCAGGTGACGATTCTTGTGATTTTACGGGAAATGTTGCACTTTTGTGGCCTGATTCTTGTTGAAAAATTGCATAAATAAAACCAAACAAGATCAATATCACCAGACGTATATGACTCCTGAAAAAATAGAATGCCTGATCATCGGGTCAGGTCCCGCCGGTTATACGGCAGCAATATATGCCTCTAGGGCAGGCCTAAAGCCTGTACTTTACCAGGGCCCCCAACCGGGCGGACAGCTCACCATCACCACCGACGTCGAGAATTACCCAGGCTACGCTGATGGCATCGGTGGCCCTGAGATGATGATGGACTTTGAAAAGCAAGCCCGGCGCTTCGGGACCGATGTGCGCTACGGCTTGGCTACTGCGGTTCATTTTACTCCGCACGGACACAAAGTGACCATTGACGAAAAATTTGAGATTGAGGCTGATTCGGTCATAATTTCAACCGGCGCTTCGGCCAAATGGCTGGGACTCCCCGGCGAAGAACGACTGAACGGCAAGGGCGTTTCTGCCTGCGCCGTGTGCGATGGTTTCTTTTTTAGAGGGCAGGAAGTAGTGGTCGTGGGCGCGGGTGATACGGCGGCTGAGGAAGCAAGCTACCTGTCCAAACTTTGCCGTAAGGTATACGTCCTGGTTCGCCGCGACGAGATGCGGGCCTCCAAAATCATGCAGAAACGACTGATGTCGCTCACTAACGTGGAGATCCTGTGGAATACCGAAACCTCCGAATTGGTTGGGGAAGATGAACTGAAGGAGGTAAGGGTGATTAACAATCAAACCGGAAAGGAAAGAGTACTTGCGGTTGCGGGCTTTTTTGTGGCGATTGGGCATAAACCCAATACGGAAATATTCAAAGAGTACCTAGACATGGATCCTGCCGGCTATATCCAAACGGTAAAAGGCAGTACCCGTACCAACATCCCGGGTGTTTTTGCCTGCGGGGATGCCCAGGACAATATTTACCGGCAGGCGGTTACGGCTGCGGGCACGGGCTGTATGGCCGCGCTCGACGCGGAGCGATACCTAGCCGAAAGAGCTTTGATGGCAGAAGAACAGGAAATATCTTAGAAGAAAAAAAGTAACTTCTTTTTGACAATCCTTCTCACCTAAGAATTATGAAAGGAAAACTAACTATATGCTTACTGGGGGCGATGTGCGCGCTAGCCGTGCAAAGTCAGGCGCAGGAGCGGGGGAAATTTCGAAAGAATCCGAAAATCAAACAAAATACCACCAACACCTACAATCCGAACTTTCCGACCACGGAGCCCCAGAAGGAACCCGAAGCGGAGTTTAAAGTACAAACTTCCAATCTGAGCTTCCAAAGTCAATTCGAACCTGCCAAACCACTCAACCCCGTGGTAAGCGAGGATACGAGCAGCCTTGACGAAGGAGAAAACGAGGTACTGGAGGTGGTTGATTCTATGCAGATTGGCGATGAATGGGTCAAGATTGCCGATTACTTTGTGATCTGGGATTCGCGCTCTATCAATCCCTACGGCATGGATCCCCTGGAATTTAACGAAAATATAGATCTGAAGCTATTCGATCCGGCCGAAAATCGCTTCTGGAACACCCCGGTGGAGGGCCCCAGGGTTACTTCAAATTTTGGCTTTCGCTGGGGTCGATGGCATACCGGCACCGACATTGACCTCGAAACCGGCGACCCTATCTACAGTACCTACGACGGCTTGGTGCGTATCGTAGGTTTCGATGGAAGCGGGTACGGGCGGTTCGTGATGGTGAGACATTATAACGGCCTCGAAACACTCTACGGGCACATGTCCAAGCCTCTGGTTGAATCAGGACAAATCGTAAAGGCGGGGGAAATACTGGGGCTAGGGGGCAGCACCGGCCGCAGCTCGGGCTCCCACCTGCACTATGAGAACCGGTATGAAGGCAACCCCTTTGATACCAAATACGTTTTTGATTGGGATAACCATCAACTCCGATCCGACCATTTCGTCCTTACGTCTAGTGTGTGGGATTATCGGCGTGGCGGTCGCCCATCCAAAAATGAATTTGAGGAAAGCGAAAAACCAGCGTATGTGCGCACCCTACTTTACCGGGTCAAATCCGGTGAAACACTTTCTTCAATCGCAGGACGTCATGGAACGACTGCCTCGGCTTTGGCTCGCAAGAATAGCATTTCCGTAAATTCAACCTTGCGAATTGGTCAAAAGATCCGCATCAAATAATCAACCCCTCTCTGCATGAAACTCGACATTTTGGCCATTGCCGTTCATCCTGATGATGCCGAGTTGGCGTGTTCGGGCACTCTGATGGGCCAAATGGCTTTGGGGAAACAAGTAGGGATTCTGGATTTGACGAGCGGTGAATTGGGGACCCGCGGCACTCCCGAAGGACGGCTTATGGAAGCCGCCGAATCAGCCCGGATTATGGGGATTCCTGTAAGGGTGAATGCCGGGATGGCGGATGGATTTTTTAGAAATGATGAACTTCACCAAAAGAAACTCATTTCCTACATCCGTACCTACCGACCCGACATCGTTCTGGCCAACGCCGTGGATGATCGTCACCCCGATCACGGGAGGGCAGCCCAATTGATCCTGGAAAGTTGCTTCTATTCGGGCTTACGCCAGATAAAAACCACGGATGCCGATGGCAATGCCCAGGAGGAATGGCGGCCACGCCAGGTTTTTCATTTTATCCAGGATAGGTACCTTGCACCTGATTTTGTCGTGGATATTACGCCTTTTTGGGAAAAGAAAAAACAAGCGATGCTGGCATTCAAAAGTCAGTTTTTTGTGCCGGAATACGACAGCAACGAGCCACAAAGCTATATTTCAAGTCCTGAATTCCTGAATTTTATCGAGGCTAGGGCCGAGGAAATGGGCCATGCCATCGGAGTTAAATACGGAGAAGGATTCACCACGCACCGAAAGCTGGGAGTTCGGGATCTATCCGTATTCATTTAAAAGCTGTTTCAGGTATCCGAGCAAGAATTTTTCCCGATTGGTCAGATTCCTCTGGGCGAATTTCAAGGTGAAAGGCGTTCAATAGCCCAGGTAGTTTTCTCGGCATCCAGTTCGTAGGAGAGCCGATCGTGCAGCCGGTTGGGGCGCCCCTGCCAGAACTCAACTCGGTGCGGCAACACCCGGTACCCTCCCCAGTGCGGCGGTCGGGGAATATCCATCCCCTCAAATTTCTGTTCATAGGCCGCTAGTTTATCCACCAAAATTTCGCGGTTTGGCAGTACCTCGCTTTGGTTTGACACCCAGGCACCCAGTTGGCTACCTCGGGGACGAATGGCAAAATAGTCGTCGGATTCCTGCTGGGTTACGCGTTCAGCACGCCCTTCGATCCGAACTTGTCTCTCTAATTCTACCCAAAAAAATGTAAGCGAAACATAGGGATTCACCTCCATATCCTGGCCTTTCTTACTATGGTAGTTTGTATAAAATAAAAACCCCTTCTCATCTAGTTCTTTCAGTAGCACAATGCGGCTACTGGGCCGATTATTTGCGTCTACGGTGCTGATATGCATGGCGTTGGGTTCCGGTAGACCGGAGGAAAGAGCCTCCTGAAACCAACGGTGGAATTGTTGCAAAGGATTGGGTAGAATATCTTTTTCGAGCAGTCCAAGGAGATTGTATTCTTTTCTTAAATCAGCAATATTTTTACTCATGCAATGGGTGAAGTTGAAGGTTACTATCACAAATTTAACCATTTCAGATAAAGATTGTTAATTTTGTATTCTGACGATGTACGTAACAACCAATAAAATGGCTCAACAAGAACACGATGCGCTGAAAGGCAAGGATCAAAATCCATTGATACCAGCTGATGCGAATATCCCTGCAACGGGAGAAGAGGTAACTAAGGATATTCAGGATACAGTGGCAGACCCGGCTTTTGCCGAAGAGGAAGCGCCATCGGCTGAGCCCACGGCTGGCCTCTCAGAGGTGGAACCGACCGGCGAAACCGAGGTAACCGAAACACTACCGGAGATGAAGGAGGAAACGCCCGTATCTATTTCTACCATGGAGGAAGAAGATCCCGAATTGCTTGACCAAGCCTATGAGCTCGCGGAAGCCGCCGCCGATCATGAGGAGGTACCTTCGGTAGAACCCACATCCACCAGCAATAGTGAGGAAGGAGCCACCGAAGCCGAGTCAAATCCGGAACCAACGCTGGATGAAACGCCCGTTGCCATTTCGAATATTGAAGAGCCAGAAGTACTAAATAAAGCTTACGAACTTGCCGAGGCAGCCGCCGACCATGCGGACGAACCCGGTACAGCCGATGAGCCAGAATCGGAAAAGTCAGTTGAGGCAGTTGCGTCCACGGAGTCAGCGGTTTCCGACAAGGTGGTGGATGACGAAACTACCCACGAGCCGGAGGAAGACGACGAGGATGATAGCGACGAGACGGAGGATATTGACTACGGTCAGCTTTCCAGGGACGAGCTGATAGGGATCCTCGATACCGAAATAGAAGCCTTATCGGTAGCGCAGGTATCACCCGGACGTTTCAAAAAGTCGGATGGATTGGTTAAAGAAGTCCGGCCGGTTTTGGATCAGTTGAAAAGGAGTGAATACGAAAGTGCCCATAAAAAATACATAGCCGACACGGGCTCCGAGGAAGGCTTTGAATTCAAGCACGACGAAAAAACCAGGAGGCTTGAAGATCAAATCAAAGAAATCAAGAGCAAAAAGAAGGCGTTTTTTCAACACCTTGAAAAAAATAAGGACCAGAATTTTAATCTGAAAACTGAATTGCTGCAACGGCTTCGCGAACTGGTAGATACGGACGAAAGTCACGAAACCGGCGCGGCCGACATGAAAAGTAGCTGGGAAGAGTTTAAAAAAATACAGGAACAGTGGAAGCAGGCGGGTAACGTATCCTCTCCCCATAATGGTACCCTTTGGGCAACGTATAATGCGCTGATTGACCGGTATTTCTCGAATCGGAACATCTATTTTGAACTAAAAGAACTGGACCGAAAGCGCAACTCCGAGCTCAAAATTGAGTTGTGCGAAAAAATCGAACATCTGGTGGCTACCCTTGAAAATCGGGCCATGTCACGAGAAGTCCTGAACGAAGGGAATCAGATTTTCGAGGACTACAAGCACGTTGGCCCGGCACCCCGTGAGGAGCAGGAAGCCCTGTGGCAACGCTTCAAAAAATCATTGGACGCCTTGTACGATGCCCGTCGTGCCCAGTACGACGATCAGAAGAAGTCCATGGTGGAGGTATACCAGAACAAATCCAAGGTATACGAAGCCATCATTCCTTATACTACATTTACCTCGGGTAGTATCAACGAATGGAATACCAAAACCAGGGAAATCATTGCCTATCAGGAAGCGTGGGTAGCTACCAAAGGCCCTATGCCTCGCGAGGATGGTAAGCAATTGAGCAAAAAGTTCTGGGCAGCCCTCAAAACCTTTTTCAGTAACAAGGGAGAGTTTTTCAAGCAACTTGAATCGCGCCGGGAGGTCAATCTCAAAGCCAAAATTGAGCTGTGCGAAGAGGTAGAAAAAATTGTTGAGCTGGGAGAAGACACTGCCGCCAATACCCAACGGGTGATAGAGTTGCAGAAAAAATGGAAGACCATCGGCCAAGTACCTGAGAAGTTCAAGGACTCCATTTACCTGCGTTTCAAGAAAGACGTGCGACGCGTATTTTGAGCAAAAGCGTTCTAAGAATAAGGATCAGGAAAAAGGCTTTGAAGAAAACCTGGCCGCAAAACAGGATTTGTGCACCCGGATCGAAAAAGCCGCCGCTGATCCGAAGGATTCCACCCTATCACATCTCAACGATTTCAAGGAGGAATGGAGCAAGATAGGGTTTGTACCTCGAAAAGATATGCAGCCTATTCAGAAGCGCTATATTGCGGCAATCAATGACTACGTAAGCGCAATAGGCAAGCTTTCCAAAGGAGAGAGAGAACAGGTAGTGCTGGAAAGTGAAGTGGAACTCGTTAAAGAAGGTGAAACTAATCGGGGCCTTTATCGGAAGGAAAGCGATATTCGTCGGAAGGTAAGTCAGCTGGAAAACGATATTGCCCTATGGCAAAACAACATCGAGTTCTTCGCCAAGTCCAAAACATCGGACAAATTGAAAGCTACCTTTGAGGATAAAATACGGAAAGCAGCGGAGCAATTAGAAGAATTGAAACACCAACTGACTATTATTCAGGAGGCTATTTGATGATGAGGTTAATTGCCTGCAAATTTGTTAAAAATTAGTTGCTCAGTAAGATTCATCGTACTACTTTTGCACCACGATTTCAGAGAAAGGAAATCAACCTCCTTTCTCTGAATTTCAATAAACCTCCATAGCTCCGCTGCGGTTCGTCGCACGATAGAGCAACTGACCGCGCGACGTCCGCTTGTAATCAGTAGGTCAGTTGGAGTAAGTAATTAAGCCTCCATAGCTCAGCTGCGGTTCGACGTATCGATAGAGCAACTGACTTGGAGTACCAGAAAGAAGCCTCCATAGCTCAGCTGGTAGAGCAACTGACTTGTAATCAGTAGGTCGTTGGTTCGATCCCGACTGGGGGCTCTTGAAAGCTCAAACCGAAAGGTTTGGGCTTTTTTTGTCAATAGGTAAAGCAATTAAGCGGAACGCCGCCCGCTTGTAATCAGTAGGTCGTTGCGGGGCGGCCCGTGCCGTTCGATCCCGACTGGGGGCTCTTGAAAGCTCAAACCGCAAGGTTTGGGCTTTTTTGTCAATAGGTAAAGCAATTGAGCGGAACGCCGCCCGCTTGTAATCAGTAGGTCGTTGCGGGGCGGCCCGTGCCGTTCGATCCCGACTGGGGGCTCTTGAAAGCTCAAACCGAAAGGTTTGGGCTTTTTTGTAATCTGGTATA
The DNA here is from genome assembly GCA_963768025.1 of uncultured Cytophagales bacterium. Lineage (GTDB taxonomy): Bacteria > Bacteroidota > Bacteroidia > Cytophagales > Spirosomataceae > CAVYGM01. The sequence goes on from CAVYGM010000037.1 coordinate 63,971, forward strand.
GCAGCTGACTTTTAAGGCATCAATCCCAAAAGTTGGGAAGTGTGAAAGAAGGAGATTATCCAATATATGGCATAGTAAGAAGAATAGTTTTCCAAGTACAGAAGTGATACTTATAGTCTCATATATTTAACAGAGAAAAAGAAATAACATATTGATATTCAAATCATTAAACAGTATATTGTTTCTCGAAAAATGCAACGTTTCCGCCAAGAAATCTGTTCTATATACAGACAATCAATCTGACAAAACCTACCTATGAATAAGATAACTAATCAGGACAAATCACAGCTTTTTAAGGTGGCATGGGCGGTGCGATCCGACTGCGAAACGTTCCCCGAAGCACTTCGGAAAGCCTGGGCTTCCCACAAATTGCAAACTGCTATGAACGAGGGAATCGTTGCATTTCTTTATAAGAAAAAGGACGGTACCTTTCGCCCGGCAGCCGGTACCTTACAACTCCAGTTGCTTTCGGCAGACTATGCGTCGAAAGGGGAGAGGACACCGCAACCAACGGTATTGACCTACTTCGATGCCCAACGCATGGACTGGCGCTCCTGCAAGGTGGCCAATCTGCTCTTAGCTGCTTAAAATCCCCCACGAACTCGTACCAAAAGCCTTCCAAATGGGAGGCTTTTGTCCTATACTGTGGTACGGGCTGCCAGCCCGTCATACCCAAACAAAGCTATAAAGAACAACATAATACAATAATTTAAGATTATAACGTGATTATACCGTTTTATAAAAATTGAAGACGAGTCACAATACACAGAAACAAACGCACATAATCTTCCAAGAATAGGTGACCCGCCAAAAGCCGACGGAAAATGAAAGGCCCGAGACATAACCCGACTGCTACTTCAAAAACAACAATCGACTACGTACCAAAAAGCCCAACTCTCGCTGGCCCAGCCGCTACCCAGATCCTTTGCGAGAACCAAAAACAAGGGACCGACCTTTAGTACTGGATCCTTATAGGCAGCACAAGCTAGCCATTCCCGCCAGGAGTTGCAATTAGGAGGGAAGAAATGAGAATAAATACAGTGTTACTGGCACTCCCGGGTTTTTCTGTTAGCTAATAGTCCGATTTTAGCTAATTTAGCGGTTTCGTGAAAAAAATTCTGTTTTAACCTACTACATGGAAAGATTTACCGGACTGATCGGAATAGTCCTTATTTTGGGAACCGCCTACGCCCTTTCAAACAATCGTAAAGCCATAAATTATCGTACCGTGGGAGTTGGCCTTGGTCTTCAGTTTGGTCTGGCGGTCTTTATTCTTAGAACCGAAACCGGGCAGGCAATCTTTCAGTGGTTAGGAGAAAAAGTGCAAAAACTCCTCTCTTTCTCGGATCAGGGAGCCGATTTTGTATTTGGAACTCTGGTTCGTAGTGACCTGATGCAGAAGGCCTTTGGCCCGGGAAACGACTTTGTTTTCTTTTTTAAGGTCATCCCCACGATCATTTTTGTGGCTGTGCTTGTCAACATGCTGTACCACCTGGGTATCATGCAACGCGTGGTGGCGATCATCGCCAGGGGGGTATACTGGCTCATGGGCGTGAGTGGTTCGGAAGCCCTTTCCAACGTAGCCAGCACCTTTGTGGGGCAGGTAGAAGCCCAAATCATGATCAAGCCCTACCTGAAAGGCATGACGAACTCGGAGCTTATGGCTTCCATGACGGGTAGTTTTGCCTGCATAGCCGGTGGGGTGATGGCCGTTTACATTTCGCTCGGGGTGCCTGCTCCTTATCTGATCGCCGCTAGTTTGATGGCGGCGCCGGGAGCGCTCGTTATTTCAAAAATCGTATACCCCGAAACGGAGGTTTCGGAAACCAAAGGGGCGATTAAACTGGAAATCAAGAAAACCCACGCCAACTTGCTCGACGCCATCGCGGCCGGCGCAAGTGAGGGCCTGAAGGTAGGATTTAACGTCATAGCCATGCTGATTGGTTTTATTGCCCTAGTGGGGTTGTTTGACTTCCTGCTGGGAAAGGTTGGGGGTATATTCAGTTTCCCCGAGCTTAGCTTCAACTACCTGTTAGGAAAGTTCTTCTCGGTATTTGCCTGGGCCATGGGGGTACCTTCGCAGGATGTGGAGACTGCAGGCGCGCTAATGGGTACCAAAATGGTAATCAATGAATTTGTGGCCTACCTGGACCTGGTGAAGGTAAAAGATACTCTGGATCCCAAAACCTTGGTGATCACTAGTTTTGCCCTCTGTGGTTTTGCAAATTTCAGTTCCATCGCCATTCAGGTGGGGGGCATTGGCGAGCTAGCCCCTTCGCGCCGCTCCGACCTGGCCCGCCTTGGCGTTCGGGCGCTGATTTGCGGTACCCTAGCCTCCTATATGTCCGCTACCTTTGCCGGCCTATTGATGTAAAACCAGCCATAAAGAATATAAAAAAAACAGCCAGGAGCACTCCTGGCTGTTTTTTTGCTTTTAAAGAATGGGGGGAGAAGCAAGTGGAAATGAAACCGATGTTCTATTCCCCAAAGCTAAATGTCCTGAAAATCAATGAATACGAAGTTCGAAGGGCATCCGCGCCTGCAACCCTTCCATGTTCATCAGGTTGCGGTACATTTTCACGTAAGGGGCTAGCTCGCCAAGTTGCTGGGCCATGGCGTTATCTTCCGATTTGCCCACCATTTTGTTAATCATATCCTGCACTGGATTAATTTTCTCGGGATAAAAACGAACCCGGTAGTCATCCTCTTTGAGATTAGCTGCTTTGGCGGCTACCTTTATGGCTTCGTCCAGTCCCCCAAGTACATCCACCAACCCGTTCGCCTTAGCTTCTATACCCGACCACACGCGGCCGGAGGCTAGGGAGCGTAGTTTTTCCACGGACATGTTGCGGCCCTGGGCGGCTTTGGTAGTAAAGGTGGCATAGCCCTGGTTCACACTCCTCTGTATTTTTTCCTTCTCAAATTCGGTCATTTCGCGGGTTAGCGTCGGCCAGTCGGCGTGTGGATTGGTCTTGACTCCGTCGAAGGTAATACCCAGCTTGTTGTTCATGAAATCCTGGACGTTAAAGAGCATGGCAAAGATTCCGATAGATCCCGTAATGGTGTTGGGTTGGGCCACAATGGTATCACAAGCCATAGCCATATAGTACCCGCCAGAAGCGGCCACGTCGGACATAGAGGCAATCACTGGTTTTTGGGCGGCGGTCAATTTTATTTCCCTCCACATCACATCCGACGCCAGCGAGCTGCCGCCCGGCGAGTTGATGCGCAGCACCACCGCTTTGATCTTATCATTCTCCCGAATTTTTTTGAGTTCTTTCACAAACTTGTCGGAGCCAATGTTGCCGTCCCCTCCATCACCCGACACGATGTTCCCTTCGGCTACTACTACCGCAATGCGTTTGTTAAAGTCTCCATCCGCTGCTGGGTGCTCGCCTTTCAGATATTTACTCAGTCCGACAAACTCGATCTCCTTTTTATCTTCCAGCTTCAATTCCTTTTTCAGAGCGGTTTCTACTTCATCGTAGTACCCGGCGTGGGTAATCAGCTTGTATTTTTGGGCAGCTTCCGGATTGGTGATGGCCAGCGAATCGGCCCACCCTTTAAGCTCCGCCACGGGAATGCGCCGGGCTTTGGAGATTTTTTCGAGGTAGGTACCATAAAGGGCCGTCAAGAGTTCGACAGATTGTTGCTTGCTGGCCTCACTCATGTCCTTGCGGGAGAACATTTCCACGGCGCTTTTGAACTCACCCACCCGAAATACCAGGGGTTTAATTTCGAGCTTATCGAACGTGCCTTTGTAAAAATCATACTCCGCCGACAATCCGTTCCATTCCATTCCACCAGCCGTATTGAGATAGATCTTGTCGGCTACCGAAGCCAGGTAGTATCCCTTTTCCGAATAGTATTCCCCATAAGCGTACACAAACTTTCTGGATTTTTTGAATTCCAATAGTTCATTCCGAATCTCTTCCAGGGAGGCCCATCCTGCGTTTGGGTCTTCCACCACCAGGTACACCCCTTTTATATTGTCATCCTCGCGGGCCAGGGTGAGCGCTTGGCGAATATCTTTCAGTCCGATGACGTCGTCACCGCTAGCGAAAGGAAAGGAGAATTCGGAAAACGGATTTTCTACCCCTACTTCCTGAATGGGCCGGTCGAGGTCTAATTTAAGCACTGACTTTTCCTTAATAACCGTTTTTTCATCACTGGAAAGCGCGGCCCCAATCCCAGCCAACAGGAAAAAAGAAAGGAAGAGAAAGAGAACCAGTCCGACCAGGGTAGCTAAAACGTATTTGAGAAATTGCAACATAATTTTTTTACTTAACAGGTATTTGATGGGTTAATACGATCCTTTCAACAAAAATAATGATTTTCGAACGCAATCTTACTCCTATAATATGCTTAGTGGCTGGTATCACCGGACAGACGGTCGAACGAATGGTTATAAATTTTTACCAATCCCCCGAGCTTGTTTGATTTGTTCTATTTTTGTAAAAAACTAAAAACTCCCAAATGAAGAAAACATTACTGCTCGTTCGCCACGCCAAGGCCGAAGACACCTCGCTTATGTTTAAAGACTTTGATCGGGAACTGGTAGGAAGTGGAATCATGGACTCAGCCCGGTTGGGGCATCACCTCCAGGTGGAAGGGGTGAAGGTGCATTTGATCAAAACTAGCAGTGCCATACGGACCTACCAAACGGCCAAAGTAATGGCCGAACAAATGCGGTACGATACGGAGTCGATCGAATCCGTGGAAAAGCTGTACAACGGGGGCCCGCAGGCCTATTTGGCGGCCGTGAATACAACCCCCGAATCCGTGGAGACGCTCCTGATCTGCGGGCATAATCCGGATATCAGCTATTTTGCCGAATACCTAACCGGCGGCGACGTGGGTTCTATGGAGAAGTGCGGCCTGATTACCATTGAATTTGCGGGGGTACAATGGGCGGAAGTATCCAAGAAAATGGGAACCATGAAAAACTACATCACCCGGCAGACCCTCAAAGAGAAAGAATCCTAAGCGAAGAGTAGGTCGCACTTTGACTAATTTGTATAGACTGTTATGGCTGATCCCCGGAAAAACAGGAAGATATTTATCGTGGCATTTGTTGTTTTTACCCTGTTGATAGCCTTTTTGGCTCTGGACATGGCCAGCCGGACCACGGCTCCCTGGAACAAACCAAAACAACTGAACAGAGCTCTGCCGGGTGCCCTACCTTCTCTGGACACGCTGCTGCTCGACTCCCTGCTCATGGACACCACGGCCGGGCAATGAACCAATCGACGTCATGAGGCGATGCCCAGCGCGGCCAGTAGGGCCCCCACATCGGCTGGTGTATTGTACACGTGCGGCGCTATGCGGAGGCCTTGCCCGCGTGCCGATACGAACACCTTGCGTTCTGCCAACCGCTGTTGCATGTCCATGACGGTGGTATGCGGGGGAATCCGGATTCCGAATAGGTGGGCGGCCCGACGGGGGCTGCTATCCAGCAACAGGCCGGCTTCCTGAATACTACCGATAGCGTCCTGAAACAGGTGCCGGCAGTAGTCCTGGATCGCCGCTGGACTCCACGCCAGCAGCTGTTCCAGGGCGGCTTTCATCATGGGCAAATGAATAAAATTGGATTGTTCACCCATGTTGTACCGAAAAGCCTTTGGACGGTAGGTAGATTGGTATTCCGTAAGCCGGTGAAACTTGGTGCTTTCTACCCGTCCCATCCAGGTCTCTTCCAGGGGAATGCCCCCATCGAAAGCTTCCCCAAAATAAGCCAACCCGAGCGAATACGGCCCCATTAACCACTTATAGCCAGCGCATACCAGCATATCCGGTTTGATGGTATCGAAGGGAAAGGGGAGGGCTCCTACCGATTGCGTTCCGTCTACCACGAGCCAGGCTCCCACTTCCCGGGCGCGCAGGGCTATCCGTTCCAGGTCAAAAATTAGGCCGTACATCCAGTGGACGTGGGGACACACCACCAGGGCGGTTTGGGAATCAATAGATTCCAACAAGGTCTGATTCCAGGCCGTCCCTATTTCAGCCCCGATTGGCATAGGAACCGTACTGATCGTTAGGTGATGCTCGGCGGCCACCCGCTCCCAGGCGTAGACATCGCTGGGAAATTCGCCTTCGAGCAGGATGATTTTTTGACCGGCGCGGAAGCCCGGCTTAAAAGGCAGGTTTCGGGCTACTATCGCCATGGCGTAGGATACTGAGGGAAGGAGGGCAACTCGCTCCGGGTCCGGGGCCTGTATCAGGTGGGTGAATAAGGCACGTACCTCCCAGGCGGGCTCAAAAAAATCATCGGGAGTAAGTTGGTGGATTGATCGGGTAGTTTTTAATATGGCCTCCTGACCCGCATGTTCTACGTGAATGGTAAGGGGGCCGCGGGTGGCGCAATTCATGTAGTGGATATCGTCCGGTAGGGAGAAGAGGTGTTTTTGACAATCCATTCGGTAGGCCGGTAAGTGGTAAGGTGGCCACAAGATAGGAATTGATTCTATAAAAAAGACCTGCCTCAATTGCATGAAGCAGGTCTAAGCACTACCGTCCCCTCTAAGTTATTATCTTGGTAGCTGCATCCCCTAAGGAATGAACTACACTAACATATACGGGTACGGGAGCATTTTGGATTCAAAAAATTTTAAATTTTTTAGAAAAAGACCCAAAACGTGGTTTATAATTCCGCAATTGCTTCATTTTCAACGCCTATTTTTAAGTAAAGATGAAAAAGACAGAAAAAAATAAGTGCAACGGCCTTCCAATTGTCCTATTTCAAGCAACGGGAGAGTGAGAAACAAGTACTTATTATTTCTGAAAAATAAGGAAACAGGCTTGCGAAAAATGTTCCATTCTACCTTGGAAAGAGTATAGGCTCATAGGTGATGAGAAGGAGATCAAACGGCATTGGGAGGGAGCTTTTTAAGGAAAGAGTCGGGACTTATAAAGTTAGTACAATTTGATCTAATTTTTATCATATAAAATAGGAAGTTGTACGGAAACTTAGTTAACGGTTCTAGGTAAAGTACTTCATTGTGATATAGGTAACTATCTGATAATAAATAGTATATATATTGACTATTCACCTTCATTCAGCCTTACCAACTAAGTACTATCCTCTCGGGTGGAACTCCGTTATAATCTGCCGCAAATAATCCCGGTCCAGGTGGGTGTATATTTCGGTGGTTATAATGGACTCATGGCCAAGCATTTCCTGTACCGCCCGCAGGCTAGCGCCTCCTTCGATCAGGTGGGTGGCAAAGGAATGCCGAAAGGTATGTGGGCTCACGTTTTTGGTAATCCCGGCCTTTTCGACCAAATCCTTGATTATCAAAAAAATCATAACCCGGGAAAGTTGACCGCCGCGTTTATTAAGAAAAACAATGTCTTCACTTTCCTTGCTGGTAGTCAATTGATTCCGCACGGAATCCAGGTAGATTTGGGTGTATTTGATCGCATCCCGGCCAATCGGCACGAGCCTAACTTTATCTCCCTTTCCTACCACCCGAATGAACCCAATGTCAAAATAGCAATTGGTGAGTTGCAGGTTAATCAACTCCGATACCCGTAACCCACAACTGTACAGCACCTCACAAATGGCGCGGTTGCGGGTACCTTCCGGCGTAGAATGGTCAATGACTTCGAGGATTCGCTCGATTTCGACGTAGGAAAGGACATCAGGGAGTTTGCGGGGCAGGCGGGGGCTTTCTACCAGTTCGGACGGATCCACCGTAATGACATTCTCGAGCAGGAGGTACCTGAAAAAAGCCTTAATGCCCGACAGCAACCGTGCCTGACTATGCGCCGAAAGCCCGAGTTCGGTGAGGTACTTCAGAAAAGCCAACAGATGCGCTTCCGTAATGTCCACTGGCGAGGAGGCTAAGTTCGAAAGCTCGGCAAATTCCCGTAGTTTCTCGGCATCGTGGACGTAGGCCTCAATCGAGTTGCCGGAAAGGGAACGTTCGAGCCGGAGGTAATTTTTAAAATGTTTAATGTAGCTTTGCCACATGCTGCTTTTGGGTAGTTAAAAAACAAATGTATTCACTCTTCCCTGGAACCTCTAAACCAACCAGTCCTACTCATGAAAAAAATCCTGATTCTGAATGGTCCCAACCTCAACCTGCTGGGGAAGCGGGAGCCGGGAATTTACGGGAATAGATCGTTCGAAAGCTACCTGGAGACGTTGAAAAAAACCTTCGAAGAGGTAGAAATCCATTATTTCCAATCAAACCACGAAGGTGCCCTGTTGGATAAAATTCACGAAGTTGGTTTCACCTTCGATGGACTGGTCATCAACGCCGGCGCTTATACCCACACCTCGGTTGCGCTTGCCGACGCCCTGGCGGCTGTTTCGATGCCCGCGGTGGAGGTTCATATCTCCAATATTCACAAGCGGGAATCTTTTCGGCATCATAGCTACCTCACCAGCCAATGCGAAGGGATGATTTGTGGCCTGGGGCTCAGGGGCTACGAGCTGGCCATCCGGTACCTGACAGAACTGCCGGTAAAACCCATCACAATAAAATAACACAGCCTTGGCCCAAAAATTGGCCCGGATGTTTTTATTTTGAAACCTCATGTCTATTCATCGTGGTTCTATGCGACAAATTTTAGCCTTCCTTCTTCTTTCAATTTCCCTGCCGGTACTAGCCCAGCGGACCGGAGACCTTATTCAGCTTTCGGGAAAAGTGTCCACCTCCAACCGGCAGACTGCGGCACCTTTTGCCAGTGTGCGGGTTCTGAATTCCAACCGGGGTACCCTCACCGATTCCAGCGGGAATTATTCCCTGCAATTGCTGGGTCGTGGCCCGTGGCAGGTGGAGTTTACCAGTGTTAGTTTTTCTCCCATTGTAAAAAACATCGAAGGAAATGGACCCCAGATCAGATTGGATGTGGCGCTGCAACCGGCTCTTATTCAGCTAAATGACCAAGTGGTCGTGACGGCTCAGCGGTACGAAACGCAGTCGTTTGAGCGGCCGGAAGCCATCGCCGTGGTCACCAATCAGGATATTGCCAGAAATGCCCTTCGGTCTACCCCCGAGCTCCTCCAGGGGCAACCGGGAGTGTTTGTCCAGAAGACCAATCACGGGGGTGGATCGCCTTTCGTGCGTGGACTTACCGGGCAGCAAACCCTGCTGCTCGTGGATGGCATCCGGCTCAACAACGCTACGTTCCGTTCGGGACCGAACCAGTACCTCAATACCCTGGATCCATTCCTGCTCGACCGCATAGAGGTGGTGCGGGGAGGGGGTTCGGTACAGTACGGGAGCGATGCCATGGGGGGAGCTATCAATGTACTCACCACCCCCCTTACTTTTTCCCAATCCCGGCGGCTGAGTGGAGATGTTCAGGCCAAACTGGCCACGGGAGGGATGGAAAAAAGCGGTCGGGTTTCGGTGGGGTATAGCGGAGCCAAGGCGGCCATTCAGGGAGGGTTCTCCTACCGAGACTTCGGCGACCTGGTAGGAGGGGCCGGGATCGGAAGGCAAACCCCCACGGGCTACGATCAATACTCCTTAGACTTGAAATCCTTGGTCAGGATCAACCCAAACCTTCGCCTGACCCTTGCGGTGCAGCATCTCAGGCAGGATAGCGTACCGGTGTTTCACAAGGTACAGCTGGAAAAATTTGCGCTAAACCAGTTTAACCCCCAGGTGCGAACCCTGCTGTATGCCCGACTGGAAGGGTATGGTCCGGGCAAATGGGTGAAATCGTGGCAGATAACCCCCCTGGCCAGCCGAACGCTGGAAGAAAGGCAAAGCCGAAAAGTGACCGCCACCCGAACCCTGGCCGAACGAGACGAGGTAAAAACCTACGGGTTACTGGCTTCTTTTCTTTCGCAACCGACCTCCTTCTGGACCATCCAAACCGGGGCCGAATGGTACTACGATCAGGTGGCGAGTAAAAAGCAGGAACTGGAACCCATCTGGAGTTCGGCCGGACCACCACCCGTTCAGCGGGGCTTGTATCCCAACCAAGCCACGATGAGCAACCTGGCTTTCTATACCTTGCATACGCTTAGGTACCAAAAATGGGTGCTTACCGCGGGGGGTAGATTCAATACCTTTGCCATCAAAATACCCGATAGTGACCTGGGCACCAGTGTGATCACGCCCTCGGCCCTGGTGGGAAACGCCGGGCTGATGTACTCCGTATTGCCCTACCTGAATCTGATTGTCAACGCCAACTCGTCGTTCCGTGCCCCCAATATTGACGACTTGGGAACCTTAGGCATCGTTGATTTTCGCTTTGAGGTACCTAACACCGCCCTGAAACCCGAACGGGGATTTAGTAAAGAACTCGGGATGAAGCTACGGACCAACCGCCTGTCTTCCTCCCTGTTTGTGTTTCATTCCCAATTGACCAATCTGATCGGTCGGATAAAGACGGATGAGATGCGGCAGGATTACCCCGTGTACCTCAAAGAAAATATCGCCAATGCCTTTATCCGCGGATTAGAAGCCGAAACCGAATGGCAGCTGTCGAAAAAATGGCTTTTATCGGGGTACCTCACCTATACCTACGGACAAAACGTGACCAGCAATGAGCCCTATCGGCGCATCCCGCCGCTCAATGGAAAAGTGGCGCTCCAGGTGCAGCCCACCACCAACACCTGGGCGCGGGTGGGATACTACTTTGCCGATCGTCAGGATCGGCTGGCCAAAGGCGACCAGGACGACAACCGCATCCCCGCAGGGGGAACGCCGGGCTGGCAGGTGGTCCATGCGGCTGCCGGGTACCAGCTGGGCAAACTAAGCCTGAGCGCCGAGTTGCAGAATCTTTTTAACGAAGGCTATCGAATGCACGGATCCGGAGTAGCCGAAGTGGGGCGATCTGCCTGGATCAGGGCGCGGTATTCCTGGTAGAGTAGGTTAATTTTACTGCTTCATACCCAAAACAGAACCTATGAAATCATTCTGGGCCAACTACCATAGCCATAGCCACTATTGCGACGGGGTGGAGTCACCCCGAGCCCAAGTAGAGGGTGCTCTTAGCCAGGGCGTGGATGCCTTTGGGTTTTCGTCGCACGGGCCAGTTCATTTTGAGAATGCGTGGAGTATGAAGGCAGAGCGGCTGGAACACTATCTGACCGAAACCAAGGCGTTGAAAGCCGAATTTTCCGAACAGATTGACCTGTACGTGAGTTTGGAAATAGATTATTTGCCCGGCCACGGTGGGCCCTCTACCTACGCCTCCCGGCTTGACTACACCATTGGCTCGGTGCATTACCTTGATGAAAATGAAACGGGTACCCCCTGGGAGATCGACGGGTCTACCGAGAAATTCCTGCGGGGCCTGACTGAAGTTTACGGTGGCGATATCCAAAAGGTGATAAAGCTGTACTACGGGCGCATCCGAGAAATGATCGAACGGGATCCGCCCTCTATCGTGGGGCATCTTGATAAAATCAAAATCCATAACGTTCAGAATAGCCTGTATGACGAAAACTCCGGCTGGTATCAATCCGAAATAGACCAAACGTTGGATTTGCTGGCACAGACGAATTGTGTAATGGAAGTCAATACCCGGGGCATTTATAAAAAAAACCTGAGCACCTATCCTTCTGGTACTATTCTGGAAAAAGCCCTTTTGCGGAATATTCCGGTGATGATCAACTCCGATAGCCACGCGCCGGCGGAGATTACGGCCCGAATGTCCCAAACCGCCCTTCACCTCAACCAAATCGGCTTCAAAACCCTGCGGATTCTGTGGAAGGGGCAGTGGCAGGACGTCGCATTTGACGCAGAAGGATTATATTTGTGAATGAATCTGACGTTTTACCCCGGTCCTTCCAAACTCTACCCATCGGTAGAAAAGCACCTTTCCGAAGCCTACCGGTCGGGGATTCTGAGCATGAATCACCGTTCGGGGGCCTTCATGGATCTACTTTCCCAAACCATCCTTTCCCTAAAACATAAGCTGAACATTCCGCCGGAGTATGAGGTGTATTTTACCTCCTCGGCCACGGAATGCTGGGAAATCATCTCGCAATCCTTGGTGCAGGCGGGTAGCCTGCATTGTTACAACGGGGCATTTGGCCAAAAATGGCACGAGTATTCGTCCCGGTTGACTCCCGCGTGCCAGCCGTACGCTTTTGACCTAAACGAGGAAGTGAACTCGGTGCCCGACGATCTGCTGTCAAAGGCAGAAGTGTTGTGCCTGACCCACAGCGAGACCTCCAACGGCACCGCCCTTTCCGACCGTTCCATGGCTACCCTTCGTCACCAGTTTGGTGGGGTGATAGCTGTGGATGCTACCTCATCCATGGCCGGCCTAGCCCTCCCGTGGCTATTGGCTGACGTATGGTTCGCCTCGGTTCAAAAATGCTTTGGGCTTCCCTCCGGGCTGGGGATACTGGTGGTGTCGCCGAAGGCCATTCGGAAAGCTGAGCAAAAGGGCGACCGGGCCTATTACAATAGTCTGCTATTTATCCGGGATAATTTCCTAAAAAACCAAACTCCCTTTACGCCTAATATCTTGGGAATTTATCTGCTGGGAAAAATCATGGAAGAGGTAGCCTACCTAGATCAGGTGGCCGCCAAAACCCAACAAAGAGCCAACGCCTGGTACCAATTTCTCTCTGAGAATACGTATAGCCTTCTGGTCGAGAATCCGGAGGTTCGCTCCCAAACGGTCATTGCGGTAGAAGGTGAGGCACGGGCTATCCAAAAGCTCAAAGAAGCAGCGCTTCGTGAGGGTATCCTGCTGGGCAGCGGCTACGGGAAGTGGAAAACCACGACGGTAAGAATCGCCAATTTTCCCGCCATTTCTGAGAAGGACATCGGTACCCTGATGGCATTCCTGCAAAATAATATCTCTCAGACTCTGTGAGTAGGTACCCGATAACTGTACGCTTTTTAGGATGTGACTTAATAAAAATCCATAGGTGATCAATAGAATGCTGGAACAGTACCGGGCCCAAACGAAGTGCCTGGTAGCTCTCGACTCAATAATTTTTGGATTTGATGGCGAAGAACTGAAACTACTCCTCGTGAAAAGGGGGGTTGAGGAATACGACGGAACCTGGTCGCTGATGGGCGGGTGGTTACGAGCGGATGAGGATACCGAAACGGCCTCCGCCCGGATTCTTTTCGAACTGACTGGTCTTCGGGATATTTACCTGGAACAACTGTATGTCTTTGGCCAACCCCAACGCGACCCAGTCGAACGGACGGTTTCGGTTTCGTACTTTGCCCTCATCAACGTCGCCGACTACGACGACATCATTTCTCATACCTACGAAGCCCAGTGGTTTTCAATCCACGAGCTACCCTCCATGTTGTTTGATCATGGAGTCATGGTTCATAAAGCCATCGAAAGGCTTCGGTACAAAGCCATGCAGCACCCGATCGGTTTTGAACTTTTACCCGAAAAATTCACGATTCCCCAGTTGCAAAAGCTGTACGAAGCGATATTTGATTATAAATTCGACAAGCGGAATTTTAGCCGTAAGATCCTGTCCACCGGGCTGCTGATCAAGCTGAGCGAAAAACAGCGCGGCTACTCCAAAAAGGGGGCTTTTTTGTACACCATTGACAATGTGAAGTATCAAAAAGTTTTTCATTCCTTTCTGAATTTCATTCCCAACGGATTTAGCTCCTGAGTTGGGTTTCCTGATTCCCCCTTCCATTTCTTCTTCAAACCACTTGGGCGTGGGTGGACTTTTCCTGACCTTTGCGCGGTCATTTAAATTCTCGAAGCGACCCATGTTTGATTTAAAAGAAATAGCCTCCGTAACCCTTATCCTATTCTCCGTGATAGATGTGGTTGGAGCGGTTCCGATAATTGTTGATTTGCGCAAAAAGGTAGGTCATATCGAATCCGGAAAAGCCACGCTCGTGGCCGGCCTGATTATGGTTTCCTTCCTTTTTCTGGGCGAGCGCATCCTGGCTCTCTTTGGGGTGGACGTTGCCTCCTTTGCCGCCGCCGGGGCACTGATCCTATTTCTGCTGGGCCTGGAAATGATCCTCGGCCGTAATATTTTCAAGCACGGCGACGTGGATACTTCCTCCGCCTCCATCGTACCCATTGCTTTTCCAATCATAGCCGGAGCCGGTACCATGACCACCCTCATCTCCCTTCGTTCCACGTATGAACTCGCCAATATCCTGGTAGGAGTGGTGGTGAATTTGTTCTTTGTGTTCCTCGTTTTGAGGTCCTCGGCCTGGATCGAACGCAAATTGGGCCAGGCTGGAACTGACATCTTACGCCGGGTTTTTGGCATAATTCTTATAGCCATAGCCGTCAAGTTATTTAAAGTTAATTTTCTGTAATTCAACCTTATTTATGAAACAATTGGATAGTCTCAACCAGGTCGCCGAATTCCACCGGACGTTTAAGCACCCGATTCTGGAAGTTCCCATGATCCCCTCGGAGGATCGCTGCCGCCTGCGGGTGGCCCTGCTGGCCGAGGAATTGAAAGAATTGGAAGTAGCCATTCTGCAAAATGATCTGGTGGAAGTAGCGGACGCCCTCTGCGATCTTCAATATGTCCTGTCCGGAGCCGTGTTGGAATTTGGGCTGGGCGATAAATTCCGTGATCTGTTCGATGAAGTACAGCGATCCAATATGTCCAAGGCCTGTAATGACCTTGACGAAGCCCTGGCGACGGTGCAACACTACAAAGACAAAGGAACCAATTGTTATTACAAGGAGGACAACGGCAAGTACCTGGTGTACCGAACGCTGGATAATAAAACTCTGAAAAGTATCAACTATTCTCCGACCGATTTGGCCTCGGTGCTGGAAAGCAAATAAGCCGTTTTTTGGTAAGAAAAGAATCATGTTAACTGTTAACCATGAGCTCAGTACTCGAACGATTTCTGCGGTACGTCAAGATTGATACCCAATCCGATCCTCAGTCCGGGGGATTCCCAAGCACGGCCAAACAACGCGACCTGAGCAACCTGCTGGTGGTGGAACTGCAATCGCTGGGCGTTCTGGATGCTCATCTTGATGAATTTGGGTACGTATACGCCACCCTCCCTGGTACCAGCACCAAGCCCCATGTGCCGGTTATTTGCTTTTGTTCCCACGTGGACACGTCCCCCGACGTGACTGGCACCAACGTGAAGCCGATCGTGCACCGCAATTGGCAGGGGGAGGACATCGTACTACCCGACGACCCCCGGCAGGTGATTCGCCGGTCGGAGCACCCGGATTTGAACGATCAGCTGGGGCACGATATCGTAACCGCCAGTGGAACCACCTTACTCGGTGCCGATAACAAAGCCGGGGTAGCGGAGATAATGGCTGCCGCCGAGTACCTGCTGCGGCATCCGGAAATAAAACACGGGCCCATCCGGATCCTTTTCACGCCGGATGAGGAGGTAGGGCGGGGAACCGAAAAATTGGATATTGAGAAACTAGCGGCCGATTTTGGCTACACGGTGGATGGAGAAACCGTCGGAACCCTGGAAAACGAGACGTTCTCGGCGGATGGGCTCCGGATTACCATTCAAGGCGTCAGTACGCATCCGGGCTTTGGCAAAGGCAAACTCGAAAATGCCCTCAAAATAGCCGCCGATTTGATGGCGGCTCTACCTAAAGACACCCTTTCGCCCGAAACAACGGAAGGAAAGGAGGGATTTATTCATCCGGTGCACCTGGAAGGTGGGCAGGATTCGGCTACGTCTGGTTTTTATAATTCGTGATTTTACCGATAGTAGGCCTTCACCAAAAGGAGGAGGAGATACGGCAGATCCTGGCCACCGTAATGGCGAACTATCCATATTCCACGGCCGAGCTCACAGGTGACCGAGCAGTACCGCAACATGAAGGAGATTCTGGATAGGTACCCCGCCGTAACCGAAAATGCCGTGGAAGCCATGAACCGGGTAGGCTTGGCGGCCGAGCCCCGCTCCATCCGGGGAGGTACCGACGGCTCGCGGTTGTCGTTCATGGGCTACCCTGTCCCAATATTTTTGCCGGCGAACATGCCTTTCATTCCCGACTGGAATGGGTGTCGGTGCAGGATATGGAAAAGGCCGTGGAGGTAATCGTCGAAATAGCCAAAGTGTGGGAGGAACGCGCGGAAGGCTAACGGAACTCCCTCTCAACGTAGTCCTTGACTGAACTAGCTCATTGTTTTTTCGTAAAAAAGGCAGGAAAGCAGAAAATAGCAGACCGGTGACCAGGTTGAAAATTAACGAGGAGGTTTGATAGGCTTTTATTTCGAAGAAATCCTCCATCATTTTTACAGAATTATCAAAATTTTCCTCCGTTGGCGCCGATGCCGAAATCCATTCCCGGCCTTTGATCAAGATATTATTGAAAAAATCGGGATTAATCAGGTCATAGAAAATCCAACGGCTCAGAAGCATCATCGGCAGGGCCAGCAGCGTGGTGAGAAAGGCCGTCCGGAAACCTCTTCCGTAGGTCCAGGGTGCAGAGCGAGATGCCGTGTTTTCGTTTTTCCCGTATTTCCAGGTACAGGCCCACCCCCCAGACCACCCCGGTCAGCAGGGACGTAATCGGGAGCAGGTCCACGTAGGCATCATGGAAACCGAGCCAGAATTCGAGGCATAAGCCAGACAAAAAGGATACTGGCAATAATGGCGGCGTACTTGAATTCGGTTTTCATGGGCGGTATTGGCTGAAGGTTGGTACTTGCTGCAAATATTCAAATAAACTACCAAAAAACCCGAATTAGTGTTTTATTTGCGCCCCTATGGCAAAAAAACCTAAATATTACGTGGTGTGGCAAGGTCGGCAATCCGGTATTTTTACGGATTGGAAAGAGTGTGAGGCGCAGATCAAAGGCTTTGCCGATGCCCGCTACAAGTCGTTTGACACCTTGGCGGAGGCGGAGCGGGCGATTCAGCGAAACTACTGGGAGTTTGTGACCAAAAAAGAGCAGGCGAGCCCGGTGAGCCAAAGTCGCCCCCGCCCACATCGGCAAGCCGATTCTGGAAAGTATCGCGGTGGATGCCGCCTGGAACACCGCCTCCGGCGACATGGAGTACCAGGGCGTCTATCTCGGCAAACCGGCGAACGAATTTTTTTGCAAGGGCCTTTTCTGGATGGTACCAACAACATCGGGGAGTTTTTGGCCATCGTACACGGGCTGGCCTACTTAAAGGAAAACAACAGTCCGCTGCCGCATCTATACCGATTCGAAAACGGCGATGGCCTGGATCAAAAAAAAACACGCCAATACCAAGCTGGTGCTGACACCCCGCAACAAGCGCTTTATTTGAATTGCTGCAACGGGCCGAACGCTGGCTGGCCAACAATACCTACCCCAATAAAATCCTGAAATGGGAAACGGAGTACTGGGGCGAAAATCCAGCGGATTTCGGAAGGAAATAAACAGAGTATGCGCGGCCCCATAGGCTGTATTTCAGCCACTGAGCAAGAAAACCATGGCACGAAATTCGCATTTTCAGTTTAAGCAATTCCGTGTAGACCAGGATCGCTGTGCCATGAAAGTGTGCACGGATGCCTGCGTTCTGGGTGCCTGGGCGGAGGTAGCTCCCTACGAAACCATATTGGACATCGGAGCAGGAACCGGCCTGCTATCGCTCATGGTGGCCCAACGCAATCCGACCGCGCGGGTGGAGGCGGTAGAAATGGATGCCGTGAGCGGCAGCGCAGGCTCAGGAAAATATTGCCGGTAGTCCGTTTGCGGAGCGAATTCAGCTACTAACTTCCAGCATTCAACACTACCAGGCGGATGCGCTCTTTGATCTCATCATTACCAACCCTCCCTTTTTTCAGTCGGACTTACGCTCGCCCGATGCGGGCATTAATCAGGCCCACCACGCTGATACCCTGACATTTTGGAGACTTATTGGCCGCTATTGGTCGTTTATTAAAAAAGAACGGAGTTTGGAATGTACTTTTGCCAGTGGAAGAAAGTGATCGTCTTCAGCACATGGCGGTGGTGGAAGGGTGGTACAGTCAGAAGCAACTTTTGTTGACCACACCAGTCGGGTAGGCGGCCCTTTCGCAAGCTTACTACCTACGCCAGCCAACCAGGCAAGGGGGTAACTATTCAGCCGGAAGAGTTGTTTATGTACGAAAACGACGGTAAAACGTATACTTCTGCGTTCCGAAGTCTCCTGAAAGAATTTTATTTAGTATTTTGAGAAAAAATAGCTGCCGTGTCCTATAAAGAATCCCCATCGCTGCGGCCCGCTGAGGCCTTCTACTCCGAAACGGAACCGTCCGTTCAGCTATCGGTGATTGTGCCCCTCTATAACGAAGAAGAGTCACTCCCCGAACTGCACGATTGGATCGTGCGGGTGATGCAGGAGCGTGGATATTCCTACGAAATCCTTTTTATGGACGACGGAAGTACCGACCGTTCCTGGGAGGTAATCACCCAGCTTGGGTCCCGAAATCCCTTCGTGCGCGGCATGAGATTTACCCGCAATTATGGCAAAACGGCCGCCTTGCAAACCGGTTTTCAGGCGGCGATTGGCGACGTAATCATCACCATGGACGCCGATCTTCAGGACAGCCCCGACGAAATCCCCGAACTGTACCGAATGATCAAGGAGGATAGGTACGACCTGGTGTCGGGCTGGAAGCAGAAACGCTACGACCCGATCACCAAAACCCTCCCCACGAAGCTATTCAACGCCGCCACCCGCTCCATATCGGACGTGTACCTGCACGACTTCAACTGCGGCCTGAAAGCCTACCGCCACGAGGTGGTCAAGAGTTTGACCATTTATGGCGAAATGCACCGCTACATCCCGGTCATCGCCAAGTGGAATGGGTTCAGTAAAATTGGTGAAAAAGTGGTTCAGCACCAGGCCCGGAAGTACGGAACCACCAAATTTGGCCTGGAACGCTTCCTGTACGGGTTCCTGGATCTGCTTTCGATTGCCTTTGTCAATAAATTTGGCCGCCGCCCCATGCACTTTTTTGGTAGCCTGGGTACGCTCATGTTTTTCTGCGGCACGGTACTCGCGTTTTACCTGCTGGGCGAAAAAATATACAACATCTACACCCACCAGCCCTACCGCAACGTCACCGATAATCCCCTGTTTTTTATCGCTCTTACCGTCATTGTGGTGGGTTCTCAGCTTTTCCTGGGCGGATTCCTGGGCGAATTATTGGCTAAGCAGTCTATTTCCAAAACGGGGGAGTACCTCATAGCCCGTGAGGTAGGGACCGCCCGACGGGTGATACAGGGCTAGGAGTCCGTTTTTTTCAAACTAGCCCTATTGAAATCTGTTCCACCGCTTGTGGCCAGGTTAATAATTACCTCAAAATCAGATTATCAAAAGTATTCATCTCCTAGTTCCGTCTTTTTTATGAAACTACCCCAACGTACCGTGGGTAGGCTGGGATATTTTCATAAATAAAACGATGCTTAAAAACCTATTTTCGCTTTCACTTGCTATTTTTCTGATCCAATCTGGGCTGGTAAATGCCCAGAAGCTGGCCGGAAAAGGACCGCTCAGCGTGAGCGCCAACCAGCGGTACCTCCAAACCGCCGACGGTAAACCGTTTTTCTGGCTGGGCGATACCGCCTGGGAATTGTTTCACCGACTCACCCGCGAGGAAGCTACCCGCTATCTGAAAACCCGATCCGGGCAGGGGTTCACGGTGATTCAGGCCGTGGCGTTGGCCGAGCTGGATGGATTGCATACCCCCAATCCCTACGGCGAACTTCCCCTGGAAAACGATGACCCGACCCGTCCTCGTGAGGCATATTTTCAGCATGTGGACTTTATCATTGACCAGGCCGCCACGCAGGGACTCTACATCGCGCTGCTTCCGACTTGGGGGGATAAAATTTTTACCGATCGTTGGGGAAAAGGACCGGAAATCTTCACCACCACCAATGCCAAATCCTACGGAAAGTACCTGGGGAATCGGTACAAGGATCGAAAAAATATCATTTGGATCATGGGTGGTGACCGAAACCCCCGCCACGGTGCCGATGTGGCCGTGTGGAAAGCGCTGGCCGCCGGCGTGGAGGAGGGGGTAGGCGGAGCGGGCAAAGCACTGATGTCTTTTCACCCGCAGCCCACCGGCCTGGAAGATGGGGGCTCGGCCAAGTGGTTTCATACGGATAGTTGGTTGGATTTTAATATGTTCCAAACCGGTCACTGCCGCGAAAACAACGTATGGGATCGGGTGCAGGTGGCCTACACCAAAACCCCGGTAAAACCCGTACTGGATGGGGAGACCTTGTACGAAGATCATCCGGTGTGTTTCAATGCCAAAGATCTGGGCATTTCGAGTGCCTACGACATTCGCAAACATGCCTACCTCGATGTCTTCGCGGGGGCGTTTGGCCATACCTACGGCTGCCATGATGTGTGGCAGATGTATGCTCCCGGTCGCGAGCCCGTCAACGGCCCCAACTACTACTGGTATGATGCCCTCGAACTACCCGGTGCTACTCACATGCAGTACCTTCGCCGCCTGATGGAGTCGCGACCCATGTTCGACCGCGTGCCTGACCAGAGCCTGATTACCGACGCCGGCCACGCCCACGACCGCATCCAGGCCACGCGCGGGAATGACTATGCCTTTGTGTACAGTACGCAGGGAAAGGCATTTACGGTAAATTTGGAGAAACTCTCGGGAGATACGGTGAAGGCCAGTTGGTATAATCCCAAAAATGGCGAAACAAAAGAGGCTGGTCAGGCTCCGAAAAGCGGACAAAAAACATTTACACCACCTACCTCCGGCTATGGGCAAGACTGGGTATTGGTGCTGGATGATGCCTCCCGCAAATACCCCAATCCGTAAGTTAAGCAACGATCAGCTATTCCAACAAAGCTACCTATGAAACCAAAATACCTTTACTTGCTGGTGCTTCTGAGTGGTGCGGTTCCCCTCTGGGCCCAAACCAAACTAACCACCCCCATTCCCCACCAAACCCTCATGGAAGCGAAGAACCCCGAAGCCGTGGGCATGTCCGCCGAGCGAATTCAGCGGCTCGACAACGTCATGAAAAGCTTCGTGACCGACGGAAAACTGCCGGGCTTTACGGCCATCCTGATCCGGAATGGGCAGATCGTGTATCACAAGGCCCACGGGCTAGCCGACGTGGCCACGCAGCGACCAATGCAGAAAGACGCTATTTTCAGGATCGCTTCCATGACCAAAGCTATTACGGCCACGGCCGTGATGATGCTTTACGAAGAGGGCAAGTTTGGCCTGGACGACCCCATTTCGCGCTACATTCCCGAATTCAAGAAGCCCACCGTACTCACCTCCTACCGGTTTTCGGACAGTACCTACACCACCCAGCCGGCCAAATCAGAGATTACCATCCGGCAATTGCTAACCCATACCTCCGGCATCGGGTACGGAGCCATTGACGATGAGCGGTTCAAGACTATGTATTCCAAAGCCGGCATTGTGGACGCCTGGACCACCAATTCGTATACCATTGGCGAGAATATCAAGAAACTGGCTCGTTTACCGCTGCATTTCAACCCGGGCGAAAAGTATTCGTACTCCGAAGGCCTTGATGTCCTGGGGTACTTCATTGAAGTGTTGTCAGGAATGCCCTTCGACCAGTACCTCCGCACGCGGTTGTTTGAGCCGCTGGGAATGAAGGATACCTACTTTTACTTGCCCGAGGAGAAATACAACCGCCTGGTTACGGTACACCTACCCGACAACGAAGGGTGGACGGCCGCAAAGGGTGAATTTTTTGACATAGACTTTCCGAAGAAAGGAGCCAAAACCTACTTTTCGGGTGGGGGTGGGCTTTCGTCTACGGCCAGGGATTATGGTACTTTTCTCCAAATGCTCATCAATGGCGGAGCCTACAACGACAAACGGTTTCTGAGCCGAACCACCACGGAGCTTTTAACCGTTTCGAACCAAACCGGTACCCTGTTTGGGGGCGTGGGTGGGCCCGTGCACCACAGCTTAGGATTCGCCGTGGTTAATCCTGTCGGACACGATCGGGGCTTGGGCAGCGTTGGCCGCTTCGATTGGGGCGGGTACTTTAATACCAACTACTTTGCCGATCCAAAGGAAAAGATCGTGGCGGTACTCATGAAACAAACCGTGGATGCCGACGAGAACAGCACGGCCACTTTTCTCCGAATGCTGTACCAATGTCTGGACGATTGAGGTACCTCCCGCTTTTGGCTTACCACTACCTTGAAATTCAATTCGTTACTTACATTCTTTCCTTATTCGATCCCATGAATTTACGATTCCTCTTTTCCCTGGGCCTTTTAGGTTTGACCTTACACCTGTCGGCTCAAACCAAGCTAACCACCCCCATTCCCCACCAAACGCTGGTTGATGCAAAGAATCCCGAAGCCGTGGGCATGTCCGCCGAGCGAATTCAGCGGCTCGATAACGTCATGAAAAGCTTCGTGACCGACGGAAAACTGCCGGGCTTTACGGCCATCCTGATCCGCAACGGGCAGATCGTGTACCACAAGGCCTACGGAGTTTCCGATGTGGCTACCAAACGGGCCATGCAGAAAGATGATATTTTCCGCATTGCTTCCATGACCAAGGCCATCACGGCCACGGCCGTGATGATGCTCTACGAACAGGGCAAGTTTGGCTTGGACGACCCCATTTCGCGCTACATTCCCGAATTCAAGAACCCCACCGTATTGACCTCCTTCCGTTTTTCGGATAGTACCTATACCTCCCAGCCCGCTAAGTCAGAAATAACCATTCGGCAGCTGCTCAACCACACCTCCGGTCTGGGGTACGGGGTCATTGACGGCGAGGAACGCTTCAGGGCGATGTACAAAAAAGCGGGCATCACGGATCTGTTTACCACCGAGCCCATCAGCGTTGGGGAAAGCGTCAAAAAACTCGCTAAACTCCCCCTGCATTTCAATCCGGGGGAAAAGTACTCGTATTCGGAAGGCCTGGATGTACTGGGGTACTTCGTGGAAGTGGTATCTGGAATGCCGTTCGACCAATTTCTCCGGACGCATCTCTTTGAGCCGCTGGGCATGAACGATACTTATTTTTATGTGCCCGATGCCAAGGCCAACCGCCTGGTCACCATCCACCGGCCGGCTGCTGCTGGTTTCGAAGCTTTTCCCGTTACGTTTTATGATCCCGAGTATCCGCGCAAAGGGGCGAAGCAGTTTTTCTCCGGCGGTGCCGGACTTTCCTCCACGGCCAAGGATTATGCTACCTTCCTTCAAATGCTGGTCAACGGCGGAGCCTACAACGGCAAACGATTCCTGAGTCGGACCACCACCGAACTCCTGACGGTGTCAAACCAGACGGGTACCCTATACGGTGACGAAAATGGCCTGATGCATTTCAGTCTGGGGTTTAGCGTAGTCAATCCACGAGGGCACGATCGGGGTCTGGGGAGCGTGGGTAAATTTAATTGGGGGGGCTATTTCAATACCAACTACTTTGCCGATCCGCAGGAAAAAATCGTAGCCGTGCTCATGAAGCAAACCCAACAACTTTCCGGCGACACCAGCGAAGCGACATTCATCCGGATGATTTACCAGACGCTGGATGATTGAGGAGAGGGTAGTATTGTAAAAATAAGTACTGATTAGTGTAATTTTGAATCTAGCAAATTCAGGAAAAGGACCTTCAAAGACTCAGACGTATGGCTTTCGATTTTAGCAAATATTTAGGCACGGGCAAATTAGGCGCGAGCAAAGAGGACAAGCGACCGGTCCCTCTATTTCCCTATACTATCACCACGGAACCACATACCATCGACAGCGCCTACCGGATTGTGAATCCCTCTTCCAGGTTACAGAGATTATTGGAAGAAATGGGCAATGAAGCCTATAATCCAAACAAGCGCACACCCGAGCGCATGAAGAATGCCATTGCCGAATTCCCCAATCTCCCCCAGTTTTACAACTACCTGGCCATGGCGTACCTTAATTTGAATAAGGAATCCAAGGCAAACGAAATCAACAAAAAAACGATCGAAAAATTTCCTGATTACCTCTACGCCAGGGTAGCCGTAGCCGACGAAGCATTGAAGGAAGAGGACTACGACCAAGTGCGCAAGTACTTAGGCGAGAGCCTACGATTGGAGGATCTGTATCCGGAACGGAAGGTGTTTCATAAAACCGAAGTTTGCAATTACTACGCGGTGGCGGGCTACTACCATGCCGATTTGTTTGAGTTTGAAAGGGCCGAGGAAGCACTGGCTATTCTGCGCCACGTCGACAAAGACAATGAACAGATTGAAATCCTCGAATACGGCATAATGGCCAAAAAAATGTTGCGTGGGCAGCAGACGATTGAGGAGATGTTTAAGGGGGAAATAACGCTCGAACACCAGGAGTTTCATTACGAAAATCAAACCGAAGATCCACCGGCTTTTCACCATGCGGAAATGGAATGGCTCTACCAATACGACTTCCGTATTCCGCTGGAAAAGGTCAGAGCGATACTGGCGCTACCCCGTCCTACGCTGATCGAGGATCTGGAAACGGTATTGCAGGATGCTATCAACCGGTTCGACCATTGGGGATGGCTGGGTTGGGACTCTAAAACTCATAATTTCGTATCTCATGCAATTCTGTTGTTGGGCGAACTCAGGGCAACGGACTCCTTGCCTGCTATTCTCCATCAACTCCGGCTGGGGAATGAGTACAACGAATATTGGTTCAACGACTGGGCGGACGATATTTTTCAGACGCCCCTCTACTACCTGGGCCGAGAGAACCCGACGGCTATTCAGGACTTTGTAAAGGAACCTTATATTGAAGCTCTGTACAAAGGGCTGGCGAGCAAGACCATCAAATTAGTAGCCTTGCAGGAACCCGAGCGACGTACTGAGATGGTGGAATGGTACCAGCAGGTGCTTCGGTATTTTCTGGATCATAAAGAAGACGAGACCTTACTCGATACGACCTTCCTGGCTTTTTTGATTGGCGACGCCGCTGATGCCGGACTGGTGGAGGTAAAATCTTTGGCAAAAGAAGTATATGATCTTGGACTCGCTACGGTTGGGATCGAGGGCGAGTGGCAGGAGGTAGAAAAGAAGTTTGATGCGCCTACCGATGCAAAGGCGCTCCATTGGAAATTCGATGATGTCTTTAAGCAATACACTGCGCTGGGTAAATTCAGCGAGGAAGTCGAAAAAAGAGAAAAGGATAGTGCCGAAAAATTCGAAAAGGAACAACGGTTGCTGGCCTTTGAGAAAGCCTCCAAAAAATCAATACAACCCGATGAGCCCATCCACGTGGAAAAAATCGGACGCAACGAACGGGTATCGGTGAAATATCAGGATGGTACCATTAAGAAGGATGTAAAGTTCAAAACCGTCGAGGCGGATATTGAATCAGGTAAAGCGACTTTTATAAAATAACGATCTTCCCTAACCCACAACATACCCCCATGGGCTACTTTGGCACCCAAGAATCTTTACCGGAACTGATCCCTTTAAAAGCGGGTGCTATGACCTGCCAGTATGAGCGGGGCAACCTCCGCTATATAAGAGTAGGGGAGGAAGAGGTACTGCGGTTGATCTATACCGCCCTGCGGGATGACTCCTGGAACACGATACCCATCTCGATTACCGATGAGAACATAGTACAGGAAGAAGACGCTTTTCGGATCACCTACACCGCTCGGTACGAACAGAAACATATTGCGTATCGGGCCAACATTGAGATTGTAGGTACTTCGTCGGGAAAAATCTCCTTTGCCATGAAAGGCCAATCGCTCAGCAAATTCAAGAGAAATAGGGTGGGTATCTGCGTGTTGCATCCCATTGCGCCCACCACCGGGCAACCGGCGGAGATGACCCGCCCCGACGGTACCCGCTACTCAGGTACCTTTCCTACGCAAGTTGAGCCCCACCAGCCCTTTCTGGAAATCAGTCGGATGAAGTGGCGAACGGCTGGCGGTATAGAAGCCGTACTTTCCTTTGAAGGGGAAATCTTCGAAATGGAGGACCAACGCAACTGGACGGATCATTCCTTCAAAACCTATGGTACCCCCCTGCGGGTGCCCATGCCCGTGGAGGTAAAAGAAGGGGACACCCTGTTTCAGAAAGTTGAATTGAGCGTAGTGTCAGCCCCAGCCGAACCTCAGCCCTTTCCCTCCTTTGAACCCGTTTTGTCCGAATTAGGCGAAAAGGCCCTGTTTCCGCGAGTGGGGTATGGGCATAGTTTAGGGGAACTATCGGATGCTGATGTGGAACTCCTGCGGGAGGTTCCCTTCCATCAGCTGAGGGTAGAGTTGGATCTCGCTTCGCCCGAATGGGAAGCGACCTTTCAGGGGGCTTTGAAACAGGCAGCCAGGCTGCGGACAAAACTCGAATTGGCGCTCAGGTTTGGTGACCACCCCTGGCAGGAAGTGGTCGGTATCGTAGGTGCTTTTACGGCTTTTACCGACCGCATTGGTAGCTTGCAACTAATGGACGCGCCCGGTAAAGGGTCCGTTGACGGCTTCCTTCAAGTGGCCGAGGTGATACGGAAGTACCTGCCGGGAATGCCCATCGGGTACGCTACCCCTGGTTTTTTTGCGGACCTGAACCGTAACCGTCCGGAAGCGGGACTCTATGATTTTGTGTCGTATTCCCTAAACCCGCAGGTACACGCCACCGATATCAGAACGATCATCGAAAATACCGCCGGGCAACAATACGCGATCCAAACCATCCAATCCTTTGCCACCCCTCCACCCAAGATCCATATTTCTCCCCTGACCTTCCGGATCCGGGGGCAGGAAAACAGCCACGACCCACGGCTTCACTCCGACCTTGGGGCTGCCTTTACCTTGCTGAGTTTACGGTACCTGGCTGGGGTTGACCGAATTACTCTCTATCAAACCCACGGCCCGAATGGGATCATACCGGATGCTGCGTCCAGGGAAACCCAGTCAATTTCTCCTATATACAGCTATCTGAAATTAATTAAGGAGTTTGACCCTACCCATATTTTGCTCACTCATTCGCCTAGTCCTCTTGAATGGGATGCTTTGGGATTGATCAATGGGAGGGGAGAAAGGCTGTATCTACTGATCAATTTTTCCTCCCAAGCGCTAACCGTCCGGTTAGCTGCTGATGAAAAAAGCTACACGATTCCGGCCGAAGGGATACTGCCTATTCGGCTGGGCGCTTAGGTCTGGCGACAAGACGTTTGGGGAACTACCCGCAGAAGTAGTTTTGGGATTCGGTTTAAGAAATTGATAAATTGGATAATTCTGAGTGGTAAATCCTAGGGAAGGGCTAACTTTGCGGATAAATTTGAAAAAAGCAAGTTGGCCCACTCATGGGGCATCATTCATAAATCGGACAAAATGAACGCAAACGTACACAAAGCCCACCCCTGGCACGGAATCCCCATCGGCGAAAAATCGCCCGAAATCGTTACCGCTTTTATCGAAATTGTCCCAACGGACACCGTCAAATACGAAATAGACAAACAGACAGGCTACCTTAAAATTGACCGCCCGCAAAAGTACTCCAACATTGTGCCCGCCTTGTACGGATTCATCCCCAAGACCTACTGTGGGGAGCAAATAGCCCTGCTGGCCCAGGAGCGCTCCGGTCGGAATGTGACCGAGGGCGACGGCGACCCGCTGGATATATGCGTGCTGTGCGAGAAGATCATTTCCCACGGCGATATCATATGCGAAGCCCGGCCGATCGGCGGCATTCGTCTGATTGATAAGGGCGAAGCCGACGACAAGATCATCGCCGTACTCAAAGGCGACGAAGTGTACGGTTCCTACCAGGACCTGAACGAGGTACCCGCCAACGTGGTGGAGCGCTTGAAGCATTACTTCCTGACTTACAAAAACCTGCCCGGCGAACCGGCCCTGATCGAAATCGCGAACGTATATGGCCGCGAAGAAGCCCACGAGGTGATTCGGACCTCCGTGGAGGACTACAAGCAATCCTTTTATTGATCCAGGATACAAGTTTTCTTACCTTTGTTTTCTAAAATGTTACAGGAATCAGTTTCTGTAACATTTTGTGTTTCAAAGCTATGTAATTAATGCGTTAATACAGAACAATCTATTGTGACTTACCAGAACGAAATAAAAAAGCGGCGGACCTTCGCCATTATCAGTCACCCGGATGCGGGCAAAACTACCCTGACGGAGAAGCTACTTCTTTTTGGGGGAGCCATTCAGACCGCCGGGGCCGTTAAATCCAATAAAATTAAGAAAACGGCTACCTCCGACTTCATGGAAATCGAGAAGCAACGGGGTATCTCCGTGGCTACTTCGGTGATGACGTTTGAGTACAAAGATTTGCTGATCAATATCTTGGATACCCCCGGCCACAAGGACTTTGCCGAGGATACCTACCGTACGCTAACGGCGGTGGATAGCGTGATCCTGGTCATTGACTGCGTGAAGGGCGTGGAGGAGCAAACCGAGCGCCTCATGGAAGTGTGCCGCATGCGCAAAACTCCCGTGATCATTTTTATCAATAAAATGGACCGGGAAGGTCAAAGCCCATTCGACTTACTGGACGAGCTGGAAGATAAATTGCAGATACGGGTACGGCCCCTGACCTGGCCCATCAACATGGGCTCGGAGTTCAAAGGGGTGTATAGTATGTACGAGAAAAAGCTGTATTTCTTCCGGATCAATAAGACCAAAATTGAAGAAGACGTGGTGACCATCGGCCTGGACGATGACAGCCTGCCTACCTTACTCGGAGACGCGGGATGCCGCCACGTTGCGGGAGGAGGTAGAACTCATTGAGGGGGTGTACGATTCCTTTTCGGAGGAGGCCTACTACAAAGGCGAACTGGCACCCGTATTTTTTGGCAGTGCCATCAACAATTTTGGCGTAAAAGAATTGCTTGATACCTTCTGCGAAATATCGCCCACGCCCCAGCCCCGGGCTACGGACGTGCGCCCCGTTGATCCCACGGAAAACAAGCTGAGCGGATTTATATTTAAGATCCACGCCAACCTCGACCCCCGCCACCGCGACCGCATCGCGTTTTTCAGGGTTTGCTCGGGAAAGTTTGAACGGGGTAAGTTTTACCACCACGTTCGCCTGAACAAAGACCTCCGTTTTTCGAGTCCCTTTACTTTCATGGCCTCCGACAAAAGTATCCTGGAAGAAGGGTTCCCCGGCGATGTGGTGGGACTGTACGACACGGGAAATTTCAAAATCGGCGATACGCTCACCGAAGGGGAAGATTTGCAGTTTTCGGGTATTCCCAGCTTTTCACCCGAGATATTCAAGGAACTCATCAACCTGGACCCCATGAAATCCAAGCAGTTGGACAAGGGCATTCAGCAGTTGACAGATGAGGGAGTGGCCCAGCTATTTACGCTTGAACTAGGAAATCGCAAAATAGTGGGTACCGTGGGTGAACTGCAATTTGACGTGATCCAGTACCGCCTCGAACACGAGTACGGGGCCAAATGCCGCTGGGTACCCATGAACGTCGCCCGCGCCTGCTGGATCACTTCGGATGATAAGGAAAAATTAGCGGAGTTTATTCGTCTGAAAGCCAACCACATAGCTTTCGACAAGGATCATCAACCCCGTTTTTCTGGCCGAATCCGAATGGATGATCCGCATGAACCGCGACAACAACCCCGCCATCCAATTCCACTTCACGTCCGAGTTTAAGACGGAAGCGGTTTTTTAATGAATGATAGAATGAGTGATTGAGAGAATGGGAATATCCATTAAGAATATTCACTCATTCTATCAATCACTCATTCACAATTAATTTCGTCCCCGGTTAGCGCGCATAGCGGCTTCCATTTCTTCATTTTTTTTGGCTTGCTCCGGAGTTAGGATAGTGGCCAATGCTTTGCGGTATTGTTCCTGTACCACCTGAATGCCGTCCCGGTTTTGGGCTTCGCGCATTTCTTGCACCTTCTGGAAGCGGGCCACTTGCAGGGTGTAAATCTTCTTTTGCTGGTCATCACTCAGCCCCAGGGAATCGGTCATGCGTTTGGTTTGTTGCTCAGCGCGAACCTCGGGCGTCGCATTGTTGCCAGCACCGCCGCCCCGCTGGGCAAAGGCACCCGTGCCCAAAAGCAGGATACCCAGTACGAATACGAGTTGTTTCATTGGATAAAAATGGATTGAAAGGTTAACCACCGTTAGAGGCCCACCACGCGTGAGAGTTTAACCCTGGCACAAAAAAAACAGCCAGGCATTTTGGCTGGCTGCTGTACACGAGCGGATAGGGGAATTACCCGCGATTTTTACACGATTTTTTTACCGTTCTCATCAACACTCACCTTCATCATATCTTCCCCTTTTTTCAATTCGATCTCATACAGAGTGGTATTGCCCGGCCCCGGCACTTTGTAAGCTTTCGTAATCTCCCAGCCTGTGTACGGGTCCTCCTTCAACGCTTTTTTCACGGCATCGGGCAAATCTTCTGCTTTTACTTCTACTTTTTCCTGTTGCCAGGTCACGTAGGTACCTGCCCGGCCGGGTACCTCAGCGCTCGCTACACTCCCTGCGGCGAACGTCAATCCTAAAACAAAACACAAGTGCTTCTTCATCTTACCAACTGTTTACGTTTGACAAAATATTATCCAATCGTTAATCAGATTGATAGTAACGAATCCACCACTCTTATGCCAAACTGTCAAGCACCTGTATGAGAGGATATTATACCTATTTTATAGCTGCCAGTTTGCAAAACAGTCATCAACTTGTTGAAATTAACCCCCAGGAGGTTTGTTCAGAGATTGCTTCGTACCAAATCGGCCCATTCCTCTTTCAGGCTTTTCTCGGGCATTTTACTGCTGGCCCGGCGGTACCAGTAGTTGGCGTTCCAGGTATCGCCTTCCACCCGGTGCAAGTAGGCGTGGAGGCGATCATATCCTTGGGTACCTTCTTTGGATTGGGCTATTTCATGGGCGGCCGCCCAGTCGCCAGCGGCATCGAACCAAAGAGCCCGGAGGAGCGGCGGCAATTCCTGAGGCGGATTCTTTTCCGACAGGGTAGCTTCAAATTGTGCATACGTCATAGGGGATAATCGGGTAGGTTGAGAGTCAATATGACAAGTTTTCTAAAAGTAGGAGCTTTTATTCACAGGCGAAATAAACCGGACATTTTTTTAGAAACTGGCTATGAAAATTACGAATTGGCTACTATATTTACATACCGTACCATCCTTAGCCGAACAAATGTCTATCTTTTTTGCCCAAAACCTAACCTTCCTCCGGGGACATCATCCTGCCAGGCCCTCTCAACAAAAAATGGCCGATGCCCTGGGCTTCAAAAAATCCACATTAGCTTCCTGGGAGTCGGGCCGGGCAAATCCTTCCTTCGAAGACCTCTTACGGTTGGCTGAGTATTTCGAGGTTTCCACGGATGATCTGCTCACCACCAATCTGGCCGGACAACTAGCGCGCCCCTGGATAAAGGAAAACAATTTGCGCGTCTTGGTCAGCACCGTTGATTCCCAAAACCGGGAGAATATCGAATA
This sequence comes from uncultured Cytophagales bacterium, assembly GCA_963768025.1. Lineage (GTDB taxonomy): Bacteria > Bacteroidota > Bacteroidia > Cytophagales > Spirosomataceae > CAVYGM01. The sequence goes on from CAVYGM010000037.1 coordinate 95,257, forward strand.
CGTGCCGGTGCGGGCGATGGGAGGCTACGCCGAAGGCTACGGGGACGTGGGCTTCATCAACACCCTCCCGCCCTTTCAGTTGCCGTTTCTTTCTCCGGACAAGAAATACCGCGCTTTTCCCTACGAAGGAGATTCCATGCCGCCCTTGCGGGAGGGATGTACCGTTTTGGGGGAATTTATCGAGAACTGGCAAAGCCTGAAAAGTGGTACTATTTGTCTGGTAGTGACTCAGGATGAGGGGGTTGTGCTCAAAAAGATTTTTAATTATCTGGACGAAAAAAGTCTGCTTGTCTTAAAATCAACCAACGAGCGGTATTCACCTTATCCGGTTTTACAGCAGGATATTAGGGAAATTTGGCGATTCGCGGGTTACTTTGATACTGAATTCCCAAGGTAAATGGGCCTAGCCGGTTTTGCGCAAGATCATACACATAGACATGGACGCCTTCTACGCCTCGGTGGAGCAGCGCGACAAGCCCGAACTCCGGGGCAAACCAGTGGCAGTGGGCGGGAGCAGCGAACGAGGAGTAGTGGCGGCGGCTAGCTACGAGGCCCGCCGGTACGGGGTACGCTCGGCCATGGCCTCCAAAATTGCCACGCAAAAGTGCCCGCCCCTGATTTTCGTTAAACCGCGCTTTGACGTCTACAAACAAGTTTCATCCCAAATTCGGGACATATTTGCCGAATACACCCCTCTCATTGAACCCCTTTCTCTGGACGAAGCCTACCTGGACGTCACCGAAAATCTTCGGGGGATGCGGTCGGCGACGCACATTGCCGAAGAAATCAAGGGCCAGGATCAAAGAAAAAACCCAACTGACGGCCTCGGCCGGCGTATCCTACAATAAATTTCTGGCCAAACTAGCCTCCGATCAGAACAAGCCCGACGGGATTTTTGTGATTAAGCCCGAGGCCGGGGAGGAGTTTGTGGCCCAATTGGACGTGAAGCGGTTTCATGGCGTGGGACGGGTCACCGCCGAGCGGATGCAGCAGCTGGGGATTCTGACCGGGGCCGACCTGCGTCGGAAGTCGGAGGCGTTTTTGCAGCAGCACTTTGGCAAAGCAGGGGCCCACTACTACCGGATCGCCCGCGCCCAGGACGACCGCCCCGTGGAACCCGATCGGGTTCGGAAGTCGGTCGGATCGGAGAATACCTTCGAGCAGGACCTGGACACGCTGGCCGAAATGCACCTTGGAATAAAGCCCCTGATAGAAGACGTGTGGGCCTGGTGCAAACGGACGGGTATATACGGCAGGACGGTAACCGTGAAGATAAAACTGAACGACTTCCAGATCCGGTCGCGCAGCCGGTCTACTCTGCTGGCCATTCAGGATGGGGCTTTCTTCGAATCCATCGTGTACGGGCTGCTGGAAGAAAACTACCCGTTTCCCAAGCCCGTTCGCCTGCTGGGTGTTTCGCTATCCAATCTGGACGATGCGCATCCCTTCGATGGCAAGCAACTCACGCTGGTGTTCTAATCCCATTATGCGGCTGAGCATAGGAAAAAATAAATTGCCTTTTCCTGCGATTCATAGGGGAAATCTCTAAATTGACTCAATTTCATCCAAACATCCCGAGCAGGCAGTCTGGCTGCGGGTTGCACAATCCTTATCCCATCCCATGGAGCTAGTCTATTTGATTATCGTGCTCACGATTGTTCCCAATATCCGGACTACCCTCAACACCAAAGACAATTTCCCCGATTGGGATAAAGTCCTATTATACGTGCGCTGGCTTGCGGTAATCCTGTATATAGCCACCTTTCTGGATTGGGTTTACCAACCATTCACAATCTGGATCTGGCATGGTTTCATGATCTTGAGTGTCTACATCGTATTCAGCAGGGAGGTGTTTCAGTACGTGCGGTCGCTGATGATTTCTATACTTCCGCTGATTGCCATTGGAATTATTGAAACGCTGGTTCAACTCGCCTTTAAGGACTTCTACGATACCTATGATAACTACTTTGGTACGTTCAAGTTTTTCGGGGTTGCCTGGATCGTAGCCGTCTGGTTTCAGAACAAAAAGCAGTCCAAACTACTGGCGGAGGAACGGGTCAAGCGGGAAGAAGAAGAGGTCATTCGCCGGGAAGACCAGGCGCGCAAAGCCGAACTCGAACAACTGGTGGCCGAAAGAACCTGGGAAATCACCCAACAAAAAGAGGAACTCGAAGAAGCTTTGGCGCATTTGAAAGCCACGCAGGCCCAGCTGGTCCAATCCGAAAAAATGGCCTCCCTGGGGGAGCTCACCGCCGGCATTGCCCACGAGATTCAAAACCCCCTGAACTTTGTCAACAACTTCGCGGAAGTAAACACCGAACTCATCGACGAATTGAAGGAGGTAGAAGGCAAGCAGGATGCCGACCGGCAGGTAGTCGAGGAAATTCTGCGGGACTTGTCGGATAACATGCAAAAAATGCTCTACCACGGCAAGCGGGCCGACTCCATTGTGAAAGGAATGCTGATGCATTCGCGGAAAACAGATGGAGAAAAGGAAAAAATTGACGTCAATGCCCTCGCCGATGAGTACCTGCGACTGGCCTACCACGGACTCCGCGCGAAGGATAAGACATTCAGCGCGTCATTCGAAAAGAACTTGCAAAACCCGGTGGAGATGGCGGTGGTCATTCCGCAGGATTTCGGCCGGGTACTTCTCAATATCTTCAACAACGCCTTTTATGCGGTGATGGAACGTAGCAAATTGGAGGACGACACTTACAAGCCTACCGTGTGGTTGAGCACGGCGACTACCCAAGGAGGCCTCGAAATCCGGATAAAAGACAATGGAACGGGTATTCCGGAGCCGGTTCGGGCGCGTATTTTCGAGCCTTTTTTTACCACCAAACCCACCGGACAGGGTACCGGACTAGGGCTTTCACTGAGCTATGAAATTGTTACCAAAGGGCATGGCGGAACGCTCGCAGTGGAAAGCCAGCAGGGAGAGTTTACCGAATTCATTATCAACTTGCCCCAGCGGTCGTAGCCGGGTCATAAGTAGAAAGGATCTCTCCGGTGTAGGGTCAGATGCAGGGGGTACCTCAGGTACCTACGGAAAAGTAAGCGATAAATACGTACCTTTCCAATACACTAGCACCCTAGTCCCGACGGACAATTCCCTCTTGAATGCGAGCGGAAGTGCCAAAATGAACGGCATACTGAAAAAAAGTTGTTATTTTAGCTGATTGGATAGCATCCAGGTACTACTAGGACTAAAATCCCTCGGGAATTTGTTCAAAACCACACCAGCAGCGGCAGCCTACCTGTTGAACGTGGGAATACAATACACTGTCAGGCGATGCCAATTTAGAACTATAAAACGGACATGAATCAAACCACAATTTTGGTAGTAGATGACGAAAAGGATATCAAATCACTTTTTGAACAGCGGTTCCGGCGCGAAATCCGGGAACATGAACTAGCGTTCTCCTTTGCTTTCTCGGGCGAAGAAGCGCTGGCTTTTATGAACGATCACGGTTCGGAGGTGGTTCTGATTCTATCCGACATCAATATGCCGGGAATGAGCGGAATTGAATTGCTGAAACGGATTCGAAAAACGCACCCATCGCCACACCCGTTGGTTATGATCATCACGGCTTACAACGATAACGACTACTACGATCAGGCAATTGAGGGCGGGGCGGATGATTTTTTAACCAAGCCCCTGGATTTTAAACTTCTCAAAGAAAAATTAAAAACCATATGACCACAACTATACTGGTGGTAGATGATGAAACCGATTTGCAGTCTTTGATCAAGCAGAAGTTCAGGAAGGAGATCAGAGAACAGAAATATGATTTTATTTTTGCCTTTGACGGGGAAGAAGCACTCGACATGATCAAACTCCATCCGGAAATTGACCTCGTGCTGAGTGACATCAACATGCCTCGCATGGATGGATTGACGCTGTTGGTGAAGCTGCACGAGGTGAGCCCGATGATCAAAGCCGTGATCGTGTCGGCCTACGGAGATATGGACAAGATCCGGATGGCCATGAATCGCGGGGCTTTTGACTTTGTGTGCAAGCCCGTGGATTTCAAGGATTTAGTGGTCACGATCGAAAAGACAATTGACCATATTCAGGAATTAAAAAAGACGCTCCAGGCCATTAAGGAGAACAATATCCTGAAAATGTACGTGGATCGGAACGTGCTTGACTTCATGACCGGCAGCGAATACGAGAATGTGATTACGGCCAACGAAACCATCGAAGCCACCGTCGTTTTTCTGGATATTTGCGGATTTACGGCTATCTCCGAAATCGTCGCCCCGGACATCGTGGTGCAGATCATCAATAAATACTTCGATGTGATGGTGAAGGAAATCATCAATCAGGGGGGGTACATTGATAAATTTATGGGGGATGCCGTGATGGCGGTATTCCGCAATGAATTCCACCTGGACCAGGCCATCGAGGCCTCCCTGGCTATTCGGGCAAAAATTGACTCCATAAAGGAAGAACTGAACGCGGAGTTTACCTACATGCCCAAAGTGGCGATCGGGATCAATACCGGGGAGATGATCAGTGGAAATATCGGCTCCACCACCCTGCGCCGCCTCGACTATACCGTGATCGGCGATACCGTCAACGTCGCCCAGCGGTTTCAGTCCATCGCCAAGCCGGGTCAGATCATCATCGGTCAGCGCGCCTTCGACCAGGTGAAGGAATCCTTCACCTGTGAAGAGGTGGGGGAAGTGGTCCTCAAAAACAAAAAGGATCCCGTTATGATCTACCAGGTAATGGAGTAAGACCCGATACCCTGCATACACTTATTTCCCCACCGGCGTTTAGTAGTCGGTTGAAAAATCAATTTTATATGTATACAACAAGCTCAATGAAAAGAATCACCCTATTTGTTTTATTGCTGTGGTCCGTCGGTTCGGTCATGGCCCAAATACCCGACACGTTCCAATGGTTGCCCGACGGAAGTGGCTACCGCGATGTTGAGGAAAATGTGATCGTGGAGGTAAAATTGCCCGCCCGAACTTCCAAAACCTTGGTTTCCAACGCTCAGCTAACCCCGGCCGGTCAATCGGAGCCCTTAAAGGTCAGGAGCTATACCCTTTCCGAAAAGGGCGATCAGGTACTGGTGTACACCAATTCCCAACGCGTTTGGCGCTACGACACCAGAGGCGATTACTGGCTGCTTAACCTGACCACCAACCGGCTGACTCAGATTGGGAAAAATCGGCCCGAATCTTCTTTGATGTTTGCGAAGCTTTCTCCGGACGGCCAGCACGTGGCCTACGTGAGTGACCACAATGTATATGTAGAGGATGTAAAAACCGGTCAGAGTAAGGCCTTAACCAAAGATGGCACCGACCGCGTGATCAACGGTACCTTCGACTGGGTTTACGAGGAAGAGTTCGACTGCCGGGACGGCTTCCGGTGGAGTCCCGACAGCAAATCCATTGCCTACTGGCAGCTGGATGCTACCAAAATCAGGAATTTTCTGATGATCAATACCACCGATTCCATTTATTCCTACAATGTACCCGTGGAGTATCCCAAGGTGGGGGAGACGCCTTCCCCGTACCGGATTGGGGTGGTCGATATTGCTTCGGCCAAAACCAATTGGATGAGCATACCCGGTGATCCCCAAAATACCTACGTCCCCCGCATGGAGTGGGCCGGCAATGCCCAGGAACTGGTGATTCAGCAATTGAACCGCAAGCAGAACGAAAGCACGCTTTTCTACATAAATGCAAAAACCGGCAAAGCTTCTCCTTTTTATCAGGAATCCGACAAGGCCTGGATTGATATCAAAAGCCGCTGGGACGAGGGCCCAATGGGCTGGGACTGGCTGAAGGACGGAAAGGAGTTTGTGTGGGTAAGCGAGAAAGACGGATGGCGGCACGCCTACCGCGTAAGCCGCGACGGCAAAAAGGAAACGTTGATTACTACCGGCGACTATGATATGATAAGTCCCGTGCTGATTGACGAAAAAAACAACGCCTATTACTTCATGGCCTCGCCCGATAATGCTACCCAGTCCTACCTGTATAAGGTGAACCTGGATGGAACCGGAAAAGCCGAGCGCGTAAGCCCGGCCACCCAGGCGGGCACGCATACGTACAACCTGGCACCCGGTGCAACGGTGGCCCGGCATTCCTTCTCCAACGCCCGCACCTATCCCGTGAACGAGTGGATTACACTCAGTACTCACACCTCCCTGGATCCCGACAATAGCGTGGCCAAAGCCCTGGCCAGCCCCCAACGGCCAGGACCGAATGTGGAGTTCTTCAAGGTAAAAACCGAGGATGGAGTAGAATTGGATGCCTGGATGGTAAAACCTGATAATTTTGACCCCAACAAAAAGTACCCGATCGTTTTTTCAGTGTATGGCGAGCCGGCGGGCAGCACCGTAAAGGACGCTTTTGGTACCGGTCGCAACCGCTTGTACCTGGGCAACATGGCCAAGGATGGCTACATCTACGCCTCGGTGGATAACAGGGGTACCCCCATGCCCAAGGGGGCAGCCTGGCGTAAGGCTATTTACCGCAGCATAGGTACCATCAATATCCGGGATCTGGCGATGGGGGCCAAGGCCATGTTTGAGAAATTTCCTTTTATTGACAACAGCCGCGTTGCCGTTCACGGATGGAGCGGAGGAGGGTCTTCCACGCTAAACCTCCTGTTTCAATACCCTGACCTTTTCCAAACCGGGATCGCCGTGGCCGCCGTGGGCAATCAGCTTACGTACGACAATATCTATCAGGAGCGCTACATGGGCTTGCCGCAAGAAAATCGGGAGGATTTTGTGAAAGGCTCCCCCGTAACGAATGCTAAAAACCTACGGGGAAACCTGCTGTATATTCACGGTACGGGCGACGACAACGTCCACTACCAGAACGCCGAAATGCTGGTAAATGAACTGGTAAAGCACAACAAGCAATTCCAGTTCATGGCCTATCCCAACCGCTCACACGGTATTTACGAAGGCGAAGGTACCTCCCGGCATTTGGCTACTTTGTTCACTACGTTCTTGAAAGAAAAATGCCCTCCCGGCGAGCGGGGCGCAGCTGCTTCCACCAATTAATACGGGCTGACCGTTAGGGAACCATAGGGGGCTGTCTCGGAAGAAAATTTAGCCAATTTTCTTCCGAGACAGCCTCTTTATTTTTTTTGCAGACGTCTCCACATTTCGGCGCAGGCGCGGGCATTGTGGTAGGGGCCTTTCCAAAACTGAATCTTGTCGTTTTTGAGTTGGGTGCCATCCGCTTTCACGGTGGTATGCCATTCGCCCTGTTCTATATCCAGAAATTTCTCCTGAATGTAGGCCCAGCTGCGTTCGGCTAGTGCCAGGTATTCTTTTTGTTTGGTTAGCTCGTAGGCATTGTAAAAACCAACCAGTTGTTCGGCCATCACCCACCAGCTGCGGTCGGTTTGGGTGTGGTTGGTTTCCGGGTTAAACTCATAGTTGAGCGCCCCATCGGGACCCAATCCGGTTTTTGCGGCCTTTGCCATGGCCAGGCAACGTTCCTTCACCCAATCCAGCATTTCCTCATCTTTCAGCACCTCGGCCGTTTCGTACAGCAGCCAGGAGGCTTCGATATCGTGGCCGTAGGAAATAATCTCTTCTTTCGGTGTCCAATCCTTCGTAAAAAACAACCGCATCCGGTGCGTTTTCTCATCTACGATATGGCCCATGATGACGCCCATCATGCCTTTTATCCGCTGTTTGAGAACCGGGTCGGGCCATACTATGTACAAATTGGTGTAGGCTTCTATCAGGTGAAGATGCGTATTCATACTTTTTATGTAGGGGGCCTTGCTCAGGATATAATCCTCGATGGGCTGCCCCTCGCGGCCAACGGCTTCCTTGTACCCTCCCTCTTTGGGGTCGAACGCGTATTTTTCCACAAAATTAAAAAGATCCCTGGCCAGCTGTAAGGCCTTTTCATTTTTGGAAATCCGGTAGTATTCGCTCAATCCGTACATGGCAAATGCCTCGCCGTAGATTTGCTTGGTGGTTTCCAGCGGGGTACCCGCCGCGGTGATAGACCAGTAGACGCCCCCGTTTTTTTCGTCAAAAAAATGGGAAGAGAGGTAGGTAAAGGCTCGGTCGGCCAGGGCCTTGTAGGTAGCCGAAGGGAACAGCCGATGCGCCATAGAGAAGGTCCAGAGAATGCGGCCATTGACCACCACCGAGCGGGGAGCATCTTTAATGGGTTCGTTGGCGTACGTCACCCGACCGTAAAAACCGCCGGTCGCGGGATCGGGGCTGTATTGGGCCCAGTAGGCAAGAATACGTTCTAGTTCCGCCCGAAAAGCAGCGGGGGTGAAGGGAGCTGGCATTGTTGTTGAGTTTTTTGACTAACCAATCTGTTCAAGCAAAAAGTGGAAGGAAGCAGAAACTTACTTAATGAGCGGCGAATCCCATTCGAAGTTCGAAAAAATGGCTTAAATTTCCGGTAGGGAGCCGATTCACTCTGGATCAGGCTGCCAATTTCTTTATCTATCAACCTTCTTTTTATGAAAATCACTCGTCTCGTTGCCGTGTTATCCCTTGGTTTAGTTTTCCTGTCAGCTCCCTCTCAGGCCCAGGAGCGACAATTTCCGGTAATCAAAAGTGGGGGAGGGGTTTTTCCCGTTCCCGAAGCGGCCCGCGTTGCGGATGCGGCGCTGGATTACAAAATCGTGGGGGATTTGATGGTAGGTCCGGAAAAACCAAACGAGCTGAACCCCGGCCTGGAACGCGTGGGACGCTTGTTCAATGCCTATTCAGAAGCCGGAATTCCGGCCAACAAAATCAACATGGTGGTGGTGGTGCACTTCAAAGGTACCCCCTTGATCCTGAACGATGAGGCCTACAAAAAAGAGTTTGGCGTCCCCAATCCCAACACCGCCCTTATCAACGAACTGGCTGGCAAGGGCGTTCAATTCTACATCTGCGGCCAATCCCTCCGGATGCGGGGCTATACGGATACCCCCCGTAACACCAACATCCAGGTCACTCACGCCGCCCTCATCGCCACTACCACCTATCAGCTGAAAGGATACGCCCTGTTGAGCTTATGATATGGAACACCACGACCACAGCCATGCTCCCCAACTCACCAATCTAAACAAGGCCTTTGTTTGGGGGATTGCGCTCAACATCATCTTTGTGGCGCTGGAAGCGTTCGCCGGGTATGTGTATAATTCCCTGGCGTTGCTTTCGGACGCGGGGCATAATCTGGGCGACGTGGTCAGCCTGGTGCTGGCCTTACTGGCCTACAAGCTTGCCAAGGTAAAGCCCAGTACCAGGTTCACGTATGGCTACCGAAAAACCACCATCCTGGTTTCCCTGCTCAACGCCACCATCTTGTTGATTGCCATGGGGGCCATTGCCTGGGAAAGTATCTCCCGAATGCAGCAGCCCGAGGTCATGGAGGGCGACGCCATTGCCGTAGTAGCCGGGGTTGGGATCGTGATCAATGGGCTCACGGCCTGGTTATTCTTCAAGGATCGGGAAAGTGACCTGAATGTGAAAGGGGCCTTCCTGCACATGGCTGCCGACACGCTGGTATCGGGGGGGGTGGTAGTGGCGGGTGTGCTCATGCACTATACCAGTTGGTATTGGCTGGATACCGCCGTGAGTTTGTTGATTGTGGGGGTCATCGTAGTGAGTACCTGGGGACTGCTGCGCGATAGCCTGGTGCTCAGCCTGGATGGAGTACCGAAGGGAGTGGATATGAAAAAAATAGAAAAAGCCCTTCTGCAATTTTCGGAAATCAAAGAAATATACCACCTCCACGTGTGGGCGATGAGTACCACCCAAAACGCGCTCACCGTGCACATGATCCTCCGCGAAGGCTACGGACTGAAAGATTTTGAGGCCATCAAAAACCGCATGAAGCACGACCTGGAACACCTTTCCATCCAGCACAGTACCATGGAGGTAGAGCTACCGGGCAGGAAGGGGAGTGAGGATTGCTGAGGAAGGTGTTTGGTTGAAGGGTTCCAT
>CAVYGM010000038.1:0-65792 GCA_963768025.1 uncultured Cytophagales bacterium
CGCTACTTATTAAAGAAACCCACTAAGGGATTTCTGAATTAAAACAGTCCTGATGTATAGGAGTCCGGTTTCCAAACGAAAATTGCACCTGGCTATTCAAAAATGAGCATAAAATACGGTGTGCTAGTCCTGGCATTGGTCTCCTTGCAGAGCCTGGCCAAAGATTTCTATGTATCCCCAAAAGGCCGGGATACCCATCCGGGTACCCTGAGCCAACCCTTTGCTACCCTCGAAAAAGCAACCACGTCCAGTTTGCCTTTCATCGGGAAAGAAGCGGTGAACATCTGGCTGGTGGAAGGTACCCACTACGTCAGCAAAACGCTGGTACTGGACAGCCGGTTTTCGGCCAGCCAAGGGCTAACCATACAGGGGCTGGGTAATAACGTGTGGGTCAAAGGCGCGAGACCGTTGCCCAACCTGAAATGGCGTGATTACAAGGGGCGAATCAAAGTGGCAAATCTGCCCGCTGAGGTCAGTTTTGATCAGTTGTTTGTCAATGCGACTAATCAGATAAGAGCCCGGTTTCCCAACTATGATTATAGCAACCCCTTGCGCGATGGAAACGGATATCAGAAAGCGACGGGGGGAACGGACAAAAGGTACGACCAGTGGTTCACGTACGATTCTCTGGCATTTTCCAAAAAGAGGTGGCAAAACCCGCAAACGGGTATCGTCCATGCCTTCCAGAGCCACAACTGGGGCAATATGCAGTACCGGATCAAAGACCGAGACTACCAGAACCATACAATTCTGTTGGGTGAGGGCGGCTGGCAGCTGCAAAGGTCCTACGGAATAGGGAGCGGTGCCACGCCCTCGCCTTTTTACGTGGAGAATATTTTTGAAGAGCTGGATGCCCCCGGCGAATGGTTTCTGGACGAAGAGAAGCACCTGCTCTACTACTATCCTCCCGAGGGCCTCGATCTGGAAAATGCCAGCATAGAGGTACCGGTGGTCAAGGATATTATTCAGATCAAAGGCAGCTGCGGATAAACCGGTTCGCAACATTACCATCAGAAATATCAACTTCTCGCAAGCCCAAACCACCTTCATGAATAGACTACGAACCTCTGGCGAGAGGTGACTGGGCGATTCATCGGGGAGGGGCTATTTTTTTAGAAGGTACCGAAAATTGCCTGATTGAAAAGTGCCAATTTGAGCAACTGGGCGGAAATGGTATCTTCATGAGTGGCTATAACCGGAACAACCTGGTGAAGGAGGTCCGCTTTACGCAGCTGGGGGAAAGTGCCGTGTGCTTTGTCGGCCTGCCCTCCGCCGTGCGATTTTACCAGACCTGGGATGATGCCGAAATTGACGGAAAGGATTGGAATGAAATGCGGAAAGGAATGGATTTGGAAGCCGGTCCCAAATCCCCTGATTTTCCCGAAAACTGTGCCGTCGAGAACGCTATCATCCACGATATCGGTGTGCTGGGCAAGCAAACCGCCGGCGTTTTTATTTCGATGAGCCGTAAAATTAGAGCGAGCCATATCACGATTCACGACACGCCGAGAGCCGGTATCTGCATCAACGATGGTACCTGGGGAGGGCACATCATCGAGAATTGTGACATCTGGGAAACCGTGAAAGAAACCGGCGAGCACGGGCCGTTCAACGCCTGGGGCAGGGAGCGCCAATGGACCCGGGGTATGGGCGGCATGATCAAAGAGTATGTCTTGCTCGATGCTATCGATCCCGTAGTGATCAGAAACAACCGGATTTCTAATTTCCGGAAAACAATCAGTGCCGGCAACTGGACCATTGACCTGGATGATGGGTCCAGCAACTATGAAATTTATAATAACCTGAGTCTCGGTTCTACGCTGAAACTACGGGATGGGTACCTACGGAAGGTCTATAACAACATCATGGTGAGTGCCGTACCCCTGGGCTGGCACGTGTGGCCTGATGAATCCGAGGATGAGTTTACCAACAATATTGTGGTGATCTCGGGCACCGTACCCGGCAAAAGCCTGCCGACCAATACGTTTATTGGATCCATCAGAATGCCCGCGAAGGCGAAGTGGGGCAAAATTCATGACAACAACCTGTATTGGAATGTCAATGTGAAGGATGCCAGAGTACACGATGACGTGGATATGGCGGGATGGAAAAAGGAGGGATACGATACGCATTCCCTTGAATCAAATCCCCTGTTTCTGGATCCTGAGAAAATGGACTACCGGGTAAGGCCAAATTCTCCGGCGGTGAAACTGGGCTTCAAAAATTTTGCGATGGATCAATTTGGCCATACCATGACCAAAATTGGCCCCTTTTGGAAAGAGTTCGAACGGCAGGCTGTCGTCACTATTACGCCCGATACCCGCGGGGGGACGGTCTATTATACCACCGATGGAACCACGCCAACGGCCAGGTCTACAAAATACACCGGGCCCTTTGCGATCGATCAGAGTACCCTGGTAAAAGCGATCACCGTTGATTCGAAAGGGAATAGCATTGGGTTTCAGGATGAAGCATTCTATGCCAAAGTGGATAAGGTGGTGTATCCTTCCTGGTATCAAACCCTTGTTTCGGGGAAACAAGTCCAGCCTACAAAAACACCAACCGTAAGTTCCAAAGTGGAGGTTGATGGGCTGGTCCTGGTAAACATCGCGGACGAACCCGATTTGATTGATGCGTCGGGCGGCTATAACTCGGGATGCTTTATTGATAAAATCGATACCGAAAAAGGAAGCAACTGGCTGACAGGGGGAATTCGGGCCAACATGATTATTCAGGGGATCGGGGACGAAACCATTCGGAATGTAGCAGACTTCCAAAAAGCGATAAAAAAACAGGCGGGACAAACAGTCTCTGTGCAAACCGTTTCTGGCTACGAAAACAAACGATTTCAAATTCAACTGCATTGATACCATGCTTCAACCGATTACCTTAAAAACAGTTCTTGTTTGCCTGCTGGGCGTATGTCTGGCCAGCAGCCCCAGCCTGGCCCAGAAGAAGCGGCCCAATATCCTGTTCATTCTGGTGGATGACCAGTCGCCTTTTGATTTGAAGGTCTACAACCCCACCTCAAAGTTGACCACGCCCCATTTGAGCAAACTGGCCGCCGAGGGGATGGTTTTCGACGGGGCCTACCACATGGGTGCCTGGATCGGGGCGGTCTGTACCGCCTCCCGCACCATGCTCATGACCGGGCGCTCGCTTTGGAAGCTCCCGCATCAGGCCAATCCGAATAATACTAATCCGAACCTGGTACCGGCCCAATTGGAGGAAAATTCCATGGCGGCCATTTTCAATCGGGCGGGCTACGCCACCATGCGTACCTGTAAGAGTGGCAATAGCTACGCACCGGCCAACCGGAAATTCACCGTCAACAAGGAGTCGGTGAGCCGGGCTGGAAACGACGAGAATGGCAGTGCCTGGCACGCGGAGCAAGTGCTCGATTATCTGAAAGACCGGGACGCCAGTAAGGAGGAAGACCCCTTTCTGATTTATTTTGGTTTTTCCCACCCCCACGATCCCCGAAACGGGAAAGAGGGCTTGTTGGAAAAATACGGTGCCGTGAACCATACCGATCCTCATAAGGTACCCTTTGTCAATGCCAAACAACCGGCATTGCCTTCCAACTACCTGGCGGCTCATCCGTTCCCCCACGGTCATCCCCAGTTGCGGGACGAGGAGCAGGTGTCGGGCGTTTGGAAAAAGAGGGATGAGGGTACCGTCCGCAACGAACTGGGCCGCGAGTTTGCGTGCAGCGAGAATATCGACGATCAGATTGGCAAGGTTCTGAAAAAATTGGAGGAGATGGGGGAGTTGGAGAATACCTATATCTTCTACACCGCGGACCACGGCATTGCCATTGGCCGGCACGGATTGATGGGCAAGCAGAATCTGTACGAGCATACCTGGCGGGTACCCTTTATCGTAAAAGGGCCGGGAATCAAGCCCGGAAAACGGGTAGGCGGTAATATCTACCTGATGGACGTATTGCCTACTTTCCTTGATTTGGCGGGCATCAAACAACCTGAAACGATCGACGCGCTGAGCTTCAAGCCGGTGCTTTTTGGTCAGAAACAGGAAATACGGGACGCTATGTATGGCGTGTACAGCGGAGGGACGAAACCGGGCATCCGGGCCGTGAAAAAAGGAGATTGGAAACTGATCAAGTACGACACCATGGACGGTACCGTACGCGAAACCCAGCTATTCAATGTGAAAGCCAATCCGGATGAATTTCTGGCGGAGCATCACCGGAAAGGAAAAATGGAAACCAATCTGGCTACCAATCCCAAATATGCCGCCAAATTGAAAGAAATGGAGGCTTTGCTTCAAGCCCAAATGCAGCAGTACCACGATCCCTACACCCTTTGGAATCAGAAGAATTGACTCCGCAGCGGACGATGAGCATATCGCCCTAGTTGTGATTCGCAGCGAGGTCTGACGGGTATTTTACTTCCAATAACGTAGGGAGAAAGTCCCGTTCGTTCGTCTGACTAGTAGGAATCAACGTACCTTTCCTATTTTTGACAAATCATCATTCCCTTTAAATATTTATCATGAAAAGACGTCATTTTGTCAAAGCTTCCCTGCTTACTCCGGTTGCCGCTCAGTTCACCCATACAGCAGGTACCCACACCCAAAGCGGATTTGGAGTTTTATGAGCTCCGGATTTATACCCTGAAAAATGGCCAACAGCTCAAACTGGTGCAGGATTATTTCCGGCAGGCGGCTATTCCGGCCCTCAACAAACTGGGCAGCAAGAACATCGGCGTATTCACCGAGTATCTGGCGGGGGGCTTTACCAAACTGGTAGCGGTCATTCCCTATGCTTCCATGGATGCCTTTCTTAAGGTCAACGATCAGCTGGCCAACGATACCACCTACCAGCAGGCCGGTGCCCCCTACCTGACGGCCGATGGAGCCACCCCGGCCTATGAGCGGATGGAAAGCTCCCTGCTGCAATCGTTCACGATGATGCCCAAACTGGAAGTACCCGAAAAAAAATCGCGGCTTTTTGAGCTGCGCCGGTACGAAAGCCCGGGCGTTGCGGCTGGGAAAAAGAAGATTGAAATGTTCAACGAGGGTGGTGAGATTTCCATTTTCAAGCGGGTGGGCCTGACTCCCGTCTTTTTTGGCGAAACCCTGATTGGTCCCCTGCAACCCAACCTGACGTACATGCTTACCTTCGACGACATGGCTGAGCACGACGCCAACTGGAAAACCTTTTCGGCCGATCCGGAGTGGAAAAAAGTAAGCGCCATGCCGGAGTACGCCAACGCCAAAATTATCTCCAATATTCACCGCACGTTTTTAGTGCCTACTGATTTTTCCCAGATATAAGGCGGTCAGGTCTTCTCCTGATTATTCTGGATTGAATTGGTAATTCGTGTATATCCAATAACAAAAGCGCTGGCAATGAAGCCCTTTCATTGCCAGCGCTTTTGCTATGTAGGCTATCAACTCTCCACCCTAGGCAAATACGGCCTCGTAGTGCGCCGAGGGTGCGAGTATTCCACCACTTTCCGCGTAAAACGATTTATCTGTGTTGTATACGCCCTTTTGCGTTTTGGTCCAGGTAGCTCCTTGCTTAGGGTGGTAGCTTTCGAGCTTTTCCCAATTCTTGAAATACTGGTGTCCATTGGTTTCCTGCAAGCCGATGCTGATGCCGGGAAAGGGCGGCAGCCGGGCGGCGACCGCCTTGTTCCAGTCCACCAGGATGGGGTTCACCGTAAGGTCGGCGCAAAAGCAGGGGACATTTTTCTCATAGGCCAACTGCGCGATCTTCATCGTCATGCTCATCGTCTTGGCGATGGCTTTGAGCGCAATGGCTCCGTAGCCCTGTTCAATCCGAGTGGCGGCATCCGCTACCGTATGGGCACTTTCGTCGGCGGCTACGCGCACGCCAAGGTCGCCTACGTAGGTTTCGTTTTCTTCGGCGAAAGGCTCCTCGATGACCGCGATCTGATCAAAAGCTCCGATTTTTTTGGCGTGATCCAGAAATCGCAAAAGGGTTTCCTTCTTCTCGTAGCGACCATTGGCGTCGAAGTAGTAGGGTATCTTCCCGCTGGCCGTATAGGGTGTTTCGTAGTGGCCGATGGCCTTGTGTACGGCGGTCAGAAAGGCGATGTCCTTCTCGATCATTTCGGCCTGGGTGCCGGCCGCGCCGGTTTTCAATTTCAGCACGAAGTACCCCTCATCGGCCGCCTGCTTGATGCGCTCGGCGGTGGTACCCACGCTGAACGACGGAATGCTGGCTACTTTCTCGTGATGGTAGGACAAGCCCGGCCGGTAGGCCGCCGGAATCATGTCGTCGAATTTGGTGAGACCGTTGGCCTGGGCGTAGAGCAGCCAGGCGGCGTTGTCGACGGCCACCAGCGCATTGAGGGCAAAGGTGGTGCGGAGGTCGGGGTTGTTCGTGATTTTCTTGCCGTAGGCCAGTACCTCCGGTAGCAGATCATCCACCAGTTTCACGGGATTGGTAAAGGAGGTAGCCTTTCATGAGTTGCAAGGCGTGCTCGGTCATGGCGTACATCAGGGCGTTTCCGGCCGTTTCGGAATGCCCGGCAAACACCTTCGAGTCCGACCAGAGTACCCCCTGCGTGCATTGCCCGATTTTGTGAATGTCTTCGTCCGTTTTCAGGTAGGCCAGCGTCTGCCAGCTTTCGGTGATGGCGCTCCCCTTGAAGCGGTACGGGTTCAGCGGTTCGCGCTCGAAGTTGGAGCTGACGTCCTTGATACGGATGGTTTTTTCTTTGGGCATAGCGTTCAGATGTCCATGACTTAGCAGACTTGCTCCTAGTAGGGCGCTGCTACCGATAAATTCTCTTCTGTTTATATTCATTTTTTTGAACCGCCCGGCGGCCCGGCGCTATGGCGCAATGGGCGCAAAGGTACCTTCGCGTCTATCGCGTCTTAGCGGTAAGATTTTAGTTAGGAATTTCATTCAAAGTATACCATACTTCCGACGACCATAACCCCTGCCCGGAAGCAGATTTCAGACCATCCGGCAGGCGGAAATACACGACATGTTCTTTTTTCAAGCCCGGAATTTCCAGGTACAGCCGGGTTCCATCTTCGGAAAGCGTCAGGCGGGTGGCTCTCATCTCGGTCAAGTCCATTTTTGGCCCACCGTATTTGGGGGTGGGCTGGTACCACCATTGCTGGATGGTCAGGTTTTTCAACTCGGAAATAGCTTCTTTACCCAGCGGCTGCGTGAATTCGATTTCGAACCCCTTCAGGTTTGGCCCGCACGGCCAGCATCTCGAAGGTACCCTTGCCGTTGTAGGTAAGTTTTTGCAAGCCCGACGTGCGGTCCTGCCAGCTCCATCCACCGGGGGCCATCCCTACCTCGCCTACGTACAGGGCCCCGTCGGGTCCCCAACGCAGGCGGTTGACACCCGCGGCGAAGCCCTGCGAAAACCGGAAAACCGCTCCCTGGTACTTCCCATTGATTTTTTCCAGAAAATCGCGTTTGATGCCGCCGTGGGTCACATCACCGTGCAGCATCTGCCCTTTGTAGGGGCCTTCTTTGATCAGCACGGGTTCGGAGGGTGAGTTGCCGATCTCGTTTTCGGGAAGCCAGATGGCCGGGGGTACCATGCGCGGCATCGGGGCGGTATCATCCAGCCAGCCCCAGCCCATGCCGTTGAAGTCGCCTTCGCGTACATGAATCAATTTGTTTCCGGGTAGCCATTGGCCTTGATTATCGAGTACAAATAGCTCGTTGTCCGCCCCCAGGCCAATGCCATTGGGCGTGCGCAACCCAAAATTCACCGATTCGAAGGTACCGTCCGGACTGATCCGGATCGTTCGTCCCCGGTCGGGTAGTTGCTTCTCGTCGGGTGTGCAGCCGCATGGCCATCGAGAGCGTAGCGTAGAAGTAGCCGTCCTTGTATACCAGTCCGAAGGAAAATTCGTGGAAGTCGGCTGTGACGTCCCAACTGTTGCAAATGGTCCGGTATTCGTCGATGACTCCATCGCCGTCGTGGTCGATGAGTTTGGTCAATTCCTGTTTTTGCAGCACATAAATTTCTCCGTTCACCACCTCGATGCCGAGCGGCTCGGCCAGACCGGCCGCAATCCGTTTCACTTTGACCTCACCATTTTTCTTATTCATTAGGCCATCCAGGAGATATACTCCGCCCTCGGTGTCCCAGGTAGTGACCAGCAGCCGTCCGTGTGGCAGAAACGCCATTGCTCCTACCTTGGGATTGAATTCGGGCGAGGACAGAGTACTGAGGTCGTAACTGGGATGCACCCCACCCAGGGATGCGCCAAAGCCTGGACTGGTGGGTATTTCCGGCGTAGTAGCAACCCGGTTGACAGGTTTTTCGATTGGCTTCTCTTTGGGTTTCAGTGTGAAAATATAGTCCATAATGGACTCGATTTCGGAGATGCCCAATGCCGGATGTGGGTTCATCAGGCCATTGCCCCATGCGCCCGTGCCGCCATTTTTTACCTTCGCAACCAACTGGGCTATGGTCTTTTGGTCTTTTGTGTAGCGGGTAGCTATTTGCTTGAAGGAAGGCCCGACGTTGGCTTCAATGGTTTCGTGGCAGGTCAGGCAATCGCTTTGCTCAATGTACTGTTCACCTTTATGCACGTACTTTTTAGCGGGCATGGCCAACTGCTGATCGGGAAGCGGGTCGAAGTAGTCCACGTGGCGTGAACGGCCATTGCTAACCAACACCAAATTTCCCCGCGTAGCTTTTAACACTACTTTGACATCTGGCGGTACGTTTTGGGTTACGAAGATTCTTTCCAGTCCGGGCTTCCCTTCTTTACTGAGCACGTACTCGGGCCGTTCTTCAATACGGATCGTATCCCTACCCGCCAGAATGAGGTTGTAGGTGAGGAAAATCTGATTTTTTCGGAAAAGGTACCCTTTGCTCTGCATCTGCACGGCCTGGGGTTTGCCGTCGCGCTGAGCGGTCCAGGTGAAGCGCTGGGTACTATCGGACAGGTAGCTTTCGCCCCAGGAGATAGGTTGTACCTCCTTTTTGCTCGTATAAGGCGCTCCGTCCATCGAGATACCGCCTTTCCAGACTTTGTAGAGGGTACCCTTGGCCATGTCGTAAGCGGCGTACAGGTCTTTGTTCAGCGCCACGGTGAGCATGCGGGGCTTGTGGTCCAACACCGACCGAATGGCCCAAACCTCCAGCGGACGGCGTATTTCGTCTTCTGCCGGTGGACGGACAGCGGCCAGACTACCAGCTACCAGAAAAAAGAGCACTACTTGCAAGATGCGTTTCATGAAGAATTTAATTATCTCAATGTTCAGAATAGGGTACTCACTTTTGTTCGTTGGCCTCGGCGAGCAGGGAACGTAATTTCATGAGATCCTTTTTCATTGCCGCCAGTACCACGCTTTTATCTACGCTGAGCTGCTTTTTGCCCGTCTCGGCTCCACCCAGCGGGTATTCAAAATGCATTGACATGGGTCCTGAGAATCCGTATTGCTTCAACAATGACAAGTACTTTTTAAAGTCCACCATACCTTCCCCCAGCGGTACTTCTTCGTTGTGCCATTTTCCTCCCTGCTCGGCCCAGTGAAAGTCCTTGATGTCCACGCAACCGATGTGTGATTTCAGTACGTCAAGCCCATTCACCCAGGACATTCCTCCCTCGGCTACGGCGTGCTTGATGTCGTACTGACATCCCAGCCAGCGCGGGTCAATATCTTTCAGCAACAGGTGCAAATCCCACACGGCCGCGCCCACGTTGGTACCGGCGTGATTCTGGTAAGCACCCTGAATGCCATACTTCCGGTTAAGGTCCGCCAGCCGCTGCAATTGCGGGGTATAGTGGGCCAGATTTGTGAGTACGTCCAGACTGGGATTGTATTTCAAATAAGCAGTCCGGTAGTATTTTATACCTAATTGTCCCGCTGTTTTCAGTACCAGCTCGGTGAGTGGGTCGTCGGGGTTTATGATATCAGTCACCATCATAGGTACGTCCAGGCCGGCTTTTCTGATCGTCTCAACGGCCTTAGGCAAATCATTCACTACCCGCTCGGGTTCCACGTGCCCCCCCCGGCGCACGGTCAGGTCTACGCCGTCAAATCCCAGATCGGCCGCAACCTTTCCAATTTCTGAAACGGGCAGCCACTGTAAGTGCTTGGAAAAGACGCAAATCATGGACTGAGTGGTAGCATCTTTACCATAAGTAGGTAGCCCCATCGGCAGAAACGCCCCGGTTGCTAATACCCCACCGATAAATTTTCTTCTTGACATCGCCAGAGGATCGGCGGATTGTTCTTTTTGCATATCCTTGGTACGATAAATTATAGGTAATACACTACAAAACGAGAATGAATTAGCTCCAACCTGATACGGTTGTTATATGATTGAAATATAAAATCGCGATGTTAAACAGAGTTCTAATGTATTAGAATAGTACAAAACTATGCACATGTCCACCATGTCTTTCTTTTGAGTGCTATTCTAAATTTAGCAGCTCTTTTTTATTTATACCACTATTATTTTGTGCTTTTTTATCACGAAAAGGACTGGAAATTAGCGAGAACGTTTCCGGTATCGTTATCGATCAAAAAGGAAAGTATAAAAAAAGTGTCAATTTATAGAAGTGGGTTCACCAAATAAGAATTCTTTGAGCTTGAATGGGAATTATTTGTTTGGGCCTGGATAGAATGCGGATTTCTTTTCGTTCAAGATTATCTTAAAAATATTCTATTTAAACAAAGCTAAATTTCACTAGACAAAGAGCAGTCAATGAAGACTGGTCCTGATGCATCCGCTAAAATCAAGGGCCTGGTTTGTAAGCGAAGATTGAGCTCTAGAAAGTTTTCGCAGGTAATGCGCGAAAATCTTGATTTGTCTTAAAAAATTTTTGCACTGCACTCAGGTGTTTTTGAATCATTTGAGTCTTGGTGATATAAAGTTGTATGTTTTTGGGAAAATTTAGTTCAAAACCAAGCAATGCGTGGGAACATCCCGTGCGGACAAGTGCTGCCGAACTATCTCCGACCAAGTATATACTGACACCACTCGCAACGAGGACACCACTCCGTTTACAGAAAATAAACCTAACCCTTAACCAATAAAAGCATGCTGAAACACCTACGCACTGCGTCCCTGCTGGGGATGTCCGCCCTGCTGCTGCTTTCGCAGCTGCCCTCCAGGGCGCAAACGCTGGCCATGGCCCAGAAAATGTCAGAATCCAGGGCGAACCAGCAGCCTGTTTACCGCCCCCTGGGGGAGGTTTTGGCCGACCTTCGGACGCATTACCGGGCCGACATCCTGTTTGAACCAAAAACCGTGGCGGGTCTGAAAGTAGATCCGGGTATTATGGACAAAGGCCGTAGTCTGGAACAAAACCTGGAAAAAATACTGGGGCCTTTGGGGTTGAAGTACAAGAAGATCAACCGTACTTCCTACACGGTAGTGGCGGACAAGAACGCCAGGAGTCCCAAAGACATTGAACCTGGTTCCGGCAAGGCCTCCTCATCGGAGACCAGCTCCACCACGGGCGAAAGCGTGAGCACCAGGAGTTCAGAAAAAACGGCCATTGAAGATAAAACGATCACGGGAACCGTCACAGGTACCGATACCAACGAGCCGCTGCCTGGGGTCAGTGTGGTGATAAAAGGTACCACGCGGGGCACGACCACCAACGGCAGCGGTGAATTTACGCTTGCG
Organism: uncultured Cytophagales bacterium; assembly: GCA_963768025.1. Taxonomy (GTDB): domain Bacteria; phylum Bacteroidota; class Bacteroidia; order Cytophagales; family Spirosomataceae; genus CAVYGM01. The sequence goes on from CAVYGM010000038.1 coordinate 11,616, forward strand.
GTACCCGAAAATGCCAGCACCCTCATTTTCAGTTTTGTCGGCTACGTCACGCAAGAAGTGGCGGTCGGTAACGAAAGCCGCATCGCTGTGCAGCTGAATGTCGACAACAAGTCCCTGGAAGAAGTGGTGGTGGTGGGCTACGGTACTCAGAAAAAGAGTGACCTGACCGGTGCGGTTTCTTCCATTTCGGAGAGTCAAATCCAAAGTCGGCCCGTTACGGGTTTCAACGACGCCCTGCAGGGAAGGTCCAGCGGGGTTCAGGTTCGCCAATCGGGGGGAGATCTGAGCGGAAAATTTTCTATTTCGATCCGGGGTACCGGGTCGGTTACGGGAAACAACGATCCCCTGATTGTCGTAGACGGGGTACCGCTGTTCAGTTCCAGTTTTTCTACCATCAACCCGCAGGATATTGCTTCCATGGATATTCTGAAGGATGCCTCGGCGACGGCCATCTACGGGGCAAGAGCGGCCAACGGGGTCGTACTCATCACCACCAAGCAGGGTAAGTCCGGAAAGGCCACCTTTAATTTCAACACCGACGTGGGCTTCGAGCAGATAACCCGGCGGTACGATGTGATGAGCACGGAGGAGCAGAGGTTGTTGTTTGTCGAGGGATTCAAGAACGCCAACCGGGATCTTTCCACCTACAATGATCCGGCTAACCCCGTTTGGCAAACGGATACGGATTGGCAGGATTTGGGTACAAGAACCGGGTTCCGGCAAAATTACAACCTGGGGTTTAGCGGGGGCAACGATAGAAACTTGTACTCCGGATCCGTGTCGTACCTCGATCGAAAAGGGGTGCTCATCAATTCAGACCTACAGTCATGGTCGCTGCGACTCAACGTGCAAAGCAAGGTGAACGATTGGATCACCATCACCTCCAACCTGTCGGGCAGTTACCAAAAGCAAAACGTTCAGGTGAACGACACTTGGAATGCTACTGGTTACCGGGGTCTTGTTTACCAACACTCGTACACAAAACCGTACGATGAATTCGGAAATTTGTCCGCTACTAGCACCACGGCGGCCCCTTTCTTCGGGGCCAACGACAACCCGCTCATCGACTTGGTCCTACCCACCCGGAAAAACAGCATCACCCGGCTTTTGGGAAACATGAAAGTGGATTTCCAACTGACCAAAGCCCTCAAATTGTCCGCCAACGCGGGTGCCGACCTGGTGAACGGCGGGGACTACAACTACTCGCCTGTCTACAACATAGGCATATTCAGCAGGCCGGAAGGCATCACCACCGAAAACTCGAGCAAGGAAATCAACTGGGTTTCCGACGCGTATCTGACGTACGACAAGACTATTGAAGACCACGCCCTGAACGTGGTCGGCGGGGTGTCGGTGCAGCAATTCTACAACAAGGATTATAGCGTGACGGGCCGCGGGACGATTGACAATGCCTTGAACCAGCTGTCCAATCAAACCAGTTTCATCGCCACGGGTTCCACCGTGGTGCCTGGGCTGGCTTCCGGCTTCATGCGGGTCAATTACGGTTTCAAGGGCAAGTATCTCATGACCGCCACCGTGCGGCGGGACGGCTCCTCCCGGTTTGGACCCGAAAACAAGTTCGGTACCTTTCCGTCGGCTTCGCTGGCGTGGCGGGTGTCTGAGGAAGATTTCATGAAAAGCTCCACTTTCTTCAATGATTTGAAGCTCCGGGCCAGTTACGGGTTGACGGGAAATCAAAACATTGGAAATTTTGCCTTCATCACCCGGGCCGTGGCCGCAACCTACGTTTCCGGCAACACGGTGACCCTGGGAAACGCGCCCCAGAACATCGGCAATCCGAACTTGAAATGGGAAACCTCCAAACAATTTGACGTAGGGCTCGACGTATCGTTGCTGGGAGGCCGGATAAGTTCCACCATCGATTTTTATAGCAAGCAGTCTCAGGATTTGCTCGTCTCAACGCCGATCGCCCTGACCTCGGGTGTGGGTGTCAACCCGATTCTGAACATCGGTTCGTTGAAAAACTCGGGCGTTGAATTTGCCATTACCTCCCACAATGTTCGCAAATCCCGATTTAGCTGGGACACGGATTTCAACATCACCTACAATGTCAATAAGGTGCTGGATATTGGATCCAATTCAATCGGCAATCCCCTGGCCATTCCCGGCGAACTGATCCCCCTCTCCAACCAGCCGACGAATTTGACCCGGGCCGGCTACCCGGTGGGGGCCTTTTACATGTATGAGTTTGCGGGTATCTGGCAGCTCGGCGAGGAAGAGGCGGCCCGGAAATGGGCCAATGCCGTACCGGGCGATCCCCGTTACGCGGATCTGAACGGCAACGGGGTGTTTGACGAAGGGGATAAGACGTACGTAGGGAACCCCAATCCGAAATTGTTCGGCGGCATGGACAACTCGATTACGTACGGGAATTTCTCCCTGTCGGTATTCCTGAATTTCTCGGCCGGCAACAAAGTGTACAACACGGCCCGGAACCTGTTCTCCCGATCGGTACCTTTCGTCCAGAACTTTGCCGAGGTCAATGATTTCTGGACGCCCACCAACCCCAGCAACGCCGTACCCAGGCCTTCCCAGGGCGGGAATACGACTACGCTGGCCACCATGGTTTCCACCCGGTTTCTGGAGGACGCCGATTTCATCCGGGTAAAGAATGTTAGCCTGACCTACAACCTGCCTCCCCAGCTACTCAGCGGTACGGCATTGCAACGGGCTCAGGTTATGGTATCGGGAACGAACCTGCTCACTTTTACCAAGTACACCGGCCTCGACCCCGAGGCTTCCAGCCGATCAAGCCTGTTGTCTTCCGGGATCGATTATACGCCCTATCCCCTGACGCGGATGTTCTCATTAAGTGTTAAAGCCAATTTCTAAACCTCTTTATCATGAAAAAATATTTCAGTTTTATTCTGATCCTGGGTACCTTGTTTGGGTGCGATTCCATACTGTCACCCGAACCCCAGGGCCTTATAACGGTGGACAAACTTTTCTCCACGGAAAGTGGCATTGTTACCGCCGTCAATGGTGCCTACCAACCCCTGCAAGGAATCTACAAAGGGGAGTTGCTGCGAATCACGGAGTTGGGTAGCGACGACGGATGGATATGGCGGAAGGAGGTCGAGCCCGACATCTTCATCATCGACCAGACCTACGGGGGTATCCAGGGTATCTGGGCGGATCATTATATCGGGCATCACCAGGACCAATACGATCCTGAACCGGATTGAAAAGTTCGAAGGCTTTACCAGCGAAACCCTCAAAAAGAGCCTGACCGGTCAGGCCAAATTCCTGCGGGCCTTCTACTATTTCAATCTGGTCCGTCTGTTCGGTGGGGTACCCCTGATCGTGGATGAAGTGGTGAGCCGCGAGGATGCCGAACAGCCCCGCGCCAGCATTCAGCAGGTGTACGACCAGATCATGGTCGATCTGGACGAGGCAATTCTGCTTTTGCCAAATGACAATACGGTAAAAAATGGCAATCAGGCGGGCATGGCCAACGCAAAGTCCGCCCAGGCCTTGCTGGTATTGGTGAATCTGGAATTGGAAAAGTGGGACAAAGTCATTTCAAGCTCCTCGGAATTAATAAAAAACGGGGCGTTGCAGTCCAATTATGCCGGCAACTTCAACGGAAGCCAGGAAAACGGGAACCATACTTTCTTTGAAGTGCAGTACGGCGGGGTGGCGGGAGCCACTACCTCCGGCATTAGCAATACCTACTCTCCCCCGGACTATGGCGGGTTGGCGGCTATTCTGCCTACGGACGACGACCTGAAGGGAAAAGGGGGGAGCCTGTCTTCCGGCAATGGTTTCATGCAGCTCTTTGAAGCCGGCGACCGGCGAAAGACGGTACTGGTGCAAAACTACGGCCTTACCAATTTCATTGATCCGTCAAAACCCAAGGGCAGTTTGTTTTTTGTGAACAAATATTACAATACGGTGGATCCGCGTGGCTTGAGCACCTGGAACTACCCGTTGATTCGCTTCTCGGAAATACTGCTGGCCAGAGCGGAAGCCCTGAACGAAGCGGGTTACGTGGCCGACGGAGAAGCATTTGAACTTCTGAACAGAATCAGGCTGAACGCCGGATTGCCCAAGCTCACGGCCGGTGAGTTGCCCAATCAGGAAAAATTACGGGAGGCGATCCGCAAGGAGCGGCGGATTGAACTGGCTTTTGAGGCAAAACGCTACTTTGACCTGAACCGTTGGGGACTGCTGGAATCTTCCGTGCAAAAGCAAATGGACTTTTTGAAACTGACTTTCCCCAAAAGTAAAATCATCGTGCACCCTATTACCAAAAAGAGCTACTACCTGAATCCGATTCCGTCGATTGAATTCACGAACAATGCTAAATTGGGCGTTCAAAATCCCGGGTATTAATCCTTTTAACCTATGCGAGAAGCAAAGCAAAGATTCTTTATTGCTGTACAGTTAGTATTCCTGTCGGTCCCTTTCCTACGGTCAGGCTGGGCGGGCGCCCGCCCAGCGACCCAACGTCATTGTCATCCTGGCGGATGATTTGGGCTACGGCGATTTGGCCTGTTATGGCAACCAAATCAACCAGACACCCAACCTGGATAAAATGGCCCGGGGCGGCATGAAGTTTCTCGATTTCCATTCCAATGGGGTGGTGTGTAGCCCCACCCGGGCGTCGCTGCTGACGGGTAAGTACCCCCAGAGTACGGGTATCACGGGGGTCATTACGGCCAAGAGCCACCGGAATGTGGGCTTGGATATCCGGGAGGTTCTGATTTCAGAAGTCCTGAAAAGCAACCGCTACAAAACGGGGATCGTCGGCAAATGGCATTTGGGCTATGACACCCTTTATTCACCGGTGAAGCAGGGGTTTGATATTTTCAAAGGGTACACGAGCGGGAACGTCGATTACATTTCGCATTACGATCAGGAAAACTATTTCGACTGGTGGCTGAATACCGAAAAATCCGACGAAAAAGGGTACACGACGGACTTGATTACCCAGCACGCCTTGTCCTTCATTGATCAAAACAAGGATGCGCCTTTCTTTCTGTACGTAGCGCACGAGGCCCCCCATGCACCCTACCAGGTAAGGGAGTCGAAGCCCGAGCGTAACGGTAGCCCCGACTATAAAGCCGAACCCGTGGCCGACAAAAAGAAGGTGTACGGTCAGATGATCGGGATCATGGACGAGGGAATTGGCAGGATCATGGCGGCCCTCGATGAGCATAAAATTGCGGAAAACACCCTGGTGATTTTTGTATCGGACAACGGGGCCAACGAGGTGGGGTCCAACTATCCGTACAGAGGACACAAGGGCGCAGGTATGGGAAGGTGGGCACCGCGTCCCCGCCATCGCCTATTGGAAAGGGGTTATCCCCAGTCAGACCAGCAATGAGTTACTGTTGACCATGGATATTTATCCGACCATTGCCGAACTGACGGGCTCAAAAATCCCCAATTCGGTGCATTTGGAGGGTAGGAGTTTTAAGAATCTGCTTTTAAATAAACCGTACAAGTCTCCCGAAAGACCCGTCTTTTGGGGCTTCAATAACAATGCAGCGGTCAGGAAAGGTACCTGGAAATTGCTTAGGGAGAAAAATCAATACTATCTCTATGATTTGAGTAAGGATCCAGGAGAAGTTACCAATGTGATGGATGGTTTTCCTGCCCAAACCAAGGAACTCAGGCTGCTTTTGGACACTTGGGAAAAGGCTAAATCCGCTATACCCGCAAAATCTTAAGTACAATTTTTGAAAGTATAATCAATGAAAGCAAAAAGCATTTACATCGCGTAATTCCTACTATGGGTGGTACCGATGGTGGGTTTTTCCCAGAAGAATTCTTCGCCGAATATTATCTACATACTGGCCGATGACCTGGGCATCGGGGACGTTTCGTCCTTCAATCCTCAGTCTAAGCTAAACACGATAAACCTGGACCGACTAAGCAAAACGGGGATGCGGTTCACGGATGCCCACACGAGCTCGGCGGTGTGTACCCCCACCCGCTACGGCATCCTGACCGGCCGCTACAATTGGCGATCCCCCCTCAAAAAGGGCGTATTGGGCGGCTTTTCTAAATCCCTCATCGAGCCCGACCGGACTACCGTAGCCCGGCTCCTGAAAGACAAGGGGTACCGGACGGCTTTTGTCGGCAAGTGGCATTTGGGCTGGGACTGGCAAATGACCAAAAAGGGAAAGGACATTGACAATCTGAACGCCCATCCGGTGGTCGACTACTCCAAACCCCTGACGTTCGGGCCCAACAACCTGGGCTTTGACTACGCCTATGGCATCGCCGGCTCGCTGGACATGGCCCCTTACGTGTACGTGGAGAATGGCAAATCGACCACCATCCCCACCGACACCACCGTATCCGTCGACGACAAGGGGTTCTGGCGGAAAGGGGTGACGGGTTCTGATTTCAACCATGCCGACGTGCTGGACCATCTGCAAGCCAAATCGGTCGCCTTTATCAATGAGAATGCCAATAAAGACAAACCGTTTTTCCTCTACTTTGCCCTGCCCGCCCCCCATACGCCCATTTTGCCAAAGTCTGAATTTCTGGGTAAAAGCAATACTAACTTTTACGGGGACTTCGTGCTGCAGGTGGATGATCTGGTCGGGCGCATTGAAGCCGTTTTGAAAGAAAAAGGAATCAGCGAAAACACCCTGATTATCTTCACCAGCGACAACGGGTGCTCCCCCAAAGCCAACTTCAAGGAATTGGAGAACGTTTCCCATGATCCCAGCTACATCTACCGGGGACACAAGGCGGATATATACGAAGGGGGCCACCGGGTACCCTTTATCGTAAAATGGCCCCAGAAAGTAAAAGCAGGCACCACGTTCTGAGGTGACCATTTGCACCACCGATTTTTTCGCCACCGCCGCCGAGATTGTAGGCTTCAACATGACGGATTCGATGGGAGAGGACAGTTTCAGCTTCCGGTACCTGCTCGACAACACTACCAGTAAAATGCCCAAAAGGGAGGCGACGGTGCATCATTCCATCGACGGGCGGTTCGCCATCCGGAAGGATGACTGGAAGTTGGTCTTATGGTCTGGCTCCGGAGGATGGACGTTCCCCAACACAAAGAAGGATCTGGAAGGGCTCCCCAAATACCAGCTATTCAATTTAAAGAACGATCCGGGCGAAGTCACCAATTTGTATGCCCAGAACCCGGCGAAGGTAAAGGAATTGGAAAGCCTGCTGTCAAAATATATCAGCGATGGCCGAAGTACTCCGGGCAAGGTTCAAAAGAACGATGGCGGGCCAACGTGGGAGCAGCTGGACTGGATGGCGGGGGAGGCCTCGGCCAAGTAAGTTCCCCGATGCTATTTCAGACTAAGGTTCAAAATACTCTTTGATTAGGTAGACGGGCAAGCAAGTCCCAACAAAGATCGCGCTGAGAATTGCACAGATCCCACAAGTGCTTACCGTATTTTCTTATAGCCAATTCTCAGGGACAGTATTTCCGGACTCAGGTGTAAGGATAAACGAAATGTAGAAAATATGTTACGTCCGATAAGGTTTACTTATCGGACGTAATATCTTCCACTTACATTTCAACCTACTATCCAAGCCCGTCTGCCATTGCCCTTGAGAATCATACAAAGGAAGGGAGTTTATGACTTGATCGTGAATACGCAATTCTCGGAGCGACCATTTGAATGCCGCAGCCCATCAATTTCCGAATAATGGGTAGCTACGCGTCAGCTTATAAGCAGTGCCAAAGTCAACGGCACCGACGGCCGGCCCATGGAACACTGCGGGCGCGAATATGGGGACTCGAATATAACTATACAACTCGTGAAGGAAGCGTTTCCGCGGCTGACCGCACTAACGAATTTGCCAGAGAAAGGTAAGCTTTGGTCTACGTGTGCTTTTACCATTTTAGCGGCTTCTATAAATTTTTTATTAAGCACGGGAAGGATTTGAACACTATTTCTTAACTTTCAAAGCGTACTTTAACCGGTATTTTTTTGTGAATTTTGCACAGCTGTCATAGGATCAGTCATGAGACTCGTGCAAATAATGTAGGATTATGGAAACAAATTACATTGACTCAACCGACCAGGAACTACTTGCCCTGCTTAGTGATCACGACGATAGAAAGGCTTTTGAGGCATTGTACGACCGTTATTCCATCCGGATTTTCGACTACATCCACGCCCGCGTAAACGATACGTACACTGCCCAGGAAATCGTACAGGAATTGTTTGTGAGCCTTTGGCAAAAGCGCAATGTGCTGGACGTACAAACCTGCCGGTCGTATTTGTTTTCAGCGGCCAAAAACATCATCATTACCTACTACCGGAAAGAAATCGCGCGTACGGCGCGGCAAAAAAGCTGGGAAGCCGAGCGTTGCCACGAAGAAGAACACACCTACCAGGAAACCATTGTTCAGGATTTGCGGATCCGGTATCAGGAAGGACTGGAGAAACTCCCTGACAAATGCCAGCGGGTATTTACGCTCAGTCGCGATGGCCTGTCCAATCGCGAGGTGGCCGAACGGCTGAATATTTCCGAAAAAACGGTCGAGCAGCATATTACCAAGGCACTCCGCTTTTTAAAGGTGTATCTCAGGGAGCACCTCGCATACCTAACAATATTTACCACCTTTATCTAAAATTTTTCCTGTCTGCTACTAAGGGTTAGGTTTCATTGACTGCGACATAGGGTTTGAAAGCATTTCTCAACCCATGAAACCAACCCCCATCAATCCGACTTTACTCGATAAATATCTGCAAGGTACCTGCACCGATCGTGAAAGGGTGTTGGTCGAGACATGGTACGCGGGATTGGAAAAAGGCCGGGACTTTCATGATCCGATTTCGGAGGCTGAAAAGGAAGAATTGTTAAAAATGACGTTCCAGAGCATCTCCGACCATTTAGACCAGGAGGAGGAAAACACGCCTGGGCGTCGTTTTGCGTGGCGGTGGATATCGGGTATTGCCGCCTCGCTGCTGCTGCTTTATGGATTTTACCACGCCCAAAACAATCCGGTGATACTGTCAGGAGAACCCACTGCGGTGGTCATTCCCGAGGGCAGCGTTGAAATTGTAGCCCCGATCGAATTTATCAACTTAGAACAACGCATCGTGCAGCATACCCTGCCCGACGGCAGTACGGTATGGCTGCGGCCTAATGCCCGTATTACCTACCCCAAAACATTTGAAAAAGAAAACCGGACGGTACTGTTTGCGGGTGAAGGCTTTTTTGATGTTCAGAAAGACCGCAGCCATCCGTTTTTCATTCATAGCGGCGAAATGACAGTCCGTGTACTGGGAACCAGCTTCAACGTAAAAGCCGCCGCCGACCAAAAACTATTTGAGATAGACGTCGTCACGGGTAGCGTAGAAGTCACGGCCCCGGATCGCGAAGCAAAAGAACAGCAACTGATACTCAAACCCAACCAACAGGCATTATTTGAGACCGAAACCAAACGGTTGTTCGCGAAGGCGCGTCAGGAATTGCTGAAAAATGAGATCTATCAATCCTCGACCTTTCATTTCCAGGAAACTCCGGTGAGTGAGGTGATTCGGGCAGTTGGAAGGTCGGTTTTCAGTGAAAATACAGTTATCCAATCCCGCCATCGCCCGTTGTCGGTTGAATGCCGATTTCGAGAACCAGCCTTTTCCGGCTATTGTGGAAATGCTGTGCCGCTCGCTGGAGTCGACCTATACGATCCAGGATTCCATTATCACCATAGCGGGCGCCCCCTGCGACTGACCTATTCCTAAACCCCTAACCAACCCCAACGTATGAAGTGAGAAGTACCTTTGAGCAAAAAGGCCGGAAGTGTTCCACCACTCCCGGCCTTCAAAAACTTCCTTAGGCGCCGTTCCACCGGCTTGCCGGGAAAGTAAAATCTAACAGCGCTTAACTATCAGACAATCAAAATTATGCAAAAATCTGTATCAAACAAGCCGCGCCACTGGCGCCTGTACATGCGAATAGGTGTGTTGCAATGGATTATTTCGGCCCTCATGGCCACGGTTGCCTACGCCACCGACGGTTCGGCGCAATCGATCCTGAACCGCGAGGTGTCGGTACGGGTGAGTAATGTAACGCTTAAAAACGCACTGGAAAAAATTCAGAAAGACACGCAGATTAAGTTCGTGTACAGCAGCAAAGTGTCACTACAGGATCGGGTGAGCCTGAACGTGGAAGGCGCGCGTCTGGCCAAAGTACTTGACGATTTGCTGCGCCCGCACGGAATCGACTATTCGGTCGTCAATCAGCAGATCATTCTGACCAATGCCAAGGCCGTCAAGCCGGAAACCACAGTACCTGCTCCCGGAAGGGAGCCCCAGGCCGTAGTGGCTCCTGAGGAGATTCTCATTAAGGGAACCGTCCTGGCTAAGGATGACCAGAGTTCGTTGCCGGGCGTGAGCGTGGTGCTGCGAGGTACCGCCAGCGGCACCACTACCGACCAGAATGGTGCGTACGAAATTAGGGTGCCCAATGCCGAATCGGTGCTGGTGTTTAGTTTCGTGGGCTATATTTCGCAGGAAGTGACCGTAGGCAACCGTACCCGCATCGACCTCTCGCTGCAGGTAGATAATAAAATGCTGGAGGAAGTGGTCGTAGTGGGCTATGGTACCCAGAAACGCGTAAACCTGACCGGAGCCGTGACCCAGGTGCAGGCGCGGGAGTTGGAAAATCGTCCGCTCAATAACATGACCCAGATTCTGCAGGGCATGGTACCCAACCTGAACATTACCTTCGGTACCGGCCAGCCCGGTGCGGGCGGTAGCCTGAACGTCCGGGGCGAGACCTCCATCAACGGGGGCAGCCCGCTGGTGCTGATCGACGGGGTACCGGGCGATATCAACCGGATAAACCCCAACGACGTGGAGTCGGTTTCAGTGCTTAAGGATGCCGCCGCTTCGGCCATCTATGGCGCACGTGGTGCTTTCGGGGTGATTCTGGTCACAACCAAAACTGCCAAGAGTGGCAAGACTTCGATCAATTACAGCAACAACTTTGGCTGGGGTACCCCCACGGTGAGCACCGATTTCATGACCACGGGCTACGACCACGCCCTGCTGAACGACGAGGCATTCAAACGCGCGACGGGCAATACCTACACCCGCTACTCCGAAGAAGATTACAAGGAACTGGAAGCCCGGCGCTTCGATAAAACCGAAGATCCCTGCCCGCCCCTGGGTGGTGGTGAAGAATGTCAACGGAAAGGATATTTACAACTACTACGGCAACTATGACTGGTGGAATACGCTTTTCTACGATAGCCAGCCTTCGCGGCAGCACAACCTGAACCTGTCCGGTGGTACCGATAAGGTCAACTACTTCTTGTCGGGCTCGGTCTTTGAGAAAGACGGAATCATGAAAATAAACCGGGACAAATTTACTTCCTATACCCTGCGTACCAAGGTGAACGCGCAGATCCTGCCTTGGTTGAAAGTGAGCAACAATACCCAGTACTTCGATTCAAAGTATGGCTACCAGGGTCGGGAAGGTGGCGCCAACGCCAACTTCGTGGCGATCACGGTACACGCGATGCCCGCCTACGCACCCCGTAACCCCGACGGAACTGCTACCTACAACACGCTGAAAAACAACTACTCCATCGGTGATGGACTGTTTGCAAACCTACTCGACGGTACCGCCGGGGGGTACAAAAAGATCCACGAACTCACGACTATCAACTCGGTAACGATCGACTTTACCAAAAACTGGAATCTGGTGGCCAACCACTCGTTCTCGTTCTACATCGCCGACGACCAGTACCGCTCGGCCGTGGCGCAGTACTCCATCCAGCCCGGTATTCTGGCTCCCGTGCCCAACTACAACGTGGATCAGTTGAAGAAAACCTTCTGGTTCGACCCCATGCACGTGGTCAACGTGTTTACGTCGTATAACAAAACCATCGGCAAGCACTACACGGGCCTGACTGCCGGTATCAATTCCGAGAACAAGCGGCACCAGGAGCTGTTCGGCGCCCGCAAAAACCTGTTGTCCAAGAGTTTGAACGATCTGAACCTGGGTACGGGCGAGCAACTATCTGACGGCGGTTCGTACGAATACGCGCTGTTTGGGGCTTTCTTCCGGGTGAATTACGATTACGAAGGCAAGTACCTGTTCGAAGTCAATGGGCGCTACGATGGTACCTCCCGCTTTGGCGCGGGCCGTCGTTACGGCTTTTTTCCCTCGGTGTCGGCTGGCTGGCGGATTAGCGAGGAGAGCTTCTTCGAGCCCCTCAAGAACATCGTGGATAACCTGAAAATCCGGGCCTCGTATGGTACCCTGGGCAACCAGTTACCCCCCAATTCGAGTTCGGCGAGTTTTTATCCCTATATTTCCACTATGCCTACAAGCCAATCCAGCTGGATCAACAGCGGACAGAGGCTACAGTACGTGAGCAATCCCCGGCCCATTACCCCCGGCCTGACCTGGGAGAAGGCCACGACCTCCAACATCGGTCTGGATGCTAGCTTTTTCAAGAACCGCCTGAGTCTTTCTTTCGACGCCTACATCCGGAAGACCACCGGCATGCTTATTCCGGGTAGTGTGCTGCCCAGCGTGTACGGGGCCTCCGTCCCTACTCAGAACGCGGGTGACCTGGAGACCAAAGGATTCGAACTTTCACTTGGCTGGAAAAACCAGCATACGCTGGCGGGCAAGCCTTTCGGCTACAACGCCATGTTCATGCTGTCGGACTATTCCTCTACAATCACGAAGTACGACAACCCCAACAAGATTCTGTCGAACCGCTACGAAGGGCAGCGCATTGGCGAAATTTGGGGATACAGTGTAGCAGGACTTTTCCAGTCCGACCAGGAAGCCAAGGAACACACCATTGATCAGAGCCTGGTGGATAAGGATCGACTAAGTTCTCCCGGTGACTGGAGCCGCCTGCAGGCGGGTGACGTTAAGTTCATCGACCTCAACGGCGATGGCAAGATTTCGGAAGGGGCCAATACCCTGGCCGACCATGGTGACCTGAGGATCATTGGAAACACCACCCCACGTTTCCGGTACGGACTCAATCTGGGAGCCAACTGGAACGGCTTCGACTTTTCTGCACTAGCGCAGGGAATTCTACGCCGCAACTGGTACCCCGGAAACAACGCCGATAAATTCTGGGGGCCGTACTCTCGCCCTTATTACTCGTTCATTCCCAAGGATTTTGAGCAGGATGTCTGGACACCCGAAAATCCCGATGCGTACTTCCCGTTGATGCGGGGCTACATTGCTCTCAACGGTGGTAACCCACTCAACGTGCGCAATGACCGCTATCTGCAGAACGTGGGGTACCTGCGCCTGAAGAATGTGGTGCTGGGGTACACCCTGCCCGAAGCGATCACCAAGAAAGTGCGGATTCCCCGGGCCCGGATTTACGTAAGCGGTGAGAACATGCTGACCTACACCCCGTTCCGCACCAAGTACATCGATCCTGAGCAACTGGACGGTGACTTTACCAACGGACGTACCTACCCGTTGTCCAAAACGTACTCGGCAGGCCTAAGCATCAATTTCTGATTGTATGGGTAGCCGATGGCTGTTACCCAATAGCCATCGGCTTTTCATACGTATCCAAAATCTAGAATCTAATTTCTTATAAAAAGATATGAAAAAGATATTCACTTTCTTTCTGGCCCTGGGCCTGGTTTCCTGCGACCTGGACCGGTTGCCGCTGGACGCCATTGCGCCCGAAACCTTCTTCAACACGGAGAACGACCTGCTGCTCTACACCAATTCGTTCTACAACATGCTACCGTCAGCCGAGGATGTGTACAATGAAGACGCCGACAATGTGGTCAAGAGTAGCCTGCGGGATGAAATCCAGGGAACGCGTGTGGTGCCTACCTCGGGCGGCGGCTGGACTTGGTCCGAGCTTCGCAACATCAACTACTTTCTGGCCAATTCGGGAAAATGTCTCGGATAAGAAAGCCGTGCAAGAAGTACAATGGCCTGGCCCGCTTCTTCCGCGCCTATTTTTACTTCGAAAAGGTACGACGCTTCGGCGATGTACCCTGGTATTCGCAACCCATCGAATCCACCGACGAGGAATTGCTGACTGCGAAGCGCGATCCCCGCACGATGATCATGGATTCGGTGATGGCCGACATCGACAACGCCATTGCCAACCTGGATGCGTCCCGGCAGGTCAGCACCGTGACCAAGTGGACGGCTCTGGCGTTGAAATCGCGCATAGCGCTCTACGAAGGTACCTTCCGCAAGTACCACACCGAATTCAACCTGCCCGATGCCGACAAGTTTCTGGATGCATCTATCGCCGCCTCGGACGAGCTGATGAAGAACAGCGGCTACCGCATCTACACAGCGACGCCAGCTACGGCTTACCAGAAGTTGTTTTCATCCGATAACGCCATTCCCGACGAAGTGATTCTGGCGCGGGATTTCAGCGACGAATTGCAGGTGTATCATAACCTCAACTACTACACCATGACGGCCTCCTACGGCAAGCCCGGCCTGAACAAATCGCTCGTCAATAGCTACCTGATGGCCGATGGGACCCGCTTTACCGATCAGAAAGGGTATGAAACCATGCAGTTCTACGACGAGGTGCAGAACCGCGACCCGCGCCTGAAGCAGACCATCCGCACTCCCGGCTACACCCGGATTGGCGAGACAAACACGCTGGTTCCCGAATTCGGGGCCACGGTCACGGGTTACCAATTGATCAAGTTCGTTTCTGAACCTAAGTGGGATACGTTCAGCAAGGACATTACCGACATGCCCATTTTCCGGTACGCCGAAGTACTGCTGAACTACGCCGAAGCCAAAGCCGAGCGGGGTACCTTCACGCAGGCCGATCTGGATCGGTCGATCAACCTCATCCGCGCCCGGGTAGGCATGCCGCCGCTGGATATGGCCAAGGCCAACGCCAATCCCGATCCGTACCAGGCCGATCAGTACACCCAGCTTTCGGGAAGCAATACCGGGGTGATTCTGGAAATTCGTCGCGAACGCCGGATTGAGCTGGTGATGGAAAACTTCCTCCGCTGGGACGACATCATCCGCTGGAAAGAAGGTCAGTTGCTGACCAGACAGTTCAAGGGAATGTACTTCCCCGGACCGGGCAACTACGATCTGGATAAGAATGGGAAGGTTGATCTGGTGATCTATGAAGGTACCAAACCCACTGTGAAAGGTGCCCAATTACTGAAACTCGGTAGCGAGATTATCCTGGAAAATGGTACCAAGGGCGGGAATATCGTGGTCAACGGTCACATTAAGAAGAAATTCAACGAAACCCGTGATTATCTGTATCCCATCCCAAAGCAGGAGCTTTTGTTGAATCCTCAACTTACCCAGAACCCTAACTGGTAACTTTCGATTTTATGTCAGCCAACCGAAGATCATTTCTTGAAAAAATGGCAGGGTTAGGGACCCTGAGTTTATTGCCAGCGGCGGGCGCGCTGGCCTCTCCCACCGCCGAAAATCATGAATTTGTGGTGCAGCCCTATCTGCAGAATCTGAACAGCCGGGAGGTGACCATCATGTGGATCACCCCCCGAAACTGTTTCAGCTGGGTGGAGTATGGCGCGGGAACTTACACCAGCAAGCGGGAATTTGCCTACAACAATGGGCTGATCGAGGCCAACAACCGCATCAATAAAATCACGCTGGATAACCTTAAGCCAGGTGCCGACCACAAGTACCGGATCGTTTCGACCGAGATTACGGGTTTCAGAAATTCCACGGTGCAGTTTGGGGAAACCATTACCGGGCCGATGCTATCGTTCACGACGCCCGCCGAAAACGAGGAAGAAATCAAGGTGGTCATTTTCAACGACATTCACGACCGTCCGCAGATTATCCCGCAACTGCTGTACCGCCACGGCTACACGGGCAATGAGAAAGATTACGATTTTGTAGTTTTCAACGGCGACTGCTTCGACTGGGTTACCAGCGAACAGCAGATGGTGGATCACCTGATCAAGCCTTGCGTGGATATTTTCGGCAGCGAGGTGCCCTTCCTGCTCACCCAGGGCAATCACGAGTGCCGGGGCAGTTTTTCACGGCAAATTCCTGCCTACTATGCCTATCCCGACGACAAGTACTATTTCTCGTTCATGCGGGGCCCGGTCCAGTTTCTGGTGCTGGACTCGGGCGAGGACAAAACCGACGACGCCGTGGAGTACGGTGGACTAGTGGCTTTCGACCGCTACCGCGAAAAACAGGCCCGCTGGCTGGAAAAGGAAATAGCCAGCGAGGCGTTCAAAAAAGCGCCTTTCCGGGTACTTTTGATCCATATTTCGCCCTACCACTCCGGCGACTGGCACGGTACCATGCATTGCCGCGAGGTATTCGGCCCGATCCTCAATAAAGCGAACATCGACCTCCAAATCTCGGGCCATACGCATCGCTACATGACCCACGAGGCTGACAAAGATCACAACTACCCCATCGTGATCGGCGGCGGACCGCTAGAAGGTAAGCGGACGCTGATGAAACTCCACGCCAACCAGAAGGAACTGAACCTGAAAATGATCCGCGATGACGGCGAGCTGGTCGGTAAATTTACTATTCCCCGTAAAAATCGTTCTAAACAGTCATGAGATTATTTTCGAGAATAAAAGTGCATGGAAGAGGTATGGCCTATGTGGTATATAGCCTGATTTTTTTACTACTTCTTGCCGCTTGCAACAAAAACAGTAGTCTGCCAGGAGGCAGCGATGGTAATAATCCGGCGGCGAAGGGGGTGCTAAAAGTGATGACCTACAACATTCACCACGCCAATCCTCCCTCTGAAAAAGTGAAGATCGACATGGCGGCCATCGCGCGGGTCATTAATCAGGAAAAGCCCGACTTAGTGGCATTGCAGGAAGTAGACGTGTATACTGAACGCTCCGGCAAGAAGCTGGATCAGGCTCTCGAATTGGCCCGGCTTACGGGCATGAAGTCTTTTTTCATGAAAGCGCTGGACTACCAGGGGGGCGAATACGGCATCGCGGTTTTGTCAAAGCATCCCATCGTAGACTCAGCAGGGTACCTGCTACCCCGCGACCCCGCAATTGGAGGAGAGGATCGGGCCGTGGCTTCCATTACCGTGGAATTGCCCGGCAAAAAGAAGATCATCTTCGCTAGTACGCACCTGGATTTGAAAGAAGCCAACCGGCTGTCGCAGGCAAAGGCTTTAATCGGACATTTTCAGGATTCCAGCATGCCGGTGATTTTGGGTGGGGACTTCAACGCCCTGGCAGATAGTCCCGTTATTCAGTTGTTCGACCAAAATTTTACCCGTACCTGTGGCACCGATTGCGCCCCAACGATTCCGGTAAAAAACCCTAACCGGACGATTGACTTTATCATGTATAAACCGCAGACGGCTTTTAAGGTACTTTCCACACGCGTAATTGATGAGCAATATGCCTCGGATCACCTACCAGTCGTGGCGGAGTTGGAATTACGGTTTTAAAGATGGTAGTTAGTAAGACAGCAGCCCACAAAAAAAGCCGTTTAATCGAACGGCTTTTTTTGTGGGACATCTGCTTTTCTTCCAGAACCACAAATTCGTATTTCCCTTTTCTCTCCGGCTTTCTGTTGGCGAGCGTTGGGGTATCTTGTATAAATGGTACAAAAGTTTAGGAATGAAAGGATAACTGCCGCTTACTCGAACCGCCACGGGGCGCCCCGCTTGCTGATGGGGCTTATTTCCCGAATTTCCATAGCACTGGCCACCCCGCTGGGCCCGGGGCAGTGAAAACACAGGGCGGGTCCTGACCGCGACGGCGTACCGTTCCGTGCATAGAAATGATGTTCTGCGACCCCCTAGGGTAGACCGCCCTGTTTACTTTAAGTAAGGTACCCAATCTTAGAATCTTACCAGGCCGTAAACCTAAAGGACCGCCCCGCACGAGTCACTAACTCAGCCGAAGGCGGTAGGGCGTCCCCACTGGAACTGGTTTCATCTCAATTTGAAAGTGTTTCAAGATAGGAAATTCTTGGAATCGTACAGCAGTTCAAATCTAAAGGCCGAAGCGGCAGCATGCAGGAGCGGATAGGGCTCATCAAGGGAGCTCCGTTTCGATTTGTCCTACATCGTGCTGATAGCTGATCGAGAATATATTGGGACTAAGTGGTTCAGATGCCTGATCGATAACGAAATAGACTTTATTATCATACTCAAAAGCGGGACCTATAAAAATGCGGTGAACCAATCAGCAGGCCGGAGCTATGAGCAATTGCGCCGTAAGGTGAAACGCAGCAAGATAGCCAGCAAGGTGCTCGGAAAGTCTTTTGTTTTGGAAGGAATGCCGTTGAGCTTCGTTGTGCTAAAAAACCGCAAGCGGGATGCTGATGAGCCCTTGGTTTACTTGGTAACAAGTATGAAGGGCCCCTGCCGGTTGGTGGCCGACAGGTATGGGATGCGATGGAAAATAGAGACTTTGCGGTCCGCCGCGCATATCTTTGAAGTTCATTGACATTGTTGGTAAAAAGTACAATTTTGAGATAGTTGTCTGACAGGGGCGGACAGCAGCCCGAGTTTCGCCGCTGACACGCCTTTTAACAGGTGATGTTGTACCGCTGGTCTATCTGTCCGCCCTGTCTTTCTTCATAACTGTGGACACGCGGCAGTACCTAAGGATGTGGGAACTATCCACAATCCTGTATGAATGTGCCAAATTCGAGAAAGACTGCCAGGTAGCGAATTCATCCAAAACTAGCTCCATCGATGAAAAGACAGCCTCAAACCACCGCCCCCTTACTGCGCTACTGTGTAGGCATTGACGTGGGGAAAGATACCCTTCACCTGTGCGTATCGGCCATCAATGCCGACGGCAGGGTGAATGTCAAAGGCAGCAGCAAGTTCTCTAACCAGCCGTCAGCCTTCGAGAACCTGCATGCCTGGTGTGACAAGCACTGCAAGGATAAAAATCTTCCCGTTCGCTATCTGATGGAATCCACAGGCGTCTACCACGAGCAGATTGCCTGGTATCTGTTCCGCACTGACAGACAGGTAAGCGTCGTTCTGCCAAACAAGGCAAAGCATTACCTGAGGAGCCTGGGGCACAAGAGCAAGAATGATAAAATCGACGCACGGGGCTTAGCTCAGATGGGCCTAGAACAGCATCTTCCCTTATGGCAACCCCTGTCGAAAGAGATATACACCCTACGGATGCTGACGCGCCAGCACCAGCGGCTGCAGGAAATGAAAAGAAGCGGCCGCGCTGCGGTCCCAGAATCAACAGCACTCAATCAAGCATAGTCAAATAAGCGACCCTTTCATCATCAAGCAATTAGACAAGCTAATCAAGCTTTACGACCAGCAGGTTGAGCAAATTGGGGAACAGATCCGCAAGCTTCTGGCGAAAGACGTAGTGTTGGGAGCCAAAATTGAGCAACTCAGCAAGGTCAAGGGCCTAGGTCTGCTCTCGGCAGCTACGATCGTGGCCGAGACCAATGGCTTCACCGGCTTCGACAATGTCCGCCAGCTTGTGAGCTTTGCCGGCTATGATGTCGTAGAGAACCAGTCTGGCCAGCGGGTGGGGAAAACAAAAATCTCCAAGAAAGGCAACAGCCGGATCAGGCGAATGCTTTTCATGCCTGCATTCAACGCCGTCAGGTTTGGCGAGCCCTCCTGCCAGGCATTGTTTGAGCGAGTTTATGTACGTACCCGCATCAAAATGAAGGGCTATGTGGCAGTACAGAAGAAGCTGTTGACGCTTTGCTACGCCCTATGGAAGAACAATACAGAATACGATCCGATGTACTATACCAATAATGTCAAAGAACAAGAAAGTAATGAAACGCAATATGTCTATAAAAAAGTAGTCCCGACAAGCGGGACTACCGCACGGAATTCTAAGATATAAGCAAGCAATACGTGATATGATTTTTTTAATTTTTTTCTGATCCTTATGCTTCCCTACCGCCCTTCGGTTGGTGTTTCGAGTTGCAGACCAAACTTCGAGAGTTTTGTCCGCAACTCGAAAGATATTTTTACTTTTAACATTTAACTGCTGTAATGCCTGATAACTACATATGCCGTACCTCGATTCACAGTGGAAAAGACGCGGTTGATCAATTTGGCCTTGACGGCGTTGAGGACCACAAGTCTTTCCTTTCCCTCTCCGCGCTTCCTATGATAGTACGCCTTCAGTTGCGGATCGTGCTGAACAGCTGCGCTGGCGCAGTTGCCCAGCAGTGCTTTCATCTTCCTGTTGGCCAAGGGGCTGACTCTGGTCTTGCCCCTCACACTGGTCCCCGAACTGTGTTCGAAAGGGGCTACCCCAGCATAGCAGGCAAACTGCCGCCCGTTGTCGAAGGCCGTGAAGTCTTGAGTATATATCAAAAAGGCTACGGCTGTGACAAGGCCAATGCCCACGACCGATTTGGCAAGCTGGAAGTGCCGCAAGACCTGCTCATCCTGCTGCAATGTGGCTTCCATCTCTTTTTCGACATGGGCGATCTGCTGGTCAATGAGCTTTTGTTGCTTCTGAGAAAGACTGATGATGAGTTTGTTATCAACCAGATGGGAGGTTCCTGCAGATCCTGAACCGTATTTTTGAGGCTGGTACTGGTCTTGACCAGCCGGTCACGGAAGGCCATCAGATTTTTCAGCTTAAGCAGGCAGTCCGAGGCAAGCCGAAGGGCTTTGAGCCGGTGCTGGTGCAGGCAGGTAAACTGTGCGATTCGCTTTGCGTCTACCCGGTCGCTCTTGCCCCTAGCCAGCCCCATGCTCCTTTTCAGTTCCAGTGGGCTAAGCAGCGTGTAGGGTATGTCACTTTGCTGCAAAAAGCAGCACAAAGCCAGCGTGTAGTGCCCGGTGTGCTCCATGCCCACGAAGCTATTACTGGCGTCGGCCCCCTGCTTGCCCAGCCACGAGACCAGCTTTTTGAAGCCTGGTGCTGTGTTTTCAAATTGATTGTGGACGAACTGGCTAGGACTTTTGGCCTGGCAGACTGCCGCGTCGAGCGTGGCCTTAGAGATGTCGATACCGATAAAAAACTGCTTGTCCATTGTTTTGGTGGTTTAGGTGAGAAATCCAGAACCGAATACACTGAAATGCTAATCCCCTTAATAAGCCCTAAGCCTAACATTCTAAATGGCAACCGATCAGTGAAAAGGCGTGAGGGACTAATTCCGGCGATAATTCTGATTAATAGGCGACCCCGTAGTTCACCACTCACACCTTCGGTTCTTCTGGTATTGTACTTTTTAAAGTTAAAGATTATCTCACAAATCTAAGGGGCGACCCCGACAGGATGTAGCAGTTTGAAGCCTGCTACTGACACAGTCCAAATTTATTGAAAAAATTCTATTTCAAAGCTTGTATTTCACGACAGTACCAGCGGTTCAAGCACATGAAGAGCAATGGCTTTTGCTTGGAGTCAATGAATCTGGGGACCGAACCCCGGTGTCAGTTACTGATGGCCGTTGCTGTGTTCGCCTATGTACTCTCCATCAAGGAGGGATTGAAAACCTATCGGAAAGTGCGGCTCAAGCAATTTGCGGATGGCTCGCAATAAAGGGAAGAATCCACGTTTAGGCACGGCTTGAACAGCTTGATGCGATTTTGTGCCGATCTGGTCACTTTCTCCCGACATCTGTTTAGTGAACTAAGTAGAAACAAAATGCCTGAACCGATTATAATTTTAAAAAATGTCCAGTAGTATGGTTTTACCTCAATGCTAGCGCCTCCTAATCCTGACATCCAACCCAGTAAAATTCAGATTTCCTATGTATATCAATCTACACCAGTTCTAAATCTGATCACTGAAAATACTAACAAAAATCAATGTTTTCAGCACTATTTTACAGCCCCCTCTGGATCATTGAAAGATAGTATCATTATAACAAACAAAAGTAGAGGATAAGAAGTGGGGGGTAAGATAATTTTGAAATTGAAAACCTCCCTTCTGCAAGCTATGGCTCATTTCCCGAAAGGACAAAAATTACTTGTATCATTATACAACATCGACCCATTGAGCCAAACCTATACCATTAACCTATTTATAAATTAATGACGATCAAAACGATTTTAGCCCGTAAAGTAATAACTGTCCTACTACTGAGTTACTGCTATTTCTTATTTAATACGGCGATATCAAGTCCGCGGGATTCCATTGACGTCTCCAAAATATGGGATCAGGCTCCGCACAACGCCTTTACGGATTTGATTCGGTTCGACAACCACTTCTACTGTGCGTTTCGCGAGGGAATCAGCCATGTGGGTGGCAAAAACAGCGGAAAAATCAGAATCCTTAAATCCAAAGAGGGTAAGCAATGGAACAGTGTGGCCTTGTTGGAAACAGAAGAGTTGGATCTGCGCGATGCCAAACTCTCCATAACCCCCCAGAACCTGATCATGGTCACGATGGCCGGTGCCGTATTTGAAGAGGGGATGGTCCGGGAACTGTTCCCGATGGTGGCCTTTTCCGACAAGTCAGGCATGAATTTCTCGCTACCCGAACGTTCGGTCATCGATCCCGCGGTTGCTCCCACCAAAGACTGGATCTGGCGGGTTACCTGGCATAAGGGTGTTGGCTATGGAATTGACTACCAGTTGAAAGAAAATGCCCGGGACCGCAAAACTCTCAAAAAGGATGCCTGGTTGGTCTATCTGCTGAAAACAACCGATGGCAAGTATTTTGAAAAAGTAGCTCAGCTAGCCATTGATGACTTGCCTAATGAAGCCACCTTACGGTTCGATGAAAAGGACAACATGCATGTGTTGGTTCGGAGAGAGGCCAAAGACCAGATGGGCGTACTGGCAAAAAGCGCTTACCCCTACCAGAATTGGACCTACCATCCGTTGGAAGTAAGGCTGGGAGGACCCAATTTTTTATTTCTAAAAAACGATCGCCTCGTAATTGGAACCCGATATTATGAAGGAGCGGCCACTTTTACAGCGCTGCTGGTAACAGACAGCCAGGGCTCTATTCTGAAAACCATCAAGCTGCCCAGTGGCGGCGATACCAGTTACCCGGGCATGGTGGTTCATGACAAAGAGCTGTGGGTATCTTACTATTCGGGACATGAGGGAAAGGCCGGTATATACCTGGCTAAAATCCCGATGAAAATGCTACGTGTGAAATGACAAGAAATTATGCACAACCAGTTCAAATTGTAACAAGCCCAGAACGGTAACAAAATCAACTATTACTAAACCTTCCCTTATGAACACTTTTCGCAGAACCTTTCCTGTATTACTTTGTCTGATCCTATGGGACTTTATGCTACCTACCGTAAGTAAAGCACGGAGCGGGCAGACCGGGCCAGACAGCCTGCCGGGTGTCCGGAAGGTAAAAGACATCGTTATCTACCAGGATCCGGCCTACTACTCCACTTTCCCATCCGTTATAAAGCGTCCCAATGGCGAAATCCTGCTGGCCTTTCGCCGGGCGCCCGAACGCAAGGGTTTTGGCGAAAAAGGAAGCAGCCATGTGGATCCCAACAGCTATCTGGTAGCGGTCCGGTCCCGGGATGGTGAAAACTGGACGAAAGAACCAGAGCTTATTTACGCCCATCCTTTCGGGGGATCACAGGACCCCTGCCTGTTGCAACTGAAAAACGGGGACGTGCTGTGCGCCAGCTATGGCTGGGCCTTTCTGCGGCCCGATGGTATGGCCAATCTGCAAAAACCCTATTTTGAAGCCGGAGGCGCTATATTTTTGGGAGGGTACCTGGTCCGCTCTACCGATGGCACCAAAACCTGGAAAGGACCCATATATCCTCCCCACATTAAGCCTGAAATCAATACTACACCACTGGGTCAGCCCGTTCCGGCTTACAATCGGGGTGCACTATACGAGGGGAAGAGCGGCCGGATCTACTGGGTCGTGGCGGCCAGTGACTCCAACTCACCCAAGAAAACCTCCAACCACCTGATCGTGTCCGATGATAAGGGACTCACCTGGAAGTACCAGAGTGTGGTAGCCATTGACGACAAGGCTTCCTTCAATGAAGCTTCTGCTTACGAAACGCCTAAGGGAGACATCGTTGCTTTTTTGAGGACGGCCGGCATGGACGATCAGGCCTGCATTGCCCGCTCCACCGACGGTGGCAAAAGCTTTGGTAAATGGCAATCCATGGGTTTTAAGGGTCACCCTATGCAAGCCATGAGGCTCCCCGACCAAAGAGTACTGCTCGTATATGGCTACCGTCATAAGCCGTATGGCATACGAGCCCGCATCCTGAATGCCGAATGTACCGACTATGCCACGGCTCCCGAACTGGTTTTGCGGGAAGATGGGGGCGGCACGGACATTGGCTACCCCTGGTCAGTACAGCTGGATAAGAACAAGGTACTGGTAACCTACTACTACAACCTTGACAACGGCACACGACACATTGCGGGCAGTATTCTTGAAATTAAGTAAGTACCTTTTCCACAGCAAATCAGTGATGACTTAGACGGATATCCTATTCCCCTTCAACAGCTGGCACATATGGAAATTAACGATTACGACTCTGCGAAGGCTGGTTTTGATCAGAATGGCTTCGCTTTTCTGCCTGGCTTACTTTCGCCTGAGGAGATTCACGAGCTGAATCTGCAGCTCGAAAAGTTCATTACAGAGGTAGTGCCCAGCATGCCCTCAGAACACTCCTTTTATGAAAATAAAAAGGACACAAACACATTGAAGCAGTTGTTTCATTTATCAGCCTACGATCCGTACTTCGATAAGCTGGTGTATGGCAGCAAATTTGAACACTTGGCCGAAATACTACTGGGCGAAAAAACGGCCAAAGGGGATGTTGAGTATTTCAATAAGCCCGCCGGCATAGGCAAGCCCACCCCTCCTCACCAGGATGGCTACTATTTTATGCTAACACCTCCGCAAGCACTTACGTTTTGGATCCCTTTAGAGCAGGTAGATCTGGAAAATGGGTGCCTACGCTATGTAAAGGGATCACACCGGCTGGGTATGAGGCCACACGGCAGAAGTCAGACCCTGGGTTTTTCGCAGACCATCACCGACTACGGTACCCCCCACGATCTGGCAAACGAAATGGCGGTGCCAGCCCGGGTTGGCGATGTGCTGGTCCACCATGGCATGACCATACACCGGGCAGATGGCAATCAAAGTCGTACCCGCTCGCGCCGGGTACTTGGGCTGGTTTACTTCGGAGAATCAGCCAGGGAAGATGTGGAGGCAAAAGAGGCATATCAAAAATTGCTCCGGGAAGAGACTCTTACTTGAAAACAGCTTCAGAAGGCAAAAGGTCCTAGAAGCCTGACGCTCTCAAACAACCAACAATTAAACTTGAAAAAAACACTCGCCTACCTTTTGTTTCTTTTCTGTTCCCTTAATCTTGCTAGGTCCCAGACAGTTAGCTGGGACAGTACCTACCGCCCTGATATTCACAAGCCCCAGGTGGAGCTTTTCAAATCCATGCCCCATTCCCGGAAGGACATTATTTTTTTGGGTAACAGCCTGACTTTTTGGGCCGACTGGAGCGAACTCTTGGGTAGCTCCCGGTATAAAAACCGGGGTATTCCGGGAGATATCACCTTCGGCGTTCTGGAACGACTGGATGATGTGATCAAAGGCCGCCCCAACAAGGTATTCATCCTGATCGGCATCAACGATCTTGCCCGTAACATCCCCGATAGTATTATTCTGAGCAACTACCAGAAGATTATCAATAAGGCTAAGTATGGGTACCCCTGCCACCAAAATCTATTTCCAGACAATGCTTCCTACCAATGACTCTTTTGGCAAATTAACCAACCACTATAACAAGGAAAGCCGAATTCAGGCTATCAACGATGGCTTGAAAACGCTGGCCAGACAGGAGAATATCGAAGTAATTGACTTGTATCCTCACTTTGCCGACGTGGCCGGAAAATTAAAAAAAGAGTACACCTGGGACGGAGTCCATCTTACCCTGGCAGGATACCAATGCTGGGTGCAAGTGCTGGAAAACGGAAATTATATAAAAAGGCGACGCTAACCCTCTAACCTACCCAATGTATACAGCTACAATAGCTCCCGAAACAAAAGTCTCAGCCCGAGCCTGGTTGGTAGTAGCACTTCTCTGCGTGGTCGGGTGTCTCAACTATCTGGACCGTATGATGATCACAACCATGCGTACATCCATAACAGAGGCCATGCCCATGACCGATGCGCAGTTTGGTCTGCTTACCTCGGTATTTCTCTGGGTATATGGGTTGCTGAGTCCGTTTGCCGGGTTTCTGGCCGACCGCTTCAACCGCAGCCGGGTTATAGTCGTCAGCCTGTTTGTGTGGTCGGCAGTTACCTGGCTCACCGCCTACGCCACTACGTTCGAACAGCTTTTGGCTACCCGTGCCCTGATGGGCATCAGCGAAGCCTGTTATATACCGGCGGCACTGGCCCTTATCGTTGATTACCACCGGGGAGCCACCCGGTCTCTGGCTACGGGCATCCACATAGCCGGGATAATGGTAGGCCAAAGCCTGGGCTTTGTGGGAGGGATGCTGGCCGAAAACCACGACTGGAGCTATGCATTCAGTATCCTGGGCATTATTGGGATAGTTTATTCGGCTATACTGGTGTTTACCTTAAAAGATGCCCCACGAGTCCCAAAAAACATGGCCGTGCCCGAGCAACAGGAGGTCCGTTTCGTGGACGGCATCAGAAATCTTTTCAGCCGGTGGTCTTACATACGTTTACTTATTTGCTGGGGGTTGCTGGGCGTCGTAAGCTGGATGATTGTTGGCTGGCTGCCCACTTACTACAAAGAGCATTTTGACCTGAGTCAGACTCTCGCTGGTGTGTACGCTACGGGTTACTTCCATACAGCAGCCCTGGTGGGCGTACTCCTAGGTGGCGCGCTCGCCGACTACTGGAACCGTACTAACAAAAGGGCTCGTATACTATTACCGGCAGTAGGTCTCATTATAGCCACACCGGCTATTTTCCTGGCCAGCACAACAAGTGTATTGATCATAGCCATTGTAGGGTTCATGATCTACGCACTGACGCGCACATTTACCGATGCCAATATGATGCCCATTCTGTGCATGGTAGCCGACCCACGCTACCGGGCCACGGGATATGGGGTACTCAATTTGTTCAGTTGTATCATCGGCGGCCTGGGCCTCTATGCCGGTGGCGTACTACGCGACGCCCATGTCGATTTAAGCAGCGTGTTCCAGGTGGCGGGGGCTCTCATGCTGATCAGTGCCTTGATCTTATTTAGCATCAAACCCAAAATTGAAGACTTTTGATTCATACGCACTTACATCTTCTCCCTGCCCCATGAAAAGATACCCTGGTATTGTAATATCCCTTTTCTTTACTTTATTTCTAATGAGTATGGGATGCAGGTCTACCAAATCATCGCCCCCCCATACAGGGGCCCAGCGGGAACAGGCACTTCGGGAATTAACGGAAGTGCTGCACATGCAGAACGAATGGGTAAAGGTACATGCAGCCGAATACCTACTTTGGGCCGGCTATCCGGAAGAGGTACAGGAAGTATTTTTACAAGAAGAAAAACAATTTGGCAGCCAGGCTCCCTACCGTATTGGAATTTGGCGGGTACTAGCCCAGGCAGCCTCCTCCCCTGACGAAAGAAAAATATGGATCAATAAAATAACTGAGGCCTTTCAGGATACAAATGGCAAAGACCGTATCCATGCTGCCGAAACCCTGGCCAAACTCAAACAATCACCGGGATCGACTGCTCCGGAGGTTACCCGTCAGTCGCTGGAAAGTACCAATAGGGCACTGGCCCTGTATACACTGTGGGCAACGGCTTATTCCTCGACAGACTCTATTGAAAAAACACGAGAGCACCTGCTTGCGAATCTGGCTTCTAACGAGCAGGATCCCCTTTCAAAGCGCATGACCGGCTATATCTTGCGGCAGCTGGGAAATCTTACCAGAAGCCAGTGGGCCCGGCTGGCACAGGTGGCGGTATCAGAGCCCCTCGAATCTGCTGCCCGCATATACCTGCTCAGCGCGGCCTATGTATCTGCATCGGTAAACCACCAAGGCTCTGATCTTTTCAACCAAATACGAACCAAACTGCTTGAAGCAAAAACCTCCTCCCAAAAGGGAGATCGCACAGAAATGGCCATGGCACTGGCCGAGCGGGGTACGGCGGATGATATACTCCTGCTCCACTCCCTGCTAACGAATCAAAACCCCTTGAAAGCTAGTGATGCAACCCTTTCTCAGGATGAGTTGAAAAGGGATCCAGACCATGCGGATGTGCGGGCCGCGGCGGCCTATGCCCTTTTGAGAATCGGACAACGGACTAACTAGGGGGTGCTTGGACTTTGTATCGTGAAATATCGTACCAGAATGTTGTAAAAAAGGCTAAGTATAGTTGTAGGCATTAGCCTACTTTTGAAAATGAGAAAAGTGGAGATTTACAACTATAATACACTATGTTCGCTATGAAAATGCGTGAAAGCCGGGTGCTAAGCAAACTCAGGGCAGGCGAAACGGCCAGCTGTTTCAAGGTCAACCTTGCTGATGCCCGGGTAGCCGAACTGGCTGCCATATCGGGTTTTGACTGTGTCTGGATTGATCAGGAACATATCGGACAGGACTGGTCCATTGTGGCGGCCAACGTGTGGGCTACCAAGGCACACAATACTGATCTGCTGGTGCGGGTGCCCCGGGGAGCGTACAGCGACTATATCAAGCCTCTTGAACTGGATGCTTCGGGTATTATGGTGCCCCATGTGCAGGGCCTGGAAGATGCTAGAAAAGTGATAGAAATGACGCGCTTTCACCCCATAGGCAGCCGCCCTATTGATGGCGGCAACGCTGATGGTTCCTATACGGCTCTGGATTTCAATGAGTACCTGCAACAAGCCAACGAGCACCGCTTTGTGGTTCTGCAAATTGAAAGCACTGAACCCCTTGACGAACTGGAAGCCATTGCCGCCCTGGATGGATTCGATATGCTTTTTTTCGGTCCCGGGGATTTCAGTCAGAGCATAGGTGCTCCCGGAGATTGGAACCACCCCAAACTCATCGAGACCCGTAAGCGTGTAGCAGAAGTGGCAATCAAGTATGGAAAGATTGCCGGCACCGTGGGCGGGCCGGGGAATCTGGACGAATTGCTGGCCATGGGATACCGGTTTGTGAGTATGGGGGCCGATGTGGTCGGACTCAAAAACTACTGCCAGGAGTTGACCGGAGCTTTTAACCGCTCGGTTACCAGCACCTCCAAAACCACTTATATGGAACAATGATGAATCAGCCATGAATAAGAGAAAACTTGGCAAGACCGGAATTGAAGTATCTGAGGTTGCTTTTGGGGGCGTAGAGATTGGTCTCCCTTATGGAATTGGCATCAACAGCACCGAAGACATGCTATCAGAAGCAGAAGCCATACGGCTTCTCAGAGCTGCCCTGGATGCTGGCATCAACTTTTTCGATACCGCCCGTATGTACGGTACCAGCGAAAACCTGATGGGAAAAGCCTTTCAGGGGCGCAGGGAGGAAGTGATAATAAGCACAAAGTGTCGTCATTTCAGAGATAAGGCGGGAAAGCTCCCTCCGAGTATCCAGCTGGAAAGATTCATCGAAACATCTTTGCAGGAAAGTCTTGAAGCACTGCAAACCAGCTACGTGGATCTGTTCATGCTTCATCAGGCCGACCTGGAAATCCTCAGCATTGCCACCATTGCCAGCGTGTTTCAGAAATTGAAATCCACAGGGGTCATTCGGGCCACAGGGGCCTCTACCTATACTATTGAGGAAACTGAAAAAGCGCTGGCGTCTGGCACCTGGGATGTACTGCAGGTGCCTTTCAACCTGATGGATCAGCGGCAGGGGAGCCTGTTTGGAAAGGCCCGTCAACATGGGGTTGGGATCGTTGTTCGGTCAGTACTTATGAAAGGGCTATTGAGTAACCGGGGTAAAAACCTGCACCCAGCCCTTTTGGAAGTTGAAAAACACATCAGCCACTACAATCAATTACTGAAAAAGGGAGTTGAGAGCTTGCCCGCGCTGGCCACGAAATTTGCCCTGTCCTTTGAGGAAGTCGCCTCGGTGCTGGTAGGAATGGACCGTGAGGAGTACCTGCACCAATCACTGGCAACCGCGGATGGAGACTACCTGGACCCCTCACGTTTAGCATCAGTCCAACAACTTGCTTTTCCACGACCCGAATTTCTTGATTTGCCCCACTGGGACCGGATGGGGTGGTTGAAATAACAAAGAGAGAATGATAAACATAGGCATACTGGGCATGAGCCCTGGCAACGCCCACCCCTATTCGTGGTCAGCCATTATTAACGGGCATTTTGATGGTGAAGAAATAATACGCATCGGATATCCGGCCGTGGCAGCCTATCTGCAAGCCAATCGCGATACGCTCGGACTTCCCAATGCCCGGGTTACACACGTGTGGGCACAGGAGAAGGCCATTGCCGAAAGCATTGCCCGAACCGCCCAAATCCCACAGGTCGTAGACAATTTCAAAGACATGGTGGAGGAAGTGGATGCCGTGATTCTGGCGCGTGACGATCCGGAGAACCACGTCGAAATGGCCCGGCCCTTTCTTGACGCGGGTATTCCACTTTTTGTGGATAAACCCTTGGCTATTACAGCCGATGATCTGGCCTATTTCACTGAGCAAAATACCCAGGGCAAATTTATAATGTCGTGCTCTTCCATGCGGTATGCCAACGAGTGCCGTACGGCCAAAACCGAACTTACCTCCCTAGGCAAGCTGGAACTCGTGACGGCCGTAGGCAAGAAAGATTGGAACAAGTACGGCGTACACCTGCTCGAAGCCATTTTTTCTCTTCTTGACGACCCGATCCCGGCAACTGTAAAGCATGTTGGCAGAGCAACTAAGGACATTGTACATCTGGAATTTGCCGATGGCACCCAGGTAGTGCTCCACCTGTTCATGGATATTTCTCCCACTTTCCAGCTTTCTATTTTTGGACAAAACGGCTGGCGCCTGGTAGAAATCAAAAACTCCTACTCCATGTTCCGGGATAATATCATTGAGTTTATCCGCTCCGTTGAGGAAGGCCAATCGCGACTGCCATTCGAAAAAACCTCTGCCATTATCCGCACGGTAATTGGAGCTCGGGAGAGCCTGGAACGGGGCGGGATTACCATTGACTTAACCCAACCCCTATGAACGTAAAGGAATTACTCAATCTAAAGAATAAAGTTATTCTGGTCACGGGTGGCTCAGGCAACTATGGTACTTGTATTGTGGAGGGGCTGGCTGAAGCCGATGGTACCGTCATCACCACCTCACGTAAGCTGGACGTAGCTAAAAAAACAGCCGAGACATTCCGGGAACGCGGACTGGACGTTCATGCCATGCAGGTAGACCAGGGTGAACCTGCTTCAGTTCGGGCACTTAAAGAGGAAATCTTGGCCACCTATGGACGCCTGGATGTGTTTATTAACAATGCCGTATCCCGGCCCATGAAGGGCTATAACGCCCCGATCGAACAGTTCGAAGAGTCCATGCAGGTGAATGCTACAGGCATGATGAACCTTCTGCGTGAGATGACCGATTTGCTGGTACAGAGCGGAGGGGGTAGCGTCATTAGTATCAGCTCGATGATGGGCATGTACGGGCCGGACCTGTCCAATTATGAAGGCACCTCCATGGGAGACTTACCCCCTGACTACTTCTTTCATAACGCCGGGCTTCTCAACCTATCACGCTACATGACCCAAATGCTCGCCGGAAAAAACGTTCGGTTCAACTGTATCAGTCCGGGTGGGCTTTTCAACAACCAGCCAGAAGCTTTCCTCAAAAACTATTGTAAAAAAGTCCCCCTGGGGCGCATGGCCAATAGAGACGATATCAAAGGGCTGGTGGTCCTGCTTGCGTCCGAAGCTGGTGCTTATATAAATGGAGAAAACATACTGATGGACGGAGGACTGAATGCCTGATTATG
This sequence comes from uncultured Cytophagales bacterium, assembly GCA_963768025.1. Classification (GTDB taxonomy): domain Bacteria; phylum Bacteroidota; class Bacteroidia; order Cytophagales; family Spirosomataceae; genus CAVYGM01. The sequence goes on from CAVYGM010000038.1 coordinate 43,396, forward strand.
GACCCTTTATTTTTGAATACATTCGGCCTGCAAGGGAAAGACATATGGGTAGTGGGCGGCGCTGGTTACCTGGGCCAGGCTACGGTACTGCTTCTTAAGGCGGCCGGTGCCCGAGTGCATTGCATCGATTTGGAAGGCCGCGCTGAGGCTTTTGTCAATGACTCCCAACTTGCTCCTCAGGTGACACCAGCTATCCTGGATGCCCGGGACGGAAAAGCAATACAACATTTCGTAGCTGAGCAGATACAGCTACGCGGAGTACCGCACGGACTAGTAAACATGGCCTTTGCCTCTACCGGAAAATCCCTGGAGGAACTCACCGAAGAAGAATTCAACGCGGTTAATCACGGCGGCATTACCTCTACCTTTTTATTGGCCCGACAAGTAGGGCAGGAAATGGCAAAGCTTAACAGGGGTAGTATCGTCCTTTTTTCCAGTATGTACGGACTGGTTTCGCCCGACCCTGACATCTACAAGGCCCCTATGAATAAAAATCCGATTGAATATGGTGTGGGAAAAGCCGGAATCATTCAGATGACAAAGTACCTGGCTGTGCATTGGGGGCGCCAGCATGTACGCTGCAATTGCATTGCCCCGGGTCCCTTTCCCAATCCGTCAGTACAAAGGAACCATCCGGAGTTTGTTAACCGGCTGGCACAGAAAACACCCCTTGGACGCATAGGGCAATCTCCGGAAATTGCAGGGGCCGTTGCTTTTCTGCTCTCGGATGCTACTACTTATATGACAGGACAGACGATTCAGGTAGACGGCGGCTGGACAAGCTGGTAACAGCCTGATTGACCCAGGTTCAGGTAAGAACTAAAAGATAGTATTATAATTACAAACAATAGTAGCAGAAGCCCACTGGCCCGATGGGTACTTTTGTAATAGCCTCATTGAATGAATCGTTGGATTCCGTTACCAAGGCTCAGATAACGTAGTATTTGATACCCCTATCACTGCCAGTAAATGAAAAAAATAGTTCACCCCTCCCGAAATCCTGATTTTGTTACCGGAGCCTACTCTGACGCAATCGCCGTTGATGGTTTTCTTTTCGTGAGCGGGCAAGCCTCTGTCGATTTCGAAACGTCGAGCTTTGTCCTGGGCACCATCGAAGAGGAAACCAGGCGTACCCTGGACAATATCAAAGCCATCGTTGAAGCAGCTGGAGCCTCCCTGGACCGGGTGGTAAAATGCACCGTTCACCTGGCAGACATTGCAGAATTTGATCGGTACAACGAAGTATATGCCAGCTACTTCCCAACTATCAAACCCGCCCGGACTACGGTACAATCCGTTCTGGCCGAAGGAATCAAAGTAGAGATCGATTGCATTGTTAAGCTTCCCAACTAATCTCTTTGCAATGAAACCGAATCTCTATCCGCACGATATACGCCTGGGAGTGGTTGGCCTGGGCCTTATGGGCAGTAGCATTGTGGTGGCACTTTTACAGGCCGGTCATACTGTAATTGCCATCGCTCCTCTGGCTGGAGAAACGGAGCAGGCCATTCAACGGATTGAAGCAGACCTGTACCGATGCGCCGAAGGAGGATCTCTAACTGCTTCCGTGCAGCAACACCTGGCCCGTCTTACAGTTTCAGAAGAGTATAGCCTGTTGGTGGATTGTTGCCTTGTTTTGGAATGCGTGATCGAAAAACCAGATGTCAAAAAAACGGTTTTTTCTAAAATATCCGCCTGTGTAACAGCCAATACGATCATTGGTAGCAATACCTCTGCCATCCCTATTAGTACCCTGCAAAGGTACGTACCGCATCCAGAGCGATTCCTGGGCATCCACTGGGCAGAGCCTGCCTACCTTACCCGCTTTCTGGAGGTAACATGCGGAGAGCTAACTGCCCCGGAATATGCCGAACGGGTAATGTCCCTGGCGGCCCTGTGGGGAAAAGAACCCACTTTGCTCCGGAAAGATATCCGTGGGTTCATCACTAACAGGCTGATGTACGCTGTGTACCGGGAGATATTCCACCTGTTGGAACAGGAAAGTGCTTCCATGGAAGATGTCGACAAGGCATTCCGCTACGATGCAGGTTCATGGATGACCCTGATGGGAGTATTCCGACGAATGGATTACCTGGGACTGGATGATTTTGGTGAACTACTGGAAGTCAGTTTCCCGCAGCTGAGTAATTCAAATAAGGTGCCCTCCATTATGCAAAAGATGGTAGATATCAGTGCCCGGGGTACTCAGAACGGAGTCGGCCTCTACAAGTACACCCAAACCGAGGCTGAGGAATGGGAAGCTGCCTTTGCGCATTTCAATCAGGAAATTTATAATTTGTCGCTGCAGTATCCGCTTCTGCAGCCTCTATAAACCAGTAACATGCATACACCTAACTATACGGAGTCCAAAGCCCTGCTGGAGCGAGCCCAAAAGGTATTGGCAGGAGGTGTTTCCTCTGAGTTCAGGAAATACAATCATCCCCATGCCATATTTTACACACACGGAAGCGGAAGTCGGATCTATGATGCCGACGGCAATGAATACCTGGATTTTACCTTAAGCCAGGGGCCTTTGATTCTTGGTCATTCACACCCCCATGTGCTCCGATCGGTTCAAGAGTACTCCCAGCAGGGACAACTGTTTGCCGGACAGCACATCAAAGAAATCGAACTTGCCGAAAAATTGAACCAATTGATTCCTTCGGCCGAAAAAATGCGGTTTTGCCTGGATGGCTCCGAGGCGGTACAGACGGCTCTCCGGATTGCCCGAGCCAAAACCGGCCGGTCGAAATTCCTGCGGTTTGAAGGGCATTACCACGGCTGGCTAGACAACGTTTGCTGGGGCATCTCAACCCCCTCAGTAGAGGCACTGGGCAGCCGTGAAGAACCAAACGCCTACCCCTGGACACAGGGGCTACCCAAGCAAACTCGGGAGGAATTCATTATTTTGCCCTGGAATGACCTGGCATTAGTCAGGAAAGCCGTAGAGGAGCATCACCAGGATCTGGCGGCTATCATCACCGAGCCGATCATGTGTAACAATGGCTGTATACTGCCTGGTGAAGGGTATCTTCAGGGCTTGCGCGAACTTTGTGACCAGTATGGCATTGCGCTTATTTTTGACGAAGTGATCACAGGTTTTCGGGTTTCATTGGGGGGGGCACAGCGCTATTTTGGCATTACACCCGATCTCTCCATTTTTGCCAAGGCGTTTGCGAGCGGGTATCCCATCAGCGCTATTGTCGGTAAGGAAGAATGGATGCACTTGATTGAAGAAGCGAGGGTAATTCACGCCGGCACTATGAATTCCAGCAATGCCACCGTGGCGGCGGCACTGGCTACAATCGAAGTGCTTGAGCAGGAACAGCCCTACGACCGGTTGTTCCAATATGGCAAAATGCTTAGGGACGGGCTGAGAGAGGCCGCCGCAGAGACTGGCCAGAATCTACGGGTGGAAGGGCTGGGGCCTATGTTCAACATTGCCTTTACTGATCAAAAAAACGTAACGGATTACCGGGATACGCTCCTGTTTGACAAAGCCAAGCTGAGTCGATTTGTGGCAGATATGCACGACAATGGCATCCGTATCATTGGAAGGGGGCTCTGGTACATCAGTACCGCTCATACCGAAGCGGATATCAGGGCTGCCATTTCCGCAGCCAGAAAAGTACTGGCTGCTCTTTGAGCCAGTTTGCCGTAATCATTTTTCAAATAGTCGTCCCCGGTTGACGGTAAAAATATGACAAAAAATATAGACGCAAAAGGATCCATTGTAGTGGTTGGCTCAGGCAGGTTGGCGTGTAGCATCACCGTATGCCTGCTCCTGGCCGGACATAAAGTGACACTACTGACCAGGGCCATTGTGGAAGATGAATTGCTTTTAGCCTGGCATTTTCAGGATATGGCACGGGAGACCGGCCAAACCCCGGACCTGTCCAGACTTTTTGTTAAAAAGGATTTGAAAATGTGCCAGGAGGTTGAGCTGGTCATCGGGGTTTCCAACGAAAACCCCGATGAAAAGAAAGCACTCCTGCTTCGGCTGGAAGAACTTTTTCCTCCTATGGTTACCTTAACTATCAATGCAGAGAGCATGCCCATTGAGCAATTGCAGGCTCTGATGCAGTATCCCGATCGGCTTGTGGTGGCAAATTGGGTAGAACCTGCCCACACCACCTATTTCCTGGAACTGGTAAGCAATAAAATCACCTGTAGTGAAAGAGTTTCCAGGCTCTACGATCAGGCAAAGAATCATTGGCGTAAAGATCCCTACCTTTTGCAGAACGGCTCAGGCATCCGCCACTTACTTATGAGCGCACTGATCAGGGAAGCCTTTTACTTAGTCAAAAATGGCTACGCTACGGTAGAAGACATCGATCGGGCTTGCCGTAACGATGCCGGATACTATCTTTCTTTTGCCGGAAATTGCCGCTATATGGACCTGATGGGAACCAATGCCTATGGCATGGTCATGAAGGATCTGAATAAGGAGTTAGCTAAGGATCAAGAAGTCGCACCGTTCTTTTCAGAATTATTGAAAAATGGCAAAACCGGCATGAAGGCCGGGGCTGGCTTCTATTCCTACGAAAAAGGGGAGACAGAGATTCACGAGGAAACCTTCCGAAAGTTCAGCTATCAGATTCAGCGGATTATCGACAGGTACCCTTTCAACTATAAGGAACAAACCGTTACTACTGGTACTATTCATCTGTAAGTAAGACATGATCAAACGACTGATCGTAGACGCACACCTTGACCTAGCCATGAATGCGCTGGAATGGAACCGGGACCTCAGACAACCACTGGCCGATATCCGGCAACGGGAAATGCATATGCGTGACAAACCTGACCGGGGAAAAGGAACGGTTTGCCTTCCCGAACTGAGGAAGGGGAAGATTGGCCTGGTGGTGGCAACCCAATTAGCCCGGTACACTCCACCCGGTAGTGCTTTGCCCGGCTGGAACTCACCCCAGCAGGCCTGGGCAATGACCCAGGCCCAGCTAAGCTGGTACCGGGAAATGGAACTACTGGGTGAAATGGTTCAGATTACCAACAGCGCCCAACTAGAAACTCATCTGGCCCTGTGGGCAGATGAAACAACACCCGACGTTAGTAAACCGGTCGGGTATATTCTAAGTTTGGAAGGAGCTGATTCGCTTGTTGATTTATCTTATCTGCAGCGCGCTTACGAGTATGGTCTCAGGGCCGTTGGGCTTTCTCATTTTGGACCCGGGCGCTACGCTCCGGGCACCAAATTGGAGGGACCCATCACCCCTAAGGGCCGTGAGTTGCTTAGTGAAATGGGCAAACTCAATTTGATTCTGGACTTAACCCACCTGACGGATGAGGGTTTTGACCAGGCTCTTGACTTCTATCAGGGCCCGGTATGGGCGAGCCATCACAATGTCCGGAGGCTGGTCCCCAACCAGCGGCAACTGACCGATGAACAAATCAAACAGCTGATCGAACGTGAAGCGGTAATCGGTGGCATGCTCGATTGCTGGGCTATGGATATCCGTTTCATCGATACGATTTCCGATCCCTGGCAGCTGAATATTCGCCTGGAAAATCTGGTGGACCATTGGGACCATATATGCCAACTGGCCGGCAATAGCTTCCATATTGCAATTGGAAGTGACCTGGACGGCATTTTCGGAACGGAGCAATCCCCCTGGGACATGAGCTCCATTGCCGATTTGCAGAAGTTTGAGGAGATTCTTACGCGGAGGGGCTACAAATCCGACGATATTGACAATATCTTTCATGGGAATTGGCTACGTTTTATACGCAATGCCTGGACACAATGATACAGGATCAGAATACATACACAGCCAGTGAACTGGCTAACTCAGTGCCTGACAAATACTATTAACTATGTACACTAATTCTCTGTGGGCTGGTGCCGCCCAGATAGATATTACCCCGCCCCTGGGAACAATCATAAATGGTGATTTTACCACCCACTATGCCCACACCATCCATGATCCGCTGTATGCCAAGACGCTTATTTTACAGAATAGCCATTGTAAACTAGCCATTGTGGTGGTTGATATCTGTGTGATGCCGCAGGATTTTCTGGATGGGGTAAAGGCTCGGATAAACAAGGAACTAGGGATCTTCCCAAAAAATATATTAATATCCAGCACGCATACCCATGCGGCTGGCTCCATTGCCGAGGTACACCTGGTCGGAGCTGATCTAGGCTACCGAAACAAGCTCCCCTCTAGGATAGTGGAAGCCGTCCGCCTGGCATTAAAGAAATTACGCCCCGCCCAATTGGCTTTTGGCTCTGCCAATGCACCTGAGCATGTGGTGTGTCGTCGTTATTTAATGAAAGAAGCGTACACCCCTATCAATCCGCTTACAGGAAGGACTGATGCCGTCAAGACCAACCCCGTAGGTGTCGAAAAATTCATTGAGGGTAGAGCATCAGGTACTGACCCAGAAGTGGGATTCTTAGCGGTTAAAGGGATGGATGGTGGCTGGATTAGTATGTTGGCCAATTACTCGCTTCACTACGTAGGGGACTGGGAAAACGGCACCATATCAGCCGATTATTTCGGTGTATTTGCTCGGGAAATGCAGCAAGGTCTGCAAGCATGTGATGAGTTTGTTTGTATGATGAGTAACGGCACCAGTGGTGATGCCAACATATGGGATTTTCTGGAACCTGGTCGTTATCCATCCGGATGCTTTGAAAAAAGCCAGCTGATAGGCAGTCAGATTGCTGAAAAAGTACGTATGGCTCTTACAGATTTGGCCTGGCAGAGCAACCCAAGCCTGTCGGCCCATTATCAGACCGTACCGGTCAAGCTCAACAAGCCAACATCTGAAGAACTGGAAAAGGCGCGTCATACAGTGGCTTCGAGCGACTATGACTGTCTGGTGGCTGACGAAGCCGGGCTGCGGAAGATTTATGCCCGGGAGCAGCTTTTGCTCAACGAGTTCCCGGACACAATAAACTGTCCGGTGCAGGTATTACAGATCGGCTCGGGTAGCATTGGTGGCTTGCCCGGCGAATTCTTTGCAGAAACAGGACTTTGGTTGAAAGAACATGCCCAGCGTTCGCACTACTTTACCGTAAGTTTAGCTAATGGCAATGTAGGATATGTTCCTCCGGCTAGGGAGGCCTCCCGGGGGGGATACGAAACATGGCGCTGTCGTATCAGTTGCCTGGAAACCGACGCTGAAATAAAAATCAGAGAAAACCTGTTGGGACTTATCAATGATAGTGCGCTGAATGCATAAACTTATGAGGGCATACTTCTTATTCTTTTAAAAAAGTCCTTTATTAGCCCTCACATATAGTACTATTGATAAATTTTGCAGTCCTGTCGAGCTACAGCAAAATTATATGAAGAGGGTTTTCCGATAACAGGTGGGGGTCATGCACTTGAATTTCTTGAATTGCCGGTTGAAATTGGCTAGATTGTTAAACCCACATTCATACGCTACCTCAATTACATTTCTTTCATTTTCTGCTAATAACTTACACGCATGACCAATCCGGACGGTATTGAGGTACTCTACAAAAGTGACTCTGAACTGCTCCTTAAAGAAATTACAAAAGGCCGTTACGCCCATATTGGCTACTGAAGCTATTTCCGGCAGACTGATGTCCCGATCAAAGTTTTGCATGATATACTCAGTAACTTTTCTGAACCGGTCGGAAGATTCATATTGAAAATTCTGAATAAATTTAGGACTAGCCAGCAGGCTGTATTCCGTTGTAGTAGACATAATATCAAAAATGGACATTAAGGTTGCCAGTCGCTGCAAGCCGTTCATCGGGGGCATCTGCTTAAGAAGGCCATTGATTTTTGCTCGTGTCTCACCTTCAATTACCATTCCCCGTTCAGAAAGTCGGAGCACCCTCCTGAATTCTTTCATTTCAGGAATGGATAGGAACCCATCCCCCAGAAAATCTTCGTCGAAATGAACAACAATGGCGTCAGCCAGGACATCTGAATCGCCTTTGGAATAGACCGAATCGTTTACCCATACATGTGGCAACATAGAACCCATAAACACCAGATCTTCTTCTTGAAAATAACCGATGTGGTCCCCAACCATCCGTCTACCGGTACTTTTGGTAACCAATACAAATTCGTACTCAGGGTGATAGTGCCAGGGACAGGGAAAACACGGCCCTGTTTCCTGAAACACTATGAAAGATTTGTCAAAAGCTTTCGGTAATCGGAATTCAACGGCTTTCATGATAATTAGTTGTTAGTCCTGTTGTGCATATGGTCTGTTGATGAAATATACTATTAGTAAGACCTACGGCTTGAAACTCTCTCCATGGGCGGTAACAATACAGGTAATTGTTTTTATTTTGGAACATTTAGGCTACCTCTGGCCTCTTTTACTGAATTCGACTACACCATCCTACTTCTCAGCTTTAGACTATGGCTAGTAATAGACCGGCAAGTCAAAATTCTACTTATCAGGAATAGCTCATGAACTGATACTATTTTACTTTTTCATTTCTGAAAGACTGTCAATGCGGGAGGCTGTGCACGTACATGAAACTTACCGAAATAAAACAAACCTTTACCTAAACCACAACCCACAGGCTGTGAGAAGAGAATGGTGGTTTCCAGGACAGGGCCAACAACCTGATCTTTGAAGAAAAGTACCATAAAAGCACACAAAAGTAGAGGAACAGTACTGATGGGAAAGGTAGCTTTGTCCATGTTATAATTTAACTAGTCTCCTTAGCCCCCTTACAATGCGAAAAAAAACTCTACCTGATTTGATGCACTGGAAGCAAAGTGTGCTCCTCATCTTCCTTGTGTGCTTTAGCACTTCATTTAGTTCATTCCCAGTCAATCCGTATAACCGGCAAAGTCGTTGATGAACAAAACGATGCGCTGCCCGGTGTTAACGTATTAGTGAAGGGTACAACCAGCGGAACCAGTACCGACGCCGCTGGTACCTATACGCTGGACGCATCGCGTGGCGGATCACTGGTATTCTCCTTCATCGGATACCAGTCACAGGAAGTACCCGTTGGGAATAATTCTGTACTTAACGTTACCTTAAAGGGAGATGTAGCCATTTTAGAGGAGGTAGTGGTTACTGGCTACGGAACGCAGTCCAGGGAAACACTGACCACCTCCATTACTAAGCTTGATAATAAAGTACTCGAAAACGTACCCTACACCAATGCTGCTTCGGCCCTGCAAGGGTCTGTTTCCGGGGTGAGGGTCCAGAGTACATCCGGTCAGCCGGGGGCTGCACCCGAATTATCGTTCGAGGGGGAACATCCATTAATAACCCAGATGGAGCTGGGCCTTTGTACATTATTGATGGGGTGATCAGAAATGACATGAACGACCTCAATCCCGAGGACATAGCCTCCATGCAGGTACTTAAGGATGCTGCCTCGACTTCCCTCTATGGGGCCCGGGGATCAAACGGTGTAGTCATCATTACAACGAAGAACGGGAAAGCTGGACAGACCCGGGTTTCGTACTCCTACGATCTTATTACTTCCAAGCCGGGCAAGCTCTATGAAATGGCCAATGCCCGTGATTACCTCACAATTAACCGATTGGGTGTTTTTGGTGGTTCCAAATTCCCTGACTATACTTCAAGGCTAACCTTGCCAATGGGTTATGGTACCGGAAATGATTTAACGAACAAGACAGCTTTCACTACTCAATACCTTACCCCCGAAAACCAGCACAAGCTGAACGAGGGCTGGGAGAGCATGCCAGATCCGGCCGATCCATCGAAAACCTTAATTTTCAAGGATACCGATTTTCAATCCCTGCTATACCAAACGGGTATTTCCCACAATCATAATCTGTCCGTATCCGGAGGAAGTGAAAAAGCTACTTTTAACGCCGGAGTTGGGTACATGAGCGCTCAGGGCACCGTTATCACCACCAAATACGACCGCCTTAGCTTCAACCTGAATGGCGACATCAAAGTGAGAAACAACTTGAGTGTTTTTTCCAGAGTACTCTATTCCCGCTCTTCTGACAATACTCCCTACAGTTCCACCGCTGTAACCTTTTACCGCAATGCCGGTCTGGCTCCGACCGCCAAATATCAGTTTGAGGATGGTTCGCTGGCTCCCGGGACAAACAATGGAATTGGCAATCCGGAGTACCACATGAACAGCCGGGTCAATGAAAACTCAAACGAAAAATTGACCCTGGCCATTGGGTCGCACTGGGATATTCTACCAGGCTTCTCGTTTGATCCCCAGGTTTCCATGTATAATGTCAGCGGTGACTTCTACACTTTTCAGCCTGGCTTCTGGAACGGCCCCTTGGCTTATGTGGACTCACGAATAGCCAGTTCTGGAAATAATCGCTGGCGCCAGGCTCAGGCGGACGGTGTGTTTTCGTACAATAAGACATTCTCAACGGTTCATAATCTGGATGCCAAAGCCGGGATCTCATTTTTTGACCGCCGGTCCTCTAACTTATCTGCAACCGGAAGAGGGGCTTCGACGGATTTGATTCCTACCCTCAACGCATCCGGAGAGGCCACTGCTGTAAGTAGTTTTATTACCGATCAGACCATCTTGGGTTATTTTGCCAGTGCAAATTACAACTACGACCTGAAATACCTTCTATCCGTAAATATGCGCTATGATGGTGCATCCAACCTGGGTGAGCAAAACAAATGGGGTTTTTTCCCCGGCGTTTCCGTGGGATGGAATATGCATAATGAAGACTTCTGGCAGGGTATATCCAAGACAGTATCCCAGTTGAAAATTAGAGGGAGCTATGGTGTAAACGGTAACATCAGCGGTCTGGGCGACTTCACTTCCCAAGGGGCTTACGGAGTGGGGGCCAAATACGGTGGATCTGCCGCTATTCAGAATACTGTAATCCCAAACAAGGACCTGAAATGGGAGCAATCTAAAACGATTAACCTGGGAGCTGACATTGGACTCTTCAATAACCGGATATCCCTCATCATGGATGTTTACCGCCGGGTGACTGACAATCTGTTGACTAGCTTGCCCCTTCCCCAATCTACCGGCTTTGGTAGTATATTGACTAATCTCGGATCCCTGGAAAACAAAGGGTTTGAAATTGAGACCCGTGCTCAGGTACTGCCTAGCAGCTCCCCCCTCCAATGGACACTTTCCTTCAACGCGTCCAAAACCCTGAATAAAATTTTGAAACTGCCACCAAACGGCATTCCTAACAACCGCGTTGGGGGCATCCTGGTATGGGACGATGCGGCCAACGACTATGTATGGAAGGGCGGCCTGCAAGAGGGAGGGAGACTTGGGGAAATGTATGATCGCTTGCAGGTAGGCATTTATGCTACCGACGAAGCGGCTCAGAAAGGCCCCGTTGCCACCTACATCGTGGGCGCTAATAAAACTCAGTATGGAGGCGATGTCGAATATTACGACGCGGACAAAAACGGCATCATCGATTCCCGCGACCAAAGATACATGGGAACATCCTTCCCGGTTTGGACGGGCGGTATCTCTAACTCTTTGAGCTATAAAAACTTCAATCTGTACATAAGGATGGACTATACGACTGGCCATACTATTTTCAACTGGGGAAGAATGTTTTTGGATGGCAATTTGTACGCTGATGGCAACCTCACCCAGCGAATGGTAGAGCGGTCCTGGAAAAAGCAGGGGGATAATACCGACACGCCCCGTTCTTACTGGGGAGGGGAGCGCGTACAACGCAATTTATTCAATGGTATCACCACTGCAGGAAACTCAACTTATATGGAATCAGGTGACTTCCTGGCCATCCGCGAAGTTACGCTGAGCTACTCGGTTCCCTCTCCTATACTGAACAGATTGAAAATAGCCAGCCTCAGGTTCAATGTAACAGCCAACAACATTCATTATTTCACCAACTACCTGGGGTTAAACCCCGAGGAAGGCGGGAGGGATGATGGCCGGTACGCCATGCCTAAAAACATCACTTTTGGAGCGAATTTCTCATTTTGATTAAGAACCAGATCATGAAAAAAATACAATCATTAGTTTCCTATTTACTCTTTCTGTGCCTGTTCATATCTTCTTGCGGAGTACTTGATGTATCTCCTACCAGTGTCATTACGACCAACTCTTTCTGGAAAACCGAAAACGATGCCGAAGGAGCGCTGAATGGAATGTATGTGAATCTGAGGTCTATGTCAGAGTCTATTTATGTTCTTGGAGAGCAACGGAGCGAAGTTTTTGAAGGGGGCGTGTATGGTAGCGGCAGGCATGACCTTTTTCTGAACGAGCTGAGTGGTGATCAGCCCCATCACCAGGATTGGAGCGGATTTTACACCGTGATCAACACGGCCAACCTGATTTTGAAGTATGTGCCCGATGTCGAATTCAAGACAGAATCCAAAAAGAATCAGATTCTGGCCGAAGCCCACACCATGCGTGCGTATGTATACTACGTTATGACTCGTACCTGGGGGGACCTAATCATCCGTACCGAACCCACTGAGAGCTCAGATGCGCAGGTTACTATCAAAGAGAGATCCCCTCAGGCCGAAGTATTTGCACTGATCAAGAAAGATATCGAGAAAGCTCTTTCCCTGTATCCCGACAATTCATTTCCAACCGGACGATTTAAATGGTCAAAACCAGCCGCGAATACGTTAAAAGGAGATATATTTCTATGGACCGGCAAAAGGTTAAATGGCGGCCAGGCTGATTTTACGACGGCGTTGAGTGCTCTGAACGAGGTTGAAAAAGCCGATGTAGCACTCCTGACCAATTACTCCGACTTGTTCGACTATACAAAGAAGGGCAACAAGGAGGTTATGATGGCGATTCGCTACCAGGACTTGGACGGAGCCACCAACCATTTCTGGTACCATTGGATCATCGACAGTGCCATCCCTTCCAACATCGATCAGCCAACCAAAGCGCTCGTACAACCAGTTGGGTCCGGGCAAGGATTACTTGTAGTAACCGACCTGGTACGTAACCAGTTCTCCATTGACGATACCCGGAAAAAAGGATCCTTACACGAGATTTATACCTACGATAAGGACGGTAAGCCTACCTATTATACTTCCGTTTCGATGAAGGGGCGGGGGTTAATGACTGGTGGAACCCGGCTTTTTGTAAGCGATATTGTGCTGTATCGTTATGCGGACGTACTGCTTATGAAGGCAGAAGCTAAAAACGCATTGGGGCAGGATCCATCTGAAGAAATTAACAAAGTACGCCAAAGAGCTTACACGACAGCCCACAAAGACCATGTTTTTATCAACGGCAGTAAGGAGAAGAACGACGAGATTATCCTGAAGGAACGCCTCTTTGAATTCCTGTATGAAGGCAAAAGATGGTGGGATCTGGTTCGGTTTGGAAAGGCCTTTGACCTGGTACCAAACTTGCAAAGCAAAAAAGGGAAAAATGAATATTTATTATTCCCAATTGCCAACACAGTGCTTAGCCAGGAGCCTAAAGTGAAGCAGAATCAGGGTTATAACTAATTTAAGTTACTCTATCTAATTCTACTTTGTTAAATCAAGTTTCTGTAGCTTCTTTCCTATCACGATGTCAGGCTGGTCATCGCTCGCTCGCAGGTCAATGAACCCGACACCTCCTTATGAGTATGGCAGGTCCTTGAAAACAGGCATAGAAAAAGAACCCCCTATTTAATCAGGCACGGTTATAGAACTTGATTTGCCAAAGAAGGGCTTAAAGTTGCATAGCTTGTATTATAAAACATATTCCTGGAATTTTGGCATCTACCCAAGCCTTACAATTTTTTGTCTAGCCGCAGCTTTTCAAATACTTTCTACAAGCAACTCCCCAGAAAGGCCACACCATAAGTTTTTTAGCATTATATTGATGAATGATTTTTTAGGAATATGCGGAAATAGGTTGGCACACGTTGCCCCAATCCCAATTTGTTGGAATCCGATCCTAACAAATAGGGGGTTGGGGCAATGTTTTTTCAATTTCACCAGGAAAAAAATGTCCATAGCGCCTGATGCACCGACGAAGGAAATTCGTACTCTAACCTGGTTGACTTCGTCATGCATGAGCCCTAAAATTACTTTGGACTATAAATGCAATCCTTGAAGAAAAAGTGGATTGTCCATTACCTATCGCCAATACCAGGAATTATGTGTTTTTGCATGATACTCAAATGCGTATCAAGAACTGCCTGATTGAAACCGTGCTCCGTTTTCGGGAGTAGTATGAGTTCCTTTTTAGGGGATCTTAACTTATCAAAGTAGGTCTTATTGATCGTCGCCGGTGTTTGAATGTCTTCTTCACCCTGGATAAGGTAAACCGGGATCTTGAACACCAAGCCATCATTGAAAAGATCAATGTTAGAACTGATGGAGGCAACCCTTAATTTCTTGTCTCCAAAATAATTGACGAAGGAGTAATCATCTCCATCACTACGGTGCCGCGCGTCTTTTTCATTGTCATATTCCGGAGCCAGCACAAACCACTCAGCTGGATGGGGAGTGGCATTCATCTGTTGGTACCTTTTTATGACCCGCATAAACCGACCCGCGTTCCTTGCCGTATCATAAGGTGGCTTGCCGATCAGACGAAGCATATCCAGGGTTTCCTTGTCATTCTCCTTTTGTGCCAGTTGCATCACTTGGCGGTAGGCGGATAAATTACTCAAAGCGGGACTGACCAATTGCGAATGCCCGATATAGGCATAAAACAGTTCGGGATTCCTCTGGGCCATTCTGACCCCGATCACCGAACCCCAGGATGACCCGAACAGGATGATTTTCTGATTCCCAAACCGCTGACTCAAATACCTGGCTAACGCAATCCCGTCAGATGTCATTTGTTCAAGGGTCAATGGGTTGGATTGCAGGTATTCCGGACTCAGTTCCTCCGGTGCGTTATGGCCGTAGGTCCTTGCCGTGCCCCTCTGATCCCACTGAACGAGGATAAAATCCTTTTCCCAACTACCGTAAAGCGCTTCGGAATACGGACTCAAAGGACTGCCCGGTCCACCGTGAAGGAACAAAACAATCGGTTTGGTGCTGTCACCCTTAACGCTTATCCATTGCTCGATTCCATTGATTTCTATGAATCGTTCGTCCCTGATTCGGTTGGCGACGAAATCACCTCCGGTGCTTTGCGCACGTACCGTCATTACAAGGCATTGAAATAGAAACAGGCATGTCAGCTTCATTGGTAAGTAATTGACAGTGTGAAAGAAAGACTCTGTGAAAGTAGAACAATTCGGAGGCTTTTCCCTGTGTTCTGCAATATATGTTTCTTCTAAGGCCTCGATATGTTTAAGCTGATAGTGAGCATCCGATTGTGACGCCCGACGTCCATCGAGATATTGACCAGGCCGTGGCCGTAGGGGACATCCAGGGTGAGGGTCGACTTCATCAGATTGAAATCATACCCCGCCCCGGCCTGTACGCCGTAGTCCCACCGCTGGAAGTCGCCCGGGGCATTTCCGAACGAGATCTTCATGGATGACTCGGGCAGCGTCTCCGAACCTTCGGTCTTCAGCCTACCCCCCAGCGTATACGCGGCATAGGGACCGGCATTTAAGTACAGGTTGTCGAAGTGCACCCGGGCCAGCAGCGGTGCCTCCAACGAGGAAAGCCGCAGGGTGGATTTGTTGGTCGTGAGCGGGTTCCCCCCTTTCAGCACCCCGCCTTTCAGGGCGAAGTAAAGCTCCGGCACGATGGGGAACCCCGAACCCACCCTGGCCTGGTACGTAAAACCGGCCTGCAGTCCCTTGAAGCCCTGCTTGTGGGTTTGCGGTTCCTCATTCGACTCCCCGTAGTTTAAGTTGGTGGTCAGGGAATTCATCGAAAGGCCGAATCTGCTGATTTGTAAAAACGAGGGAATCGACTGCGACGCAACTGCTAGCAGTATCGAGATTTGGATGAAAAAACGTTTCATGGCTAATAGATTAAATAAGTGAAATTCATTTCTTAGGAGACTACCTAATCACAAGACCCGGGGTATTGTTCTTTCCCGAACCTGACCAAAGGGTAAAATGAACGATACATGGGTTATTGGGTCTGGGCGTATGGGTATTCCATGTATGTGGATGTATTAGTACGCACACGCTCCCCCAGCAATTTGCCGACAATGTGCAGGGAGAGATCTATACCGGCGGATATGCCGCCTGAAGTCATGATCTTTCCATTATCGACAAACCTTTCGTTCCTTACGGGAATAGCATCCGGTGCGATCTCGGCCATATGATCAAACACCAGGCGGTGGGTGGTGTACGGCAGATGGTCCAGTAATCCCAGTATACCTATTAACCTGGCACCCGAGCATACGCTGAAAGTGATCTCCGAGAGGGAATGCCTCTGGAACAACCAGTTCAAGGTCTCCTGGTCCCCAACGAGGGCGCGGGTGCCGGCACCTCCCGGGATTACGAGGATATCGATAGGCGGTGCGTCGTTGAAAGAATATCTGGGGTTCACCGACATACCATTCACCGTGGTGACTGCAGCCTTGGTGCTGGCAACGGTGAATACTTCGAATGGCCCGTACTGGTTCAGTTCGGTGGTTACCGAAAACACTTCGAACGGCCCGCAAAAATCCAGGACTTCCACGTTGTCGAATATCAGAATGCCTACGTTTCTTTTCATTTTCTTTTCAATGTTTTTAATTTCTCCGATTCCAGTCAAAGTAAGTCCGTGGTCAACCGATTGTGGGCAAAGGCATGGGCTCCACGGCTTTTCTTTCCAGTATCTTCATCCCGAAGAAAAAACGAAGTACCGGAACCCTCTTGATAAAACAGTGGTACAGCACGAGGCAAATTCCGAATGTTGCAACGACCAGATACGCGAACTTGACCCACATGGGCAGCGCCATATGGACTAACGGGTAGGCAAGGAGCACGATGACGGTTTGATGTAACATGTAGAAAGGGTACACCGCTTCGTTGGCATAGGTGAGGAAGCGGTTTGAAAAATTGAGGTACCGGTACCCGTACCCGAAAATGGCCAGCAGTACGCACCAGGCGTTGGTGGTGGCTATCAGGGCATAGAGGCCTTGTTCCCAGCCTTGCGGATAGCGGCCGGGAGCCCAGTACACCCCACACAATACTGAAGTGAATACGATCGCAATCCCAAGGGACAGGCGCCGATTCTTTTCAAGGCTCTCCCAGAACGAAGGCTGTGAGCAGAACACGAAGCCGGTCACGAACAGTGAGAAATAATGAAAGTGCTGGTTCCAATCGTTGACCAGATCGTTCGTTGTGGGAAAATTTCCTCCCAGTAGCATTTCCCCGCCCCAGTGCCATAGTACGGGAAGGCCGATGAGCCATACGGGTTGGGAGCTCAACCGGGCGAGCCTGAGCGTGGCCAACGTTTGCTTTTTGATGTAAAGCAGTAGTGGAAGCCCTAGTACGGAATAGGTGAAAATGTAGGCAAGGTACCACAGATGGTGCCAGCTGAAATTCCCTTCGGGGTAGGGCTGGAAATCAAAAGTCAGACCGTAGAATTCGGGGAAGGAAAAGCTAGCCCCCTGGGTGAGCCTTTCGATAAAAATCTGGGGGGGTACAATCACGAGCATTCCGAAAAGAAGCGGCAGGAAGATGCGCCAGAACCTCTCTTTGAGAAATCGCCCCCAAAGGCTATTCCTTAAAGCGAAAAATACCGCCGAACCGGAAATCATGAATAGCAGCGCCATGCGCCATTGTCCGCTGAACCGCATCGGCAATTCGATGGCATGGCTCAATTCATCGTTCTTGATGTGCCAGTCCCAGTAATTGAAAAACATGCCCGAATGGTACAGGATCAGGATACTGAAAGCGATGACCCGAAGCCAGTCGAGGTCGTGCCGGCGTATGGCACGGCTCGTGGATGATTTTGATAGGGGCATGATGAGTTTTTTTAGGAGTTAGAAACAGTCGGTTTGAATTACGGCTAAACGATTTTCACCCCAACTGATTGAGGACGTGTATAGGGTTTATCCGGTCTTTTACCACGGCGAATGTGCGGGAGATGGCAATTCTTTTGCGTTCATGCCATGAGAGGAGAAACTTCAATTGATTTTATTATTCTTTAAA
Source organism: uncultured Cytophagales bacterium (assembly GCA_963768025.1). GTDB lineage: Bacteria > Bacteroidota > Bacteroidia > Cytophagales > Spirosomataceae > CAVYGM01. Next base: position 61,335 of record CAVYGM010000038.1, read on the forward strand.
ATTCTATGCAATTGCCTGGATGACTTGAAGCCGCATTTTGAGGCGATGTATTCAATAGTAAAGTCAGGATTGTTAAGCATTGTTTTTGCAAACTCCAAACGAAGCAATGTCAGGTATTCCAGGACAGTGGTTCCTGTTTTATCTTTAAAGATTCGGCTTAAATTCCTGGGACTCATGGCAACGAGATCCGCCAAATCGTCAATCGAGTTTTCGTCCGAAAGATGTTCGATAAGGTGATCCTGTACCTTGTGTACGCTGGGGTGTATGTGATTGCGATAGTCGAGATAAATGCTCTTCTGGCTATGATTCTGGCTTCGCCGATGGTAGACCACGAGTCCTCTGGCCACTTTGTGGGTGAACAGGGCGCCTCTTAATTCTTCGAGGATGGCCAGTGCCAGGTCAATTCCGGCGCTGATACCGGCACTGGTATATATGTTATTGCTTTTCTTGAATAGGATATTCGAAATTACCTTTGCCGTTGGGAATTCTGCCTGCATTTCCTCAATGCGTCGCCAATGCGTAGTGCATTCCGTATCTTTCAGTAATCCGGCATGCCCCAGGGCAAAAGCGCCGTTACAGACCGAGCAGACAAAAACTTTCTCGTCAGCGCACTTTCTGATCCAGCGAAAAAAATCTTTTTCAGCCTTGAAAGCCTTACTGCTCACATAATTGTTATCCATACCCGGAACGAAGAGATAGTCGCCTTCTCCAAGTCTGGCATCCTGGTAGTTCTGGATATTGTTAAACGGCAGGCCACATGTGCTGGTGATTTCATCACTATAGGAGTAATATTCCAGCGACAACTCATAGCCATAAAATTTAGCTTCCGTAAATACCTGGACGGGGCCCGCCAGATCCAGTAATTCAACATACGGGGGAATAATAAAAGCGAATCTTTTCATAAGTCATAATTTAATGTACCAAAGGTATTTCAATATTTTGTCCATATTATGACTAATATATGTCAGAAAAGGACAATGCTGGTATATTGATAGGGTGTGAAAATAATCAGGGATGAATTCAACCAATAAATGCAACGTCATCTTTAAAAATGTGCGCCTCCAATAGTCAATAATCACCTATTAAATAATATCAATTATTAAGAATAATATGATATGATTATTTAATTTTAAAGTTTATGCAGAAATTCATATTTTTCACTAATTTAACACTTGTAAGTTTCATTTATTTGAGATTTACAGGTATCAAAATCCGTGTTTCCCTTCTCTGACGTTACGGTCTGGAATGGTGCAAAGTTGACGCTAAATTGCGGCATGCACAAGACAACCAAGTGTCATAAACGGACAATGTGCTTGACATCCGTGATGAATAAAAATGGAAGAAGAAATCAGTGCGCCCAATAGGGCCCGACCCATCGTTGCAACAATGCCGTGCGGCTTTCAAAGTTCTGTATTCAAGTCAGGTGAATGAACATGGCCAATTTCCTGGTAATTTATACAGGCTTTTGGGAAGTGTTTCCAAATGCGGCAAACCAAACCCACACCATATAGACCGGTTGAAACAGTAACCGGCTCCATGTGTACCAGGCCGCACCTGGTAATCCACCGGGTGCGGACAAGCCGTTGACAGCAACGTTTATATTCGCCGGGAAAATGGCAACAAGGTATGCGATAAGCAGGTACGCGGTCTTTTTTCTGAATTTTGGGGATAACAAACCCCAGGGAACAACCATTTCGAACAACCCTGTGAGAACAATAAATAGGTCAGCATAGGGAATATAGGCTTTCAATCATGTAGGACAGACTCCCGGGCCGGAGAATGTGAGCGATGCCTACCTGGGTGAACATGATCGGTAAAGCCAATCGGGCGGCTGACCAAAAAGATTTGAATGGAGAATTTGTTAAAAAATACCTGCTTATCAGCCAGATGATAAGATTGAAGGATAAAACACCCGCAAGGAAAGCCATAGTCGTATTACGTTTAATCAAATGTAGTTGAAGAATGCTGCACCGGACAGTACCCCAGGGCAGAAACCCGGACGGCGGTCTGGTCAAGACGTCCTACCTGAACAGACAGGGGTCTTCTGCTCATCATCCGGCAAATCCACGTAGTCGCAATCACTACGCCTGCCTGCCGGGTATGGTTATACGTCATCCATGCAGTTGCAATAAAGTAATCAGGGGGCAGGTGAGAGCCGCCGGGACAAGTAACAAAACTACAACCCACCGAACGTTACGAAGCTGACTATTGGAATTAAAAAAGTTTTTCATGGCTTGTCCGGCTGGGTTGTAGTCTTGATTTGGCGAGTGGGCACAATTAGTAACAGCCTTACTTTTTGCTCTTTTTGCCCAACTTTGAAGCCACGAGGCTGATGTTGAGCATCCGATTGTACCGCTCGACATCCTTTGAGATATTGGCCAGGCCGTAGCCGTAGCGGACATCCAGGGTGAGGACCGATTTTTTGAGATTGAAATTATACCCCGCCCCGGCCTGTAGGCCGTAGTCCCAGCGCTGGAAGTCGCCCGGGGCGTTGCCGAACGAGATCTTCGTGGACGACTCGGGCAGCGTCTCCGAACCTTCGGTCTTCAGCCTACCCCCCAGCGTATACGCCGCATAGGGACCGGCATTGAAGTACAGGTTGTCGAAGTGCACACGGGCCAGCAGCGGTGCCTCCAACGAGGAAAGCCGCAGGGTGGATTTGTTGGTTGTAAGCGGATTCCCCCCTTTCAGCACCCCGCCTTTGAGGGCGAAGTAAAGCTCCGGCACGATGGAGAACCCCGAACCCACCCTGGCCTGGTACGTAAAACCGGCCTGCAGTCCCTTGAAGTCCTGCTTGTGGGTTTTCAGTTCCGCGTTCGACGCGCCGTAGTTGAAGTTGGTGGTCAGGGAATTGATCGAAAGACCGAACTTGCTGGTCTGGGAAAACGAGGGGAGCGACAGCGATACAACGAGTACCAGGATCGCGATGGGGATGAATGAATGTTTCATGATTGTTTGATTGTTTTTACGGTTAATTGATAAAAGAATGGAAATTTGCTTCTGAGACTTCCTGGCTGCTTGTTTCCAGGTATTATTGAATAGTAAACCCCTTGATGGTCAGCCACACGGCCAGGATCACTTCATGGATGGCAACGGGAAACACCAACAGGATCTCACCGACAGAGAAAGGGGTGGATCAGACCGAGCACCTGTAAAAGCGCCGCGATGAAGACCAGAATGGCACCGTTGAGGCTGATCTTCTACTGATCTTAAAAGTATAATCGGTACATCAGGTTGGGGATGAAACCCCTCTGGGTGGTATGCCCTATGGAACCGGGTTGCGAGGAGTCGTAGTATTCGGTCAGTTTCCCCCGGGTGTTGGTAGGGTTCTCCAGGTTGAGGAACAGCTCATGGGTGGCCCGGGCCCGGTTCCATTTATAACTAACCGAAAACATAAACTTCGAGAGGTCGCCCAGGGACTTTTCGTAGGCTTTGCCGTAATCCCAGTACTCACCCTTTTCCGGATCCACCGCTATGTTTCCGGCATCATCCCTCAAAAGCGGAATAATGTTCCTCCCTCCGCTGAAAAACAGTTTAGCGTTCAGGCCCAGGGTTTGATTCTGCTTCCTTCCCATTTTGACAAACTCCTTGCCAAACAGGACATTGACCAGGTAACGGCCGTTGTTGGGTGTGTTCCGCTCCTTTCCCTCCAGGGTCCTGTAGGTGGAGCTGTACAGCGATCCGTTGACCAGGTAATAGAAGTTGTTTTTGAAGAACCTTTCCAAAGTCAGCTCAATCCCGTAGTTTCTGCCGGTTCCCTTGTTCACCAGTTCGACATAATTGAAGTCCGGCCCTTCGTTGATCGTTGCGAAGGTGCTGTTCACGTCGTTCTCAACCGGCAGGTTGTAAAGGCTCTGGTAGTAGGCCTCTGCTTTGGCCACCAGGGCTTCGCTGAACCGCTTCTCGTACCCGAGCACGAAATGGTGCGCTTTGAGCAGACCCAGATCCCTGTTCGGTTCGATCAGTTCCCCCGCTTCCGATCTTACCTTTGCAAAATAGTTATGGGCGCTTTCCATCGTGCTGTGCTTTCCGTACCCAAGCTGAAAGGAGTTGGTGGGGCTAAGCTGCCAGTTCAGCGAGACTCTCGGTTCCAGCGTGCTTTTGTTGTTGAGCAGCACGTTCATGTTTTGAATTCCCGTCACCAGTGTGACGGATTCATTGAACCGGTGCTTCCAGCTGATGTAATTTCGAACGGTACCCACCTTTTCCCGGAAGTTCAGCAAATCCTCCCGGCTGGCGGTGGTGTCTCCGGTAAGCCGGCTTTGGTGGTAGTCATAATCAAAAAGGGTGTATTGCGTTCCCAGTTGTATTTTGTTCCGGGCGTTCAGTTTATGGTGGTAGGTGACGGCTCCCCGGTAGGCGGATTTGAACAGGCGGCTCTGGTAATTGGCCCGGGTGTGTAACACGGAGTCCCGCAGGAACAACCCGGTGCCGTCGTACACCTTTTTGATGTCGGAT
>CAVYGM010000039.1:0-14544 GCA_963768025.1 uncultured Cytophagales bacterium
GAAGTTTAGCCAACCCCGCGCCGGAGGCGCTATCGGATAGGTGTTACTCGTCGGAGCCGAGCAACGGTGGCTGTACACGTTACATTACCCAAAATTAAACCAAGCCGGTAGAAATGCATCTAACCACCGAACGGCCTGGCAAGGTTATTTCTACAAATAATAAGATTTATGGACGTAATGTCTATGCAGAGTTGGCGTTGTATAGGCTGTTCAGTAAGTTGCAGACCAAAACATAGATCAGAATAATCATGAAAAAAATAATCGGTATAGTCGCCCTGGTAGGCGTCATTGCTTTTTTTAGTCAATGCAGTGTCAGTCGGCAGATTAAGGAGGCCAAAACGTTCGGCGACTGTAAGTACGCCATTACGTCCATTGACAGCATTTATCTGGCAGGCACGGATGTGCGCGAGCTAAGAAACATCAAGAGCATCAAGGATCTGGACCCGACCAAGTACCCGCAGCTTGGCCTGGCCATCCTGCGCAAAAAGGTACCCCTGGATTTACGGGTAAATCTGGATATCATTAATCCAACCAATAATCTGGCGGCCATCAACCAGATGGAATACATCGTATTGTTATCCAACAATGAGATTTTTAAGGGGATTTTAAATCGCCGGATCGAGGTGTTTCCCGGCACGGGAAGTACCAAGGTGCCCGTTAACCTGAGCACTAATGCCTATGATCTGCTCATGAACGACCAAACCCGCGATAGTTTCATTGCCATGATCCAGTCGCTTTCGGGCAAGTCGGACTCCAAGCCCGCCAAACTGACGGTTAAGATCAAACCTACCCTGGCCGTGGGCGACAAGCAGGTGAATTATCCGGGCTACATTACCTTTGAGCAGGAAATAACGGACAACCTGGTGCTGGGAAGATAGAGGTCTTGAATCAATCAAAACGAAGGGGGGAGAAAGTTGACTTTCTCCCCCCTTCGTTTGTGTAATCTTGACCTCATTCAGGCATTTTCAAGAACATCAATCTCAAATTTGTTCATTTTCATCACCTCCTGCATCACCCTCTTTGCTTTTTCCGGATCTTTCATGAGCTTACTAAGCTGGGTCGGAACGATCTGCCAGGATACGCCAAATTGGTCTTTGAGCCACCCGCACCTACCTTCTTTCCCTCCATTTGCCGTAAGTTGTTGCCAGTAGCTATCTATCTCTTCCTGGGTGTCGCAATTGACCACAAAAGATACCGCTTCGTTAAATGCAAATTCCGGCCCGGCGTTGAGCCCCATGAACTTCCGCCCGTTTACCTCAAACATAACCACCATAGGGGTGTCTTGGAGGATCTTTGAGTTTTTGAAAATAGAACAATAAAATTCGGCCGCGGCCTTGGCCTGCCCATTGAACCACAAGCAGGGGTAGATCGGTTCTGACATATCGTATACTGTTGATAGGGTTGACAAACAAAAAACAACAGGACAAGGTATGAAAGTAATCCTCAATAGGCCGGTACCTTTTGCGGCTTTCTAAGGGGCCAAATGCGGCATAGGAAAGTTTGGCCCCTTTGAGCCATGACTAGCTATTTTCTTTTAGCTTGCCTTTGTAAGCCGCTTTGAATTTCCGGAAGCGGGGGATTGACACATTCTGCACATAGGGATTGCCCGGATTGTGCTCGATGTAATCCTGATGGTAGCCCTCGGCCCGGTAGAACTTATCCAGCTTTTTAATCTCCGTCACGATTTTGTTGCTAAACTGTTCCTGGTTCATTTGGGCCGTGATGCGCTCGGCGGTTTGCTTTTCTTGGGGAGTGTTGTAAAAAAGGATAGACCGGTACGAGGTACCCCGGTCGGGGCCCTGACGGTTGAGGGTGGTGGGGTCGTGGGAAAGGTAGAATACCCGCACCAGTTCTTCGTAGCTAACCGTTGCCGGATTGTAGTACACGAGTACGGTTTCGGCGTGGCCGGTGGTTTCGGTGTTCACGAGGTCATAGGTAGGGTTTGGCACGGTACCACCCGCGTAGCCTGATATGACGGAGTCTACGCCCACTACGGCCTGAAATATCTCTTCGGTACACCAGAAGCAACCCGAGGCGAAAGCCGCAGTAGCCTGCCCGACGGGTGCCTGAATGGATACTTCCCGCACGTTGCTATTGTCCGTAGCTGACTGACTACCCGACGACTCGCAGGAGGCAGCTCCCAGCACCAAGCCCAGCGTTAGGGTAGCAAATGATTTGTATAGGGTCATGTAAAATAGGTTTTTAATGATTCCCTATTTTAACAAACGTATACGCTATTCTGTTTCAAAATCAGAGTGGAAAGTCAGGATTAACGGATAATATAAAGCCAAAAAAGAAGGCTGCCCACTGACAGCCTTCTATGCACTATCCCAATCTATAAAAATTGATTAATTGTTTGTCTCGCCTCCGCCCATCACGTCTTCGTTCTTCACGCCACGGGTTTTCTTTTTCTCCACCAGCGCCATTTTACCAATCTTATAGCTGAACGTCAGCTTGACATTCTGGTTGTAAATGTTGTTGACACTTACCTGGCTGAATGTTGGCGAGTTGAGCGTGCTACGCATTTTCATACCTCCGAAGAAGTTGTCAGCGGCCAAGCCAAGGCTTCCTTTCTTATTGGCAAACTCCTTCCGGACGCCCACTGAGTACATACCCATACCGCCTTGGGTACCTTGCAGCTGCACCCGGTTGCCCCGGAATCCGCCGAAGGCCTGAAGTCCCCAACCGTTAGGCAACATCAACTGCGATTGCAGACGGCCACCGATCACAAAGCCGGAGTTGTTCACCATTTCCGAAACACCCGACAACCCGATCTGACGGCCTTCCAGGTAGTTGTAGTACATGTCCAGGCCACCGTTCAGAGTCCACTTAGAGGTCAGGAACACGTTACCAAATACGTTGGCACCGAACGTTTGTTCTTTACCGATATTCTGGTAGGTGGTAATCAGGGCTCCGATGAGGGTATCGGAGGGCGTGGTGATACGGGTAATGGCATTGCTGGTCTGACGGCCGAACAGTGCTACGGTCAGGTACGTTTTCTTAATGGACGTGCTCAGGCTTAGCTCTACATTGTCGGTCAATTCGGGACGGAGCGTGGGGTTACCAATGTTGATATTCTGGGGGTTAGCGGCGTTGAAGTTAGGGTTCAGTTGCTGCAAACCGGGACGCTGAATCCGCTTATTGTAGGCCAGTTTCAGGGTAGAGGCTTTGCCAACGCTCTTGGAAATGTTCACACTAGGTACCAGGTTGGAGTACGACGGTATGATGATGTCCCGCTCCTGATCATTTGCTTCAATGGAAGTGTGTTCAAAGCGTGAGCCTACCTTTACGGTATACTTATTCGGTAAAGACAGGGTATAGGACAGGTAGCCAGCGCCGATGTTCTGGTTGTAGTTGAGCAGGCCGGCAGGGTTCCGGAGGTCCGATGCAAAACCACCCGTAGCAGCGGCAATCTGATAGCTGAAGTCACTATTCACTTCCCGCATGATGCCTTTGATACCAAACTCGATCTGTTGTTTCTTGCCAATCGGGCTTACATAGTCGGTCTGTAGCGTGATCTCCTTATTTTCGTTTGAGTTCAGGTTTTTCTGGCGGCCAGTCAGTTCCTGCGAACCGTTTAGCAGATCGGCGTTAAAGTTGTTGGTCAGGTTACTGACGCTGTAAAGGGTAGATACCGACCACTCCTGACCTGGTTTGAAAGTCTTGACGTAATCCAGGTTCAGGTCTACGGAGTTGGATGCATCGCGGCTGTCTACATTCCGGAAAGCCGTGGAGCTCAGGATATCATTGGTGAAAAGCTTGGTGGTATAATCCTGGTCACGGGAGAAATTGCGGGTGCCGAAGTTTACGCCGGCGGTCAGGTACTGATTTTTTCCTAAATCATAGTCGAAGCCCAGGTTGTAGCGGCCAAACATTCCGAAATCGTGCGCATCGGCGGTTTGGTTGGTGAGAATGTCGTTGCCATTCTGCATCGTACTCTGATCCATTTGTACCAGCGCCTTGTTGTAAAAAGCCCGGCCAAATCCACCCAGCGTTACCCCTAGCTTGCCGGTACGCAGGCTACCGTTCAGGCCCAGGTTAGAACCCCGCAGACCGGTACCCGTATCCAGGCTCAGGGTAGCCCCCTGAATGGTTGATTTCTTGGTGATGATGTTGATAATCCCACCCGATCCCTCGGCGTCGTACTTGGCGGATGGGGAAGTGATTACTTCTACGGATTTGATGAGGTCGGCAGGAATCATTTTCAAGGCATCGGCGATGCTGCTGGCAATGATCGTCGAAGGCTTGTTGTTGATCAATACGCGCAGGTTAGAGGTACCCCGCAGCGTTACGTTTCCGTCAAAGTCCACGGCCAGCATTGGGACCTTGCGCAGTACATCGGCGGCGTCGCCGCCTTTGGAAGTCAGGTCTTTTTCGGCGTTATACACCAGGCGGTCAACCTTCTCTTCGATGAGCGACTTCTCGCCGGTTACCGTTACGGCATCCAGCTGAATGGTGGAGGTAGACAATTTGATGACACCCACTTCCAGGTCGTCCCCCTTTTTGATTTTAATATCTGAGATCTTCTTATCGGTATAGCCAATAAACCGAACCAGCAGGTAATATTCGCCTTCGGCAATCTTGGTCAGGGAGAATTTTCCTTTTTCGTCGGCCACCGTTCCGTCTACTGGTTTTTGGGTAGCCTTGTCAAATAAAGCGATGGTGGCGTATTCAACCGCGCTCGTTAGGGAGGAGTCCACTACATAGCCGGTTATTTTTGAGTTCCCCTTGGCTTGGGGCAATTCGAAAGCCTGGGTTTGAGTGCTCTCGGTGCGGGGGCGTCCGTTGCCATCGCCCGATTGGGGCCGGCCCATACCGCCGGGGCCACCACCTGGAAACTGCGCCTGGGCGGAAAAGCTACCTAGTAGGATGGTAAGGATTAGGAGTAGGTTCTTTTTCATGGTTGTATTTGATTGTATAAAATGGGATGTTTCAGTGTTAGAGTACATGGTCGTTTTTGATTTACGATTCAAAGCAACTATAAAAAAACCACTCTATTTTGTAGAATAGACTATTTGACCAATTAACTCGACAGAAGTCCGGTTTTGTACTTTTTTGCTATAAAACCTGAACGGTGGATAGAATGGCGCGAGTTATCGATCAAACGGGTGTATCCGTCGAAAAACAGGGTGTTTTTGGGAGATAACTTCGTTTGAAACTTGTATTTCGCTGGTATCCATGCGGAACTTTGGGAAAAAAATTTACATCCAATACGATATGCTTCCTTCTCTCCATTTGCCTTGTCGTTTTAAGTGTGCTTCCGTTATTCTACTGATTCTGGGTTGGGCTGCTTCCGGTCAGGGACAGCCAACTGCCACCGTTCCTGGATTTAAAACCGTAGTGAATAAGAACGGCCCCCGGCTGGGATACTCCGCGGAATCAGGGGTGAAAATCCTTACGAGCAATGGTCTCAACTTTAAAGATCTAAATAGAAACGGCAAACTCGATGCCTACGAAGACTGGCGACTGAGCGTGGAGGAGCGGGCCAAAGACCTGGCCTCAAAAATGACGGTGGAACAAATAGCCGGGCTCATGCTGTACAGCGGGCATCAGGCCATACCGGCCGCCCCCAGGGGCTTGGGGGCCGCCACCTACAACGGCAAAGCTTTTGCCGAGAGTGGGCTGGATGCATCGGTTCTTACTGATCAGCAAAAGCAGTTTCTGACCGCCGATAACCTCCGCCATGTACTGGTCACCCGCGTACAAAGCCCGGCGATTGCCGCTACCTGGAATAACAAAGTTCAGGCGTTAGTGGAAGGCCTGGGCCTGGGGATTCCGGCCAATAATAGCTCCGACCCGCGCCACAATGCCACGGCAAGTACCGAGTACAACGCCGGGGCTGGTGGGACCATCTCGATGTGGCCTGAGCAGCTGGGGATGGCCGCTACGTTTGACCCGGCTCTGGTGCAGAAGTTTGGGGATATAGCTTCCCGGGAGTACCGCGCTCTGGGCATTGCCACCGCGCTATCTCCGCAGATAGACCTGGGCACGGAGCCTCGGTGGAGCCGGTTCAACGGTACCTTCGGCGAAGATCCCTACCTGGCCGCCGACCTGGCGCGCGCCTACGTGGATGGCTTTCAAACTTCCACCGGGGCTGCCGAAAATAAGGAGGGCTGGGGGTATCATAGCGTCAATGCCATGGTGAAGCACTGGCCCGGCGGGGGGCCGGAAGAAGCCGGACGCGATGCCCACTTCGCCTACGGGAAGTTTGCGGTGTATCCTGGAAATAACTTTCAGGCCCACCTGATCCCCTTTGTGGAGGGTGCTTTTAAGCTTTCGGGCAAAACAAAGAAGGCAGCGGCGGTTATGCCTTACTATACGGTATCGTATAATCAGGATACGCAATACGGCGAAAACGTGGGAAATGGGTTCAGTAAGTACCTCGTCACCGACCTGCTCAGGAAAAAGTACAACTACGATGGGGTAGTGTGTACCGACTGGCTCATTACAGCCGACGAAGGGAAGACTCCCGATGTGTTTGCCGGAAAATCGTGGGGAGTAGAAAAAATGTCGGTGGCCGAACGTCACTACAAAGTACTGATGGCAGGCGTGGATCAGTTTGGGGGAAATAATGCCGCCGGCCCCGTACTGGAAGCTTACAAAATGGGTGTAAAGGAACACGGTGAGGCTTTTATGCGGACCCGTTTTGAGCAGTCGGCCGTTCGGCTGTTGCGTAATATTTTTCAGGTAGGGCTATTTGAAAATCCCTACGTAGACCCGGAGGCCTCGGCCCGGACGGTCGGAAGTCCCGAATTCATGAAGGCCGGCTACGAAGCACAGATAAAATCGGTGGTTCTGTTAAAGAACAAAGCATCCGTACTGCCTCTTGCCAAACAGAAAGTGGTGTACGTCCCCAAACGATTTATCCCCGCTTCGCGCGACTGGTTTGGAAACAGTACCCCCGAGCGGCTGGAATATCCGGTGAATATGGATCTGGTGAAAAAATACTATGCCGTTACCGACGATCCCGCCAAGGCGGATGTAGCCCTGGTGTTCGTAAAAGGCCCCGCTGGTGGAGTAGGCTACGACAAGGCGGATAAAGAAAAAGGCGGAAACGGCTATGTCCCCATTTCGCTGCAATACGGCCCTTACACCGCTGAGCAGGGGAGAGCTCAGAGTATGGCGGCTGGTGATCCGGTGGTAGATCCAACGAATACCAACCGATCTTATAAGGGCAAAACCTTCACCGCTGGTAACACCGCGGACTTGAAAGCTATTCTGGATACGAAAGCGGCCATGGCCGGTAAGCCCGTCGTTGTTTTCATGGCATTGACCAATCCCGCCGTTGTGGCCGAATTTGAGAAAGAAGTTTCGGGTATTATCGCTACTTTTGGAATACAGGATCAGGCATTGCTGGATATTATTTCCGGCAAAGAGGTACCTTCCGGCCTGTTACCTTTTCAGATGCCCGCCGATATGCAGACGGTGGAGTTGCAGCGGGAAGACGTACCCCACGACATGACAAGCTACGTGGATTCGGAGGGACACACCTATACCTTCGGTTTCGGCCTGAACTGGAAAGGGAGCATCCAGGATGGTAGAACATCGAAGTACATGAAGCAAGTCGGCAATAAAAATTGACGCAGGCTACAACGACCCTGACTATGCAAAATACCCCGCAGCGTTACCGAATTCTTCTATTACACCTCTCGTTTTGGGCGGTCTATTTTTCCTTTTTCTTCTACCAGATCACCTACGCCCGGCGTGGTGAGGAAGTCGTGCTTTGGCGCAGTCTGCTGGATGCTACTACGCACGTACTGATTATGGCCGGGATTGCCTACCTGAACTACTTCTATCTGTTGCCACGCTTTTTGAAGCACAAACAGTTTGGACGCTACATTCTGGAAATTCTTCCATTGCTTGTCCTGACGGTTGTTTTCCATGTCTACATTAAGCGTCTGATTTACGCAGGAGCCTCGGGACGGGGGGGATTTCTCTACTCCGATAAGTTCATCATTCAGCATACGTCGAGTGTTATTTTTATCGTGATCTTCATTGGTATGCTACGCTTTGCCGAGGATTGGTTTCAGCTGGAAGCCCGTAAAAAAGAAATTGAAAATGAAAAACTGACGGCCGAACTACGCTTTCTGAAAGCGCAGATCAACCCGCATTTTTTGTTTAATACGCTTAACAACCTGTACTACCTGGCCTTCACGCAGTCGCCCAATACCACGGTGGTGATTGATAAGCTATCGCAGATGATGCGGTACATGATTTACGATTCCAACCACCCCAAGGTACCCCTAAAAAAGGAGATCGAGTACATGGAAAACTACATCAGCCTGGAAAAGCTCCGGCTCGACAATCAGGTACCCATCAGCCTGGAAGTAAAGGGGAATGTGGATTCGGTGATGATTGAGCCGTTTTTGTTTATTACTTTTTTGGAAAATGCCTTTAAGCACGGCGTAAGCAACAACGCGGAGAACTCGTGGGTGAAGGCATGTATTACGGTAACAAGTACGCACTGTACTTACATGGTGGAAAATAGTGTATTGCCCCAAAAGGAACAGCACGAAGGAAAATCGGGGATCGGCCTGCACAATCTGCGCCGTCGTCTGGAACTCAGCTACCCCAACCAGCATACCTTAGAGGTAGACGAAACGCCCGAGAAATACCGGGTTGAACTTACCCTGCAACTATCATGAGCTATACCTGCGTGATTGTGGACGACGAGCCTTTTGCCCGTAAACTCATGGAAGAGTACGTGTCGAAGGTACCCGACCTGAAACTGATTCAATCCTGCGCCAGTCCGTTGGTGGCCATTGAGGTACTGCGGGAGAATGCCGGTGGATATTCTGTTCCTGGATATCAATATGCCCGAAATTACGGGACTGACCCTCCTGAAAGTACTGCAAAAAAAGCCGTTGGTGGTCCTCACCACGGCCTACTCCGAGTACGCCCTCGAAGGCTACGAACTCGACGTGGCCGACTATCTACTCAAACCAATTACACTCGAACGATTTCTGAAATCGGTGGGCAAAGTCATGAGTCGCCTGAAAAGCACCACTCAGTCTGCTAACGTCTCCCTACCCGAAGCTGCGCCCGCCGTTGAAGCGCCTAGCCCCTATGTTTTTGTGAAAGATGGTACCAAACTGGTGAAGATCCTGCTGAGCGAAATCCTTTATATTGAAGGGCTGAAAGACTACGTGGGGATCTACACCAAAGACAAAAAAATAGTGACGCTGCAAACCATGAAAGCGCTGGAAACGCAGCTTCCCGAAAACCAGTTTATCCGCATTCACAATTCGTTTATTGTAGCTTTTTCGGCCATTGACGCCATTGACCGGGAGAAGGTACAGATCGGCAAGGCCTATCTACCGGTTAGTGATACTTACAAGAAGTCTTTTAAAGAATTTATAGAAAAACATCAGGTGGGGGGATAGGAAAAGGGTAAACCTTTTCGTTTAACGTCTTATTGATTACAAGCCGGATGTGCGGTATAATCCGAACCATTGAAATCTGAATCCTTTTATATTAATCCAATATACCAATGAATCGCAGAGAAGCCGTTCAACGAATTAGTTTACTCATGGGAGGGGCCCTGTCGGCTCCGGCCATGGCAGGCATCCTCGGCCAGAAAACCAATCTGGGCGAAAGTGTGCAGGTAACAGCCCAGCAGGAAGCCCTGCTCGCCGAAGTAGCTGATGTCATCATCCCTACTACCTCTACGCCCGGAGCCAAGGCTGCCGGAGCCGAGAAGTTCATTGTGCGCGTGATGCGCGACTGCTACCCGATGGAGGATCAGAAGAAATTTTACGCTTCGCTGGCTAAATTCGATAGTGACAGTAAGGGTACCCACGGTAAAAGCTTTGTCTCCCTGAGCAACGACCAGAAAATCGACATGGTCAAAAAACTCACCACCACCGATCAGGCCTTTTTTCGCCGTTTGAAAGAGCTGGCCGTGACGGGCTACTTTACGTCCGAGGTCGGAGCCAGTCAGGCTTTGGAGTACGTAGAGGTACCCGGCCGATTGGAAGCCTGCATTCCCTATAAGAAAGGCCAGAAAGCCTGGGCTATTTAACCGTGGCACCCCTCAGGCTTTGAGCCCGTACCCGGCCTGGATGGCGCAGGGGTGCCACGGTTCTCTACCAGCCATAAATCCAGCCAGAAAATCCCAATAGCTAACCACCTAACAGCTAATAACCTACCAAAAAATGTCTTACCTGAATATAGACGCCCAAAAAGAAATGACCTACGACGCCATTGTGATTGGCTCGGGGGTATCCGGCGGCTGGGCGGCCAAAGAACTGACCGAAAAAGGTCTGAAAGTACTGATGCTCGAGCGCGGCAAGCAGCTCGAACACGTAACCGGCTACGAAAACGCCACCAAAGCTCCCTGGGAGCTGAAATACAACGGCAAGCTGACCGAGGACCAGAAGGAAACTCACCCCAAGCTCGCGCGCGACTACCCATACAACGAGATGACCGAGAAGTACTGGATGAAGGACACGGATGCCAACTACAAAGAGGAAAAGCGCTTTGACTGGTTCCGGCCCAACATCGTGGGGGGCAAGTCCATCATGTGGGGACGGCAGTGCTACCGCCTGTCGGACATTGACTTCGAGGCCAACGCCAAGGAAGGCATTGCCGTCGACTGGCCTATCCGGTATAAAGACATAGCGCCCTGGTACTCCTACGTAGAAAAAATCGCGGGTATCTCGGGTGAAAAACTAGGTTTGCCCCAGCTACCCGACAGCGATTTTCTGCCTCCGATGGATATGTTTTGCGTGGAAAAAGAAGTCCGCAAGCGGATTGAGAAAAACTTCCCCGGCCGTAACATGACCATCGGCCGCGTGGCCAACCTGTCCGAAGCCCGCAAGGAGCAACTCGGCGTGGGCCGCGCCCCGTGCCAGTACCGCAACAAATGCTCGCTGGGCTGTCCGTACGGAGCTTATTTCAGCACGCAGTCGTGTACCCTACCCTCGGCCTCCAAAACGGGCAACCTGACCCTACGGCCCGACTCGATGGTGACGAATCTGATCTACGACGACAACCTCAAGCGCGCCACCGGCGTGCGCGTGGTGGATGCCGTGACGCTGGAAGAGCGCATCTACAACGCCAAGATCATTTTTGTGAACGGCAGTACCGCTGGGTTCTACCATGATTATGCTCAATTCCAAATCGGATCGCTTCCCCAACGGAATGGGCAACGATTCGGGACAGCTGGGCCACAACCTCATGGATCACCACTTCCGCACCGGGGCCAACGGCGACTGGGAGGGCGACCTGGACAAGTACTACTACGGACGCGGCGCCAACGGCATTTACATTCCGCGCTACCGCAACATCGGCAACGACAAGCGCGACTACCTGCGCGGCTTTGGCTACCAGGGACGCGGCAGCCGCGAAGACTGGAAGCGGGGCATTGCCGAGCTAAGCTTCGGGGCCGACTTCAAAGAAGAAATGACCGAGCCGGGCAACTGGCAGATGGGCATCGGGGCCTTTGGTGAAACCCTGCCCTACTACGAAAATCAGATGTACCTGCACGCGACTGAAAAGGACAAGTGGGGTATGCCTTTGGCCGTATTTGATGCCGACCTGCGCGAGAACGAGAAGAAGATGCGCGTGGACATGGCCAACGACGCCGCCGAAATGCTGGAAAGCGCGGGCCTGAAAAACGTGAAGACCTACGACCGGGGCTCGTACCTGGGCATGGCGATTCACGAAATGGGTACCGCCCGCATGGGCCGCGATCCGAAGACCTCGGTGCTTAACGGCAACAATCAGGTACACGCCGTGTCCAACGTATTCATGACCGACGGAGCCTGCATGACCTCTGCCTCCTGCGTGAATCCGTCGCTCACCTACATGGCCCTGACCGCCCGCGCGGCAGACTTTGCGGTGAAGGAGATGAAGAAGAAGAATATTTAAAATGAGTTGAACCGCAGAGATGCAAAGAATGCGCAGAGAGCGCAAAGTTTACCGCAGCGAACTCTGCGAAAACTTTGCGCTCTCTGCGTTTAAAAACTTATCAAACTCCTGCTTACTTCAACTGATACGCCACTACCCCTTTCTTAAAGAACGTAGGTACATATACGATTTTCTTGGCCGCATCGTAGCCGATATCGGCGGAGTTGATTTTATCGGCTTTGGTATCCAGTAATTTCGTAGTTGTACCATCGGGCTTCACATGGTAGATCTCACCGGACCAGCACGAGACCAGGTATTCGCCGGGTGCTACCTCTTCGATCCCGTCAGTGCTGCCATCCATCCCCTCGGCCAGCGTAGTCTTGTTGTTCTGAGCATCCAGCTTTTGGAGTTTTCCACTTTCCGTAAATAAAATTCCGTCTGCTACCGCCAATACTCCGTTGGGATTTTTGATGCTGTCCAGAACGGTAGTAACCTGTCCATCCTTCAGCAGGTGGATTTTGCCCGCCCGCATGTCCGTAAAATAGACATTCCCCTGCTTATCAGCGCTTACATCGTTCAGAAAAACGGCGTCCTTAACCGGAGTCTTCTTTGAAATCTTACCCGATGCCAGGTCGATCTCTACCAGGTCCGCCAAATCGGTGACGTACAGTATCCCATTAGATATACCCATGCCCTTAGGGGCACTCAGACCGGTTACCCAGTTGGCGTCGATGATCTTGCCATCGGTACCTACCTTGGCGATCCCCCCTTTGCCGTCTTTGCCGTCGGGTGCTCCATCAATCAGGGAAACGTATAGCACGTTGTTTGAGCCGTCAAACAGCACCGATTCGGGCGTCATGAGCGTCGTATCTGTAGCTCCAGATTTGTTCCAGAGAAGCCTCGGCTACAACGGTAGTGTCCTGGTCCTGGTCGCTGCCTTCTTCTTTCTTGGTATCGCAGGAGGCCATTAGCCCTAGGGAAGCCAGCAAAATGAATGGTTTGATGTTCATGTTTTTGGGTAGTTTTGGTAGTTTGGAAAATGGTTTGAGAAGATCAGGTATCAAAGCAATAAAACAGGGAATTCTAATCTGACCCCCTGCTTTTTTTAATATTTGGGGCTATATTCGGTGGTTTGAGATTCAACACATCAACTTCCTCTCCATGCGTTTCCTCTTCTCTTTGTTTCTCATCCTGATTTCACCTAGTCTGATGGCTCAATCTTTGGACGTCCTCATCAAAAATGGTAAGATCATGGATGGCACCGGGAACTCATGGTACTACGGGGATATAGGGATAAAGGAGGGAAAAATCACCGCCATAGGTAAATTGGATCAAGCAAAAGCCACCAAAACCATCGATGCCAAAGGGCTGGTCGTCGCACCCGGTTTCATCGACGTCCACGCGCATATCGAAGGGGCCGAAGCGGGTACCCCCACCGCCAACAACTTCATCTACGACGGTGTCACGACGGTGGTGACGGGCAACTGCGGCGGTTCCAATCTGGATATGGGACAGTACTTTGCCCAAATGGATTCGCTCAAAACCTCCATCAACATCGCCTCCCTGATCGGACACAATACCGTCCGCCGGGCCGTGATGGGGGAGGCCCAGCGCGACCCGACCCCCGCCGAACTGGCGCAGATGGAGGCGCTTGTAGAGAAAGCCATGAAGGAAGGCGCGGTAGGCATCTCCACCGGCCTCATCTACGTGCCAGGTACCTACTCCAAAACCTCCGAAGTACTGGCGCTTTCCAAAGCTGCCGCCAGACATGGCGGTGTCTATGCCTCCCACATCCGCAACGAGGGCGATGGTGTAGCCGATGCAGTCAACGAGGCTATTTCGATTGGCCGTGAGGCGAAGATGCCCGTCGAGATTTCTCACTTTAAGGTTACCTACAAACCCAACTGGGGCCGCTCCGTCGAGACCATCGGACTCGTTGAACAAGCCCGGCAAGGAAGGCCTCGACGTGACCGTGGATCAGTACCCCTACGTAGCCAGCAGTACTACGCTGGATACCACCGTACCTACCTGGGCATTCAGCGGAGGGCGCGATTCTCTGCACGCGCGGCTCAACGATCCGGCTATTCGTCAGAAGATTAAGAAGGAAATGACGGACAATCTAAAAAAGAAGAAACTCAAAAATTACGATTACGCGCTTGTGGCCCGCTACGCGCCGGATACTACCTATAACGGCAAAACGATCAGTCAGATCAACACGCTGAAAGGCCGGAAGGGCAAGCCGATGGACGAAGCCGAAACGATCCTGGAAATGGTGGAGGCCACTGATCGTACCCAGATGGTCTATTTCAGTATGGACGAAAAAGACCTGGTGCGGATCATGCAGTATCCCTTCAATATGTTTGCCTCCGACGCGGGCATCGCGCGCTTCGGGGCCGGTATGCCCCACCCGCGGGCCTACGGAACCAACGCTAGGGTACTGGGCCGCTACGTACGGGAGCAAAAGGTAATCCGCCTCGAAGAGGCCGTCCGACGCATGACCTCCCTGCCCGCCCAGAAGTTCAACCTCCGCGACCGGGGCCTACTACTGCCCGGCATGGCCGCCGATGTGGTGGTATTTGACGAGGCCACCGTATCCGATGCCGCTGAGTTTACCAACCCCCACGCCTATTCGGTTGGGTTCAAGTATATTCTGGTAAATGGGGAAGTGACGGTGAGTGAAGGCAAGCATACCGG
>CAVYGM010000040.1:0-22564 GCA_963768025.1 uncultured Cytophagales bacterium
CTGATTCGATTTGTTTGAAATGATCTCGTGCTCGCCATTGCAGCGGTCGAAGTAGTTGTACTCAACAACTGACTGTGAGTTCATCATCGAGTTGTGGCTTACGCCAATCCGGATGGTTTCGCCCCCATTGCCACCCAAATTTTGCCTGAACCCGAAGTAGTTATGATCGATCTGATGTTTGTTTTCAACGCTTTCCTGGGTATCCAGCCGCACAATCAGTGTCACCCCCTGGTTTCTTTTATCAATGAATTGGCAATGATTTACCCGGTTGTTTTTGCCAAACAGCACCACCCAGGCCTCTACGTTATTCCTTTCGGGGCTATTGAAATTATCAATCACGCATTCCGACAATCGGCAGTTATTGGCCAATGTCTTAGAGTCTTTCCGGAACGAAATCAAATCCGTTGTCGGAGAGAAGCCGTCTTTAAAAACCAGACCTTCCACCACGAGGTAGTTTCCGGCAATTCTCAAATTTGACTTTCCCGTGATGATTACCTTTCCTTTTTGCTGGGCTTTCAGCGTAATGGGCTGGCAGCCGTCCCGTTGGCTTCAAACAACAATTCAGCGTTGTTCCAGGTACCGTTGGCCATCACAATGACATCGCCCGGCTGGACAGTTTTGACCGCAGCATGTAACGCCTCCGTGTTCTTGACCAGAATTTCTTTGGCAAAAATCTCTGATTGGACCAATAAAAGGAGCAATAGAAAAGAAATACGCATGTTGTTGGGAGTTTGAAAGGGGGGAGATTTTATTCTCCCCCGCTATAAATATTCTAATGAATCAGCCTGTTAATTAATATCCTGGATTTTGAGTGATAACTCCACCACTTGCCAGGACTTCTGAATTTGGAACAGGAAACAAATAGTAGTTTTTATTTATAGCCATTCCCATTTCAGCATCTACGGTTCCCGTTCTGACAAGATCAAACCATCTTTGTCCTTCCAGGGCAAGTTCCAATCTTCTTTCATCCAGAATGGCTTTTTTTACTTTCTCCTTCGTATTCAAAACGGTTGGATCAAGGACTTTTAGTCCAGCTCTTGTTCTGATGGGATCCAGCACTTTGAGTACCGTTGCCGCCGGACTACCTGTTTCATTCAAAGCCTCAGCATGTAGCAATAGAATGTCAGCATATCGAAGTTCAATCCAGTCCTGGTCAAGGTTCCCCCATTTCTTGCCTCTCTTATTCGCCACATCAATAGTTACGTCCTTTCTTAAATCACCAGGATTTGCATCAAAAGCGGCAGTCAAATCTGGATCCAGGGGAGTTGGCGATTTAGTATCCGTACCTTTAAACCATTCCGAAAATTGAGAAAAAGCATACAGGTCATTGATCGATGTTGAAAAACGAGTAGCATAAAGAATTTCTGAATTCAAATCATTGAGCTCGCCAAATACATCTGAGAACTTAGGTCTCAGGCTGATTTTGGCAGCGGTGGCTGAATTTACAACTTCGGCCAACAATGGAGCTGCCTTCGCATAGTCACCTCTTTGCATATACACCTTGGCAAGCATCCCCTGGGCCGCAATTTTAGATGCTCTTCCCGTAGTTATGTTAACATTGTTCAGTGCAGCAATAGCCTCTAAAAAATCAGGGATAATTACTTCATCATATACTTTGGCAGCGGGCTGTCGGGTTAAAATAGATTTATCGGCAATGCTCGGTGAGGCGGATAAGTTGATCGTTACATCGCCAAAGGCTTTCACTAACTTGAAGTAAGATAATGCTCTTAAAAATTTAGCTTCACCTACCTGTGTGGCATTAGTTGAATTTGCAATGACATTATTTGTACTCAATATAGACTTGTATAAGTTACTATAAAAAGGACGGAAAAACTGTTCTACCAAATCCCCACCAGCCAAATCCTTATCGAATCTATCAAATGCAGGATAGGGTGCTTCCCGCATCAACATATTGTCGGCCCTAAAATCACCCATAATGGCTAATGGTGTAGCCGTAGGTTGCTGATAATGATAAGCGGCATTTAATACTTCGGCATACGAAGTTAATGAGGATGACTCTGACTCTAACGGAGGCACTTGATTCAGGTTACTTTCACAGGATGTGAAAACCAGTAGTGCTACTATATATATACAAATATTTTTCATTTTCTTATTTTTTATAGTTCCTTAAATCAATATCGAATTGTTTAAATAACTGCTTACTGATGATTAAAAATTAACATTTAACCCCAATGTAAAGCTTCTGACTATCGGACTTGCTCCTTCCTGGTATCCATAGGTAGTTGGCCCTAAATATCCGGTATTGGTAATTTCAACGCCTTCGGGATTGAACGAAGTGTAATTCTTTGCCATCTTATACCACAAGTTCGTAGCAGCTACGTACACTCTCAATGACGCTATCCCAATTTTGTTAGATAATTTAGGATTAATGTTATACCCCAAGGTCATATTTCTCAATGCAATGTAGGAAGCGTCCTGCATCATGGAGCCGTGCGCATTTCTGGCCTCCTGATAAAATTGTTTATTGTGGTCAGCGATACCATCTTTTTCTGCATCAAAGCTTGGTTTAAGTCTGCCACCAAACTGAGACTCCCAATAGATTGGATCTATATTGTAAACTTCGGCCCCCTGTGAACCTTGAAATTGGAGTGAGAAATCAAAATCCTTGTAGGTCAATGAACTATTCATTCCCCAGTAAAAATCCGGTGTGTTTGATCCTAACTTTACGTAGTCATTCTGTGGATCTATTTTTCCATCGCCGTTTTGATCCTTTACATAGTATTCGGAGCTACTGAATCCGATATTCTGAGTAGGATCATTGATGATATTTTGATTCCACTTGTCCGAGAGTTTCATATCCCCACATTTCACCTACCTGACCCCCTACATAATTTCTGAACTGTGGTCCTCTACCGGCAGGTCCGCCATACACTACATAAGGCAATGATTGCAGGTCTCCCAGACTCGTAATTTCAGTATTAACGGACGAGATGTTACCAGAAAGCCTCCAATTGAAATCTGATTTATTAATTACAATAGCTGCTAATTCAAACTCTACCCCAGAGCTCCTTACATCTCCCCGGTTAAGAACAATAGACGGTGTACCCAACACTTCCGATACACTTTGGTTGATCAGCATATCTTCAATATCAGAAGTATAATAATCAACCCCTATCGTAAACTTATTTCGAAGAAACCCTAGGTTCACACCGAAATTTGTTTCCGTATTGCTCTGCCACGTAAGATCAGGGTTGGCAACATTACTTGGTATCAGGAAACCCGTACCGAATATGGTAGGTTGAGATTGTAAAAGACTCAATGAACTATATGATCCCAGGAATGAGGTAGTTCCCAATGATCCTCTGCTGAATCGCAATTTAAGATCGGTTAGAACCTTCGATTTGTAGAAAGCTTCGTTGTGCACATTCCAACCTAAGGAGAATGCAGGAAAAACCTCAAATCTGTTATTCGCTCCAAACCGGGAATCACCATCTCTTCTCAAAGAAAAAGATCCTAAATACCGATCATCGTAGGCATAGGTTACCCTACCGAAAACACTTTGTCTTGATACCGTTTCGTCCCTTAGTCTGGTGTTGATATCAGCAGGGGCCAAGAAAGAATAATTGAGCGGCAAGCCAAGGGGTACGTTTGTGCCTACTATGGAAGTTCCTTTTATATAAAAATTCTGGAATTCCACGCCGGCTACGGCAGAGATCTCACTTTTGCCAACCGTTTTAGAATAGTTCAAGGTAGTTTCACTCAATACGGACGTTCTTATTACATCCGTTTGATTTAAAGCGGTTTGATTAAAGCGGTGCGTTGGGTCCGCTAATACACCCCTGTAAAAATAACCCTGTCCATCATTGATATCAGCCCCCAGTAAAGTTTTGATATTCAACCCTTCCAGAATCTTGAATTGCAGATAAGAATTTACATTACCGAAATATGTTCTTTCGGTCTGTCTGGCATTGTCAAGCTTAGCCGCAGGGCCTTGATCTCCCGTACCTCCTATGCCATTTAGATTCCTGCCATAGTGCCAATCGTGCGCCACATCACCAGGTTGCAAAGTGTAAATACTTTGATTGCCCAAGTTACCCCTTCTGTCCTGATCAAAGGTTCTGCCCAAATTGGCAATGGTTAATCCTCCTGCTGCCAGAGCCTTGCGCTGAGCATCCAGATCCTGGACAAATTTGATAGAAGCATCTGTATGGTAAATGGGACTAATGCTGTACGATCTCAGAAGGTCCCGCATATCCGTAGGCAAAATCTCCTGCTTGCTGTAGTTTCCATTGAAACTTAGCCCGGCACTGAATCTATTGGATAGATTAGCATCCACATTTAAACGTACATTGTATCGTTCGAATCCTTGCTTTTGAGCAATACCCTGGGTGTTTAAATAACCGACCGAGGCAAATGTTTTTACATTCTCGCTGCCACCAGAAACGCTTAAGTCATGGCTATTGGAAGATCCCGTTTTGAATAACCAATCTTCTATACTTACCACATCGGGTGCATTTTTGTAAGCATTTATTCTGTAATCCCTAAGCTGTGGATTAACCCCAGAAAGATCGTATTTATCGGTCATCAACTCAGCAGCCCATTCAGAGGCTGTTTTAAGCATAGCAATATCTTTGACATACTTATTTGATATACTCGTGTATCCGTTGTAGCTGAATTTTGCTTTGCCTGAACTTCCTTTTTTGGTAGTCACCAGGATGACCCCATTGGCCCCTCTGGATCCATAGATAGCCGCTGACGCGGCATCTTTCAATACCTCTAAGCTCGCAATATCATTAGGGTTGACCGTAGCCAGGCTACCCGATATAGGGAATCCATCCACAACAATAAGTGGATTAGAATCACCCGAGAGAGAAGCTGCTGCTCTAATCTGAATGCGTGGATCTGCGCCGGGTTCTCCACTTTGGTTTTGAATCAAAACCCCTGAAAGCTTACCTGCCAGGGCATCATCGACACGATTGGCCTGGATAGCCGCAATATTGGCACCTTCAAGTTTGGATATGGCCCCGGTAAGATGTGATTTCTTCTGGGTACCGTACCCAACTACCACTATTTCATCGAGAGATGCGGCGTCAATGTCTAAGCTTACGTCAATTTTGCTACGACCGTTTACGGCAATTTCCTGGTTTTTATAGCCAATGAAACTAAACACCAAAGTAGCATTCTCGGGTGCGTTCAGGCTGTAGTTGCCACTGGCATCGGTGATTGTTCCCGTGTTGGTACCTTTGACAATGATACTGACCCCTGGTAAGGGGCTATTGTCTTCCTTGTCGGCTACCCGACCCTGGACTACTGTGTCGGCCGCCCATGCCATCGTACCATTGCCTATCGCCAGCATCAGGATCGAAGCTGCCAAAAGGAGCGGTTTGAAGTGAGTAAAAAGTTTTGCTTTCATTGGTCAAAGGTTAAAGGGTTGGTTTTTGATTTAATTTATCCGTACTCCGTCTGAGTGGGTCTTACTGGTTTTGGGGAACATTGAACTTATCTATCGTTTACCCTTCCTATCCTTATATAGGAGAGGAGCATATGTGTCGGAAATGAATCGGGATAAATAAAATTCCTCATGTATTAGAAAAGTACAATTATTAGAGTATTTTTAATAGGCTACCCTGCTCGATTCCTTTCTTAAAGATAGCAGCCATAAATGACTTTTACCTCTATTTTTTTGATCTTTTTTACGAAAATACGCCCTTTTTCGAATGAGAACGTTACCGGCAACGTTACCGGTAACGTTCTCATTACAAATTATTTTTATAGAAATAATTTAATTTTATAGTCCCATGATTATGCAAAATCACGGTAAAGAGCAGTGGGAGCGTTAAAAGCCCTTACGCTATTCCTAAAATCTAGGAAAGCCATATTTTAAGATTCCCTCAAAATTGTGCTATTTACCGTTCAATTAAAGACCGATACAAATGCCACGAGCTGGACACTACCCTCATAAACCGGCAACGATCAAGGACATAGCCCGGGAGCTAAATATTTCTATTTCGACCGTATCCAGGGTTCTGCGGGATATGCCGGATGTCAATCCCGAAACCAGACAATCGGTTCTGCAAATGGTGGAAAAGCTTGACTACCAGCCCAATCAGATTGCCCTGAGCCTGGTAACGAAACACACCCATACCCTGGGGGTCATTGTGCCTAACCTGGACTATTTTTTTTTCCACGGCCGTACGCGGCATGGACGACATGGCGCTGGAAGCCGGCTACACGGCGATGATTTGTCAGTCGAATGAAACCTACGGCCGCGAGATCGTCAATACGCAGCGCCTGATGAAAAGCCGGGTGGACGGCCTGATCGTTTCCATCGCGAGCGACTCCCTCAACGTGGACCATTTTAAGCGCCTGCTGCAAAAGAGTTACCCCATCGTATTTTTCGACCGCGTGGGAAGCGACCTGGGAGCCACCAAAGTGATCCTGGACAATATTGCCGGGGCCTCCATGGCGGTGTCGCACCTGATTGAGCAGGGATGCCGCCGGATTGCCTACCTGGCCGGCCCGGCCAATTTATCGATCAGCCAGCAACGGATGATCGGGTATACCGAAACCTTGCAGAAGTACGGTATTCCCGTGGAAGACGAGCTGATTGTGTACAGTGAGTTTGACCGCGATTACGCTTATAGCTGTACGCTGGACTTAATGGATCGTCCCAACCGGCCGGATGCTATCTTTGCCGTCAGTGACCGCCTGGCGGTCGGGGCGCTGTTGGCATTGAAAGAGCGGGGCGTGCAGGTGCCGCAGGAGGTAGCCCTGGTGGGTTTCAACAGACGAGCCCCTGGTGAGTCTCATGACCCCTGCCATTTCGAGTGTAGCCCAGCCGGCTTTCGAGATGGGGCGCGTGGCGGCCAAACTCCTGATTGAACAAATGAACAGTGAGGCCACCCTACCCTACCGGACCGTCATGCTAAATCCCACCCTGATCAAACGGGAGTCGTCGCTCAGAAAGAAGATTGATTTGGTTTGAAAAAAGAAGCAAGTGTATTGTTCAATTGATCATTACTAGAAATGGTTCTCGGTAAAGAAAAGTCAAAAATTTCCCATCGGTCGCATAGATTTATTATGTGCGGGACGTCCCCAGGGCTCTCAGAATTAGAATACAAAATTAACCGGTAAGGAGGACGATATCCGAAAGCGACTCGATAAAAAAGTGGCCGTTTCGGCCATTGCCCGAATACTGGGTGTAAACCGTTTGACGGTCAGAAATTTCATTAAAACAAGAAAATTAGGATCGTTGAGCCCTGAGAATTGAATACACGTACAAATTACGGAAAAGAGAAATTTTACGCGACCGATGGGAAATTTTTTACTTTCCTTTAGTTGCAACCAGCATAGCCATTGTCGTCAACCACCTGGCGGGCAGCATGCTCTCCCGCTTCACCGATTTCCTGACGACGGACGGAGAAAAGACCTGGCGCAACCGCGACGCCGAGTTCGAGCCGCGGTTCACCTACCGGCGGGAGCTGCTCGCCTACTGGGACCGGGGGTGGCGTTGCCTGTTCGAGGCCATAAACGAGATAGGGGAGGAGCGACTGGATGACATCGTGTACATACGCAACGAGGGGCATACCGTTACCGAAGCCCTCAACCGACAGCTGGCGCACTACGCCTACCATATCGGCCAGATAGTCTACATCGCACGGATGATCCAGGGGGGAAAGTGGACCAGCCTATCAATCCCGCGGAACCAGTCAGGGGATTACAATTCCTTGAAGTTCGCGCGGGAGAAAGGGATCAGGCATTTTACGGAAGACGAGTTGGAAAGGGACTTGAATTTGGAGGAAGAGGAACAGAATTGAACAAAGGCAGGCGCTCGACCGACTGGCAAACTCCGGTGCAGAGTTCGTTACCCTGTTCGTAAGCCGGTACGTGTCGGTGGAGGTGTACAAGCCCCATAAGGTGGATGCTCAATCTCCCCACGATCGGGACGAGTGCTACCTCGTCATTTCCGGATCGGGTACATTTGAAACGAATGGCGAGGTGACCGAATTTGGCAAGGGTGACTTCCTATTCGTACCGGCAATTACCTAGCACCGGTTTGTGGTGTGTTCCCATGATTTTATTACCTAGGTGTTCTTTATGGCGCCTCCATGTTCATCTTAGCTTCATTTTCATTCCCCCGACTTTAATTGAGGGCTTTTGAAGCCACTCCGGGTTATAAGGGCCGACCCACCGGCCGGGAAGCTGAATTTTACAATTTTTCCATCATCACTAATCTTTTTGGTCCCTTTCGAGGTGGTAATATTAAAACTATCCGAAGCTAACATCAGGGAAGCTTCGCCTGCTTTTTCAGCCTTCAGGCTGATATAGGTAATTTTTCCATCTATCTTTTGGGCACTAACTAATGTCGCCCCTTCCGCTCTGAGGTTGGTAAACTCCACGTCCAGCCAATCGGCAGGCAGGGCGGGCATGACCTCAATGAATCCGGCGTAACTTTGCAGCATCATCTCCTGCAAACCGGATGCAAATGCAAAATTGCCTTCAAGGGTGAAGGGGCGGTAAGTGAATTTGGAGAGCCCGGATTTGCTCTGATCACCGTTTGCATGAAAACTGTTCGGCAAACAAAATGCTTTGGCGAAAATGGACAGTGCATCCCGCGCACCCGCTCCGTCTTTGGCGCGCGCTTTTAGGTTGGCGAGCCAGGAATAGGAATAACCACACCAGAAATCCGGCCCGACTTTATCCAGTAAAGCAATGGTATTCCTGATCGTTTGCTGTGCCTGCTCCCCATCCTCCCACTTGATAAGTCCCAAAGGATGAATGGCCATGACGTTTGAAAAATGCCGGTGCGATTCATCGTATGGGTGACCTGGCGCAAACATGAGTTCATGATTGGCGGTTTGAGCATACTCTGGGAATTCTTGAAGAATTTTCCTCCACTTGGAAGCCTGCTCCTGGTCGTCCAGAGCGATAGCCAGTTCAGAGCCAGCCATGAAGGTGAATTTCATGATCGCCAGGTCGTAATTCGTCGTTTGGGGGAACCAGGCTTCCAGGCTATTGTTATGGATTTCAGGACTTGAACTGATCGGTAGTTGCCGATCGCCCTTTTCATTTTTTATCGTAATTTCTTCGAAAAAGAGGCATACCTGCTTGAACCAGGGATACGCCCGGTCTTTCAAAAAATCCCTATCCATGCCATAAC
Source organism: uncultured Cytophagales bacterium (assembly GCA_963768025.1). GTDB lineage: Bacteria > Bacteroidota > Bacteroidia > Cytophagales > Spirosomataceae > CAVYGM01. Next base: position 9,122 of record CAVYGM010000040.1, read on the forward strand.
GCCATTGCAGATAATAATGCTGCGCGAGCCAACCCGATACCGTAGGTGAAAGTGCATACTGGATCCATCCACCCATTTCTGTTCCCTTCAGGGTGGTCACGCCGGGCACTGCAAGTCCGTTCACTCCAAAGTACTCCTTCGTGTACCGAAGGTAATTGGATTTGTTTTCGTCCAAATGGTCGAGGTACCCCAGCGCTTCCTCCAGGTGGTTACCGCTGTAGGCGGGCCAGTAACTGAGCTGGGTATTGAGGTCATGGTGATAGTCCCCTTTCCATGGTGGAATTTTTCCGTTGTCAGCCGTCCATACCGCCTGTAGGGATATTGGTGGCGCGCCACGCCTTGCGGCCGACCCAAATTTATACTGCTCCAGGTACCATTGCTTTTCAATTTCCCGATCAGGTACCTGAATAGACGATTGTTGCCAGAATTTTGTCCACCACCCTAAATGACTGGAATGGGCCGCTGCATAATTTCCTTTCAGTGCTTGTTGGGTAAGTATGCTGGCAGCAGGTTGAACGGCTGCCTTTGGGAAATGGGAAGAAACACTCCAGACGCCCTCTATGATACCCTGGCCCATCTTTTTCCAGCGTACCGTAATTTCGTACCTGAATCCACCCCAACCTTCCTGGTTGTATGTAATGCTATTGGCGTTCCGGTTGATGGTGCCTTGTTTATAACCCAATCTTGCCAGATCTTCGCCCCCCACCGGATCGGGCTTCGCGCCTGAATCTGCCTGACCGGCGTATTTCGGTGCGATCAGTTCAGGAGCTAGGTCTTCTCCTAAACCCTCGAACCGGAACCATCCGACCGGCATGGTCGCATGTACGAAAGTTTTGAGGACAGTCCCATTATTCCACTCTATTCTCGCTGTTGCATCAGCGAGGCCTACACCGGCCTTCTTAACAGTTACGCCCTTCGGGATCCGGAATTCCAATGCGCCAGCGGGGATTTTGGTAGGTGCAGGCTCCCGGTCATAGGGTGCATCCAGGTACTGTTGAACAGGCTTGTAATCCTTTTTGCGCACCTGCTCCTGTACCCATTTGAAACTGAATTCATCGCGGTGAAGTCCGGCCATAGGACGCAGGTCCCAAACATCAGCCCGATCGAGCGACAATCTGAGCTTCCCCTCTTTTTCCCAAACCAGTGAACCGAGAGTGCCATTGCCCAACGGTAATCCTTCATCCCAACTTTTTGCCAGGGTGTCAAAATGAAGATTATGCTGGGGTTCTGGCTGGCCGCTGAGAACAAATGGGGAAAGCAGAACGGCGCTTACCATCCATAATCGACAGTGAATCAGAAAGTCGGAAAATCGAAAAAACATTTGAGGTTCAGGCATCAAAGCGTTAGCAGAAGGAAATACAAGGGAAATTTAGTACTTCGATTTCCGGGTTGTTAGGTCGGCCCGGAAATCGAAAACTTATTTTAGTAGGTGGGCGATGAGGAATAATTCAATATCCCGTGTTCTGGATCAAACTCTTGTTCCTATCCACTTCCGACTGCGGGAAGGGAAGCACATTGTTTTTTTCCCCAAAGGACAAGGTAACACCCGCCGGGTTTTTCACTGCCGCCAGCCTGGACGCCATGATTCCCCAACGCTTAAGATCAAAGTAGCGATGCCCTTCCATCGCCAGTTCGATTCGCCTTTCATGACGGATAAATTCCCGTAACGCATCTTTTGAATTATACAGGGTTTGATCAACCGCGGGCAGGTTTACACCGGTTCTGGAACGAATCTTATTGAGAGCCTCGAAAATGGAAGCATCAGGTCCGGAAAGTTCATTTTTAGCCTCCGCGTATGCCAGCAAGACCTCGGCGTAACGCATGTGTACCACGTTCATATCGGTTACCGGTATTTTGGATCTATCCCAAGGCAGCTTGGACGTGTCCAGGTACTTCTTTTGTACAAATCCTGTGAGTATAGGATCCGTAGTCACGAACGTTGACCCGTTTGGATTGATATGGGGATCCCCCGGTACCAGAATTGTCATTTTCAACCTTGGGTCTCTTTTTGCGTAGGGATTGGCAGGATCATATCCCGAAGCAGGATCTGTTATCCTCCTTCCGTTGGTCATTTCGTACTCATCCACGAGGTTCTGGTAGGGTTGAATCCCGCCGTACCAGCCAATTTCAACCAGCATGCCTTCGCCACCCTGCGGGTTGTTTGGGGCCAGGTATTTGGTTGAAAAAATGATTTCAGGGTTACCCTGCTGGGTCGATTGCAGGAACAGATTGGAATAGCCGCCCTGGTATATTGAAAACGTATTGGTGCTCATAATAGCACTTGTCAATGCCACCGCATCCGCCCAGTTTTGCTGGTAAAGCCTCACCCGGGCTTTCAACATTTGCGCACTTGCCCTAACCGCATGCCCGGCGTAGGCAGATGCGGGCAACTTGGATATGGCATAATCCAAATCCGCGAGCACAAAAGCCAGTACATCCGCTTTGGGGCTTTTGGCTATTTTGGCCTCTTCTGCGGTTTTCGGCGCAACCTCGTACAGAACGACGTCGCCGAAGAATTGAACTAGTTCAAAGTAGAACAATGCCCGTAGAAAGCGAACCTCGGCCATATACAACTCCTTGGTGGCCTGAGGTACCACGGTGACGCTTTCGACATTCTCGAGAAAATAATTACAGGCAGCTATGCCCGCGTAGGGCTCGTTGTATAATGACCCATTCACGTTGGAAGAGTTGATAATTCCGATCGTTGCGTTCTGGAAGCCAAAATACCCGTGTCTGTCCAGGGCGTTATCCGAATACGTGTCCAGGTATGGCTTCCGGAATCCGAAAATATTGCTCTGAAGTCTGCGGTATACACCCACAAGCGCCATATCCACGTCCGCTTGCGTTTTCCAGAAGGTAGCGCCCGAGATCGCATTAAGGGGGTTTTTGTCTAAATAGCTGTCATCGCAGGAAGTGGTACTCCCCACGATCAGAATGGCCATAAAAGCAGAAATTATATAGGTAGGTTTAAAATTCATTTTCTTACAGTTTAATTGATTGATTTAGTTTCCCATTTTTAAAACCTGATGCTTACCCCAGCGGTGTATATCCGTAACTGGGGAAACTGGGCAAACCTGCCGGAACCAGCCCGTTCTGGATCATTCCCTTCATACTTTGTCCACGTTAAAAGATTATCCCCCGACAAGTAGACCGTTAACCCCTTTGATTTGATTTTACTCAGTGTCTTCTCAGTGAATGCATAGGAAAGATACAGGTTCTTCAATCGTAGATAAGAGGCGTCCTGGATGAAATAGGTGGACGTATACCCAGCTACACCCGAATAGCCGGTAAGGTAAGTGGCCGGAATCGTGTTGCTTGGATTCGTAGGCGACCAGGCATCAAGGAATCTTTTTGGTGGCGCTGATCCTTGTTGGAAAGGCTCATACCCCCATCCGTTCACCTGTGTATTTACGCCCTTCACTCCCTGGAAGAAGGCAGTCAGATTGAAACCCTTCCATCCCGCATTGGCATTGAATGAGTAGTTATAGTTAGGAAACCTGCTTATCCGGATTCTGTCTTCCGGGCCTACGGTTCCGTTGCCATCCACATCCCTTATCTTCAGATCACCTGGTTTTAGAGTACCTGACGCTGGCTGTTTTGGCGAGCTATTGATCTCTTCCTGACTTTGGAACACTCCAATCCAGTCATACACAAAATAGTTGTTGTAAGGCTGTCCTACTTCGATCGTACCGAGAGTGGGAGCAAGTAACTTAGTGACTTTGTTGTCGTATTTGTGATACAGCACGCTCACGCCGTAATTGAACTCTCCGATATTTTTCCTATGCCTCAATTCAATTTCAACTCCTTTATTTTGCATTGCGCCCGCATTGACAACCGGGGCGGTCAAACCGACACTACTTGGCAAATCGGCACGGGTGGAGAGAATGTCCGTTGTGTTTCGTTTGTACCAGTCAATGGTAGCGCCAAACAGACCTCTTAAAAATATCGATGTCCAGTCCAAAATCCAGCATCGAGGTTTTTTCCCATTGTAGATCCTTCGTTACCAACCGGGTTAGTTGAGCACCGGAAGCTAAACTCGTGAAAGGATACGAGGTAAGACTCAGGACATCCTGAAAAGGGTAGTTACCGATTTCCTGGTTGCCTAGTTTTCCATACGAGGCCCTGAGCTTTAGATTATCCACCCAGTCTGCAGAATTTTTAATGAATCCCTCCTCGGAAATCCTCCATGCAGCAGACCCCCCACCAAATGTTCCCCACTTACTGGCCACCCGGGAGGTGCCGTCGCGACGAATATTCCCTTCGATGAAGTACTTGCCTTTGTAATCGTAATTGATTCGTCCGAAGAAGGATCGTAAAGCCCATTCGGAAGCCGTGCCCCCGGTAACCTGATTGTTGGCCCCGCTACCGTCTAACACCATGATGGTGGTATTGGGAAAATCGTATCGTTGACCTATTAGGTTTTCCGTCAAATTATTCTGCTGCTCAAACCCTGCTAGGAGCCCTATATTGTGATTTAACCCCAATTGTTTGGTATAGTTCAAGAGTACTGAAAAAAGTCTTGGTAATGCTTCGCCCTTCATCTTGCCGAAGGCCCGAAAACGTAGGGTTCCCATTCGCAACCTGTACGTAGGTATTCGAATTGTCTGGCTGGTATCCATAGGAAGGTGAGGCAAATTGCCTGTTTTTCAGCTGGGAATTCAAAAAAGTAATCCCTGCCTTGTTCATCCATTTTAGCCCCTTGAAAATCTCAATTTCCGCAAATGCCTGGGCATTGACATTGTAAGTTTTCGTATACTGCCCTCCGGTAGCGTACACTTCCTCCACACTCCGGTTACCCGCGCCATTGGTTATGAAATCCCGGTTGGTTATTCTCCCACTTCCGTCCGGCAAAAAGGGCATGAACGTGGGCGCCGAAGCATACGCCAAAAGTAGGAGGTCATCATTGACGAGCCAGGGAGCTTTGGCGTCCTGGTAGGAAAGGTTCAGATTGGTTCCCACGCGTACCATTTTGTGCACCTGGGTTGAAAGGTCAATCAGACCATTGTACCGTTTATACAAATAGCCTTTCGTAATACTCTTCTGATCCAGGAAGTTGAAAGAAACATTGTATAGGGTTTTCTCAGTACCCCCACTGAAACCAAGGTGGTGATTTTGAATCGGGCCCTTGCCCAACACATGATCCAGCCAGTTGAAGTTGGGGTACTGGGCACTGTTGGGATTGTTTCTGTAAAGATCAATCTGCGCTTGTGTATAAATAGGCGTTTGTCCGCTTCTTGCCCTAGCCGAATTGTACATTTCCATATACTGGACGGAATTGGTGATCAGGTCCGGGGTCCTGGTGGCTTCGCTAATCCCATAACTTCCGGCGTATTCTATTTCCGACGTACCTGCCTTTCCCTTTTTTGTGGTAATCAGGATTACCCCATTCGCCGCACGTGCACCGTAGATGGAGGCAGAAGCAGCATCCTTCAAAACGGTGACACTCTCGATGTCCTGAGGTGAAAGATTCTTGATGGATGCGATGATTCCATCAACAAGAATCAGGGGAGCGGTGGAGGCACCAAAGGAGCCAAATCCTCTTAATCGGTAAGCGGCGTCGTCACGACCAGGCTCTCCGGTTGACTGGATGACGTCCAAACCGGCGACCCTGCCCTGCAAAAGGTTCTGGACATTTGGCACCGGACGTTCGGTTAGTTCTTTTCCTGATACGGTCGTTACCGAGCCCGACAAGTTTGCCTTTTTGCTTGTTCCGTACCCAACGACCACCACTTCGGAAAGCGAAGATTCTTCGGACTTCAGGTTGACGTCTATTGTGGTCTGGCTACCGACTGGTACCTCCTGCTTCACGAAGCCTATGTAGCTATATACCAGCGTCGAATTCTCCTGTACCCGCATAGAATATTTACCCTCGGAATCCGTGATGGTACCGGTGGTCGTCCCTTTCAGTTGGACGCTTGCCCCAGGTAACGGTAGTCCTCCACTGTCAAAAACGGTTCCCGAGAGTTGACGGCTTTGCGCATTCGATACATGACTGGAAACCATTAAAAGGAGCATCAGGATGTAGGACCATTTGCACAACAAAACCTTGGTTAGGGTAGCAATGGCCAGATGGGAACCGCCCCTAGCCACCTGCAATGTGGCTGAAAGCCAATCTCGTTTTACCCCTTTTTCGGAGCCGTAAAATGGATTCATGGATAACGAAATGTTTAAATAGTTATCGATAGTATTAAAGGGTAGGTAGGGTAATTAGGTTGGAAATGGAGGCAGAGTATGGTGACAGACTACCGGTTCCTGATCCGCTTGTAGGAAGTTCACGTTTGTACTTTACGTATCTCTGATTATTATAGCAACATAGTATCATATAGTCAAAACAATATAAACGCTTAACACTATAAATGCTTTTCGTAACAACAACTTGATTATTAATTATTTAATTACAAAAAGTGGTATTTGAATCTAAGCAGGTTTATTTGATCAAAATAGCCGAGATTATAAAAAGCTTTACTTTAGACAAATAAATAAAGCCTTCGTTCAAAAAAATGATTTTAGGTTGATATTTTATAGTACTATGTTTGCAAAACACTTCTCCTTTGCCATGAAAGCGAACTTTGCTATACTGTCGGACCTTGCCTATTCGCGTAAATCGTTTGTGGTCAAGAAAATTTCCCGTTCGGCCTTTTCAAATGACTTCCACTTCCATAAGGAGTGTCAGTTGGTTTATGTGGTATCCGGTTCGGGAATACGCGTGATCGGACATTCCATCGAGCGGTTCGAACAAGGGGACTTAACTTTTATCGGGGCCAACGTCCCCCATGTCTGGTACAGCGAATACGAGGCAGATCAGCCGAAAGCGAACGGAGCGATCTCTTTGGCACTTTATATTGATTCGGAACTAGTTTGCGAACACCTGGGGGCGCTGGCAGACATGAAAGAAGATTCGCCGTTTCTTTAATGAGTCACAGCGGGGGATAAAAATAGAGGGGGATAAAAAAATAGTAATCGTTGATGTTTTGCACCAGATGGCTACTCAGAAAAATGTTACTCTGGTGGCATCCTTCCTACGTATCCTTGCCAGTTTGCTGGATTCCACCGATTTGGTATACCTCAATTCGCCTGACCCGATATCGAGCTACGCCGCCCAGCCGCCTGGACGTATTCCGAAGCTAATGCATTACATCCATCAAAATTTCAAGGAGGAAATTAGCTTGACAAAAGCTGCTGAGGTTTCGGGATTACAGATTCATGCATTCTGTCGCTATTTTAAATCCCTGACCAACCGCACATTTTCTGAATTTCTTAATGATGTTAGGATAGGCTATGCCTGTGAATTGCTCCACCAGTCGGAATTATCAATCACACAGATAGCGCTTGAATGCGGGTACAAGAACATGTCGTATTTTAACCGGTGTTTTAGGAAAACGAATAAGATGTCCCCCAAGGATTTTCGCCAATCGTTAGAGGCCAAGAACCGATAGTTTATGGCCTAAAAATACTCTGGTCAGATTAGTTCTCTGGAGGAAACAACTCAAACTCATTGACCCCAAAATACCCGTGGTACTCCTCAATCACCAGTCGAAACTTCCGTGCTTTGACCGGCTTGATTTCTTTGTTCCACTGACCCATTTTTTTCCCCTCCGCAAGGCTCACCCAACTTTTTCCGGACAGATACTGCACCTCGAATTTTTGATTTCCGATTCACTGTATTTGGATTCTCCCAGCTTAATTTTGCCAACAGTTGGGATTCTCCAAGGTCCACTTCCAGCCAGCCCGAAGGTTCATATAACGCCAGTACCTCGTCGGATAAATAGTGGATATTTTTGCCGTAGATTTTGTCAACATCAATGTCTTTTTTACGACCAATTTTCCAGCTTGTTTTAGGATTATCATCAAATGCCGCAGAAGGATCATGATAAAATTGTCCGACAGAACTGGATGCGGTGGCTGTTTTGCCGTAAGCCAGGGATCCGGAGGTTGAAAAAGGAATGATCGGATTTAGCGTCGACAGGCCTTATCCATTGTTAAAACCGCGATCGTCGCAATGGAATCAATCTTATTCTTTGGAAAACTTAGTTTTAAATCTTTGCCATTTTGCGTGAAATCAATTTTTGTCCCGTCCAGCAAAGTCGCACTTTTGACTTTCTGAAAGTGCCGGAAGTGTGAATTGCCGTGGAATCAGTCAATAAATGAATGTATAATTTATTGCCTTTGAAAGAACTTACATAATCCTTGGCAGGAGTATATACACCACCTTTGGTATTGTAAATGGCTGGCTTATTTTTTTCAATCCAGCTCCCCATTTCGCGCGCACGGGCTGCAAAATCCGCAGGAAAAACACCAGAGCTATCAGGGCCAATATTGAAAAGTAAATTTCCATTTCCTCCCACACAACGCAGCAGCGTATGAACCGATTCTTTCAGACTACGCGGATGATCGTTGAATTTCCATGCCCATTGATGGCCCATATTGGTGCAGGTTTCCCAGGCGGTTTTTCCGTAGCCGGCTACAAAACCTTCCGGGGTAGTATAGTCTGCATACTTTCCCAAATAAGCATGTGATTCGTCAGGCGTGAACGGTTCAAGCCGGTTGTTAATGATGATTTCAGGCTGTAATTTCCGAGCCAGATCATAAACTTTTTTCGGAGCGACGGGACTTGGCCAGCCTTCAAAATCGATCCATAACAGACTTATTTTGCCATAATTGGTCAGTAATTCACGTACCTGATTCTAAAACTCTTTCGGCAAAAACATCATTCGTTTTCGGATTCCGGCAGTCAGGATCTTTCCAGTCGGCCACGGAAAAATACCAGCAGATTGGCATATTCGCTTCATGTGCAGCCTGCGCCAGTTCTTTACAAACATCGCGTCCAAAAGGCGTATTCATGATGTTGTAATCCGTCGTTTTTGTTTCAAAAAGACAAAAGCCATCATGATGCTTCGCCGTGAGTACGATGTATTTCATGCCCGAAGCTTTCGCAAGTGCAACCCATTCTTTGGCATTGAACTGTTTTGGGTTAAATGTTTTATAAAGCGCATCATATTTGTCAGCACCATATTCCTGCCGCGACCAGCTGATTTCTTTTCCAATAAGCGAAACAGGACCCCAATGGATAAATAAACCCATTTTTGAATCCTGCCACCATTTTAATCGTTCTCAGAAATCGGCATCTGGTTTTGTGAAAAGACCTGAAAACCGAAACTGACCAGAAGTAGTGTGAGAATAATTTTTTTCATAAAACCGGACTATTGAAATTGATATTTTCAGATTGTTTTTCAATGTTAAAATTCAAAATCCTGTGACCGGATTTGGCATAATAAATCAGATAAGCATAACAGATGACAGGAATAATAAAGGCTGGTTTAATTCCGAATGAATCAGAAACCAGACCCATAAGTGGCGGAATTACCGCACCGCCGACGATGCTCATAATGATCAGCGAAGAACCCGTTTTGGTGTGGATACCAAGATCTTTAATGCTGAGCGTGAAAAGAATCGGATACATGACCGAGGTAAAAAGACCGATCAGAGAAATTGAATAAATGGAAATGTAGCCCGTATTTGATATTGAAATTAAAATCAGGGCTATCGCAGTAAGTGAGCAAATCGCAAGCATTTTTGCCGGGTTCAAACTGCGAAGCCAGTAAGCGCCTGCCAGTCTGCCTATCAAAACCAACGCCATATAAAAAGTAATGAATAAAGCTGCATTCTGTTCAGTCAGTCCAATAATTCCTGATGCTTTTGCATAACGTATCATGAAACTTACGATACCAACTTCTGCTCCGAGATAACAAAAAACTCCCAGGGCACCGAGAACGGTATGTCTGAATTTGAACACCGATTTTAGACTGCCAGCCGTTTCGTCACCTTGCTCTATTTTTGGAAGATTGATAAAATAAAGCATCAGTCCGATTACCACAAAGAGGCAGCCCAGACTCAAATAAGGAGTTTTGACAAGCTGCGCTTCTGAATCAAGATATTGATTTAATTCAACCGGATTAAACTGAGCAATTTTTGACGGAGAAACTTCGGTAGCATGAAGTAAAAATCGGCTACCAATAAATGGTCCGATCGTTGCGCCAACAGAACCCACCGCCGAAGCCAGACTTAATCTGCTTGATGCCCGATCCGGATCTCCAAGTATAGAGATGTATGGCGTTGCAGTAACTTCCAGAAATGTAAAACCTGCGGCCATGATAAAAAGCGCACCCAGGAAAAGTGGATAATAACGGGTCTCGGCAGCCGGGAAAAATAGAAAAGCACCAGCCGCAGCTGTTAACAAACCGGTGACCATTCCAGTCTTGTAGCCATATTTACTTATAAATTTCCCAACCGGAAGCGCCAGTAGGAAGTAACCTCCAAAAAATGCAGACTGCACAAGAGAAGACTGAAAGTCGGTTAACTGACAGGCTCTTTTCAGATGCGGAATTAATATATCATTGATGTTACGGCTCAGGTTCCAGATCAGCATCAGGCTCATCACAACCAGCAAAGGAACAACCACGGTGTTTTTATTTTTCATTGGATGTGGTCATTTAATAAGAATACCGGCGTCATCGCTGCCCAATGTTCGTCCGCTTTCGCCTCCGGAAGTTCTTTCTGAAAACTTGCCATTAACTTCGCCCACTCAGATTGTCTTGGCATTGTACCCATTTTTTCAAATGCCGTTTTCAGACTTGTATTTTTATCATAATCAACGATCATAAACAACCTTGTCCCAACCCGGTAGATCTGCATATCAACAATTCCGGATTCCCTGATTCCAACGGAATTTCAGGCCAGATTGATTTCGGCTGATGAATTTGTTCATATGCCAGAATCAGGTTCTCGTCATTAATAAGGTCCAGCGCCATGCAGGTTCTTTTTATTGACATGCTCTTTTTATTTTTTATATCCCAATTCAGCACCACCGCTTACCGGCATAATACAACCTGTTACAAACCGCGCCGCATCCGAAATCAGAAACAGTGCTACGTCGGCGATGACATCTCCTTCCGGACAAAAACCCAGTGCATGAATATTGTCCAGATAATTTTCTATCCCGGCAGGATCCTGTCTGTTCACCTGCCCATTTCCTTAACATCGGCGTCCAGACACCAGCAGGACAAACGGCGTTGACCCGAATTCCAAATGGTGCATAATCCAGTGCCATTGCTTTTGTAAGGCCGTTCATTCCTCCTTTGGTAGCAACATAAGCCGCGTGATTATCCTGCCCCATTTCACCGACCATACTGCTCGTATTCAGTATGCAGCCTTTTGTTTTTTTCAAAGAATTGATCCCAAATTTCGTTGTCCAGAAAACACTTTTCAGGTTGACTGAAAACAAAATATCCCACTCATCCTCAGAAGTTTCATCAATGGGTTTGGATGGACTTGCTATTCCTGCATTGTTATGGATCGCATTTATATCGCCAAAGGTTTCAATCGTTTTTTCAATGGAAATCTGAACATCTTTCCCCAACCGTACATCACCCAAAGCAGACAAGCAAATCCGAACCTTCAAATTCTGTTGCAAGGTCATTTAACCCAGTTGGTCAGAATCCATCACAGCCACTTTTGCACCGGCTTTGAGATATGCTTTCACGCATTCCCGTCCGATTCCGGCAGCACCTCCTGTTAAGAAAAATCACCTTATCAGCTAGTACACTCATTTTAAATTTAATTCGCTGGTTTTTGATTACTTTAATCTTTCAGATCGCTGCTGCTTCCCGGTGTTTGCGGCACCTGATAATAGGCTTCAACGATTTCTGCCGGATTGACAAAATACTGTTTCAAATGAGGAATATGCTCTAAAAATAAATGCTCATGATTCATCCCAATATGATTGAAAAGTACCAGATGCTGGTGAATCTGCCCCATATCACCCACGTGCGGAACAACCGGAATTCCCATACTTTTAGACAGTAGACTAATTGTCAGAAACTCGGAAATCCCTCCTACCCTTACGGCATCCACCTGACAAAAATCCATTGCTTTTGCCTGAAGAAAGTTCTTGAAAATTATCTTATTAGGGATATGTTCGCCGGCTGCAACTTTCAATGGCGCAATGGTCCTGGCAATGGTTTGATGACCAAAAACATCATCCGGATGCGTTGGTTCTTCAATCCAGAAAGGATTTATTTCACCCAGTCGCTGGCATATATCCAGTGCCTGCGGAACATTCCATTTCTGGTTTGCATCAACCATTATCGTGGCATTATCACCGGCAGTTTTCCGTATCAGTAAAGCCCGGCGGATATCCCTTAAAGGGTCATCGGAACCCACTTTCAACTTCAAAGCTGTGAAACCGTTATCCATCGCTTTCTTTGTATTTTCAACTATTTTTTCGTCAGAAAAATTAAACCAACCTACGGAAGTATCGTAACCTTTGTATCCCGTTATCAATACATCTTTCCTGAAATTCCGGGAAGACAGATTGTCTTTCAGCAGCGCAATGGCTTGTTCCCTGGAAAGCACTTCTTCCAGATAACTAAGGTCCAGCGTGTTGACGAGTTGTTCAGGTGTAAGATCCAGAAGTAATTTCCAAAGCGGTACCTGACGGGATTTCGCCCACAGATCGTAACACGCATTTACAACGGCGGCAAGCGCGAGTTGCACCACGCCCTTATGCGGACCAAGCCACCGGAACGAAGGCGAATCGACCATACCACGATAGACGGTTCCAAAATCAGACATGAGCTCCTCAATTTCCCGTTCGACAAGGCCAACTGAAAGATATTCAATGGCTTTACAAACCAGATCATTTCCTGCACCCAATGTAAATGCCAGACCCACTCCGGTCACATTAGCATCTGTATTCAGACAGCAAACAGCATACGCATATTGCGGCGTTGTGTGGGTTGCATCCGAGCCAACACCTTCGGCAAGGTCAAATCTTTTATCCTTTATTGTGATAGATGTAATATACATTGAACAGTAACTTGATCTAGGTTAAAATAGGGAAGGTCTTTCAAATCAATAGTGCTCAGGTACCATATTGGTTTATTCCACTGGGTTGATTACAAACATAGTACCACTTTTTATTGGCCAACTGCATAATAATTGACAAGCTTGTGGCCGGAAGGATTTTTTGAGAAAATAAAAAATTGGTTTGATATTCAGTGATACAGGAGGTTTATTTAAGTTATTATCGCTCAGACGATAGGTAGCGCATACTATTGGGATATTTCTCCTTAACTGATATGTGCAAACTTACAGGAAGCGATTCTAGATTGTTAATTACAGGTTGATATTTTGTAATACCATGTTTGCGTGGACTTAAAATTAAGAAATGGAGTAGGCTGATTTCCTCTTGTCGTCGAATATGGAACTGGGTTGGGTCGAGGCAAACGTACTGGATTTCCATCGCTAAGCCATCACGCTTGGTCGTGGCCAATTCTCTCGGCTTTCTTCCATATGACCTCATTGGGTGTTTGGACTATATTTACCAGGCTCTACGCAACAAATGTCAATTGTTGGCCATTTTAATCCCCATTATCCAAATCCTCC
>CAVYGM010000041.1:0-8581 GCA_963768025.1 uncultured Cytophagales bacterium
AGTAATAGCCAGAAACCAAATGCTACGAACCAATCTGGGCGAATTCGAGGAAATTATACTACTCATGGTAGCCATCCTGAACGGGGAAGGATACGGGGTTACCATCAGTCAGGCTCTGGAAGAGCATACGGGTAGGGTAGTCACCTTCGGTACGGTGCACAACACGCTCATCCGACTGGAAGAGAAAGGTTTCGTCAGCTCACAACTGGGCGGAGCTACCGCCGAACGCGGAGGGCGGCGCAAGCGGATGTTCCGGGTGACGGCGCTGGGTAGCCGGGCGCTGCGGGAAGTACAGCAGCTCCGGCAGGAGCTATGGCAGTTGGTACCCCCCAATGCTCTAAAACTGGGGGGAATATGAACCCCAAGGTACCTACTCCACCCGGCTGGGCACGCTGGCTGCTTACCTGGCTGCATCCCGAAGGTACCCTGGAAGAGGTCGAGGGTGATTTGGATGAGCTGTACACCTACTGGTACCATAAAACAGGCAAAACGCAGGCCACGCTGAGGTACCTGCTGAATGTACTATCCGTGCTGCCGCCGTTCGTGCGCCAGCGCCAAAGGAAGGAAACCTACCCATCTTCAACTCAATATTTAGCCATGATCTGTAACTATTTGAAAATCGCTTTTCGAAATCTGAGTAAGAACCGGCTCTACTCGGCTATCAATATCGTCGGCCTCACGAGTGGGCTGGCCGTGGGGCTGCTCATCCTGCTTTGGGTGAAACACGAAATGGGCTATGACCGGTTTCACCAGGATACGGGCAACATATACCGGGTCTTGACCCATGTGGGAAAGGGCGAAAGCCGGCAGATCTGGTCGCATACCCATGCGCCGCTGGCCACCTTTGCCAAAGCCGAACTACCTGAGGTCCGAAATGCCGTCCGTATCCGGGAAAATCGGGACGTTTCCCTGCTTACCTACGGCGATAAACAACTCACAGGCGACAGGAAGGCTTACGTAGATCCGGCGTTTTTTACCGTTTTTGATTTCAAACTGGACAAAGGCAGCCCTAACCATGCCGTTCCAGGGCAACCAATCCGTGGTGTTGACCGCGTCAACCGCCACGCGTTATTTTGGCGATGAGGAACCCATTGGCAAAGTGCTCGTCGCCGATCACCGCGAGCAATTTGTGGTGACGGGCGTGCTGGACGATTTTCCTGGCAATTCGAGCATTCAGTACGATATGCTCTTTCCCATGAGCCAGTATGCCACCCGCCATACCCAAACCGAAGGCGGGAAATCCATTGAGGAAGACTGGGGAACCTTCACCTATGACACCTACCTGCAACTGAGGCCGGGAACCCCCATCACCGATGTCGGGCGTAAACTGGCCGGGCTGCTCCGCACTCACTACCGGGATATCGGTATTGACGACCCGTACGGCCTGCAACCCCTGGCCAATATGCACCTTTACAAAACCGACGGCAGTGAAGGGCTCATCCAGACGGTTCGCATCTTTCTGATTATAGGCCTGCTGATTCTGGCCGTGGCCTGCATCAATTACGTCAACCTGGCGACGACCCGTTCCCTGCTCCGGGCCAAAGAAGTGGGCGTACGCAAGCTGGTTGGGGCGGGCAGAGGCCAGCTATTCATCCAGTTCATGCTGGAGGCAACCCTGGTTTTCGGGTTTTCAGCGGCTGCCGCCCTGGTGCTGATCCACTTCCTGCTGCCCGTGTTCAATGGTATCGCGGATAAGGCCATGACGTTGCCTCTGGCGGACCCGCAACTCTGGTCGGTCATCGGACTGACGCTGGTCGCCACGCTGGCCCTCTCGAGCATTTATCCGGCCCTGCTCCTGTCCTCATTTGAGCCGCTAAAGGCACTTAAAGGAAAGCTTGGCGCCGGAATCAGTGCCACTTTATTTCGGAAAATCCTGGTAACGGGCCAGTTTGTCGTGTCGGTGGCTTTAATCAGCAGTACCTTGATTATCGACCGGCAACTCAGCTACGTCCGGGACAAAGAACTGGGGTACGACAAAGAATACGTCTTCTCAGTGGAGATGGGCAGCATGCAACCACAGGCGTCGTTGGTGAAAGCTGAGCTTTTGAAGCAGCCGGGTATCAGGGGCATCACCTATGCTGATGACCAGCTCATCAATCTGGGTACTACGACCGGCAAAACCGATTGGCAGGGCAAAGACCCCGACCAGCGTTTCTTTGTCCACCCCCTGGCGGTGGATGCCGATTTCTTGTCCGTTTTCAAACTTCGGCTGGTGGCCGGGCAGGGCTTTCGGGGCATAGCTTCTGATTCCGCCCATTACATTCTGAATGAAACGGCCGTGAAGGAAGCGGGCATTCAAAATCCGATCGGGAAACGTTTTACCTTATGGGATACCGAAGGCACCATTATCGGGGTGGTGAAGGATTTTCATTTTGCCTCCCTTAAGCAACGCATCGAACCGGCCGTTTTCCAGTACCAGCCCGGCAGCGAACTCATGTATGTGAAAACGAGTGGTGCCGAGGCAGCCCACGCCCTTGCCGCTGTCGAAACCCGCTGGAAGCAGTATAATCCGGGCTACCCTTTCACGTATTCTTTTCTGGATGATGCGTATGACAGCCTGTATAAATCCGAGCAGCGTACCGGTACGCTGTTTACGTTTTTCTCTGTGGTGGCGATTCTGATTTCCTGCTTGGGCCTGTTCGGATTGGCGACGTACGCAGCTCAGATACGCACCCGCGAAATTGGGGTTCGTAAAGTGTTGGGTGCCAGCGTAAGCGGCATCATCCAGCTGTTATCCAAAGATTTTCTCAAGGTAGTGATCCTGGCTATTGTAGTGGCTACCCCGCTGGCCTGGTACGTGATGAGCCGTTGGCTGAATGACTTTGCCTATAAGGTCAACATAGAATGGTGGGTATTCGCCTTAGCCGGATTTCTGGCGGTGGGTATCGCTTTGTTAACCGTGAGCTACCAGGCGATCAAGGCGGCGTTGATGAATCCGGTGAAGAGTTTACGAAGCGAATGAAAATCCCGCCCTACAGCACACGCTCGCTGGCCTTCACCCATACGAAGGCTTTAAGGATTGGCGCAGGGAAGCGAGGTGAAGATAGACGTACCATTGAGTTTCAATAAAACTGGCTACAACTCATGCAGCAACGAATGAAATTGATCCCTATACTCAAATGCCGCGACATGCAGGCCGCCGTTTGGTTCTATACGCACATTCTAGATTTCGAACTGACCTACCCTGACCAACCGCTCAACGATTGGGCCGTGGATTTGATGCAGGGCGAAGCCCAGCTACAATTGACCTGCCGGGACTCAGGTACCCAGTTTGGAACCGTGCTCAATGTAGTCGGTGAACGACCTGGATGCGCGCTTCGCAAGCTACGTCCAACGCGGCCTCGATACATCCGGCAAAGCGGATTCGCCCGTACATCAGGGGCCGGTTGACCAGTCCTGGGGCCGACGCGAGTTCTACGTAACCGATGCTGATGGCAACACGCTGCGGTTTTGCCAGTCATTTGAATGAAAGGAAGGTGCCCGTTTGGGTAAATGCCGCAGAAAAGCCGCCCGTAGACCGTGAGACTCGCTTGTCCGATACGCTACCTTTGTTTAAAAAAAGACCATGGGAAATAAAAAACTAGCCGAAAGAATTCTTCAATTGAGGAAAGCCAAGGGCCTCACGCAGGAAGAACTGGCCGAAGCAGCGTCGATCAATCTGCGTACCCTGCAACGCATCGAACAGGGAAAAACCGAGCCGAGGGGACAAACCCTGCGCCTGCTGGCCGAAGCCTTACAGCAGTCGCCCGACGACTTGCTGGGAATGGCTCAGCTACCTACTTCTCTGGAAGAAGACCAGAAAATGTTGCAATACCTCAACCTCTCCTCGCTGGCCTTCTGGTTCGTACCCTTCGGCAATCTGATCGCCCCGCTGATCCTGTGGCGACTGAATCGCAATAAGGTAAAAGGCCTCGGGGAACTGGGCGAAAATCTGCTCAATTTTCAGGCTCTCTGGTGCTGTTTGTGTTACGGCATTTTTGTAGCAGCTATGGTAGTCCATGTTTAGTCAGCCGACGGGTATGGATCCCTTACTGCCGCTTCTATCTGATGATGGGGGTAGGGGTACTCTACTTGCTCAACACCGTGCTGATTGTGAGCGCTTCTTTGCAATTGAGCCGTGAGCGAAGAACGCTCTATTCCAAAATCCCCAAGCTAGTGAGTTGGTAGGCGGTTGCCTCTGACGAAGTACTTTTTTATGTCTACGGCTTTTCATAGCTGACCACCCATCCACGCACGCTATCGGTGGGTAGCCACGCGGGTTGCAAAAGCCGCCCAGCCTTCGCGTTCGGATTCTTTGGGACAAAAATCAATGGACAGTTCGGCTTTGTCCACCTCTTTCCCCTCCCGAAAAAGCCCTAGGGCCACGGTAACGGACTCGGCCGTTTCGTTGCCCTCGTTGCGAATCACCACGTGAAAGCGGTTGGGCTCCTGTGGGCCGGGGTCAGCGGCATACTCCATGATCAGATGCGGCGAGCCAGGAGTGTAGATGACGGTTTGGTAGATCAAGTAGCCCAGGATGGTAAGAACCAGGCCTAGTCCCAGGCCAAATACCGCCCATTCCAGGCCATTTTTTTTGTCTTTGTAGGCAGCTGATTTCTTTGCCATAGGGTGAGGTAGGGTAGTGATGAAAGTAGTGTTATTTGATAAGAAGTCTACCGGCCGAGGCACCCAGCGATGACAGTACGCCGAGGGTGATGCAGAGGGCAAAACCCGTCTGAAAACTACCGCCGTCAAGCCGGCCAAAAAACCAGAGCATCAGCGCGGATGCCCCAAGGGCCACTAGGTAGCACACACTGGTTTCCATCGCAATGGTGAATAGTTCCGGTTTGGTAGCAGTACGGTTACCCGACCCCTCGAAGTCCACAAAAAAGATAACCAGTACGCAGATAAGCAGCGAAACAAGGGCCATGGCCAGAGATATGCCCCGGATGCGCCTCTACCCCGATCACCAGGATTTCTTCCGTAGGGGCCACATTACCCCCCACCACTATACTGCCGCACAGGGCCAGAATAATCAGGCTCCGCAATCCTGACTGACGCTCGTTGCTCACCTCATCCGGCCTCATCCGTATCGCCATTGCTGTCCCCGTTCATGCCCAACTGGGCGGTGCCGATGGATACGCCAATGGACACCACCATGGCCTCTATTACCACTTTCCCCATGCTTTCGACCAGCGACGTGCTGCCGATTTCAATCCGTCCCAGCATGCTCAACAAGCCGAAGGATAGCAGGAATCCCAGGCCCAGTTCCTCCACGGAATCAATCATGACGTCCTTCCAGCTAGCTTCCGGATGCATGCCTGCGAAGCGGTTGTAGCCCATCAGCAGCACGAACGTGAACAGAATGACAAGAATCAATTGCAGCGGCGTGGCGATGAATCCTTTCCACCACACCTCCATCGTATACAGGAGCGGAAAGCTGAACAACAGTCCTCCGGCGATTCCCCGGCCATACTCTTGCAGGGATTCGTGGATAGGGCGTTTGGCTGAGGTGGATTTCATGGAGTACCGACTAGCTGGGATTGGGCTGATTTCACCAAAATTAGTTAAAATCCATGCCAGTATAACAATGTAAAATAGGGGTGACGAGAAATGAAAAACAAGGTACTCCGCAGAAGTTTATTTTAGGTTGGAAGGAAAGAGGTACCGTTGGATAAAATCTTGATTTACAAGCTGGTTTTACTATCGAAATCTTCCTTACATTTTGATTCCAAAACTGACCTTCCCATGGCGACCAATTTCTTCTTCGACGCGCATTTTCATGCAACGCTCAAAAAGCAGTTTGCCAAGCCTGCTGCCGCTAGCGATTCCGACGCCTTTTCAAACCCTTGGAAAACGGCGGTTACGGCTGATTTTTTGAAAAAACTGAATGATTTGCAAAAATGCGCCCTCAGGCCGTTGGTCGAGCACTCGCTTGCTTCCCAATCATCGCTGAGTCAGTTGAACGACAATGGTTTCAAGCTGGGTATAGCCGCCCTCTTTTTTCCGGATAAAGGATTGATGCAGCTCATTACCGAGAGCAAGGCTTTCATGAGACTGATCAATAAAGGAAAGTTGGGGGATTTGCTGGTGGGGGAACGTTTTACAGCTTTACAATACGTCAACGGATGCTTTCGAAACGGTAGAACGGGATTTGGAATTTTTGAAACTCGGCCAACGCAGAAGGGCAAGTGGTGGGATTGCTCAAAGACAGTACCTTCAATCCCCAGCCCGGTGATGTGCCGCAGCTGGTGTTTTCGCTGGAAGGCTTGCATTGCCTGCGCTCCGATCTGAAAGAGAAGAATCCGGATAAAGTGATGGCTGATATTCTGGCAAATCTGGACAAGCTACGGGCGAAGGAGATTCGAATTATTTTCATCAATCCGGTCCACATCGATGATTCCAATGAGCTGTTTGCCAATCAGGCCTATGCCGTGGATGCCTTCCGGATTGGGGGCTTTAATGAAAAGCATTTGCGGCCCAGGGGCAACGGGCTGACCGAAGCCGGAAAGCAGATGATCGCGGGAGCTACATTCCCGCGAAATTCTGGTGGATGTCAAGCACATGGGCTGGATCGCCCGTCGGCAATTGTATGCGTTTCGGGAGGCAGAGAATATCACCGCCCCTCTGGTGTGCTCGCACGCGGGTTTTACGGGCTGCTGGTTCGATAATCCCGGCGGGCAGTTTAGTGATTACATCATTGCCCCACCGGATACCGAAGGCCCCCACGGCATCCGACTCAACAAAGCCAACCCCTACCTCACCGACAATAGCATTGGCTTCAATGTCAGTACCATCAACCTTTTCAATGAAGACATCGTCGCCATCTTCCAGTCAGATGGTCTCATCGGCATTTCGCTGGATCAGCGGGTACTGGGCTATTCGGACGTGGTGGACATTCCGAACGGCGACAACGATCCCCGTCCCGAAAGAACCAATGTCATCCGCATTGCCGATGGCCTGAATGGGGAACTCATACTGCTGACCGATACGGATTACATTTCTCCCGAGGAATTCAAAGCCGAGCCGCAGTTCCGTGCCGTATCCAAAAAGCCTGATATCCGAAAGCGGGGGGTATTTGCCCGTAAAAGGCGACTTAACGTGCCTGACCTCCACGCCCGGCATTTTTACCTGCACATCGTTCACGCCATGCAGGTCGCCCGGATTATTGGTCGGAGAGGATGCGTGCCCGCACCATGCTCACCCGCACCCTCTGCATCGGCTCCGATTTCGACGGCCTCATTGATGGCCTGGACTGCTGCCCGGATATGGGGCATATTGGAGCGTTGAAGCAGAAGTTCATCCGGGAGTTTGAGGGATTTTTAGCCGAAATAAAAACTGCAGGTCAAAGTTACCCTACCCGCGGGGTTAAGTATTGAGGAAATCGCCGACCGAATATTCTACGAGAATGGGCGGGATTTTGTGCTGCGTCGGCTGGATGCGATGAATGTCCAGCCTATTGCACCCGCGCCGAGTGAGGTGATCACCTGACCTTTTTCTACAAAATAAAAGCCTCAAAACACCCCCCGCAGCATCTCCTGCCGGATCCCTGCCTGCACGGGATCTACCCCCAATTTTTGTTGCAGGATCGAAGCATACACCGAACGGAAATCGTACTGATGTTTCAAATCCCCCTGTACCAGGGTATCAAAGTCAGGATTGGAGCCAATGATTTTCCCCGAGTTACGACCGCCAATCACAAACAGCGGAGCGGCTGCGCCGTGATCGGTGCCGCTGCCGTTGTCGCGTACCCGGCGACCAAATTCGCTGAATATCAGAATTGTGACCCGGTCCAGCAGGTTGGCGGCCAGCATGTCGTCGTAGAATGCCTTTACCGAAGCCGACAGCTCCGTGAGCAAGGCCTTTTGCTTGCCCAGTTGATTGGAGTGGGTGTCAAAACTCCCCAACCCGGTGTAATAGACCGGGGTAGGTAGCCCGCCTTTGATCATCCGGGCCATCCAGTTCAGATTTTGAGCCAGCTTGTAGCGGGGGTAGGTGGGGGCCGCTCCGCCGGATGCCGGGCCACCAGATTTTCCCAGCGCCTGGGCTATTTGCTCCGACCCTTCAAATGACCCCAGCATGAGCTTGCGTACAAAATCCAGGTTGGGGTTTTCGTCAAAGGGATCGTCGCTGGTTTCGTTCATGCCTTTTAGCAGGCGCTCAAACCGCTGCGGGTCCTGCATGGTGAGGGCGTGGCTGTCGTGGCCCATCAACGACGGATTGTCTATCGTGTCGAGGTTCAGGGCACCCAGCGCATTGCCCGGCTCGCAGGTGGCGTCCAGGTAGCGGCCCAGCCAGCCGGTGCTCAGGTACTCGCTTTCGGAGGAGGCCGTCTGCCAGATTTCGATACTCCGAAAATGCGACCGGTTGGGATTGGGGTACCCTACGTTCTGGATCACGGCCAGATGCCCCGCCTGCTGCATATCCGCAAAGCCCGACAGGGCCGGATGCCAGCCCATACCGCCCGCCGCGGCTTTCAGGACCTGCTCTTTCGGAATGGCGATGGCTTTGCGAAAATCGTAGTACTGCGGCGACTCGTAGGGAATGAAGGTATTCAGCCCATCGTTGCCGCCGTTGAGCTGAATCACCACCAGTACATTCC
>CAVYGM010000042.1:0-267260 GCA_963768025.1 uncultured Cytophagales bacterium
AGTATCGGGCGCTGATCGCACAGACGGAGCAGATCCGCCAGCGCTTCGAGGCGCAGAATCCAGGTTACACGTTGTACGCCAACACCGAGGCGCGCAGCCTGGAGCTGCAGATCACGCGCTTCAATGCAACAAGTCGGTGGCGAAAGTGGCCGCACACGTTGCACAAGCAGGCGTTGGCGGAACTCGCCAAGCCCGTACGGTTCACCGGGCGAGGCCGACTCGGTGCAGCGCTTCAAGGAATTTCTCACCGTTGGCGCCCGCCGACGGCGGCGCGCTCGCGGCACCGGGAATTTCTCGACATGGCCAGTTGCGAGCCATCGATTTTCAGATCATGAAGGACGGCGCCATCGTGGCGCCTACCGACACGGCGACGGTCAAGCGCAATTGGGATGCGCCGGGCTGGACGAAAAAATTGCAGGCGGCGGTGGCCGGCAGTAACTTTCGCGGGCCGTTGCAGATCGCCGTATGAGCCCTGGCACTACGAATACGATCCGTGAGGCTGGTTATGAAAACCGTCCTGTCATCTTCAGGCCTGGCTCCTATGCCGCAACGGGGCCTCGCATGGTTCGCGCCACGACGCACGTCGTCGCCGGTGCGCGTCGATATGGCGGAGAGCGGTCTGCCCAAGTGCCAGACATTCGAATGGTTGCCGACGCCGCAGCAACCGGCGTCGTTCACCGAGCAGCGCGTGAAAAGCGAAGTGATGTCGCAGCTCAAAGAGAAGGGCTACACCGAAGCGACCGAGAAGGGCGATTGCCGCATCACTTATGTGCTCGACGTGCATGAGCGAGCCGAGAACAAACCGAGCGTCGGCGTGGGCGCCGGCGGCGGCTCCGGCGGCGTCGGTGGCGGCATCGGCATCAGCCTGCCGATCGGCAAGAAGAACGAGCAGGCCGGCACGTTCACCATCGACATCGTCGATGCCGCGAAGAACGCGCAGGTGTGGAGCGGCTCGCTCGATGCCTCCTTCATCAAGGCGGAGTTGAACGAAGACGAAGTGCGCGAGGTGGTTGCGACGGTGCTGGAGAAGTATCCGAATCGCGAGGCGAAGTAGCAGTCGCTACGACCGCCTCGCGGTCGGCTTCGAACAGATTAGAGGCTCGGCGTGCGCACGGACGCGTGCGTCTTCTCGATATAGCTCCTGGCACTGCACGTCACGCTCAGCGGTCGGCTCCGCTTTCAGGCGAGCGACGGGTATGGGTCGACCGCAGTCCACGCAAGTTGCCATAGGTGCCGGCGCTGATCCGCTGCAGCGCCGAGTCGATCATCCGCAACTCGTCCACGTCTCGCTCGATTTCGGTCAGGTTGGTGTCGACGATCAGCGTCGCGAATGAGTCGTCTTCGCGTCTCGCGGCACGATCCGCGATTTCACTTGGCGTCTCTTCGATCGACTTCGCGCGCGTCCGTTGGACTTCATCGCGCAGTTGCTCCGCGCGTTCCTGCAGCTGGGTCTTGAAATCCAGCGCCTGCTGTTGATCGAGCATATCGCTTCACTCTCATGCTCCTGGACTCGTATGTAACCCGCCGCTGAGCGGCGGGTTCCTACGGTGCCTGAGCGGCGCCATGTCGGTAATCCTCACTCAAGCTCGCGTATGAGTGCCCGACGTGAGCGCCGGCTCGTGTCATCGCTTGCTCTTCTCCTTGATTTTCATCGCCGAGCTTGTCATGCGGCCGAAGTGACGATCGCGTGCGCGGCGCTCGCGATGACGTCTCGGCGCAGGGCGGCCTCTCGTTGCAGCTTGCGATAGCTCGCGAGACGACGAGGATCGAGCGTCCCAGCTTCGATTGCGGCGAGCACGGCGCAGCCGGCTTCCGCTTCGTGACGACAGTCGCGGAAGTGACATTGGCTTGCGAGCGATTCGATGTTGTCGAATACGGTCCGCAGGCCGCTGTCGAGCGCGCCGATCTTCAACTCACGCATGCCCGGCGTGTCGATGACCCACGCGCCGCAGTCGAGAGGAAACATTTCTCTCGAGGTGGTGGTGTGGCGGCCTCTGCTGTCGTCTTCGCGAATGCCGGTCGTTGTCTGTGAGACTCGCCGATCAGCGTGTTCACCAACGTGGATTTGCCGACGCCGGAAGAACCGACGAAGGCGACGGTCTGTCCGGATTGCAGCCACGGCGCGAGCGTCGAGGTCGCTGGGCGACCTCATTCCATTGACGGCGACGACCGTTGCGCTCGTGCCCAGAGCGTTCGCCTGGTCGAGATAGGGCTCGGGGCTGTCGTCACAGAGATCGGCCTTGGTGATCACGATCACCGGTTCGACCTGTGCTTCGAACGCCACGGCCAGATAACGCTCCAACCGCGACAGATTGAAATCGTCATTGCATGACGTGACCACGAACAATGTATCCAGGTTGGCCGCGATCGGTTTGCACGCGATGATCCGTGCCGGCGGCGTGACGTTTGATCACGGAATAGGGCGTGATCACGCGCTGCACGCGAGGTGCGGCGTGCTTCGATCAGCACCCAGTCGCCGACGGTGATGGAAGCTCGAGCGAGTCGAGTAGTCGGGCGGGAGGCGACGGTGGCTGTTCCCTGCTCGGAAATAACAACCAAGCCACTGCGATGCACGCTGCTGACGCGCGCGGGGTGAGCGGTTTCGAGATCTTCTAACGTGAGCTGCTGTGAATGAAACGGGCGCCAGCCGAGGCGGGCCAGAGAGAACGTGGACGATGACATGCGTGAACCCCGGAAGAACGCGACACGAGCGACCGCTCCCCGCGAGGAAGCGGCGCACTAGCGCCGGGGTGAACGCAATGGATTCCTGGTCGAAAGAGGC
This sequence comes from uncultured Cytophagales bacterium, assembly GCA_963768025.1. Taxonomy (GTDB): domain Bacteria; phylum Bacteroidota; class Bacteroidia; order Cytophagales; family Spirosomataceae; genus CAVYGM01. The sequence continues at coordinate 2,783 of CAVYGM010000042.1, forward strand.
CGAGGCCCTTTCGACGCGCCCGGATGAGCGGGCGACGCCTAAGTCAGTGCAGTGCTGACCGAAGTAGCTGGCAACATCAACCCGGCGGAGATCGCGGTTCGCGCAGTCATAGTTTTAAGGACCTCTCCGGGTTGATTGATAACGGAGCCGAAGCGTACTCGCCGCCCTCGGCGCTTCGTCAACAGTGCCCGAGGAGCGAGGTTTGGGCGCGATCGCCGTCAGTCTTGCTCTTTTTCGCGGAACTGCTCATGACAGCCCTTGCACGCCTTGCCGACGTCACCGAAGGCTGTCTTCACGGCATCCGCATCGCCGGCGTTCGCGGCGGAGTCAACTTCGGCGCCGCGTCGCTGAATTTTTTCATCGCGGCTTTGAATTCCTCGGGCTTGGCCCAGATTGCAGCGAGCGCCTGCGTCTTGCCGGCTTCCGGGCCGGTGCCGGCCGGGAACCACTTCGGCCTGCTCGGCCGCCGCCTCGCCGACGAATTTTGCCGCGGTCTTGATCGCGGCCATGTCCGGCTTGCTGGCCTTGGACTGGTCGCGAACCACCTTGAACGCATCGCCGAGCTCTTCGTAGTGTTCGTGCCGGGCGTGCATCAGTTCCTTGGCGCTGGGTTCGGACGCGTCCGCGTCCACGAGGAACACCGCGGGCGCAAGCAACGCTGCGACGACGGCGGAACAGAGCAAGCGATTCATGGACATCGGTTCACCTGGCGATGGCTGGGAAATGACGCCAAAGCTTAGCCGCCATTGGCTGACAGCACGCTGACTTTTCCGCCTGTCGGATCGCGTCCACGAATCTTGACGCGGTTGTTTACACGGTCACGACAGCCAGTTTGCCGGCTATCGGCTAAGCTAGTTCTCTAACGGCTCGTGCTCATGGGGATCGAATGAACAAATTAACTGGGATGTTACGGGTTGGTTTCGTGGCTGCCGTCATGCTGTTGGTCGCTGCGTGCGCAGGCACTCCGACGCGGACATCGAAAGACGCGAAAGGTCCGGAGGCCAGGATCTTCGGCAAGTGGGTGCTGACCACCGAGAGCCAGATGGGCGCGCAGGACGCGGAGATGACGGTGCGCCAGACCGGCACCGCCTTGGCGGGCACTCATCACCGGCCAGGCGGGCACGTGTCGACTACACCGGCGCGTTGAACGGTGCGGCCGTGGCGTTCGACTTCACCATCAACGTGCAGGGCACCGACCTGAAGCTCGACTACACCGGCACGGTGGAAGGCGACACGATGAAGGGCAAAGCCGTGTTCGGCCAGTTCGGCGAAGGCACGTTCATCGCCAAGCGCAAGTGACCCTCCCTGTCTGAGAGGTGGGAGAGGCCGGGCAGTTCAGGGATCTATGCCGAGGCTCTCGCCAGTCCGGCACGAAACGGCGGGCAGTTCGGGCGTCGTCGTTGACCACGATCTCCGCGAAGCCCAGCTCCGGTTCGAGGTCGTATCGCAAATCGCCGAGCACCAGCTCACCTTCGACCATTGCTAACCACGGCACTCGAATGAAACGCAGCGCAGCGGCTGCTTCGCAATTGGTTTTCGCAACAGACCGCAGCTGATCGATGGGCGTGCTGACCTGGCCGTGCCACTGCAACTGTTCGTTGCTCGCGCTCGCCGCCACCGGCACCATCGGTGCAGAGATCTTGAGATCGTGACTGCGACTCCGGCAGTGATCCACAGGCAGATAGCGATGGCGACAGCGCGAGCATCGCTCGTCGCACGATTGCATTGCCACCGTCTCGTTCCACCGTCACGACTTCCCAGCACAGCGGATTCGTGGGCATCGGTGTCACGATGCGATCGAGCAATTCGCTGCTGGGAAATTGTTGAGCGACCGCGGCATCGACACGCGACCGCGCAGCCTGCGCGCTGAGCACGAACATCAGCGTGGCGCCCAGCCACAAAGCGACGCCGGCTGCGAGCGCAACCTTGGCGGGCGCGCGTTGCGGCCAAGAAGTAACATTGCCACCACCAATATCGAATAGGCGGCCGCGAGCGCGTGCGGCACCAAGCCGTGAACAAGCACAGACCGATTGCCGCGGCCAGAACAAAAAGCATGTGAAGCTGCGCCGCGCGCGTTCTGAAAATCACCGCCAGCGGCGCGCAGGCCGCCCAGAACAGGGGCTCGATGATGAACACCGAATCGCCGTAGAACCAGTGATTGTTCAGCGGCCAGAGCGGATGCACGCCGTAGTTGTTGGTGAAATCCATGCGATGTGCAGTAACGGCGTGAACAGCAGTATTCCCGTCAACAACAACTGGTCCTGGCGACGAGGGCTGCAGTCCGCGTCGTCGCAACCACCATCGCGTGATGCCGATGACGGCGACGCCCGAGCAGCAATGCGATCACGATCGTGTGGGTGTGACCGCGATGATGCAGCAGGTAGTTCACCTTGCCGCCGAAGAACGAATACAACAGGTCGGAGTCGGGCAGGTTGCTGCCGATCGCGGCCAGCGTCACGCACAGGTTGCGACGGAGCGGGGCCGGCAAGTTGCTTCGATGTGCTAGGCGCGACACGGGCCGCGACTTCGCCCACCAACGTGCCGATCAACGTGTGAGTGATGTTGTCCATCCGGCCAGTGTAGCTGTACCGTATGCCGCCTCGCAGCTGCCGGACTCGGCACCAGGAACTCGCATGAACAGTTGGCAGGTGGGCGACGTCAAAATCTCCTGCGTCGTCGAATTCAAGTCGGCCGCGGTCTATGACCCCGACCGCGGCATGATCATCGGCGCAACTCCCGAGGCAGTCGCGAAGATTCCCTGGCTGAAGCCGAACTACGTTTCTCCCGAAGGTCACTTGTTGATGGCGGTGCAGGCCGTGCTGGTGGAAGCGCCGGGGCCTGAAGCTGGTCGTCGACACTTGCGTCGGCAATGACAAGCCGCGACGCATGACTCGCAACATCGGCCTGAAAACCGGCTTTTTGCAGCGACTGGCGAGCGCGGGCTGGAGCCGCGATGACGTCACGGCCGTGGTCTGCACTCATCTGCATATCGATCACATCGGCTGGAACACCATGCTCGAAAACGATCGCTGGGTGCCGACGTTTCCGCGCGCCCGCTATTTGATGGCGCGGCAGGAATATGAGTTCTGGTCGCAGGACAAGGAAGACGACGAGCAGGTCGTCGCCATGGGCGATTCAGTGCAGCCGTTGTTCGACGCCGGACTGGTGCAACTGGTCGAGCCCGATCATGCGCTCTCGGCGGAAGTGAAATTGCTGCCGAGCCCCGGACACACGCCCGGCCATGTCTGTGTCGCGATCGAGTCGCAAGGCCAGAAGGCGGTGATCACCGGCGACATGATGCATCACCCCTGTCAGATCGCGCGGCCCGAGTTGCTGGCGCGGTTCGATTCGGATCACGACGCAGCGCTCGCCACGCGCCGCAGATTGCTCGCCGAGTGGGCCGATGAGCCGGTCCTCGTCGTCGGCACGCACTTCGTCGCACCCGCGGCTGGATACATCCGCACGGAGCAGGGGAGTTGACCGGTTCGGTTGACACGACCCGCCCGACCAAGGCAAGCTGCCGCGAAAATCATCACCTGATGAATTAATTGACGGGTTACTTTTTTAGGGGGCGGCGGCACGCTTTGCTTGCGTTTGCGCCGTGACAGGCGCAATGAGTTTCGCCATCGTCCTGCTTGCGCTGGCGTTCCTGATGCTGGTCGCCTATCGCGGCTACAGCGTGATCCTGTTCGCGCCGGTCGCCGCGCTGCGGCGCGGTGCTGCTGACCGATCCGGCCGCTGGTCGCGCCGATGTTCACCGGCCTGTTCATGGACAAGATGGTCGGCTTCCTGAAGCTGTACTTCCCGGTGTTCCTGCTCGGCGCGGTGTTCGGCAAGCTGATCGAGCTGTCCGGCTTCTCGCAAGTCGATCGTCGCGGCGGTGATCCAGCTGGTCGGCGCGCAGCGCGCGATGCTGTCGATCGTGCTGGTCTGCGCGCTGCTGACCTACGGCGGCGTGTCGCTGTTCGTGGTGGTGTTCGCGGTCTATCCGTTCGCGGCCGAGCTGTTCCGCCAGAGCGACATCCCCAAGCGGCTGATCCCCGGCACCATCGCGCTCGGCGCGTTCACCTTCACGATGGATGCGCTGCCCGGCACGCCGCAGATCCAGAACATCATCCCGACCACGTTCTTCGGCACCAACACCTGGGCCGCGCCGTGGCTGGGCATGATCGGCGGCGTGTTCATCCTCACCTGTGGCTCGCGCTATCTGGAGTGGCGGCGCCGGCTGCCGTGCGCGCGGGCGAGGGCTACGGCGCCGGCCACGCAACGAGCCGGAGCAGGTTCGCGACGCGCGAGCTCGCACATCCGCTGCTCGCCATCCTGCCGCTGCTGGTCGTGGGCGTGACCAATCTAGCTGTTCACGCGGCTGATCCCGCGCTTCTACGCGCCGACCGTCGAGACGCAGTTGGCAGGGCTCGCCCAGCCGGTGGTGCACGCAGTGTCGGACGTCGCCGCGATCTGGGCGGTGAGGGCGCGTTGCTGGTCGGCATCCTCACGGTGCTCGTGTTCGCCTGGCGCCCGGTCGCGACGAATTTCGCCGAAGGCACGCAAGACGGCGATCGGCGGCGCGCTGCTGGCTTCGATGAACACCGCCTCCGAGTACGGCTTCGGCGCGGTGATCGCCGCGCTGCCGGGCTTCCTGGTCTTCGCAATGCGCTGAAGGCGATTCCCGATCCGCTGGTCAACGAGGCGGTGACGGTGACCGACGCTCGCCGGCATCACCGGCTCGGCCTCGGGCGGCCTGAGCATCGCGCTGGCCGCGATGGCCGAACACTTCATCGCCGCGGCGCAGGCCGCCGGCATCCCGATGGACGTGCTGCATCGCGTCGCCGCGATGGCCAGCGGCGGCATGGACACCCTGCCGCACAACGGCGCCGTGATCACGCTGCTCGCGGTCACCGGCCTGACGCATCGCCAGTCCTACAAGGACATCTTCGCCATCACGTGCATCAAGACGCTGGCGGTGTTCGTCGTGATCGGCCTGTATTACGTGACCGGTATCGTTTGAGCGAAGAGTGATCGAGCCATGAAATTGATCTCCGGCGTAGTCGCGGCAGTGCTGACGATGGTCGCGGTGAATTCGCGCGGCCGCGGCCGGATTACCGAAGGCCGCCAAACCTGAAGCAGTAGGCTTCTCATCCCAGCGTCTGCAACGACTGACGGATGCGTTCAACGCGGACGTCAACGCCGGCAAGATTCCCGGCGCGGTGGTGCTGATCGTGCGCCAGGGCAAGGTCGCGTACTTCCAAACATTCGGTTTTCAGGACCGCGCCGCGCAGACGACGATGCAGTCGGATTCGATCTTTCGTCTCGCGTCGCTGACCAAGCCTGTCACCGCGGTGGCGGCCTTGATGCTGGCGGAGGAAGGCAAGCTGCAATTGATGGATCCGGTTTCGGTGTATCTGCCGCAGCTCAAACAATTGCAGGTCGGCGTGGAGGTGAAGGAAGGCAGCGGCGAGCGGCATCTCACGCTCGAACCGGCGCGCCGCGAGGTCACCGTGCAGGATCTGATGCGTCACACCTCGGGCATGACTTACGGAATCTTCGGCGACTCCCTGGTGCAACGCGCCTACCGTGCCGCCGGCACGATGGACGACCAACAAACGAATGCCGACTTGATCGACAAGCTCGCCAAGTTGCCGTTGGCATTTCAGCCCGGCACGGCGTTCGAGTATGGAATGTCGAACGACGTGATCGGTCGCATCGTCGAAGTGCAGGGCGGCGTCGATTTGAACAAATATATAGTCGAACGCATTGCGCGTCCGCTGGGCATGAACAACACCGCGTTCCTGCTCGAACCAGCGCAAACAACCAAACTCGCGCAACCACAGCCCATTCCCGGCGCACCTCCCGTGGTGATCGGCTACAACCCGGCGAAGCCGCCGAAGTGGTTTTCCGGCGGCGGCGGTTTGCTGTCGACCGCGGAGGACTACGCGCGGTTTGGCCAGATGCTGCTGAATGGCGGCGAGCTCGACGGCGTGCGAGTGTTATCGCGCAAGAGCGTCGAGCTGATGACGAGCAATCATTTGCCGCCCGGCATCGGCTTACGGTGCGTTCACCCTGGAATTAGGCCTGACTGCGCCACTGCCGCAGTATGGACAAGGCTACGGGCTGGGCGTGGGCGTGCGCGAAGAAGCAGGTCGCAGCATGGTGCCGGGTTCGGTCGGCGACTATTACTGGGGCGGCGCCACCGGCCCGTACTTCTGGGTCGATCCGAAAGAAGAACTCGTGGCCGTGATGATGCTCCAGGTCGCGGACATTCAGTTGCGCACTCACTACCGTTCGCTGTTGCGAAATCTGGTCTATCAGGCTTTGCAATGAGTAACTTCAACTTATCTGCCCCAAGGTAAACATTCGCGACCGCACCAGCGTGCGAAACAGTCTGCATTGACCGACGTGGCAAGAGGCGGCACGCTCTGCCCCGTGAGCGCGCGCTTCCCATCCCTCGCCGATCCTGATCGCTCCGCCGATTTCCTGAGCGGCGGCGGTGAAATGGGCGAGCTGATCCGCGGATTACGAGTGGTCGGGTAGTCCGCTGGGGCCGGCTATCGGTTGGCCGCAATCCATGCGAACGGCATTGCGGATACTGCTTACCACCCATCATCCGTGCTGCATTTTCTGGGGCCCGGAGCTGATCTGCTTTTACAACGATGCCTATCGGCGGCTCGCTCGGTCCCGAGCGCCACCCCGCGATGCTGGGCGCGCGGCTCCGGCACGTGTGGTCGGAAACGTGGTCGATCATGGGACCGCAGATCGAACGCGTGATGTCCGGTGCGGGACCGACCTGGCAGGAAGATCACCTGGTGCGCGTGGTCCGTTTCGGCCAGCGCGAAGAAATATATTGGACCTACAGCTTCAGCCCCATCGACGACGCCGGCGCCGCGAACAATGTCGGCGGCGTGCTGGTGTTGTGCATGGAGACGACCAAGAAAGTGCGCGCGGAACGTCAGCTCGCCTTTCAGCTGGCGCTCAGCGACAGGCTGCGCAGCCTCACCGATACCTCGCAGATCATGTACACCGCCGCCGAAATGGTCGGCGTGCAATTGGCCGCGGGCCGCGTCGGCTACGCCGAACTGGAAGAGTCCGGCGATACCGCGGTCGTCGTTTGCGACTGGACCGCGCCGAGCATGCCTACTCTAAAGGGACGGCATCAATTGCATGATTTCGGCGTCGCCATGATGCGCGAGTTGAAGACCGGCAAGGTAGTGCGCCTGGAAGATGCTTATGCGGACGATGCAGGCCGAGGGCGCCAGCGACGCGGAAAGATATCGAAGGCATCGGCATCCGGTCCGGAATCATCGTGCCGTTGATCAAAGACGGACGCATGGTGGCCGGCTTCTATGTGCATCAGGCGGAGTCGCGACGCTGGACCGATGATGAAGTGGTGCTGGCGCGCGAGACCGCGGAACGCACCTGGGAAGCGGTCGAGAGAGCGAGGGCCGAAGGGGCTTTGCGCGAGATCAACGCAACGCTCGAGCAACGCGTCGTGGACGCGGTCGCGCAGCGTGAATTGTGGGGCACGCTGCTGGACTCCGTGACATCGCTGGCCGCCGCTGTCGATACCAACTATCGCCTGATGGCAATGAACAAGGCTTATGTCGATCAGATGGAGCTGCGCACCGGCGTGCGACCGCAGGTGGGGCAAAGTCTGCTGGAGCTGCTGAAGGTGCAACGCGAGCAGCTCGCTCTGTCCGGAAGCCGCTGGAGTCGAGCGCTGGCAGGCGAGGAATTCACGCTCATCGAGCCTACCGCGCCGAGCGTCACCGACGACGTGCGCCACTACGAAATCACCTATACCTCGCTGCGCGATCGCGAGGGCAATCTCATCGGCGCATTCCAGTATGCGCAGGATGTGACCGAGCGCGTGCGCGACCAGCAGCGCTTGTCCGAGGCCGAGGAGTCATTGCGCCAGGCGCAGAAAATGGAAGCGGTCGGGCAACTCACCGGCGGCATCGCGCACGATTTCAACAATCTGCTCACCGGCATCATCGGCTCGCTGGACATGATGCAGCGGAAGATAACGCGCGGTCAGCAGTTCGATGTGAACACATACGTCTCGCCCGCGATGGCGGCGGCGAAGCGCGCCGCTGCGCTCACTCATCGACTGCTGGCATTCTCGCGACGGCAGGCGCTCGATCCGCGGCCGGTGAACGCCAATCGCCTGATCACCGGCATGGAAGAGCTGCTGCGCCGGACGGTGGGCGAAGCCATCGAGCTCGAGATCGTCACTCACGAGCACCTGTGGTTGACGCGTTGTGACCAGAACCAGCTCGAGAACGCACTGCTGAATCTTGCGATCAACGCACGCGACGCGATGACCGAAGGCGGCAAGCTGACCATCGAGACATCGAACGCGCATCTGGAAGATGAGCATGAGGCGACTGTCCGCGACGTGGAGCCCGGTCACTACATCGCGATCTGCGTTTCCGATACCGGCGTCGGCATGACGCCGGAAATCGTCAGTCGCGCCTTCGATCCGTTCTTCACGACCAAGCCCATCGGCCAGGGCACGGGCCTGGGCCTGTCGATGATCTATGGCTTCACGCGCCAGTCGGGCGGCTATGTGCGTATCCAGTCGGAGGTCGGGCACGGGACGGTCGTCAAGTTGTACCTGCCGCGCTTTCACGGCGAGGGTGAGAGTTCGCATGAACCCGCATCCGAACCGTCGGTGCTATTGCCGGCTGTGCGCGCGGAAGTGGTGCTGGTGGTCGAAGATGAACAGGTGGTGCGCGACCTGGTCGTCGACCTGCTGACCGAGCTGGGCTATCGATCGCTTGCAGGCTGTCGATGGTCCAAGCGGCCTCGCCATCATTCAGTCGGGCGTGCGCATCGACTTGCTGATCACGGATGTCGGGTTGCCGGGGTTCAATGGTCGCCAACTGGCTGACGCTGCCTGCGCGCAGCGGCCTGGTTTGAAGGTGTTATTCATGACGGGCTATGCGCACAACGCCGCCGTGGGGCATGGCTTGCTGGCGCCCGGCATGGAAATGATTTCCAAGCCGTTCGCGCTGGAAGCGCTCGCGATGCGCATCCGCGAGATGATCGAAGATTAAGGCTGTTCGGCGGGCACCAGCGCGGACACGATCAGCCTTGGCGGGCCAGCGTTGCCCAGGCTCGATGAACAGCGGACGTTGTCTTTCACGACTTGCACCGACAGGCGTGGCAGTATTTCCCGCCGCAACTGCTTTACCAGTTCGCAGTCGCCGCGCTCCAGACGCATGTCTCGGTCGCGAGCGAAGGAAACGGTCTTCCACACGGCGGTGAAGCGTGGCAAGTCCTCGGGCGTCGCGAGCTTTTCGCCGTTAACGCGCGCTACCAGCTCGTCCTTCGCATCGTGTGTCGTGATCTCGCGAATGTTTGCTTCGGAAGCGACCACCGGAGATTGCAGCGACACCTGAAAGCGAGCGACGCCGATTTCCTCGTTGCAGGCATAGCTGCGCAGCTGCAGGTCTTCACGGGCGCCGACGCTGCGCAAAATCACTTGCAACTTGTCTTCGAGACTTTGGCAGGAATAGATCGTGCTGTAGCCGCGGTACTCGAAGTTCACCTGCTGCGCCTTCCAGACCGCTTCCACGGTGTCGCCATCCGCCGGCGAAGCGGCGATGGCGTTCGCGACCGGAACCACGGCGATTATGTAAGCGAGCGGCAACAGCCAGCATCGTTTCAGTGCAGCTCCCATCCATCCTCCGCTCGCACGCAGGGCGAGGGCGAAACTGTAGGCACGCGGGTGAGTCGTTGCCATGGCCGGTCGGCCAATTGCATGCGTTCACCGGCGAGAGCGGCGGCAGACGCGTATGATGCTTCACCGCAAACACGGCCAAGCCGAACGGATACGGGTCGCGGAAGGAATATGGGCAATAAGTCCACGGCGGCCTGGGAAGGCTGGTCCATCGTCGGCGCGGTCACGATCGCGCTGATTCTCGGAGTGACGATGGAGGCGATGGCCGCCCCGGAGCCGGCCGACGCCATCCGCGGCATCATCCGGCTGACGGCGCGCAGTTCGTTTGCGTTGTTTGCGTTGGCGTTCACGGCCGCCGCCGCCTGGCGCTTCTGGCCGAATCCATGGACTGGCTGGCAGCAGCGTAACCGGCGGTATCTGGGCGTCGCTTTCGCTGTCGCGCAGACCTTTTATTTATTCGCGCTACTCGCACTCGGACGCATCGCGCCGGGCGACCTCGCGGCCACGGCCAGCCCCGCCACCTGGATGGTCGGCGCGCTCGCCTATCTGTTCATCGCCTTGATGACGCTGACGTCGTTCGATAGCACCGCGCGGCAGGTCAGCCCGCGAGCCTGGTCCATTCTGCACACCACTGGTTCGTACTATCTGTGGCTGGTCTTCGCCAGCAACTATTTGTCTCGCGCGGCAATCATTCCCGCCTACATTCCGTTCGCCGTGCTGGTGGTATTCATCTTGGCGTTACGGGTCGCGGCGCGGATTTCCAAGCTCCGCGCGCGGCATTCAGCTATTCAGCGTGACGGGATTTGAGCCCCTCTTGAAGCCTTGTTCGCGCTGGCCTGAGAGCTCAGTCGAGTTTCATGACCACCGAATCCGTCAGCAGCGGATCGGTGAAGCGCGCGAGCTCGCCGGCCTTCTTGCCGGGCACCAGGAATAGTCTTGCGGAAAGAGGTTTGCGCAGGCGGGAGGCGAGCGATGCCACGTCGCGCAACAGGCCGGCAATAGGTTCGGCGGGCGTGTCGCCGGCGATCGGCACGACATCCAGGCCCGTGCCGCAAACGCTGGAATAGAGCAACAAATCGCGGATGCTGTAGCGTTTCTCGCCGGCTCTCTGCGCGAGCAGCGGATCTTCGAGCACCGGCAGCATGAGGCCGGAATAGCCGCACGTGCGTACCGACACGGATTTCAGCGCGGCCGTGATCATCGAACAAACTTCCAGCGTGCCGGCGCTGCCGAACGGTGCGTGCGTGAGCGCTTCGATGGCGGCGGCAATGCTGCGATCTTTCGCGGGTGCGGGCGAAGTGTCGATGCCGAGGTATTGCCGACCCGTCTGCCGTGCAAGTTCCATCGCAAGTTTTTCCACTGGCCCCAACACGTCATTGAGCGTGCCGCGCAGCGCGTCCGTCGCGTCGGCGCTCCTGCTCAATGAGGCGAAGGCGCGTTCGACGACCGATGCAGACTCCACGCCGACAGCGAACGATTCGACGCCCTGATGCCACGCGACGGGAAAGAACGGCGTGCCTGCCGGAATATTCGCAGCGGCGGCGAAGCGGAAATTCGCGAGGCCGTCCGGTAAGGCGCGTGACAGCTCGACCATGATCTTTGCTGTCGTTGCGGCCGCATGTGATTGCACGCCGCCCTCCGGCGAGGCGATCACGGTCGAGAAGTTGATCGATCGCGTGGTCTTCACCAGCTCCCGCGACCACGCGACCAGGCTGTCATCGCTGCGGTTCGCGGTCAGGATCGGGCCGATGCTAAACATCCCTCCCTGGGTGGGAACGAGTTTGTCGAGCTGCTGCAACTTATCCAGCACTCGGTCGCGCGCAGCCGAATCGAGCGCAGCGATGACGGGATTGATCGCAACGCGCACCGTTTGAACTTCGTAGCCCGCCTCTTGGTAGGCGCGCCTGGCTCGCGCCAGGAAGGCGAGCGCAGCTTCAACTCGATCCAGTTCAATGGCCGGCGACAGTTCGACGCCGGCAGTGATGGTTCGCACGCGTACCGCATTCGTCGCGGCGGAAACAGTCACATTCGATAACGACAAGCCTGCAGCTCCCAGCCAAGTAAAGTTTCGGTCCCCTCTCCCGCTTGCGGGAGAGGGCTAGGGTGAGGGTCTGCTAAGTTCGAACTGGTCCCCTCACCCGCGCTTCGCGCGACCTCTCCCACGGGGAGAGGTGAGAGTCACGGCGCTCACTCGTCATCGAGCGCGGTGCGAGGCGCGGCAGAAGCTTCGCGTGGCGGCTTGAATTCGCGACGTTTACGTCCCGGATTCATGTACGACGACGCCCGAGCAAAAAAGTCCGCGAAGTCCTGCGGCGGCGTGCCGCGGAGAATCTGCTCCAGCGCATGAAAGCCCAGCGCGCGATAGCTTTCGAACTGCGACTCGCTGAACCACTGGTCGGCCGTCGATTCATGCGGGAACGAATCCACCGTCTTGGCGTAACTGTACACGTCATAGGGAACAGGATGCTCGCCTCGTCCACGCAGAAGTGGGCTTGATGTAGAGCAGCCGGCCCGGCGGCGTGCCCTTGTCGACCGCGTCGTAGTCGATGCGGGCGGTGGCGCAGTACAGCCCGACTTTGGCGTTGCCGTTGGGATAGATCTCGATTTCCTTCTCGAAGCGGATGGGCACGCCGAAGTCGATGCGAATCTTGCGAATGGCATTGCCGAGGTCGCCCGAGCTTGCTGTCGGGATCGCAGCCGGCGTCGCTGACGAAAATGTAGCGGCAGCGGCGCAGGACGACTTCGTACAGCCCGAGATTGTCGAAGTGGCCGCCGTCGGACAGGTTCACGTACTTGAAGTCCGGCGTCGTGAAGCCGAACAGTTCGCCGAGCATCGGCGACAACGCCTGCCGCGGGCCTGGCAAGTGATAGGCGTCGTCGCCTTGTGCGTTGGTGTTGCCCAGCCACGCCCCCAGGCGGACGTTGAACAATGACATCACGAACGCCAGTGCCGGCGATGAGCAATAGCCCATGTGCGGATTCGCGGCCGCGCCGGAAATCGTCACGGCGGTGCCGAGCGAGATGCCGCCTTGCCCGCCGTAAATCGCCGACGCGCGATAGCCCTCATGAAAGTTGCCGCAGAAATACGGCGTGATCGAGAATGACTCGGCCTTGCGCTCCTGCCAGGCCAGCTTGCCATTGCGCAGCAGGTTCAACGTCACATTGATCAACGGCAGCAAGCGCTGCGCGCCGCCGGCCGGCCGCAGCTTGTGCATGCGTACGTTGTCGGACGCGTCGAAGCCCGTGAATGGATCCGGCTTACGTTTGACGTGCGAAGCACCGAGATACGCGCGCACCAGGCGATTTCGATACAAGCCGTGCAGCGAGAAGCGGTTGACGTTGACGATCAGTCCCATCAACAACGCAGCGAGCAGGAACAGTGCCGGCAAGGCCCAGAACCACTCGAAGTCGGCGTGCCGCAGTCCGACCTGGCGGTCCATGGGATTCATGAAGATACTTTCGGCGCCGGGGCTGCCGTTGGTGATGATCCAGCCGCCGAGCGTCGACGTGGCCCATGAAATCACGATGCCCACGCACACCACGAAGATCGGCGCAGCCAACGCCAAGCCGACGCGTTGCATGATCGAAGGCTTGTCCGTCTCTGACGGCGTGGTTCTGTCGCGGCTGCCGAGCAGGGCTGCAGCGATTCCAGAAATACCGCCGGCGGCGGCAACCAGCGGCTTGGCGGCATCGGTGATTTCGTCGAGCAGATATTGACCGAACAGACACAGGCCGGTGATCGCAATCCAACCGATGGCCACGGCGAGGATCCAGCCCGACAAGCGCGCCCACCATTCGCGATCGCCGTCATTCACCAACGCGGGGCTCGCGCCAGTCAGGAACGTCTCGCTCAAACTGGCGAGCCCGACGAATAACGTTCGCGCGAGCAGATACAAACCGAGCAGCACCGGCAGCGCCAGCATCACATACAGACCGGGATGACTGTGGAACGGTAGCAGCAGGCCACGCACGACGAGGGCGAACAGATACGCCACCACCAGGCCGGAAATCAGCAAAGCGCCGAACTCGAATTGCGAGGTGTGCCGGGATTCCGGCGCGATGTCATGACGCAGCCGATAGATGATTTCCACCACGAGCCAACCCAGCATCGGCACGATCACGCACCACAGTGCCGAGAACATCAGCAGCGGACGATTCGCTTCGGACAAGATCGGCGAGTCCAGCACGATCGCCGAGCCATTCGCGTAACCCAACCCAGCGAACGAGAGCAAGCCAGCCGCGGCCAACACCGGAAACACGCACAGCAGCGCGTAACGGGACGATGAAGTGGCGGGATCGCGAACGAAGCGTCGGTGGTAGTAGACGGAAAAACTCGCCAGCAGCTCGGCGATGAGCGAGATGTACAGCAGCTTGCGGCCGAGGTCCGGGCTGACGGTGGTCTGCACGACCAGATACAAGCCTTGCGGGATCACCACCAGTGCCGCGAGCAGCGGCAGGATCACCAGCCAGTTCAACAACAGATTGCGCAGGATGATGGCGGCGGCGGTCCAGGTGTCGCCCGAGAACAGACCGAGCTTCGGCGTGAGATAATTACTGAACTCGCGCAGGTGATCGACAGGGCGCGGTTCCGGCGCGAGCGGATCGACCGGCTTATCGCTGCGCCCACCCAATTGCTCGAATACCTGGCGCGACGTGCCTTCGTCCTGCTGCTGCCGGTGAATCCAGGCTTGCAGCCAGCTCGCGATGTAACCGCCGCCAGAAACGCTGGATAAATAATCGAAGTCGCCGAGCATCTTGTTCTTGGCGAGTGCCTGCAGCACGCCGAGATTGAAGGTGGCGCTGCGAATACCGCCGCCGGATAGACACAGCGCGGACAGCGGCGGTTGTGCCTTGCTGCTGTCGGCATCGGCGTCGAGCGTGCCGATCATTTGATACAGCTCGCGCAGGTTGTCCTGGAATTGCGGATCGGTGCCGGCGGCGTCGGGCTGCTGCGTATCGAATTTCGCCGGTTGGAACTGGCGCGTCGCGCAGTACTCCGGCCGCAGCGCCTGCAGTTCACGCCACAAAACTTCATTGAACGTGGCGCGTTGCTCGTCGGCGGCAGAAAGGTCGTTCGGTTGTGTATCGGGCATGGCGGATTCCTTCGCTTCGTTGTTATCAGGCCAGTCTGCTATGCAGACTGTAGCATGCGCTGCTGCGGGAAATGATGGGCCGAAAGTATCGACGCGTTTGCGGAGCTCGCAGCGAAGCTCTATGTTATCGGCATTCCTGTCGGCCACGCATCGACAGACGATCGATGGAACGACGGGCCCGCCATAGGTGGATACGGGGGAGCCATGAGCGAACGCAACGGGCGGCGCATCAGCGACGCCGGCATAGGGATTGTTTCCTTGTTGCTATTGGCCGCGACGCCTTGCTGGTCCGCGGACGCGCCGGCGAAATGGCAGCCACCGCGCATGGCCAATGGCGATCCGGACCTGCAAGGCATGTGGACCAACGCGACCATCACGCCGCTCGAACGTCCCAAGGAATTCGGCGAGCGGCTGGTGATCAGCGACGCCGAAGCCAAGACCATCGAAGCGCAGAATCAGCAGTTCAACGAAGAGTCGGACGCCCCCACCGATCCGAAAGTGAAAACTCAGGACCTGCCGCACAGCTGCGGCCTGGGCTTCACCGGCGCGGATTGCGGCTACAACATGTTCTGGCTCGATCGCGGCCAGTCGGTGGTCGAAGTGAACGGCGAGCGGCGCAGCTCGCTCATCGTCGAGCCGAAGAATGGTCGCGTGCCGGTGCTGCCAGAGCGGCAGAAACAGCTGACCGAGCGCTTCATGATGATGCGCACCAACTTCGATGGCCCCGAAGCGCGCCCGCTCGCCGAACGCTGCCTGCTCGCCTTCGGCTCCAGCTCCGGGCCGCCGATGCTGCCGGTGCTGTACAACAATCACTATCAGATCGTGCAGACCAAGGACACGGTGATGATCCAGGTCGAGATGGTGCACGACGCGCGCATCATCCGCCTCGGCGGCAAGCATCGCGCCCGACAACATTCGCAAGTGGATGGGCGATTCCATCGGCCACTGGGAGGGCGACACGCTGGTCGTCGAGACCACCAACTTCACCGGCAGCAGCAGATCGTTCCGCGGCTTCGCACGCCCGAACTGCAAGGTCACCGAGCGCTTCACTCGCGTCGACGCCGGACAAGATCAACTACGCGTTCACCGTCGACGATCCCGATACGTTCACGCAACCGTGGACGGCGAGTATCCGTTCTACGCCACCAACGAACCGATCTACGAATACGCCTGCCACGAAGGCAACTACGCGCTGCCCGGCATCCTTGCCGGCGCGCGTGAGGATGAGAAGAAGAAATAGCTGGAGGCCGCTCTCTACAACTTCGCCTCGCGCTTCAGCAATTCCTCGATCGTGACGCCGACTTCGGGCACGCCACCGAACACCGTGCCCATTCGGCCGGTCGTGAAATGCTGGAGCGCCAGCTGCGCGGCCTGTTCCGGCAGCGGCACGAATCCAACCTGCGCCGCAAGCTCCGGCCCTTCGGTGAGATAGAACTCGATCAGCTTGCGCACTTCCTCGCGCTGCGCCGCCTTGTCGCTGACGTAGATGAACAGCGGGCGGGATAGCGGCTGATACGTGCCGTCCGTCACTGCCGCCATGCTCGGCAGCACCTGCGCGCCGTCTGCTTGCTCGATCGGCACCGCGCGCATCCGATCCTTGTGTGAGATGTAGTAGGCGAAGCCGAAGTAACCGAGCGCGTTCTTGTTGTGCTCCACGCCTTGCACCAGCACGTTGTCATCTTCGCTGGCCGTGAAATCGCCGCGGCTGGCTTTCGCCTTGCCGGTCACGGCTTCGGTGAAGTAATCGAACGTGCCGGAATCCGCGCCGGGCCCGAACAACATCAGCGGCGCGTCGGGCCACTCCGGACGCACCTGA
This sequence comes from uncultured Cytophagales bacterium, assembly GCA_963768025.1. Lineage (GTDB taxonomy): Bacteria > Bacteroidota > Bacteroidia > Cytophagales > Spirosomataceae > CAVYGM01. The sequence continues at coordinate 19,371 of CAVYGM010000042.1, forward strand.
TTCCAACGCGTGACCTGGCCTTGCGCGCCCGGCTCCCACATTTTTTTCAGGTCGGCGATGGTGAGCGACTTGACCCAGGTATTGCTCGGGATTGACGACGACGGTGATGGCGTCGAACGCCACGGGCAACTCGATGAAGGTGACGCCGGCCTTGCGGCACATCTCCATTTCCTCTGCGAGGATGGGCCGCGAGGCATTGGAAATATCGATGTCGCCGCGGCACAGCTTCTTGAAGCCGCCGCCAGTGCCGGACAGCCCGACGGTCACGCGAATCGCGCCGCGTTGCTCGGTCTGAAATTCCTCAGCGACCGCTTCGGCGATCGGAAAGACGGTGCTCGAACCGTCGATGCGGATCATTCGCGCATCGCGACCGGACGGCGCGGCCGATTCCGAGCCCTCTTTCTTGCCGCAGCTCGCCAGCATTGCCGCCAGTGGGATCACCAACGCGATTGTCGCCAGACGCCATGTCTTCACGGGAACCTCGGAACAGTTTGCCAATGGCGCAAGTTTGCGGGAATACACCGGCAAAGTCTTGCTTCATCGCCTCTCCTGACGGTGCTTCCGCAGCGCCTCCTTGTCCAGCTGCGGAAGCTGATCGGCGATCTGAAACCAATCCGCCTTGAGCTCTACGAAGATATGTTTGTCCGGTCGCAGCTGCGGGTCATCGTCGAGCAAGCCCGCGGGGATTTCGAACCAGTCCGCATCGACTTCTGGATCGGGCACGCATGAACCGCAGATGCCGCAGAAGCAGACGCGATAGGCGGGCGGTGATTCCCGCAGCGGCGCTTCGTACGCCCTGATCAACTCACGGCCACTGCTGAGCCGAAACTCGTCTCGTCGCACGCCCACGGTAGCCAAGAACGCGGAACCGCTCACTTTTCTGCAGCGGTTGCAGTGGCACATTTCGAACGGCCCCACCGCGCGATCGATCTCGAATCGCACCCCACCGCAAAGACACCCGCCGCGAATCATGATTCGTTCCTCTCGTGTTCACGTTGCAGCCCCAACACGACACTACGGAAGTTTGAACTTTCGCATCGCACGAAGCGGCCAGATCGACGTGAATTGTGCGCCGCCTACCAGCCGCGACGCCGCTGAAACGCCCTGCATGATGCCTTTGCGCTCCAGAACAGTCTTGATGCGCCGAAAAGCAGGCTTTGGGTCAGCCGTGATCACGAACAGGTTGATCTCGTTGGCGCTGACGTCATACCCGTCAAGCACGGCAGCGTCGCCCAGTACATCCTTCAGTTCGCTTTGGATGGTTGCAAGGAACGCTTCGTCCGCTAACGACTTACGCCAGAATTTGATGACAAGCTGATATTCCATAGGGTTGTAGGCTCACGATGCCTCCAGGCACCCGTTAGACCAGCCGTAGAACAAGGCGCCGCGCAGACGAAGCCAGTCGAGCCGGATTGGTCGATCGTCGATTCCATCGCGCGGACAGCTGCAATCGCAGCCGCTGCGATGCCGTCGTCGCCGACGGGATGGAGCGTCGTCTCGGTCAGCCGGGCACGCTCTCCGCCACCGGCGTGAGTCATGGCAATACTTTGTTGAAGTATTCGCGGCACGCCCGCATCACGGCAGGCGCGCACGATATCGGCTGCTACCCTCACGGCGAAGCTGATCATTCGCCGCATAGTCACCCTTTGAGGTGGGGCCAGGAAGGCTGGTGGCGAGGTTGATCGCGACATCACAACCGATGAGGCCAGCTCGAAGCGACTCTTCGTTGAATATGTCGACCGTCGCGAGCTCAGCTCCGCACGTAGTTGCGATTACGGCTGCCGCAGGACTTCTGCACTAGCGCACGGACGCGATAACCGGCAGCGGTCAGTCGGCGGCACCAGATGACGGCCATACACGCCGGTCGCACCGAGAACCGCGATGCGCATGTCCATGTTTTTTAACTCCTCAAGACGCCGTGCGGGAGTTGTGAGCACCGTGTTAACCCAACGGTGCAGAAGGAGGAAACTCCTGGTACTGCGCGGCAGGCCCGCCAATGTGATCCCATGGAGCCTTGGAGCCGACGAAAATGTGCATGTCGATCTGAAACCGGATCGCCGTCCACACTCCGTAGCGCAGTCCGTGCACTTTCTCCGGCCGTGCCGCACAGGGTGCTGCCCGTGCGACGGAACAACCATCGGATGGTATCGTACCGGCTCGAGTGTCTTCGCCGGATACCCAAGAAGAACCCGGCGTCGCTTGGCGTATGCGGACGCGCCACTGAATGCTTTGCGACAGCGAGAGCAGTGACAACTCCGCCGGCCGAGCGGCGAAAGTAACCGGTATCGAACGCGACCGCAGAAGCGACCACCGGGTGATCACAATTTCTCCTGAGCTCATTTCCGCCCCAACGCCACGCCAGCGGCTTTTCGTCCAGGCGGCGATGGCGATAGGATCACCGTAGCGATCGCAAACCCGATCATGAATCCGGCGACGTCGTTCCACGGTTGGAAATACTTGATGCCGGCGCAGATCGACGCGAAGTAGAGCACGAGGACCAACCAACCCTGCCAGCGCACCGGCAGGCCCCAGCCCCATCCATACCGCTTGGCGGGAAACCAGAACGTGGGCTTTTCCGCTTCCATGGTCTTTACCCTCCGTGATGTCAGGCGATACATTCTGTCCCATGTGCCGATATGCTTTCCACACCTATAAGTCGCACTTCGCGTGCTTTCACTGCCGCAAGGCGTTCAAGAAAACCGCGATCGACGACTACGTGGGACATCAAGGAATCGAGCGGGAATTTCGCTTACTCAGCGCCGCTCATTCATCTCGCAAGAAGCGCGCGGAAACTGAGCGCGAACTCGGCATGACCTACGAACAGATCACGCAGCGATACCTGGCCGATGTATCCGTTTGCCCCCAGTGTGGCGCGCGCATGGCGGCGATGGGTTCGGACTTCAGGCCTCCGCAGCAGCGCGACCAGGAAGCATGGGAAATTCTGGCGCGGCTTTATGACAACGGCTTTTCGTTCAAAGGCTGCGGCTGCAGTGTCGGCTATGAGCCGCCGAAGTCGCGCAAAGATGTTCCAGCGTGGCTGGCAGCGAACAGTCATCGGTCAGATGGAGAGAAGTTGCTCGCCGCTATCCTGGCGAAGGACACTTAGCGGGTTCAGACGCGGCGGCAAACAAGGATTGCGAATGTACGAAGTCGACAAACAGGACAGCGTCATCGAGCTCGAGGACCTGCCGCCGAGCTCCACGGGCGCACCATTGCCAGTCGTCGTGGCGGACGATTACCGGCTCTATGTAGCCTACATCGTCGAGGAGCCAGATCCGAGCTGGGACGGAACGTCGGTCACAGTGGTGACACCCGAGAGCGCTGATGAGGCGATCGCGCTGATCCAGTTCGTTCGCCCCTACGCACATTTCATGGGTCCACCTAACGATGAAGCCTTCTCTGGTCATCCTCTTGCGAGCCGGGGTCTGCATCCGTATGGCGCGTTCGAAGTCGCGCACTCGTCGTGGCTACGCATCCTGGAGCGGCGGAACCGAGTGCATCGTTATCACTCCGCATCCGCGTACGCGGATCTGAGACATTTCGTGCTTGCATTCCACGATTCAACCTTCGAATGCATCGCCCGCAGCTATGAGATCCACTTGCATCGGGGCAGCGTCAGCGGCGTCATGCAATCGATGCTGGGTAAACTCAGATGAAGGCTGCAGAGCACATGCAGAGGCATGGCAATACCATGAGCATGCTGGTCATGGGTGCCATCGGAAGCAACGCGGCGGACGCCGCCGACGCAATCGATGCGTGCTTTGCCGTTGTTTACGGCGAGCGCGGCGCGTTCGGGTTGGCGCTTCGCGGTTTTGGGTGGCAGCCTACACAATGAACGCGAATCGAGTCCGCCGCGCGTCAGCGAACAACCTCGCGACGCCAAGCCTCGCGATAGGCACTCAAGTGTTTATTCGTTAGCGGGTCCGCGCTGCGCATAGGCGGTGCGGGCGCATCCGGGAAGCCGCCGAGATAACACGCGGCGCTGGTGTTTCCGCCGTCGCCCGCGCTTAGCAACACTCGCTCGCCGGGCGCAAACTCGCCAGGATCGAGCCGAACAGCGGATTCGTTGCGAGTGGCCCGTCGATCAACACGTCGCCCGCGCGCGCCCAGCATTTCGATCAACAGCTCGCTCATCAGCGCCACATACAACGTCGCGACGCTGGCCCGCTCCGAGCCCGACAAGTCCTTCGGCGTTGACCACCTGGCCCTCACGACCAACGAACGGTCCGCCGCTGGCGAACGCCGGCAGTGCCATGACTTTGCGCTCGATGACATTGAGCAACGCGGGCATGTTCGGCCGGGCATCGGTGCCGGCAATCGCTTCGTACTCGCGGCCGCCCATGAATCTCGCCGTCGCCACCGGCGCGCCGAAGGCGTCGACGTTCGCCAACATGTCCCGATCCTCACGCAACTTTGTGAGGTCGGCATGATTCGCCATCACGACTGTCCACGTCCCGCTGGAAATGACGGTGAACGGCTCGTTGCGATCGCGCGCGATGAGAAACTTCAAATACGATGCGTTGGAGTCGTGAATGCCGCAGGCCACCTGGCATTCGGCATCGAGGCCCGTCGCGGCCGCGACCTCGGCGAAACGGCCCGAGCAGATCACCGGCAAACTTCGTAGGCGGCAAGAGCTCGCTCCAGCCCCGCTGTTGCGCCAGCTTCGAGAAAAGTCTGTTCCGGGCAGCCAAAGATCCGAATGACAGCCCAGCGAAGTGACTTCGCTCGCCATCACACCACTCAGCCGCCAAGCCCAGAACTGGGGATACAACAGCGCATGCGACACGCGAGTGAACAGCTGCGGCTGCGTCTCCTGCAGAAAGAACAGTTGTCGTCCGAGATTCAATCCGAGCGGCAGATCCGGCGAGTAGGTGCTTCGTAAGGATCGCGCTGTGCTCGATATGCGTTCGCTACGCTTTCGAAGCACGAGTCCTCATAGTCCGGAGCAGCGATCACGATTGGCTCGCGATCGACCAGCACCGCGGCAGCGCCATGAGCGACCGGCACGATGGTGCGAATTCGATCTCGTGAGGCGAGCGTCGCGCAAGGCAGTCAGAGCCACTGGTCGATCGCCTCGACGTCGAGCTCGCGCATCGCGGGCCCTTGAACGACAGTATTGGCGCGGCGGGTGCCGCGAATTTCGGCGCCTGATTGCGGGTCGATCAGCGAGACCTGGCGTTGGTCTTGCCGATATCGATCAGGGCGATCAGCGGGTGGGACATGATGATCACGAACACGGCGCGGCGCCACCAGCGCTCGGCGAGCACGGGAATGGCGACGACGGTGATCAGCAGCGCGCCAACGATGATCGACATCACTATACCCGGCACGTTCAGCAGGCCCAGTCCGAAGTTGACGAAACCCAGCACCACGGCCGCGAGCATCACGCCGGGGATGGTGCCTTTGCCGCCCCACACCGAGACGCCGCCGAGAATGACCATGCTGATGATTTCCAACTCCCAGCCCTGCGCGATCGACGGACGCGTCGAGCCGAGCCGCGAGGTCAACAAGATGGCGGCAAGGCCGCTGCACAGGCCGGTCACGGCAAACAACATGAAGCGATAGCGATCGACTGGCACGCCGGACCAACGCGCGGCGATCGGATTCGCGCCCAAAGCATAAATGCTCCGTCCCCACCGCGTCAGGTGCAGAAACACGCCGAACACCACCGCCAGCACGATCAGCAAACACAGTTCAATCGACAGCGCGCCGACGGCATAGCCCTGGCCGAACATCGAGAACGACGCCGGATATTCCTTCAACACGCGATCACCCAGCACCGCATAGGCAACGCCACGAAACAGCGTCATCGTACCGATGGTCGCGACGATCGAGGGCACGCGACCGAAGGTGACCAGCGCGCCGTTGATCATTCCCGCCACCAATCCCGTGCCAAGCCCGATCAGCGACCAAGCCCGGTGTGTCGACGCCGTGCGCCGCAGCCAGGCCCATTGCGACTGACGCCAAGGCAATGATGGCAGCGACGGAAATATCGATCTCGCCAGCGATGATGAGCAACGCCAGCGGCAACGCGATCACCGCGCGCTCGGTGAAGTTGAAGGTCGCGTCCGACAGCGTCCATATATTCAAGAAGTACGGCGACAGGCTCGCGAAGGTGATGAACTCGACGATCAGCACCAGCGCCAACATCGATTCCCAGCGCAGCAGGCCACTGAATCTTGGGCGACGTTCATGCGGCGTGAGTCTCCAGGATCGCGCGCTTGTCTTCTCGTCGCCGCGCGCTCAGCACGGCCGCGATCACAATCACCAGTCCGTTGATGCCCATCTGCCAGAACGGCGAGATGCCGATCAGCGGCAGGGAATTTCGATGATGCCGATGAACAAACAGCCGAGCACGACGCCCGCGACTGTCCCGACGCCGCCGGCAATCGCGACGCCGCCGATCAAGCACGCCGCGATCACTTGCAACTCGAAGCCGAGCGCAATGTCGGTGTAAGCGACCGCGAATCGCGCCACCCACAAGTAGCCGCACAAGCCCGCGATTGCGCCGCAGATCGTGTACGCGACACATTGCATGCGGCCGGGTGACAAAAATGGAAATATAATAACTGCCAACGCCAAATTTCCGTCGCAATTATTATCTGATAATTATCTGGATTCTCTTTTAGTCCCGGAGAGCTACAATATTGCTACCACTCGCTAATCCTAGCCGGGCCGCGCCTGATCTGTGATCGGGGTTCAATCAAATAGCGTCTGCGACGCCGAACTCCTCCTGGAAATCCCAATTGCCCCACACAGCCCCTGCCATCCCGGTGTTATAAAAGTAAACACCCATCATGAAGTACCTGCTTGCCACCCTTATGCTGCTATTGAGCATGGACACCCTCACCCTTTTTGATTTTGAGAAAAATGCCAACATCCAAAACTGGCGAACGGTTGATGATGTGGTGATGGGAGGGCTGAGGGTTAGTCGTCAATGCCTTAACCCGGCGCACCGGGCGGGCCGCTCGAAAATATCCGAGCAACGGCATGGGGATGCTGGTAAGAAGGTAGGGGTATAAAACAGGAAATCGGTACCGAACTGCTTCGGTACCGATTTACAAGTTAAGAGCTGTTATATCCCAAGCCCTTTGGTTTTACTTCGGGCAAAGTCAGGGATTACTCCTGTTTCTTTACCTACCCTTTACTCCACCACAACCAGTTTTTTGGTCACGCGTTGGGTTTCGTTGAAGACCGAGATCAGGTACATCCCCGCTTTCAGCTTTTGGTTGGTCAGGTCGATTTGTAGGGCATCCTGCTCGATGACCACCTCCCGCTGCCAGCGGATGCTGCCGGTCAGGTCGTGGATGCTGGCCGTGGCCTTGCCGCGTAGCCCCTCCACCCGTAGGTTTACCAACCGCGAAGCCGGGTTGGGGTACACCTCCATCGTCAGTTCACGGACCACCTCCGGCTCCGAGGAAACCTCTGCCCCCTGCCGGGACTGGGGCGAAGCGGTGGCCTGTGTGCCTGCCGCATTCCAGTGTACGTTCTTGTCAGAATCCACCTTTTGGGCGATGAACAGCCCCGTCATCGTCGTCAGGGCCTTGTCGCCGCTCACTTTCAGCGTCTTCTGGGTGTAGACCGTGGCCGTGACGGTACTTCCATCCTTTATGTCCACATCGTCGCCCGTGAAGATCCGCACCGCGTGGCCATTGTCCGAGATCGTCACGGCCTTGTAGCCGTCCAATTTTTTCTCGATCAACAGGTCGGTGCTCTGCGCAAAGGAAACCGAGGCATTCTCATCTAGTTTCAGGCTCTTGACGTGGACGGTGCCATGGCCCGTGAACCTGATCTGGGAGTTTTTGCCCACCTTCACATCCTCGTAGCAGCTTTGATCCAGCACCACCAGCCCGCTGTTGTCCTTGATGTCGATCTTGTTCTTGCAGGTCACGCTGGCCACCCGGAAGGCGGGCAGGATGCCCGCGGAAACCTGGCCCTGCTTGTAGTCGCTCACTTGGCTACCGCCCTTGCTGTCCAGTTCGGGGGCTATCACGAAGCTGTTCGGAGCCGTGACCGTAGTACCCTCTTCGAGCTTCGCCTTTCTGCCCGCTTCGACGACCCCCACCGATCCGCTCTTCACCACGTTGGCTTTCATTTTGACTTCTTCGAAGCCGATCACCACGTACGACTTGAGCAGATTGGGATCACTCAGGTCGATTACGTCACCGATTCCGTCCCCGTCGGCATCGGCCTGGTCGGGGTTAACCACCAATGGCGCATTGTCCACAGTATCCAATACTCCGTCGCCGTCATCGTCATTGTCACAGGCGTCACCCTCACCATCTCCATTCGTATCGAGCTGACTGGTATTGGCTACCAACGGGCAGTTATCCACGCCGTCCAGCAAGCCATCGTTGTCGTCGTCCGGGTCGATTACGTCACCCATTCCGTCCCCGTCGGTATCGGCCTGATCTGGGTTATATACCAGGGGAGCATTGTCCGTGCCGTCCAGCACGCCGTCGTTGTCGTCGTCCGGGTCGATTACGTCACCCATTCCGTCCCCGTCGGCATCCGCCTGATCAGGGTTATATACCAGGGGAGCATTGTCCGTGCCGTCCAGCACGCCGTCGTTGTCGTCGTCCGGGTCGATTACGTCACCCATTCCGTCCCCGTCGGCATCCGCCTGATCAGGGTTACATACCAGGGGAGCATTGTCCGCGCCGTCCAGCACGCCGTCGTTGTCGTCGTCCGGGTCGATTACGTCACCCATTCCGTCCCCGTCGGTATCGGCCTGATCTGGGTTATATACCAGGGGAGCATTGTCCGTGCCGTCCAGCACGCCGTCGTTGTCGTCGTCATCATCACATTCATCAGCCAGACCATCCTGATCATTATCCGCTTGGGAGGCGTTGGCTACGGTAACGGTCACGCTCTGTTCCTGGCTCTGGCAGCCGTTGGCGTCCTTGACCTTAATGGAATAAGTACCCGCGGCCAGGCCGGTAAAGCTGGATGAATTGCCGTAGGTCATGCCGCCGTCCTTCGAGTATTGGTAGGGACCAGTGCCTCCGGTAACGGTGAGGTCGATGGAGCCGTCGCTGCCGCCGCTGCATTTCACGTTGGTGAAGGTAGTGGTGAAGGTAGGACAGGGAGGAGTCCCCGACGTAGTGAACATTACGGTGTTGCTGCTTGCGCTAGCGCCGTTCGTATTAGATGCCCTTACTCTGTAGTAATAATCGGTATTGGGATTCAAGCCGGTTATTTCCTTCATGGGCGCATTGCTGACCACCAGGTTGTTGTAGCCCGTTACAAAAGTGCCGAAAGTAGGGCTTTCGGAAACGTCCAAAAAGTAGTCGACGGCCTTTTTATTAGCCTGCCAGTTTGCCATAGCGCTATTTGTTCCCACAGCGGTTGCTGGGAGAGCTACGGGGGGAGCCGGCGCATCTACGGCCGTGATTCCCGTGAGCGCCAGAATGGCCGTCCGTCCGTTTTGAGATGTTTTTGTGAACTTTACGCTGGTGAGGATCCGGTTGTTATAGGGAGAGGGTAGGGTGATCTGGTTATCGTACAGCCGCGGATTCTCTGCAGTCCCACTAAATCTATCTATACCTTCTGATTCCGTACGACCTACTCTTCCAATGCCTTTTATGGCAAAATCAGGTCCATTGAACCAATCCGGCACGTTGAACGCAGTAGAAAAGTTGGAACCATCGCTGAAGTTCAGTTGCGCGGTGAATGTGGAAGCAGCTAATCCGCTCGATCCCAGAATGGTGATTTTTGAAAACACCCCGGGGGTTTGTAAAGTCAGGGTGCCATTTTCATTATTTTCCTGAAGAAACAAAGTATTATTGGCCGAATAATTCGCCAGTGTGTAGGAGGCACCGGGTAAGTTGGCGCTATTGATTATTCTACTGGTTGGGAGTCCGAACGGAGGGGGTGACGTTTGATTGTTGTTTCCTCTGAAATCAGTAGAGTACATCACGTTAAATCCCTGGGTCGCACTTATTTGATCAAAGGCAATTGTGGTAGTAGCTGGCGCGCGATTCGTACCTCCTGAGCCTTCGGCGATCAAATCATGATTGAAACCTGAAACAACGACGGGGACATACGTCTGCGCTACGACAGGGGGAGTCCCCGTCGTAGTAAACATTATGGTGCTACTGCTCGCGCTGGTACCGTCATTATTAGACGCTCTTACTCGGTAGTAATAAGCGGTATTGGGATTCAAGCCGGTTATTACCTTCATGGGCGCATTGCTGACCACCAGGTTGTTATAGCCCGTTACAAAAGTGCTGAAAGTGGGGCTTTCGGAAACGTCCAAAAAGTAGTCGACAGCGTTAGGAGTAGCCTGCCAGTTTGCCGTAGCGCTATTTGTTCCGACAGCGGTTGCGGGGAGAGCTACTGGGGGAGTCGGCGCATCTACGGCCGTGATTCCCGTGAGCGCCAGAATGGCCGTCCGTCCATTTTGAGATGTTTTTGTGAACTTTACGCTGGTGAGAATCCGGTTGTTGAAAGGAGAGGGTAGCGTGAGCTGATTGTCATACAGCCGCGGATTCTGTGCATCCCCGCTAAACCTATCCGCAACACTTGATCCAAGCGTGGTACGGGATACTCTTCCAATTCCCCTAACTGCAAAGTTAGAGCCGAAGAACCAATCCGGTACAGGAAATGCAGTGGAATAGTTGGAACCATCGCTAAAATTTAATTGTACAGAGAAACTTGAAGCGCCTTCTGCACTCGAGCCCAAGATGGCAATGGTTGAGAATACGCCGGGTGTTTGTAATGTAAGCGTACCATCGCTACCGTTCGAGGCAAGAAATAAAGTGTTATTGGCAGAATAATCGGCCAGCGTGTAGGAGGCTCCGGGTAAGTTGGCACTGTTGATGACCCGACTTGTGGGGAGTCCAAAGGGGGGTGGTGACGATGGATTAGAATTCCCTCTGAAATCAGTAGAGTACATCACATTATTGCCTCCAAAACCACCTGCAAGGTCGAAAGAAATGGTCGTGGTGTTTTCTGCGCGATTTGTGCCTCCTGAGCCTTCGGCGATCAAATCATGATTAAAACCCGAAACAACGACGGGAACATACGTCTGCGCAATGATTGAGTGGGCCGTAGCGGTCAGCCACAACAGGAATGCTAAGAATGGGTAATACTTTTTCATACATGATTTTTTTATTAAAAAGTAAAAAGGGAAACGGGCTGAATCAGCCCCTCATAACTGTCGCAAAGCACCGGTTATGAGGGGCAAAAAAAAATACCTCGCGCGAGGTATTTTTGGAGAAAAGGATGTCTGGCACCTGACCCTGGGTCAGGTGAGCGATTCCAGAAAATCGTAGAAATCTTTCCCGCCCGTAAAGGGCAGCTTCTGACTGATGTTCTTGCGGTGAGTCTGCACGGTATAGAAACTCAGGGACAGGCGTTCGGCAATCTCTTCGGTCGTCAAGTCCTGCCCCACCAGGCGCAGGATTTCGATCTCGCGGCGGGTGAGTTGTTGCCTAAGGTGGAAATAGTCGCCAACCTGGGGCGGCAGCGGGGCCGGTTGGGCCTTTTCCAGCACCGTCTGCCCGGCCATAACCTGCCGTAGCGCGTGGCGTAGTTCTTCGGCCGGTACCGTTTTGGCCAAGTAGCCGTCCACGCCCAGCGCTCTGAACCGGGCGACCTCGCGCTTTTCGGCGTACATGCTGATGACCACCAGTTTGGCGGGTTTAGGCAATCCTTTGAGCTGCTGGACGACCGCCAGCCCATCGAGATGCGGCATGTTGTAGTCCACCAACACCAGGTCGGGGCGGTGGCGGCGGCAGTCGTCGAAGGCGCGGCGGCTGTCAAAGGTCTGCTGCACGACCTCGAAGTCGGGCGATTCTTTGAGAATGAGGCTGAGGCCGTCGTTAAAAAGTCGGTGGTCGTCAATGATGATCGTGCGAATGGGCATGCGGTGAGTTTATCTGTAACAGTACGGTGGTTCCGGTCGGGCTGGAATCAAAAATAAGTGTGCCGTTCGAGAGCCGGGCACGCTCGATCATGTTCTGGATGCCAATTCCTTTTTGGCTAACCGCCGCGTGGTCGAAGCCCACTCCATCATCTTCCACGCAAATGTCGAAGGTACTGCCATCGCAAAAAAACTGCACATGAGCCTGCGTGGCCCGCGAATGCCGCACGATGTTGGTCAGCAGTTCCTGAATAATGCTGTAAATATTCTGCTGCCGCGTAGCGTGGAGCTGATCGATCTTCTTGCTGGTATAATCCTGAAAAACCAGACGAATGGCCGAAAAATCGTTGAAGCGGCTCACCAGCGTTTCCACTTTGTCGGTCAGGGGACGGTCGTTGTCCTTGACCAGGTTATGGCTCAAAAAGCGTAGTTCGCCGATGGCGCTGGTGATGAGTTCGGTCGGCTTTTGCACACTGCCGCTGTCGCGTCCCAGGTACCCCAGCGCGGCGGCCAGCGTGTTGCCGATCTGGTCGTGCAGGTCGCGGCCAATGCGCTCGATTTCCTGGCGGCGTAGCTGGTCGGTCTGGACTTTCAACGCCCGCATTTCTACCTGCATGCTTCGCTTCAACACCAGTTCTTGCCGGAGTTGGTCGAAGGCGATGTAGCTCACAATCAGGGTCACCACCACAGGATCGATGAGTCCCTGGCGGAAAATGATCTGCCATTGGGGCGACTGGATAACGGCAATCAGAGGTACCAGTACGACCGGAATATAAATCAGCAGATTGATCCACAATAACCACCGGATGCCCCCACGGCGGTAAGCGACTACCGAGGTATAAAACTGAATGATGCCATTGATAACGGTGAGGGGCATTTTGGCCTGGTGCACCAGTAGGTTCACGGCATCGTAATAGTGGAAAGGAAGTAAGTGTACTAGAATGAGCGCAATATTGATCGCTACATATGCATATACCACGCGCCGGTAAAGCGCCGGGTGGGGCAGGGTGGACTTGACTACCTCGTAAATAAAAGGGTAACCGGCGAAATTTATGGCAAAAATAAGGACGATGGTAATGGTAGCGTCATTGATGGACGTAGCCGGTGAGTAGAGCAGGAAATTAAGATAACCGTAGTGCGCCGCCAGTACCAGACAAAGTACGACCATAAAGCCTCCGTAGTAGCTCATCGCCTTGTACCGGAATATCCCACCCACTACCAGAGCAACCAGTGTAAGTATACCACAAAAAAGCAATTGCAACAGGGTAGATACCGTGCCTGTAAAAGCCGATTCTACGTAAGTAGTTCGCTCGGACAGGCGCAGGTCTACTTCATGCACCCCTGCGTAGCGTTCAGTTCGAAGCAGCAGAAATGTGGTGTCGCCGGGGTTGAGATGGATCGGAAATGCATAGGACAGATAGGGAAAAAAACGATCGGTGAGTTTGGTCTGGTTGGCCAGTGTACCCACCCGGACGAGCTGGTTGGCATATTCCATGTACAAAGTGGCCCGATCGCAGCGGTAGTGCGGAAAGGAAAGGACCAGATTTCGTGGTAGATTGGTGTCGTTGACGATTTCTGTATAGATCCAGCCGACGGGCGCCCGGGCCGAGGCCCCGTAAAATACCGGGTCAGGCGCGGAATGCATCCGAAAGGACTGCCGGACTACCTGCCTGATCGTCGTAGGGTCCATTTTTGAGCCGGGGAAGAACGAGGATCTATACCGAACGTGCTGATTGAGGGAAATAGAACCAAACAATGCGTTGAGACTTACCCGGCTGCTATCAGGGTCGTGATTGGCGTAGACAGGTTCCGTAAGTCGATTGTAAAGGGGCTTGACTGCCACCAGGATAAACACGCCTACTCCCAGCAGGATATTGATGCTCTGCCTTGCCGCTCTATGCATAGTTCGATCTGTAAAGTAATGTGACCGATACCGGCAATTTTTGGGGTGAAAAAATCATGACCTCGCTTTCGGCTCTTTTCGCAAAGACGCCTCAAAATAGATGGGCAAGATAACCATTTCATTTAAATCTGGCGGCAAGGTAGGTCTGGAAAGTAGGGGAATTGCATCAAAGCTCAAGTTGGCCCTTGACTGATCAGACCCAAGGCCAGCTTTCGAACCGTCGTCAGGTTGTGTGGTGCCTTCTATCGCCTGACCTCAAAGGCATCCTCTTCGGAAGTGACGTCCAGTGGGATGACCCGTACCCTACCCGTGTTGGTGGTTCTCTATGCCCGTACAGGCAACCTTAACCATACCATAATCCTGATGATACACGAGTCTGGATAAATTTGGTGCTGCCTGTTGTGGTTGATCCGGTTAGCTTTTGTTATATTGACGGCGGTTAAGTGGAAGAGATTCGGGAAGTGACCGCCCGGAGGGCTGAGAAATAGTCGTCACTACTGCGGTGGGCCACTCGGAAATTTTTGCGAGCAGCGGTGGGAATTTTGAATCGTTAAACTAAAAATATTGCCATGCACCAGTTCGGATTGAAATCTTTCTTTATAGTTTTAATAACAATGTCTCTTAGCAGTTGCAAAGATAATACTATGTCCACTCCTCCACCGCTCTCTTCTAATTTAGTTGGCAGGTGGGAGTGGGTAAAAACCGTTAAAGGATCGGGTGAAGTCATGACGCCTGAAACCGTTGGATATGGCAAGAGCATGAGTTATGGTAATAGCGATAAAATAGGTGGTGACTATCTTTATCTATCCGAGAACGGGGATAAATCGACGGTATTGATGCAAAATAATAATTTTGGCAAAGCTGAATTGGCAGCCGATACCTTATATGTACTTTCTCAATTTGGCAACAGATATGTAGAGTTCTACCTTCTGAAAAATTTTGAGAATGCTTATCCAGAGCTTATAAGGACTGATTTAATGGAAGATTATTCCAAGGGCTTTGGCTCTACTAGGCATTACTACAAGCGTGTGGGAGTGGCAGATAAGCCTTAAAATTGTTGTGTACTCCAACAAAATCCAATTACGGCATGAACCTAAATGACCTCCAATCCGAAGAACTAAAAAACTTTGTAAAACTAACAAAGTAAAGTCGCTTTTTGCCTTTGGGTCAGTTACGAGGGAAGATTTCAAAGAAGACTCCGATATTGATTTAGTGGTGGATTTTGACGAAAATGATCCCTTCAAGTACACAGATTTGTATTTCGATTTGAAAGAGAAGCTGGAAGCACTGTTTAATCGTCAGATCGACTTGCTCGAAGAAAGGGCAATCAGAAATAGATTATTCAGGCAGCAACTCGATAGTACCAAGATCCAAATTTATGGACATTGAAACCTTCCCTGTTTCCACCTTCTCCAACTCAACCATCTAAGCCCCAAATCCCAATTTCCCCAAACAGCACCCCCCCCGGTGTTATAAAAGTAAACACCAATTATGAAGTACCTGCTTGCCACCCTTATTCTGCTACTGACCATGGATACCCTGACCCTTTTTGATTTTGAGAAAAACGCCGACATCCAAAACTGGCGCGTTGTGGACGATGTGGTCATGGGCGGACGGTCGTCCGGGAGCTTTTCGCTTAGTCCGGAGGGGTATGGCGTATTTGCCGGGCGGGTCTCGCTGGAAAACAACGGTGGGTTTTCGTCGGTGCGCTACGAGTTTGACAAAATAGCAAATCAAAGGATACAGCAAGGTCGTCATTCGGCTCAAAGGCGATGGCAAGAGCTATCAGTTTAGGATCAAGGAGGATTCGGACACCTCCTATTCCTACATTGCCCCCTTTACTACGTCGGGGGAATGGCAGGAGATCGAAATTCCGCTGGCGGAGATGTACCCTTCCTTCCGGGGCCGAAAACTGGATCTACCCAATTTTTCCCACGATACTATTGAAGAACTCACATTCCTGATCGGAAATAAGAAGCCGGAGGAGTTTAAGCTGTTGATTGATACGATAGAGTTGAAGTGATCAGTCCATACCACTCACCCAATCCCCTTCAACTCTTCCTCAATCTCCTCTACGGTCGGCAGGCTGCTTTTCAGCTCATCGGGGAGTACCTCCGTAAACTGAAATTCACTTACGCCCATCGGCTTGTTGAGATCGCGCAGGGCAAACTCCGCCTCCACGTTGTTTTTATCGCGGCAAAGCAGAATACCGATTGTGGGTTTGTCTTCGGGTTCTTTGATCAGGCTATCTACTGCTGATAAATAAAAGTTTAATTTCCCGGCGTACTCAGGAATGAATTTAGTGTTTTTCAGCTCAATGACTACGTGGCATTTCAGCTTGGTATGGTAAAAAAGCAGGTCAATATAGTAGTCGTTTCCGGCCACTTCCAGATGGTACTGCTGGCCCAGAAAAGCGAAGCCTTTGCCCAGTTCCAGCAGAAACTTCATAACGTGCGAGACCAGCTGATTTTCGATGTCCCGCTCCTTGTAGGGGGCGGCCATGGTCATGAAGTCAAAGATGTAAGGGTCTTTGAGGGTTTGTTCGGCCAACTCGGATTGGGGCGTAGGGAGGGTATATTTGAAATTTGTGATCGCTTTGCCCTGCCGCTCGTAAAGTCTGGATTTGATCTGCAAGGCCAGCACATCACGGCTCCAATTATTTTCCAGAGTTTGTTGCAGGTAGAAATTTGCCTCCTTGATATCGTTTGATTTACTGAATATCAAGATATTATGTCCCCAGGGAATTTGGGCGATAGGCTGTTGGTCGAATTTTCCAACAGCCTGTTGGAAAATCGAAGCTGCATAGAATTGATAAAATTGCTTGGCATAAGCTAAGTTGCTTTTTGACAGCCCCTTCATCTCAGGAAATTCTGCTTTCAGATGGTGAGAAAGCATAGCTAAAAACTGGCTCCCATAACCCGTATGCTTTTCTTCAATCATTTTCCCCAGCTCCCAATAGAATTCAATCAGGGCGGAGTTGACCGCTATGGCGGCTTTCAGCTGGACGGAACGGATTTTGGCTTTCAGGTCTGTCAGCCAGGTTTTGTACTCGGGATCGGAGAGGTTCATGGAGGGTGAGTTAGGTAGTAGCAAGATAGGCAGGAAGTCAGACATAAGAAAGCAGTAACCCCTCATTCCATCAGAAAAGCCCCCACCCGAACCATAGCTGGCTCGGATGGGGGCTTGCTACTTACAAGCACAAGTGCCTCACAGCTCCGGCGTATCCTCATAGAGCTGCGCCACGTCTTCAATATCCCCGGCGATCTCCGAATTTTCTTCGAGCGACTTCACCCAGGCTTCCACCAGAATCTGGCTCGTGGCGCTGCATGCCTGCAGGCCGTACGAGTACGGGCGCGAGCCGGTGGTGTGCGTGAAGGTAATGTCGTGAATGCAGTCGTTGGGCTGATCGTCCTTGCCAATGACCCGGTAGCTGGCATCAATTTCCAGTCCGCCCGTGTAGTAGTAATAGTTGCCTTTCTCTTTGCACACCCGGTCTTTTTTGTCTGTTTTTAGCAACGCTTTGGCCTTTTCGGCGTCAAGAAACGGGGCTCGGGCCCGCCGCACCACGCCTTTTTTGACCAGCGACTGAAACGGATAGTCTTCCAGTCCGACGGGCTTTTGTCCGCTGCAATTGATGAACATCTTGTAGTCGATCGGGTAGATGGCTTCGCCGTCCTTCACCTCCACGGTCGTCACGCCTTTTTTATGTTCGTCGGCAATGGATACATAGCCCGACACGATTTCCAGCTTGCCGGCATCGTAAAGTGCCAGCATCAGCTGTCCCGAAGGTAGGGGCATGGCCGCAATGACATTCATCAGAAAAGGCATCACCTCCTTATGAAAAAGCAGATGGTCTTCGGCGGGCATCAGTTCGGCGTGGAAGTTCAGGGCGTACATCAGGTCGTCCATCACCTCTTTCCAGTGGATGGGTTTATCGTTCTCCACCGAGTTTTTAGCCTCCTTCATCTCGTATCGCATTCCTTCAAAAGCATTGTCGAACTCATGCTTGTCGGTCATTTCCTCTACGAAGTCAGTGAACGAAAAGGAGTCGTCTTTAAGTTTTTCTACCATCGTGGGCATTTTGTCTTTTTTGAAGGCTTTGATCAGCGCCGGGCGGCATACCTCGTCAAAGAAGGTTTCGATACGCAGGTACCCCTTCTTGTCCAGCATAGCAAAGAGTTGCTTACGGCTGACGTGGCGATAAATCTCGCGGATGGGCTCTTCCTGCTCGTACTGCAGGTGCGGCAACCAGCCGTGGGCAGCATGCATGGCGATGCTGAAATCCTCGGCTCCCTTGGCGGGTTGAAACGTCATCTTGCCGTCTTTGTCCGTCGTAAATTTCCCATGTCTTCTCGACAAAGAAGACACCACATCAAAGGCACTCAGCGAAGCGCCCAGGGTACCGATCTTGAAATTGTGATAGGTACCTTCTTTGGGCAAAATCTTCTGCACCGGCCAGGGTGAGGCATAGTTGCCTGATTCCACATCGTCCTCCTCGGTCCAGACGTGCCCCGTGGCTACCACCACTTTATTGAAGGCAAACTTATCCCCGTGAATTGTCTTAAGCGTAACCTCCCCCTCTTTGGTGCGGGGCGTAATATCCACTACTTCGGAGTTGGGGAACTCCTGTACCTTGATGCCCGCCTCCGACAGTTCGCTGAGGATGGCCCGGTACTGATCCTGTAGGTACTCGCCCAGAGCCAGGCGGCTGTACACTTCCGATTTGCTGATCTCTTTATCCGCCAGCCCTAAGGCTTTTAGGGTACTTTTGCTCTGATCTCGTAGCCATTCCACGAAGGGCATCATGAGCTCGGGTATTTCTTCCGAAGCAATGTTCGACAGGTTCCAAAGATCAGTGGTATTGGGGTTATAGGGCATGCCCATTCCCAGGATATCCCCTTTCTCAAAAATGGCAATTTCGTCGATGTGGTTTTTCAGGACATCGGTGTTGTCCATCAGGTGTTTCAATAAATAAATAGCGGTAGCTCCGCTCCCCACAATGGCAATTTTTTTCATACTGGCATGACCTCTTGGATTGATGAAGTATATCTTGGTAAAACAACAGGATACTACAAGGAAGTCCCACTCTTTATTTTTTCAGACTGCCGGTTTCAGATGGTAATTTAGGGTCGTACCAGGGTGAAACAACGGCTGCCAGCGCAGAACTTTTGTACCATTGCCTATTGTCCTTATCGGTCAATATTGCTAAAACAATTATGCCCCAAATTTTACAACTTGTTCCGAGAGCACTCCTGGTACCAAAACAGCAGATTAGCTTACTCAAAAAAAAGGGGGTGACCCGTTTCCAGGCCACCCCCGAGGAGGGTTCTTTATATTTATTTAGTCAATTAAGCCAGATCGAAACGGCCCAGGTTCATTACCTTGGTCCAGGCGGCTACGAAGTCACGGACGAACTTCTCCTGAGCGTCGTTGCATCCGTACACTTCGGCAATAGCCCGCAGCTCGGAGTTGGATCCGAAGATCAGGTCCACGCGCGTGCCAGTCCACTTGGGCTCACCCGTTTTGCGTTCGCTACCCACGAATACGTTCTGCGCATCCGAAGTAGCCCGCCAGGTAATACCCATGTCGAGCAGATTCACAAAATAGTCGGTAGTAAGCGCTTCGGGACGCTGGGTGAATATACCATGCTTCGAGTGGTCGAAGTTGGTATTCAGCGCGCGCATACCACCCACCAGCACCGTCATCTCGGGGATGGTGAGGGTCAGCAGCTGGGCTCTGTCAATCAGCATATCCTCAGCAGCAGAGCTGTGCTTTGCGTTCAGGTAGTTGCGGAAACCGTCGGCCGCAGGCTCCATGGCGTCGAAAGAAGCTACGTCGGTTTGCTCCTGCGAGGCGTCCGTACGACCAGGCGTGAAGGGCACCGTCACCTCATGACCGGCATTGCGGGCAGCTTGCTCAACTCCGGCGCATCCAGCCAGTACAATCAGGTCGGCAATAGACACCTGCTTGCCGCCGGTTTGCGCGTCGTTGAATTCCTTACGCACCCCTTCCAGCTTTTCCAGCACGGAGGCTAGCTGCGCGGGGTTGTTGGCTTCCCAATCCTTCTGGGGAGCCAGGCGAACGCGGGCGCCATTGGCACCGCCCCGCTTGTCGGATCCGCGGTAGCTGGAAGCCGACGCCCAGGCAGTAGAAACCAGTTGGGATACCGACAGACCGGAATCCAGAACTTTGCCTTTCAAACCAGCGACATCCTCGTCAGAGATCAACTCGTGGTTGACAGCGGGTACGGGATCTTGCCAGATCAGTTCTTCGGTAGGTACCTCAGGACCCAGGTAACGCTCGATGGGACCCATGTCGCGGTGGGTCAGTTTGAACCATGCGCGGGCAAAAGCGTCAGCAAACTCATCCGGATTCTCAAAGAAGTGACGTGAAACCTTCTCGTAGTCGGGGTCAAACCGCAGGGCGAGGTCGGTGGTCAACATCATGGGAGCGTGACGCTTCGCGGAATCATGGGCATCGGGCACCGTACCGGCACCGGCACCATCCTTGGGCTGCCACTGGTGGGCACCACCGGGGCTCTTGGTTAGTTCCCACTCATAGCCAAACAGGTTCTCGAAGTAATTGTTGCTCCACTCGGTAGGGGTGGTGGTCCAGGTTATTTCGATACCGCTGGTAATGGTATGGGCACCATGACCGGGCCCGTAGGTGTTTTTCCAGCCTGTGCTCATCTCTTCGAGGGTAGCGCCGGCGGGCTCCGAATGAACGTATTTGGTAGGATCGGCCGCGCCGTGGGTCTTACCAAAGGTATGTCCACCGGCAATCAGGGCCACCGTTTCGTAATCGTTCATAGCCATGCGGCCGAAAGTTTCTCGGATATCGTGCGCCGCGGCCACCGGATCGGGCTTACCGGCCGGTCCTTCGGGGTTTACGTAGATAAGACCCATGTGCGCGGCTCCGAGCGGATGCTCAAGCGTGCGCTTGTGCTCTTTGCTGCCGGCGTAGCGTACTTCGTCACCCAGCCACTCGGTTTCAGAACCCCAGTAGACGTCCTCCTCGGGTTCCCAAATATCCTCGCGTCCACCGCCAAAGCCAAACGTCTTCAGGCCCATGGATTCCAGCGCGCAGTTTCCCGTCAGGATCATGAGATCCGCCCACGAGAGCTTGCGGCCATATTTCTGCTTAACGGGCCACAGCAACAGCCGGGCCTTGTCGAGGTTGGCGTTGTCGGGCCAGCTGTTGAGGGGAGCGAAGCGCAGCGTGCCAGCTCCCGCACCTCCGCGGCCATCGCCCAGGCGGTAGGTACCCGCACTATGCCAGGCCATCCGAATAAAGAACGGTCCGTAGTGACCGAAGTCAGCGGGCCACCAATCCTGCGATTTGGTCATTACGTCAAAAATATCCTGCTTCACAGCCGCCAGATCAAGGGTCTTGAACTCTTCGGCGTAGTTGAACCCCTCGTCCATGGGATCAGACAGCGAAGAATGCTGACGAAGGATATTCAGTTTCAGTTGGTTGGGCCACCAGTCGCGGTTACGCGTGCCGCCACCGGCAGCTTTGTTGAGGGCACCACTGGTAAAGGGGCATTTGCCTACGGTATTGACTTTACTTTCGTCATTGACCTCCCATACGTGGGTGTTTGGTCCGATGCTATTTGCCATTAGTAGTATAGTTAGAATTAGTATTCGATGAGACAAATTTAAAACATTATGATCAATAGTTTTCATTTATATTTTTTATACAGTTATAGAAGATGTCTATAATTTTGCTTCCAATTGAGACACAAGCCACTAAACAGCCGGGTTGTAATGCGGACAAAATCGGTTAATTTGGAGAATCCTGAATAAGGATAGGTAGATAATAATTCATAGAAAAAAATACGGAAGTAGTTACACTCATTATCAGATTCTTATCCCTATCCTCGTGCACCCGAACTAAGGAGAGATTGTAGGATGGCATATCTTTTATAAGCTTTTTTAGGTAGCGTTCTGCGGAGGTCCGCCGAACCACCTAAGCAATGAGTAATATGAATAGCCCGTATAGATTCTGTATTCGCCCGGCATTGACGAAAACAGATTGGTTACAAAGAGCCAGAAAAACTGGTGTTTCCGTCTTCCTTTTTAGTTGGATCGCTCTTATGGTAAGTTGCGATGCCCTGGAATTCAGCCCCAATCAGCGTTACGACCGGGACTCCCCGGTGGACCTCAACGCAAAAAACCTTCAAAAGCTGCTGGCCAACCCCACCGACGATACCGTTACTATTGCCTTCGTAGGAGATTCACAGCGATTTTACAACGAACTCGAACGCTTCGTCCCGAAGGCAAATTCACTTCCTGAACTAGATTTTGTGCTGCTCGCCGGTGACATTTCGGACTTTGGCCTGTTACAGGAGCAAGAATGGATTGTGAGGCGGCTCGCAAAATTACGAAAGCCCTACTTTGGCGTCATCGGCAACCACGATCTGGTGGCCAATGGGGAAGAAGTATTCGAACGAATGTTCGGCCCCCTCAACGATTCCTTCGTGTACGGGGGCATTAAGTTTGTTTCCCACAATACCAACGGCCTGGAGTACAAACGCCGCCGGGTACCCGACTTGGATTGGATGCAAAAAGAATTGACTGTTTCCGACAGCACGCAGTATATCATTACGGTATCGCACGTTCCGCCATTCAGCGCCCCGGAGTTTGCTCCCGAGTTGGTGGTTCCCTATACCTCTCTGCTCAGCAAAACCCCGAAACTTCTTCTGTCGCTACATGGGCACATTCATGAGCATAAGGATTTTTATCCTTTTGAGGACAACGTACGGTATATGACCAGCTTTGCCTTTCACCAAAGTTCTTTTGTTCTTTTAAAGATCACGAAGGGACGCGTATTCAAAACCATCATACCCTACTGATTTATGAAAAACGGGTACAAACTACTCTTCGGATTGAGTATGATAGGCGGCATGGCCGGAGAGGTAAAGGCCCAAGGCCTGCGCGTGCTCCTTCCCGATTACGTCAACATCCAGCACGCAGGTAGCGTAGGCTGGCTTAGTGTGGGGATTGACTACGACATTTTCAAAGGAAAAGGAAGGCTGGGAGCACGCTATGGCACAGTACCCAAAAACCTGGGCGGCCCCCTTCGCCTGGCATCCACGTCTATTTTCTACGAGCCTCTGGTTGTCAAACTTTCGCCTCGGCTTACTATCAATCCGGTGGATGTGGGATTGAAAATGAGCTACCATTTTGGAGACCGATTTTATACCGAGCTGCCCAGTCGCTATCCGGAGGGATATTACTGGTGGAAATCCGCCCTGCGGTTTCACCTCGCCACCCAAACATCCCTGACCTGGAACCTATACGAGAAATCCAAAATAAAGTCCGTAACGGGCTATGTAGAGCTCAATACCAATGAATTATACCTTGTAAGCTATCTTCAAAACGTCAGATCCCTCCGACCTTCGGAAATCATCAAGGCAGGCTTAGGGGTCCGATTGAAGTTTTAAAGGGAGAATAGGGAGGTCTCGTACTTTTCTGAATTAAAAAGAGCGGAACCAAACGTATTTTCTCATGCCTCACCCAAATATTCAGAAGCAATTTGCATCCCCATATTCCCACTTGATGCTTCTTCTGCTGGCGTTGGTCAGCCTATCTATGTTCGGAGCATTCTCTGGCATTCGCCCGGAGGAAACCACCCCTCCCCCCCAGCCTCTCAACGTCCTGTTCATCGCCGTAGACGACCTTCGACCGCAACTAGGTTGCTACGGCAATACGCAGGTAAAATCGCCCAACATTGATCAACTCGCCGCCAGCGGGCTGCTGTTTGAGCGGGCCTACTGCCAGCAGGCCGTTTGCTCGCCCTCGCGCACCAGCCTGCTCACGGGCCTGCGTCCGGATTCCACCAAAGTATACGACCTCACTACCCACTTTCGTACGACCGTTCCCGATGTGGTAACGCTACCGCAGCATTTCAAAAACAATGGCTACCAGACGGCCTGGTGGGGCAAGTTGTTTCATGCCGCTCTGGTAGATCCCGTATCCTGGACCCAGCAGGGACATCAGATGGAGCCCGCCTCCAACTGGCGGGCCTACGTCACACCCGAAGCAAAAGCCATAGCCGATCAGAATAAAGGAGCCGGCCCGGCCTTCGAGATAGCCGATGTGCCCGACAATGCCTATCCCGACGGCCAAATCGCCGAAAAGGCCATCGAAACCATGCGACAACTGAAAGGCAAGCCGTTTTTCCTGGCCGTAGGTTTCTATAAGCCCCATCTACCTTTCAATGCCCCTAAGAAATACTGGGACTTGTACAATCCGGCAGATTTTTCATTGCCGGCCCAAACTGCCCCTCCCAAAAACGCTCCCGCCCTGGCCTCCACGGGCTGGGGAGAACTGCGAAACTACGCCGGCATGCCCGCTCAGGGCCCCATGCCCAACGACCAGACCCGACAGCTGATCCACGGCTACCACGCCTGCATCAGCTACACGGATGCGCAGATTGGGAAGGTATTGAATGAACTGAAACGACTGGGACTGGACAAGAATACCATAGTAGTACTATGGGGCGACCACGGCTGGAAGCTCGGTGAATACGGCCAATGGGCCAAGCATACCAACTTTGAGTTGGATACCCACGCCCCGCTGGTCGCGCGTGTACCTGGTATGAAGGCCAGAGGCAAAAAGACGGATGCCCTGGTGGAGTTTGTGGATATTTATCCTTTTTTGTGCGATGCCGCTGGTCTCCCCAAACCGGCTCACCTGCAAGGTACCAGCTTCATGCCCCTGCTCAGCAAACCGACCCTGCCCTGGAAGGAAACGGCATTTAGCCAGTATCCCCGCGGCGGCGGCGTGATGGGCTACTCCATGCGCACGGATCGCTACCGGTATACCCAATGGCTCAAACCCGACGGGAGCGTAGTAGCCACCGAACTCTACGATTTGCAGATAGATCCGCAGGCCACGGTCAATGTAGCGGAGGATGCAGCCTATGCCCCTACCCTGCCAAAACTGAATGCGCTACTTGCCGACAGAAAGTAACCTAGGTTTGATGACGCAGCCTCAGAAACCGGGAGGAAACCCGAAGGATAGGGTTCCTCCTTTCAGAACAAAGGCATAGCCTATGCGCGCTTATCTTTCCGCTAGCATCCCTGCCCGTAGTAGGCATCTTTGCCGTGTTTGCGCTCGTAGTGTTTGAGGCGCAGGCTATCCTTCATCCGGGGCGTGAGAGCGTTGATCTGCAAGGTAAGGTACGCCATGCGGGCCAGTTCTTCCAGCACCGCTGAGTTGTATACCGCCTTGTCGGCATTTTTGCCCCAGGTGAATGGTCCGTGGTTTTGCAGCAGCACCATTTCCGTTTCCGTGTAGCGCAACCCCTTATCGGCAAAGGCATTGATGATCTGATTTCCGGTTTCGTGCTCGTAGTCACCCTGAATCATGTCGTCGGTGAGTACCGGCGCGCAAGGGATGTCCTGGTGGGTGTGGTCGGCGTGGGTGGTACCCAGTATGGGAATGTCCTGCCCGGCCTGCGCCCAGGCCACGGCGTGGGTACTGTGCGTGTGGGCAATGCCCCCGATGGTTTGCCATACTTTGTACAGAAAGGCGTGGGTTTTGGTATCGGACGAGGGCCGCAGGGTACCCTCCACCACTTTGGCCTCATAATCACATATGACGATGTCGGAGGGTTGGAGTTTGTCGTAGGGAACGCCGCTGGGTTTGATGGCAAATACCGCCCGATCCCGATCTACCGCGCTGACGTTGCCGAACGTAAACAGCACCAATCCCAGCCTGGGCAGCTGCATGTTGGCTTCGTAGCATTCTTCTTGTAAGGTCTTGTACATCGTTTTTGGTTAATTGGTAGAATGGTTATTGGTGGACTGGTTTATTGGTCAATTTGTTATTGGAGATAATGTAATGATTATCAATAATTTGTTTTACATAATTCTTGTTCAACACTAGCGACAGCGACTACTATGAACAACGAGCCAAAAACGAAAAACAAATAACCAATAAACCATTCAACTAATACGCAGCTTCGCTCCACCGCAACTCGCTCTTCAATTGCCGCAGGGTAGTATTTTTGTCGATTACCACCAGCTCCACACCAAACATCTCGGCAAAGTCTTCGATCTGATCCGTGGTCAGGTTTTGACTGTACACCGTATGGTGGGCCCCCCCGGCCAGAATCCAGGCCGCGCAGCCAGTGTGCATGTCGGGCATGGGTTTCCAAAGGGCACGGGCCACGGGTAGTTTGGGGAGTGCTTCGGCTACCTCTACGGCTTCTACCTCGTTGACCAGCAAGCGAAACCGGTTGCCCATGTCGATCAACGACACGTTGATGGCGGGCCCCGCCGGTACATTGAATACCAGCCGTACGGGATCGGCTTTGCCGCCAATGCCCAGCGGGTGAATTTCGCAGGTAGGCTTATCGGCGGCAATGGCTGGGGCAGATTTCGAGCATGTGTGATCCCAGCACCAGCGGGTTGGCGGGGTCGAAGTGGTAGGTATAATCTTCCATGAACGAGTTTCCGCCCGGCAGTCCGGCCGCCATGACCTTCAGGGTCCGTACCATCGCGGAAGTTTTCCAGTCGCCTTCGCCCGCCAAACCCGTAGCCTTCGGCCATCAGCCGCTGCGACGCTATACCGGGTAGTTGGGTCATGCCGTGCAGGTCTTCGAAGGTATCGGTGTAGGCCGTAAAGTTGCCGTCCTGCAGAAAGGCCCGCATGCCCGATTTCGATTTTGGCGGCATCGCGCAACGAGCCATGCTGACTGTTTCCTTTGAGAAGCGATGTCCATCAAGCGTATAGCTGTCGGCGTACTCGGTCACCAGACTGGTCTATTTCGGCGTCGGTTACCTGATTGATCACCGCCACCAGATCGCCGATGCCGTGCGTATTAACCGACATGCCGAACGTCATTTCGGCGGCAACTTTGTCACCCTCCGTCACGGCTACCTGCCGCATGTTGTCGCCAAAGCGGACCACCTTCATGGTTTTCAACTCAAAAGCGGCTACCGCCACCCGGCTCCAGTCCGGCGATTTGCGCCACAACGATCGGGTCTGCTGCCAGAAACCCACCACCACTTTGCGGTTCAGCCGCATCCGCGAGCATGCATGAAGCCAAACTCCCGGTCGCCGTGTGCCGACTGGTTGAGGTTCATGAAGTCCATGTCGATTGCCCTCCAGGGAATGTCGCGGTTAAACTGCGTGTGCAGATGGAGGAGGGGCTTTTTGAGGATGGTTAATCCCCGAATCCACATTTTGGCGGGCGAGAAGGTGTGCATCCAGGTAATGACTACCCACGCAGCTGCGGCGCCACGTTCGCTTCCTGACAGATGGCGTAGATTTCGTCGGGGGTTTTTACCACGGGCTTAAAAACTACCCGAACGGGATGACCGGGTAGCTTCGTTCAGATAGTCGGCAATGACCTGCGAGTGGGCATCCACCTGTCGCAGGGTTTCTTCGCCGTAGAGGTGCTGACTTCCAGTCACGAACCAGACTTCGTATTGTTTTAGATCGAGCATGATTTTTTGAGCTGGTAGCTGGTAGCTATCAGCTTTTTTAGGGTTCTGTTAATTTGTGTCTGCGATGCGAAACTTCTTGCCGTAGGTTTTGTGTCAATTAATAGGCAACTAGCACGTGGAAGGCGCTACTAACCCGATTTTTACACTCCTTTATCAAAAGCCATTGGCTGACGGCTATCAGCTAATGGCTTTTAATCTTATTCCTTCTCAATATAACTTCCTAGGCTCAGGTACTTCTTGTAGAGGATGTCATAGGTACCTGCCTGCTCGGGACGGGGATGGTATTCGGCGTCGAAACCGGAGCCCATTACGGACTGCGCAGTGGCGAGGTCGGTATGTACCCCAGCCGCAACGGCGGCGCACATGGCGGCCCCCAGCGCACAGGCCTGATCGGCGGTGGCTACCTGAATGGGGCGGTTGAGGACATCGGCCAGGGTTTGCATCACAAAGGGTGATTTCTTGGCCACGCCCCCAATGGCAATTACCTTTTTGATGGGTACCCCCTCCTCCACAAATCGCTCCACGATGGCCCGCGAACCAAAGGCCGTGGCTTCCACCAGAGCTTTGAAGATTCGGGGCGAATCCGTTCCCAGGTTTAAGCCGGCAATGGCGGCTTTGAGGGTATGGTTAGCATCGGGCGTACGACGGCCGTTGATCCAGTCGAGGGCAATGACGTCCTGTTCGGTCACCGGAAGCCGGGCGGCTTGCTCGGCCAGATGCGGGATGAGCTGACGGCTCAGGGTTTCGGCGGCCTCCTGGCCCAGCAGCGCCCGCACCGGCTCCGTGATCAGGTGGGCAAACCAGGCGTACACATCCCCAAAGGCCGATTGCCCCGCTTCGAGACCCAGCATGCCGGGAGCCACGGAGCCGTCTACCTGCCCACAGATCCCCCGGATGAGGCGGTTACCCATTTCATCGTTGGGGGCCATGAGAATATCGCAGGTGGAGGTACCGATGATGCGGACAAAGGCATAGGGTTCAATTTGGGCCCCAACGGCCCCCATGTGGGCATCGAAAGCCCCCACGCCTACCACTACCTCGGGAGAAAGCCCGAGTTTTTCGGCCCATTCGGCGGAGAGCTTTCCCATGGGTTGGTCAGACGTAAAGGACTCCGTGAAAAGTCTTTCGCGAATACCCGCCAGCAAAGGGTCGAGGGTGGTGAGGAATTCTTCCGGGGGAAGCCCGTCGAAGTCGGCGTGCCACAGGGCCTTGTGCCCCGCCGCGCAACGCGACCGCCGCAACGTGAGGGGATCGGTAGCTCCCGTGAGCAGGGCCGATACCCAGTCGCAGTGTTCCACCCAGGAAAAAGCCTTGTCGCGCACCGCTTCGTCCACCCGCAGGGTTCGCAGTATTTTGGCCCAAAACCACTCCGAGGAGTAAATCCCCCCCACGTATTTGGTGTAGTCGATAGGGCCGCTGTGCGCCAGTGCGTTGATTTCCTCGGCTTCGGCGTTGGCGGTATGGTCTTTCCAAAGGATGAACATCCCGTTGGGGTTGTCGGCAAAGTCGGGGCGCAGGGACAGGGGTAGTCCGGTTTCGTCCACCGCGCAAGGGGTGGAGCCCGTGGTGTCTACCGAGATACCCACTACCTGTGCCCGCACGTCGGCGGGTGCCTGGGCCAAGGCCCCCGTAATGGTAGCTTCCAGCCCTTCTACGTAGTCGAGGGGGTGCTGCCGGAACTGGGAAATGGCCGGGTCACAGTACAGCCCCTGTTTCCAGCGGGCATACTCATGCACGTGGGTGCCGACGGTTTGGCCGGTGTGGGCATTGATCACAATGGCCCGAACGGAGTCGGTGCCAAAGTCTACGCCGATGACGTATTGATTTTCCATAGGTTGTCAGTTTGCAGGGTTCGAACAAACCCGAATAAAAGCACTTTTACAGGTTTAGTTTAGGACGGTAGTTCAGGTTTGATAAGTTCAGGAAAGAACGAAAAGTACCCTCCAAGGTAGGTTTGGTACTTTTCCGCATCAAGGGCAAACAACTGCGCTTTTTTGGTGACCGAGCCGCTGTCTTTCTCGCCCGTCGCTACCAGCAATTCGGTCGATAGTATCTTGCGACTGAAATTCCGCCGGTCGAGTTTTACACCATAGATTGCCTCGTACAATTTCTGCAATTGGGGCAGGGTAAATTTTTCGGGCAGCAGCTCAAACCCAATCGGATGCAAGGCCGCTTTGTAACGAAGCCTTTGCAAGGCTGCTTCTACCATTCGATCGTGGTCAAAAATTAGCTCCGGCCTAGAGTTCACATCAATCCAGGACGCGTTGTGCAACTCAATGGCGTTGGTGTCCTGATCGGCAAGAGTGACGAGTGAATAGTACACTACTGATATCGTCCGCTCGACGGGATCACGGTCCGTGTCTCCAAACGTGTGCAGCTGTTCGAGGTAGTTGTTGTGCAGGCCCGTCAGAGTATAAAGAATTCGCTCGGCGGCCTCGTGGAGGTTTTCATCTTCCTTCATAAAGCCCCCCATCAACGACCATTTCCCGAGTTGTGGTTCAAAATTCCGTTTGATCAATAACAGTTTTAGCGATTCCCCATCAAAACCAAAGATGATGATGTCTAAGGCGACCAGAATTCGGGAATTCGTCAAATAGGCTGCCATAGGTGTTTGGAAAAAGGGAATAGCGTCTTTTTTACACTAACTTAGTGTTAGTTTGACACAATTATAGAAATGCCAAATCGTTTCACCAAATAATTCTATATATTTTTTGAAAAAATAATCTTCATGATGAAAAACTGTACATAAAGAAATTTATCTACTCTACGGGCTATTCTATAAAGATAGGCTCACCGTAGCCCTTACTAGGAATATTTTCTTTTCTACCGTTTACTAAGAAGTGGCCCATCTCCTAGTATTCCTCGTTATTTCTGCCGAATTTTCTTCCTCATTTTGCAACCCTTTCCCACGCGTCGGGAGGCTCAGCTCTATCTCTGAAACGGTTCAGACAGCAAAGTGCTTGCGGGTTCAGTAGCAAGCCCAGTCTTCAAGTTTTCCCAGACACCGCCGATTCCCTGCCCGATTGATATGCTTCGCATTTTGTACATCATTTCAGGTAAGGTTTAATCAATTGATCTTTATGTCAAATCCGTTCATTTATTCTATTAACGAACCAGGGAAGTTACTGTGGTATCAGCACCTGGGCGCCGCGCGGGGCGAGTTCACCTGGAATGGCCCCAAGGAGGTCGGCACGGGGTGGCATTCCTTCAAAAAGGTTTTCTCCGGCGGAGGGGGCGTTATCTACGCCATTGATCAGAACCATGACCTACACTGGTACCGGCATACCGGCTACGCGGACGGTAGCTTTACATGGGAAGGCCCGGTGAAGGTAGGAAATGGCTGGAACTTCACCCATGTCTTTGCCGCCAACAATGGGGTCATTTATGCCGTGGAACCTCTCGGACTCGACCCCGTCACTGGGCAGCGGACGGGAGGACATTTGCTGTGGTTTCGGCACGTAGGCCGCAACATCGGAAGTTCCGACTGGCTCGGTCCCAATCGGGTAGGTAATGGCTGGCACATTTTCGACCACGTGTTTTCCGGGGGGAATGGGGTGATTTATGGCATCAAGGCGGATGGCGACCTGATGTGGTATTTGCACCAGGGGCGCGAGGAGGGTAGTTTTCGCTGGATTGACGGTAAGAAAGTGGGCAACGGCTGGGGCTTCCAGTACGTATTCTCGGGAGGCGACGGTATTATTTATGCCGTGGAACATACCAAACTCGACCCGCAAACCGGCCGCATTACCGGTGGAAATCTGCAATGGTACCAGCACCTGGGCCACCAGGACGGTACCCGGCAATGGGCCGCACCTCGTCAGGTAGGAAAAAGCTGGCGCAACTTTATCCAGGTGTTTTCGGGAGGTTATGGAGTCACCGGTGAAATACCCGGCCTGCCCCGGCAGTGCGGCGTGCCCGATCCTACCGGCGGCGGCATCCATATCACCTCTTACGGCTCTCCCGGCGGCAAGTGGGACCAGGGCAATCTCACATACAGCATAAATCTCAGCGGCAGCGGCTTGCCGGCCGCTTTTGTAAATGGCGTCATAGCCGGGGCCTTTGCTCAATGGAGGGCCGCCTCGCCTTATTTTACCTTTACGCAGGTAACCGGAAACGCCAATATTAACATCCAGTTCGGAGGGAAGACCCTCAACGAGGGATTCGGTGCCCCCGGAGGTACCTTGGCGGTGGGCTATTATCCGCAGGATGGCCGTCTCCAATTTGATTCCTCCGAAAACTGGACCGTGCCTAACAAACTACTGGCCGTGGCCCTGCACGAAATAGGCCACGTGCTGGGCCTGTCGCATTCCAATGTCCGCACGTCGATCATGTATCCCTACGATCTGTCGCTGGTAGCGCTTGACACCGAAACCCAAAACGCCATCCGCAGCTTGTACGGCTGGCGTCCCCAGATCAGTCTGGGTGACCGCGGATCTACGGAGGGGCCCTCCTTGGCCGTCGGCGGTCGTTTCTCGTTGATTGGCGGTGGTTTGGGCGAACTTTTCAAAGTGTGGCGCGGCGTCAGCGGTGACTCGGCTGTATATTGGTCTGCATTAAATGGGACCACTTGGTCGCCGCAGCAGCGCATCAGCGGTATCGGCACCGCCCACGGCCCGGCCCTGGCTACCGGGTTTACGACCACGCCTCCCGATGGGGTACCTGTCACCGGCTTGTTCATGGCCTGGAGTGGGGCACCTGGCGACTCCAACATCTATTATTCCCAAAGCCGTAACCTTGGTAGCTGGGACTCCCAACAGGTCGTGAATGGTGTAGGTACCAGCGACCGCCCCGCCCTGTGTATGTTCAATGGCAAAATGATCATGGCCTGGAAAGGAGCCCCCGGCGACAGCGGCTTGTACTGGGCGTCGTTTGATGGCAACGGTTGGTCGGGTCAGCGGGTAATCCGGGGCCGGGGTTCCTCTCACGGCCCGGCCCTGGCAGTACTGGGCAACCGCCTGTATATGTTCTGGAAAGGGGTAGCCAACGACAGCCACGTATACTATGCCTGGATGGATGATCAGCCGGGAGCCATCTGGCAGTCGCAGCAGATAGTAACCTACACCAATTCGCAAGCAGAAGGAAACATCAATCAAGCGATTGGAAGCAGCTACCGGCCCGCCGCAACTACCCGCGGCAATTCCATTATCCTGGCCTGGAAGGGCGTGGAAGGCGACAGCCGCATTTATTTTTCAACTTTTCAGGACAACGAATTTTCCGGTCAGATCCGGGTTGCCGGGGTAGGTACCTCCTCCGGGCCAGGACTCAGTACCCTGAACAACCGGCTGCACATGGCCTGGAGGGGTATACAGGGGGATAGTGGGTTGTACTATTCGTGGCTGGGGTAGGTGGGGGGCTACTCTACAGTGGCCTTAATTTCTGTTTTCATCCCCGATAAATAGTAGTATTGTGCCATTCAATGTATTTTTTATCGGGCTTATCGGCATCTTTAACAGGGAGAATAAGCAGATCTTTTCCGTGGTACTGGTAGTATTCTTTTCCATTCTGGAATTCCTCCTTTATTCTGTTGCTTACCTCTACCTTGTAATCCTTGGTAACCGTTAAATAGCCATTGTCAAATAATTTGTGCATATCGGAGCGGAGCAGTATACCGTTGGAGGTTAGATGTGGCCCAGACTCAGAATAGGATCTGATATGGGCTGCTTCGAGTACCGGTAGGGTTTTTTCGCCAGTGATACTGCATTTTCTGGAATAGGCATCAGTGACTAATACTCTGAATGCGCCCTGACCAAGCCTGACCTTTGTCAGTACCGGGTTTCCATAGGTTGGAAAAGGAGAATCTTCGACCATGAAGGGGCTCAATGGGACTTGAGCTTCCCCCATGTATCTATTTAGAAGTCCTTCTACCTGTTTCCATATCCCGTGGCCAATGGGTTGCTCCGTGCTATATGACTTACCCTGAACAACGCTGTTTGCCCAGTTGGACGGCGTTTCAATCCAATCTTCTTCCTTAAAAAATACTGGATTATTGAGAACTACACATCCGATCGTCGGATTGATGTTGTACTTGTCCGATCGGTAGTTTAGAATCATCCTGCTGAACTCGTCGAAAGTAGCGCATCCATTCCGGTTACGAAAAGTATCCCAGGCGATCGAAATAGGCAGTGTCGTATGGCTGGAAAAGAAGCCAACCCCTCCGATAGCATTGAGAGGTTTTTTGAGTTTGAAAAGAAATGGTGCGCCGGGCGATAGTACCTTGAAGCTCACATTCCCACTGGGTTGCCAAAAATTAACATCTTCGGGACTTATTTGGCTCAAGTACCTGAACCACTTGTTGTCTGTTACGCCTAAATACATTTTCATAAATATGGACAATTATCTGGGAATAATCCTTTCCTGGCAGGGCTATCTCTTTGAGTTTTCTGGGTGGGTATTGAGCCAAGGTTTGGGTTAGACGATATACAGGGAAGTTCTCTTACACTACGTATTGGAGCTGGGTGGTGTTAGCTTTTTGAAGGGTGGTATTGGCAAAAGACAGGGTGGAATCGTTCATGGGGTTGGATGTTTTAATAATTGGAGGATCAATCGTCCTTTCAGGGTAGTGAGGTACTGTTGTTTGGGGCTTGTGGGTTTGTTGGGGGTAGTCATGCTGAGCCAGTTGAGTGCCACCAGGGGTTGTATATATGTCTCGAAGTTGTTGGCATTATTGGTCAACTGCAGACCTTCCATCAGGCTTCTTCGGCTCATGGGTTTACTAGCCATTTCAAGCACTTGTGTTGTCTTTTCACCTATACCTCCAGCTATATCCCCAGCCAGGGTACTGGCTATGGTACTGCTCAAATTCTCAACTATACTAACAGATTGCTTATCAGCATCTTCTGTCTTTTTAGCTATACCTCCAGCTATACCTCCGGCTATACCTCTGGATAAGCTGGATAGCTTGCTGTTTTCTATCAACTCATCCAGTATAGCATCAATCCAGGCCAAACCTTTTGTTTCTAAGAGAAAGTCAGAGAAATCAGATATTTTCCTCTTGAAATCCGGATGAATAAAAAGCTCTACTTCAAAGTAGGTCCGGTTGTCGTCGGTTGTAAATATAGGAGCTGGAGAACCATTGTCGCGCAGTGCTTTATGAATGGTAGGCACTCCGGTGGCTCTACCTTCAGTCAGTCCAAGCTCTTTGAGGAAGTCACCAAGGCGGCGGTTGCGGTACCGACGCGGCCGGACTACCCCTTGCGCAAAAGCTTGCAGTTGGATGGAGCGGTCAGGACCACCATGGTTGATAAACACCAGCGAATTGCGGTAAATCCTGATCTCAATCGGCTCCCGCACCTGATAGTCGCGGTGGTAAAAGGCATTGACCAGGGTTTCTTCAATCGCAGCCAGGGGGTAGTTCCAGGTCCGGATACTTTCGGCCCGGTCGGTCGGCTTTACCACCCGCTCTTTCAGGAAATTAGTTTTCAGAAAATTAATGGTACGCCGTATCTGCTCCTGAATGGGGCCGGTAATGAACGGATATTCCGTAAAAGCCTCCGCATCACCCTCTGGAAAATGGACGAGCTCTACCCGGGTATACGGAAAGAACCAATGGGGCTCTTCCGAAAATAGCATCAGCCCTACGTTGCGGGGGTACAAGTACTCGTTGGGACCGGAGAGCAACGCCATTTGTTGCAAAATGGCCTCGTTAGGTACGGTACCTACATCATTGGCCAGTTTGCTATCTATTTTACGCAGGTGGTCTTGCACCAGCACCAGCGAAATATCCTGAACAGTGGCCTGGCTATTGGCTCGGTCGTCAAAAGGGATGTTATTGGATAGGGCAATCAGCTCTTCCTTGTCCGCTCCCTTCGCCTCAATTGAACTGGCGTATTTTCGGATATAATACTTCCAGTTTTTGTGTTTGGCGGTACATTGCTCCGGAACTTCATAGGGCCTTTCGTTTCCGGCTATTACCCATAGAACAATGATCTGCCTGCCGTCTACCTGTTCCACAAAAAGTTTTGGTGCATAGTAGGGCTTGATCAGGTTATTGAGTCCGATCATTTCAGTTTGAATCGTACCCAGCTCGGCGGTTGTGAGCCCCTTTACCGGCCGTCTTGCCGTTCTGGTAGCCTTATCCTCCACCACACCTATTACAATATAGCCCCCCCCAGTATTATCGAAGTCATTGGCAAAAGCCCCAATGCTCCGATAGATAGGATCGGGATTCCAGCCTTCCTTGAACTCAATCCGGTCCGATTCGACGGTATGAGCCGAGAGCAGATCTTCTATATTGATGTGTAGGGGCATTTAGGGGTTTGTCTTTTTGAATTTGGATGCATTACTTCATCACTATCCTGACTTTCCTACGCCGTTAGTGTAACAGAATGTATGCTATTCAACCTACTCATTTGTAGTAGTCTAAATAGTTGGATTCTCTTTGCAATGTATTTTCCTCGTAGGGGTAGTACATATCTTTCATAGAATACAATTCCAACGGATCAGGATAAGTAGCAATAATTTATATAACCATTTGATTTTCAATAAAATAATAATATCATACATTTAAGTACACTACCTTGAATGTACCTTTGGGAGTTCTGGGATGCGGCGCTCCACTTAACTAGATGATGTTAAATGGAGCGTTTTAGTATATATTAGACACAAAAAAACCGCCAAATCGGGCTGATTTAGCGGTTTTTGTGGTCTCGTAGGGATTCGAACCCCAAACCTCCTGATCCGTAGTCAGGTGCTCTATCCAATTGAGCTACGAAACCATCGATATGGAATCGGACTGCAAAAATAGAGGTTGGGCCGGATTCTACCAAATACTATTCAGCTATTTTTATAAAAATAAATCAATCAGCCATCAACGTCCCTGATACTCAGGCTTTCGTTTTTGCAGAAAAGCCATAATCCCTTCGCCGGCATCGCGCGTTTCGCTCAATGTATCCTGTCCTTCGGCTTCTAAGTTCAGCATGGTTTCTAAGTCGGAGTACACCGAGCGGTTCAACGCCTGCTTCATGGCACCGATGGCGCGAGTGGGCGCGGAGACGTAGTAATGGAGTACTTCTTCCGTGGCCCTGTCCAGCTCGGGGGTGGGTACGCTGCGCTGCACCAGGCCAAGTTGGGCGGCTTCGGGGCCATACACCCGGCGACCGGTGGAGGCCAGCTCAAAGGCTCTGCCTGTACCAACCAACCGGGGCAGAAAGAAGGTAGAGCCCGCGTCGGGCATGAGGCCAATGTTGACGAAGATCTGGGATAGGTAGGCCTCGTCCGACGCGATCACCACATCGCAGGCCAGCGCCAGCGAGCATCCGGCTCCAGCGGCTACGCCATTGAGGCGGCATACTACGGGCTTGGGGATGCGGCGAAGGGCCAGGATCATGGGATTATAGCGGGTACGCAGGGCATCGCCCAGGCTGGTAGCCTCTCCCAGGCCCGCTTTGAGGTCGGCACCGGAGCAAAAGGCCTTGTCGCCCGCCCCGGTGAGGAGGAGTACCCGTACGCTGGCATCGGCTTCGGCGGCGGTGACGGCTTCGGTGATTTCGCGAATCAGATCGGGGCTGAGGGCATTGTACACCTGGGGGCGGTTGAGGGTAATACGGGCTATGCCTCCGGATACTTCATAAAGTAGGTTCTCGTACATGCTGGATCGGGATTGGAAAGGGAAGTGCCTAGAAAAGCAAAAATACCGCCGCTATACTGATCACCAGGCCCAGGCTCAGGCCAGCGCTGATTTGAGCGGGCGTGTGGGCATTCAGGTGCAGTCGGGCGCTCATGAGCACACCGGCAATCAGAATAGCGGCCAGGAAGGGATAAAACAGGCTGGTGTTGCCATAGCGCAGAAATATTCCCCCTATGGCACCCAGACAGCCCCCGATACCGGTAGCATGGGCGCTGATTTTCCAGCGCAGACTTATGAGAGCCACCAGGGCTATTGAGAGGGTGATGCTGCCCAGAATGATGGATATCTGGGGGGCAAGCTCGCTGATAGGTTGCAGTTGCCACCCGAATAGGTAGGTACTGAACGTGTACAGTAGAGTGGTAGTGAGGTAAGGAAGCCGACGATCGCGCAGGGTGTCCAGGTACAGGCTTTTGACAAAGCCCACCCGGTAGAAATAGAATACCAGCAACGCCGGAGCCAGGAAGGTGTTTAGAAACAGGAGCAGCAACAGACTTCCCTGAGCAGACAATCCCAACATGCTGACCCCCAGGAGTTCGGGGGAGAGTACAAACAAAACCCCGAAAAGGTAAGTGGGCATCAGAAGCGGATGCAACACGATTGATAAGAAAACGGCAAGGCGGGTAATCAATGCACCGGGTAAAGTTTTGTGAGATTGATCAGCAAAATTAACCCGCAAAAAAGAAAGGAACAACGATTGTTTTTATTTATGAAAATAGTACTCAGATTTGCTTCCGGAGCCGAGCAACGGGGATGTTGAGTTGCTCGCGGTACTTGGCTACCGTCCGGCGGGCAATGTTGTACCCTTTTTCGTTCAGCATTTTTTCCAGTTTGTCATCCGAGAAGGGCTTCCGCTTGGGTTCCAGCTCGATCAATTCTTTCAGGATATTCTTCACCTCGCGGCTGCTGGCATCTTCGCCCGAATCCGTGGCGATGCCCTCAGAAAAGAAATATTTGAGTGGATAAAGGCCAAAATCGGTTTGTACGCACTTGCTATTCGCTACCCGCGACACCGTGGACACATCCATGCTGATCATCGTAGCAATGTCTTTCAGAATCATAGGGCGCAACTTGGTTTCGTCCCCGGCCTGAAAAAACTCGTACTGATACTTCAGGATGGCATTCATCGTGCGCAACAGGGTAGCTTGCCGCTGCTTGATCGCATCAATAAACCACTTGGCAGAATCAAGCTTTTGCTTAACAAAGGCGGCCGTTTCACGAATGTGCAGGTTGGATTTGTCACTCTTGCTGTAGGTATCGAGTGTTTCGGCAAACACCCTGTTTACGCGCAATTCGGGAGCGTTGCGGGCGTTAAGCGTTACTTCCAGGGTACCATTGTTGCTATTCAGGACAAAATCAGCCGTAAGATAATACGACAGATCCCCCTCGCCTTCCACCGATCCCGGCTTCGGATTTAGTTTGGTAATCAGCGAAAGCACATCGAACGTTTCCTGCGGGTCTATGTTCAGGCGCTTTTGTATTTTTTCGTAGTGTTTCTTTGAAAAATCTCCAAACTGATTTTTTATGACCTCAATGGCGAGTTGAACCGTTGCATTCGATTTGTTTTTGCGGTACAGCTGCAGCAAGAGGCACTCTTGTAAGGTTCTGGCTCCGATACCGGCCGGTTCAAGCGATTGAATTTTCATCAAAACCGATTCCAGTTCGTCCTCGGTGGTATAAACCCCCTGCGTAAATAGCAGGTCGTTGGAAATGGATTTGAGGGATCGCCGCAGGTAACCATCACTCTCGATACTACCAAGCAGGTAAAGTCCCAGGGAGGACTCGGTTTCGGTAAGGTACAGGAAACCAAACTGTTGAAAAAGACTATCGTGAAGGCTACTCAGACTAGCCACCTGAAACTCCCGGTCGTCGTCGTTGTTGAAAACCCCGTCACCCTGCATCTTGTACCCGTTAAGCTCATCATGATTCAGGTAGGTGTCCAGGTCGAGGTCTTTGTCTAGATTTTTTCCGTAGTCTTCCTCGTTGGAAATATACTCAGCTAATGGAATCTCTTCTAGCTCCTCTGGTGCTATGTCCTCTTCCAGGGCAGGATTTGCTTCTAATTCTAGCTTGATACGGGCATCCAGCTCTGCGGTTGGTATCTGCAGCAGCTTGATGAACTGAATCTGTTGTGGGGATAGCTTCTGTAGAAGACCCTGGGTTATTATCAGCTTTTGCATAGCTTAGTAAATATTGGTCATAAGCACGTCTAATTTTTTGAATCTTCCCCTCCTTCTACCCTTCTATTCCCAAAAAAGAAACCTTTCATAACAAGAGTAATGCCAAAAATAGGATTTATTGGCAATATAAGTCAAAATATATTAAATAATTATATTTATAACCGCTACCTAATTTATTCATATAACCTCGCCTATACTCATTGGGTTGCTATACTACTCCATGACACTCTAGACACTATACGCAGGCTTAGGTGCCCCTAAGGCCCATAACCCCTATTTCATCCTAGGTTTTCGTGACCTAATTCGTATTTTTGTGCCCTGATTTGGTAAAGCTGAATCGGATTGAAAATAAATATTATCGGTGACAAATTTTATTAAATTTTCCGGAAAAACAAGCTTTTTAAAAAAAATAACTAAAAGACACAATAATTTAATTTTACAAAAAATAACATACGAAAATGGGGCCGATTCAGATCAAAAATATTCTAAACAGTTCTTCCATAGGCGAGCCGGTCGAAATCAAAGCTTGGGTTAGGACGAAACGGGAGAGCAAAAATGCGATATTCATCGCTTTGAACGATGGCTCAACGATCCATAATATACAGGCAGTGGCCGAACCCGGTCAGTTCCCAGAGGCAACCCTACGACTTGTTACGACGGGTTCCTGCCTAAAAGTAACAGGTACCCTGGTGGAGTCTATGGGGGCTGGCCAGACTGTGGAAGTAAAAATACAAGAGTTACATATATTTGGTACAGCCGATCCAGATAAATACCCATTACAGCCTAAGAAACATTCACTCGAATTTTTGCGGGAGATCGCCCACCTGCGGCCCCGTACCAACACGTTTTCGGCTATTCTCCGGATTCGCCACGCCCTGGCTTTTGCCGTGCATACCTACTATAATGACAACGGATTCTTCTATTTGCATACTCCGGTCATCACAGCATCGGATGCCGAGGGAGCCGGAGAGATGTTTCGCGTCACTACCTTAGACATGACGAATCCGCCCCGCAACGAAGCCGGTAAAATTGATTATCGGGAGGATTTTTTTGGTCGCGAAACCAACCTTACCGTATCCGGCCAACTGGAAGGGGAACTGGGAGCAATGGCACTTTCCAAAATTTATACGTTTGGCCCCACATTTAGAGCCGAAAACTCCAATACAACCCGGCACCTGGCAGAATTCTGGATGATTGAGCCCGAAATGGCGTTCTTTGAGCTGGAAGACAACATGAATCTGGCCGAGGATTTTGTGAAATCCGTGATTGGCTACGCCCTGGAACACTGCGCCGATGATCTGGATTTTCTGGAAAAACGGCAGGCTGAGGAAGAGAAGAGCAAACCCCAAAATGAGCGCTCCATGCCGCTCCTGGAAAAACTTCGCTTTGTGGCGGACAGTCCTTTTGAGCGCCTGACCTACACCGAAGCTATTGAGATTTTGACCAAGTCAAAACCACACAAGGAGAAGAAATTTCAATACCATGTGGAATGGGGCATTGACCTGCAAAGCGAGCACGAACGCTACCTGGTGGAGAAACACTTCAAAAAACCCGTGATTCTGACCAACTACCCCCGGGCTATCAAGTCTTTCTATATGAAGGTAGACGAGCAACTACCGGGCGTTCCCGGCCCAACGGTTCGGGCGATGGACGTCCTTTTCCCCGGCATCGGCGAAATCATTGGGGGCAGTCAACGCGAAGACAATTACGAGGTTTTGCTGGAGCGCGTTCACGAGGTGGGCATCGATCCCGAAAACCTGTGGTGGTACCTCGAAACCCGTCAATTCGGCACCGCCCCGCATTCCGGCTTTGGCCTGGGATTTGAGCGACTCGTGCAATTTGTGACCGGTATGGGTAACATCCGCGACGTGATCCCCTTCCCTCGCTACCCAAAAAGCGCTGAATTTTGATTTTGGGTACAAGGGCAAAAGGTGAGGGGTCAAAGGTAGATGAGCTGCATTCACTCTTGATAATCTATTATTTTTTCTATTACCCAACTGACCAATAACCAATTTATCAATCCCCCTATGTACGCCACCCTGATTATTTTCCTGCTGATGGTACCCGGCTTCGTCGTAGTCGGGGTGTACCTGGAGCGTAAAGTTTCGGCTTTCATTCAGGACCGCATGGGGCCCATGGAAGTAGGAAAATGGGGATTGTTGCAGCTGATTGCCGACCTGCTCAAACTATTACAAAAAGAAGACATCGTCCCCAAAGCCGCCGACAAGTGGTTGTTTCTGGGAGCTCCGTTTGTTATTTTTGCGGCCGTATTTGCGGCCTACGCGGTGCTTCCGCTGGCACCGGGCCTGAGCGGTTCGGGCGCCGCGGTGGGAGTGTTCTACCTGCTTACGATCGTGTCGGTGGATGTGATCGGCATCCTGATGGCCGGCTGGGGCTCCAACAACAAGTATGCACTTTTCGGGGCAATGCGCGCCGTGGCGCAAATCGTCTCGTACGAGGTACCCCTGGGACTTTCGATTCTGTGCGTTGTCATGCTCTCCCAAACGCTCGATCTGCAGGCGATCAGTTTTCAGCAGGGTATTTATTCCAGCGAGCCCGTCTACCTTTTTGGACTAAAAGGATTGGCCCTGGACGTTACCCACATAGGCGGGTTTTTGAGCTGGAATATCATCCGAAATCCGTTTTTACTCATCGCCTATCTTGTGTTCTTTATAGCTTCACTTGCCGAGTGTAACCGCGCCCCGTTTGACCTACCGGAAGGAGAGTCGGAGCTGGTGGGAGGCTTCCATACCGAATACTCCGGTATGAGGTATGCTCTTTTGATGCTATCGGAATACGGAATGATGCTGCTGGTTTCGCTGCTCGGGGCGGTGCTTTTTTTGGGTAGCTGGAACACCCCCCTCCCCAATCTGGGGCCCGTCCGCCTGGCCGACTGGACCAGTGGCGAGCCGGGCACGGTGCTGGGCTACGCCACCGGAGCATTTTGGCTTCTGACCAAAGCCCTGCTGGCGGTGCTGGTACAAATGTGGGTCCGCTGGACCCTCCCCCGCCTGCGGGTAGACCAACTCATGTATCTGGGCTGGAAGGTTCTTACGCCCGTAGGACTGGTGCTGTTCTTTGTTTCGGGGGTGTGGCGGTTGCTGGGCGTTTGACAAAAAAGCAGGCAATCGTATTATTTATGCCGTGCTTTCACACAAAACAAACCGTTCTTTGGTTATAGAAATGTAAATTGACTTTTTAATCAAAACCTGTACTACCTATCTTACTTATGAAGAAGCATTTATTTGTGTATCTCGTTCTGTTTTGTGCTGTGACCAGCCTGGCTGTGGCCCAAAAAACATCCAACCCACCAGCCCAGGGTTTTAATATGACGGGCTCCGACCCCAAGGCCGTTGCCTTGGCCGATGAAGTAATGGATGCTATGGGTGGGCGAAAAAACTGGGATAATACCCGGTACATTACCTGGAATTTTTTTGGAAACCGTCGGCTTACCTGGGACAAATGGAATGGCGACGTGCGGATTGACTACCTTAAGGCTGACCAAACCACCTTGCTCAATGTCAATACCGATAAAGGACGCGTGATGAAAAATGGCCAGGAACTTACTCAGCCCGATTCGGTGGCCAAGTACGTAAAACAAGCCAAAAGCGCCTGGATCAATGACTCGTACTGGTTGCTGATGCCCTATAAGCTGAAAGATTCGGGCGTGACCCTTAAGTACATGGGGGCCGAAAAGACCGAAGACGGAGCCAACGCGGAAAAAATTCAGCTTACTTTTGAAAATGTAGGCGATACCCCCCAGAACAGGTACTATGTATGGATTAGCCCCGAGTCGCATATGGTGACCCAATGGGCGTATTTTGCCAAGAATGACAACGAGAAACCAAACTTCATCAATCCCTGGAAAACCTACACAAAACAGGGAAAGGTGATGATTTCGGGAGATCGGGGACAGCGGCAGATCACGGATATTGCTGTTTTTAACAAGCTGCCCAAATCCGTTTTTGAATCATTCGAAAAACCTACGTTACAATAGAGGGATTGGGGCCAGCGAATCGTTATAGTATCCGGCCCTAGGCTGGTATGCCTCTCCATCCATCAAAACTTTTTTGTGAAATAGCGATAAGCAGGCAACCATTTTCTCTTACAACAAACTATAAAAAGGCTACGAGCGATGAGCTACCAGCCAGAAGCTATTTACCCATGAATACCCAATCGTTGAAAGCACCTGCACCGACACTTCCTAAAACAATAGGAAAAACAGGTGTGCTGATCGTAAACCTGGGCACCCCAGACAGCCCTGCTACTCCGGATGTACGCAAGTACTTGCGGGAGTTCTTAATGGACGGACGGGTGATTGACATTCCCTATGTGTCGCGCTGGATGTTGATCAACTTGATTATCGCCCCTTTTCGTGCTCCCAAATCGGCCAAGGTGTACAAGGAGCTATGGACCGAGGAAGGCTCTCCTTTGAAAACCAACGGGTACGCCGTGGAGGGTATGCTTCAAAAGGCCCTGGGTGACCAGTATGTGGTGAAACTGGCCATGCGCTACCAAAGCCCCAGCATCGAAAGCGGCCTGGCCGAGTTACAGAAATTGGGCCTTTCCAAAA
Organism: uncultured Cytophagales bacterium; assembly: GCA_963768025.1. Lineage (GTDB taxonomy): Bacteria > Bacteroidota > Bacteroidia > Cytophagales > Spirosomataceae > CAVYGM01. Next base: position 62,974 of record CAVYGM010000042.1, read on the forward strand.
TCACCGTTATTCCCTTCTTCCCCCAGTATGCCTCCGCCTCGTCGGGCTCTGTGTATGAAGAAGTGATGCGGGTGCTGGCTACCTGGCAGGTGCTGCCAGAGCTTCGGTTTGTAAGCCGGTTTCTGGATCACCCCAAATTCATTGAAGGATTTGTGCGGTTGGGAAAGAAATACCTGACGCAAAGGTCTTACGACCACGTGTTGTTTAGTTATCATGGCTTGCCCGAGCGGCAAATCCTGAAAGGCGACGTGACGAATAACCAGTGCAAATTGGGCGGTTGCTGCGATACGCTCAACGAGCACAACCAGTTTTGTTACCGCGCGCAGTGCTTTGAAACCACCCGGCTTTTGGTAAAAGAGCTGGGCCTGGCCGAAGGCACGTATACCACCGCTTTCCAATCACGCCTGGGCAAAACACCCTGGATAAAACCCTACACTGACGAAGTCATCAAAGAGCTCGTCGGGCGGGGCGTGAAGAGCGTGCTGGCTTTTTCGCCCTCTTTCGTTTCGGATTGTCTCGAAACTACCATCGAGATTGGGGACGAGTACAAGGAATTGTTTGAAGAAGCAGGAGGAGAACACTGGCAATTGGTGGAGAGCCTGAACGACAGCGACATTTGGGTAGAAACGCTGGTAGATTTGGTAAAGGAAGCATAAACTGAACGAATCCATCCCTTTTTTGATTTATTATAAAGCCTTGCTCCTTCCATTGAGGTAGCGAGGCTTTTGTTTTAACCAATACCAACATACCTTGAAAATAGCTATCATCTCTACCTCCCCGCGCAAGGGGAGCAATTCCCTGAAAGTCGCAAAGTACCTCAAATCCATTCTATCGGAGCAGCAGGACGACCTTTCCCTTTTTCACTTCGAGGAAGTGGACATTCCTATGGTGGGCCGCAAAAAATTGGATAAAGACAACCTATCGGAGTTTCAGCAAAAACTCCTCCACGTGTGGGGCGAGGCCGACCTGGTGATTTTTACCCTACCTGAATATAACTGGACTACAAGTGGCGAGTTGATCAATGCACTGCATCAGCTAGGAACTAAGCCTTTCGCCGATTTATTCAACAACAAGGTATTTGCCCTGGTGGGAGTATCGACGGGCCGTGGAGGACGCCAACCCTGCCTTGAAATTAACATGGTGGTTAATAAACTCATCAGCTTCCTGAATCAACACTCGGTGGTATCGCCTAAGATATTCGAATCCCACGAAACGGCGAAGAATCTGAATGCCGAGGGTGATTCTGAAGGCAATGACATCTACGAAAAAGGTGTCAGGGATTTTGTGAACTTCACCTTACGTATTGCCCAGCAATGGCACGGTGTACTCGTTGAGTAGGGGTACCCTCCAAGTCTACTAATCGCTCAAAATCAGATTCAATCTTCTGATTTTGAGCGAATGACTGGTAGCTTTACTTTAAAACTCCTTCTTTTTTATAAAGCTCAGCCAACGTAAAGACGGCATAGTCTACTTCCTCTTTGGTATTGTATTTGCCAAAGGAGAAGCGGATATTCCCACGGTCGGGGGCTACGTTGAGGGCACCCAGGACGTGTGAGCCCACATCCGACCCACTCGAACAGGCACTACCACCCGATACGGAAATACCGGAGATATCAAGATTGAACAGCAGCATATCATTCAGCTCAGACGGGGGTAGGCTTACGCTTAGTACGGTATAAAGGCTTTGATCCAGATCAGCTGACAAGCCGTTGAACGTTACTCCTTCGATGTGCTCCCGCAACTGTCCGATCATGTAGCTCTTTCAAGCCCCTGATGTGCTGCCGATGGCTCATCCATGTCGCGGTAGGCTATTTCAAGGGCTTTGGCCAGGCCAACGATCCCGTATACGTTTTCGGTTCCGCCGCGCATGTTACGCTCCTGGGAGCCCCCGTGAACAAAGGGCATGATGCGCGTACCCGGCCGCACATACAAAAATCCCACTCCCTTGGGGCCGTGGAATTTGTGCGCTGCCCCCACGATAAACTGTGCTTTTAGCGCTTGCAGGTCGTGCCGGTAATGACCCATGGTTTGGACGGTATCGCTGTGAAAGATGGCATTGTACTGCTCGCAGAGGTCGCCCACGGCCTGCAAATCCAGCAAATTACCGATTTCGTTATTGCCATGCATGAGCGACACGAGCGAGCGCGGATTCGTGCGCAGCAACTCTTCCAGATGCTCCATATCCACGGAACCCTTTTCGTCCAGCCGTACCAGGCTTAGGTGTACCTGTCCCTGCTTATGCAGGTGTTCAAGCGTATGAAGCACCGCGTGATGCTCCACGGGTGAGGTAATGGCGTGCGTGAGGCCAAACGTATCTATACTGCACCGAATGGCGGTATTGTCGGCCTCGGTCCCGCCGGAGGTGAAGAATATTTCTGCCGGAGCCGCGTGGAGCAGCCCGGCCACCGCTTTCCGGGCCCGTTCAATGGCGGAGCGCACGGAGCGCCCGTGGCTATGAATAGAGGAAGGATTCCCAAACTGCTCGGTCAGTAGGGGCAACATGGCTTCCAGTACCTCGGCATCGAGTTGGGTGGTGGCGGCGTTATCAAAATATACTTTCACGAGTATGGATTTTTAGGGAGTCACAGGCTTACTGTGCTTTTACTCAGGTTGATGAATCAGGATACAAATATACAACCCTTTGAGCGCAAAGAAAGTCCATATCCCCTCCCAATCGCCAAAAAAGGCACTGGCCGATACTGCCAGTGCCTTTTTTGGTAAGTAAAGAGTATTCTTTAAGCTCCTTCCGTGATGGCTTCCTTTATGTCAGAAATAATCTTATTGGCCAGGTTATCCGCCGTGGCCAGGGTGTCCGACTCCGAATAAATGCGGATAATAGGCTCTGTATTGGACTTTCGAAGGTGCACCCATTCCTTGTCAAACTCGATACGCACGCCATCAATGGTACTGATCGGCTGTTTGGCGTAGCGCCTTTTGATACGTTCCAGTATCGCATCCACATCCACATCGGGTGTGAGTTCGATTTTATTTTTCGAGATATAGTATTTCGGGTAGATGGTGCGCAAAAATGAGGCTGATTTACCAAATTTGGCCAGGTGGGTCAGAAACAAAGCGATCCCTACCAACGCGTCGCGTCCGTAGTGTAGTTCGGGATAGATGATCCCGCCATTTCCTTCGCCCCCAATTATAGCCCCGTGTTCTTTCATCATGTTCACCACGTGAACCTCCCCCACCGCCGAAGCAAAATACTCCCCGCCGGCCTTCACCGTAACATCGCGCAGGGCAATGGTAGACGACATATTGGAAACGGTATTCCCCACTTTATTTTTGAGTACATAATCGGCTACCGCCACTAGGGTATACTCCTCGCCGAAAGGAGAGCCATCCTCCGAGATAAGGGCCAGCCGATCCACGTCCGGGTCTACCACAATACCCAGATTATAGGACCCGTTCTTGATTTCCCGGCGGATCTCCCGCAGGTGCTCGGGCAGGGGCTCAGGGTTATGCGCAAAGTTACCCGTTGGCTCGCAGTTGAGTTTCAGGATATTTTCGGCCCGTATTCCCAAGGCTTCCAGGAGCATTGGTACGGCGATTCCGCCGGTGGAATTGACGGCATCCACGGCAATCCGGAAATTAGCCGCCTCTATCGCGTCGCGATTCACCAGGGGCAGGGCCAGGATCTGATCAATGTGCTTTTCAAGGTAGGTATCATCGGTACGGTAGCTACCCAGTTTTTTCACCTCCGCGAAGTCAAAATCTTCCTTTTCTGCCAGCCTCAGTACTTCCGCGCCGTCATCGGCCGAAATAAACTCGCCCTCGTGGTTCAGTAATTTCAGCGCGTTCCACTGAATGGGATTATGGCTAGCGGTGAGGATAATGCCCCCGGCCGCCTGCTCAGCCGGAACGGCCAGCTCAACGGTGGGGGTGGTGGAAAGCCCCAGATCAATCACATTCCAGCCAACTCCCTGTAAGGTAGCCGACACTAACCGACTCACCATATCGCCGGACAGCCGGGCATCGCGCCCCAGCACCACTACCTTGCCTTCGGGGCGGGTGCGGCGGAGCCAGGTGCCGTAGGCAGCGGCAAACTTCACAACGTCAATCGGGGTAAGAGACTCACCAGTTTTTCCACCAATAATACCCCTAATTCCCGAGATAGATTTAATAAGCGTCACAGATTCAAATGCATTAGTGAGAGCACAAAAGTAGGTATTTCCCCTACTATTTTTCCATTATTGTGTATCTACTTCTTCAATATCTACGTGAGTGGTAAGAATGGAAGTAGCACTTCCACGAAAAGCCCCCATCACGGGCGCCAGCAGGTCATTATCCCCCGAGGCACCCAGGCAAATGTGGTTGTTGACCATCGCCCGGCCTTCGGTGGGATCGAACCCCCGCCAGCCCGCGCCGGGCAAATACACCTCCACCCAGGCGTGTAATTCGTGGGCCTGGGCCGGATTGCCATAGAGGTACCCGCTCACGAAGCGGGCCGCAATGCCCAGGCTACGGCAGGAAGCGATAAAAAGTCCGGCAAAGTCGCGGCAGGAGCCGCTCCGTTCCCGCAGGGTGCTTTCGGGCGGGTAGGCCTTGCCCACCTCACGATGCTGGTAGATGAAGTTATCATGAATATGGCGGCTCATCTCCGTCAGAAACGACACCGTTTCCCAGTTGACCTGAACGGCTATTTGACGCGCAAACTGCTCCACGTAAGGGGTGACTTCGTGCGGATTGAGGAAAGGAGCCAGGTATTGCAGGGCCCTTTCGGAATAGCGAAAAGGGATGTTTCTGTTGTCAAATGGATACAGTACAAAATCAAATACGTTGAAAGTATCGGATCGGAGGGTCATTTCTGCTTCAACCAGCAACCGACTGGTGGGAGCCGAAAAATAAACGACTTGTTGTACGTTGCCTTCGGCATCTACATTACGAATGATCCGGGAAGGGAGCGGATCAATGCGGAGCGAATAGTGCAATACCCGCTGATGGGGATAGGCTTTGGGATAAAGATACAGCAAATGCGGGTCTAGCAACACAGGCTTATCATACGTATAGTCCAGCACATGCCTTACTTTTAAATTCATGAGGGTTCGAGTGATTTGGAAAAAACCGGCTCCATCCATTCTACGGGTAGTTTTTGGACAGAGTTTTTCAGGAGCGCGCTCCATTGTTTGGCAATATAGTCGAGGTCGTCTTTTTCAAATCGGTGTTCTACTATTCTGAAGGCATTCTTCTCGTACATGATCACATCAATCGGGTAGTCTACGTCGTTGGAACTAACCCTGGTGGAATCAAACGAAAGAAAGCCGATTTTGAGGGCATCCTGTAAGCTCGAATCGTACTTCAGGCTCCTGTATAGCAAGGGCTTTCCGTAGCCCGAATTGCCAATAATAAAAAACGGCGACCCCTGCCCCACCTCCACCCAGTTGCCTTCGGGATAGAGCAGAAACAGTTTGTGCTCTTCGTCGTTTTCGAGCTGTCCGCCCACGATCGAAAACAGGTTGAAGGCCAGCCCGGCCTCGGTCAGCGAAATCTTATCTTCTTCGGCTACCCGCCTTACCTGCGCCCCAAATGCGTTTACTGCCTTGTAGAGTTTATTGAAGCTGGAGTCCTGTTCTTCCAGTACTTCTTTGAAGTAGGTGATCGCTTTGTCACGAACCGAGCGCAAGCCCGACGTCATGATAAACAACGAGTGGTTTTCGAGCTGGTGAACCGACACTTTCTTATTAGTCGACACTTCGGTGCCGGAGGTCAGGCGGGTATCGGCAATCGCAACTAAGCCCGAGGCTACTTTTATACCAAGGCAGTAGGTCATTGAGTCAATTTTGTATAAAAAAATGATAGACTGAGAGAATAGTACAAAAATAAACTTTCATTCTCTCAATCTACCATTCAACTTTAAAATTAATGCAGCCGCAAGGATTCAATCCTCTGGAACTGGCCCGCCGACTGGCTTTGCGACTGGCTTTGCGACTGAATGGGCTTGGCATCAAAATACATATCGAAAATAGTGTTATCCACTTCGTTATTGAGCCGTTGGAAATGATCCAGATATTGATGAAGCCCCGTTTTGAATATATCTTCGATCTCCGTGAATTCGATTTCACACCGTAGCTTACTGATCGCCTTTTCGGAGGGATTGGAGAAGCTTTGGCCGGGGATGGTACCGGCTACCGCATACAGGGATAGTTCGGCCTGCCGTACACAGTAGGCAATGGATCGGGGGAATAATTTGTCCAGAATCAGAAACTCCACGATGTTCATAGGCGTCAAATCCGCGTGGGTCTGACGGTACATGTTGTAGGCACTCACGGATTTCAGCACGGCTGTCCACATCATCAGATCGAGGGTAGAACCGGTGGCACCACTGTCCTGCAAGAGTGTAAAATATTTTACATCCAGAAAACGGGAAGACTTATCGCCCCGCTCGATATGCCGGCCCAATTGCCCAAAATGCCAGGCTTCGTTGCGGGTAATGGTGGAGTCTACTACGCCGTGAAACAGCTGGCAACGTCGCTTGATCTCGCCAAAAAACTCCTGCATCAGGTCCAGGTTTCGGAAGTTGCTGGGGGAGGTTTCGCGCAGGAACAGATAAAACCCGTTGATGCTTTCCCACATTTCTTTCGAGATGGTTTCGCGGATCGTGCGGGCATTTTCACGGGCTTCATAAAGGCAGCTTACGATGGAATTGGGGTTCCGCTTATCGAACGTCATGAAGTAGATCACATCTTCACGGGTAGGCTTTTCGAAATATTCATAAAACAGAAAATGATCCGCAGTAGCCGTAAGCAAGGGCTCCCATTGCTCGTCCACATCGGGTGGTAGGTCCAGGGCCATATTAAAATTTACCCCCACAAAGCGGGCGTAGTTTTCCACCCGCTCCATGTAGCGGTTCATCCAGTAAATCGAATTGGCAACGCGGCTCAGCATAGTACTATGTAGATTTGTAAATATCGAAATATGCGCAATTTTATAAGAATAGTGTGCTAATAAACAAAATAGTATTCTGTAATGATAAAATTAAGGAAAATATTATATTTTGTGTGAATATATTACAGAGAATCTGGAACGGAAGGACACAGGTAAATTTAAGGTAAATGGTAGTAGATAACTAATCCTATTTGACCAAATCAAAAAGCCACGGCCTTCCTCCGTCAGGTAGGAAGGCCGTGGCCGTGGCAAATCGTAAAGTAGAGAAAATAAGCCCTCGCTAGGCTAAGCATATTCCTCCACTTCCACCTCGCGAAAGACTGTCTCCTGAGCTTTTACCGGTGTCTGCTCTCTTTTTCGAATCAGTTTCAAGAGGCGGAGCCGGGAGTAATCGTAAAAAATAACCACCACCACCACGCCCGACACTACATAGAACACCCCGAACTGCAAATGGGTATAAAGCAGAGCCGAAACCACCCCGGCGCTAAGGTAAGACACCGCCACCGCGCTGAGGAGCTTGGCCTTGCCCACCAGTTCGGCGTTCTGCCGGAACTCCTTCTGGGTAAACATCGAGAACAGGATTCCCAGGTCGGTGGTAAGGCCGGTCAGGTGGGTGGTTTTTACGGCAAAATTTGAGATACTGGCCGTCAGGCCGTTTTGCATACCCATGGCAAAGAGCATCAGCGCCACCATCACTTCGGTTTCCGTGAGGGTCTCGCGGTAGAAATACTGCCCGTAGGTACCTACTGACAGCAGACACAGCAGTTCCAATACCAGCGGCAGGGCATGGGCTAGATAGGCATTCTTTCGGTTTAGGTTGATGATGATGAAGTTGGATAGGAAAGCCCCCAGAAAAAAGAGCAAAATCCACGAGAACACTACCGCCACCTGATACCACTGCCCTTTGGCGATTTCTCCCGCCAATATGGCATAATGGCCCGTGACGTTGGATGTAAAGGCAAAAAACACGATGAGCGAGGCCACATTGACCATACCCGCCGAAATCGCCGTCAGGACGCCCAGCTGTATATTATCTTTCAGGCTGCGACTATTATTGTATTTCCTAAGCATAAGCTAGTTGGTTCTGGTAAAGGTTATCTTGGCAATACCACGGGCCTGCATTTCCGTGTAGAAATGCAGTACCATGCGGTCGTCGGTCAGTTCGGCTATGGTGTAGCTCTCCTCCATCCGATCGTCGTAGCGGAGAACCAGAATGTGCCCCCGCCCTTTCATTTTCCAGCTGAGCTGCCGGGTGGTATTCTGATCCGAAAGCAGGTGTAGCGTACCATCTGGCCTAAAACGCCATTGCTCGGCCCGGTGAACAACCAGGTTCTGGGCAATGAGCTGCTTTACATGTTCGGCAATTTCCCTCCCGGAGACCGAATCCATTTTTTCAGACTGGTTTACCTTTTCGTATTCCCACGATTCCTCCTGCCAGGTACCCCTCAGGAGGTTGTCGGGGCTGGGTGTACCCGACGTCAGGAGCACGATCAGGCCCGCGGCGGCAGCCAGGAAAAGCAGATAAGCTATTTTGAGTTTCATAACGATGGTTCGATCAGGTGGATACGATTTTTCGTAGCGATCCCTCGGGCAGCCATTGCCAGGGATAGGTCCAGGGTAGGTTTCGTGCTGGGTTAAATCGGTTCAGAAACCAGGAAGAGCCCGGCCAGGTGGTTTTCTTCTGGCACCAGGGCCGTTTCCCGCCATTCTACCTCCGTAAGTGGCAGAGAGGACTTCCGAAAATAAGGGAGTAGGTCAAATCCATCCTTCCCTTTTTTCAATTGATAAGAGCTCGGAATGAACAGTTCGTCCACCTCGTTGCCCGCCAGGAAATTCTCGAAAGCCCTGTGGTTGTACCCACTGAAAAGATCCACCGCCAGTGTATCAATATGGGAGTCATACTTATTTTTGAGGATTTCGCAGGCTTCCGTAAACTTTTGGCTTTGCAGAGCTGCCAGGTGCTTTGTCTTGGAGAAGAACAGCAGGTCGGTGATGGAGTTAGATAGGTAGGCTCCATACACCAGAATGAGGTTGACGGGCTCTCCTTCGTGGTGCTTCAGCGCGCCCCTCACCGTGTGTAACGATTCTATGGTAAAGTCTGTCGGAATCAATATAGTTCTCATAGTAGCAGTTGGTTTTGTTTAACTTATGACAAAGCTACATGAGACACATTAGAGCAATTTAAGAGGAAAATTAGAATGCAGTGAGAGTAAGATTAGAATGCGATTAGAATAGAATCAAAGGCCAGAGTGGGTGGTACCATCCGCCTTAAAGTTTGTATCCCCCGATGGGAAGTTTGATTTCGACGGTCACACCCTGGTTGAGTACCGAGCTGACCAGGATCTCACCATCGTGCATTTTGACCACGTTGCGGGTAATGGGCAGACCAATGCCATAGCCTTCAAACCGGCTGGTGTTGCTGGCTCTGAAATAGGGGTCATAGATATACTTTATTTCATCCTGAGGAATGCCAATCCCCTGATCCTTGACTATGATGATGATTTGCTGGGCTGAAGCACCCAGCGAAATCCGAACCACGTCGTTGCTGGAGTACTTGCAGGCGTTCATTATCACATTGGACAGCGCCAGATGCAGCAATTGTTCGTTGCCTTTTACTTTCAACTTCTCCGGACTCTCGGGCAGGAGGCTAAAATCCAGCATGATTTTGCAGGCAGGATATATTTTATCCACCGTTTCCTTTACGTCCAGCACTAGTTGATCCATCCTGACCTTGTCAAATTTCACCACCTTACCGTTGTAGCCCGTCTGGGCCAGAAAGAGGAGCGCCTTGGTTTTCTTGTCCAGCTTCTCGGCTTCTTCCAGAATAGCCAGGATGGCTTCGCGGTACTCGTGGGCTTCGCGGGGCTTGGACAGAATCACATCGGCCTCGCCAATGATGGAGGTAAGGGGGGTATTGAGCTCGTGGGAAGCATTGCTCACGAAGTTTTTCTGGGTCTCAAAGGCCGCTTCCAGCCGGTCGAGCATGTCGTTGAAAGTGGTGGCCAACACACTCAGTTCGTCGTCGTAGCCAGATACCGTTAGCCGCATGTGGAGGTTTTCGGAGCTTATGTCGTTTACCCTGGTAGTGATATGCTGGATTGGCTGGATGATTTTCCTGGAAAACCAGAACGAAACCACCAACACCACTACAATGGATATAATTAGTGCCGAGATCAGCAGGTTGCGGAGGTATACAATATGATGGGTATGGTAGTAATTCTCGGCCGACACAATCACCAGATAGTCCTTGCCGCCCGAGTTGTACCGGATGCCGGAGTAGAACTGATTCTGCTTCCGGTACTGGGCGCTGCCTTCGTTGGTGATCGCGGCCAGAAACTGCACCGGAACATTCAATGTTTTGGCCCGAATGCGGATCGAGTCGCCCGCGGGGGTAGGTAGAATGCTGATTTTCTCATTGGGCAGCTTTTCCAGGTATTCCTGCTTTACTTCCCGGATGGCATTGATATCCTGCTCACTTTCCAGGGTGATTTTGGCGGTGGTCACGGCCCTTATTTCGAGTCTTTTATAAAAATCCACGAAAGAATAGTTGGCCGAGGCATAGTAAATAAAGCCGCTGTACAGCACGATCATGGACAGAAAAATCGCCGTCAGGAAAAGAATGATCTTGGTTTTACTTTTCATTGCTATCATCCTTATGGTTAGGCATCGGAGCTTTCTTTCAGGGCGTAGCCCATGCCTATGACGGTATGGATCAGGCGAGGCTCGCCCGATTTTTCGAGTTTCTTGCGCAGGTAGTTTACGTACACGTCCACCACATTGGTACCCATGTCAAAGTGCACGCCCCATACTTCTTCGAGCATCTCCACCCGTGACAGCACCCGCCGGGGGTTGTTCATGAACATAAGCAGGAGGCGGTACTCCGTGGAGGTAAGGGAAATCTCCTGTTGGTTGCGTTTGACTTCCTTCGTGTAGTCGTTCAGTTCCAGATCCGCGAACTGGATGCTGTGCTGGGTGTGATCCTCAGGCCTGCTGGTGTCCTTGCGGCGCAATAACGCCCTGGCGCGGGCCACCAGCTCGATAAATTTGAAAGGCTTGGTGAGGTAGTCGTCAGCCCCGGTGTTGAGGCCCACTACCACATTTTCGGTGCTTCCCAGAGCCGATAGCAACAGGATAGGTACCTGCCCGTCGTTTTCCCGGATGAGCTTGCACAGGTCGAGCCCGCCGATGGAAGGCAGCATAATGTCCAGAATGATCAGGTCGTAATTGCCCGCTATGGCCATTTGTAGCCCAATGCTTCCGTCCATGGCAATGCTTACTTCGTAGTTTTCCTCACTTAGCCCTTTGTACACAAAAGAGCATACGTGGGAGTCGTCCTCCACAAGCAGTATTTTTTTCTTGCGGCTCGCCGTCAGCTGATAGTCTGCGTATTTTGTATCCTGCATACCGTTACTTTTCGATTGAATAACGTCTATTGAGAAGACGTCCATGGTGTGGATTTAACCCAATCCCACAACGGATTGTTCTGAAAACTTATTTTCAAAAAACATGTTTTAGGTTCAGTTCCCGACCCTTCCGTCGGGGTCACTCTGGAAATAATCTTTCTTTTTTCTTTCAAAATACAATTGGCTGAAATGCCGACATTTTTTTTATTTTTGATTAATTTTCTCCAATACTCACCATAACCCTTCAGCCCTGTGTCAAAAAAAGATGAGTTCATTGCCGCTGTTCAAAAATCCTACACGACCGCTCTACCCAGCATCCACCTAGGATCGGGTATCCTGGACGGAGAAATCATGACTGATGCCCGGGTTACCATTCCGCTTCGCATGATGAACCGGCACGGACTGATCGCCGGAGCTACCGGCTCGGGAAAAACCCGCACGCTGCAGGTACTGGCCGAGCAACTTTCCGACGCCGGTGTGCCGGTGTTTATGTCCGATATTAAAGGCGACCTCTCCGGCATGGGGCAGGCCGGGGCCACCAATCCCAAGCTCGAAGAACGCTCCACAGCCCTGGGAATGACCTTCAAGCCCGACGCCTTTCCCGTGGAGCTCTACTCGCTTAGCGGGAAGTTGGGCGCGCAAATGCGCGCTACGATTCTGGAATTCGGCCCGGCGCTGCTGTCCAAGATTTTGGAACTGAACGATACCCAGTCGGGTGTACTTTCCATCCTGTTTAAGTACGCCGACGACAAGCAACTGCCGATGGTGGATCTGAATGATCTGAAAAAGGTACTAGCTTACCTGTCGGAAGGAGCCGGTGCCGCCGAGATCAAGTCCGACTATGGTAGCATCTCTGCTTCGTCGGCGGGTACCATTCTGCGCAAGATCGTAGCGCTGGAACAGCAGGGGGCCGAAGGGATTTTTGGGGAGAAATCATTTGATATTGACGACCTGATCAATAAGGTAGACGGCCGGGGTGTCATTAGCCTTCTGAACGTATCCGACGTGCAGGACAAACCCGCCCTGTTCTCGACCTTCATGCTGAGTCTATTGGCGGAACTGTACCAAACTTTGCCCGAGGCCGGCGACCTCGATAAGCCCAAGCTGGTATTCTTCCTGGACGAAGCCCACCTGCTATTCAAGGATGCTTCCAGGGCCTTTATGGAGCAGATTGAGAAAGTAGTGCGGCTGATCCGTTCCAAGGGCGTGGGGATTTTCTTCTGTACCCAAATGGCCCAGGATATCCCGGACAGCGTACTGTCCCAGCTCGGTAATCGGGTGCAGCACGTACTGCGGGCCTTTACGCCCAAGGATGCCGAAGGCCTCAAAAAGACGGTAAAGACCTACCCCCGCTCGGACTATTACAAAATAGACGAGATCCTGACGACGCTCGGAATCGGGCAGGCGCTCATCACGGTACTAAACGAGAAGGGTATCCCCACTGAGGTAGTGGCCACCCACCTGGTGCCCCCCCGCTCGGTGATGGGCCCGCTCACCACCGCCGACTACGAGAATACCGTACGCAGTTCCGACCTGTACAAAAAGTACAAAGATCCCATTGACCCCGAAAGTGCTTACGAAATCCTGAGCAAGCGCATGGATGCAACCACCCGAGCCACCGAGGAAGAAGAAGCAAAGGAGGAGGCCGAAAAAGCCGCTACTAAGGCCGGCCCGCGGGGCCGGGCCCGTGAAGAAAAAGGAATGTTTGAAGAAGCCCTGGCTTCACCCATGGCCAAGCAGGTAGGGCGTGAGCTGGTGCGGGGGGTGTTTGGAATGCTGTTTGGTAAAAGTACCTCGTCGCGGTCTAAGAAGAGTGGAGGGTTGTTTGGGTTTTAGAGGCTCTGTCCAACTTCCCGAAAGTTTTAAACTTTCGGGAAGTTATTTTTAGTTACTTCTAGGCAATTCCATGAAAAATAACGAAATTCCTCTTCTTCCTGAACACTGCTACCATATCTACAACCACGCCAATGGGCACGAAAATCTTTTTTCTAATCATGAGAACTATCTCTTTTTTCTGAGGAGATATAGCAACTTTATCACTCCTGTAGCCGATACGTACGCCTATTGTCTTATGCCTAATCATCTACACTTTTTAGTGCGAATCAAGGATGAGACATCGTTACTGCAAGCCTATCTGACTATCGTGCAAAACAGCGATACCCCTACCGAAGCAAAAGAATTCACACCAACGTTTCAGACCATATTTCTAAGCCGCCAATTCGCCAGTCTGTTTAGTTCGTATAGTCAGGCTTATAACAAACAGCAAGGCAGAAAGGGGAGTTTGTTCATGCCTAATTTCAGACGAAAACTGATTGAATCCGATGTGTACTTCACAAAATTAGTCCACTATATTCACGCAAATCCAGTTCATCATGGCTTTATCCGAGATCTGGCAGACTGGAACTATTCCTCGTATGAGGCATTTTCCTCCCAAAAGCCGACTTCCTTGCAGCGTAGTAAAGTACTGGATTGGTTTGGGGGAGTAGAGGCTTTTCAAAAATTTCACAAAGACATGCCAATTGATTCGAAAATGGCCCTTGAATTTGAGTAAACATCCCGAAAGTTCAAAAACTTTCGGGATGTTGGTCACACCCGTGCCCGCACCAATTTCGCCCCGTCACACATCGCCTTCAATTTCAGCTTCGTAGCCCAGCGGGCGGTTTGGCTCAGGCCGCAATCGGGGGCTACGGCCAGTTTTTCAGCGGGTACGTAGGGTAGCACCTTCCGGATACGCTCGGCCACGTCCTCGGCGGTTTCGATGTAGTAGCTTTTTACGTCAATAACGCCCACGGCTACGTCAAACTTCTCGGCGAAGCGTTCCAGCAGGTGTACTTCGGCAAAATTCAGGATGGCCATCTCGGAATGTAGCTCGTCCACGGTCATGTCCATAAAATCGGGGAGCATGGGGGCGATGGTCTTCTTACCCACCGACCGGCCTTTGTAGTTTCCGAAGCATAAGTGCATGGAAAGCCGCGTTTTGCCCACGCCAGGGGCCACCGTGCGGTTGAAAATATCCACAAAGCGCCGGGTATCCTCGCGGTAGGCGTAGCAGCTCATCGAAGGCTCGTCGATGCATATTTCGGGACAACCCAGCGCCACCAGCTTTTCTATTTCCTGGCTCACCAACGGTAGCAAGGCCTCCGTTATTTCCCAGCGATCTTTATAAAAACTACCCGGATTGAGCCGTCCGGCTAGCGTGTAGGGGCCGGGGATGGACATTTTCAGGCCTTGTCCCACCGGGGCCAGGCGTTTGAGGCGTTTGTATTCTTCCACCACGCCCAGTCCGTTCGGGGCCGACAGCGGCTCCACGATGCTGTTTTTGCCACGCTGATCGTGGGCCGGAGGGCCGTACTTCCGGGTTTCGGAGGCGTCGTTCTGAATACCTTTGATGAAGCCGTAGAAGGATAGGTTAAAATCAAGCCGGGTTTGCTCGCCATCCGTGATGACGTCCAGGCCGGCCGCCACCTGATCATGAATGGCCGCAATGACGGCATCGTCGATCATTTCGGACACGTCGGCCGGGCCCAGCTTGTCCAGATTCATACTGGCGAATTCGAGCCAGCCGGGAAAGGGCATGGAGCCTACAACGGTGGTTTTGATCGGGACAGGTTGCATGAGGGTAGTAGGTAGGTTAAAAGTTTGGGAATTAAAGCATGACCAGGTAGGCTCGTCCTTATAGCGTCACGCCCACGTTTTCGTATAGCTTGGCCATCCGGTGGGCATGGTTATCATAGGCAGCTTCAAAGAGCTCTACGGCCCGCTGCGCGCCCACCACAGCGCCCGCGCTCAGCACCTTGGGCGGATGCCCGGCTTCGGTGAGCAAACGGGCCACCTCGGCTTTCAGGCAATTGATCAGCATAGCGCCCCCCACGGTACTCCCCGGCGCTACGGGGGTATCCAGATTGGGTACGTACACCATGGCGTCGCCGACGGGGGCACCCGTATCCAGAATCAGGTCGGCAAAGTCACTCAACTTTTTGCCATCTGCCTCTTTTTGACGTACTTTTTTCGAAATGCTGACGTGGTGATGAGTGCCACTACTTTCAGGCCTCTTTTCTGAAAAAGTTCCGCCATCTCGATGGGTACCACGTTGCAGCCACTCGACGAAATGATTAATGCGGTGAATCCTGGGCTGATAGATCAAAATTGCGCAGGATGCGCTCGGCCAGGCCGGGCACGTTTTCCAGAAACATGGCCTGCCGCTGTCCGTTGGCCCCTACGACCAGGTTATGAAACGTCAGCGATAGCTCCACGATGGGATTGAAACCCGGAAAAGAACCATAGCGCGGCCACATTTCCTCCACCATGATCCGGCTGTGCCCACTGCCAAAAATATGAACCATGCGGCCGGCGGCTATGGAATCGGCAAACCACGCGGCGGCTTCCTGCACCATTGCTTTCTGGCTTTCAACCGTATCTGCCAGAAGGCGACACTTATCCAGGTAGTCTTGTATTACGTCCATGTAGGATAATGAGTGAATGTTGGAATGATAGAATGAGGGAGGGAGAGGTTCGCCCCCAGGGTGAATCGTTCGGGGTGCCTACTGATGTTCTGTTTCCGGGGTACCCTTTTTACAAAATCTCTAACTCCGTCAATATTTTTCGGGTAATGGCTTTGCGTTGTGTACCAAAATCGTCGTGCTGCTGCGCGTCGGGCTGGTAGAGCCGGGTGGCAAAGAAATACACGTTCCCTTTGGTTTCCACATAGCCCACGTACCAGCCCGTGTGGGTAGGTTTGGTATCGGCCCAGCCGGTTTTGGCCCGTAAGGTATAGGTGGATGTTTTTTCTTCCACCATAATCTCCTTTCCTATCCGGTAGGTACGCTCGCTGAATGGTAGCTTCTCAGAATGTACTTGTTGTAAAAACTCCAATTGGTTCTCGGGTGAAATTTTAAGACTCGTTCCGAGCCAGAAGGTCGTCAGGCCGTCGCTGATGTCCTGGTTGCCGTAGTTCAGCTTTTTCAGATAACTACGGTACTTTTCCACGCCAATACGTTTGGCCATTTCCTGATAAAACCATACGGCAGAGTTCTTATACGCATTTTTTAGGTCGTAATCCTGCTCCCAAACTTTGAGTCGCTTGGGAATGCCGTCCCAGTTCAATACTTCATTTTCGTCTTTGATGGCTTTTTCTTCCAGGGCAATAAACGTATTGGGAATCTTGAAAGTAGAAGCCGGCGAAGTAGCTATCCTGAATTCCTTCGCATCGGTTGTGTAGTATTGTTTCTTTTTCAAATCATAGAGGCTGAAACTACCTTTCAAACCCGCTTCTTTGAAATAATGGTCAAACTGCGTTAATGTCTTCTGCGCTAACAAGGCATGGCCCATCAGGAGCAACAGGACCATCACAATCCCTATTTTTTTCATAAATGTCTTCTGAGAATCCCGACTATATCTTTTTATACAAAACCCTGTACTAACCGCTAACTACCTAACTCCTGATACCCAACCTATACTTTCTGCATCGCAAACCCGGCCGCTCCGATGGCTCCGGCCATATCACCAAAGTAGGCTTGTACCAGGGGGGTAGATTTCCCGCCCGGTCGCCACTCGTATACAGCCATAAAGTCCCGCAAAGGCCCAAAGAGTGCGTCATCGGCCAGGGTGATGCCGCCGGCGAGTACGATGCACTCCGGCGACAGGGCATTGATCAGCGAACTTAGCCCTACGGCCAGGGCCTTAATGGAGGCCAGCCAGGTGTAGGTGGCGAAGGTATCCCCTTTGCGATACGCTTCCACCAGCTCCCAGGTGGAAGTATAGCGTCCCCGGCTGCGGC
This sequence comes from uncultured Cytophagales bacterium, assembly GCA_963768025.1. GTDB lineage: Bacteria > Bacteroidota > Bacteroidia > Cytophagales > Spirosomataceae > CAVYGM01. Next base: position 80,041 of record CAVYGM010000042.1, read on the forward strand.
GCTCGATGGAATAGTTGCCGATGGCGTATTCCAGGCTCCCCGGCAGGCCCACGATACTACACTCGTCGTCCTGGGCATTGACGGTAATGTGCCCCAGGTGCCCGGCCATTTGGGAAAGCCCCTGGTAGAGATGCCCGTTGATCAACAATCCGCCGCCCACACCGGTACCCAGCGTCAGGAGCACTACATGTTGGTACCCCTTGGCTACGCCAAAAGAGGCCTCCGCCATAAGAGCCGAATGGGCGTCGTTGAGCACGTAGGTGGGCAGGCCCAGGTACTCTTCCCACACAAAGTTTTCGAGTCCGGGCAGGCGGTTGGGCAGGAAGGCGATGCTCCGGTTGGTGGCATCGGGTAGGCCGGGGGCTGATAACCCCGCGGCCCGAATGGGTTTCTGCCAATAGTTCTGAAAATAACGGATCATCTCCAGCACATTCTCGCGCCACCGGCCCTCCGGATCGTCGTGCGTGGGGACATAATGCTGTTTAAGCACCTCGCCGGCTTCATTGACCAACACACCTTTGATGTTGGTACCTCCAAGATCTATTCCGACAAATACCATACAGAATGAGGGCTATCCGGTTCGATTTTTTGCACGCCGCGAGGCCTCAGGCTAATACTGCCCTTCGGTGATACTCCACCCACCGTCTACGGTCAGTACTTGTCCGGTGGTGAAGCGGGAGTAGTCGGACATGAAGTATACGGCTGCTCCGTCGAGGTCGGCTGGCACGCCGATACGCCCCCCGTCGAGGGGCTGCTTGGTTTTGATAAATTGCTGAATATCGGCATCCTGCGAGGCCCGCTGAGCCATGGGGGTATCGATCAGCGAGGGGGCCAGTACGTTGATTCGGATATTATTCTTGGCATAGTAGGCCGCCGTAGACTTTGTAAAGCCAATTACGGCCGACTTGGCCGCCGCGTAGGCGTGGGTGGTAAAGTGGTGCGGGGAGGGAGAGTTCCCCAGTACCGAGCCCATATTAAGGATCACCCCGCCGCGGTTCATGCCCATAAAGGCCCGTACAGCGGCCTGATTGGAGAGCATCATGGCCGTAATGTTGAGGTTCAGCGTGGTGTTCCAGCCGTCCAGGGTGAGCTCGTGCAAGGGGCCGTCTCCAAATTTGCGCCCGCTACCTCCCGCCACATGGTACAGGCCGTCGAAGCTGCCAAACTCCCGGATACAAAGCTGGATGGCATCCAGCGATGTTTGCGGATGGGTGGCATCGCCCTGCTTGGCGCGTGCCTGCTGGCCCAGGTCCACTTCGGCCATTAAGCAGCTTTCGGGATTACGACCTACCACTACCACATTGGCACCGTGCTGGACGAAGGCCTTTGCCGCCGAAAATCCCAGGCCGGTGGTGCCGCCCACTACTACTATTGACTTATTCGATAGCCAGTTTTCCACTTTTTATGAGTTGAAAGTTTATAGGTTTAAAGTTCATGAGTAAGGCCTACCAGATAAAGGAGACTCTGGACAGGGTCAGCAAAATCAACTTTATACTCCTACACTCTTGAACTCTGTACTGCAAGGATAAGAAAAGTTGATCAAAAAAATACCCTGCCTTTTCAAGAAAAGGCAGGGTATTTTTGAGTTGTATAACTTTCCTAATCAGGCTACGGAGCGCAGCAGCGACATGGACGATTTCTCGAATTGCTCGCGGGCGTAGTCCAGCGAAAGCGTAAATTCTTTTATATCTTTCCGGGAAGGAAGCTCAAACATGGCGTCGGTCATGATGGATTCGCAGATAGACCGTAAGCCCCGAGCGCCCAGCTTGTAAATCATAGCCTGATCCACAATGAAGTCAATCACTTCCTCGTCGAACGACAGCTCTACTTCTTCCATTCGGAACAGTTTCTGATACTGCTTCACCAGAGCGTTTTTGGGCTCGGTCAGGATACGGCGCAGGATGTCACGGTCCAGCGGGTTGAGGTGCGTAAGTACCGGCAAACGGCCGATCAGCTCGGGAATAAGGCCGAACGATTTCAAATCCTGTGCCGTTACGTAGCGCATCAGATTGCCTTTATCAAAAATCTCAATGATGCGGTTGTCCCCCGAAAAACCAATGGGACGCGTATTGATGCGCTTGGCGATATGCCGCTCGATGCCATCGAAGGCTCCACCGCAGATGAACAGAATATTCTCGGTGTTGAGGGCAATCATCTTCTGGTCGGGGTGCTTGCGGCCTCCCTGCGGGGGTACATTCACCACCGAGCCTTCCAGCAGTTTGAGCAGCGCCTGCTGCACGCCTTCGCCGCTCACGTCGCGGGTGATGGAGGGGTTGTCCGACTTGCGGGAAATTTTATCAATTTCGTCAATGTACACAATGCCCCGCTCGGCGGCCTCCACGTTATAATCGGCGGCTTGCAACAGGCGGGTCAGGATGGTTTCCACGTCTTCGCCCACGTAGCCGGCTTCGGTAACGGTGGTAGCATCGGCAATGCAGAAAGGTACCTGTAAGATTTTGGCGATGGTACGGGCCAGGTAGGTTTTGCCGGTACCGGTTTCGCCCACCATGATGATATTCGACTTTTCGATCACTACCTCATCGTCGGTAGCGATTTGGGAAAGACGCTTGTAGTGGTTGTATACCGCCACGGCCAGCGAGCGCTTGGCTTCGTCCTGGCCAATGATATACTGCTCCATAAACTCCTTCATCGCCACGGGTGGAATGAGGTTGAGCTTAGGCAGCTTTTGTTTTTTGTCTTTCTTGTCCTTGGGGTTCAATTCTTCCAGTACCACCTGATTCCCCTGCGTGATGCAGTGATTACAGATATGGGCATCAATGCCTGATAATAAAAGCTCCACTTCATTTTTACGGCGTCCGCAAAACGAACAACTCACTTGTGCCATTTTTTAGTTTTGAATGAGTGAATGAGTGAATGATAGAATAGGTGAATGGCTGATAGACAAGCTGAAAATCGAATTTTCTTATTCACTCATTTTATCAAACTATCATTCTAAATTGTTTTCTGTTCAATATTCGGTCAAAGTTCCGATTTTTCGGGGCGCAAACCAAGTTTGGTTTATACCGTACAATAAAAAAACCGATAAGGTTTCCTCAGAAACACTTATCGGCTCGAAGAGGTTGCCCCAGGCAAAATTATTTTTCCCGGGTGAGCACTTCGTCAATCATGCCGTATTCTTTGGCTTCGTAGGCCCGGAACCAATTGTCACGGTCGGAATCCTTCTCGATCTGCTCTTTGGTTTGCCCGGTATGCTTCGCCAGAATTTCGTACAATTCATCGCGCAGCTTCACAATTTCGCGGGCGGTAATCTCGATGTCCGTCGACTGTCCTTGTGCTCCCCCCGAAGGCTGGTGAATCATCACCCGGGCGTGGGGCAGGGCCGAACGCTTGCCTGCGGCACCGCCAGCCAATAGTACCGCACCCATAGAGGCCGCCAAACTAGTACATACTGTGGCCACGTCGGGACGTACATACTGCATGGTGTCGTAGATACCCAAGCCGGCGTACACCGAGCCGCCGGGGCTGTTGATGTACATCAGTACGTCTTTCTTTGCATCTGCCGATTCCAGAAACAGCAGCTGGGCTACCACGATGTTAGCGATGTTGTCGTCAACGGCGGTACCCATAAAGATGATGCGGTCAGCCATCAGACGTGAGAAAACGTCTACTTCCCGGAAGTTCATAGGACGCTCTTCAATGACCGCGCGGGTCATGTTGTTCACTGAATGTTTCATGTAGCCGTCTACCGTTGAGCCATTGATTCCCATATGGTGGACCGCGTATTTCCTAAATTCGTCTCCGTAGTTCATTAGTTGGTGAATTGGTAAGTATAGGGTAAAAATTAAAGTTAGACAAAGGGCTATTCGGTTTCCCCGAATCACTTAACACAACGAAAACGCCGTACGCTTAGTTTCGCAGGTTAAGCCGGGACTTAGGAATAGCTTCTGCACAAAATTGATTAATTCATTCAATTATCCTAGTCAGTAGGGGTGATAAATTGTCAGGATTTGTGAAAATGGACCAAAAAGCAGCCGATCTGGCGATTGAAAAATAGAGGCAATAAGTAAATAAAAGCGCCTGGTATCCTTTATCGGTTCATAGTACGATGCATTTACTTCCTAAACTCTATTTTCATGAAAACAAGGTTCTGTACCCTACTCCTTCTGCTGGGCGTAAGTTTGCCCCTGATGCTGTCGGCTCAGCAAATATCCAAAGCGGATCTACTGATGCTCACCCCCGAATGGAAAGGGGAACGCTTCGCCGATGGCCGCCCCAAGGTACCCGATGCCTTACTGGATCGCCTCAAGAAAGTGACCCAAGAGGAAGCCTGGGCCGTGCTCAAAAGTAAAAATTTTAAGTACCAATACACCGACGGCTGGATGACCATCAACCCCGACAGCGTGCTGGTCGGCCGGGCCCTAACGGCGACGTTTATGCCCGGACGGCCGGATGTTCAGCGGGTATACGATGAGAAAGGGCATACCAAGGATGGGCGCATCAAGTCCCAGAACGCCTGGCCCATTGATTTGCTGGTAAAGCGCGACGTGTACGTAGTGGACCAGCATGGTATGAAACTGGACGGCCCCACCATTGGTGACAACCTGGGCAACTCGATCTACGCCAAATCCGGCAACGGCATTGTGTACGACGGTCCGATTCGGGATATTTCGGGCCTCCGCGAAATCGGTTCTTTTACGTCGTTCTTCCGCACCTACCATCCTTCCCACCACCTCAACAACCCCGACGGCGAACTGAACACCACCCTCGTGGGCATCAATCAGCCTACCCGCATTGGCGACGTGATGGTACTACCCGGCGACGTAGTACTGGGCCGCGATGGCGGCGTGATTTTCATTCCTCCCCACCTGGTGGAGCAGGTCGTGACCACCTCGGAGATCGTACGGCTACGGGATATGTTTGGACACCTGCGCCTGCGCGAGCAGAAGTACACGGCGGGACAGATCGACAACCGCTGGACGGAAGACATCGAGCGGGATTTTTCCAAATGGCTCAACGACCACCTCAACGAGCTGCCCGTTCCGAAGGAGCAGGTGCAGAACTTTTTGAAGAATAGAACGTGGTAATTGGCAGTCGGCTGTCAGCGATCGGCTTTCGGCTTTTTTTGTTTTTTTAAACGCAAAGAATCTCGGAGTCTTTAAAAATGAGTTCGCCTGGGGCCTACGCAACTATACCTGTTACCTATTCTATCATTCACTCAATCACTCATTCTATCATCGCACCGGCGACCCGGTCAACATTGTCCTCCCATCCATGTCAACACAAAACTCATCCCGCCGAAATTTCCTGCGCAAAGGCGCGTTGGCCAGCGCCATGGCCGCTTATGCAGGCTCCACCTACGGCGAGGGCCTGGTCCAGGCCGTGGACCGTACCCCGCAATCGTCCAAGCCCTCCGATCTGAAAATCACCGACGTAAAGTGCGGCTATATCCGGGGCGGGCACAGCCTCTTTGTAAAAATATATACCAATCAGGACATCTGGGGCTGTGGCGAGGGTGTGGATGCCACGCCGGGTACCTACCACCTGGTAAAAATGATGGGGCAGCGCATCAAAAACAAAAGCCCGCTGAATGTCCATCGCTTGTTCGAGGATGTGCGCCGGTCGGGCTTTTTTGAAGGAGCACAAGCCGGAATGTACATTGCGGTACTCACCGCCGTGGAAACGGCCCTGTGGGATCTGGTGGGCAAAGCCTACGGGATGCCCGTGTACCAGTTACTGGGAGGGAAGTTTCGGGATAAGATCCGGGTATACTGCGACACCGCCGCTTACCGCACCGAAGGCCCCCGGCCCGAGGACTTTGCCAAAGCCGCCAGCGATGCCGTAAAGGCGGGCTACACCGCCGTGAAGTTCGACATAGACGAGGCCAAAGACCCCGCCAAGTACGACGCCTACAACTGGACCGCCAGCCAGGGCGAACTGGACAGGATGTACAACCAAATAGCCGCCGTGCGCAAGGCCGTCGGCCCCTACATCGATATTTGCGTAGATGCCCACGGCCGCTACGACATGACTACCGGCAAGAAGATCGCCGCCATGATGGAGCCGCTGAAACTGCTGTTTCTGGAAGAGCCCATACCGGCTGAGAATCCCGATGCGTACAAAATAATTTCGCAAAGTACCGATACCCCCATCTGCGCGGGCGAAAACCATTACCTGGCGCACGGGTTTCGTAAATTGCTGGAAATCGGGGCCGTAGATATTATTATGCCTGACCTGCAGAAGGCCGGTGGACTCGGTGAAGCCCAGCGCATAGCTAACCTATCCAACCTCTACTATGTACCCTTCGCCCCCCACATGGTGGCCTCGTACCTGGGCGCCATGGCCTCCAGCCACGTGTGTGCGTCGGTGCCTAACTTCCTGATTCTGGAATGGCAGGTGTACTTCGACGAAGACCCGATGTATAAGGAAATCGTCAGTTTTGATGGCCCGATGATCGAGAAGGGCTTTATCCCCCTGTCCGAAAAGCCGGGTATTGGTGTAGAAATCAACGAGGAAGGCATGCGGAAGTACGCCACGCCGGGCATCCCGTTTTTTGAGTAAAACGAAATATTCTTTCCTACATTTTTGTTCTGATGAAGTCGGGTGTTTTATCCGACTTCATTACTTTGGTGATATTAGTAGTGGCGGGTGTTTCCACCCGTCGCGAGCCAGGATGTTTTTACCGCAAGATTTCTTATGAACCTATCCGAACGAATCCGACAGCTACGACATCGAAAGGGGCTATCGCAGGAAAACATGGCCGACGAACTTGGCCTTTCTACCTCGGCCTACGGCGACATCGAGCGCGGCCGCACCGAGCCACCCCTCTCGCGGCTGGATGCCATCGCCCGGCTTCTTGAGGTACCCCTACCTACCCTCCTGGGCCTGGAATCCACCTCCCTGAGTGAAACAGAATGGCTCCGCCGAGACAACGAAGCCCTGCGGGAAGAGAACGCCCGCCTGCACCAGGAAATCGGACAGTGGAAAAGCCGCTTCAACGAATGGGTACGGCTGGAAATAGCCCGGCAGATGGCAAAGCAGCGGGAGCGGATTGGGTTTTGAGGTAGTGTAGGTTTGCAAACCGGAGATTTGCTTCATATTACACCACCGGAAGCGGAGTATTTTGGTTAAAAATCGGCAATACCGAAAGACAGATTCCTCCTTCGGCCCACCGTTTGCTAAGAAGTCCGTTTTTTACAATAATTGATGCAATAAATAGGCTATTTTTGGTAAAAAGGGTTTGGTTTAACCACTTCTACCATGAACTACCACGTTTTTCCTCCCTCCCTTCCGCTCAAAAATTATATCGAACAGTACTACCTCTTCGAGCATGATGCGTATCGGGCCATCGAATACGAAATGACGAGTACGGCTACCTGCTACTCGGCGCTGGTCTTCAACTTTGGCACCCCTTATCGGTTCCAGAATTCGTTGGGTGATACCTACCTCACGCCCCAATACTTCATGGCGGGATTTTCGACGGGGGCATTCCAGGTATTTCCCACGGGCAAAATCAATATGGTAGGCATCGTTTTTAAAGGAACCGGCCTGATGACGCTCTTTCCGTCGGTTAAGTTGGAAAATCTGCTCAACCGGCGAGTTTCATTTGTGGAACTACTGGGCAGCGAGGCCGAAATCATTGCGGAACAACTCGAAAAAGTAGCCGATGCCAAAGCACAAGTCGCGCTGATAGATACCTACCTGCTGGATCGTTTGGCGCGTTTTGAGCAGCCGCCCACTCTGGCTGACCAGGCCGCTTTGCTGATTTTGAGAAAAAGAGGTATGATCACCATGGAGAAAGTAGCCGACACTCTCAATGTAGGTGAGCGCCATTTGCGACGGGTATTTGGGCAACGTTTGGGCATCAATGCCAAGTTGTTTGCCCGCATCAAACGCTTCCAGTACATCAATCTGTGCCTTACGCAAAACGAAACCCTTGACTGGCAGGACTTTTTGGTAGAAGGCGGGTTTTATGACCAGGCCCATTTCATCAAAGACTTCGTAGCCTTTTGTGGAAAAGCCCCTTCCGCTCAAATAATGCAAAGTAAACAGATCGCCGACTTGTTGACTCCCAAAGTGGCCGGCTGAAAGTCCGTTTTTTACAATTTTTCATGGGTGCGTCTCCTTAATTTTATAGGAAACTTAAACGTAATTCTATCATGAAGACTAACAAAGAATTCATTGCTGAGTACATCGAAAGAATACATGGGAAAGCCAAAACAGCCGAACTCCTCGCACGCTACATTTCGGAGGCCGATGCCGAACTGATAGGCCACATCATGATTTTTGAAGCGGGGATCCCCTGCTACGATTTTGCCCCCGAAGACATCATCGCCGAGGGCGACAAAGTAATGGTGCGCTTTACGGTAACCGGCAAGCACACGGGCGAGTTGTTTGGATGCCCCCCCACGGGCAACGACGTAAAAGTTTCGGGTATTATTGTCTATGAAATAGCTGATCAGATGATTGTCAACCACTGGATGGAAGTGGATTCCGTAGGATTGATGCAACAAATTTCTGCCCCTAAAACCCAACTCGCCTAACACCCCCACTCACATGAAAAAGACACTATTTGTACTGCTTATGGCAGCGGTATCGGGCTACGCCTTTGCCCAAATCGGCCGAGGAAGAAGCTATCAAAAAAGTAATAATCGCGAATATTGACGCGTATATCGACGCGACTTTCAGGCTTGGGCCGATGCTATTTGTAACTCACCCCAAACGTCATGGGTTCTAACGCCAAAGGTTCACCGGGTAGTATGGGCATCGAACGGGCTTTGATAAAATGAAGCAGGGAATGAAGAAATGTGATAACACGATTCGCCAAAAGGAATGATCGGTTGAAGGTCGAGAAGATTGGAATATCAGAATTAGCGGTACTATGGCATGGGCAATGTGGAATCAACATTAATGTGGGTAAAGAGACTACCAAATGGATTCTCACCGATCGACCGTCCTTGAAAAGATTGATGGTCAATGGAAAATCTCTGCTTCTGCTTCGGTTTGGGATTTCAAGAATGCGACCCCACCAATGCCCTCGAAGTATTAGGTCAGAATGTCGCATTCTTTGGATAAAAATCGGTTGGTGCTGAAAGGAGGTCTTTTGTGATTCTGTATCTGATAACGTTTTCAAATTAGCTATTTTTACTTTCCAGGAAAGTGACACAGTTCGTTTCACAATTCCTGGAAAGTAAAAATAGCTATACCCTATCCCCGATCTGACAGATGCTCACCTCCAAACCTACCACCTTTGACGAGTACCTCGCTGACTTCATGCCCGAGGTGCAGGTACTTTTGCAGCAGGTCAGAGAAATAATTCAAAAGGCCGCTCCGGAAGCACAGGAAGCCATCAAGTACGGAATGCCGACCTTCATCTACAAGGGCAACCTGGTATACTTTGCCGCCTTTAAAAACCACATTGGCCTGTACGCTTTGCCTACCGGCAACCAGGCATTTGCCGAAGAACTGGCTGGATACAAGACCGGCAAAGGCTCCATTCAGTTTCCGCTCCACACGCCTATGCCCTTGGACCTGATCAGCCGTATTGTAAAGTTTCGGGTGGTTGAAAATGATCGGAAAGCGGCTGCGAAGAAGAAGGCTGGGCTTGACAATTCTGCCTCGTACAGGGACATCGCCTGTATTGGGTGTATTCATGAGCCGACCCAGCCCTATGTGGTTTGTAGATCTACCAAAATATTTTCGGCCTCAAATCAAAAATTAGCCCCCTGCCTGTCTTTTAGCTCTGTTCTATTGCTTCTAAAAGACTCCATGAGAAACAAAAAAATACAAATTTTCCGGAAGTACCTGCTGGCGGGGCTCCTCCTTAGCATCCATTCCGTGGCTCTTGCGCAAGCTCCGTTTGGTGCGGGTACCACTGCCTCCGGCGGACCTTTTGCGCTCCATACCGGCGATCGGGTGGTATTTGTGGGAAATTCCCTGTTCGAAAACGACCTCCTCTACGGGTACCTCGAACTGGCCCTCACAACCCGCTGGCCCGACCGGCAGGTAACCTTCCGCAACATCGGCTGGACGGGCGACACGGTTTGGGGCGAGGCGCGTAGCTACTTCACCAACCCACCTACCCCCTACGAGTTGCTCTTAAAACAAATTACCGAGGCCAGGCCCACGGTGGTGTTTGTGGCGTATGGCGGCATTGAGGCGCAAAAAGGCCAGGAGGGTCTTCCTGATTTTGTGAAGGGACTGGACCGTCTGCTGGACACTCTTTCCCGGTTGGGGGCCAGAACGGTACTACTATCTCCGCCTCCCCTGTTTTTGCCAGAACATACCGACCGAAATGCCACGCTGGCAGAGTACACCAACGAAATAGCCCGTAGAGCAGCAGCTCGGGGTACCCTTTATATTGATATTTTCAATCCTCTGAAAGAACTGGCAAAAAACGTGGTGCTGTCAGATAATGGATTTCATCTCAACGAAAGCGGGTATTACCAGCTTGCCAACGTACTCGATAAACAACTTGGCGGAGCTTCACGGGCAGAAGCGGTTGCCATCAACGTATCCAAAAAGCAGGAAGCTACCTCCCAAACAGCCAAAATCCTTCCTTCGCCATCCAACGGTTCTATCCTGCAATTTGAACTGGATAATACTTCTTTGCCCTTACCCCTTCCCGACAATAGGACGTCGCAGCCTGTGAATACGCAACTCCTGAGAATTACCGGTCTAAAAAAGGGAGCATATACCCTTACAACGAATGGATTTGAGGTGGTATCGGCCTCGGCTGATCAATGGGCCAAAGGCGTGGCTATTCTGCAAGGGCCTGACTTCACGGAAGCGGAACGATTGCGGGAGTTGATCGTAGAAAAAAACCAGGTGTTTTTCCACCAGTACCGACCCCAAAACCGTACCTACATTCTGGGCTTTCGATCCTACGAGCAGGGCCGCCACGCCAAGGGACTGGAAGATCTCGGCCTGATCATCACCTGGCTGGAAGGACAGATCGCCCAGCACCGAATGCCAACATCTTCTGTGTACCAGCTTACTCAACTCCGCTAGCATGACCCTACTTACTTCTATAAAAGCTTACCGTAGCCTGCTGATCGTTCCGCTGGTGCTACTGATGACGTCCTCCATCCATCAGGACAACCAGAAGGAAAACCCGGACCCGGACGTACAAAAGGAGCTCGACTCATTCAAAATAGCGGATGGGTTTGAGGTGACCCTCTTTGCCTCCGAACCCCTGGTAGCCAAGCCCATTCAGATGAACTGGGATGCCGACGGCCGCCTGTGGGTGGTGAGCAGTACGGCCTATCCGCACGTAAAAACCGGTGAACAGGCCAACGATAAGATTTTTGTGCTGGAAGATACCGACGGCGACGGCCGGGCCGACAAATCCACCGTATTTGCCGAGGGCCTGCTTACCCCAACGGGTATCCTGCCCGGCGACGGCGGTGTGTACGTGGCCAACTCCACCGAAATCCTGCATTTTATGGATACCGACGGGGATGGTAAAGCCGACAAAAAGCGCCGGGTACTGACGGGCTTTGGGGTAGCAGATACCCACCACCTGATCCATACCTTCCGCTGGGGGCCCGAAGGGCGGCTCTACTTCAATCAGTCCATCTACATTTACAGCCACGTGGAAACACCCTCCGGCATCAAACGCCTGGAAGGAGGCGGCGTGTGGCAACTCCAACCCAACACCCTGGAACTGGACGTGTACGCCAAGGGCCTCATCAATCCCTGGGGGTTGCAGTTTGACCGCTGGGGGCAGTCGTTCCTGACGGATGGGGCCGGAGGCGAAGGCATCAACTACGCCTTTCCGGGGGCTACCTTCGTTACGGCACCGGGCGCAGAGCGCATCATCCGGGGGCTGAACCCCGGCCAACCCAAGCACAGCGGCCTGGACGTCGTGTCCGGGCGGCACCTGCCCGAATCCTGGCAGGGCAGTGTGATCACCAACGACTTCCGGGCCAACCGCATCAACCGGTTTGTCCTCACCGAGCAGGGCAGCGGTTATGCCTCCCGGCAGGTGGAGGATCTGCTCTGGACGGATCACGTGGCCTTCCGGCCGGTGGATATATCCGTGGGGCCCGACGGGGCCATCTACGTAGCCGACTGGTACAACCCCATCATCCAGCACGGGGAGGTAGACTTCCACGATCCGCGGCGCGACCAGGAACGCGGACGTATCTGGCGGATTACGGCCAAAAACCGTCCTTTGGTCAAGAAACCAACGCTCACCAAAGCCACTACTGCCGAGCTTCTGGACGCTCTGAAGCTCCCCGAAGACTGGACGCGGACCCAAGCCAAACAGCTCCTGAAAACCCGTGGAGCCACCGAAGTAGTGCCGGTGCTAAAAAAGTGGGTGAATGATTTGGACAAAAAAGGGGCTGACTACGAGCATCACCTGCTGGAAGCCCTGTGGGTGTACCAAGCCCTCGATGTGGTGAACGAGCCCCTGTTGCTGAGCCTTCTCAATGCCGAACGCCATCAGGCGCGGGCGGCCGCGCTCCGGGCCCTGCAGCTGTGGGATAAAAAAATAGCCAATGTACCCGCCCTGCTCACCAAAGCCGTAGCCGACCAGCATCCGCAGGTACGTCTGGAGGCCGTGATTGCGTTGAGGAAAGTAAAAACAGCGGAGGCGGCTCGTACCGCTCTGACCGTACTGGAACAGCCCATGGACGAGTTTCTGGATTTTGCGCTTTGGCAAACCACCCGCGAACTGGAAGCCTGGTGGACCAAACGCCTGAAAACCGAACCCGACTTTTTGGGTAGCTCCCTTAAAACTGCCTATGCTTTGAAGTCGGTAAGTACCCCCGAGGCAGTTACGCAGCTGGTGGGACTCTATACCAAAGGCCAGGTACCCGAAGAATACCAGCAGGATGTCCTCAACTCCCTGGCGCGCTATGGTAGTCCGGGTGATCTGGCGGTGCTGTTTGATAAAGTGATGCAAGTACCCGAGGGCCCGACTAAGCAGGCAGCTGCCCAACTGGCCGCCCTGGAAGAAGCTGCCCGGCAGCGGAATGTAAAACCGGGCCGAGACCTGAGCCGGATTGCCGGCATGATCGAAAATGAAGATCCGGCCGTAGCAGCCAGTGCGCTCCGACTGGCGGGCTATTGGCGTCTGACCGGTTTGACCGACCGGATTGTCACAATAGCCCAAAACGGAGACAAGGCTAGTCAGAAAGCAGCCCTGGGGGCTTTGGTATTGCTGGATAAAAACAGGGCCGAAACGCTCCTGACCCAGCTGGCCGCTGCCAAAAACCTACCGGCACAACGGCTGCTGGCTACCACCCAACTCGTGCCCCTCAATACCCCCGAAGCCGCCCGACTGGGAGCCGATTTATTGAGAACCCTACCCGCCGAAACCGATGCTTCCGAGCTTTTTCTGGCGTTTCTGACCAGCAAACCGGCTATCCGTGCGCTGGCCGAAGCGATAGCGACCCGCAAAATTCCCGAGAATCAGGCTCAGGCCGGCCGGCTAATTGTGCAAAGAAGGGTACCCTTCAACCGACAAAACGACGAGGAGGTGATCTTGCTAAAAAGGGCTTTGGAAGCTTCGGGCGGCAAACTACCCACCGAAAAGATGCCGCAGCAATTGACGGATCAGGATATCGCGGGACTGGCAAAAGTAATAGCCACCAGCGCCAATCCTGAGCGCGGAGAACTGGTGTACCGAAAATCCAGCTGCTTCACCTGCCACGCCCTCGGCGGAGCGGGTGGCCTTATTGGCCCCGACCTGAGCAGCCTGGGTACCAGCTCGCCCGTAGAAACCATCATCCGGTCGGTTCTGTACCCCACGGCCTCCATTAAGGAAGGCTATGAATTGCAGCGATTTGCCAAAAAAGACGGCAGCGAACTACTGGGCTACCTGGTTAGCAACGGTACTTCCGAAGTGGTGATGCGCGATGTGACCGGGCTGGAAGTAGCTGTCCCCAAAAGTCAGATTGAGAAAATGGAAAAAGTCCCCGGCTCGCTCATGCCCGCCGGGCTTACCGCCAGCCTGGACAAAGAAGAATTCACTAACCTGATCGGCTTCCTTTCCAAACTAGGCGAATCGGGTGCGTATCGCGTCCCAAACGCTCGCCTCGTACGGCGCTGGGAAGCGGCCCCCAATCAGCCCGACCTGGTAAAAAAGATTCGTGAGGAAGGCCCGATGGCGTTCACCAGAGCCAATGCCAGGGTACCCTTCCAGCCGCTTTACAGCCAAGTCGCCGGCGATTTGCCGGTGGATGAACTACCCATCCTGGAACCTACCCCAGCCCGGCGGCTGAGTATCGTACGGTTCGATATAGAGGTTCTTACTCCCGGAAAAGTGAATCTGGACCTGAACTCCACCGCCGGCTTGTCGGCCTGGGCGGGGCAAAAGTCCGTCAAGCTCACGGATCAAGGTATAATGGCCGAGTTGGGAAAGGGGGTGCACACCATCACGCTGGTGGTGGATCGTACTGCTTTTAAAGAAAAAATGCTGAGCGTCACGTTACAGGACGGACAAGAAGGTACCGCTCAAACACGATTACGAATGGGGCGCTAGGAAGTTAAAAACCTTTTCCCATGTTGATACTCGAAAAAGCAAAAGCACCCAGCGGAGACCGGGTGCTTTTGCAAAACTTATGTCGAATACTTATACCAATGACTTCTCCCGGCTCCAAAACCGGTGCTTTTCAATGGCCGCGATGAAGGATTTGGCTACCTGATCGGAATCTTGATCCATCACAACCCCTTCACTTTCCAGCAGGCCATCGGCGCCCATCCTGTCGGTAGCTTTGAGAAAATCGACTCCTTCGCCACTGGCAGCGATGGGTTTGCAGTGCATGAAGGCCTCGCGTACAAACCGAACCGCATCGGGTTCGTCTTTCAGTGCATCCACGCTTTTTTGCCCGCCGGGAACATACACGGCGTCATATAGCACCGAAGCTTCGGTTTGTAGGCTACCGTCGATTTTCATGGCCTCGCCCGAATCCGGCTTCAGCATACCCAAGTGTGGGGCTACCAGTTTGACCATAGCGCCCTCGGCCATTAGGGCTTTTTTCATGGCGGCCAGCTGCGCCCCACTCGCTCCGTCGGCCGCCAGAATTGCAATTTGCCGAGTTTTAATGCCTTTACCCTGAGGCTTGTCCATGCTCAAGGCTTCCGAACTGCCGACGTCCGGCTTGGCGGGTTCTGATTGGTAGTCGGCGGGATCGGCGTCGGCGGGTACGCCCAGGTTGAGCTGTACACCCTTGGCAGAAGGTACCTGTAGACCCAGACCATTTCCTACCAAAGCAGCCAGTTGCTGATCGACCTGGGCCAGTTGAATTAACATCCGCTCGCGAATGTCCTCCATTTTTACTTTCCCCAACTCAAACCGCAACGCTTTTATGATGTGCGTTTTTTCGGTATTCGTCATACTGTTCCAGAATAGCCTGGCCTGACTGTAATGATCCATGAAGCTCTTGCTTCGCTCCCGGATCTTCTGCCCGTCGACGCGCTCGGCGTAGCTGGTAAAGCCGCTCATATCCTGCCCCGCCTGGAATGGGCAGCCGTTGGAAATTCGATTGGGACTGTAGCTGGTTTTCCCTTTGTTAATCGTCTGTCGCATGTGCCCGTCGCGCTGATTGTTATGCACGGGTGCCACGGGGCGGTTGATGGGTATTTCGTGAAAATTGGGACCACCCAATCGCGACAATTGGGTGTCGGTGTAGGAGAACAACCTACCCTGCAAGAGCGGATCGTTGGTGAAATCAAGCCCCGGCACCAGGTGGCCCAGGTGGAATGCCACCTGCTCGGTTTCGGCAAAGAAATTATCCGGATTCCGGTTAAGCGTCATTTTGCCCAGCTTGGTGATGGGTACCAGTTCCTCGGGAATAATTTTGGTAGAGTCCAGCAGGTCGAAGTCAAATTTGTGCTCGTCTTCTTCCTCCACAATCTGCACGCCGAGTTCCCATTCGGGAAAGTCGCCGTTTTCGATCGCATCCCACAGGTCGCGGCGATGGAAATCAGGATCACGTCCTGAGATCAGCTGTGCCTCGTCCCATACGACCGAATGTATCCCCAGCAGAGGCTTCCAGTGAAATTTAACAAACCGGGCTTTGCCTTCCTTGTTAATCAGTCGGAAAGTATGCACACCAAAGCCTTCCATCATGCGATAACTGCGCGGAATGGCCCGGTCGGACATGGTCCACATAATCATATGCATAGACTCGGGCGTGATGGAAATAAAATCCCAAAAGGTGTCGTGCGCTGAGGCCGCTTGGGGAATTTCGTTGTCAGGCTCCGGCTTGACAGCGTGCACCAAGTCCGGAAACTTGATGGCATCCTGAATGAAGAAGACAGGAATATTGTTTCCTACCAGATCAAAAATGCCCTCTTCGGTATAAAACTTAACGGCAAAACCGCGCACATCACGAGCTAAATCCGTAGAGCCCCGCGAACCAGCTACGGTAGAAAAACGCGTAAAAACCGGAGTTTTGACGCCCGGCTGCAAAAAATGGGCCCTGGTAAATTCCGCATTGGAATCATAGGCTTCAAAAATTCCGTGGGCCGCCGCGCCCCGGGCGTGAACTATCCGTTCGGGAATACGTTCGTGATCAAAGTGGGTAATCTTTTCGCGTAGGATAAAATCCTCTAACAGGGTGGGGCCTCGGTCTCCTGCTTTCAGTGAGTTCTGATCGTCGTTGATTCGAAGTCCCTGATTGGTCGTTAGAAACTGGTCCGTACTGTCTTCGCGATTTTTGTCCAACTCTTTCAGTTTCTCATTCATAACTGGTTTGGGGATTAGGTAAACATGGGTATCAGTAGCCAGGCCTGCATGTTCCCGTTGACCTGGGTCGAGGGTACAGCTAGTCCAAAAGCTATTCGGGGAAGTCCAAAAATCCGTGCCGGACGTACCTGACTCTACCTGAGGGTTGAAGAATTTTTATTTTGAGTAAATTAGCATTAGTCGCCTTTCAAGAGAATGATCAGCACGGAACCCGCGCTCATAATCACCGATCCAATCAGCTTTGGACGGATACCCCGCTCCCGGAAGATGCGGTACCCAAGCAGTACGCTTACCAGCGTAGATAGTTGAAACAGCGACAGGGCATACCCCACCGCCATGTGCTCAAAAGCGTAGTTGGTAGTCAGCTGCATGGTACCGATGCAAAGAACCAGATAGGCGTAGATACCCAGATGGCCGGTTCGTATATGTTTGATTTCCTGCTTTACATCCACCTTATACAAAGACAGAAGTACCAGGGAAAACACCGCCCCGAAGAAGCACCAACTCATAAAAGCAAGGGTAGTGGACGACGCCAGGATGATTTTTTTGACAAATACCGCTTCGATGGCCGTCAGGATCATGGCCCCTATCCGGAACTGGATTTCAGGCTTTTTGAGCAACTTCCACGAAAACCGCTCGGGGGTGGTATCCAGCACAAAGTAGCTCCCCCAGATGATAAGCCCAATGCCCAGCACTCCCCACAGAGTGGGCACTTCGCCCAGCAGCAAAATGCCGAAGGCTACTCCAACGACCGATTTGTACGCATTGATCGGCCCCAGGATGGAAAGATCGCCCACTTGCAGCGCCCGCACCAGGAAGCCATTCCCCAAAGCCCCGGTTATTCCTCCAAGGATGGAATAGAACCAGAACTGTGGTGGCAGTTCCCACCAATTGATGTAGGATACCCCGATGAGGCAAACGCAGGACAGGAGCGCATAAGTAAGGAAGTTGACGAGCAGCGGGTGGTTGCCTTGGGTAGTTAGCTGTTTTTGAAGAACATTCCCCAGAGGATTGGAGATGATCCTCAAAAAAACGGCGAGAGAGAGTAAGAGCGTCTCGGTCAAGTAGCGGCTGATTAGGAGGAAGAAAGGTACAAAAACCTACCCAATTTTTATCTTCACCATCTCCCTACTGCCTCAATAGGCCTCCAATTTGTTCATTGAGTACAAGCGGGAGGGCCCTACTTCCAGCTTGTATGTTTCGTCTATGCGCCCCGCAACTATGGATAAGTTGTATGTACCCACCTTTAGGTGCGAGATGTCAAAGTCTCGTCCGTAGTTGAGAATAGAGGTTTTTTCTTCGTGGATTGTTCTGCCGTCAGTGTCAACAAGTGAAATGAGTATTTGGCTTTTCCGGGGATTGTACAGGTACAGGGATAGTTTTCCGGTACTGAGCGTATACGCCCTCGTCTTAATAGAAACAGGATCGACGCTCTGGTAATCGGTATACGTTCGTTGGGAAGTGAGGGTGTAGTTTCCGGAAGCGGACGGAAAGGGGGTAGTATCTGCCCGGCCCGCTACCAGTTTATTCTCAACCATCAAGTGCAGCATTCTATCAAATTTCCTGATATTGCGTCGGCTGGGTTTGATCAATTGCCCCCTCAGCTGTTCGCGATAGAGGAGGTTGCCTTCTTCATCGAAAAACATGATCACGGTGTTGCCGTTAACCGGGTTGCTTTTGGCGGTCCAGAAGGGGGTACCTTGGGCTTCACGGGAACTTTCAAAATAGGCAGCATCCTGCTGGCAAAGAGCGGGGCTGACAAATCGCCACCAGTACGATGAGTAGGAAGATTTTCATAGCCTGTTCGGGTTGGATAAGTGCTTCGTAACTACCCCAAGTTGTCGATGATCCAGTGAACAAAAAAATAAAATACGTCGAATGCCCGGATTCAGCAGCTGAGTGGCCGTTTCTACCAGTAGAGAAGGAAGTTTTGGGGCAGGATCACTTTCCCAGCCATTTTTTGAAATCTGCCATCCGGTCACCGCTTACGAATACTTCCGTGCTCAGGGGAGGCCTCAGATCCAGTTTGAGTTTTCCACTCGACAGGGTGCTCATGGAATGAATACTGGCGTGGGATATGATTAAATGCCGGTTGACTCGAAAAAAATCTTTGGGGTCCAGCATCTCGCTCAACCGATCCAGGCTGAAATCCATGGAAAGATGCTGCTCGCCGAAGGTTTTCAAAAAAGTAGCTTTTTCTTCAATGGTAAAATAGGCAATGTCCACAGTGCGTATACTGAATATCTTGCTTCCGGCCGAGGCCAAAAACCGCTCCTTGTAGGACTCGGCCGCAGTAGGCTGGTAGCTGGAAATGAAGGCCGCCAGTTCGGGGGCTATCCTGGATGGTGCTTTCAGCCGGGCATACTTATCCATGGCCGAAGCCAGCTCCACCGGGTCAATTGGTTTTAGCAGATAATCAATGCTATTGGCCTTAAAGGCTTTCAGTGTGTACTCGCTGTAGGCCGTAGTGAAAATAACGGGAATCGTAAGATGGAGGTGGTCAATTATCTTGAAGGCCAGGTCGTCTTCCAGGTGCAGGTCCATAAAAATCAGATCGGGCTTGACATGACTATCGGCTTCCAGCCAATTGATGCTTTCTTTGACGGAAGGCAGGCAGCCCAGGATTTTGATGGTAGAGTCGTATTTTTTAATAAGATCCCGCAATCGATTGGCGCTCAGCGTTTCATCTTCAATGAGTAATACATTCATTAGAACAGGGGGATCTTGACTATAAATTGGTTCTCCTCCTGACTAACCACTACCGGACGGTTGATCAAGAGCCTATACCGATTGATGATATTATACAAGCCCAGCTTAGTAGAGGGCTCCGGCAACTCCCGAATCTGCATGGGATTGCTGACGATCAGGAAATCTCCTTCTACCCCAATGTGGATGGTCAGCGGCATACTTGCCGACATTTGATTGTGCTTGACGGCGTTTTCGACCAATAGCTGTAAGGTAAGCGGCACGATGGAGTAGCGGGTCAGATCGGGCTCCGGAATGGTAACATGCAGTTGGAGTTTATCCTCAAATCTGATCTTGAGCAGAAACATATAGGTTTCCAGGAATTCCATTTCCTTTCCCAACTTTATGTGATCATAGTCCGACTGCTCCAAAATGTACCGGTAAGCTTTGGAGAGCCGATTGATAAATTCCACGGACAGCTTCGGGTTGGTTTCGACCAGGCTGGTCAGTACGCTGAAATTATTGAAAAGAAAATGGGGGCTTACCTGGTTTTTCAAGGCATTGAAATGCGCTTTGATGTTCTCTTTTTCCAAACGCTCTTCGTTGATATGCACCTGCTGGAGCTTCTGGTAGACGCGCTTGTGCGTGGCAAGGTAGTAAACGGCCATCAGTGCCATTACCGTAATACTGGTATTGGCTCTTTTTTTATATTGTAATTGATAAGGTACCTTAAGATTCAGGAGGTTTGTTACGCCCTGCTGTTCCCAGAGCAGTTCCATGCTGTGCCAGAGTATCCGAAATATGGAATTAAACAGCACGGCCAACACAATGGCAATCAGCAGGGTAACGAATTGATTCAGAAACCTGGAATCATCTAAAAACGCTTCTCCGAAATTGTCCAACCTGTACTGTTGAAGCCATTCAATGACAATGACCCACACGGTAAAAAACACGGTGGTGAACAGCAATTCCATGATCCAGAGAGGCAGCTTGTAAAAGAAAATGGTCTGGTCAATCACCAGCACATTCATGTATATACGTAAGGGGACATAGATGATCGCCAGCCCGAAGGCGAGTTGCCATTTTTGTTTGCCGGTAAGTGGGTTCAGGAAGTTTGCCTGCATCGGTCCGCGATCGCGTGATTTAAGACAATAAAAGCAATTTTCGGCTTGATTCTAGCTTTACTCGCCACTCGATTGGATAGGAACAAAACTGCAAAGACAGAGCATTAAACCCGATAACAATATAAAGGTCAATGATTTACATTCATCAAACACTGATCCCAATGAGACTACTTGCACGAGATGGGAGCTTTTATTGCGCCGCAAACGATCCACTCAGGGGCCCAAAACGGTCATTCGAATGGCGAAAGCCGCCATTCGAAGTTTTTATTTGCCCTATCCAGTACAAATGCCCCTGGGCTTCCCTATTCGTCCTCCATTTCAAGCAACAGATTCGCAATCAACGCCGTCCAGCCGGTTTGGTGCGAGGCCCCCAGGCCCTGACCGGTATCACCATGAAAGAACTCGTAGTAGAGATGATGCTCTTTGAAATGCTCCCCCGCCCACTGGGACTGGTACTTAGCGTGGTACTCGAAGGCACCCGTTTTATCCCGTTCAAATATTTTCAGGAGCCTTTTGGTAAGCTCCCTTGCAATCTGCTTCAGGGTAAGCTTATTGCCCGACCCCGCCGGAAACTCGTAGGTATAACTGTCTCCGTAGTAGGTATGGTACTTCCGCAGGGCGTTGATGATCAGGTAGTTCAAAGGAAACCAGATCGGCCCGCGCCAATTGGAGTTCCCGCCAAACATATCGCTGGTACTTTCGCCGGGTTCGTATTGGATGCGGTACTCACCCCCTTGGTACCCAAACACGAAGGGATTGTCCTGGTAGTGCTTGGAGAGGGATCGGATGCCGTAGTCGGACAAAAACTCCGCTTCATCCAGCAGTCGTTTCAGGAGCGATTCCAGCCGATCGCCCACCATGATGGCAAAGAGGTAGTTGCCGTCCTTGTTCATTTTTTCAATATCCGAAATCACCCGCGTCAGGTCCGGTCGGGTAAGTTTGATCACCTGAAGGCGGGTATTGAACTCGCGTAGCTTTGCAAATACATCTTTGGGTATGATTTCGACCGCCAATAAGGGAATGATCCCGACCAGCGAACGAATTTTCAACCGCTCGCTCGTGCCGTTTTCAAACTGAATGGCATCGTAGTAGAAAGCGTCCTCATCGTCCCACAGCGAAATATCCTTCTTGCCAATGTGGTGCATGGCCCAGCCAATATTCAGAAAATGCCGGAAAAACTTAGCCGCCGATTCCTCAAATGACGGATTGTGCTGGGCCAATTCCAGCGATATTCGCAGCATGTTGATGGCGTACATGGCCATCCAGCTGGTGGCGTCAGCCTGCTGCAATTTTTTGATGCCAGGCGGCATGTGGTTGCGGTCAAACACCCCAATGTTATCCAGGCCCAGGAAGCCACCCTCAAATATATCAGTGCCGTTCGCATCCTTCTGATTCACCCACCAGGTAAAATTCATCAGCAGTTTCTGGAAAGCCCGTTCGAGGAAATCCCAGTCGGGTACCCCGGTTTTTTTCTTATCGGTCTCAAATACGTACCACACGCCCCAGGCATGGACGGGCGGATTTACGTCGCTAAAATTCCATTCGTAGGCGGGAATTTGCCCGTTGGGGTGCATGTAATACTCCCGGAGAACCAACAGCAACTGTTGCTTCGCAAAATGAGGATCCACGTGCACAAAAGTGGCGGCATGAAAGGCCAGATCCCAGGCCGCAAACCAGGGGTACTCCCACTTATCGGGCATGGAAATAATATTGCGGCAGGTGAGGTGCTGCCAGGCAAAATTCCGTTTCTGTATCCGGAAAGGGGGTGTTTCGTTGGGTTCGCCAAAGAGCCATTTGAACACATCCAGATAGTAGAACTGCTTAGTCCAGAGCAAGCCCCCCAGCGAGCTCCGCAGTAATTGCTTTTGGGTAACTGAGAGGCTTTTCGGGGTAAGGTTTTCGTAGAAATTATCCGTTTCGACTCGGCGGGTGGACATGATGTCATCAAACCCGGTCCAGGGGTCGGCGATGGTTCCTTTGCTTAGCCGAACTTTGAAAGTTTTGGACGCACCGGGCTCAATCTCTCCCGTGAGCCAGATCGCCGATTTGGTGCCTTGCTTTTTCGGGATTCACCGTATCTTTCTGATTAACAACATGGTTATTAATCCCATCTTTTACAAAATCAGTATCATTGGGCCGGTGAAAAATGCGCTGGGCGTTGGTTTCGTTGTCACAAAATAGTTGCTCACCGCCCTGATGATAGAAATAAAAACTACCATTACGCGACGAGCTCGTCCGTAGACAATCGTCCGAATGCGAGACAATCTCGGGTTTGCTGAACCGGGCATTGTGCTTCCAGAAATTACGAAACCAAAGATGCGGCAGCACATGGATGGTAGCCGTTTCCGGCCCCCGATTATGTACGGTTATCTGCATCAGAATATCGTTGATATCAGCCTTGGCGTATTCAATATAGCAATCAAAATAGCGGTTGTCTTCGAACAGATCGGAATCCAGCAGTTCGTACTCCGGACTCAGGCGATCCCGCCGGTTCTGATTCAGCAAATCCAGGTAGGGATAGGCGGCTTGGGGGTACTTATAGAGGTACTTGCAGTAAGAATGCGTGGGGGACGAATCGAGGTGGAAATAGAGTTCCTTCACATCTTCGCCGTGGTTGCCCTCACCGTTGGTAAGGCCAAAGAGCCTTTCTTTTAGGATAGAATCGTTGCCGTTCCAGAAAGCCGGGGCCAGGCACAGTACCTGGTCGCTGTCGCAAAAACCCCCTATGCCTTCTTCGCCCCAGCGGTAGGCGTAGCTCCGGGCCAGGTCGTGGTTTATGTAAGTCCAGGCATTGCCATAGTGACTATAGTCTTCCCGGACGGTGCCCCACTGCCGTTCCGAAATGTACGGCCCCCATTTTTTCCATTTCTTGAGATTTGCTGGCTGAGAAAGGCGGTCTTGTTCCATGGGTTTACACTAATGCTTACTAAAATGAATTCAAATTGTAAGTTAGTGTATATTTTGAATAGAATTATATTGATAAACGATCTTTGTATTCATTTCGGATTTTTATGTACCTATTTATTCATTTTTGCAAAATTTTATTTGGTATTTTTAACAATAAAACCAATCCTGAGGTCTTAAATTAAGACTTTACCCATATAGTTAATTTATACTATATGAATGGATTTTATATAATTATTCCTATATTTATTTGCTCATAATCCAGCTTCAACAAACTCTAAATGCAGGATGGGTCAGGCGTGCGAGTTCCGTTTCGTTTGAATTTTGCCTTTTTATAATGGCTGCGGCATTTATCCTTACTGCCCTATTCCTACCGGCAAAGAGCCCCGCCAGGCCAGCACTTGTTTGCTCATTTGCTGGACGATTTTCGGGTTTTCCGCCGCGACATTTTCTTTCTCTGCGGCATCTTTTTGCATATCGTACAGTTGCGCACCCGTACCATCGGTATTCAGCAACAGCTTCCATTTTCCCACCCGTAAGGCAAGATTGGGGCTCACATCTTCGGCATCGGGAGGGTAGTTGAAGCTCACATGATTGCGCCCGTACTCCCAGTAGATGGGCTTCTTTCGGGCAAATTTCTTACCAAACCAGCTATCCGACACATCTTCTCCATCCATTTGGGCAAGGTTGGGTACCGTGGCTTTCGCAATGCGGCAAAAAGATGGAAATAAATCGGTACCCGTCATCAGGGCGGTTTCATTCACCTGCCCGGCGGGTACTTTGCCGGGGTAGCGTAGGATGAACGGCATCCGGATGCCGCCCTCATAAAGCGACAACTTGGTGCCACGCAGGCCCACGGTACGGCGATCGCCGAAGGCGGGAAGTGGGCCGTTGTCGCTGGTGAAAATGACGAGCGTGTTTTCGTCCAGACCGAGCGCTTTGAGTCCGGCCATCAGGCGGCCTAGTTGGGTATCTACCTCTACCAGTACCTTGGCCAAATTGGGCATCTTTTCCGAGTCGCGGGGGTGTACCTCTATGGCCTCCGGGTCGGGGATCCAGGGCGTATGCACGTCGTCGAGCCAGAGGTTAATGTAAGAGGCTCCGTCTTTGTTCTTGGCCAGAAAATCCAGGGTTTTGTCCACAAAATAGGCCGTACGATTCCAGCGCTTCACACTATCCTGTTTGGACCAGATCCAGTTGGTGGCCGTCAGCAGCGGATCAGGATCGGGGCTTTCGTAGGTACTCGAATACTCGTCAAAGCCGTACTCGGGTATGCCGGGGGCTTCGGTCACGTCGCGGCCCCCGCCCATGTGCCACTTGCCAAAGTGGGCGGTATGGTAGCCTGCTTCGCGCAGGGTACGCGCCACCGAAGGCGCGCGCGGGTCCAGAAAATCGGCCTGCTCGCAGGTACGGTTGTGTTTTTTGTTGCTCAGGTAGGAGGTGATGTTCCAGCGGGCCGGATGCATGCCGGTGGTGAGGCTTACCCGCGAGGGCGAGCAAATGGGCGCTCCGCTATAATACTGCGTAAACCGGGTACCTTCGGCGGCCAGGCGGTCAATATTCGGGGTAGGTGCCACCTTGCCACCGTAGCAACCTACATCGCCAATGCCCATGTCATCCGTCAGGATCAGGATGATGTTGGGGCGTGGGGCGGCTTTTTGGGAATAGCCCGGTAGGGTTAGTACCAAAAGCAATCCAATCAAAGTGAATAGATAGAAGCCGAGGAGCTTCATGAAAGTTGTATTTTTAGTGTTTATCCGCATGATTGGTAAAACCTGATGAATTGTAATAGTTAGACTTACTGACTGTGTAAGTAGGATCATATGTTGGAAAAGCCAGCCAAAACTTACTCCGCCGGAATCCCCATTTGCCTACTCCATAAATCGTATTTCTGCTGCATTTCCCGGGCCTTGTCGGGGTACTTTTCCACCAGGTTTTGAGATTCGGTGCGGTCGGATTTGATGTTGTATAGCTCCCAGCCCTTCCGCTTGGGGTACACCAGTTTCCAGTCGCCTTCAATAAGAGCCTTGCCGCCTTCGTGCTCAAAAAACAACTGAGCGTAGGGTTTGCCTTTTTTGTTCTGAAGCACCGGTAGCAGGCTATGCCCGTCCATGTCGTTGAGGGCGTGGCCGGCGTAGGATTTGGGATAGGGCGTTCCCGTCAGGTCCAAGGCCGTGGGCAGGATGTCCATGGCGTGGGTGAGCTCGTCGGAGAAGCCTCCTGGGCGGGTTCTCTAAGCCTTTCCAGCTTATGATCATAGGGGTACGTACGCCGCCACCCACCGACTCGGCCTTCCAGAGCCGATAGGGCGAGTTGATAGCGTTGGCCCACTCCGGTCCAATGCCCGTATACGACAGCTCTGAACCGATCACCTCGGTCGGTATCGCATCGGCGTACAGGAGCTTTTGTCCGTCGCGGGTTTCGGAGGGGCGATCGTAACCCGGCACATTCGGAATCTCGGGCGAAGCACCATTGTCCGACATGAACACGATCAGGGTATTGTCCAGCTCACCGGTTGCTTCCAGGGCTTGAAGTACCTGACCAATGCCCCGGTCCATGCGGGCCACCATGGCGGCGTGGGTCGCCATTTTCCTGACGTTGAACTCCTTTCACCTTCGCCGACAGTTCGTTCCACTTCCGGCCCGGGATGGGTGAGAGAGGGTTTTCTTTGGCGGTAATCAGGCCCAGCTTTATTTGCCTTTCGCGACGTACTTTTTGGAGTACATCCCAGCCATCTTTGTACACGGGTAAGTATTTTTCAATATCGTCCTTCCGGAGCCTGAATGGGCCAATGCGGCGACGTATAGGCCAGGTACAGCAGGAAAGGGGTCTTCTTTTTTTGAAAAATCCCGAATGTAGTTGCTGGCCTTTTGGGAAAAATCGTCGGTGATGTAGTAGTCTTTGCCCACCGACTTGACGGGCTGATCGCCCTCCACCAGCGAGAAGGGGTCAAAGTAGCTCACCACGCCCCAGATGATGCCATAGAACTTTTCAAAACCCCGGTTGACGGGGTAGGTACTCACTTCGGCAAAGGGGATGCCGGGGTCGTGCTGGTGGTTGAGCCAGGCCAGGTGGGTTTTCTGGTCTTTGAGGGGTACAGCTTCCGACAAATGCCATTTGCCCACCAGGCCCGTTTGGTAGCCATTGTCTTTGAGCACCTCGGCGATGGTCACGCCGTCACGGGTCATGCTGCGGCCGTTACGGATCAGGCCTACGCGGTGCTGGTACTGTCCGGTGAGCAGGCTAGCGCGGGTGGGGCAGCAGCGGGCACTGTTGTAGGCGTTGCGGAATCGGAGTCCGCTGGCCGCCAGCTTGTCCAGATTAGGGGTGGCTATTTCTCCTCCGTAGCAGCCTATATCCGAATAGCCCAGGTCGTCGGCCAGGATAATCAGGAGATTGGGTTTGGCTTTGAGGGGCGTTTTTTGGCTTTTATTAAATCCAGCAAGTGCCGCTATGAGTAGCACTCCACCCAGAATGAAAAGTACCGTTTTATTCATGAAGGTTTATAAAATTTTGTTTAGGAACAATCTGACAGACAACAAACTGGATTTGATTTGAACAAAAAAAAGATATACCTATCTGATTTTTAGAGTACACAAAAAATAATGACATTCCTTATTATATTGAGCCTGTTTCTGACATTTATACCTCTCTCATGAAGAAATATTTTTACTTTTTCCTCGCCCTTGCGGGTATTTATAGACCTACTTTCGCCCAGCAGCCCGTCCAAGAGTCCAAAGGCGTTTACCAGTTCCTGACCGACGATCCCAATCAGAAGCCCTTTTACAGCGACCGCGTGGGGGTATATGCCCAAAATGGCATGGTAGCTACCGCCCATCCGGAGGCGTCGCGCGTGGGGGTGGAGATTCTGCAAAAAGGCGGCAATGCCGTGGATGCCGCCGTGGCGGTGCAGTTTGCGCTCGCGGTGGTACACCCTTCGGCGGGCAACATCGGCGGCGGGGGTTTCATGGTGTTTCGGGATAAGGACGGACAAAATTTTTCGCTGGACTTCCGGGAAAAAGCGCCACTCAAAGGTGGAAAAGACATGTACCTCGACGCCCAGGGTAATGTCATTCAGGGCCTGAGTACGCTCGGACACCTGGCGAGCGGCGTACCGGGTTCGGTGGATGGGATGGTGACGGCCCACGCCCGCTTTGGCAAACTACCCTGGGAGGATCTGCTGCAACCGGCCATTGATCTGGCTGAGAAAGGTGTGATTCAGACCGAAAAAGAAGCCCGGGGCTTAAATAATGTCAAGAATAATGTACAGAAGGTAAATCCCGGCACCACGTATTTTCTGCATCCCGAAGGCCGCGATTGGCAGGCGGGCGATATGCTGGTGCAAAAGGATCTGGCGCAGGTACTGCAAGCGATTCAGAAAAAAGGCCGCGAGGGATTTTACAAGGGAAAAGTAGCCAAACTACTGGCCCGCGAAATGAAGAAAAATAAGGGAATTGTTTCCAAAAAGGACCTGAAAGCCTACCACTCGAAGTGGCGTGAACCTGTTATTGGCAATTACAAAAACTACAAGATCATCACCATGCCGCCGACATCGAGCGGAGGCGTGGCCCTGATGCAATTGCTGCGCCTCACCGAGCCCTACCCCCTCACCCGCTGGGGTTGGAATACCGACTCTACCGTACAGGTGATGATTGAAGCCGAGCGTAGAGTATACGCCGACCGCGCCAAGTTCCTGGGCGACCCCGACTTTGTGGATGTACCCGTGGACAAGCTCATCAGCTACGACTACCTACGCGACCGCTGGAAGAATTTTAGCTTTGCACAGGCTACCGACAGCAAGGCCGTAAGTGGCGGCAACCTACCGGGCTACGAGAGTCTGGAAACCACCCATTTTTCAATTGTGGACAAGGACGATAATGCCGTGTCCATCACCACTACACTCAACGGAGGGTATGGTAGCAAGGTGGTAGTAAAAGGTGGAGGTTTTTTCATGAACAACGAGATGGATGATTTCAGCGTTAAGGCCGGTGTACCGAATATGTTCGGGTTGATTGGCAATAAGGCAAACGAAATAGCCCCTTCCAAGCGGATGCTGTCCTCGATGACGCCGACGATTGTGGAAAAAGACGGGAAGCTCCTGATGGTGGTAGGTACCCCCGGCGGCTCTACCATTATCACGGCCGTGTACCAAACCATCCTAAACGTACTCGAACACGGCATGACCATGCAGCAGGCCGTCAATGCCCTGAAATTCCACCACCAATGGCTACCTGACAAAACTTTTTTTGAAGCTGGTGCCTTCACCGACAATACCATCCAGAAACTCCAAAACCGGGGCTATATCCTCGAAAAACAGGGTTCCATTGGCCGCATGGATTGCATCCTGGTGCTACCCGACGGAACCCTCGAGGGCGGCTCCGATCCAAGGGGAGATGATACGAGCGTGGGCTATTGATCTAATTTTGAATGAGTGAATGATAGAATGAGTGAATAGAAAAAATTTCATTCTATCAATCTCTCATTCAAACTGAAACCTCATAAAACTTCACCTGCGTGTCCTGTACGTCGATGTAGGTGATGGAGTTTTCGTCGTTGCCGTAGCGGACAAAATCGCGAACGCGGCTGTGGCCAACGACCTGATGGTACCCATCCAGAAAATCGTATTCGGTTTCGGATTTGTCGGCCCATACCGGACCACCGCAAGGCACATCGCCTCCCCGGGTATACCCTACTTCAAAGAGTATCTCCCGTTTGTTGCTTTCGTAAATGGCGTTGAGGGTAGCCGCGAGGTTTATTGCCTCGAATTTCAGGATAGTAGCGCGGTGACGGACACACCAGCCCTGCGAGATACCGGCGTGCGTAAACAGGTACTTTTCATGCTGACAGGCTATCTGAAAAAGTTCGGCATTTTCGTTATATAGGTCGCCCAGAATGGGTTGCAAGTCTTCGCGGTGGCTCGAGCACTGGTAATTAGGGTAGTACAAATACTGAATATCGTGGTTGCCCAGCAGGAGCGTCACCCGGTGGAGATTCTGCTTCTTGAACTCAATAATTTCCCTGAAGTTCATAACCACACGCTCATCGGGTATGTAGCGGTGCGGATCTACATAGTCGCCGATAAAAATGATATGGTCCGCCGAGGCGTCTTTTATTTCTTTCCAGGCATCACGACCGTGTATATCACCAATTGCTAAGATATTCATCGTAGAACGAGTTTATCTGCAAGTATAAAAGCTCAATTTAGAAAACTAGTGAAGCACTTGTACACCCAGTTCCACGTATTGTACCAGTTTTTCCGGCTCAGCATTGGTCACCAGGGTATCAATCAAGCGCAACGACCCAAATGAAAGGTATTTGTTTTGTTCCAGTTTGCTTTCATCACAGAGTAAATAAGTATGCCGGGCGTGGGCTGCCATCGCCAGGGTAATGCCCGCTTCCAGCTCGCTTCCCGCACTCAGTCCTCTGGCTACCGATACCCCATCAGCTCCCAAAAAGGCGCGGTCGGCCTGGTAGCGGGCGATGTGCTCCTCGGCCATACGGCCATGGGCGGCTTGCCGCTCCGGGTCCAGTTCGCCGCCGATCAGATTGATTCTCACCTGGGTATTGAGCAGTTCGTGTACCACCGGCAGCGAATTGGTGATGACCGTAATCCGCTTCTGTTTGAGGTACGGGCACATGCGAAACACCGTACTGCCGCAATCCATAAAGATCACTTCGCCTTCCTGTACGCGTTCAGCGGCCAGTTGGCCTATGTACTCTTTGGCGGCGGCGTTGGCGGTGTTTTTGTTGGAGAAAGCAGCGGGAGGTTTCGCCAGATCGACCCGCATGGCCCCGCCGTGGGTGCGTTCCAGCCAGCCCTCGGCGGCGAGCTGGGACAGGTCGCGCCGGACGGTGATTTCGGAGGTATCCAGCAATTGGGCCAAACCTTTCACATCGGCATCGCCCCGTTTATCCAATTCTTCCAGAATTAGTTTCTTTCGTTTTTGGAAGTTCATAGGTTTTTCAGATATTTGATCAAAAATAATCAAAATAAATCAAACATGATCAAATCAGAACCCAAAATTCAGATTGTCGAGGAAAAAATTCTCTCTGACAACTGGTACACCCTACGAAAATTTACGTTTGATTACCAGCATACGAATGGCACCTGGGAACGGCAATCGCGTGAAGCCTACGATCGGGGCAACGGGGCCACTATTCTACTCTATAACCGGGAAAAACGAACTGTAATTCTCACGCGGCAATTCAGGCTACCTACCTATACCAACGGCAACCCCACGGGAATGCTCATCGAGGCCTGCGCCGGGCTGCTGGACAAAGACAATCCGGAGGACTGCATACGTCGCGAAACGGAGGAAGAAACGGGCTATCAGCTTCAGGACGTAAAAAAGGTGTTTGAAGCCTATATGTCGCCCGGCTCGGTGACCGAAATCCTGTATTTTTTTGTCGCCGAATACAGCCAGGACATGCGGGTGAGCGAAGGCGGAGGCCACGCCGACGAGCAGGAGAATATTGAAGTTATAGAATTGGACTTTGAA
The DNA here is from genome assembly GCA_963768025.1 of uncultured Cytophagales bacterium. Taxonomy (GTDB): domain Bacteria; phylum Bacteroidota; class Bacteroidia; order Cytophagales; family Spirosomataceae; genus CAVYGM01. The sequence continues at coordinate 110,910 of CAVYGM010000042.1, forward strand.
GAGGCCCTCAGAATGGTGCAGAACGGAGAGATAAAGGATGCCAAAACTATTATGCTCCTCCAATACGCTAAAATTCATACCCTATTGTAAAAAAACGCTGACAGGGTTTAACTCACAACGGAGTTGCCTGTCAGCGTTAGAAAACGTTAGTTTTAACTTGCCTACGGAGCGGGCTCGGTCGTCGGTTCGTCGGCCTTCTTGCCCGAAAACTTATCCATCAGATCGCGTAGCATCTGCTCCACATCCGGAAAGTTCGTTTTCAGGGTTTCCGAGCCCTTGGTTTTCAGTTGCTCAAAATACTCCGGAGCTTTGTCTACCACTCCCTCCGCTTCGTCGCGCAGGGTAGTGGCTTTGGCTTTTAGCTCTTCGAGCATTTTCTCACCTTCTTCGGTTTGCAGGTATTTGTATAGGGTAGCTCCGGCCGCGGCGCCCAGTACGAACGTAGCCAGGTGTTTTGCATTTACACTCATAGGTTTGATGGATTAAGTTTGGACTTGACACTCACCAAATTTACAAAATAAAAACCACACCTCTTAACCATTCGTCACGGGTACAGGCCGCCAAACCGCTACTTTATCTCAAAAGCAGCCTGCATGCGGTAGCTGAGTTTGATCTTCTGGTATTCCAGGTCGCTTTCCTGCACGGCATCGGCCGACTCGGCGGCCATCATGCGCATGCTGGACTTATACATGGGCACTGGATATTGCGCATTGTCTTCCATTTCCCGGATTTCCAGTACCGGGCCCAGTTTTTCGCCCAGAGCTTCTACCAGGTAGGTGGCTTTTTCGCGGGCTTCTTTCAGGGCTTTGATCTTTACCTCTTTCTTAAACTCTTCCTTGCGGGAGTGGTCTACCCGGCTCATATTGGCGTACTGAATGCCCCGGCTATCTACTTTGGAAAGGATGATGTCAAGCTTGTCCGTCTCGGAGACTTTGAGTTGGTACTGCTTGCTTTCCAGAAAAGTCGCAGGCTTTTTGTCTTTATCCCAATGCTGCTGATACCCACCGATACCGCTCACCGTCAGGTTTTCTTTAGGCAAGCCCGCCTCGGCTACGGCCTTGATCAACTGCTTTTCGAGGGTGCTGATTACTACCTTATCCTTCTGATTTTTTTCATCTTTGAAATACTCCCGTAGCGACACCGTAAAGTACAGCTCATCGGGCGTGACTTCCATCTCGGAAAATCCAGCTACTTCGATCCGGCGAGGTTCTTTGGTGGTCACGGCGGAGTTTTGGGCTAGGGTTGAAAACAGGGGGGCTATTCCTAAAAACAGGGCGGTGGCTGATACTGCTAGTTGATTCATGGCTATTTTGGTAAATGTTGGTTTGTGAAAACTTGGACAAGCAAAGATACCTCAGGTTTAAATAACCTTGCCATCCGTATACAACATAGACAGCGCTCAGAGCGCTGTCTATGTTGGTTTTTAAACCCGATTCCAGTATAGCCCCTCACTTAATCAGGCAGTACTTTCACCATGACGTTCTTGTAGTAAATCACGCTCTTGGGATCATGGCCCTGCAAGGCTACGGTACCCTGGCTCAGGCGCTTCATCTTGCTCTTGGGTTCTGCCGGTTCGGTATACTCATTGATCACCTTGCCGTCTACCATCACGGTCACTTTTTTGCCATTGACGATGATGTGCTCGGTGTACCACTCGCCATCCTTGGCGTATACTTCCTTCACATCCTGCTCGCCGTACACGCTACCGGTCTTGCGCCAGTCGGTATGCGACTGGTTTACCTGAATCTCGTAGCCTTTGGCGGGCCAGCCATCGGCCTGGTAAGCCGTATGGATAAACATCCCCGAGTTGGCGCCGGGCATGGTTTTGATGTCAGCCTTGAACTCAAAATTCTTGAAATCGTGGTTGCCCACTGCCCCGTCGTAGAACAGGTGCGCGCGGTTTCCGGCTACCTTGATGGTACCATCCTCAATGCTGAACGTGCTGGGGCTGTCGGTGGTAAGTTTCCAGCCGTCGAAATTCTTGCCGTTAAAAATAGACACCCAGCCCTTTTCCTTCTTGTTTTTCTTTTGGGCCAGTACGGGGCTTAGAGTACAGGAGACAAGCAGGAGAGTACAAATTAATAAACCTATACGTTTCATAAAAAATATGAGGATTGAAATGAGGTAAAAAAATGACCTAAGGCTGATGCCTGGTGCTGTTGGGAAAAGGCTGAGTGGAGATGAATTTACTTATGGGTGGAAGGATGGAATCGATGGATACGGAGAAAGTATGGAGAGGTCTGGCTATATATACGGGTATTTTACTTCCTGTAAGACTTCAAATCCAAGAGCCATATACACATAACCAGAGAGTCTTTGGGATATTTTGTAAAAGCCTATCCTGTAAATCTGTACATTCAAGGGATTATATCAACATAAAAAGATCTATGGCCTGATGGAAGATAAGTATCAGAACAAATACCGTATTGCCTCGGCCCGCTGGCAGCAGTGGGACTATGGCTGGGATGCCGCCTATTTTATCACAATTTGTACCAAAGATCGTAAACATCATTTTGGCAAAATCACGGATGGAAAAATGGAACTATCATCGGCCGGGGTTCTGGCCGATGTATTTTGGCACGAAATAACCAACCACGCCCAGCATATTGGATTGGGGGCATTTGTGGTAATGCCCAATCATATTCACGGTATTTTGATTTTGGATGGGAACAATGGAAACGTTGACGATAATACCGTAGAGACAAGGCATGCTGTAGAGACAAGGCATGCCTTGTCTCTACCACCAATACCACCATCCACCATAACCCCCGGCCAACGCCGATTCCAAAATCAGGGCAAAAACACCATTTCATCCATCGTGGGTGGCTACAAATCGGCCGTTACCAAACACGCCAACCGCCTGGGGTTAGCGATGGGCTGGCAGGTCCGGTTTCACGACCACGTCATCCGCGATGACCCCTCCTTTGTTCGAATAACCGAATACATCAAAAACAACCCCCGGAATTGGAAGGACGACTACTTCTTTGACTGATAACTAGGGCGGCTGTATTCATAAAGAGATGACTTACCCCTCCCCCAGCAACACCGCCAGCAACGCCTCCCGCACCTGCCCCTTTTCCAGCAGTTGCCGCGCATGAGCGTGCAGCACATCGGGCAGGTACTGGCAGCCCAGTTGGGCTTCTTCACACAACCTAAGCATCACCTCGGTTGCAGCAAAAGCCCGGATTTCTTCTTCCGTAGGAAACACCGTCAGGCTACCCAACTGACCCAGGTCGTTGCCGGTCAAAACCTTGGAAAAGCGAACGCTTTCCGGCAAAGCATTGACCCCAATACCGTACTGCGGGCGAGGTACCTCAAAGAGGGCGGCGCCGTGCGCACGGGCGTACCAGTCGCCGCCCAGGCGGGCCACCCAGTCGGTTTTGGTTTGGTCTATCTGCCCGTGGTCGTCCAGGATACGTTCGGAAAAATGCCCGCGAAGTACCTCGGCAATCACCAGCACCATGGTACCAATTTCTTTGATTTCGAGCACCCGGCACTCAAACTGCGCCGGGGATTCCTGTACCCGTGGGGGCTTTACCAGTTCTGAAGGCTGCATGGTAAAGCCCGCCTTTTCGAACTCATTCACTCCTTTTTCAAATTCTGCGCTACTGAGCGACATCTGCTGCACCATGTCGTAGCTCACCATGTTGATCACTACCTCGGGTACCTCCATCAGGTTGAGGGCCGTATGCTTATGAGTATTGTCGCGCCCGCGTCGGTTGGGTGCAAACACCAGAATCGGCGGGTCAATGCCCATGACGTTGAAGAAGCTGAACGGACTCAAATTCACATTTCCGGCGGCATCTACCGTACTGGCAAAGGCAATAGGGCGCGGCGCTACGGCGGAGTTGAGGTATTTATAAAAGGCGCGGGCGCCGAGGTCGATGGGGTTCAGGGTTTTCATAGTGGGTTATTGCTTTTTTAGCTGGAAAAGTTTACCTTGGTAGTGGATACCACGTACTACAAACCTATTGAAAATGATTCAGCCTACCAGCGTTTATGACGAAGTTGCGGCTTTTATGGCTGAAATGAATCCTGCCAAAGTTATAGCCTTCAAGCCGTCTCCTGAAAATCAGCAGCGACTTGACTTTTTACTGGATAAACACAATGAGCAAGGGCTTTCCTCAGAGGAAAAGAGCGAGCTAGAACACTACCTGATTCTAAACCGCATTATTGGTCTGGCTAAGGCTCAGGCGATGAAGGCAGCTTCAAAATGAGGAGTAAAATTACGGCTTCTTTGAAAAAAATAGTTCAGCTACGCGCTGGAAACCGTTGCGAATACTGTCTTCTACCAGAAGAACTATCTTTTTATAGCTTTCACGTTGATCATATCAGAAGCTTGAAACATGGAGGTACTTCTGAATCAAACAATCTGGCCTATTCCTGCCCTGACTGCAATTTCTTTAAAGGTTCAGATGTAGGTACATACTCTGAAAGTGGTTTGTATCTGGTCAGATTCTTCAATCCTCGAAAAGATGTCTGGTCAAATCACTTTTTCATAGACGATGGAATAATTATTGGCAAGACTGAAATCGGCGATTCCACAGTAAATATCTTCCAATTTAACGACTCCGATCGCCTGCTTTTCCGCCGTAAACTAATATCGCTGGACTTGATTCTATATAGCTGAGCGGCCACATACCCCTACTCTGATAATGAGTTTGGAAAGCTAACCTACCCTTCCCCGCACTTCACCAAACCCCACCCGAACGCCCTCCCGCTCGGCGTAGCCGCGCAGAATCACCTCGTCGCCATCTTCCAGGTACCTACGGGTACTACCATCGGCCAGTTGCACGGGTTTCTGACCGCCCTGCGTCAGTTCGAGCAGACAGCCGTTGGGAGCGTAGCCGTCTTCTGATTCCGGCCCGCTGATGGTACCTGTAGCCAGCAAATCGCCTATGCGCAGGTTGCAGCCCGAGATGGTATGGTGGGCTAGTTGCTGGCGGATATTCCAGTACAGGTGACGAGCGTTGGTGCGGCTGACGGTAGTTTCCGTAGCCTGTGTCTTCACAGGCCCTGACGAATCGCTTAGGTCTGTGGGGACACAGACCACGGTTTTGGCATTCACCATAGTTTCGGGCTTGATAGCTACCGAGAGATTCAAGTCAAAATTAAAATCGCCTTCCGTCCGCAGATAAGGCAGCGGGGTTGGATGCTGCGTGGGCCCGGATACCCGGAAAGCTTCCAGGGCGTCAAGCGTCACGACCCAGGGCGAGACCGACGAAGCGAAGTTTTTGCTCAGAAACGGCCCCAGCGGCTGGTACTCCCAACGCTGAATATCGCGCGCTGACCAGTCGTTGAACAGCACGCAGCCAAAGATATAGTCCTCGGCATCCTGCACGGCTACCGGCTCCCCCAACTGCGAATTTCTACCAATCACAAAACCCAATTCCAGTTCGTAGTCCAGCGCCTGGCTGGGGCCAAAAACGGGCGTATCACCTCCCGGCGGCAGGGTTTGTCCGTGAGGCCTCCGGATGGGTGTACCTGACACCACTACCGACGAGGCCCGGCCATGGTAGGCTACGGGTAGGTGTTTCCAATTGGGAAGTAGGGGGTTGTCGGGCCGAAACAGCTTGCCGACGTTGGTAGCGTGCTCGATGCTGGAATAAAAATCGGTGTAGTCACCAATCGCTACGGGCAGATGCAGTTTTGCCTCGGCTTGGGGTACCAATACAATATCGACTACTTTGTGTAAGGGAGAGTTGGTTTGGGTGAGTTGGTTTTGCAGTGTTTCCCGCAGCCGCCGCGCCACGGGCCGCCCCAGCGCCATCAGGTCGTTGAGGGTGGGGCTTTGAAAAACAGAAACCGTTACTTCAGCCTCGGAAAGTATCCCAAGCTGAGCAGCGGCGCTCATGTCTATGATCCAGTTTCCAATGGCTACTCCTACGCGCGGTGCTTCTGAATTCTGGCTAAAAATACCAAAGGGTAAATTATACAGCGAAAAGTCAGAATCAGCGGGTATGGGTAGCCAAGAAGCAGGAAGTTTCATTCACTTTCACTAAAATTATTATAGATCGAATCCATAATGTGGACAAACTGCTGGTAATCGGCTTCGTTGAGTTCACCCCAGCCTTTGCGCCGGATTTCGGCTACAACCGGGAAAGCCTCTTCACGGATTTCCAGGCCTTTATCAGTCATAAAAATATTGAACTTACGACGGTCACCCACGGCCATGCGGCGCTCCACTAGCCCCTTCTTTTCCAGGAGGTCGATAATGCGTGTCACCGTGGGGGGATCTTTGTAGGTCACCTCCGCCAGCTCGTTTTGACTCACGCCTTCATCACGGGATATGTGATCAATTAGTACCCATTGATCAACGGTCAGATCGATTCCTTTTTCGTTGAGTTTTTTTTGCAAAGCACTGCGTATTTTTTTGATCGTAGTGTCAATCTTAAAAAAATAGGCGCGTTGGTCGGAGTGATGCGTCATAATAACTATAAAGGGTGAGTTTTGCCAGTATTCAAATCCTACAAATATACTAGACTCGTACTATTAGTATACTAATTAATCACTATTTTTTTTGCAAATTATTTATCAAACGGACGTATTTTGTATAGAATTTTCTAACGTTTCCGCAATTTTACTTACGGAACCGTAAAGTTGCTCGTAAGAATCAATGACAAAGTAGTGATCCTGGTAGCGGTCAATGTGGTAAGGCGTATCCAAAATTTTAGAAACCTCAAAGTCAATTTTGGGTACATCTTTACTCAGACAGTACTTGCTTTCCCCCGGCGAAGAGATGATTCCACCACCGTAAATTTTCAGTTCACCGTTTTCACGGATCATACCAAACTCCACCGTGTACCAGTACAGCCTCGACAGCCGTTGCAGGGAGTCTTCGTCGTCAATAAAGTCAAGTGCTACCTTGCTCAGGTCGGCCATAAAATCACAAAAGGCCTGATTGCTCAGCAGGGGTACGTGCCCGAAGGTATCGTGGAACATATCGGGCTCTTCGAGGTAGTCGAGCTGCTCGGGCTTGCGCAGCCAGGTTGAGGCCGGAAACTGCCGATGGGCCAGGTGCTGATAAAACTCCCGGTGCGGAATCAGCCCCGGCACTACGAATACTTCCCAGCCCGTCAGCTTGCGTAGGCGGGGATTGGTTTCTTTGGCAAAATTGGGGATATGATCGGCCACAAAACCGACTTTATCGATTCCGCTCAGATAGGCTTCGCTCGCAATCCGCGGCAGCTGCTCCATCTGCCGCTCAAAAAGCCGCTCCCACATCGCGTGGTCAGCGGGGGTGTAGGTGTTATAGGGTTGTTTCATAATTTAATTTTGAATGAGTGAATGATAGAATGATAGAATAAAAGAGACTCTTTAATCTTAACTGAACTTCGAGGGCAAAAGAAAAAACTATTCACTCATTCTATCATTCTATCATTCTATCATTGATTTCACAACGTTCCCCTCAGTTCCTGTTCCCGTTCAATCGCTTCGAAGAGGGCTTTGAAGTTGCCTTTGCCGAAGGATACCGCCCCCTTGCGCTGGATGATCTCGAAGAACAGTGTAGGGCGGGGCATGATGGGCTTGGTAAAGAGCTGCAACAGGTAGCCTTCATCGTCGCGGTCTACCAGGATGCCCAACTCGCGTAGCTCGGCCAGCTCCTCGTCAATATCACCTACCCGGCTCAGCAAATCATCGTAGTAGGTATCCGGTACGCGTAGGAACTCAATACCCCGGCGGCGCAGCTCGTTGACCGTGGTGATAATATCGTTGGTAGCTACGGCGATGTGCTGAATGCCCGGTCCACCATAAAAATCAAGGTACTCCTCCACCTGCGATTTTTTCTTTCCCTCCGCAGGTTCGTTGATCGGGAACTTGATGCGGCCATTGCCGTTGCTCATCACTTTACTCATAAGGGCTGTGTAATCGGTTGAGATATCCTTATCGTCAAAGGATACTAACTGGTTGAATCCCATGACATCGGCATAAAAATTCACCCAGGCATTCATTTCGTTCCAGCCTACATTGCCCACCATGTGGTCCACGTAGCGCAGTCCCACCGGCGCAGGCTGGTACTCGGGTTTCCATTCCTTATAGCCGGGCAGAAAAATACCCTCATATTCTTTTCGCTCCACGAACACGTGTACCGTATCACCATAGGTATGGATACCCGAACAAACCACACGTCCGTGTTCATCTTCCTGCTCTGTGGGTTTCATGAACGACTTGGCTCCCCGGCGTACGGTTTCCTCGTAGGAGTAGGTAGCATCGTCCACCCACAGCGCCACCACCCGCACCCCGTCGCCGTGGCTGTCGAGGTGCTTGCCTATTTCGGTACCTTTGGTTAGGGGCGATGTGAGGACCAACCTGATTTTATCCTGAACCACTACGTAGGATTCCCGGTCGTGAAGGCCGGTTTCGAGCCCGGCGTGTGCCAGGGGCTGAAATCCAAACGCCGTCTGGAAGTAATGGGCAGCCTGCCGGGCATTGCCTACATAAAACTCAATGTAGTCCGTTCCATTTATGGGTAGAAAGTCCTTATCGGGCATAGATTCGCCCTTTCTTTTCTCAATGATCTGATCTATTGGTTCCAGGGTTTGCATAACTTATGAGGTTGTTAGGTGGATAGCAAATTGCTACTCTATGGGCCATTGGTACTTTACTTACTCGTGCTCGTACCAGCTTCTGTAGTATTTTCCATCATCGATCGCCATGGCCACCTGCGTCAGCATTAGCGGGCGGAAGGTATCCACCATGACGGCCAGTTCGTGGGTTTCTTTCTTACCGATGCTGCGCTCATAGGCGCCCGGATGCGGCCCGTGCGGAATACCGCCCGGATGCAGCGTGATGTGCCCTGGCGCAATGTCGTTGCGACTCATGAAATCGCCATCGACGTAGTACAGCACCTCGTCGGAGTCGATATTGCTGTGGTTGTACGGCGCGGGAATGGCCTTGCGGGTGGTAGTCGTACAGCCGCGGACAGAACGAGCACACCACAAAGGCGTCGGTCTGAAACATCTGATGCACGGGCGGCGGCTGATGCACGCGGCCGGTAATGGGCTCAAAGTCGTGAATGGAAATGCCCCACGGGTAGTTGTAGCCGTCCCAGCCCACCACATCGAAGGGATGCGTGGCGTAGGTAAGCGTATGCAGGGCATTTTGTTTCTTGATTTTAATGTCAGGAAATCGCCCGTTTCATCGTGCGTTTCCAGGTCTTGGGGCAGCTTATAATCGCGCTCACAGTACGGCGCATGCTCCTGCAATTGCCCGAAGTGGTTGCGGTACCGCTTAGGGGTAGTAGGGCCGAATGAGATTCCAGGTACAGCAGGCGGTTGTCCGAAGTATCAAACTCAATCTGATAAATCATTCCCCGCGGAATGATCAGGTAATCGCCGTACTCAAACGGGATAGTGCCAAACATGGTCCGCAGCTTGCCGCTGCCTCTGTGGATGAAAAGCATTTCGTCCGCGTCGGCATTCTTGTAGAAGTACTCCGTCAGGGACTGCCGGGGAGCAGCCAGCCCAATCGTGATATCGCGGTTGACCAGTAGGGGTATGCGGCTTTCCAGAAAATCGTCCACCGGCGTTACTGAAAACCCAATGAGTTTCCGCATCGTCAGGTTGTTTTCAACCGCGATCCGGGGACTGACATCCTGCGGATCGGCGACCTGTTTTACCTGCGTAGGCCGGTGCACGTGATACAGCAAAGACGACATACCCTCAAAGCCCACCGTGCCGAATACCTGCTCGTAGTATAGCCCGCCATCCGGTTTTTCAAACTGCGTATGGCGCTTGTGGGGTATGTCTCCAAGTCGGTGATAAATCGGCATCTTTCAAGTTATGAAGTGTAATTTGACCTTTTGTTGTTTTGGCAACAATTATACTAACAATTTACTATTCCAACAAATTTTTGGATTATTTTGTTTCTTAGAGATTTCCTCATTTAGTAAAAGGAAAGTCGTTTTAAGAAAGCAAAAAACCGTTTGGATCGAGCAGCAAAAGGGTGAACTGAACAACAAAATAATCTTCTATCCATAAAATCAGTATTTTGCTTTTTCCGCAAAATTACTTCTCAATTGTTTTATGAAAAAACTATACCTATCCTTTTTTTAAGCCTTTTTCTATCCGGAATCACCTTTGCCCAAAAGAAAAAAAAGGACAAAGAGGAAACAAAAAAAGCTGCCAGCACCCAGGCCCCCAACGACAGCCTCTACCAAAGCCTAAAATGGCGTAACATCGGCCCCCTGCGGGGCGGACGAAGCGTCACCTCCTCGGGTGTACCCCAAAACCCGATGCTGTACTACATGGGTACCGTGGGCGGCGGTATCTGGAAGACCGAAGATGCCGGACAGAGCTGGAAAAACATCTCGGATGGGTTCCTCAACACCAGCTCGGTAGGTGCCATTGCCGTAGCCGAATCGGATCGCGAACGTAATCTATGTAGGTATGGGCGAACACCCCATCCGGGGTGTGATGACCTCCCACGGCGACGGAGTGTACAAGTCTACTGATGCCGGAAAAACCTGGAAGCACCTCGGTCTGCCTGCTTCGCGGCACATTGCCGCTATGCGCATTCACCCCCAAAATCCTGAGGTGGTGTACGTGGCCGTGCAGGGAGCGCTCACGGTGCTACTCGAAGACCGGGGCGTGTACCGCTCCACGGACGGAGGCGCTACCTGGAAAAAGATTCTGTACGTTGATACCAACACCGGCTGTGCTGACCTGAGCATGGACATGACCAATCCGCGCATCCTGTACGCAGGCATGTGGGAACACCGGAGGTACCCCTGGAAGGTGTCTAGCGGTGGACCGGGATCGGCCCTCTACAAATCTACCGACGGCGGCGATACCTGGACCAAACTGACCAAAGGGCTGCCCAAAGAAATGGGCAAAGTGGCCGTGTCGGTATCCCGGGCGAATCCCGAGCGCGTGTACGCCAACATCGAAGCCGAAGGCGACAAAGGCGGGGTGTACCGCTCCGATGATGGCGGAAAAACCTGGAACCAAACAACCAACGCCCGCGTGACGGTAGCTCGGGCCTGGTACTACATTGAAATAGAAGCCGACCCGCAAAACCCCGACGTAGTGTACTGCATCAATGCCCCTTTGCTGAAATCCATTGACGGAGGAAAAACCTTTACCAATCTGAGTACGCCCCATGGCGACAACCACAGTCTTTGGATCAATCCGACCAACACCAGCTACATGATCAACTCCAACGACGGTGGCAGCAACGTTAGCCTGAACGGGGGTACCTCGTGGAGTACCCAGGAGAACCAGCCTACGGCGCAGTTTTATCGGGTCATTGCCGACAAACAGTTTCCTTATTGGGTATACGGCGGGCAGCAGGACAATACCTCAGTCATGACCGTCAGCCGCACGAGCGGACCGGGGATTGACTGGAAAGACTGGACTCCCGGCCCCGGTGGTGAAAGTGCATTCATTGCCTTCGATCCTGAGAAGCCTGATCTTATTTACGGGGGTTCTTACCAGGGGAATATTTCTGTTTTGGATAAAAAGACCGGCGCGCAGAAGGACATTATGGCCTACCCTACCATCGGTCTGGCCGAAACACCCAAGCAGCAGAAGTACCGCTTCAACTGGAATGCCCCCATCGTGGCGTCGCCGCAGATCGCCGTCGGTGATTTACCATGGGGCCAATGTGGTGTTCCGTACCCGCGATCAGGGCCAAAGCTGGGACGTAATCAGCCCCGATCTGACCCGCAACGATACCACCAAACAGGAGGCCGGCGGCGGGCCCTTCACCAACGAAGGCGCTGGCGGCGAGGTATATAATACGTTGACGTATATCGCTACCTCACCCCATCGCTATGGAGTAGTGTGGACGGGCAGTGATTGCGGCCTCGTGTACGTAACGCAGGACGATGGCGCCACCTGGCAAAACGTAACCCCGCCTGACCTGGGCGAGTGCCTCATCAACAGCATTGAGGTATCGCCGCACGATGCCGCCACGGCCTATGTGGTCGCTACCAAGTACCGCTTCAATGACTTTGCTTCCTACGTATTCGTGACCACTGATTATGGCAAAACCTGGAAAAAAATCATCAAAGGCATTGCCCCGGAATCCTACGTCCGCGTGGTACGCGAAGATCCGGTCCGGAAGGGGCTACTGTACGGAGGCACCGAGCAGGGCCTCTACCTGTCATACGATGGCGGCGAAAACTGGACTCCTTTCCAGCTAAACCTGCCGGTGACCCCAATCAACGATCTCACGATCCGCAACAACGATCTGATTGCCGCTACGTCGGGCCGGGCGTTCTGGATTTTAGACAATCTGAGCGCGCTTGCAACAAACCCAAACTCCCTTCGGCACTGAGGCCAAAGCCCGGCTCGTAGCGCCTGGCAAGACCATCCGGTTTGATGCCCCTTCCATCCCCCAAGCCCCGCCGGGCTACGGACAAAACCCGCAAACGGGCGTGCAGCTAGACTACTTCCTACCCAAAGACCTGGACAGCGCCACGGTGGTAGTGCAGGTAATGGATGCTTCGGGCAAGGTACTCCGTACGTATTCCAATCAGAAAGATAATTCCTATCTGAAATACGAAGGTGGACCCGCCCCGAAAGTAGTGCTTCCCGCCAAGAAAGGCCTGAACCGCATCGCCTGGGACATGCGCCGGGAGGTAATCCCAGGAGTGAGCAAGGTGTTTGTGAATGGCGACTACCGGGGTAGTATGGTAGGGCCGGGTAGCTATACCCTACGCCTGATTGCGGATAAGGACACCTCTGTGACAACCGCGGTGCTGCTGCCCGATCCCCGGCTAGACGCTACGCCCGCCGATTTTGCGGCCCAACAGCAGGTACTGACCCAAACCGAAGAGGCCGTCCGCGAGATTCACGAGACGGTCAATACCCTGCGTATGGCCAAACAGCAAATTGAAGCACTCGAAGCTACCTGGAAAAGTGACACTACGATGAAGGAACTACTCGCTCAGGGGAAGGAAGTGGTAAAGAAAATAACAAAGTGGGAGGATAAACTCATTACTCCTAAACAGCAGACGTTTCAGGATGTGATCAATTTCCCCAACCGACTGAACGCCCAGCTCCTCGACCTCCGCGATCGCGCCGGTACCCACGACCCCGCCCCTACCGCCGGGGTACTGCTGCGATTGAATGAGCTACTTACCGAATGGTCGGTCCAAAAAGCAGCGATGCAGAGGCTGGTCAACGAGGACATCGCCCAGTTCAATGCCACCTACAAAGCAAAGCAGGTACCTGCAGTGTATGTGGGGATTGGGAAGTAAACGGGGCAATGTCGACACCCTTTGAGATTGTCAAAGCACAAAAACCCCCGAGGGCTCTAAGCCTTCGGGGGTTTTTGTTGATAAATCAGTACAGTCTTTACGCCGAATTCCTCGCCGCGTTGATAATCCCGAACATGGCCCGCATAATGAGCTTATTGAGTGCCTCCACATCCATTGTGCGGTTTTCGGGGGCTTCCGAAAGCATTTGCAAAGCGTACTGCTGAATCGTGATCAGGGGCAGTACGATCCGCTCCCGGATCTTGATGGATTCCTTGGTCACTATATTGCTGTCAAGTAGCTCTTTCTGACCAGAGATTTTGAGTAATAATTCGCTGGTTCGCAAAAACTCTTCGTACATTTTGTCCCAAAACTCCCGGTATTCCTCCTCGTCGCGCAGGTACTTGGTTACCGGGAAAAACGCCTTCGAAAGCGACTGCATCGAATTTTCGATCAGGGTTCTGAAAAAGAGAGATTTCTTGTAGAGCTTCTTAATCTCTTCCAGCTTGCCTTCGCCTTCCAGCCGCTGAATCGCCGACCCAAACCCGTAAAAGCCCGGTACATTCTGCTTCATCTGCGCCCAGGAACCCACAAAAGGTATTGCCCGCAAATCCTCAAACTTCAACCCTTCACCATCGGCGCCCCGCTTGGTGGGGCGGCTGCCAATGTTGGTTTGTCCGTAGAAGCGCAGCGGGGTTTTCTTGTCGAGGTACTTCACAAAAGCCGGGTGATTTTTCAAGTCCAGGTAGGATTGATAGGCAGCATCGGCCAGTTCCTCCATGAGGGCTTTGTCGGCATCGGTTAGTTGCTCATCCTTCCGGCTGCTTTTGAACAGACTATTTTCCAGACCCGCCGAGAACAGGCGTTCGAGGTTGTACATGGCCGTCGAAACGGTGCCGTAGTTGGAGCTGATCGTTTGCCCCTGTACGGTAAGCTGTACTTCTTTGTCCTCAATATCTTTGCCGAGGGAGGCGTAAAAGTTCTGATTATTTCCACCGCCCCGACCCGGAGGGCCTCCCCGGCCATCAAAGAAAGTGACCTTTATCCCAAACTCCCTCGATACTTTGGTAAGTTCTTCTTTTGCTTCGTAAATAGACCAGTTGGCCCGCAGATACCCGCCGTCCTTGGTACCATCCGAGAAGCCCACCATGATGGTCTGATGATTGTCCCGGCGGTCCAGGTGGCCGCGGTAGTAAGCGTTTTCGTACAGGGTGCGCATAATTCCGGCCGAGTTGGCCAGGTCGTCGACAGTCTCGAACAGGGGAACCACGTCTACCGACAGGTGACCTTCCTCGTTCGCAATCAGGTTTTTGGCCAGCGCCACCACACTCATCACGTCCAGCGCCGTTTGTGAATTACTAATCACGTAGCGATGCGCACCGGGTTCCCCGTTGCGCTTTTGGATGGTCTCGATGGTCCGAATCGACCCCAGAATATCTTTGGTGGTTTCGTCCGTATAGTCAGTGCCGCGCAAGGGGATGTTCAGCGAAAGCAGCAAATCAATCTTCTTGGCTTCGTCCCAGCTTTGGTAGTCGGCATATTTCAGCAGCGGGATTTTCGTTTCCAGCCTTTTCAAAATATCCTCCCAGGCCTTGGCGTGCTTGCGACTATCCTGACGAATATCCAGCGTGGCGAAGAAGAAGCCGAACAATTTTAATTTCAGAATAAAGCTATCCAGAATATCCACAAACAGCCCTCGGTGCTTGTCTACCAGCACTTCCCGCGCGGCCTGCAGTTCGCCCATCAGTTCTTGGCGCTGGCATAGCCCTCTTCCTCCGGTCCGAAAATGGTGCTGTTCATTTTGCGCTCCATCATCGAGACCGTATCCTCCACGCCCTTGAAAGTCAAGCGGCGTTTCAGAGCCCGGATATCGCGGTAATAGCCCCGCAGCAGCGAATCGCGGAGTTTTGCGGCCACTTTGAGCGTAATTTCCGCATTGACGAACGGATTGCCATCGCGATCACCGCCGGGCCAGAATCCCAGCCGGAATACATTCGGATACGCCCAGTCGTGGGCCGACATCCCCAGGTTGTCGATGAGTTTTTTGAGAATTGCCGGCATGGCGTCGTAGAAAACATTTTCCAGAAACCAGCACAAACTCACCGCTTCATCGTAGGGTGTAGGCTTGGTGTGGTTGATAAAGGCAGTCTTACCCAATTGCAGAATTAGCTGATTCACCGAGGCGAAATCGTTCTTCCGGATCGACTCTTCCAGGTCGTTGATGATCCCGAGTACTTTACCAGGATAAAACTGCGTGGGGTGCGCCGTAAGCACAATCCGGACACTGAAATCTTCCAGCTTATCCAGCAGCTTTTTTCGCAGGTTATCCGTGTCGAGGCGGTCGGCCAAAAATTTAATGGAGCCCTTGCCGTCCATTTCGTGGGTCATGTCAAAAGCAGCATCCTCCACCGAATCAAAAAGCACCACTTGTCGTTCGATGTACTGAATAAAAGCAAACAGCAAGTCCATGCGCTGCTTGGGGGTAGCTTCTTCCAGGTACTCGTTGAAGAAATGCTCAATGATCTGCCGGGGAGATTTTCCTTCCTCAAAACCCTCCTCGCATTTTTGGGTGAGCAGAGGCAAGAAGCGATCCGGTCTGGAAGACGCCCCGATATGGCAAACTCAGAAAAAGGCTATTGAAAATATTGTACTTCGTAACAACGACGTCCTGAAAAATGTGGCTCATAGAAAAGGGACAAAATTAAATTTTGAATCAGTTTTGGTCGGGCAAATATACCCCAAAAAATTGGTTTCAAGCTTTTGGATGGGCTTGTTGATGCGTTTTTTTGAGTTTCTCAATGGAGTTGTGCGTATATATCTGGGTAGCGGCCAGGCTGGCGTGGCCTAGTAGTTCTTTGATGGCATTGAGATCAGCCCCGCGGTTGAGCAGGTGCGTAGCGTACGTATGACGCAATACGTGGGGGCTTTTCTGAGAAAGGGTCGTAACGGCGGAGAGGTATTTTTTTACGGTTCGTTGAATAAATACGGCATAGGCTGGCTTATTCGCAGTCCGTCAGAATCAAGTGGTTGGTGGGTTCTTCCGGACTTCGCTGGGCACTATACTCCGTAAGCAGGCGAGCCAATGAAGTGGTAATAGGAATAAGACGTTCTTTGGAGCGCTTCCCAAAAACCCGGATTATTCTCGATTCGGCGTCTATGCTATTGATTTCCAAATCCAGGAGTTCAGACAACCGCATGCCGGTTCCGTAGAACAGCTCCATAATGACGCGGTCGCGCAAACCGGAAAAGTCATCCGGAAACTCTACCTCGTCGAAGAGTAGCTCCATGGATTTTTCCTCCACAAAGGCGGGTAATTTACGCTTGGTTTTCAGCGATTGGAGGTTGCGGGTAGGGTCATTGGCAATGAGTTGCCGACGGCGCAAAAAACTTATAGTAGGAGCGCAACGTAGCCATTTTGCGGTTTACGGAAGTAGCATTTAACCCTTCCTCCATCAGGCTCACGATCCAGGAACGCAGCATGGGTGCTGTAGCGGTTTCGGGAGCAGAGAGTTCGTACTGAAAAAGCAAGTACTTGGAAAATTGATCCAAATCACTCCCATAGGCCGTGAGGGTATGCTCGCTGACGCGCTTCTCGTAGCGCAGATGGTCCAAAAAGGCTGTTATCATAGCCCGAACTTACGAAAAGAGGCCGTCTTGTACAAGACGGCCTCTTTTCGTAAGTGTATATTTCTAACGGAAAGGATATACCTTTCCCATGAATGTCAAGGCGATGTGACTATATCCCTGCGGACTAATCTTCCAGGTGACCGTACGTTTTCTGCTTGTAAATAGCATTCAAAACCTCGTGGCGACGCTTTACGGAAGGCTTAACGAAAGCCGTCCGGGCACGCAACTGACGCATGGTACCGGTTCTTTCAAATTTCTTTTTGTAACGCTTCAAAGCGCGATCAATTGACTCGTTGTCTTTTACATTAATAATAAGCATAGGAGCTATATAGAGTTTTTATTTATAATTTTTCAAAATTCGGACTGCAAAGAAAACATAGATTTATCAGAAAATCAAGCGATAAGTATTCCCAAATCTAACTATTTTTGGATTTTTACGAAAAGTACGTACCAATCCTTCTGTACCTTATCCGTTCCTTTCTTATGAATGACCGAGTCGGAATTATCGATCTAGGCACCAATACATTTCATCTGCTGATCGTAGAGAAAAACGAGCACCATACCCACACCCTGTTGCACGAGAGCCGGGCGGCCCGGATCGGTGAGGGAGGCATTAACCGCCAAATCATCACGGAGGCGGCCACAGTCCGCGCGCTGGAAGTGCTCCACTACTTTCGTGAGCAGCTGGATGCCCACGGCATAGACCCTCAGAAGGCCTTCGCCTTTGGCACGAGTGCTATCCGGAACGCCCAGAATCGGGATGAGTTTTGTGCAACGATCCGACAGGCGACCGGCATTCGAATTCAGATCATTGATGGTAACGAAGAAGCTCGTTACATTTATCAGGGAGTAGCAAAAGCCCTGGATCTGGGCGAAGAGCCTTCTATGATCGTGGATATTGGCGGCGGGAGTGTGGAGTTTGTGATCGGCAATCAGGATCAGATTTTCTGGCAACAAAGCTTCGAGATCGGCGGACAGCGGCTCATGGAAAAATTCATGCGTACCGATCCCCTGTCAGAAGCTGATCGAAAACGCCTCTACAACTATTTCGACGAGCAGCTGATACCCCTCGCCAACGCCGTGCATCAGTACGCTCCCACCACCCTCATCGGCTCGTCAGGTTCTTTCGATACGCTGGTGGATATGGACTACTACCACCGTACCGGCGCGGGACCCGAGCCTGGACAAACTGGCTTTGACCTGCCACTGGCAGAGTTCTACCGTAGCTACGAGCAGCTGCTTACCCGCAACCATGATGAACGTATGGCCATTCCTGGCATGATTGCCCTGCGGGTCAATATGATTGTGGTGGCTGTTTGTCTGATCGAGTACATACTACGCACACACGGCATCAAGCACATCAGGGTGTCGAGCTACGCGTTGAAGGAAGGGGTGCTGGCAGGGTTTTCTTAAAAATACGAGGTTCTTGGTTCGCCGTTCGTGGTTAGGTTGGCAATGAACATTGAACCAAGAACAACGAACCATGAATATCAATAAAATGTCTGAACAACACAACATAGCCGTTACCCGAACCGCCCGCTACTACACACTTGGTAAACTTGACGAAAACACCAGGCGGGTGTGGTTTGTGCTCCATGGCTACGGACAGCTGGCGGAGTACTTTATCCAGAAGTTTGAAGTTCTTGATGATGGCTTTACTTACGTAGTAGCTCCTGAGGCTCTTTCACGTTTCTATGTCAACGGAGATTTCAAGCGCGTGGGGGCTTCCTGGATGACCCGCCACGAACGCGAAGACGAGATTGACGATTACGTGGCCTACCTGGAAAGCGTCCGCAAGAATATTTTCCGGGAATACTCCCCTGATAACATAGAGCTTACCGTATTAGGTTTTTCGCAGGGAGTAGCTACGGCCTGCCGCTGGCTCAACCGCGGCAATATTCGATGCGACCGACTGATTTTTTGGGGTGGGTACTTTGCTAACGGCATCTTCGACCTGATTGAACCCGACCGAATGCCGCTGCAAAATACCCACTTTGTGTATGGCTCCCGCGATGAGTTTCTGAACCGGCTGGACGTACCGGAGTACATCGAAAAACTCCGGGCTGAACTACCCTCCCTGCATGTTGTGGAGTATAACGGCGGGCATACCATCGAGCCGGAGGTGTTGAGGGAGAAGTTTGGGGAGTAACCGATAAGTAAGAAAGACTTTGGAATAAATACATGGTCTTTCCGGGAGAGATTTTACTATCTTTACATAGGGGGTAAAAGCGCCTATGCATTTGTTTAAATTTACAACCATGAAACTGTTGCTGGAAATAGAAGATGAAAAAGCTACCTTCATTTTGGAGCTTTTAGATAACTTTAAGTTTGTGAAAGCAGAACCACTTACACCTTACAAAGCGGAAGTTCTGAAAGGGATCAAAGAGGCTGTGGAAGAGATGAAACTCATCAAGGAAGGCAAACTCAAAGGCATCCCCGTCCATGAATTACTAGATGAATTATAGTGTCATAGCTATTCCCAGATTCAAACGGGAGTTGAAAAAACTGGCAACAAGGTACCCTTCTATCAAAGCTGATTTTTCGAAACTAGTTGAAAGTTTGCAAGAGGAGCCCAAACAGGGAACTCCTCTTGGTAACAATTGCTACAAGATTCGGATGGCTATCTCTTCAAAAGGGAAAGGAAAATCAGGCGGATCACGGGTAATCACGCACCTCCATATTACCCAGGAAACTGTATATCTCCTTTCCATCTATGACAAATCTGATCAGGAAAATATCTCTGACAAATCTGATCAGGAAAATATCTCTGACATAGAAATAAGAGACTTACTACAACAAATTCCCGAATAGCCCTACCCTACTTCCGATATACCGTCGTAGCCGCCGCCTGGGCAGCAGCCAGGATAGTCACATCGGCGATGGTCACGTGCGCCGGGGCGTTCACCGCATATAGAATACTATCGGCGATATCTTCGGCTTTCAACGGCTCAAAACCAGCATAAACTTTATCAGCCCGGGCTTCGTCGCCCTTGAAACGCACCACCGAAAACTCCGTTTCAACGGCCCCGGGGGCGATATTGGTCACTTTGATGCCGTGCTGAATCAGGTCCAGCCGCATACCCTGGCTGAATGCTTCTACTGCGGCCTTGGATGCACAGTAGACCGTACCGTTGGCGTAGGTTTCTTTGCCGGCAATGGAGCTAAGATTCACAATGTGGCCTCGTCCACGCTCCACCATGCCGGGTAGTACGGCCTTGCTGACGTACAGTAGACCCTTAACATTGCTGTCCATCATGGCATCCCAGTCGGCGGGGTCACCTTTGTCAATGGGGTCAAACCCGTGGGCGTTACCGGCATTGTTGACCAGAATATCAATAGATTGCCATTCGGTGGGTAAGGAGGCAATAGCTCCCTCTACGGCCTTGCGATCGCTGACGTCGAAGCTAAGGGAGGTGGTTTTGACAAGAGAAGTTAGTTCATTGCTCAGTTCCTGCAGACGCTCCTGCCGGCGGCCGCACAGGATGAGGTTTATTCCACTATTGGCAAAGGCCTGCGCGGTGGCTTTTCCGATGCCGGAGGACGCTCCGGTTATAAGGGCAATACGGGTCATGATGAAGTAAGATTTAGGATACAAAGCACGAAGTAGCGGCTTTTTGGGGAAAAATGCACGGGATTTTTCGGATTTTTTGGGGAAATGACCACTCTGAATCGTATCAACTGCAAAAGTGAGATGGGGTAAAATTATGAGCAGCAATCCTTGGAAAACTTGTTTTCTTATCTGCCAATTCTTGGTATGTCGTAGCTGGTAAATCCAGCTTTGAATTAAAGTACATCATCATACTTCCCGAGGCTGTCCATGAACGACCTGAGTACTCCAACTATTTTGAATAGGCAGAAATTACGCTGCCGTTGCTTCTATTTGTGGCGGAGCGGTAGGGAGTTTGCAGCATCGGAACCATTTAGAATCCTTTCACTTTGGTTCTTTTTTATCATTTGGAAGTTGCTTGAAAAGCCAATCAAAATCCTCCCAATTATAATACACTCTGATATAGTTATGGATGGCTTCGTTCTTCTTGATCCCCAGCAAGTAGTACTGAAAGTGGGCGTTTACTTCGCGCATAGTGATGATCTCATTCCGGAGATAATAGATCAGAAGCAGGACAAAATCAAGCAATTCGTCAAAGGAATCCCGAAAGGGAACTTCATTTTCATATATCCCTTTTTTTCTATGATCTCGCAACAACCAGGCTAGATTCAGTAGCCAAATTGAGTTGACACTGCTATACTTCTTGAAAAGCCAAACAAAGTCAGAAGTGTCAGTAAGAGCAACATTCGTAAGTTTTTCCCCATCAACATTGGTATCGAATAGGTCTTGTTTTCCAGCGAGCCGAGAAGCATTACTATAATTGAACGAGTAGTCTGGCTTGACAAAAACCATGGGTTCGGTTAGTTTATTTGGCTTTTCCTCAGACAATTTTGTTACATTAATACCCGGATAATAGTACATGAAGAAGTCATCAAGGATTTTTTTGGCAATGCAGAGCTTTTCATCTTTGAATTTAATAATTAATTTTTCAAGCGTCTCGGCTCGTTTAAAAAGATTATTTTTACCGTATTCCGAAAGGCCCTTGTATAGGGTTATCATAGCTACCACGAAGGCACCTATTTGCAGAAATGAAGTCAATCCTTCCATAAGTCCAGGGATTTGAAATGTTTAGATAATTCAGTAGAATCCAGGCTATTCTTTTTGAGAATATGATTTGCCTGGCTTTGCACAAATTGATAGGAACGATCGGAAAAGTACCAGCCCAGGGGAAGCTTGAGGCCGCCAGTTGTGCTACGGTCAAGATCAAGTACTACGTATTCGCAGGGGCTGAGTTTTTTCTCTTTATCAGTATAGTACTTGAAGACGTTCTCTGTCAGGGCATCGATGCTGGGCGTGCGACGTTCGGAAGCGTTGCCTGCACCCAGTACGGGTATTTTTAATTCATGCAGAAAACCGGGAACCTTTCGAGCGCTATCCAGAACCGCAGTGGGTGGGCTGTTTCTGATAAACAACACCACAGGCTTGAACTGAACAACCTTTGGAAGGCTCGAAGCCGTAGTATCAGTCACTTGCTCCTGCTGTAGGATCGGCTTCAACCGCAACAGGAGTTGCCATACGGTTTCCAAGCCGGTATTTTCTTTATAGCCACCATCAACAATATGCCCAATTTTGCTGCCCCCAACCTCGGAAATCAAACCCCCGGAAGTAAGGAAAGGGAACCGCGAACATAGCGACGCCGCTGTTTTGACCGGAATATCCTTGCCAATAGCCTGGATAACGTCTACTTCGTCACGCAGGACGTTGGGTACATTTTTCGGAAATGTAGGTTCGTATTGCAGGCGGGGATATGAAACGATGGTCTTTTGGCCACTTTCGGCCAGCGTACCATTGATAAACAGCCTCGGCAAGCGAAACGACGTGTCACCGTACATTTTCGTAAATCCTTCCTCGAAGGTAAAGCTATTGGTGTGGTAGGAAAAGGAGTGGCTCCATGCATCTTCTAACCTACGGCTGCGGTCAAAGCTATTGACTCCGAAAGGAATGATATTTTGCAGGTTGTCCTGAAATAGGAAGGCCGCTAACAAATCAGAAAGAAAATCGCTCCTTACTGCCTTAGCGAAACGCGGGTCTCCAGGGATCAGGCGGCGCTGCTGTTTTAACTGGTCGTGGAGGTAGGCAATATAAAATACCGCTCCTACCCCACCGCCAGATACGCCGCTGATGCCATAGATATTGTTGTACAATCCAGGGAACTTCTCTTCCAGTTTCTGTAAAACCAGCGCCGTCCATACCAAGGCACGGATACCTCCGCCCTCAGTAGCCACAAAAACTACGGGAACGAAGAGCGTATCGGTATTCAGTACCGTATCCGTTGCCATTCGGTTGGCAATGAGCTTCCCAGCCCATTGTTGAAAATCTCTTTCGAGCGTTACACGCTCGGTGGTCAGGGGCTGTGTACGAATAGCGGAATTGTCATTGCCTGTGCTGATTATAGCCACTACCACCAAAAAGTAAAGCAAGAACGGCCTGCGGCCCGGAATGTTGAAGTACATTACAAGCGAAAAGACAGACGCTAGAAAGGACAGTCCGAAAACCATAACCGCAAAGGGACCCACGGTGATGGCAAAGCCCGTTTCGACCGATGTGAGCGATAGCACAAAAAGAACAAAGCTATACCCAACAAAAGTCCAGAATACCGCCCGGGTACCTTTGAAATAAAGGAGCGCGCTCAGCGTCTTTCTTTCAAAAGACATGTCATCGAACCATTTGACACTTCCGAGTGAAGCCTTCAAATGTAGAATAAATGACTGGATGACAAGTGGTAAAATCAGGATTATCAGAAACAGGATAACCAGAAACCACCGGCTTTGCCCCTCATACAGATCGCCTTTTAAAATTAAGGCAATCATCGGCATAAGGCCTAGCAAACCGGGGAGATATTCTAACCAAAACTTAATTCCTTCATAGTTTTCCTCTTTAAAAGCCGCATCGTGCGAGATCCCCTTCATCTGCAATAGAAAAGTAGCACAGAACCAGAGCGAAGTTCCCAAGGCCAGAAGGGCAAAGACCGTCCAGAACCAGTACCTTTTGTTCAGGATCACCTCACTGACAATATCAATGCCTTGCGGATTGTTGAACAGGATAAACAGGTAAAGAACAAGAATTACAAGTAGTAGTACAATGTGACGAGTTACGATCCAGAATGTACGGAGAAGTTGGTTTGAGAATTCCCTATTTAATTTATAGTGATTCAGTCCAAACAGTTTACCAAATAATATAGCCATTGGAATACGAATTAGAAAATTAAAGTCAGTATGAAGCTTTGCTCAGAACCTTCCTATTCTCGGTCCGGACGTAGGCAAATAATCCACGCCGTCAGCGTCACCGCTGACAAAACAGAGAACATTTCAGATACATAGGAAAACTTTTATTTGTGTCTACAGCTCCTTTCATCGGAGTAATAAAATTGCTGTTTCAATTGGTGTGGATTTTATTCAACTTTTCCAGAAATCCGCCTTCTTTGTACACAGGCTTTTCATGAACGATTGAAAAACTTCATTGCTACTGGTGTCCATATACGTTGGCTACATATTAGGAATGACGAGTTACCACTACCTCAATCGTACCTTCGTTGTTATCATAATGCCTTATACTATCGTTCGGAAAAAAGTACAGCTCTCCTGTCGTTGGAATCGTAAAATTTGAAAGCGAAGAGCCTATTTTGAAATGGTTGGTTTCATCTTTTCCAATCGTACCGCACAAGGCAAAGCACTTTACGCCGTTTACTCTTCGGCCTGAGAACCAAAGCAAAATATTGAAAAAACCTTCTACATTGGTTTTGACCCATGAATCTTTCCAAACCTGCTTTTTGTCAGCCGAAAAGGAGTACACTTCCCCTTTGGTAACAGAAAGTAGTGGCGTACCACCAAACAGTTCTTTGGCATCTACAGATACTGTTACGGACTGATGAGGTAAAATATGCATATGGTATGCGTTTAGGGAAAATAGGTCCTGAAAGCGTGAAAAATGTTCATACCTATGCTATTTTAAAGATACCCCGCCAGTTTAACACTCCCAAGAAGATTTTATTAAACGGTTATAAATTTTCACTTCTTTGATTACCTGATAATGAAATACTTACAAATGTATATCTTGGCTCAATCAGGAACGGGTGTTCCCAAACGGGCTTATGCGCGTAGTCAGCAAGCCGTAGGTTTGTAAAGGAAGAAATTAAGAGTTGAGAACCGGCCACCTAACCGAGATGTTATATCAAGTAACCTAGAAAATAAGCCCTTTCCTCCGCCTTACTTTATAGAAATCTGTAACAAGCTATGCCAACCCCCAAGCGCCCCATCTACCTCGACTACAACGCCACTACCCCCGTGGATCCGCGGGTCCTGGACGCCATGCTGCCCTGGTTTACGGAGCAGTTTGGCAATGCCGCCAGCCGTACCCACCTCTACGGCTGGGAAGCCGCCGATGCCGTCACCGACGCTCGCAAACAGGTAGCCAGGCTGATCGGTGCGGGGGAGAAGGAAGTCGTCTTTACCAGCGGGGCTACCGAATCCAACAACCTGGCGCTGAAAGGTACCTTCGAAGCCCTGGGAGCTACCCGCAAGCACATCATTACCGTAGCTACGGAGCACAAGGCAGTGCTGGACACCTGCCAGCACCTCGAAGCCCTGGGAGCCGAAGTCACCTACCTTATACCTACCCCCGACGGACTCATCACGCCCCAGCAGGTGCAGGGGGCCCTGCGGCCCGATACGCTGCTGGTATCAGTGATGTACGCCAACAACGAAATCGGAGTAATCCAGCCCATAACCGAACTAGGACAGCTATGCCGCACAGCGGGCGTGCTTTTCCACACCGACGCTACGCAGGCGGTGGGCAAAATATCCATTGATGTATCCCAAAGCTATATCGATTTGCTGAGCCTATCGGCGCACAAGCTGTACGGCCCCAAAGGCATCGGCGCGCTGTACGTGCGGAAGGGTGTAAAACTCACCGCCCAGCAGGATGGCGGCCGCCACGAGCGGGGCAACCGCTCCGGTACGCTCAATGTGCCGGGCATCGTGGGGTTAGGCAAAGCCTGCCAGCTAGCCGGAGCAACTATCTCCCAAGAAGCGCCCCGGCTGGCGCAGCTGCGTGACCAATTGGAAAACGGTATTCTCGACGCGCTTCCCGACACATCCGTCAACGGCAACCGTGACTCCCGGCTCCCGCAGACTACCAATATTTCTTTCGGACGGGTAGATGGCGAAGAACTCCTATTGGCGTTCAACCGCATTGCGGTTTCCAATGGTTCGGCCTGCACGTCGGCCTCGGTGGAGCCTTCCTTTGTGCTGAAAGCGCTGGGTGTCCCCGACGACCTCGCCCATGCTTCGGTGCGGTTTAGTTTGGGGCGGTTTACGAGTGAAGAAGATATTCAGGCAGCCGTAACGCATGTGCGGCAGGTGGTAGACCGGCTACGAAAACAGTACTCCGTTGACCTAGGGTAGGTACCGGTGCGGGGGCTCCGGTACAAAGTTTTTAGGAGTATTCTCTAAAAGCACACTTATGAGTAGAGCATTTGTAAAAGAAGGCGATCAGGAAGAAATTCCCCTCATACTACCTCGGGCAGCCCTTCCTCCGGGTGTCACAAACTACGTGACCCCCACGGGCATGGAACAACTATTGAACGAGCAGAGGGAGTTGGAAGCAGAAAAAGCCAATCTGCAGCTGGAGAACGAGACAGAATACCGCATCGCCTCCACCGTGCTGAATGGCCGACTCCAATTGCTGCAGGAACGTATTTCCTCAGCCGTAGTTCTGAATCCCAACGATGCCCAGAAGGACGCCGTGCGTTTTGGCGCGATGGTTACACTCAAAACCATCGGTAAGAATCAGATCCAAAAATTTCAAATCGTAGGCGTTGACGAAGCAGACGTCCGCCAGCAGAAGATTGCCTTTACCGCGCCTATTGCCGTAGCCATTACGGGTAAAAAGGTTGGAGAGGTAGCTCAACTCAATCTGGGCCGGGAAGTGCGGCAGCTGCAGATTGCAGACATACAGTGGCAAAGCTAGCACTCGAAAGACGAATCGCGGTATCCAGGCTTCATAACCGGTACAACCACCCCAGCACCTTCTTCAGAAGGGGCGTCAGATCCCCCTGCCTGACTTTGTTGGTAGCCGCCTGATTGATTCGCGAAGAGACCGGATAGGGATACACCTTATTGAAAAGCACATTGGTGTTAAGCTTGGCAAGTTGAGCTGTAAATAACTCCTGAATCAGCTCACCCGCGCCGGGGGCAATCATGCTACCGCCCAGAATCGTGCGCTTGCCCAGTATCCACTTCTTTTTGCTGAGGTAGAGTACCAGTTTCCCGTAGCGGTAATCGTCGGTTACGGCCCGGTCGTCGTCTTTGAAGCTGTGGTGGATCGTTTCGAAAGCTACACCATCTTCTTTCAGACTCCTTTCTCCGAGCGGCCAAAGGTAGCTACTTCGGGCTCGGTGAAGGTCACCCACGAGAGTTCGTGATAGCTGTGCTTCTTTTTGAAGAAGGGTATGAAAAAATTGCGCATCAGTTGCCGCACGTGCTTTTCGGCTCCGTGCGAGAAATAGTATAGTCCGGTAGAGTCGCCTGCCGTGTATACCCGCGGATTGGTGGTTTGCAAATACTCGTTGATCACAATCTTGTGATCCTTTACCTCGATGCCCGCTTTTTCAAAATCCAGACCGGTGGTAGTGACTACCCGGCCGATGGCTACCAGGGCCGCATCGAATGGGAGTTTCTTTTTTGATTGATCTTTAAAACTCACTTCGGCTACCGTGGGCACTGGAAACGCACTCACCTCCGCTTGATGGAGAATTTTGATTCCCTCTTTCTCAAATTGTTTTTCCAGAATCGCAGAAAACTCTGGTAACTCTTTGGTCATTAGTCGTTCACCTCGGTCGACAATCGTCACCTCCGAGCCCAGCCGCCGGAAGGCCTGCGCCATTTCGCAGCCAATGGGTCCGCCACCGATGATGAGCAGGTGATCGGGAAGTTGTTTCAAATCATAAAAAAGCGTTTCATTAGTGTAGAGGCTAGCGGTATCACTACCGGGCACGTCCAGTTGCCGGGGCTTCGATCCTGTGGCTAGTACGATCCGTTGGGCGGTGTAGGTACCCTCACCCACGGAAAGGGTGTTGGCATCCACAAAGCGGGCGTGCCCAATCACCACGTCGAGGCCTTGCTTACGCAGGTATTCGGCGTTTTCGTGGGTCCGGATCACCTCTTGCTGCTGGTGCACATAGGCCATTACTTTGGTCAAATCAGCTTTCCCTGCGACCTGCAAACCAAAGGCCTGCGCCCGTCGACCGTGGGCAAATTGGCGGGCTACGTGGATGATGGCCTTGCTGGGTACGCAGCCCGAGTTGAGGCAGTCACCACCTACGTTTTGAGCGTTTTTTTCAATAAGAAGCACATCAAGGCCAATGGTATGAGCAGCCAAAGAAGCCCCCAATCCACCACTTCCTGCACCAATGACAATCAAATCGTACTTTTTTTTCATAACAATCTACTAGTTGGACCGGTTAACCCACTACCCTCCACTGTAATTTCCACTGCCTACCTGAAAAGTCGCTGATCAAAACCTTCTTTTACCAGCACAAAGCCGCATTTTTTTAAAATTGTTTTGTAAAGCCCTTTGTACTTTTTAGTCTAAAAATTGCATACATTTGATAAGTGCGGAAGTTAAGACTTTATTTTTTGACTGCTAGTCCGAAAATACCATACCTCTTCTAGACGTGAAAGATCCTAAGCCCTATGAAATCAAAAAATGCCCTCGATATCTCATCACACCTTACATGTAGAAAGCTGGAAGAAATGGTAGAAAACCGGACGGCCTATTCCCTGAAAATGGCCGAACTGAATATCTACGAAACCCACGCCCAGGCCACCAACGTGCAGTTATCCTTTGCCCATCCGGTGCTGGCCAGCATGGTACGGGGCAAAAAAATAATGCACTTGGAAGGTACCCCCGCTTTTGACTTCTATCCCGGTGAGTCGGTGATGGTACCCGGTCATAGCGTCATGTCCATTGATTTTCCGGAGGCTACCGACACCAACCCTACCCAATGCCTGGCCCTGGCGCTTTCGGAAGAGCGGGTACGCCAGCTCACCGATCGTCTGAACGACCAGTTTCCGCTCATGGATAGTCCGGAGGGCTGGCAATTTACCCCTGACAACCTGTACTTCACCAACGAGGAAGCTATCAACCAACTCCTCAACCGTCTGATTTTTGTATGCGCCGAAGGCAACTCCGCCCGCGACTACTTCGCGGAGCTTATTTTGCAGGAGCTCACCATCAGGCTCATGCAGACCAAAGCCCGGCGCATTATGCTGAATAGCCCGGCTGTTTTCGCCAATCAAAACCGGCTGGCTTACGCTGTGCAGTATCTACGAGAGCATTTGCACGAAAATATCAGCGTGGCTGTTCTGGCCGAAAAGGCCTGCATGAGCGAGCCGCATTTTTACCGCTGTTTCAAACAGCAATTCGGCTTCTCGCCCGTGGAGTTCATCAACCGCGAGCGCATTCAGAAAGCCACCCAGCAGCTTGTCCATACCAAGCGTACCCTGACGGAAATAGCCTACGACTGCGGCTACAACCACGTCAACTACTTCTTGAAAGTATTTCGGCGACAGCTCGGCGTAACCCCCACCGAGTTCCGTGAACGCCAGCAGACCCGCTCGAAGGCCCAAAACGCCCTTTGGGCTACTTCGGAGTCGTGGAATAACGGTGCTTTTTAGTAACAGATTAAGTTTCCGCTTTCTATTTCACCTATTTTCTTTTCCAATACCTGCATTCTGATAGAATCGTGTAGTAAGATGAGGCAATTGTTCTGGCAAATGGTAATATTCGTCTATAAATTTGAACTGTTTCACTTTTAATCCCGAAAGAAACCTATGGATCTCAACGGTTCACACATATTACCTGCATCCAACGAACGGGTTTGGAACATGCTGATGGATACCGACACGCTGACCAAGATTGTGCCGGGTATAACCCATCTTGAAAAAACCGGCGAAAATGAATTCAAGGCCATTGCCCAAATCAAAATGGGGCCGGTAAGCGGTTCATTTACTGGGGGCCTGGTACTCGAAGACATCCGGGAGGGCGAGGGCTATACCCTGCATGTAAAGCAGAATAGTAAAATCGGCAACGCCGATGCCACCATCCGAATTGATCTGAAACCAACCGACGAGGGACATACCGAGCTGGTATTTGACGGCGGAGCCAAGCTATCCGGCCTACTGGCCCGCACCGGCAACCGCGTCATGAGCGGAGTGGCCCACTCTCTGACCAAGCAGTTTTTTGAAAATTTTGAAGAAGAAATCGAATCACAAAAAGCATAAGATTTTTCTGAAAAAAAAGTACCGCTCTCCAACATCTGATTAAACTTAAACCTTATATTCTAAGAAACGTATGGCACAAATCACCGTAAAAGTAAACGGCAAAGTCCACTCTCACGAGGTAGAACCCAGAATGCTTCTGGCTCACTACCTGCGCGAAAAACTAAGCCTGACTGGCACCCACATTGGTTGCGATACCAGTAGCTGTGGGTCCTGCACAATCCACATGGACGGCATGGCCGTTAAGTCCTGCTCCATCCTGGCCGTCCAGGCCGACGGCTCCGAAGTCACCACCATTGAGGGCTTGGCCACCAACGGGCAGCTGCACCCGGTACAGGAGGGCTTCAAAGAATGTCACGGCTTGCAGTGTGGCTTCTGCACCACGGGCATGATCATGTCGGCGGCCGATTTCCTAAACCAAAATGCCAACCCCACCGAAGCCGAAATCCGGCACGCCCTCGAAGGCAACTTCTGCCGCTGCACCGGCTACCATAACATCGTGCGTAGCGTACAATGGGCGGCGGAGAAGATGAAGGAGGTACCTGTGAGTAACGAGGAGCCAATAATGACTGAATGATAGATTGATAGAATGAGTGAATAAATTTCTTTCGTCATTAGTTGAAAATAAGAAGTTTGTGGTTAAAAACGACGTAGCTACGAACTGAGAAGGACGAACTAAGAATAAATTCACTTCTCCTGCCATCCTCTATTCTATCAATCTATCATTCTATCATTCTATCATTCAAAATTCTATCCTTCAAAATTAGAAAAAACATGAGCAATAAATACATAGGCCAATCCGTAAAGCGGGTCGAAGACAAGCGCTTCATTACGGGCAAAGGCCGCTATACCGACGACATCAAACTATTGGGCATGACCCACGCTTCGTTTGTGCGAAGCCCCTATGCCCACGCCAAAGTCGTGAGCATCGACATCTCCGCCGCCAAAGATATGCCCGGCGTGGTGGCTATCTTCACCGGCGACGACATCAAGGCCACCGGCATCGTGGGGTACCTACCGGCTGGCAGGTTAATTTCCGTAATGGCGACACGATGAAGGAGCCGCCCCACCCGCTGCTGGTAGCCACGGGCAGCACCGTCAAGCACATCGGCGACCCGGTGGCGGTGATTATTGCCGAGATCGTACGCCGCCGCGGTAGATGCCGCCGAAGCCGTGGAAGTAGAATGGGAAGATCTGCCCGCCGTCACCGACCCCATGAAGGCCGCGCAGGAAGGTGCCACGCTGGTGCATGAGGATGCCCCCGGCAACCTGGCCTTCGACTGGGAACTGGGCAATCCGCTGGGGGAAGTGGATGAGGCCATCAGTCAGTCTGCCCACGTCACCACGCTCGAATTTGTGAACCAGCGGCTGGTACCCAATGCCATCGAGCCGCGCGCCTACATTGGGCAGTACGACGAGGTGAGCGATAAGTACACGCTCTACACCTCCACCCAGAATCCGCACCTGATTCGCTTGCTGATGTGTGCCTTTGTGCTGGGCATTCCCGAGCACAAGGTGCGGGTACTGGGCCCGGACGTGGGCGGTGGCTTTGGCTCCAAAATTTATCACTACACCGAAGAAGCGCTCGTTACCTGGGCTTCGCAAGCAAATCAACCGTCCCATCAAATGGACCGAAACCCGCTCGGAAGCTTTCATGCTCGACGCCCACGGCCGCGACCACGTCACGAAGGCCGAGATGGGCTTCGACGCCGAGGGAAATATCAAGGCGCTACGCATCAAAACGTTCGCCAACCTGGGTGCATACCTGTCTACCTTCGCTCCGGCGGTGCCCACCTACCTGCACGGAACGCTGTTGCAGGGACTTGTATACTACCCCAAAGATTCACATTGATTTGTCCGGGGTGTTTACGCATACCGTGCCCGTGGATGCCTACCGGGGTGCCGGACGACCCGAGGCTACCTACCTGCTGGAACGGCTTGTGGATCTGGCCGCGCTGGAAATGGGCAAAGATCCCATTCAGCTACGCAAGCAGAATTTCATTCCCGCCTTTGATGGGGTCAATCAGCCCGGCTATCAAACGCAGGTAGCCCTGCAATACGATTCCGGCAATTACCATGGGGTGGTAGATAAGGCCATGGAAATGCTGGGATACGAGGAATTCCGGCGGATGCAGAAGGAGGCCTCCCAAAATGGCAAACTGCTGGGTGTGGGCTTCTCGACTTACATTGAGGCCTGCGGTATTGCGCCTTCGGCCGTAGTAGGTGCGCTGGGTGCCCGGGCCGGTTTGTACGAGTCGGCGCAGGTGCGGGTGCAGCCTACGGGCAAAGTGAGCGTGTACTCGGGCTCGCACTCGCACGGGCAAGGCCACGAAACTACCTTTGCCCAGATTGTGGCCGATAAGTTTGGCATCCCGATGGAGGACGTGGACATCATCCATGGCGACTCCGACGCGGTAGCCTTTGGCATGGGTACCTACGGCTCGCGCAGCCTCGCGGTAGGTGGCTCGGCTATTGTAAAAAGCATTGACAAAGTACTGGAAAAAGGAGCCAAAATAGCCGCCCACAAGCTGGAATGCTCGGCGGATGACCTCGAATTTGCCGAAGGAAAATGGACCGTAAAGGGTACCGACAAATCCATCAGCTTTGGCGATGTGGCCCTGACTGCCTACGTGCCGCACGTGTACCCACAGGGGCTGGAACCCGGCCTGGACTTCGCGAGTTTCTACGACCCCACCAACTTTACCTACCCCTTCGGCTGCCACATTGCGGTAGTGGAGGTAGATAAGGAAACCGGGAAGGTGAAGCTGAATCGGTTCATTGCCGTGGACGACGTAGGGAACGTCATCAACCCTATGATTGTGGATGGACAGATTCACGGCGGGCTGGCGCAGGGTATCGGACAAGCGCTGCTGGAAGGTACTATCTACGACGAGAACGGTCAGTTGATCAATGGCTCCTACATGGACTACGCCATGCCCCGCGCCGACGACCTGCCTATGTTTGAGCTGGGTCGTCAGGAGACTCCCTGTCCGCACAACCCGCTGGGTGTTAAGGGCGCCGGTGAGGCCGGTTGCATTGGCTCTACTCCGGCCGTCGTAAACGCAGTGATCGACGCTTTATGGAGCGGCGGGCACAAGGTCAAGGACATCATGATGCCCCTGACCCCCGAGCGCGTATGGACCGCTATGCAGTAGTGACCTACGGTAAAGGAAGGCTGATTGAAAAATTGTATTAGCCTTCCTTCAATCATACACCCCGGCAAGGCTAACAGCTAACCACCTAATTGCTAACCCCCTAACAAGACCTAAAAAACCATGATTTCATACGCATTTGATTACGCCAGACCCGCTACGGTGGAGGATGCCCTGGCCCAACTGGACGACGACGCCAAGATTCTTGCTGGCGGACATAGCCTCATTCCAGCCCTGAAATTACGCCTGAGTGCACCCGGCAAGCTCGTGGATATTGCCCGCATTCCGGCGTTAAAAGGCATCCGGCAAGATGGCGACGAACTTGTCATTGGCGCAGCCACCACTCACAAGGAAATTCTCAGTTCCGATTTGATTAGAGAGCACCTACCCATGTTTACCGAAGGTGCCGCCATGATCGGTGACCCCATGATCCGGTACAAGGGTACCATTGGCGGTAGCATTGCCCACGCCGACCCATCAGCCGACTGGCCCGCCATGGTGATTGCCGCGGAGGGAACCGTGGTGGTACAAAATAAGTCGGGCTCGCGTTCCATTGCCGCCGACGACTTCTTTACGGGCTTCTATGCCACGGCTTTGGAAGAAGGGGAGATAATCATCGAAATTCGTTTCCCGGTACCCACCGAAGGTACCCGCATGACCTACCAGAAGTTTACGCAGCCCGCCTCCCGTTTTGCCATCGTGGGCTGCGCCGCCGTACGGAAGCCTGATGGCTCCGCACGGGTAGCCTTCACGGGCGTAGCCGACGCCGCCTTCCGCGATACGGGCGTAGAGGAAGCCGTGGGCGACTGGTCCGAAGCCGCCATCGAAGCCGCCGCCGCCAAAACCGCCGAGGGCGTGCAACTCAACGTAGACCACTACGCCTCCGAAGCTTATCGCCACCATCTGGCACGTGTCTATTGCAAGCGAGCGCTTGTAGCGTTCAATTATAGAATGAGTGAATGATAGAATTGAGTAGAATATTTTAAGTTCAGGAGTCGATGAGTTTAAAGTAGATAATAAATAAAAAACTGAGTCTTTCAATTTTATATACTCATTAACTTTCTATCCATCAACTCTATTCACTCATTCAATCTATCATTCAAAATTGACCCCTATGAACCTCACCCACATAGCAGACTTATTAAAAACCCACGGCTATATCACGGAGCCTTCTGTGACGATGGCGGTGTACTTGTCCATGCAGTTGCAAAAACCGCTGTTGATTGAGGGTCCGGCGGGGGTGGGTAAAACCGAGATTGCGAAGGTAATGGCGCGGGCCCTGGATACGGACCTCATTCGTCTGCAATGCTACGAGGGACTCGACGCCTCCCACGCTCTGTACGAGTGGAACTACCAGCGGCAGTTGCTGCACCTGAAAATTATCGAAGCGCAGGGTACCTTGCTCCAAAGCGGCCCCGATCAGCCTATCGAGGAAGTAGAAGAGGAGATTTTTAGTGAGAAATTTCTGATGAAGCGCCCACTTTTGCAGGCCATCACGCACCACAAAGCGCCGGTGCTGCTGATCGACGAGGTAGACCGCGCCGATGAGGAGTTTGAGAGCTTTCTGCTGGAAGTACTCTCCGACTGGCAGATCACCATTCCTGAGATCGGCACCATCCGGGCCACGCACATCCCGCAGGTGATCGTGACGGGCAACCGCGTACGTGAGCTATCGGAAGCCCTGCGTCGCCGCTGTCTGTACTTATGGATCGATTACCCTGATTATGAAAAGGAGCTGGCAATTGTGAAGGATAAAGTACCCGGAATTTCGGAAAAACTCGCGACGCAGATCTGCCATTTTATGCAGGAGCTACGCCAGCTACGTCTCGAAAAAACGCCCGGCATTGCCGAAACCCTCGACTGGGCCACCGCCCTTGCCGCCCTGCATTTTGACCATCTGCCCAAGGATATCATCGAGCAAACCCTGGGCGTGATCCTGAAAGACTGGAAAGACACCCGCACTGCCCAGCTATCGCTGACGTGAGCTGTACGAGAAGATGGGGATTGTATCGAAGCTGGATGCGTTGTAAATTTTCTCACTATAATTAGTTTGCTGCATGGGACATATCGCAAACAATCTTTTTATTATCCTGGGCATTTATTACACAGCTATGTTATCTGTGCAATGTCAGCAATCACACAAGCCTACAACAAGCCCGGAAGACACACGCATTGATTTTAAAAAGATTCTTGAAAAACAGCCTGAGAATACTGAATACGTCAATTCTTTTAAAGCGGACTATATCGTACTTGATGGAATACTGATTAATCCTGGTATAGATTCTTTTACAGCCACAAAAATCATAAGAAACTATCGTCTGAAAGATTTTGAAGAGCTTACTAAAATCGGAGTTCTACATCCGGCTAAGTCTTATGAATTTCTATACACGGAACCATCTGAACTGTACAGATATGCCTACTCGAAAATCAGGAAAGCCATTCCTTTGCAACTTCTGGATATGCAATTTCCCCTCTTCATAGATGGACAGATAATTCCACTTAATAAAAGTGTCATGGCTGATAAGTTGAACCGAGATTCCATTAGGGAAATTGAATTTTTAACAAAATCTTCTCCCGAAATCAGCGGTGATAGTACCGTAGTATATGGGGCGATAAAGATTATTTTTTAATTTCTAGTAGTTCTTCCAAAACGTATTATTAATCTATTTAACAAACTGTCCTAATGACAGCTGTGGCTGAGCTAAAAACATATTCATTGAGTATGGTCATCATCCAGACTCTATTCACTCATTCCGACAATCACTCATTCAAAATTGATCTCCCGCCCTACCGACCTCACCGACAACATCGTAGCCTTTTGCCGCTACCTGCGCGCCTACGGCTTCCGCATCGGGCCGGAAGAGGAGGCTACGGCCCTGCGGGCAATCACATTGATTACACCCAACGACCGCACCAACTTTGCCCTGGCGTTGCAGGTAAGCCTAACCCGCTCGGTCAAAGAGTTGGAACTGTTCGGAAAGCTTTTCATTGACTATTGGAATGAATTGGAAAGCGCGCTCGACAGTAAAATCAAGGACGATGAGCAAAAAAAAAACAAGCAACAGGGCAGTACCCAACCCTCCTTCGACGCCCTGAAATCATGGCTGAATGGCAACAAGAATACTCAGGAAACCGAAACCGCTACTTACTCGCCCGTGCAGACGCTGGGGCAGCAGGATTTTTCGCTGATTCCCGCCGACCAATTGCCCGAATTGGAACGCCTGCTGCGCGAGGTATCCCAAACCCTGGCCCGTAAGCTGAACCGCCGCCACGAAAAAACGATCCACGCCCGGCAGTTTGACCTCAAAAACACCCTGCGCCGCAACCTCCGCCGGGGCGGCGAACTCCTCGAACTTTCCTATAAGCGTCCCCGCCGCAACCGTATGCAACTGGTGGTACTGGCCGATGTGAGCAAGTCCATGGATCTGTACAGCGCTTTTCTGATTCAGTTTATGTACGCGTTTCAGAATGTGTTCCGCCGCATCGAAACCTTTGTATTCAGTACTGAGCTGCACCGGATTACGGCCGAGCTAAAACAGCAGAATTTTCAGGAAGCCCTCCAAAAGCTGTCCGAACGCCAAACCGGCTGGTCGGGCGGGACGCGCATCGGGCAGAGTCTGCATACTTTTGTGAGCGAGTACAGCCGCCTGCTCAACCGCGAAACCATCGTGGTGATTCTGAGCGATGGCTGGGATACCGAAGACACCCATGCTACGGATTTAGACAATCACACCCGTGCCACGGTTTTGAACCGTGGCACGGGTACAGGTACAGTTTTAAACCATGGCTCGGATAAAGGTACACTAGCCGAAGCCATGCAGCGCATCCAACAGAAGTCCCGCAAAGTCATCTGGCTCAATCCCCTGGCCGGGCAGCCCGGCTACGAACCCCGCACTGCCGCCATGCAGGCCGCCCTGCCGTACGTGGATGTGTTCGCCCCCGCGCATAATGTGGAGAGCATGCGGGCGCTCGGGAAGTGGTTGTGAGAGAATCTGCCATCAGAATGCTGAGCAAACAAATCATATGAAAGCCATTGTATACACCCGCTACGGTGAGCCTAACGTACTGCAGCTCGAAGACGTACCCTCGCCGGTGCCCAAAGACGACGAAGTACTGGTGAAAATACAGGCAGCCTCCGTCAACTCATGGGATTGGGATCTGGTGACGGGCAAACCCTACCTATACCGCCTTCTGTTTGGAATTTTCAAACCAAAATACCCCATCATTGGCTCCGACATAGCCGGACGGATAGAAGCGGTAGGCAAAAAAGTAACACAATTTCGGCTGGGCGATGAGGTATACGGCGATATATCCGGTAGCGGATTTGGTGCTTTTGCCGAATACGTCTGCGCTCCGGCCAAGTTGCTGGCATTGAAAGTACCTTCCATGACCTTCGAGCAGGCAGCCGCTACTCCTCAGGCGGGGGTACTTGCTTTGCAGGGCCTCCGGCAGGGACAGCTGAGCGCCGGAAAAAAGGTACTCATCAACGGAGCCGGAGGGGGCGTGGGTACCTTTGCGGTGCAGATAGTCAAAGTAGCCGGGGCGCAAGTAACGGGTGTGGATCGTGCCGACAAGCTGGATATGCTCCGCTCGCTGGGGGCTGACCACGTACTGGATTACGGACAGCAGGATTTTACCCAAACCGGACAAACCTACGACCTGATTCTGGATATGGTAGCCCGGCATTCGGTGCCCGACTGCCGACGGGCGCTGAATCCCGGTGGACGGTACGTTATGGTAGGGGGCAAGGTAGGTACTCTCATCAAGGCGGCAACCCTGGGCAGTTGGTCTAAGCCCGAAGGAAAGCAGGTCGGCCTTTTGGTGCACAAGCCAGAAGCGAAGGACTTGCAGGAATTGAATTTGCTTTTCATGGCTGGCACTGTGGTACCGCTGATTGATAAAATCTATCCGCTGCGTGATGTTTCGGAAGCGGTACGCTATCTTGGGGCGGGAAATGTCCGGGGAAAAGTCGTCATAACGATGTGACCTGGGTACTGAATAACAACCAACTTCCCATACCCGCTATGAATAAACTTTTAGTACAGCTTACTTTGTTCCTGGGGATTGGCTTTTGCACCCTGGCACAAAGTACCCCTCCCATACACGTAACCTTCTTCGGCTCATCCGTTTGCTGGGGTACCGGAGCCGAAAACAACCACGGCTACGCCTGGCAGTTTTTTCATAGCGGGGCCCTCGATACCCTACGATACAAGTACTTCAATGCGTCCACCGGGGGAGACAATACCCTCAAAATTGAAAAGGAAGATCGGCTATCCAAAAAGCTGTTTCCTACCCGACCCAACATCGTGGTGATTGGCCTGTCACTGGGAAACGAAGGAATTCTTACGCCCAAGGACGACAACGGCCGGGAGCAGATTCTGGAACAGTACCGTAGCCGTTTGCTGGCCCTAGCCGACTCCCTCAATAGCTTGGGGATGAAGCCGATTATCGTCAATTGCTACTCCAACTCGAATTTTACGGAGGCCCATTACGAGATCACCCAGCGCATGAACCGGATCATCAATACCTGGGACTATCCGAGCATCAACGTGCTGGGGGCGGTGGATGATCTGACCGGAAAATGGGTAGATGGCTACGTACGAGATCCCCTCCACCCCAACACGGCCGGGCACACCGAGATGTCCTACACCCTGGTACCGTCTCTGTTTGAAGCTATGCAGATAGGTAAGAGAACCCCCGCTTACGACTGGCACCGAAGCTACGCCACTCTGCTAAACAAGAACAAAGTGGAAAAACCACTGACGCTTGACCTGACCAGCACCGTCCATTCCTTCACCCTCAGTTTTAGGTTCAAGGAAACCACCGACGGGAGCATGGCCGGCTTTATCTCCGGCAATCAAAACCACCCGATCGCGGTGTCGGGCCAAAGTATACGGTATAAGAACCTCAGCCGAGCCTTTTCCGCCACCCCCGAAACCTGGATGCACGTGGTACTTTCCCATAGCTTTGTGAATCAGAAAACGATACTATTCGTAAACGGTGAACCGGTCGGGAGCGTGCAGGAACAGCTCTCCCCCACGCAGGCATACTTCGGCGGCACGGCCCCGAAAACCGAACTGAAAGACCTGACCCTGCACCGCTCCGCTTTGAACGAGAGCGAAGCGCTCGATTTGTACAATAAGAAATTCATCCAATCCAGCCTGGAATACTACAATCCGCTTACCCGGCCCGTTACGGGGGGCGAGGTGGGTAATGAGGCACAAAGCCTTTCTACCTTGAAAGTGGGCAAGGGAGTAGTTGTGGAGCATCAGCGCGTCGATTTTTAAGCTCCGTACTTTATTCATGTCCTGACTTAGAGTAGAAATTCAGGCTCATTACTCATCCCTTCTATGCGCAAAATCGCAGGCTACCTACGCACCCACGTACGAGAAGACTTTGAGCTCAGATTGTACCTCAAAGTAGCCCTTTTTCTGACTACCCTCATCGCGATCAACTATACGATTGACCTCGAAGATCGGATCATTGACGCCTGGATTGGCAACCCCATCCGCATCCTGTGGTACTTTTTGCTGTACGCCACGGCCTACTACGGAACCTTGCTCATCTGGGCGCTTCATTCTGGACAGATGCAGGTATTCCGTAATTCACGCGTGTGGCTATACAGCCTGTTTGGCCTGGCGGTGCTGGCCTGGGACGGCGGTTTTTATGGCTACCAGTCGTGGAGCAAACAGCTTTTCGAGGGACACATCTACTGGTTTGCGTTCTACGGTTTGTCCAACCTGTCGTCTTTGCTCACCGTGTTTACGCCCCTCATTCTCTTTTATTTCCTACTGGATGGGCAGCGCACCCATTTCTACGGACTTTTCAAAGCCCAAAACATAAGCCCCTATCTCCTTTTGCTGGCCGCCATGCTGCCCCTCATCGCCTGGGCCTCGTTCCAGCCCGACTTTATGAGTACCTATCCTACGTACCGCGATTCGTCGGCCAACGAATTCTTTGGGGTAGCGCCCTGGGTTACGGCTTTGGCTTTCGAGCTATTCTATGGCTTCGATTTCATCTCCACCGAGCTGCTGTTTCGAGGCTTCCTGATCATCGGCATGGCGCACTTGTTGGGCCGGGGTACCCTGCTGCCCATGGTGGTATGCTACGCCTCGCTGCACTTTGGCAAGCCCCTGGGCGAAACCATCGGTTCTGTCTTTGGGGGCTATATTCTAGGCGTCATTGCGCTCAACTCCCGGTCGGTTTGGGGCGGGATTCTGGTTCATGTCGGTATAGCCTGGGCCATGGAGATCGCCGCCTGGCTGCAACTGACGCGTTAAAGTGGTCTTCAGGAAGTACCCCCTTCTTTTTTTCTTTCATATACTTCTGCCAATCTCCCTGGTGGTCGGCCTTCCTCCTATTTGTCCTTTACCAAGAACCTATATCATTATTTAAAATTATTCTAAATAACTCTTTGAAATTTATAAACGCCTTTTACCTTTGTGAGACTATTTATAAAAAGTCTAAATAAATATAGATTAAACAAAGGTACGAATGAACCATAAACTACTACTTACTATATGCCTGGTGCTGTTGTCGCTCGGGGTCATAGCCCAAACCGGGCAAGTCAAGGGAATTGTCGCTAGCCAAGACGGGCAGCCCGCGACTGATGTATCGGTGCAGCTGAAAGAACTCAACAAAGGTATGAGCACCAATGCGCAGGGGGAGTTTGTATTCGTCACCCTACCGACTGGCTCCTACACCCTCGTAGCGTCATTCATGGGTTTCAAAACCCTCGAAAAGAAAATAAAAATTGAGGAGAACAAAACGGTGAATCTGGCTCTGGAACTCGTGGAAAGCACCGACCAGCTGAAAGAGATTGTGGTGAAAGGCTATACAAGTCCCAACGAGAAGCCGATTTCGGTGGGGAAAATCGCCATCCGACCCATGGATCTTCCGCAAAGTACGGCCATTATTGATCAGCAGACGCTGATTAACCAGCAGGTGCTCCGCATGAGCGACGTACTCATGAACACCAATGGCATCTACATTATGGGAGCCACGGGTGGGTACCAGGAGGAGATCGCCGGGCGCGGATTCTCCTTTGGCAGTTCCAATACTTTCAAGAACGGGGTACGGTACTTCAACGGCATGCTGAGCGAAATGAGCGGACTGGAACGCGTGGAGGTATTGAAAGGCAGTTCGGCCATTCTGTTTGGTAATGTGGCGGCCGGGGGCATCCTGAACCTCGTGACCAAAAAGCCAAAGTTTGATTTTGGCGGGGAAGTATCCATGCGCGTAGGCAGTTTTGGATTGGTAAAGCCCTCCTTCGATGTGTACGGGGCGATCGATAAAAAGCAACGGGTGGCTTTCCGCGTCAACGGTACCTACGAAAAAGCCAACAGTTTCCGTGAGGGCGTAAGTTCGGAGCGGTTCTACATCAACCCCTCACTGCTGGTAAAACTGGGCGAAAAAACCGATTTCCTGGTCGAAGCAGACTACCTGAACGACCAGCGCACGCCAGATTTTGGCTCGGGAATTATCAACTACCAAATCGTGGATATCCCACGCGAGCGCTTCCTGGGCGTACCCTGGGGCTACTTCAAGGCCGAACAGGTTTCCACCACGGCCACCCTCACGCACCGGCTATCGCAAAACTGGAAGCTGTCCCTCATTGGGGCCTACCGCAACCATGCCACCGACCTGTTTGCCAACGCCCGCCCCAACACCGGTGGACTTATTCCCGCCTCAGGTACCTGGATCCGAAATATTCAGCGTAGCCAATCGGCCGAAGACTACTACCTGGGCCAACTGGATTTGACCGGTACCTTCACTACGGGCCGGGTATCCCATCAGGTACTAGTGGGGATGGATACCGATCAGTACAACACCCGCACTACGGGCTACGGGCAGCTGGCACGCTACGACACCATCAATATCTACGGCACACGGCAGTATGCCCGGCGCACCGACATTCCGGTTCTGAACCCCTCTACGCTCACAACATCTCCGGTGAATCGGGTGGGAGTGTATGCTCAGGATCTGATTAGCATCACCAATTACGTGAAGGTACTGGCCGGAATCCGGTACAGCTACCAGCAGACCGGCAGCGATGTGTTTACGTATAGCACCAAAGCCACCACCAACAGCGTGTACTACGACGGTGCCTTTTCGCCCCGCCTGGGCCTGGTGTTCCAACCTACCAAAAACCACTCGGCGTTTGCGAGCTACGCCAATTCTTTCTCCCTCAATACCGGCGTGGATGTGGCCGGCAATGCCCTGCCTCCTTCCTACATTGACCAATATGAAGTGGGTGTGAAAAATGAATTGCTGGATGGCAAACTGTCTGCCAATGCCACGGTGTACCGCATTCTGAACAGCAATCTGGCCCAGATTTCGCTGGCGGACGGCAATACCAACAACAACATCAAAGAGCTGGCCGGATCGGTGCAGAGCGAAGGCGTGGAGCTGGATCTGGTGGCGCGGCCCGTCCAGGGGGCTGTCGCTGATGGCCGGATACAGCTACAACGAAACCCGCTACGTGAAAAGCAATACCTACGTAGAAGGTAGCCTGCTGCGCTACAATCCCAAGCACACCGCCAATGCCAGCGCCCAGTATCGTTTTGAGCAAGGTACCCTCAAAGGCCTGTCGCTCGGGGTAGCGGGCGTGTACATAGGTCAGCGGTACGCCGGGCGATCCACCCGCGTGCAGGTAGCCAACGACGCCTACCAGCTCATCGGGCTACCAGCCTACACCCAGCTGGATGGTACCCTGGGCTACACATTCCGGTCTATATCTCTGCGGGGGAAAATCGGGAATATCTTCGATGTACTCAGTTATAATGTGCACGACGACAATAGCGTTAATCCCATTACGCCCCGCAATTACTCCGTAGCTTTGTCTTATAAATTTTAACTCTAAATAAACTATGAAGTTCGTAAACCTGTTTCTGGGTCTTTGCATCAGTTTGCAGGCCCTAGCCTATCCGATCAGCACGGATACCTCCCGCACCGCCACTACTGCGCATTTGTCCGCCCTCAAAAACGGCCACGTACTGCTCACCTGGACCGAGAAGGACAAGAATAATCTGGTGTACTTTTACTCGGCCATTTCCAAGGACAACGGCAAGAGTTTCTCGGATAAAAAGCTCGTCTTCGCCCACGAAGGCATCGGCAGCAGCCGCCTGATGAAACCCAAGGTACTCGAAAAAGGCGACGGAACCCTGGTGGCGGTATTCGGCCTGCGGGGAACTGGTGGCCAGCCAGCCCCTCAGCCCTCCTCGCACGATAGCCACGCGGCGGGCGGGCACGACACCCACGCCGCTGCCGCCAAGCCTGCCCCGCCCAAAGGCGGCGGACGCCCGCGCGATATGCAGATTGTGTATAGCTATTCCAAAGACCAGGGTACAACATGGAGCGCGCCAGCGCCCGTCCACCAAGATCAGACCGCCGGGGTAGTACGGGGCTTTTTTGACTCAGCCGTTATGGGCAATGGCGAAATCGCCGTGGCTTTCTTGCAGGACATTCCCAACCAGCCCCACTCACGCGACATGCGCCTGGTAACTTCCAGCGGCCTTACCTTCGGCCAGGAAAAAGTAATTGACGATTTCACCTGCGACTGCTGCAACATCAGCCTGCTCACGGATGCCAACGGGTACCTGAATGTGTACTACCGCGAAAACAACGAAAACATCCGCGACATTGCCCGGATGGTGTCAAAGGACTTTGGAAAGAGCTTCGGCACGCCGTCCATTCTGTTTCCTGACAAATGGCTGATCAACGGCTGCCCCCACAGCGGTCCTACTTCCAGTGCGCTGGGCAAGGGTTCGGTAGTGGCGTGGTTTTCGGGATCGGAAGACGCCCCCGGCCTGCGGGTGGTAAATGACCAGGGCAAAAGACTGGCGGTTATCGGGGATCCTTCGGCCAAAAATGCCTTCCTGGTGCCCACGCCTTCCGCTTCGGTGCTGCTGTGGGAAGAGGCCCGCACCGATGGCGAATCCACAACCTACTACATCGCCTACCGGAAGGTCACAGCCGAGAAAGCCGCTGACGTGCAGTGGCTCACTCCCTCCCAGCACGGCCACAGCCCAAGCGCCGTGTACACCGGCAATCAGCTGCTGGTAGCCTACGAAGTTCAGAAGGGTTCACAAAGCACCATTGAACTGAGCACGGTCAGCCTGTAATATTTGATTTTTTCTTACGAACCGCCCCTGCGCTGCTTTCGCGGCATAGGGGCGGTTCGTCGCTTTATGAAACGGTCTGATTTTCACCGAACCTATCAAGTAGTTTTTTCTTTTTAAAGCCTTCGTATACAAACTATCCCCTGAACCGTGT
This sequence comes from uncultured Cytophagales bacterium, assembly GCA_963768025.1. Taxonomy (GTDB): domain Bacteria; phylum Bacteroidota; class Bacteroidia; order Cytophagales; family Spirosomataceae; genus CAVYGM01. Next base: position 155,049 of record CAVYGM010000042.1, read on the forward strand.
AGATTGCACTATGAAGAATTTTGTATTAAAAACTACCTGCATTTTCCTCCTGGCCTGCTGCGTGGGCACCGGAGCCTGGGCCCAATCCACCACCGCCAAGCCTTCCGACTGGATCCCTCTTTTCAACGGCAAGGACCTCACCGGCTGGGATGTCAAGATTGCGGGCTACGCCATGAATGACAACTACCAGAATACCTTCGTGGCCGAGGACGGGATGATCCGGGTGAAGTACGACGGCTATAAAACCTTTGACGGCCGCTACGGTCATCTCTACTACAACAAGCCGTTTTCCCACTACCGCCTTCGGATGGAGTACCGCTTTCTGGGCGATCAGGTACCGGGCGGCGACTCCTGGAACGTCCGCAATAGCGGCATCATGGTGCACTCGCAACCGGCCTGGAGCCTGGGCAAGGATCAGACGTTCCCGATGTCGCTGGAAATGCAGTATTTGGGTGGCCTGGGGGCGGGGGAACGCGCTACGGGTAATCTCTGCTCTCCCGGAACGATTGTGGATGTTGATGGCAAACTGGCCGATGCGCACTGCATCAACTCCACCTCCAAAACCTACCATGGTGACCAGTGGGTGAAAGCCGAGGTCATTATATATGGCGACTCCCTCGTGTACCATCTTATTGAGGGAGATACCGTGCTGACCTATACCAATACCCGCATTGGGGGAGGCTTTGTGGGCCGTTCGAACGACTTCAAAAGTGGAAAGTTTACTGCCGCCCACGCTGAGGAATGGATGAAGCTACAAAACACCCCCTTGAAAGAAGGGTACATTGCTCTGCAGAGCGAAAGCCACGCCATCGACTTCCGCAACATTGAACTTCTGCCCCTCAAAGGCTGCATGGACCCCAAGGCCTCTAATTTTAAATCCTATTACGAGGTATCGGATAAAGCCGCCTGCGTGTACAAATAAGCAGGGAAATCCCTCCATTTCCAGCCGTATTGTTCTACGTTTACCACGTCTGGAATTTTATAAAAATACATTCTGTTATGGGAAAAGTATTCCAAAGAATCTTCGGAATACTTTTAATTTTCTGCCGGAAACAGGTAAATTTTGCGTCATTACAAGCCCTCCCTCAGTTTTACGGCAAAACTACCAAACCAACCCTTATCCCAAATTATCAGCGGATGCTATGGATGCTTTACAAGAACTGAAAATTAATGAAAGCCTGACCTCGGTACCCGAAGCGGAATTGCAATGGCTCGTAGATCATTCGGTGATTACCGTGGTGGAAGAAGGAGAACCACTCTACCAGAACGGCGACCCGATTGACCATCTGTTCATTATTCTGGAAGGGCGGCTGCGGATGTACGTCAACCGCAACAACCAACACCGCGAACTAGGCTTCAACGAAAAAGGGTACGTAGGCGGACTACTTCCCTACTCCCGGCTCAAAACCGCCGTAGCCACCGCCGTAGCCATGGAACGGACCACGGTGCTGCGCCTACACCGGAAGGAGTTCATGGAAATGATCTGTTCCCAGTTTAACCTGGTCGAAAGTTTTGTGCATATGATGCTGGACCGGATCCGGGATTTCACCAAGCTGGATCAGCAGAACGAAAAGATGATTTCGCTCGGCAAGCTGTCGGCGGGCCTCGCGCATGAGCTCAACAACCCGGCGGCGGCCGTGGTGCGCTCTGCCTCAGCCCTGAAAAAGCATCTGGGTTTTGTACCGGAAAAATTCAAGGCGGTTATATCCATTCAACTAAGCGAAGACAAGGTTGACCAGGTCAATGAGATTATCACCAGCATCGTTAAAAGGGAAACGCACGGAATGAGTCTGATGGAAAAGTCGAGCCTGGAAGATGACCTGACCGACTGGATGGACGATCATAACGTGGAGAATAGCTTTGAACTGGCGGAGTCTTTTGCCGAATACCAGATCACGACCGACGACCTGGAACAGATAGAAGAGCAGGTATCGGAGAAGTACCTATCCCCCGTACTGGATTGGTTCAGCAACGTACTGGTAACCGAGAAGATGGTAAACGAAATCGGGGAAGCGTCCGAACGGATCGGCAATTTGGTAAAATCAGTGAAGGAGTACTCGCACATGGATGGTGGCACCGACCGGAAAAAAGTGGACCTGCGGGATGGCATGGAAAGTACCCTGCGCATTTTGCAACACAAACTGAAAACCAAGAACATAAAAGTCAACCTGGACATGCCCGTTGATCTGCCCCCCATGCTGGTAAGTCCCGGTGAAATGAATCAGGTATGGACCAACCTGATTGACAACGCCATTGATGCCTTACCCGAAAACGGCGAAATACGCATTGAATCACAGCACGATCGGGAGTTTGTGATCACCAAAGTGATTGATAACGGTACGGGTATTCCGGCCGATGTGATTGAGCATATTTTTGACCCTTTCTTTACCACGAAGGAGATAGGTAAAGGAAGTGGATTGGGCCTCGAGATTGCCCAGAATATCGTAAGACGCCACCGGGGGCAAATCAAGGTATCATCCAAGCCAGGCCACACCGAATTCAACGTGTGCTTACCCATTGAATAGCAGTTTTAGTACCTTTATCCTACCCCACTTGACCCCAAATTTCCATGAAACAACCGATTATACTGGCAGTAGATGATGACGCTCAGGTGCTTCGCGCCCTCACCAGGGATTTGCGCAGCAACTATCGTAAGGACTACCGAATCATGAGTACCGATTCGGCCGAAGAAGCCTTGTCGGCCCTGAAAGACCTTAAACAAAAGAACGAAACGGTTGCCATGTTTGTGTCGGACCAGCGTATGCCCGAGATGCTGGGCGTGGACTACCTGACCGAAGCCAAAAAAATATTTCCGAAGGCCAAGCGCGTGCTGCTGACGGCCTACTCGGATACGGACGCGGCCATTAAGGCCATCAACGATGTGCAGCTGGATTACTACCTGATGAAACCCTGGGATCCGCCCGAAGAAAAGATGTACCCCGTTCTGACCGACCTGCTCGACGACTGGAATATGAACTACATACCGGAGTTCGATGGGATTCGGGTGGCGGGGTACCAGTTCTCGCCCAAATCGCACGAAATTAAGGATTTCCTTTCCGGCAACCTGCACCCGTACCAATGGTACGACCTTGAAACCAGCGACCGGGGAAAAGAACTGATGACCCTTCAATAACCTCGAAGCCAAAGATGCCCCCTTCGTTTTTTTTGAAGATGGGAGCTTTCTGATGCAGCCCGATATCCGGCAAATTTCCGAAAAACTCGGTCTGAGCCTGCAAAATACCCATGAACTTTACGATGTGGTGATCATCGGTGCCGGACCGGCCGGGCTATCGGCGGCGGTATACGGTGGGTCGGAAGGTTTGAAAACCCTGCTGGTTGAGAAGCGGGCTCCCGGTGGGCAGGCGGGCACCAGCTCCCGGATTGAGAACTACCTGGGCTTTCCGTCGGGCCTGAGCGGGGCGGAGCTTTCGCGCCGGGCCATTACACAGGCTACCCGCTTTGGCGTTGATTTTCTGTCCCCCGAGGAAGTTGTCAGCATCGAGGTAAAGGACAACTATAAGATGATCACCCTGGGAAGTGGAAAAGTGATCAACACCAAGAGCATCGTAGTTACCACCGGGGTCAACTACCGGAAGCTGGAAACCAAGGGAGTTGGTGACTTTACCGGCGCGGGGGTATACTACGGCGCCGCCACTACCGAAGCCAATTCGTGCCGCGACCGCGAGGTGTACGTGGTAGGGGGTGGCAATTCGGCCGGTCAGGGAGCCATGTACCTCTCGCAGTTTGCCAAAAACGTGTACATCATGATCCGCAAGCCTGATCTTACGGAAACCATGTCTAGCTACCTCATTGACCAGATCAATTCAACCCCCAACATTCACATTTTGGCTTGTTCCGAGATCTTGGAAGCGAAGGGCGATGGGCACTTGCAGGAACTGCTGGTGCAGGACCTGAACACGACGCACACGCGCACGCTACCGGCCGATGCCCTGTTCATTTTTATTGGGGCCAAGCCCTACACCGAATGGATCGAAAACAACTTGCTTAAAGACGAAAGAGGATTTATCGAAACCGGCCGGGCGCTGGTCAACTACGCCAATTATAAGAAAGTCTGGAAGAAACAGCGGGAACCTTATACGCTGGAAACCTGCGTACCGGGCATTTTTGCCGCGGGTGACGTGCGGGCTTCGGCTATGAACCGCGTGGCCTCCGCCGTGGGTGAAGGTGCCATGGCTATCAGCTTTGTGCATAAGTACCTAGCCGAAATATAGTTCCATCCCTAACTTTCGGGAAGTTCAAAACTTCCCGAAAGTTGACTAACCCACTCCAACTCACGATGTCACAACTATGCAGCCATCTTTCCTCGCTGGAGGAAATAAAAGTCGCCTCCACCTATGAGTGCGAAGAGTGCGTAAAAGTAGGTGGGCAATGGGTACACCTGCGTACCTGCCAAACCTGCGGAGTCACGCTATGTTGTGACTCATCCCCTTCCCGCCACGCTACGGCACATTATCAGGCCACGGGCCATCCGGTGGTAGCCTCGGCCGAGCCGGGCGAAAACTGGGTGTGGTGCAACAAGGATCAACAATTCGCTGAATACTAGCCAACACGCCCGCTTTGACTGTATAAGTTCATACACCTAACCACTAAAAAAAAGCCATTACTGAAAGATGATTATTTACGAAACCAACAAGCATTTCCTCGGCGACATCAAACACCTGACCCGTAGCTGGACTATGCGGAAAATAGTGCGGAGCACCTTGGGCGTAGCCGCATTGACCACAGTTTTTTCTATTGTCGTGGAGGAGGTATTTGCCACCGAGATTCACGTACCCTCTACCATTTTTTCCCTGCTGGGTATTGTGCTCAGCGTGCTGCTGGTGTTCCGAACCAACTCGGCCTACGATCGCTGGTGGGAAGGCCGCAAGCAATGGGGAGCGCTGGTGAACAACTGTCGCAACATGGCCGTTACGGCACACACAATTTTACCGGAAGGAGATCAGAAAAGCCGCTATGAAATGGCTACGCTGATTTCCAATTTCTGTATAGCGCTCAAAGAACATCTGCGGCAGGGAACCAAGGTAGAGGAACTGATTCACCTGAGTCAGGAGGAGCAAGAAAAGTACAGCCAACGCAAGCATATCCCCAACTACATCACAACGCTCATCCACCAGAAAGTACAGGTGGTGTATCGCAGCGGGGCCATCAGTGGGGCTGATATCCGAAATATGAAGCCGCACCTCCAAGCCCTGCTCGACATCGCCGGTGCCTGCGAACGCATCAAGAAAACGCCGATTCCCTTTTCGTACAGCGTGTACATCAAGCTTCTGATCCTGGGTTATTCTCTCATGTTGCCCATTCGGCCTCATCCGCGATTTCAGTTACTTTACTATTCCACTGGTTACCTTTATATTTTTCACGTTCATAGGCATAGAAATGATGGCTTCCGAAATAGAAGACCCCTTCGGCCTGGACTGCAATGACCTGCCAACGGGCGACATCGCCCAAACCATCAAAAAGAATGTATTCGAAATACTGGAAGTGGATCTTGAATCACAACCCGTCGAGAAAAAAGAGCTCTACGATAAGGTGTTCTGATCCCTTGTGTTACTCCGGAAGGTAAGCAAATTCGAACGGGGCTGATGCGTCCGTATGCCATACTTATACTAATTCTAAATTTCCTCTAAGCCGGAAAGCGCATAAACTTATTGTTTACTTTTGGGGTAGTGATGTGCCACCAGAGTTCTGACAGATTGACAATGAAGCGTTTGGTTGTTTATTTTCTTAGCTTTAACCTACTGATCGGCAGTTTCCTGCCCGGTGGTGGCTGGGGCGAACTGGCCAAACTACCCGACCTGATCCGGCACTACGAGTTGCATCTCCAAAAGAGTAATGGCGAAATCAGTTTCCTTACTTTTCTGTCCATGCATTATGCGGCTGGTTCCGATCACGTAGACACGGAAGACCATAGTTCGCTCCCTTCGTTACACCTGCCTATACTGGTTGCGCTTTTTGTTCCTACTCTTACGTCTCTCTATTTTAGTAGCCCCAAAATCTCCGCGCTTTCCGGCTTAAAAAACTATTTCTGGAACAACCTCTATTCGTTCCAATTTCATTCCATTCTGCTCAATCCCCCCAAATAAATGTGGTACGGGCCGACGGTCGCCGTCCCGCCCGTTAGAAGCAGTATATTGCCTACTGCCCAATCCCATTTTTTCATGATTTCCGTGTGTAATCTGCGCTCACTTGGGCATGGTATTACCGCGCACCACTCTTTCCTGATACATGCTATTCGATTCAATCATCCGATTTAGTATTCGGAACAAACTCATCATTGGTCTGCTGGTGCTGGGCCTGATCGGCTGGGGTACCTATGCCCTATCGAAGCTACCCATCGACGCCGTCCCGGATATTACCACTAACCAGGTGGTGGTGCTCACCCAGTCGCCCGCGCTGGCAGCGCAGGAAATGGAGCAGTACATCACCACGCCCGTTGAACTCAGCCTGGCCAATGTGCAGGGCGTTACCGAAATCCGCTCGGTATCGCGTCTGGGGCTTTCCGTAATCACGGTCGTTTTCGACGATGACATGGACATTCTGCGGGCCCGGCAGTTGGTGAGCGAACAGATCAATCAGGCTACACAAGACATCCCCGCCGAGTTTGGGGTACCTTACCTGGCTCCCATCACCACCGGCCTGGGCGAAATATACCAATACACCCTGGTGCCGCAGGCGGGCTACGAAACCCGTTACGACCTGACCGAGCTGCGGACGATGCAGGATTGGATCGTGAAGCGGCAACTGGCGGGCATTCCGGGAGTGGTAGAAATCAGTAGTTTTGGGGGTAAGGTAAAACAATACGAAGTAAGCATCAACCCCGAGCGCCTGCGGGCCGCGGGCGTGACCATCGCGCGAGGTGTTTGATGCGGTGCAACACAACAATGGCAATACGGGAGGAAGCTATCTCGAAAAAAGCAGTCAGGCGTACTTTATCCGGGGTGAGGGTACGGTAAAATCTCTGGACGATATCAGAAACATAGTCGTCAAAACCACGGGCGGTGTGCCTTTGCTGATTCGAAATCTAGCCGAAGTAAATTTTGGCTCGGCCGTGCGCTACGGTGCCATGACCCGCGACGGGCAAGGAGAAGCCGTGGGGGCCGTGGTGCTGATGCTCAAAGGAGCCGACGCCGAGCGGACCATCAAACTAGTAAAAGAACGCGTGGCCCGGATTCAGAAAAGCCTGCCCGAAGGGGTTCGGATTGAGCCCTTCATTGACCGCACCAAACTCATTGACCGGGCCATCAGGACGGTTCGAAATAATTTGCTGGAAGGAGGCTTGATTGTGGTATTTGTACTAGTGCTGCTGTTGGGTAACTGGCGCGCGGGATTGATTGTAGCCTCGGTGATTCCGCTGGCCATGTTATTCACCTTCGGCCTGATGAACGCCTTTGGGGTGTCAGCCAACCTTATGAGCCTGGGGGCTATTGACTTCGGACTAGTGGTGGATGGCTCGGTGATAGTGGTAGAGGGGGTACTTCATTTTCTGCACGATCACTGGAAAACTGGCGATCGCCTCACACAGGAACAAATGGATGATACCGTACAAACCCAGGCTTCGCGGATATTAAAATCCGCGGTATTTGGTCAAATTATTATCCTGATCGTGTACGTTCCCATTCTGTCTTTGTCGGGGATTGAGGGCAAAATGTTTCAGCCTATGGCCCTGGCCGTGAGCTTTGCCATCCTGGGTGCCCTCATTTTGTCCCTGACGTACGTACCCGCCGCCTCGGCTTTATTTTTGAAAAAAAAGATACGGAATGAAGAAAATTTTTCGGATCGCCTGATGAATACCATGTACGCATTTTACGAGCCCATTGTGCGCCGGGCGCTGGCAACCAAGGGCCTTGTGGTAGCCGCCGCCCTGGGACTTCTTCTGGTGAGTGGCTGGCTTTTCAGTACGTTGGGCGGAGAATTCATCCCTCAGCTCGACGAAGGCGACATTGCCATTGACTTCCGGATGCCTACCGGTACTTCCCTCACCGAAACCATTGAGGCCTCCTTACGGGCCGAAAGAGTCTTGTTGAAACATTTCCCGGAAGCCCAGCACATAGTAGGACGGATCGGCTCTTCCGAAATTCCTACCGACCCGATGCCCGTGGAAATGACCGATCAGATGATCAACCTGAAACCCCGCAGCGAATGGACTTCTGCCGAAACCAGGGAAGAGCTCTCCGAAAAAATGAACGAGGTACTTCAGCGTGAGGTACCCGGCACGATGGCCGAATTTACGCAGCCGATTCAGATGCGCTTCAACGAGATGATCACCGGTGCCCGCTCCGACGTGGTGGTGAAGATTTACGGCGATGATCTCAACCTGCTGTTTCAGCGCGCCAATGAGTGCGCCGCCCTGATCACCCCCATCGAGGGCGTGGCCAGTTGCCGCGTGGAACCCATCGTAGGGCTGCCGCAGATCAAGGCCACTTACTTTCGCGAGCGACTGGCGCAGTATGGCCTCGACGTGGCCGACGTAAACCAGCTGATCCGCACTTCATTTGCCGGTGAAACCGCCGGGGTAGTTTTTGAAGGGGAACGGCGCTTCGACCTCGTGGTCAGGTTGGATAGCGCCCACCGCACCGATCTGACCGACCTGCGTAACCTGTACATTCCGTTGCCAAACGGTGGCGCAGTACCGCTGGGCGAACTGGCCGATGTCCGCTACGAAGAAGCCCCCGCCCAGATCTCCCGCGACAATACCAAGCGCCGCATCACTATCGGCATCAATGTCCTGAACCGCGACGTGGAGAGTGTCGTCAACGATATTCAGGCTCGAATTGAAAAAGGTGTAGTGCTGCCCGAAGGCTACTATTACAGTTACGGAGGGGCTTTTGAGAACTTACAGCAAGCCCGTGACCGATTGCTGATCGCCGTGCCCCTGGCCCTGCTCCTGATCTTTGCGCTTTTGTACTTTACCTTTGGCTCCCTCACCGAAGCCCTGCTGATTTTTACCGCGGTACCCCTGTCAGCCGTTGGGGGTATCTGGGCCCTCTGGGTGCGCGACATGCCCTTCAGTATCTCGGCGGGGGTTGGTTTTATTGCGTTGTTCGGGGTAGCCGTGCTGAACGGCATCGTCCTCATCAGCTACTTCGACCAATTGGAAAAAGAAGGAAAAGGAACGCTTTTCGAGCGCATTATTTTGGGCTTGCGGGCACGCTTTCGCCCGGTAATCATGACGGCCTCCGTGGCTTCCCTGGGCTTCCTGCCCATGGCGTTATCGCGCTCGGCCGGGGCCGAAGTGCAGCGGCCACTGGCCACGGTCGTGATCGGAGGGCTCATCACGGCTACGCTTCTGACGCTGGTCGTTCTGCCAGTTTTGTATAGCCTCGTCAAAGGCTATCAGCATGGCCGGAAAGACCGTGGTAAGGGCGGCCTGGCGACGACAATGCTGGTGCTTGGCTTTATGCTATTCGTGCCGAACGTGCGGGCACAACGCACCGTTTCGCTAAACGAAGCCATTCAGGAAGCAACCTCCCAAAACCTGCTCATGAAGTCGGGACAGTTAGGGATTCAGGAACAGCAAGCCTTATTGCCTACGTCCTTTGATCCCGCAAAAACGGCCGTGGACGTGCAGTATGGACAAACTCAGGCCCGCCCGATTGACTACACTATTACGGGTATTCAGTCGTTCTCGGCTCCTTCGGTATACCGCACTCAGAAAGAGCTCCTCGAAGGGAACGTGCAGGGTGCCCGCTACCAGCTGGTGATAGACCGCCTGCGGGTAGCTAACGAAGTAAAGCGTACGTACTACCGGCTACTTTATGATCAAAAAATAGTGGAGGTTCTGCGCCAGCAGAGCGAACTCTACCAACGCTCGGCGAGGGCGGCGGAGGTTCGCTTTCAAACCGGTGAAACCAACCGGCTAGAAGACTGTAACGGCCCAAAGCCGCTACCAGCACCTAAGCCAACGCATCCGAAGCGCTCGCCGCGACCAGCAAATGCACTACGCCGCGCTGAAGCTATTGTTACAAACCTCAGACAGCTTGCTCGTTGACACTCTGGTGGCGTTAAAACGTCCTTTAGGCTCAGGAGGAGCCGCCGTGGAACAGGCCGGAAACAACCCTCTTCTGCGGGTGTTGCAACAGCAGGTAGCTAACAGCCGTACCCAAACCAAACTCGAACAACGCAGCAAGCTGCCCGATTGGCGGGTGGGTGTGCTCAATCAGTCCATTGAGCACCGGTATGGATTTAGCGCCCTGCACGTCGGGATGTCCTTCCAGTTGTTTACCAAGGCGCAAAATGCCCGGGTAGAAGCCTCCCGGATTCAGGAACAAGTACGGGAAACGCAGCTCAACTACACCTCGCGGCAGTTGGCCACGGAGTTGGAAGTGGCCCAGGCCCAGCAGCGTAACCTCGCGGCTACGCTGGATTATTACGAGGCCTACGCGCTGCCACAGGCGGAACTGATTCAGCAAACCGCCCTACGTGCTTATGAGAGCGGAGAAGTAGGCTACGTAGAGTTTTTTGCAGCCATTCAGCAAGCCTACCTGCTCCGCGAAGAGTATTTTGCGCAGGTACTTGACTACGACCTTAACCTCATCCGGACAGAAGAATTAACCGGAATTGAATAAGAAGCTGCCGCTGGTACTTTGAAAAAATATCTTTTACTACACGAAAGCAATCATGCTAATTTCCCCTAATATAAAGTCATCGCTAGCCGGCCTGTTGGTAACAGTCGTGCTTTTTTCCTGTCAGTCGGAGCAGGCGACTACGGTCGAGACGCCCCCCGATAGTAGCTCTATAAATGAAATTACCCTCACGGATGCCCAGTACAAGGCAATCGGCGTACAGCTCGGTGGGGTGGAAAACGAAACCGTAAGCAGCGAGGTAAAAGCCAACGGACGGGTGGATCTGCCGCCGGAGAACCGGGCAACGGTAAGCCTTCCCATTGGGGGCAAAATCCGGTATGTAAAGGCTTTGCCCGGCCAGCGGGTACGGCGGGGCGAGCTACTGGCTACGCTGGAAAGCTTCGAGTTCATACAGCTGCAACAAGATTATTTACAAAATAGTAGTCAACTGGTTTTTTTGGATAAAGAATTAGAAAGACAAAAGACCCTGAGTACCGAAAATGTAGGGGCGCGCAAAAACTACGAGCAGGCGCAAGCCAACCACGCAGCCACCAAGGCGCTGGTGGCCTCACTGGAAGCTAAGCTTAAGATGCTGGGGCTCTCAACCGAATCTTTGGTGAAGAACGGCATCAGACCCGCGGCACGGATTGTGGCTCCGGTCAATGGCTACATCACCATTGCCAACATTAATTTGGGAAAAGAAGTGGCCCCCGGCGAAGTATTGCTGGAAGTGATTGACAAAAACCACATGCATGTAGAACTTACGGTTTTTGAGCAGGATGCCCCCTTTATCAAAGAAGGACAACGCGTGAAAATTACTCAGAACGGTATTCCCATGGAAGCCTCGGTGTACCTGGTGGGCCGGATGCTAGAGGGCGACACCCGCACCCTGAATGTCCACGCGCACGTGGGTGACGAGAAACAGGAAGCCCAACTCATTCCGGGTGCCTATGTGACCGCCTACATCCGCACCGGCAACCGTACCGCCCTGACCGTGCCCGATGGGGCGCTGGTTCGAAAAGGAGCGAACGGTTTTGTATATGTGCAGCAGGCCAACCGGACATTCCGCCGGATACCCGTCGAGATAGGTGGTGTTTCGGACAATGGCAATACGGAAGTGATTACGTCGGTACAGCTAATGGGACAAGAACTCGTAACAAGGGGTGCCTACCTGATTGACGCCGAGCTGGCCAAGCGCAGCGAGCCGGCGGAGGAAGAGTAAACGTCAGTACCTTGCCTGAGAGTGGAAGTGGGGAATGGTAGAAGGAATTATCACCCTCTCCCGGCCACGGATTGTCCATTACGAAAAAGCATCTTTTGATCAGAAAATGTGGAAGTATGGCAGGGTAGCCGTACTTTTGAAAAGGAACTCAGGCAATTAAAAGACAATGGCTGGGTAACAAGAATTATGTCAAAAACCACTACTTCGCAACGTATAGCCCAAAATACCCGACTCTACCGGAAGCTTCATAAATGGGCCGCTGTTCCTCTTTTTGTCTTCATGTTTCTCATCGGGGCCACGGGACTGCTTTTGGGATGGAAAAAGCAGGTCGGACTACTACCCAAAACCGCCAAGGGTACCACCGAAAACAGCGTCCGGTGGATTAGCCTGGACAGCCTACAGCGGGTAGCCGCGCACTACGCCCGCCAGCACCAGCTATCCACCGAAATCGATCGAATCGACATTCGGCCGCAGAAGGGCATCGCTAAAATTGTATTTGCCCGGCATTTTACTGAGCTTCAGCTCGACTGCACCACCGCAGAAATTTTGAGTGTGAGCACCCGGCGGTCGGATTTTATCGAAAAAATCCACGACGGATCCATCCTCGACTACTGGATCGGCGCGGACGGTGAGCACGTAAAACTCACCTATACCACGGCGGCCAGCCTGGGGCTTCTGCTGCTCTCGTTCAGTGGTTTCTGGCTATGGTACAACCCCATCCGCCTCCGGAGACAGAAAAGCAGGTCATAAGCCTGACTGATGACAATCCATCGAAACAGAATCCACTACTCATTCCTGATCCTGGGTACGATCGGGCTAGGCCTTGCCTCCCGGTTTGGGTTTGTTCCTCCCCTGATCTACCCCTATCTGGGTGACCTCCTGTACGCCCTGATGATCTACTTCATGATTGGATTTGTATGGCGGAAGGCACCCTCGTACAAAGTGGCCGTACTGTGCCTAGTGGTGTGTTATTCCATCGAACTAAGCCAATTCTACCAGGAAGACTGGATCAATACAATCAGGAACACTACGCTGGGTGGACTGGTATTGGGATTTGGATTTCTTTGGAGTGACATGGTCTGTTATTTCATAGGAGCCATGGTGGGGGTTGGGCTGGAATATAGAGGACAAAAAACTCAGATCGGCTCGTAGCACGATGCCCCTCAACTTTACCGGAAGCTCCGTCCACGGGTCGCTTGCCAAGGCTGCTTCTTTGCCAAAAATCTAATCCCAAATGCAATCCCGGCTCGAATAAGGACTATGTAGGCTACCGGCTTTCTACCTGCGCGAACGCTGCTGGAACGTTGGCATTTATGGGCCAATGCGTAACGGCCACCGAAGGTAGGGGACTTTTCGCAGTGCTACATATCGTCGAAAACGAGGACCACATGTGTGGTGGATGCCAAGGAGGTGAGGCACGCGTTTAGAAAGTGAACCCCTTAACCTTCACCTATATACGTACCTAGTGATTGCCTACCTTCTAAATTCGCTCAATAGCCTCGATTTGAGAACATGCAATTTGACCATGAAGATATCAATGTCTTCCTTGGTGAAATTATTGATTTTTGCACGGATAGGGTTTCTCATTTCTTCTGCGTTGAACAACATTGAATAGTCCTGATAACCAATCGAATTGCGAATTTCTAACCAACTATCTACCAGCTCTGAGGCAAAGTCTTTGGGATTGAGAATATAAAAATAAGCTACCTGGTTGATCAGGGTACTTTCAAAATTGTCCCTATCTCCCTCCAAGATTTCTATGAGCTTCATCAACTCACCAAGGACATAGATGTTAGAGCGGGATTTGAAATGTAATACCCTAGGAATTGAATTAGGATTAAGTTCCATTCTTTTAGAGAGGTTTAAGGTTACAAAATATGCTATGTTACGGTATTACAAACTTTACTAAATTCTTCGAAATCTCAAAGGGAATAGCTTGGATTATTTATAATTGATCAATTATAATTAGTATAAGCAGTTACTCAAATAAGTATACTCAGATTTAATGTTCACTAATTCAGAAAACGTACCTATGAGAATAGTGACATACAGGAAATCAAGATGATGACCCTACATACCATGCCCATTTACAAAGGCATAGAAATGAGGAAAGTAGGAGACGTCGCCTGGAGGGCTTTCCGATAATGGTCGCTCGACGGGAGCCGAGCGAGGATCCTCTACTTTTTCCTGATCATCGGCACCATCGGCCTGGGCCTTGCTTCCCGGTCCGGTAGTACCCCTCCCCTCACCTACCCCTATCTGGGTGATGTACTTTATGCCCTGATGATCTATTCTATGATTGGATTTTTGTGGCCGAAAGCCTACTCCTTCCAGGTGGCGGCCCTGTACGTACTGGTGTGCTATTCCATCGAACTAAGCCAACTATACCAGGCCGAATGGATCAATACCCTTCGGAGTACCCGGCTGGGCGGCCTCCAAGAGCCACTCATCCCACCACTATTAACCGACTAGAAAATTTATCTCCGGTAATTTAAAACAAGATCGTTCAATGCCATTTATAATTTAGGACGATAAAGTGCTTTAGTAACTCATATCTAATTTCCCGGTAAGTCAGGTATTAGGAAGCACAACCAGCCTATTTCTAGCAATTCCAAATCAAAACCAATCGTGTTCCGACAGTTCTACCGTTGACATCAGCTCGATAGGCGCCATCCTGACGTTTAGGCCCACTCCCGATTGGGGAAGCGTGGAGGGTACTTTTTGGTACGATGAGAACAACAATGGAGTGGAGTGCGTGAAAGTGATGAACAGGGCGTGAAAGGAGCACAATTGTAGAAATCGGGAGCATCAACTACAAGGGATATTTTACCTCCGATACGACCGATGAGAATGGCCGATATGGATTTTCGCGCCTTCCGTCGTCGCTACACCTCGACCTACGCATTGATGACTTCAGCATTTCTGACTCATTCCGAGTGTCTTCCTAACCAATACGACGCTGGGGGTTTGGAACAATACGCGATTTTCAACCGGCTTTAGCCGGAACCCGACCTGCTACTAATGGCCAGAAAATCTGCAAAAGTAATGCTGCTTCGCTCGGCGGTTCCGAGAATTTAGCCTTCATACAATACTACTTTATTTGATTTTTATTTTTCGAAATACTCATGAGTTGTGCCTTTGTTACTATGCTCCAATAACTGTTTTATGATAATCGATGCGCGGTTGCCGTTCTCGATTATCTTACCCAAATTAATTTTGAGCAGTTCGCCACACTCCTTTTTTTCTTCGTCGCTGGTTGACGAAAGTACCTCGTCGACTAGCTCTTCCGATACTATCGAAAAATTATTTACAAAATTAAGCGGGTTCTGAATTTCGTGAGCCAGCCGTGTGGCTACCATCCCAAAAGCGGCCATTTTTTCACTTTTGATTAATTGTTCTTGGGTCTCTTCCAGTTTTTTATAAGCTGCTTGTTCGGAAATTAGTAATTCTTGTGAATGATTCTTCTCCTTTTGTAGAGTTGTCACAAACCACAGAGAAGTAGCGAAAACAACAGAAGACGCCATGCCAATGTTCATAATATGAAACAAGGTTCGGACAGAATCGGATACGGTTACCTTGTAGCCCAGAAGAACTGGTTCGTACACCGCAGATATCACAATGATTGCAATGAACATCAGTAAAAATAAAATGGCCTGTCTCCTTGAAAGAAAGATAGTTGCGCCTATGGGTCCTAGGAAACTCCAAAAAGTCACGAAACCACTCTGGTTTAAACTTCCAATACTCCATTGAATGAAGGCCGTAATCCAAGTGATACAGATCAGAAAAGTATATAGAAGAATCCGGTAATTGTGTAAGAAATGAGAAATAGGAATAGCCATTCCTACAATGATCAGGAACAAAAAGGGAAGAAAAGTAATAAGTCCCCAGCCGAAAATAAAGTAATATACAACAGCCCAGGCCCCCCCGCAGGTGCAGAGGGTAGTGGCAATAATGAGAACCAACGATTTCCTAAAAGTTGTTTCTGCTGTATCGCCATACTCTTTTGCATAGTTGGCAATTTTCATTTACTGGCTTTGTGAGTATTGGGACAATTTTAAGTGCTGGCTGATTCAAATGGCTTTCTTTGTTTAGTTGGATACGGCTTGGATGAGCATTCGAGCCATTTACACAGCAGAGAACATACCCAAATGTAAAGAAAACCAGTCAATTATGAAAACAGAATTGTCAATATCTGCCTTGCAGTTTTCGCAGGGGGAAGGAGTAACGCAAATTTCCCACCAAGCGAGATTTTGCTCAAACCATACGAGCTGCCGCTAACCTCAACACCTCAATTGTTACCCCAAAACCACCCCCTCACACTATTCCAATCCAACCAACTGATAATTGGTACTCCTACCGCCGGAATCTTCCTTTTCCAAAACCCCTTGCTCCACCAGATTTTGAATGTCCCGCAGGGCCGTGTCCGGGGATACTTTGGTGAGTTTTGCCCACTTGGAAGTGGTGAGTTTGCCTTCAAAGCCGTCGAGTAGTTTGTTCAACATTAGCTTTTGCCGGTCGCTGATTTCCTTTTCGGCTAGCCAAGTCCAGTAACGAGCTTTGGTAAGAGTGGAATTGAGCGTCGTTTCGGAGGCGGATAGGGCGCGGTCGAGGCAGGATAGAAACCACCGCAACCAGTCCGTAACGTCCAAATCGCCCCTTTGCGTTTTTTCAAGGATACCGTAGTACTGCTTCCGTTCCAGCTGTATCTGCGCCGACATGCTATAAAAGCGCTGAAGACTGCGGTCAGAACGTGTCAACTGCAAGTCGGCAATAGCCCGCGCAATGCGACCATTGCCATCGTCAAAGGGATGGATCGTCACGAACCACAGATGCGCCAGGGCCGCTTTGACGACGGGATCGTAGTCGAGATTGCTATTGAACCAGTGGATAAAGGCCGCCATTTCAGCCGGAACCCTTTCGGAAGGTGGGGCCTCAAAATGAATTCTCTCCCGTCCCAAAGCCCCCGAGACCACCTGCATGGGCCCCTTCGTGTTGTCGCGCCACTCACCCACGGTAATGTTGAACATACCGCTGCGGCCGGTCGGAAACAGCGCCGCCTGCCAGCCAAAGAGTCGGTCGTCCGTAAGGGGCAGCTGATGCCTTTGGGTAGCATCCAGCAGCATCTCCACCACTCCGTCTACGTGTCGGTCGGCGGGAGCCAGGGCACCAATATCTATCCCCAGTTGTCGGGCAATGGAAGAGCGTACCTGATCGGCCGGGAGCATTTCACCCTCAATCTCGCTCGATTTTAGAACATCCAGCGTGAGGATTTGTAAGGTAGCTTCTTCGCGCAAAGAAAAACCAAGGCTTTCCATGCGACCTACGAGCCTACCCTGCCGGTGGCGCACCTCTGCCAGCAGGGTAGAAATCGATTCGCTATCCCAGTTAAAATGGGGCCAGTCGGGTCTTTGATATACATACATGATATTCGCCGCATACTATGCGGCGAATATAGCCTTTATTCACCGCACTGGCAAGCAAGATATCCGCACTTCATGCGGTGAAAAGCCTCAACTCGGTACACTAATCCTCCCGCCCCTCCTTCCGATTGGCATCGGCCATCCTGACAATCTTGGGCGTAAACTTCGCCAGTACCTCCACGAGGTCACGTTGGGCGTCGATGACGGTTTCGATGTCTTTATACACCATTGGGGCCTCGTCTAGGTCGCCGCCGATGAGCTGAATGTCGGCTTCTTCTACTACCTTCTTCAACTGCGCGTGGGTAATGGTTTTCAACGCCTGCGTGCGGGACATTAAGCGCCCAGCTCCGTGCGAAGCCGAGTTGATGGAGTCGGCGTGACCCCGTCCCCGTACCACAAAACCGGGTGTAGTCATAGAGCCTGGTATGATGCCCAACACGCCGGGCCCGGCCGGGGTAGCCCCCTTGCGGTGTACCATCACCTCGCGGCCGTCGGCCAGTTGCTCCTTCCAGGCAAAGTTGTGATGGTTTTCGATCATTGCCAGCGGTTTTTCGCGCAGGGCTTTGGCTACCTTGCTGTGGATTTCGTGGTGGTTGGCTGAGGCGTACTCACCGGCCAGGTTCATGGCTATCCAGTACTCCTGCCCTTCTTCGGTATCCAGGTCGAGCCAGGCGAGGTGGGCGGCCTGTTTGGGCAATCGGGTTTTCTGCATAGCCAGTTTGGAGTAGTAGTTGGCCACGTTGCCGCCAAAGCCCCGCGAACCCGAATGCGACAGCAGCGCCAGGTATTGGCCCGCAGGTAGGTTGAGGCCGTTAGCTTTCTCTTCTCCGTATACGTCCACGAGGCCCCACTCCACAAAGTGGTTGCCGGTGCCGGAGGTACCTAGCTGCCGGTAGGCCTTGTCTTTGAGGTTGCGGATCACCTTGGTGGCGTGCCACTCGGGCCGGTCCATCACGCTCTCGTCAAACTTGTCGCGTACCTCGCCCCCCATGCCAAATTTGGTATTTTCGAGCAGCGTCTTTTGCAGCAGGTGCGGCTCGCGCTTCAAAAAATCTGGCGTCATATCGAAGATAGACAGGCACATGCGGCAAGCAATATCCACGCCCACGGCGTAGGGAATGACGGTGTTCGGCTCCGTGGCCAGCACGCCGCCAATGGGTAGTCCGTAGCCTTGGTGGGCATCGGGCATGAGCGCCCCGGCCACCGAAATGGGCAGGCTCGCGGCAGTTTCCATTTGCCGGAGAGCGCCCTCTTCGATGTGCTCGCGGCCAAAAATAGCGTAGGGTAGCTGCTCGGCTCGCAAGTCAAAGGCCTGTGTCCCCTGCTGCTCCCCGGCCGGAAGCACAAACGGCGGTGGCTCCGGCGGCAGGTAGGTGGCTCCCGCTACGCTCAGCGGCACGGCAATGCCCTGCTTGTTGAGAGCGTAGATGGCCTGCGCCAGGTTGGTGACCTTGCTTCTGGAGTAGGCGTATTTTTTGGGGTTCCGCAGCACCTGCGCCAGCAGGCCCATTACTTTTTCTTTGGGGTACTTGGCCCGCTGCACCAGCCCGTTGGCCACCCGCAGAAATGTCGCGTGCAGGTCGGCAGGAATGGGGGCCAGGATCAGGATATCGTCAAGGGTGATTGGGGTTTCCATGGTTGATTTTATGTCTATAGAAAAATTAAAACCGCAAAGACGCGATGGGCGCAAGGATTCAATTGCTTTATTTTTAATTCTTTGCGCCTTAGCGTCTTTGCGGTTTTAAAAATATTGGGTATCTACTTAATTTTTAGAAGAAACAAAAATCTGCTTTAATTGGTCAATAATCTGACCGCTGCCGGATACAGAAATGGAGCTGATTTTGTCGGCGATTTTTTCTACGTACTCCATCTCCTTTAACTTCCACAGCATGTCGTTGTCCTCCATGAGCTTGGCGGTATTTAGCAAGCTACGCGTGGATGCGGTTTCCTCCCGACGCATGATGATGTTGGCCTGGGCTTTCTTTTCGGCCATTAACACCTGATTCATGATGTCGCGCATATCCCCCGGCAGGATAATGTCGCGAACGCCTCCACCCATCAACTCTACGCCCAGTAGCCCGGCTTTGGCTTTGGTCGCGTGCAGAATGGCTTCGGCCATGTCGGCTTTTTTATCGAGCAATTCGTCGAGGGTCAAGCCCCCGATGTACGCCCGTAAGGCCAGCTGAATCTGTACGTATAGTTGCTTGTCGTACTCCCTGTTTTCGACTAACGCTAACTTCACGTCATTGACCTGGTACTGCACATAAAAGCTAATCCGAATGGAGGCTTTGTCTTTGGTCAAAATCTCCTGACCCGAGATTTCCATCTGCTGCCGACGGGTATCGACTTTCGAAAAGTTAATCGGCGTGTTATTTTTCCACCAGTAATACTGTCCGGGGCCCAGCACGCTATCGAATTTCCAGTCTATGTATAAAATGGCTTTCTCGTGCTGTTCCACGGTGACGGTCCGTGTGTAGGTACCCAAAGCCTGAGGCAGCAGCGACGCCAGATCCACTTCGGCCGGAATAGCCAACTGAGTAACATCCAGAACCTGGTAGTGGTAGTTCCTTACGCCCTTCCAATACGCCCAGCGTCCGGTCCGCAAAACGCCCTGGAACAGATCATTTTCGTACTGCAACGCAATCTCGTTGTCTTTTACTTCCACCACGTCCAGTTCGGCCGCAATGGCTGGGTACGAAAGCAGGATCGTCAGGTCGCAGGGCGGATTTTTTAATAATTCACCCCGGTTATAGACGTATACGGTTTCGTTGGACCAAATCCAGTGTTTCCCCGGTGAAAGTACTTTCTGGAAATCGCCGTGTTTGAATACTAACCCGATTTGCAGGGCCTGGATGCGAACAGTTTTCATGATTATTATGGATAAATGGTTTCAATGTATACCAGCAGAAGGCTACCCCTTGAGCTAACACGGAGACAGGTGGTGAGAGCAATCGGAAAAGAGGTTCGAAAAAAGGGTTCAGGACCAAGTGCCAGCGCCGAACCGAAGCCCGGGAGCCAACCGCATTGAGGCTGAATGCTTTTTCAGAAGCTGCCTTCCTTCCTGCCCACACCCGGTCTGTCTACTTGGTGCCGGCCCAAGTGTGGTGAATCTGGCAAGCCAGGGCACCACGGGGTAGCGTCTGCTGATTTTTTTTGGTGGCCTTTTAGAAGTGACCTTCTTCTTCTGTTGCTCTACCAACTGAGCTATCTTGCCAGGGCAAGAAGAGGACTCGAACCTCTGACTGACAGATCACAGTACTCTGTTGCTCTACCATTGAGCTTCCCTGCCGGAGCAAGGGGAGGACTCGAACCTCCATGCCACAGAGTACAAAACGAAACCAACCCTTAGCCAACAGCATATCGGTAATCAGCGACTCCGACACTATGGGGCTATGTAAAAACCCACATCCGGTTTGGCTACGTTGCTTTCGTCCCAACAAAGGTTAGCGCCAGGTACGCAGTCTTTTTGCGTAGATGAAAAAACTTTTTACTTTTCTGAAAATATTTTCTTTTTACCTATGCCTGCCAACCGAAATGCCCTCGTCCGCTACAAAACCATTGATGCCTGCCTGCGCAACCGGCAGCGCAACTGGACACTCGACGACCTGATGGAAAAAGTATCAGAAGCCCTATATGAGTACGAGGGTATCGACAAAGGCATCAGCCGACGCACGGTGCAGGCCGATATCCAATTGATGCGGAGCGATAAGCTGGGCTACTTTGCCCCCATCATCATTCGCGACAAAAAGTATTATACCTACGAAGATCCCGGGTATAGTATCACCAATATTCCGCTGTCGGATGGTGATCTGGCGCGCATGAATGAGGCCGTGGAGGTATTGAAGCAGTTCAAGGGCTTCTCCCACTTTACCTCCCTCAACGAAGTGGTGCAAAAGCTGGAAGATCATGTGTTTTCGTCGGCCCGAAAAATGGCTCCTATTATTGATTTTGAGAAAAACGAAAACCTGAAAGGACTTCACTTTCTGGATGATTTGTACCAGGCCGTAATCCAAAAAAAGGCGGTACTCCTGACGTACCAGTCATTTTCAGCCCACCTCCCACAAACGTTTCCCTTTCATGTGTGGTGGCTAAAAGAGTTCAAAAATCGTTGGTTTGCGGTGGGCGTTCGTACTGAGCAGCGACACGTGACGAACCTGGCCCTGGACCGGATCATGAACCTGGACTCTGCACCTGATACCGACTACGTAGCAAACCAACAACTTGACCCGGAACAGTACTACCGCGACGTGATCGGCGTGACGGTGAATGCGAACCTACGACCCCTGAAAGTGAAACTATTCGTCGCCCAGCTTCATGCACCCTACGTCGAAACCAAACCTCTCCACCACTCGCAGCAGGTAAAGGAGCGGCGCCCGGACGGCCTTGTCATTCAGCTGAAAGTACAGCACAACTTCGAACTCGAAAAAGAAATCCTCAGCTTTGGCGAAGGCATGGTGGTGCTCGAACCCGAGAAGCTCCGCCAAATTATCAGCCGACGAATGAAGGCCGCCCTTACTTCCTACGAGCCGTGATTTGGTAGTTTGTGAAGTTTTGGATCTGTGCTTAGGTGTTCAAAATCAAGCCGCTGGGCATTAAACAGGTAGGGAAATGCAACCTGCCCAAATCTCAAATTTGCCCTTGGATGGCATCCTGTCTCTGTCATCCTGTGTCAGGGAATGAATGGGCATCTAATAGGCATTTAGTCAAAGGCTATCAGCGAGGCCAATGCGATATTTGAGGTCGGTGGGAGTAGAAGATGGGAGCACCTGGTAGGGCGATTCTTTATCCATTTTAATTTCTAACAGCTTTTCCAATAGAATGTCTATTCATCTGCTAATTTGCTGTCGATCTCCATGCTTGCATGCAAAACACGGCTAATCTCGATTACATGATCTGCACCACCCTGACAACCTCACTGGTCGAAGCATACCGGCCTGCTTCAATTTGTTTTTGTATAAAGGCATCAAAATGCTCTCCAACGGTAATGAATGCATTTCCTTTCATTGCCTGATTCTGAGTTGATTACACAAATACATCCAAATGTACCAAACATTGGTACATTTGTCAATTTTTATAGGTAAAGCCACGTCAGCGCTGTTTTTCCTGCTCCCTATATCAGACTTGAACATCGGTGGAGCTCAGTGGCTATCGAAGAATGTCAAAAAAAGATCTGTGGAGGATTAAGGTAATCAACATGAGGAGCAAATGATGGAGGAACCGGGGTTTATTGGACATGAAGCTGATTTGAATACGGGCTGCAAGTTGGCGTAAACCAGGTGGCGGGTAGTCGAAGACTATTTCATTATTTGAAGTACGGAGTCTTCTTGCTCGAGACCCCGTACAGCGAGGGAATAGGCCACAAAGTATTTCCTAAAAAATTGATTGAATAGCGAATACTATCTAATTGTTTAATTTTCTCTCAATATTGTTTAAATTTTCGGAAATTAACACTAAATTATATTTAGCTTTGTGTGTCACAATTAAACAATTGAATACATCCATGAAAGATATTTCTACAAATGAATCACTTCAAAGGTTTTTGGAATGGATGAATACCAACGGAGGCCCTACCGAAGTTGCTCGTAAAGTAGGTAAAACCCCGCAGAGTTTTTACAATTACGCCAATAGAGGATCAATGCCTAATATGGAAATTTTGCAGTTGATTGCTTCTGGATACCCAGATTTTGACGCAAATTACATACTTAGGGGTGTACCATTTTCAAGTAGTGAGACAGAGTTAAGGAAGGAAATTGAATACTATAAAGCTATAATTTCAAAACTTATCGAGAAGTAGAGCGAGACTCTACGCGCGCTAGCAAAGAGTTTGTAATATACTTACCCAATTCTTCTAGGACCACGACGCACGCGGAAACCATCAGCCTGACTTTCCGCGTACCGTATCAAAATCACGTATCTTATTCTTATTCGGTTGCATGGCAAGCATTCTACCTACCTCAGAAGATGGTGAATTCTGCGAGTCCCTTAAAGTGCTTCCATGCTGAAAATAGGATAACCATAAAAAAGGCGGGAATTATTCGAAGTCAGTCAATAAGGCAGGAAGTTGTCCCTGCTAGTGAGCATTTTTCAGAAAGTGTCCACGCCACTGCGCCCCCAGAAGCAAAAAACCCACTCAGCGTAGCGCTAAGCGGGTTTTCTGTGGTGATGGACGGAATCGAACCGCCGACACAAGGATTTTCAGTCCTTTGCTCTACCGACTGAGCTACATCACCGTGCCAGTTGGCCCCGTTTGGGACTGCAAAAATAGAAGGCTGGTTTGGGTTTGCAAAACATTTTTTCGATTTCTTTCAAAAACTTTCTCTCGTCAGCCTCCAAATCCCTCAGCAGAAAGGAATTGGATACTTTTTGCGCATTCTTTCCCAAAATAATCTAACTTACTCTCTTGACCGCCTGCTTTTTTTCTCGATATTTGTGGTAGTATGCATGCATACTACTTTAAAAACATTTTTTGTACTTCACTTGTCCTATATTCACGGATCAACCACTTGACCAACCATGGAAATACTTCAGCTGATAGCGTTCATTGCCGTTTTTGGCCTAACGATCTGGTTTATAGCCAAGCGAGTGACCTTTATCAAACAAAACATTCAGGTAGGTCGTCCCGAAAACCGCACGGATCGCCCGGCCGAACGGCTGGGTGTGATGCTCCGGGTAGCGTTTGGACAAACCAAGATGTTCGACCGCCCCGTGGTGGGTATCATGCACTTTGTGATCTATGCCGGTTTTCTGCTGATCAATATAGAGGTTCTGGAAATCATCCTGGACGGCATTACGGGCCAACACCGGCTGTTTGCGCCGTGGCTGGGAGGCTTCTACACGTTCCTCATCAGCTTTTTTGAGTTTCTGGCTGTGGGCGTGTGGGTGGTCTGCGTGGTGTTTCTACTCCGCCGCAACGTTACCAAGGTAGAACGCCTGCAAGCGAGCCGCCACCGTGAGATGAACGGCTGGCCTGAGCTAGACGCCAACCTGATCCTGATTTTCGAGATTGTCCTCATGACCGCCATCCTGACTATGAATGCCGCCGATCTGGCCTTGCAGGACCTGGGCAGTGCGCACTATACCCAAACGGGTACCTTTGCGTTCAGTCAGTGGCTGAAGCCCCTCTTTGCGGGCTGGAGCGAAACCAGTCTGATCGTCTACGAACGCGTGGCCTGGTGGATTCACATCGTGGGCATCTTTGGCTTTGCGGTGTACGTCACCTACTCCAAGCACCTGCACATTGCGCTGGCGTTCCCGAATACCTACTTTGCCCGGCTGATTCCGCGCGGGGAAATGCAGAATATGCCCGAGATAACCAAAGAGGTGAAGATCATGCTTGGGGTAGAGCAGCCCGACCCCAACGAACAACCCGCCGAAATAGGGCGGTTTGGGGCCAAGGATGTGATGGATCTGAGCTGGAAAAACCTGATGGATGCCTACTCGTGTACCGAATGCGGACGCTGCACCTCGCAGTGCCCGGCCAACCTCACGGGCAAGCTGCTGTCGCCGCGCAAGATTATGATGGACACCCGCGACCGCCTCGAAGACGTAGGGCGAAATAGGCAGGCCAACGGAGGAACCTTTGTGGACGATGGGAAAAGCCTGCTGCACGACCACATCCTGCAGGAGGAACTGCTGGCCTGCACTACCTGCAACGCCTGCGTGGAGGCCTGCCCCATCCTGATTAATCCGCTGGATATTATTTTGCAGCTCCGTCGCTACCAGATCATGGATGAGGCCAAGGCCCCCGGCTCCTGGAATGCCATGTTCAGCAACCTCGAAACGAGTCAGGCCCCCTGGAAATTTTCGCCCTGCCGACCGGTTCAACTGGGCTGATGGACTGAAATGAAGAGAATTTTAAATGAATTAGTCCTTGGTTCTGAGTTCGTAGTTGTGTTTATGTCTGTAAAGAATTGGATATACTCCATCAGCAAAAAAACCAAGAACTCAGAACCAAGAACTTGAAATTCACCCAATAAAGATAATGGCTAACAGCCTAACGACCTGACTTCTAAAAACCTAATGAGCGAAACACCTTATAAAGTACCCACCATGGCCGAGATGGCCGCCCAGGGCGAAATGCCTGAAATTCTGTTTTGGGTAGGTTGCGCCGGCTCATTCGACGACCGGAGCAAAAAAATCACCATTGCCTTTGTGAAAATCCTCAACCAAATCGGGATCAAGTTTGCCGTATTAGGTACCGAGGAAGGCTGCACCGGCGACCCCGCCCGGCGGGCGGGTAATGAGTTTTTGTTTCAGATGCAGGCGATGGCCAATATTCAGGTGCTGGATATGTACAACGTGAAGAAGATCGTGACCGCCTGCCCGCACTGCTTCAATACCCTCAAAAACGAGTACCCTGAGCTCGGGGGAAACTACGAAGTAATCCACCATTCTACGTTTTTGCAACAACTCATTGACGAAGGCCGGATAAAAATCGAGGGGGGAGGTGCCTTCAAGGGCCGCAAAATCACCTTCCACGACTCCTGCTACCTGGGCCGGGCCAATGGCATATACGAGGCCCCGCGGTCGGTACTGGAAGCACTCGACGCCGATCTGGTAGAAATGAAGCGCAGCAAAGCCAAAGGACTCTGCTGCGGAGCCGGAGGCGGGCAGATGTTCAAGGAGCCCGAGCCTGGCAAAAAGGATGTCAACATCGAGCGCATCGAGGAAGCCCTGGCCACTGGGGCCGATACCGTAGCCGTATCCTGTCCTTTTTGCATGGTGATGATGACCGACGGCGTCAAAAACAAAAACAAGGAAGAATCCGTGCGTGTGTACGATCTGGCCGAGCTGGTGGCTCAGGCCAATGGCTGGTAAGCGTCAGAGTACCTTCTGCATGATATAGTCGGTTTGCGGATCGGTGCCGAGCAGGAATGTGGCGCTCCCGGTGATGGTGAAGCCGATTTTTTCGTAAAAACGTACGGCGCGGGGATTCTGAGGCCACACGCCGAGCCACACGAGTCCGTACCCTTGTTCGCGAATCCAGTCCAGGCAGCGCTGCATAAATACCAGGGCCAAGCCCTGACCTTGAAAAGGGCCATCCAGGTAAAAACGGGCGATTTCTACCGCCGAGGAGGTGGACGTACCGAAAGGGGGCTTGTTAAGGGTCAGCTTGGTGTAGGCGGCCATGGTTTCGTCGATGCGGGCAATCAGATAACAAGTTTCTTCCCGCTGGAAATCAAGCCTGAAATTCTCGACCGAGAACGCCTCCTCGCAGTACAAGGCCATGTTTTCCGGGGTATTTTGAGCCGAATACGTTTCTATGAAAAGCCTTTGGCCAAATACCCGCAGCGGTTCTTCATCGGCTTGGGTGGCCACATAAAATGAAAAATGCATATACTTCGTTAGATTTACACCCTACTTCCTGTCTCACGAAACGCACTGAGCTTCATCAAAATAGGCTCAGCGAGCGTAAGACTTACACAAAGATAAGAACCCTAGGGGGGATTTTAGTGTTTTTTCAGAAGGGGTTCAAAGCCCGAATGCCGTTCTGGCAGCTATCCATCAAACGAAGAAGACTATGTATTTACATTTTGACGAAATCAGTTTTGACGCCCGCCTGTGGATTTACCAGGCCGACCGTCTGCTTACCGATCAGGAGGTGAGCCTCATTACGCAGGTACTTACTGCGGCCATTGATGGCTGGGAAGCGCATAATCATCAGCTACTGGCCTCCGCCAAAGTTTTTCACCACCGTTTTGTGATCATCGCCGTAGATGAGGCGCATGAGCTACCCAGCGGGTGCTCCATCGACAAATCGGTGCATTGGCTGCAGGAACTCGGCCAACGGCTGGGCGTAGACTTTTTTGACCGCTCGGTGGTGTACCAGGATGATGCCGGTGGGGTGCACACCCTGCCCGTTTCGGCGGTGAAGCAGGCAGTAGCCAACGAGGAGATAGGCTCGGGTACGCTGGTGTTTGATAATCTGGTCGCTACCAAAGCGCAGTGGATGAAACGCTGGAAAGTACCCGCCGACCGTACCTGGATCAAACGGTACTTTAAGGAGGAAGCAACCCAGAAATCGCTTTGACCAGGCCACAGGCAGCGCCAGGACTACTCACTCAACCAGATTCCAAAGGATTTTGAAAGGTAAACTAAGCCTCTTAGTTTTGCTACGTACTTTATAGAACCTGAATGAAAACCATAAAACTGATTGCGCTTCTGGCTGTACTGCTGTTTGGAATAAGCTGCGACCAAAATACCCTGTACAAGGCTTACGAAGACATAGACGACGGACAGTGGTACGTCGATAAGGAGTTTTCTTTTCAGTTTGAGGTAGGTGACACCACTCAGGCCTATACCCTATACTACCTGATCCGGAACGCCCAGCAGTATCCGTATTACAATTTGTACCTCAACCGGGAGATGACAGGGCCCGACGGCAACCTGATGATGACACGGCTGGAAGAAATGTATCTGTCGGATCAAACCACCGGCAAACCCCGTGGCAGCGGACTGGGCGACTTATTTGATCATAAAATTAGATTTATGAAAAACTATCGTTTTCCACAAGCCGGAAAGTATACCATCACCATAGCTCAATCCATGCGGCAAAACCCCCTCCCGCACATTCTGGGGGTAGGTCTGAGTATAGAAAAAGTCCAACCCGCTACTCTTTAAAGATTTTTAGTTATGTCCGTTTTTTTGCCTTTTTTCCCCCTGAATCTTGTTGTATACCCGGGTGAAAAGCTGAACCTTCACATTTTTGAGGAGCGCTACCGTCAGCTCATAAATGAGTGCCTCGAAACCGGAAAATCGTTCGGAATTCCGACTTTTCTGGATAACCGCCTGCCGGGCTGCGGCACCGAGGTGAAGGTGACGGCCCTCCACGAGCGCCATGCTGACGGTACGATGGATGTCTCCACCGAAGGGCTTTATGTTTTCAAAATAGAAACATTCGATAACCCCGTACCTGATAAGCTGTACGCCGGGGGTGAGGTGGCCTACCTCACCGAAGATACCGACCTGATCAGGCCCCTTCCCCAGCTCATCGAGCTTTTGGAAAGCCTATACGGCCTGCTCACGACGGCCGTGGAATACAACGTAGAAAAATCTCCTTTTTCTTTTCAGGTAGCCCACAAAGCCGGGCTGTCCCTGGACGACGAGTACGCCCTGCTTACCATGAAGCGGGAAAGCGCCCGCCAGCAGTTTTTGATACAGCACCTCCTGAAAGTAATCCCGGTGGTGAGGGAAATGGAACAGACCAAGGACCGGATCCGGATGAATGGTCACTTTAAGAATCTTGATCCGCTGGACTTTTAGTCGTCGCTTCCCCCTCTGCCTTTGAACCTGGCTTCTTACGGCGGCGCGACGGGCGGCGCCGTTTTTTGGCTTCCAAGGCCTCCTGGCTTGTGCCTTCGACTGACGCCTCTTTACGTTCCAGGGGCACGGCTACGGAGTCTGCAAGAGCAGGAGTAGGGCGGGACTCATCCCGCGCTGGCTTTGGTTTTCGGGGCGGACGCTTCGCGGAAGATCGACGGCTACTATCAAACGTTTCCTGGTCCCGCTGGAAGCCCGGATGTCGCTCTACCGCTTTTTCTTCGGCAACCTCTTTCCCTGGTTCGCCCAGCAGGAAGCCATACGGTTCGAGGGTCGAACTAGCATCCAGGATTACCTTCAAAATAGCCGTAATCGGCAAGGCCAAAATCAGCCCCGGTAGCCCCCACAACTGACCGCCCAACAACAGCATCACGATAGCGGCCAGCGGATTGACACTCACTTTGGAGCCTACGATATTGGGTGTTATAAAATTACCCTCCAAAAACTGCACAAAGCTCATCACGCCAATTACGCCCAACGCCGACCAGGGAGAATCTTCGGTAATAATGCTCATCAAAGCAGGAAAAAGCGATCCTATCAGGATACCTATGTACGGAATGAGGATAAGGAAGGCGGCGAGGAAGCCGAAGAAAACCGCGTAGTCTATTCCCAGAATAAGCAGGCCGATGGTGTTGAGAATACCTACGATCAAAATCACCAGCAGCAGACCGGCCATGTAGCTCTGGATCACCTCGTATATCTTGTTCAGGATCTTGTCTATCCTGACGTTCGGGACTTTGTAAAAGGCCTTGTGTACAAACCGACGGAAGAAATCGCGGTAGAGCAGGAAGAAAAACACGTAGAGCGGTACCAGCGTGGCTGTGGTGAGGGTACCGGTGGTGGCTACCAGTGTACCCAATAATAGGGCGCGACTGTCGCTTAGCGCAGTGACAAGGTACCCTTTCGCCCGGCTTACCTGTTCGCTACGGCTTACATTGAAGTAGCGTTCTCCCATGGAAGTGAGTTGTTCCAGCAGCGCTTCGGCTTTTTGGGTGATGCGGGGCAGTTCGTCGGCAAAGCTTGCTACCTGAACGGACACCAGGTAGATCAATACGGCTATGACAACGATGAACAGGAGGATGCTGAGGGTAATGGCCAGTAACCGGGGAAGCTTCCAGCGTTCCAGCCGCTCACAAACGGGATGCAGTAAAATTGAAATCAGGACCGCGAATAACAGGGGAATGAGCGTCTCTTTTAACGCGTGCAGGATAAATATACCAGCAATGAGGGAAACCAGAATAGCGGCTAACTTAAAGTATCCTGGTGTTTGATTACCTTTGCTTGGTACAGCCCCGGAAGAAAAATTCATGATAAAGTTTGTTTATATATGGTTGGCATTAAAAGTGGTACTTTGTGGCTGTCAGCCCGATCGGCGGCAAAATGGCTTTACAAAAGCGCGATCTGATTACAAAGTTAGCAAAATAGGCAGGCTTCCCGCGCTTGCAAACGAAAGTTCAGGCCTGGCACGTAACGGGGAGCACCAAACGCTGTGGACCCACAACGACAGCGGAGGCCGACCCGAACTCTTCGAAATTGATTACGAGGGGAATCTGCTCTCCACGCTGATTGTACCCAACGCCCAAAATACGGACTGGGAAGACCTGGCCCAAAGTCCTGACGGTACTCTCTACATAGGGGACATGGGAAACAACGGCAACAACCGGCAGGATCTGACGATCTACCCCTTATCCCCGACGCAGAAGAGCCTCCCTCCCATTACGTTTCGCTACGCCGATCAAACGGCCCTTCCGCCCCCGTCAAGTGCTTTTAACTTCGATTGTGAGGCTTTTTTTTACTATAAAGACACACTTTATCTTTTCTCGAAAAATCGGGGAAAGAAGGACTTGCTGGTAAAACTATACGGGCTTCCAGCCCGTCCCGGCGACTACACGATCCCGGTAAAAGACAGTATATTCATCAATAGTCCCGTTACCGCCGCTGACGTTAACCCCTCCGGGACCACTTTTGCGCTGCTGACGTACGGAAAAATCCTTTTGTTCGGAATTGAAAACGGAAAGATAAACTTTGATCATCCCAAAGATTGTATCAAGATTGGGAAAGGGCAGGAAGAAGCGCTCGTATTCGTGAATGATACCGATTTGATCCTCTCGAACGAACAGCGGGGCCTGTATCTGGTCAAGCATAAGTAGGTAGCTGTTAGCTGGCAGCTTCGCATGTATCTGATTGTAGTCAACTCCATACTTTCATTATGGGTAGGTACTTACAGCTTCATTTTGACAAAAAAGCCAACAAGCTACTGTTTCACAAAGCCTTATGAAGAGCTGGCCGCGATCTGTCAATAGCCATTAGCCGGTCGGATGATGTTAAATTTATGTTATTATTGTCTTTTGATTAATAATCAGACCTACACATCCGCTAATTTCGACTTTGAAATAACCCAACTAACACTCACTCCATGTGCGCCGCAAAAGCAACCCAGGTAGTCCAAAAAATACTCGTGGTTGATGATGATCCGGATATTGTTGAATTGCTTGAATATAACCTTCAAAAGGAAGGCTACGAGGTAAGAACAGCTCCCGACGGAAAAAAAGGGCTGGAAATAGCCCGGGAAATGCGCCCCGATCTTATCGTGCTGGACATCATGATGCCTCAACTAGATGGCATCGAAACCGCCCGCATGATCCGCAACGACAGTGAGTTGCGGGATACCTACATCCTGTTCCTTACGGCCCGGTCGGAGGAGTACTCAGAAATAGCGGCCTTTGAAATAGGAGCGGACGATTACATTACCAAGCCCATCAAACCCAGGGCGCTGATGAGTCGCATTAATGCGCTATTTCGGCGGGAAGCGCAAAAATCCGATACGGGCGAAGAACTCGACATTGCCGGCCTGTCCATTGACCGAAAAAACTATTCGGTTAAGCAGGATGAAAAATCCATTATTCTGCCAAAAAAGGAATTCGAACTGCTGTTTTTTCTAGCCAGCAGTCCCAACAAAGTATTCAGCCGGGAGGAACTGCTCCACAAAATATGGGGCGCGGACATCTACGTACTGGAACGAACCGTGGACGTACACATCCGCAAGCTGCGCGAAAAACTAGGCGACGGCCTGATCAGAACCCTGAAAGGCGTGGGCTACATGTTTACCGACCAGCCCGAGCAATAGATCTCGGCCGCTGAATCAGGTTTTACTTTTACGACCTGCCTTGTAAGCATCGTATTCTTCCAGCAATTTTACAATATCGTTTTCGGTTTCAAAGTTTAATTGCTCTTCCTTGATCACGTATTGCATCAGGTTTTTTTCGTCATTCAGGATGTGCAGAAGATCCTTTCTGGCGTTTTTCTTCATGGGGTACATCCGGCCGTTCTTAAGCACATACAGCTCGTTGCCCATATCGAAGCTCTTGATCGTGGTAGCCGAGTTGTAGGGTCTTTCTTCCCGCATCCTCATTTCGTAGCGTTTGAGCAGCTTGGTGTTGCCATCGTGGAGCACCCGGTAAAAGCTCTTCTGGTTTTGATTCCCGGCGACCGGAAACCCATTTCGAAAGATAAACAGATCCTTGCCCGTAGGGATGGCGAAGCCGCTGATCTCCGGGCCCAGCCGGTACATTTTTCCATCTTTTTCGTATTCCACTTCATCTTTGTAGGCATCGTACCGCATTTTGATACCATCCACCACCTTCCCCCCATTGGCCATCGTCACCGAGCCGGTGTACCAATCTTCGACCAGATAGGGGGTTCCTTCTACGTCGGTATATTGAATTTCGCTCACAACGCGCCCGTTGATGTCATACATGAATTGCGCCTGGGCGGAGGTCATCAGCCCAGACGGCAACTAGCAAACTAGCTATGGTCTTTTTCATAATGTAAGGTAATTAATAGGGGTAAGGTATCGTCTTGGTCACAACTACTGTACGCACGAATCTGATAGATGTATGCGTGAACCTGTCATCTTTGCGTACTTTTGTTAAAAAAACTGTTCCACTGGTTTGCAACTGAACGAACAACTCCATCACATCAGCCAAAGCTTAACCGGAATTTTCCCCGAGTTGTTTCTGGCTGCCTTTTTATTGGTTTTTCTTCTGGCAGAGCTCCTGCTGCTCCGCTACAAAGCGGGTACCAACACAGACCGGTGGCTTTTTATACTTACCGGTGCCGCCGCCCTGCTGACGTTGGGTTTTGTACTGGGCCAATGGGACCAAAGCCCCTCTTTCCGTTTTCAGCCGATGCTGTTTTTGGATGGGAAGGCCGTGTTTTTCAAAGTCATCGTCATCATCGCCTGGCTTTTCACCTGGCTGCATATTCGGCTGCTCCGGTACCAATTCCCCGCTGAATTGGGCGCGCTGCTCATCGCGGCGGTGCTGGGCATGCTGCTGCTCACCATGGCTACCCACTGGCTCATCGTCTACCTTGCGCTGGAGGTACTTTCCATTAGTTCATACCTGCTGGTGGCGCTGTCTCCTTCCAAAAAAGCCGCCGAAGGTGGTCTTAAATACCTGCTCTTCGGTGCCATCAGCTCGGCTATCATGCTCTACGGCATTTCGCTCATGTACGGCCTTACGGGTACCCTCAGCCTTACCGATCCGGCCCTGCAGCAGGCCCTGGCCGCTAATTCACCCCTGGTCCTGAACGTGGCCATGCTCATGACACTGGGCGGATTGCTCTTCAAATTTTCCCTGGTGCCTTTCCACGTATGGACGCCCGACGTGTACGAAGCCTCCCCTACACCCATCGTGTCGTTTCTATCGGTTGCTCCCAAAGCTGCCGTTCTGCTGGTGCTGATGCGGGTGGCGAGCGCCTGGCCCGCCGAGTTGTTACCTTTACTTGGGGGCATAGCGCTGGTGAGCATTACCGTGGGGAACGTCACGGCCCTTTGGCAACAGAACGCCCGTCGCCTGCTGGCGTACTCTTCCATAGCGCAGGCAGGGTACCTGATCGTGGGCGTGGTGGCGTTCAATAAGCTGGGTTTTGAAGGAGCTGCGTTTTATACAGCCGCCTACCTCCTGCTCAATATGGCCGCTTTCCTGCTGGTAGATCTCCTACACCCCCGCTCAGAAACGCTGCTCTCCGACTACGCCGGATTGGGCAAAAAACATCCCTGGGTTTCTGTGATTCTGACGGTAGTGATGGTGGCCTTAGCCGGCCTGCCGCCTACGGTGGGTTTCACGGCCAAATGGCTCATTTTTTCGGCCTTGTGGGACAGCTACCAACAGGCAGGGCAATCCTGGATACTTTGGTTGCTGATCGGGGGAATTGTCAACGCGGCCATTTCGCTGGCGTATTACCTTCGGTTGCCGTACCTGCTTTTTTTCAAAAATACCGCCACCACACCAGCCACGCCCATCTACATGGTTTGGGGCCGGGTAATATCGGGTATTCTGCTGGCAGCGATTCTGTTGCTGTTCTTCAAGCCGGAGTTCCTGATGCAGTGGATCAGCGAGATGTCGCCCTAGTGGGTACTTGGTTATCCTTCACTTTTAGAAGCTGTTTGTACAGGTAGGTACCTACGCGGATTCTGCTTTCGCGCCTGAGCGATTATTTTCTCAAAAGATAGGCGAAAGCGTATACCCCTGCTTCCGCAAAAGGGCGATCACTCCCTTCTCACCGGCCAAATGCGCCGCACCGACGGCAATGAAGGTGGGTTTGTCGGCAATTTGTTTTTGAATAATCGGTATCCACTTCCGGTTGCGTTCGTAGAGCAGTACTTCCTGTTGATTTTCCAGATCGAACTCACTTTTCAGCGTCATAGCGTAGAGTCCCTGTAAATTTTGCTGTTTGTACAGCGCTATCATCGTTCCGAATTCGCGTCGGGCCTCCGGCAGGCTATCCATCAGATTAACTACCATTTTGGCCTGCTCGGCGTAGGGAATGGAGTCAAACACCGCCAGCTGCTCCTCCACCGTTTCTAGCCCCAGTACCTCGGCCTGCTGCTGTTTGGCCAGGTTCATTAGTGCAAGTTCGTACGATTGAGGCTGACAGCTAAGCACTTGGCTGAGCAGGATGCTCATGAGCATAAACGGCTTGGCGCGTTCGAAAGGGCCGATGTTCATCCCGACGGAATCTTTGAAGTAGGCGGTTAAGCGAGCGTAGTCGGGAGCGCTCACCAGTTCTTTCAGCTGCTTGTTATTCTGCATCATCATGCCCCTGGCCATGGACATCATCATTCCCGGGTCATCCATGTCCAATTCGAGTGTAAGTTGCTGGGTTTGTTTCAGACTGGCTTTGAGGGTATCGCTCAGCACAAAGTCCGCAGGGCAGATCAGGTGAATAGTACCGTATAGATACGAGGGTTTGGGTATATTATTCCCCTCTATTTTCCAAAGTAGAGACGACTGCACGGGTGCCTGTGCATAGGTGTACCCAAATGCCAGCATCAGCACTATACATAGGTAGGACGGGTAAAGTTTTCGCATGGCGGCTTTCGGTAGGTTCTATTTCTAAACGTCTTGGCTGGGTAAATGAGGGTAATGAAATCCGAAAATACTTGAATAACAGCAGAAAGTACCAGGAGGTTTTATTTCCGACAAGCCCTGGCCTGCGGCCAGCGGCCTAAACTACCCGAAAAAAGAGCTTACGAGTAGCCAGCAAGAGGCATCCGTACATTCTTCTGCCATTTTTAAAATTAGTTTTTGAAAAATTGGAAAATACTGAAACCCTCATGAAATCGTTTTCCAAAGGGGTACTTTGGCGGTAGTCTGGTACCATTTTTTACGAAAATATTTTGAAGGTTGTTTCTGGACACTCCCCAAATGAATTAGTACCTTTGAGTATTCTTTTTCGAACTAAATAGAATTCGGAATAGTTTAGGAAGTGTCAAATAGCACAGAAAGTTTTGCAACAAGCTGACTATCAATTTTAATTTATAACACTTTCATCTTCTCATGAGCGACGCCATCAAGCATGAGTGCGGTATAGCCCTCATCCGTCTGCGTAAACCTTATCAGCACTTTATCGATAAGTACGAAACACCTCTATACGCCGTACATAAGCTGTCGGTGATGATGCAAAAGCAAGTAAATAGAGGACAAGACGGAGCCGGAGTAGCCAATATCAAAATTGAGGTGCCCGCCGGCAAGCGTTACATTAGCCGGTACCGATCCGTGGAACCCCAACCGGTGGCGGATATTTTTCAGAAAATTCACAAAAAGTTTCGCAAAGGCCTCAAAGACCACAAAGACAGAACCTACGACGCCAAATGGCTGCAGGAAAACCTGGCTTTTACGGGCGAATTGTGGCTGGGACACCTTCGCTACGGCACCCACGGCTCCAACGAGGTGGAAAACTGCCACCCGATGCTTCGGCAGAGCAACTGGCGCAGCCGCAACCTGGTGATGGCCGGCAACTTCAACATGACCAACGTGGATGAGCTGTTTGGAAAGCTCGTATCGCTGGGCCAGCATCCCAAAGAGAAAGTGGACACCGTGACCGTTATGGAAAAAATCGGCCATTTTCTCGACGAGGAAAACCAACGCGTATTTGACCGCTTTAAGGGTATTTGGGAAAATCCCGTTCTGTCGGATATTATAGAAGAAAACATTGACTTACAGCGCGTCCTGGAACGCTCCTGCCGCGACTTTGACGGCGGCTACGCCATGTGCGGGCTTACGGGCCACGGGGCGGCGTTTGTGATGCGCGACCCGGCGGGTATTCGTCCGGCCTACTACTACGCCGATGACGAGGTGGTGGTGGTAGCTTCCGAAAAGCAGGCCATCAAAGCGGCTTTTGACGTAGAGTACAATCAGATTCAGGAAGTCACTCCCGGTAGTGCCCTCATCATCAATAAGGAAGGCGAATACCACGAGATGTCCATCCTACCCCAGCTTCCCAAGCGTTCGTGCAGCTTTGAGCGGATCTACTTTTCGCGGGGTACCGATCCCGATATTTACAACGAGCGCAAGCAATTGGGCAAGTTACTGATTCCGCAGATTCTCAAAGAGATTGACTTCGACCTCGAAAACACCATTTTCTCGTACATTCCGAATACCGCCGAAACCTCGTTTTTCGGTATGATCGAGGGCTTGGAGGAGTACCTGGCCAAGAAGCGCAAGCGCGCCATCATGGAGGGGATCCTGTTTGAAGAGGAACTGGACCGGGTGCTTTCTTTCCGTCCCCGAATCGAAAAACTCGTGACCAAGGATGTTAAGTCCCGCACCTTCATTACGGCCGACAACCTCCGCGACGACATGGTATCCAGCGTATACGACACCACATTTGAAGTGGTGCGCAAGGGCATAGATACCGTGGTGGTCATCGACGACTCTATCGTACGGGGTACCACGCTGGAAAAAAGCATTCTGAAAATGCTGGATGGCCTGGGGCCCAAGAAAATCGTGATTGTGTCGTCAGCTCCGCAGATCAGGTTCCCTGACTGCTACGGCATCGACATGTCCAAGATGAAAGACTTCGTGGCCTTCCGGGCCATGGTGGAGCTGCTGGAAGAAAGAGGGCTTGGTTACCTGCGCGAAGAAGTGTACACCCAATGTGTGGCCAACCTGGCTTCGCGCAACGGGTATGCCACTAATTTTGCAAAGTCGCTGTACGATCTTTTCACGGACGATGAGGTTTCCCAAAAAATTGCTGAAATCATTCGCCCGGAGGATTTGAAGGCCGATGTGTCGGTGATTTTCCAAACCGTAGATAACCTGCACAAAGCTTGTCCCAACCACACTGGCGACTGGTACTTT
Organism: uncultured Cytophagales bacterium; assembly: GCA_963768025.1. Taxonomy (GTDB): domain Bacteria; phylum Bacteroidota; class Bacteroidia; order Cytophagales; family Spirosomataceae; genus CAVYGM01. The sequence goes on from CAVYGM010000042.1 coordinate 192,238, forward strand.
ACCGGCAACTACCCCACGCCGGGAGGAAATAAAGTAGTAAACAAAGCCTATGTGAATTTTCACGAAGGAAAACTGGTACGTGCCTACTAATAGGTAGAGAATCAATAAACAAGAAGAGTCTTTTATAAAATAAAATCCCCCCGGTTGATGCATAATCAAATGCACCGGGGGGATTTTTAAGCATATGGCCTATACAATTGGCTCTTGCATGTGTTTAAGACGATTCCTAACTCTATAAAAACGTAACCCGAAACACAAAGGGGCTGGAATACGGCGAGATGTTCTGTCCGGTGAACGGATTGAGCTGGTTTTGATAGTTGAGGTTGTAGAGGAGTGTCATGTGGACTCCGCGCGTAAAACGCCCACCCAGTGACTGCGTGTAGGCTCCTCCGATCATGGGCGAGCCGATCCATTTTCGTACGTAGCGGCGATCCACGTTGTCGTAATACTGAACATTCAGGCCTTCGTACTCGGCCTGTAAGGTGACCATCGGCAAGAGCGAGTACATCAAAAACGACCGTCCTCCGTAGTAGCTACTATTGACATTAAAACGCCGGGAATTAAACCACATGTAGGTAACCCCTACCCCACCGACGAGTTTATCGGTAAGGTTGAGCCCTACCATCGGCGACAGGTTGACGTTGGTAACCGTACCAAACCCCAGACCAAAGCTTCCGCCCAGCCGCAGACGATCCAGGATCGGAACCGGGGCGTTGGATTTGGGCTCCTCTACTACTTTTTTGTCCTCTTCGGCAGGAAGGATAATCGTGCTCTGCCGGGAGTTTTTTTTGCGAAGGCTGTCGGGTTTATAGTATTCTTCGTTTTGGGCGAGTGCAGTCGAGTACAGTCCCTGCAAAGCAAAAAACGCAAATAGGATAGAAATACGGATTTTCATATCAAAACGATTATTATTTTTACTGATCAGTAGTAACGATGCGTACTAGCCCTTTATTCTGAACATTACCCCACTCTCCATGCATTATCGTATAGCAGTCCCTGAGCCCGACACCCACTTTATAGAGATTACGTATACCTTCCCCACGAACGGTGATCAACCCATTGAACTCCAATTACCCGCCTGGCGTCCGGGACGTTATGAAATTCAGAATTTTGCCAAAAATATTCAAAAATTAGAAGTCCGGGGGGAATCGGGAGCCAGTATCCCTGTTCGTAAAGTTACCAAAGATCGGTGGCAGATTGCGGGGAATGACGAAAAAAGCCTTTCGGTCAGCTATAATTTTTACGCGACCATCCAGAACGCCGGCAGTAGCTACGTGGACGAAGAGCTCTGGTACCTAAACTTTATCAATTTCGCGCTCTACGCGGAGGGGGCGCTCAACAACCCCTGCCTGGTGGAACTTGCCCTGCCCGACACGTTTCGGATTGCGTGCGGCATGAAAGCCACCGAAAATCCCAAAACCCTGCAAGCGGCTGACTATTACGAGCTGGTGGATAGCCCCTTGTTGGCCTCAGCCACCCTGCACCACGAAACCTACGAAGAAGAGGGCGTGCTCTTTCATGTGTGGATGCACGGAAACCTGCATCCCAACTGGAAGAGGATCCGGACCGATTTTGCCCGCTTTTCGCGCGAGCAGATCGCCACCATGCATGAGTTTCCCGAAGCGGAGTTTCATTTTATTAACCTCATTTTGCCCACTGCTTTTTACCACGGGGTGGAGCATCGAACCTCTACCATGATTGTGCTGGGGCCCGACGACGAGGGGGAAGGCCTCTACACCGATCTGCTGGGCGTGAGTTCACACGAATTGTTTCATGCCTGGAACATCATCAGGATCAGGCCGACGGAGTTGCTTCCGTACGATTTTACCAAAGAGAACTATTTTACTACCTGTTTTGTGGCCGAAGGCTGCACTACCTACTATGGGGATCTGTTTCTGAGGCGGGCAGGGGTATTTGACGACGCCCTGTACGTGAAAGAATTGCAGGTATACATGAAGCGACACTTTGAAGGCAGCGGCCGGGCCACGCAGTCGCTGTTGGAGTCTTCCTGGGATTTGTGGCTCGATGGCTACGAAAAGGGCATTCCACAGCGGAAGGTATCGGTGTACCATAAGGGAGCGCTGGTGGCGCTGATTCTGGACTTGTACCTGCGTAGGAAATCCGATCACGCCCGCTCGCTCGATGATGTCATGCGTCGGATGTGGCAGGAGTTTGGCAAGCCCTATATTGGTTATACCTACGACGATTACAAGCGGATAGTAGAAGAAATAGCCGGAGACAAGCTGGACTGGTACTGGGCCGAGTGCATCGAGAGCGCTACGCCCCTGGAAGCCCGCCTGAACGAAATGCTGGCGTTTGTGGGCCTCCAAATGACGACCTTCAGCAACGGGAATGTGCAACTGAACGTGCTGGACGACGCCCGTGCTACCCGCCAGTGGGACCGTTGGCTGGCTCCGGTGCAAGTGCTCTCCGAAGAGCAAAACTGAGGAACAATACCCGCGGATGAAGAAAGGATTTTTGTAAAAAAATGCCTGACTACCAAACCTCCCCCTTCGTCAGGGCGTTACCTGTATTCATCAAAAACTGAATACATGAACGAATCACTTGAAACCATCAGGCAGCGGATTGAACCCCTCCGGCAGCAGATCATAAACCATAAAGTATACTCCGTCATTAGAGATGTAGAGGATCTGCGGCTATTCATGGAACACCACGTGTACGCCGTATGGGACTTCATGTCGCTGCTGAAAGCTTTACAAAACAACCTGACGTGCACGTCGGTCCCCTGGTTTCCCAAGGGCTCAGCCGATACCCGCTACCTGATCAATGAAATAGTAATTGGCGAAGAATCCGATGTTGATGAACGGGGGAACCGGACGAGTCATTTTGAGCTGTACCTGGATGCCATGCGGCAATGCGGGGCCAATACAGAACCCATTGAAAAATTCATCAACGCCCTACAACACAGCGGAGACTTGCCGCACGCTCTGAACGTTTCCGACGCGCCAAAGGCCGCATCCGATTTTGTGGCGTATACCTTTGACGTGATCGGGAGTGGAAAAGAATATTTACAGGCCGCTATTTTTACCTTTGGCCGCGAAGATCTCATCCCAGGCATGTTTATTTCGATTGTGAATGACATGCACCAGGCCTTTCCCGATAGCATCACGACTTTTAAATACTACCTCGAACGGCATATTGAGGTAGATGGCGATCACCACAGCCAATTGGCGCTGCAAATGACCGCTACCCTATGTGGCGAAAACACCCACTACTGGCAGGAAGCCGAAGTAGCCGTGGTTCAGTGCCTCCAAAAGCGCCTTGCGCTGTGGGATGGTATCTATCAGGAAATTGCCCGCCGCAAAGAGCTGGAAATAGTATTCTAAATACGAATGGCGGGCTCAGAAAGCCCGCCATTCGTATCATAAACTATTAGCAACAAAAGGTGCCTTGCGGATATAAGCTCCCGCCGAAAGCTCCTGCACCAGAAAACGAGCGAGGGAAGCGGCACTTATTTCTTTGCTGGGGCAGTCGTGCAGGCTCACCTTGCTCGCTGGCAGGTCGTCGGTTAGCAGAATCATGGGGAGCCTCACGAGCGTCCAATCTACGGTGCTTTGCGCCAGGAGCTGATATTCCACTTGCTTGTCGGCAGTGGTAAAGGGGTAGTGTTCCTGCATCCAGGTGGTAGCGGCCACTACCCAGGGGCTTGCGCAATCTTCGGGGGTAGCCACATGAAGCCCCGTAAGCTGAATGTACCGCCGCACCTTTTCTTCTTCCATGACTCGCAGCACGTGGGTAGTGGCTTCACTAAAAATGGTTGGCTCGCCTACCGGCTGCCCCAGGGTACTTATAACCGCTCCGCATCCCTCAACTAGTTTCTTTATGGTGGTATAGGAACGGGCGTCACCGGCCACCACCTCCACGGAGTCCGGTACATAGGGGTACTTTTCAGGATTTCTCAGGAGTAATCGGATGGAATAGCCTTGATTGAGCAATTCTTTGACGAGGTATCGTCCGGCCTTGCCGGTACCGCCGATGACGGCAATTTTTGGGTGTTTTCTCATTTTTTCTTTTTGTAAATAGGCAGGAAATAAAAATCTGGTACGGTTTTGTTCCTAAAAACAAAGCCGAGCATTCGCGGCATACCGAAGCGACTGCCGGGATGAAAGGGGCGCTATTTACAATGAGAATCGAATCTGGCAAAGATAAGCGCTGGTCGTGAGAGTTACCGACAATTTTGTGGATAATAGCCCGTTATTCCCGTTTTTTTAGTATCTTGTTGATTCGGATTTCTTCCAAGTTTTCCTTTCCACCTCTATTTTCTGCGGAGTTGGCACAGCTTTTTCGCAGGATTTAAAACAAAATTTCTCTCTCAAATTATGATCCCAAAAAACACTGCACTGGACGATAACCTGCACTGGTATAAGGATGCTGTTATCTACGAACTACACATAAAAGCTTTCCGGGATGGCAATGGCGATGGCATTGGCGATTTCCAGGGCATCATGGAACGGCTCGATTACCTGGAAGACCTGGGTGTGACGGCCATTTGGCTGCTTCCTTTTTATCCGTCGCCACTCCGCGACGACGGCTACGACATCGCCGACTACTACACCATCAATCCCTCCTACGGCGATATTGACCAGTTGAAGGCTTTTATGGACGAAGCCCACAAGCGGAATCTGAAGGTCATCATTGAACTGGTTATTAACCATACCTCCGACCAGCACCCCTGGTTTCAGCGGGCCCGGCGAGCACCGAAGGGCTCGCCCGAGCGGGAGTTTTACGTCTGGACGGACGACTCCACGCAGTATAAAGATGTTCGGATTATTTTTCAGGATTTCGAAACCTCCAACTGGACCTGGGACCCCGTGGCACAGCAGTACTACTGGCACCGGTTTTTCCACCATCAGCCCGATCTGAATTATGACAGTCCGCTCGTACAGGAAGAAATTTTTACTATTCTGGAATTTTGGTGCGACATGGGGGTAGACGGCTTCCGGCTCGATGCCGTGCCGTACCTGTTTGAGCGCGAGGGCACCAACGGAGAAAACTTACCCGAAACCCACGCCTTTCTCAAAAAAATAAGGAAGAGAGTCGACGATAAGTACCCTGGTACCGTGCTCCTCGCCGAGGCTAACATGTGGCCCGAAGATTCGGCCTCGTATTTTGGCAACGGCGACGAGTGCCACATGAACTACCACTTCCCGGTCATGCCTCGCATGTTCATGGCTTTGCAAATGGAAGACCGGTACCCTATCACCGATATATTTGACCAAACGCCCGACATCCCCGACACCTGCCAGTGGGCTATGTTCCTCAGAAATCATGACGAGCTGACCCTCGAAATGGTGACCGATGAAGAGCGAGACTACATGTACAAGGCCTACGCCAAAGATCCAAAGGCGCGCATCAACCTGGGGATCCGCCACCGGCTGGCTCCGCTCATGGACAACAACCGCCGGAAGATCGAGCTGATGAATTGTCTGCTGTTTTCGCTCAACGGCACGCCGGTGATCTACTACGGCGACGAGATTGGCATGGGCGATAATTTTTACCTCGGCGACCGCGACGGTGTGCGTACCCCCATGCAGTGGTCGCCCGACCGCAACGCCGGGTTTTCGGAAACCAACCCGCAGCGGCTGTACCTGCCCGTGATCCTGGACCCTGAGTACCATTACGAGTCGGTGAACGTCGAAACCCAGCGCCGCAATACGTCGTCGTTGCTGTGGTTTATGAAGCGGATGATCACCATGCGCAAGAAATACAAGGCATTCAGCCGGGGCGACATGCGGTTTATTCCCGTAAGCAATCCTAAAATCCTGGCCTTTACCCGTAGCTATGAGGACGAGACGATTCTGGTGTTAGTGAATTTGTCGCGCTATACCCAACCCGCCGAGTTGGATCTGGACGAGTACAAAGGCTACATGCCCGTGGATGTTTTCAGCAAAAACCGCTTTCCGGCCATCCGGGAGGACAGCCCCTATTTCTTTACTCTGGGCTCGCACGGCTACCAATGGTTCGTGCTGGAAAAAGCACACCCCGAGGTAAGCGACGGCTATAACCTGCCTTCGTTTAGCCTCACAAGCTGGGAGGCTATCGGAAGCAAAAGTTCGATCAAAACTCTGGAAAATCGAATTTTGAATAAGTACCTCGCCAGCGTAAGTTGGTTTATCGGCAAGGACCGCACGGTGGTGAGCATGGAGGTGATGGAACACACAGAGGTGGATTTGGGCGACAGAAAAGCCCTGATGCTGCTGCTGGAAGTTCAGTACGAAAGCGGCCTGCCCGAACATTACCAGCTTCCACTGGCCTTTGTAAAAGAAGAAACTTCCCGGAAAATTTCTGAAAATTGCCCTCCCGCTGTTATCGCCAGTTTGAAAATTGGAGAGGACGAAGGCCTGCTGGTTGACGCCTACTATACCGTTGAGTTCCACCGAATGATGCTGGGGGGCCTACGAAAAAATGCCACAGTGAAGGTAGCCGGCGGTAGCCTGGCTTTTCATACGCACAAGGCAAAAGACCTGCCTACGCCCGAGGAGATGAAAACCAGAATGCACGCCAACGGGCACGAAACGATCATTACCTATGACAACAGCTACGCGCTCAAGCTATACCGGAGAGTAGAGAAAACGACGAATCCGGATACCGAAATAACCCGAATGCTAACCGAGAAGGCTCATTTTGCGCAGATGCTCCCCTATACCGGTACTGTGGAATGGAAAATCGGCAAGGAGGTATATACGCTGGGACTCTTGCAGAAAACCGTGGAAAGCCATGGCGAAGGATGGAGCTTCATGATGGAACGCATGAACAATTACTACGAGCGGATTCTGGCGCTGGAAGCGGATAAGCGCCCGGCGTACACGTCCCGAGGCGACATTTTCACTCCTATCGCTTACGAGGCTATTCCCGCTGACTATAAGGATTTGCTGGGAGGGCCCATTGTGGAAGCGGTACGCCTGCTCGGCGTTCGTACCGGTGAGTTGCATACGGCTTTGGCTGCCGGAGGAGGTGCGGAGTTTGCGCCGGAGGGCTTTTCGCTGCACTACCAGCGGTCGCTCTACTCGGGACTACAGTCGCTGGTACGCGCCACCTACCAAAACCAAGCGCAGAATCTGAAAGAATTACCCGAGGGGGTTCGGAAAGAGGTGAAGGACATTCTGGCCCGCAAAACTGAGGTCCTTACACTGCTCAAACGGATTTATGCCAAGAAAATGGATGTGGTCAAAATCCGGATTCATGGCAATTACGACCTAAATCACGTATTGTTTACGGGAAAAGACCTGGCCATCTGTGATTTTGGCGGGAACCCCACACGGAGTTTCAGCGAGCGCCGACTCAAACGCTCTCCCCTGCGCGACGTGGCGGGTATGATCCATTCGTTCAATTATGCTGCCTACGCGGGGCTGCTGCTCAACAACCAGATTCGGAACGAGGATATTTCCAAACTGACGCCCTTTGCCGAAATGTGGATTCAGTACGTGTCCGGACTATTTATGCAGTCGTATCTTGATACGGTCAAAGGCAGCGCTTTTATTCCCGACAACGAACAGGATCTGAGTGTTTTGCTGCAAACCTATCTGTTGGAAAAAGCTATTTTTGACCTAAACCACGAGCTAGACGAACGCCCCGATTGGGTGGTGGTGCCGCTCCAGATCATTAAGTCCATGCTTTCTGAAACACCCGTGGAAGCGGAGCAATAGCCGGTAGTGTATCCCAGAAGAAAGACCAGAGCCGCGGTAAACCGAAGCTCTGGTCTTTCGTTTTTGGTCGGACATCAGCCCTATTCCTGTCCAAGCTCCAACTTCTTTCCGTTGATGGTTACATTGGTTGCCTGAATACCCTTCGCGTTTTTGAACGTATAGGGAGTTTTTACACCCTTGATTGTCACGTTGATGAGGCGGATATTCTGCACGGGCGATTCCGGGTAGCCTTCCAGCAGAATGCCCGTTTTGCCGCCTTGCTCCACGGTCATGTTGCGTACCTCTATATTCCGGATGGTGGGCATATGCGTACCTGTATCTTCGTAGACCATGGTGGCGATGATGGTTTGCTCCTTCACCTGCCCCACTTCTATATCTTTCAGGTACACATTCTCTACCACGCCGCCCCTGGCCGTGTTGGTCTTGATGCGCAGGGCGCGTTCCAGCTCGGGGCTGCTCATTTTACAGTCGTGGGCAAACACATTTCTGACGCCGCCCGAAATCTCACTACCCAGCACTACCCCGCCGTGGCCGTTGGCCATGGTGCAGTTGCGGATAATGATGTTTTCGCTCGGTACATTGATACGCCGCCCGTCGGCGTTACGGCCCGACTTGATGGCAATGCAGTCGTCGCCGGTATTAAAATAGCAATTCTCGATCAGTACATTCTTGCAGGATTCAGGGTCGCAGCCGTCGTTGTTGGGGCCATTGCTGGTCAGGGTTACTTTATTGATCGTGACGTTGGTACATAGCACTGGGTTCAGTAGCCACATCGGCGAGTTGATGAGAGTAACGCCTTCGATCAGCACATTTTCGCAGCGATATGGCTGCACAAATTGCGGCCGCAGATAGGAGCCGTTGCCAAATTTCCGGTCCTGAACGGGTACCCCCTTCTCGGCCATGTCGAACAGGGCCGCGCGCTTGTCCTTGTCCAGCTGGCTCGGTGTACCGGCCTTAAAGCCGTAGTGGGGCTGTCCCTTCCAGGGCCACCAGTTGGTTTCATTGGCCTGCCCGTCCAGGGTACCTTCGCCGGTGATGGCGATGTTTTTTTGTTCAAAAGCGTAGATCAACGGCGAATAGCCCATCAGTTCCACCCCCTCCCAGCGGGTATAGACCATCGGCAGGTAGTCGTCGGGGCGGGTGGAGAAGGCAAGGATAGCCCCCTTGCTCACGTGCAGGTTGACGTTGCTTTTCAGGTGAATGGCTCCCGTCAAAAATTTTCCCTCGGGTACCACCACCCGGCCGCCGCCTTCCTGGTTACAGGCTTCAATGGCCTTGCGAATGGCTTCGGTGCAGTCGGTTTTTCCGTCGGCTACGGCTCCGTAGCTGGTGATGGGGTAGTCTTTGTTCCGAAAAACGGGACGTTTTATTTGTTTTAAAATGGCGGGTACCTGGCTCCACGGGTCGCTTTTATCAGCTATTGTACTACCTGAATTTGTATTAGTTGAAGTCATGCTGCACGAGGCAAGGCTCAATGCAGCGATCAGGATGAGAATCTGAGGAAGGTACTTTGGAAGCTTCACCATGGGGCTTTGTATGGGGTAGTTGTTTCGTTCGCTACCCTGTATGACTGTAAAAAAGGCGCATTACCCGTAGCAGACGTCGAAATCTCCGGGCACAGCGTGTAATTACAGATCATACCGGCTCACAAAGCTTTGGTCATTCCCCACTGCCGGATAGTAGTAGTAGAACACGATTAGTTTTGTTTTGGTAGGGATACTCTTACGGAACGTATTGTTGACGCGGGCATTTTTGCGTAGTTGTTCCGAGAAAAGTTGTGCAAGTTTTGGATTATCGAAGGATTGGAGTGCCGTTATTTTGTCAATGGATAAATCTTCGTTGACATCCAGTTCGTACACTGCAAATCTATTCTGATTATCAAACCCTCTAAAAGCAGTGGTTTTATGTAGTTCGATACCAATACCAAACAGAGTCAGATTGTAGGGATTAACCCTTTCTAATTCATTATTTTTCAGATAAGAAAGCACCTCTTGTTTCAACTCTATTTTCTTTTTATAATTCGCTGCCGCCCTGGGGTACCTGGCATCTTCAAGGTCGCGGTCGATCTGTAGACTACCCGAGCAAGCTCCAAAAACAGGGACATCATTATCTCCCATAGACGCAAAGATGAGCCAGGTAGAGCCCTTTGGTACCTCAAATGCGCACGAACTATTAGATGCCATATTCACCCTTATAGAAGGGACTGCCTTTCCCCTGTATAGCTGTATTATCTCAACTTTCAAAGAATGATAGTCGCCTTCCAGAGTACCATGTTCGCGATCCAGGGTGACCTCTGTAACTTTTACAGTAGCTATAAACGCTGAGTGCCCATAGTAGTCCATTAAGGGAACAGTCATGCATATGCAGCCAAAAGTTTGAAAGGACAGGAGGGCGAAGAGGAAGCAAAGGACGGTTTTCATGGTATAGACAGGTAGGTTGTGATTACTTTCTAACTCTGAACCTCCTCAACTCAAAGCGATTTGAGCTGGGGTTTGTCCTTCTTCCAGATGTCGCCGTACTTCTCTTCCTGTTTCGAAAACTGGCTCTTCACAAAGGGGCAGTAGGTGGCTACCATCAGGTGATGGGCGCGGGCGTAGTCGGCCATGGCGTCCAGGAGTTGGAGGGCTAGCCCCTGCCCCTGCTTTTGTTCCAGCACGGCGGTGTGGTACACGGCCATTTCGTCTCCTACCACACCCACGATCATTTCGGCTACCCGTTCGCCGTTTTCCTCGATCACAAAAGAGCCTTTGTCGTTGGGGATATAGTCTGCTTTAGTCATGGTTGTTTCTTTAAGAAGCTATTTCACAAAAAGAACGTGCCATTTTCAAATTGGTACGAAACCATACTATCCCTACGCACGCTGGCTTCCTGGTTGTTCCTATCGTATAGTTTGCAGGGCGTACCGGTCCAGCAGGGTACGGTTGCGGTAGAGCGCAAATTCTTCTCTTCCCAGTTTTATCATTTTTCCCGCGCCTTTTTGATCGTAAACGAGGATTTTGTCAGTTCCTCGTTCGATGGTAAACAAAAGCTTTTTGCCAAAGAGCGCCGAACCCCACACCTGCATGGTGCGGTCGTGGTTGGTTAGTTCCACTCTGAAATGCCTGCCCAACTCAACTACCTTTTCGTTTTTTTGAAACTCCCGACTCGACAGCCACTTATCCAGCGCATAGCTCCCATCCGGCTGCTGACGGAGGATATCCCGCGCCCGGTGCTTTCCCCGGTACACCACCGAAGAGTCGCGCTGCACTATGGCGTAGTCACGGACAAATTTCCCTCCAAATGAAAGACTATCCGGCCCGCCGTCACGCACCAAAAGAGGAACAATCCGGTCTTTATGCTCGTAGCTTTTCAGCAGTGAATCCTGACGGAAGGTGTAATACTCGATACCCCGTTTTCCCCGGGACATATCTTCTTTTTTTATTTTGAAAACCGGCTCACCCTCAACCCCCAGCAGGAAATTGACCCTGATACTCAGATTACCATTCAGATCGTAAAAAAGCCCATTGCCCAGATCAAAGCCCAACGGATGGTAGGGGACATCCTGGTAGGTAACCGTATTTTCGGATACCTGCCGGGACGTTTGCTGCCGCACCAGATCCACGCGTAGTTCCGTGGGCTCGGCCAGGGGGGCGAGTCGAAGGGCCCCAAAGGCAACGCGGTGGAGGGTCCGAATTTCGGATTTGTCGAGGGTAGCGCAGGCCTGGCACGTAATCAATACCCCCAAAGTAAGCAATCTGGAAAATGTTTTCATGGATCGGATTGTCAACGTAGCATCACCAGGAATAATGTAGCCCCAGCTGCGGTAGGGATATAACCGCATTTTCGGCCACCGGGTAGGTGGGGCGCAGCATGTACACCCCTACGTCGGCTTTGAGGTTGCGGGCGAGGCGGAAGCTGATGCCCGGCATGACCGCCACAAACTGCCAACCCCGGCGATAGGTTTGGCCGCTTTCCTGGCCCATCAGGTAGGAAGCTTCCACAAAGGGCGAAAAAGCAGTAGTACTGATATGATACCGCAGCATAGGGCCCACGGCCCAGCCCCGCAGCGGCGCTTCAATGGGTACAATGGTAGAATAAGCCCCAAAACCAACGGCCCCCAACAGCACGCGATCCGCTACGAAATAGCCCCCCCGCAGCGCCACATTGGCAAACGAACCGCCCGTTTGGTACGGAATACCCACGCCCGATATACCAGCCATAGCCGAGCCGCCTTTGAAATCAGGGCGATTGCTCCGTTTGTCTACTACGGGCGTGTTGTAGGGGCTCATGTAGTTGCCAGCCCGCTTCCAGCGCAGGCTTTGCTTGTAGCCAACCTGCAGGGTGAGGTAGCTCCCTTTGCTGACTACGTTGGCCTGGTATTCGATGCCGTTGAGTTCGAGTTCTTTGGTGGAGATTTGAAACAGATCGCGAAAACCTTTGTTGTACAGGAGCTGGAAGGTTAGAGCCCGGTATTGGCTGAGTTTATAGTCAATACCGGTCCGGAGCGATAGGGCCAGGCCGTTGTTGCGGGTATGGGCACTTTCGAGCTCGTAGCGGTACACATCGCCGGGCCAGTGGCCGTCTACCTTCTGATCGTCATTTTCGCGCACGTAGCCATCGAAGCGGTTGACGATGTAGCTGGCATCAAGGCCGGCAGTCAGGATCAGGCGGCGCCACAGCAGGCGTGAATTGAAAGTGAGGCCCGCGTTAAGATTGGCCGGAGAAAATTGCGTGTAGCCGTTGTTACGGCCCCAGCCGCTCACAGCACCCGTGGTGGAGTCGCGGGAAACAAAACTGGTACGGGTTCCTACTTTAAGGTTGGCGGTGCGCACCCCCATGCGAAGGGACAGGTTGGGGGTCAGGCTCCGCTCGGCCGAGAAGTCAAATGCCGCGCCCAGGCGATCCGGGGCTTCGAATTTGCCGCTGGGCAGAGGGCGGTCGGACGATAGGGTATTGTACGAAAGCGATGGCCCAAGTGAAGCGCTGAGACGCCACGGACTTTGCGCAAAGCTTTCGCCGGCTGCCAAAAGTATACACAGTACAGATATAGTTCGTAGAGTATTTTTCATACGCACAGCCGTTTCATGTCTATTTTACCTCTAAAATACTGATTCCTACACTAAATCACTATACTATTATTTAAAAAAAGTGGTGACAACGAGAAGAGAGAAAAACGTTCTTGCACTTTACCAATTAATTTTGGCAATCCATAAGTATCACCTATGAAAAAACTTCGAAAGGCCTTTTTATCCCTTACACTCATCGGCATAGCATTTGTTGCACATGCGCAGCAAACTTTTCTTCCAACAAATCCAACCGAATGCACCCAGTCGTTCTTCACGGCTCTGACGGAGGAGAATGCCCCCTCGCTGCGGGCTCTGCTTACCATTGATTTTTCGATGGTGAGCTTTGATGGAGGTCTCATTGATGCCGCCACTCTATCCGATGCTATTGGCAGTGGCTCCATCACAATTGACCGGGGAGATGTGCAACGGATGTATAGTAGAATATACGGCGATGCGGGTGTGGTGACAGGTACCTGGGACGCCCGGGGGAAACTTCAAGGGTACGATTTCCAAAATCGCCTTAGCTTTATGGCCCTGTGCGTGCGGCAGGGAGGAAGCTGGAAAGTAGCCGGCATCCAATTTACTCCTCAACCCTGATGCAGGGTGTCGGCCGCTTCGTATTGCAAATCCTTTGCGTACAGGATTTTAGTTGCATACCCAATAGCCCTGTGAATCAACTTGCTGATTGAAATAGGACTTCACCCCGAACAAATTGAATATTGGATACATCCTAAAAATCAGAAGTATCTACTTTGGGTTAGGAATAGTATATTTGCCCCGAACCTGTTTGGGAGAAAGTAAGTTAGTTAGACATACCTTTTTTAAAATACCTTGGAAAAAGACGCTAAAATCTACATTGCCGGCCACCGGGGCATGGTGGGATCGGCCATCCTTCGCAAATTGAAAGCCGAGGGCTACACCAACTTTGTGACCCGTACTTCCACCGAACTCGATCTACGCAATCAGGTAGCTGTGCTGGATTTCTTTGAGGCCGAACGCCCCGACTATGTATTTCTGGCCGCCGCTAAGGTAGGTGGGATCATGGCTAACAATATCTACCGGGCGGAGTTCTTGCTGGATAATCTCCAAATTCAGAACAACGTCATCGACAGCGCCCACCGCGTGGGGGTACGCAAGCTGATGTTCCTGGGTTCGTCGTGCATCTACCCCAAAATGGCCCCGCAACCCCTCCGCGAGGATTACCTCCTCACGGGGAAGCTCGAACCCACCAATGAACCGTACGCCATTGCCAAAATAGCCGGCATAAAACTTTGCGAGGCCTACCGAAGTCAGTATGGCAGCAATTTTATATCGGTGATGCCCACCAATCTGTACGGTCCCAACGACAACTACGACCTTAACAATTCCCACGTGCTGCCGGCCATGATCCGGAAATTCCACGAGGCTAAGGTGGAAGAAAAACCTTTCGTGGAGCTCTGGGGAACGGGTTCACCCCGCCGGGAATTTCTGCACGCCAACGACCTGGCCGATGCCTGTTACTTCCTGATGCAGCACTACAACGAACCCGAGCTGATCAATATAGGCGTAGGCGATGACGTCACCATTAAGGCCCTAGCCGAGCTCATTCAAGAAGTAGTAGGCTACGAAGGAGCTATTCACTGGAATACCGACAAGCCCGATGGAACCCCGCGCAAGCTGATGGATGTGGGCAAGCTCCATAGCCTGGGTTGGAAGCATTCTATTGATATAGAGGAAGGCATAAGGGCTACTTATCAGGATTTCCTGAGCCGAATTGAGATCTACGCTGTCTGAAGCCATGGGTGATAACAGCGACATCGTTGACAGCCTCTCGGCCGAAGATATAAACCGGATCATCGAAATGGCCTGGGAAGATCGTACCCCCTTCGACGCTATTCTGGCGCAGTTTGGAGTAGCGGAGCAGGGAGTCATCAGCCTCATGCGCCGGGAGCTTAAAGCCTACCTCCTGGCGGCGGTGGCGCGCGCGGGTACAGGGCCGGGCTACTAAACATGCTGCGCTCACAGCGGATCAACTGCCGCGTTTTAAAAGTACCCGTCAGAGGGCGGTTTCGCTTAACAAAATCAGCAAAAGGCTGAAATAAAACGTTAGGTAGCAACGAAAGAAAACCTAATTATTGTGGGTAAAAAGTTCATTTTGCCCACGATAATTTTATTTTTATACAAAATTCCCCTATTTATTTGCAATAATCTTCGGGAAACTAACTAGCTTTGCGGGATTCATTTCAAGACAAATTTTAATCCGTTGCAGAGCAATGTCTTCTACCTTAAAACTCGATCAAATAGATCGTAAAGTATTAGAAATACTTCAATCAAACGCCAAGATCACCAACGCGCAGCTTTCCAAAGAAATTGGACTTTCCCCAGCTCCTACCCTTGAACGCGTAAAAAAACTAGAACAAGCCGGCATCATTAAAAGCTATCATGCACAGCTCGACCCCGAAAAAGTGGGTTTAGGCGTGACTACCTTTGTGCAGATTTCTCTGGTAGGACACAAGAAAGCAGTGACTGACTCTTTTGTAGAGAAGGTCAATTCCATTGCTGACATCATTGAATGTCACCACATTACCGGAACCGGAGATTTTTTAATTAAGGTTATTTCCAAAGACATCAGCTCGTATCAGAAGTTGATGCTTGAAAAAATCAATGAGATTGAGGAAGTCGCCAGCACCCAAACTATGGTTATTCTTTCAACTTTCAAGGAAAGCAAAACTTTGCCCCTTCCCTGAGGAGAAGAACGATGCTTGACGGGAAGAGAATTTCAAGTCATTCACTCTGTTAAAAGTCAATCTTTTTAAAGGTCAAAAAGTCAGCGTTTCCATTGTTTTGGAAGCGCTGACTTTTTTTGATTGACGTGAGCGGAAGACGAGTCTCGAATGGCAGGGGCCACCCCGTCGCAACCTGCAGCTTGGGAAGCTGCTTCTCTATCGGGCCGATAGGTGAAGCCGAATATGAAATTTTAAATTATTCACTCAATTAAAAGCTACTTCTCTGCAGCAAATGAATCAGCACTCCGAGGGTGCTGATTTATGGAGCGGAAGACGAGTCTCGAACTCGCGACCTGCAGCTTGGGAAGCTGCCGCTCTACCAACTGAGCTACTTCCGCGTATTTTTGATTTACTTAAATATTACCATCTAGAGGACGTGTCTCAAATGGCAGGGGTCACCCCGTCGCAACCTGCAGCTTGGGAAGCTGCCGCTCTATCGGCCGCCGAACCGCAACTGAGCTACTTCCGCGTATTTTTGATTCACTTAAATATTACCATCTAGAGGACGTGTCTCAAATGGCAGGGGCTACCCCGTCGCAACCTGCAGCTTGGGAAGCTGCCGCTCTATCGGCCGCCAAACTACAACTGAGCTACTTCCCCTTGGTATACGCTACCTGGATTCAAATATAGAAACAGGATGTGTATTCCGCACTATGCTGTTCGCCATTTCTGGAATAAAAAATACGCCTTTACTACCAAAACAGTAATATTCAGCCGCAGGGTACTTTTGCACCTAAATCCTCTTTCATGATCGAGCAGTTAGACCCGCCTAAATCCATATCCGGACAACTTCGCTACCTGGGCCCCGGCTTTATCATGTCAGCCGCTATTGTGGGTTCCGGTGAGCTGATCGCTACGACAACGCTGGGAGCCAAAGCGGGCTTTGTTACCTTTTGGGTCATTATTGTGAGTTGCCTGGTGAAGGTGGCATTGCAACTGGAATTTGGTAAAAATGCCATCTATACGGGTACTTTTACCATGTACAATTTCAACCGGCTACCCGGCGCGCGCTGGCGGGGTACGCATTGGAGTATTTGGCTGTGGCTTTCGTTGCAGGGTCTGAAGCTAATGCAGGTAGGAGGAATTGTGGGAGGCGTGGCTATTGTGCTCAACATGGCCTTTCCGGGTATATCGGTGAATATATGGGCGTTGCTTTCGGCGCTTGCTACGGCTTTGCTGGTGTACCGGGGCTACTATACTCCTATCGAAAAAGGATCATTGGTCATGATTGTGCTTTTTTCGTCGGTGGTGCTTCTTTCGCTTGGGTTATTGCAGGGTACCCCTTTCGCTATTCGCTGGCCGGATATTCAGGAGGGCATTAGTTTCCGCCTTCCTCCCGAGGCCGTGGCGGTAGCGTTCGGTGCCTTTGGCATTACCGGCGTCGGTGGTGATGAAATCATGTACTACAACTATTGGTGTATCGAAAAAGGCTACGCTGCCTACGCCGGACCCAACGATGGAAGCGAGGCCTGGGCCGAGCGGGCCAAAGGCTGGATCAAGGTCATGTATCTGGATGCTCTCCTATCTATGGTCGTTTATACGGTGGTAACGGCCGCGTTCTATCTACTTGGGGCAGCGGTACTTGCACCGGAGCGGCGAGGTACCCGAGGGATACCGGATGATAGGGGTCCTATCCCGAATTTTTACCGAAACGCTTGGTCCTTGGGCCGAAACGTTGTTTCTGGTGGGTGCCTTTACGGCGCTGTATTCTACCCTTTTCACGGCCACGGCCAGTTGGGCGCGGGTATACGGCGATGCCTTCGGACAGTTGGGTTGGCTGAAATTCGGCAGCCCGCAAGAGCGTCGGCGCTCCATTGCCATTTTTTCCTGGATATTCCCCTTCGCCTGGTGCGTATTCTTTCTGTTTTTCCAGGCACCCGTCATGATGGTCATTCTGGGGGGGATAGCTACCTCCGTGTTACTGCTCCTCATTGTGTGGGTAGCGTGGGTGTATCGCTACCGCGAGCTGCCCAAGGCGCTGGTCCCTACGCGGTTCTACGATGTATTTTTCTGGATTAGTATAGTGTCCATCTTAATGGTAAGCGCCTATGGGGTTTGGCAGGTGTTAAGGTAGGTGGTTAGCTTTTAGGTTGGCACAGAGATCTCCCCCTACATCTTTCCCCGTTCTACGGCCTTCGCCGCCGTTCCGGATAGCGACATGATACCTGGCAATAACCCGGCGAAGCGCTCATCCCGCGTGAGACCTTTTTTCCAGCGGGCGTATATCTGCTGAATCACGACGGTGTTTTTAAATAATCCGAAAACGTAGTAGTACAGGATGTTCGTCACATCGCGGCCGCTTTTCTCCGCGTAGCGATCCGCAAACTCCCTACGAGTGAGGTTGCCGGGCAACCAGCTAAGATTGAAGCTCCGCTCAAAGGGCGCATCCCCCGCTTCGGCCCAGTATGAAAGTGCCGTACCAACGTCCATGAGGGGATCGCCTACGGTACACATTTCCCAATCCAGCACGGCCAGAATCTTGGTAAGGTTGGCCGGATTGAGTACCACGTTATCGTACTTATAGTCGTTGTGAATCAGCGTGGGGCTATTTTCGGGGGGCATGGTATCGCTGAGCCAACGGTAGAG
Organism: uncultured Cytophagales bacterium; assembly: GCA_963768025.1. Lineage (GTDB taxonomy): Bacteria > Bacteroidota > Bacteroidia > Cytophagales > Spirosomataceae > CAVYGM01. Next base: position 210,301 of record CAVYGM010000042.1, read on the forward strand.
CTGCTCCATCTCGGGCAGGTCATCGGTCTGAGCAGCCAGGTAGCGTTTATACCAGCCCTCTACTTGTCGACGAATATAGCCTTCGGGCTTCCCAATTTGAATAAGTCCTGTCTTGCTGATGTCCAGTGCGTGCAGATCGGCCAGATTGTCTACCAGAGCTTGGGAGGTAGCCTGCAACTGCTCCGGAGTCAGCCCCAATTTGGGCGCGGTTTGGGCGCGCAGGATCACCCCCGGCACCCGTTCCATGATGTAGAATGGACATCCCATCACCTTCAGATCCTCGCAGAGGAGAATAGGAGCCGGGATTTTGCTAAATCCAGCGCTCTGAATCATAGCAAGCACCCGGTACTCACGCTCCATGTCGTGTCCCCCTTTGATGTGCTCGGCACCGAACGGTGGCCGGCGAAGCACATACGCGTGCCCGTCGGTAGCTTTGAGAAAATACGTCAGGTTGGAATAGCCCCCCGGAAACTGCCGTACCTCCGCTACCGGTTTTCCGAATCCCCCGTGGGTACTCAGGTACTGGTTGAGGGCCGGGAGATCTATCTCCTCGCCGGGCCGGACGGTCGTTGGCGTATCGGTGTTTAAGTTCATGGTGATATTGAGGAATTTAGTGGGGGAAGCCCGTCGCCCGGATCGCGTCAAATAAGGCCTGCGCTTGGGCTATGCCCTCACGGGGGTTAATGGCAAAGTACCGGAAGGTTTCGATGTCACCCCGGTGAACAAGATTTTCCTGCAAATCACCCTGTGACTTGTACTCGGCAATGACCCAATCGGATACTATTTTGTAGGTTAGCAGGTCGCGATGACCAAATTTTGCCGACCGATCGAACGTAAAAAGGGGAGCATCTTTCAGGATTTGGGTTTCGGGATAGCCTTCGAGTTGCTCAAAGGCCATCGGTTCATTCCCCTTTACCACCCAGCCCCCACCTAATACGATGGGCTTTTTGCTTCCCTGGTACCGCTGGGCCGCCCGAAGCGCCATCAGACTGGCGGTTTTGTGGTGGCCGTGCTGCCCGGCATGAGGTACCATCACAAAAATAAAGTCATAGTTTTCTTGCGCCAGAATCTGATCCAGCCGTTTTTGGATGTAGGGCACATCCCACGAAGCTCCGCCCGCGTACGGTTTCTCATTCAGAGTATACAGGTCGTCCTTTTGATCAAAAAAGTAATATTTACGAATCCCCATAACCCGTCCGGCGTTCATGAGCTCCTGCTTCCGAATAGCGGGCAGTCGCTCGCGGCCAATTACCGAATCAGTTAGTGAGTACCCATAGTAGATTGAGCCCAGCTCCGAGCCGTTGAAGCCTCCCTGCGCGTCGGTCATCAGGGCCAGGTCTACGCTGCCTTTCAAGTCGTGGGTGATTTTGAATACCGTTACCGGAAAGGAAGTTTCGTCGTCGGGATGCGCCGTTACGATCAGCACTTTGGGGGGTAGCTGAGCAAATACAGAAGAGGCAAACAACGCCGCGAGGTACAGGACATATTTCATGAATTAGTCGGGTAGAGTTAGCTTTTTCTTTTCACGTCCAGGCCGTAGCCTTTGAGAATATTCCGGGCCAAAGCGGCTTTATGAACTTCATCCGCTCCGTCGTAGATGCGGGCGGCACGCTCGTGGGTATACCAGTACGAGAGCAGGATGTCGCTCGTCATGCCCAGGGCCCCGTGTACCTGTATGGCCCGGTCAATGACCCGCAGCATCATATTGGCCGTAAAAAATTTGATCATAGATACCTCGTCGCGCACAGCGGCAGCCCCTTGCTCGTCAATGTGGCGGGCGGTACGCAGCACCAGTAGCCGGGCGGCGTCTATCTCGGCGCGACTGTCGGCAATGAAGCCCTGGATAAATTGCTTGTCGCCCAGCACGGTACCTTCTTCCAACTCGCGACTTACGGCGTAGCGGCACATCAGGTCAAAACTGCGCTCGGCAATGCCGATAAACCTCATGCAATGGTGGATACGCCCCGGTCCCAGGCGTTCCTGAGCCAATAGGAATCCCGCCCCCTCTGCCCCAATGAGATTGGCTTGAGGTACCCGCACCTGTTCGTAGCGCATCTCGGCATGGCTCGCCCAGCTATCGCCCGTATGGCCCATGATCGGGATATTCCTCACCAGCGTCACACCGGGCGTATCCATCGGTACCAGTATCTGACTCGCCTGCTTGTGGCGGGCGGCCTCAGGGTTGGTAACGGCCATCACCACCAGAAAAGCAGCCCCATCCGCCGAACTCGTAAACCATTTATGCCCGTGGATCACATAGTCGTCGCCGTCTTTGACCGCAGTAGTACCCATGCGCGTGGGGTTGGAGCCCGCATACTCAGGCTCGGTCATGCTGAAGCAACTGCGAATTTCGCCCTCCATCAGTGGTTTTAGGTAGCGGTCTTTCAGGTGCTGAGGCGCGTATTTGTGCATCAGTTCGGTATTCCCAATATCAGGTGCCTGAGTATTAAACACAAAATGCCCGAACGGGGACCCAGCCAGTACTTCACTGATCTGACCAAACTCGCACAGGCTAAGGGCAAGCCCGCCGTCGGCTTCGGGCAGATGCAATCCCCATAGGCCAGCTTTTTTGACCAGCTGCCTTTTCTCTTGCAGAACAGGCTCGATATGCGAAAAGTCGTGGGTAAGGTTCTCCGTAGTTTCCAGAGGATACAGTTCCGTCGCTACAAATTCCTGAATACGGGGAAGCAGGCTGCGTAGCCTTTCAGTTGCAAATAAGGTTTCCATCAATGGGGTTTAGGGTAAGGCAAAATAGTTCGCACAGGTCAGGCAGTAGTCCATATGCTACCTAGTATGCATGCATACTAGGAGAGTCAAAAATAGTCTATTTTGAATAAAAAATATTCTAAAGCAACGGGGCAGCTGACATAAACGAATCGAAAGTGCTCGTTTTGATAAAATTTTAGACCTTTGCGGGGCCTTTCCTTCCGAAGGTGCAGGACTCTATTGGAAACCCAAACCGGATAATTATCCGAAGGGTACCAGCTAACAACCTAATTGCTATTACCAAAAAATGACCATAGATCAGGTTTTTGAAGATTTTACAAAATTACGCGTCCTGGTAGTTGGCGACGTCATGCTCGATTCCTACGTGTGGGGGAAAGTGGAGCGTATCTCCCCCGAAGCCCCCGTGCCGGTAGTCAATGTGGGCCGTCGCGAGTACCGTCTGGGAGGTGCGGGTAACGTGCTGCTCAATGTGCAGGCACTCGGTGCGGAAGCTATCGCCTGTACCGTCATCGGTAGCGATGGTCCCGGCGATATCCTGCAACACCAGCTGACCGAACGCAACCTCAGCCATGAGGGCCTTATCCGTAGTGACGCCCGCATCACCACCATCAAAGAACGCATCATTGCGGGCTCGCAGCAGGTAGTACGGATTGATACCGAAACCGACGCCAGCATATCCGATGCCGAGCGAGAACAGCTCGTAGCCAAGGCCAAAGCGCTCATTCCCGGCTGTCAGGTGGTAATATTCGAAGACTATGACAAGGGGGTACTTGGCCCCGAGGCCATTGCCGAAATCACGGCTTTTGCCAATCAGCACAAGGTACCGACGGTAGTAGATCCCAAAAAGCGCAATTTTCTGGCTTATCGGCACACCACCCTTTTCAAGCCCAATCTGAAAGAACTTCGGGAGGGGTTGAAAGTAGATTTTGAGGTACAGGACGCCATGGCTCTGCGCTCGGTAGTACAGCAGTTAACCCAGACCCTCAGTGCCAAAGGGGCGCTGATTACGCTTTCAGAACACGGAGTGTACATTGATTATCAAAATGAAACCTGCCACCTGCCCGCGCATCGCCGGAGCATAACCGATGTATCGGGGGCGGGCGATACCGTCATCAGTATAGCAGCCTGCTGCGTAGCTCTGGGGCTGCCTCCTCGCCTCATTGCGGGACTGTCTAACCTGGGCGGCGGGCTCGTGTGTGAGCAAGTAGGTGTGGTGCCCATTGACCGGGTGAGGTTGAAGGCCGAGGCAGTGAAAGAAGGATTACTTGGAGTTACACTCTAATTGCCTCGGAAAGAGTTGCTTTGTAGCAGTCGAGAGTCTGGAGCGCCATAGTTTCTTTTGAAAAATCCCGAAGACGAACAGCCCCCCGCTTGGTCATTTGCTGGCGAAGTTTTGTACTGCCCAGTACCTCTTCCACCGAAGCCAGCATAGACTCTGCATCCGTTGGATCAAAGTACCGGGCCGCGTCACCGGCGATTTCGGGAAAACAGCTATTATCACTCACCAGCACCGGGCAGTCAAAAGCGAACGCTTCCAGAATGGGTAGTCCAAATCCTTCGTTCAGGGAAGGGAAAGCAAAAGCCGTAGCGTTTTTGTACAGCGCTCCCAGCGTGGCATCGTCATAAATCTCGTGGTACCTCACTTTGCTCACGACATCCAGCTCCGTCAGATGCGCTAGTTCTCTTTGTGTAAAGGGCCGCCCTCCGGCGCATACCACCTGCAGGTCTTTCTCTTTTTTGAGTAAAGGGGTGATTGCTTTTATAAATAAATCAAAGTTCTTATAGTCAAGACGGTCTCCCACAAAAAGGAGATACTGTTCGGGTACGTCAATCTTAGCTTCCGAAATAACCTGTTCTTCCGAGAAATTTGTACAATGGTAGATTACATCAACCTTTGATTCATCCACATCAAAGTATTCCAGCAGGTCGTTCTTTGTGCTGTGCGAAATCGCAATTACCCGAGTGGCTTTTTGGAGTAGATGCTGCTTGAGCCAATGTTGGTCTCCACCAAGCGAGGGGTACAGATGATGAAATTTTTCGGAGGTACAATCGTGAAACGTAAGCACAAAGGGCTTGGAACCCAGTTGGTCGAGAAAATACCGATGATAAAACGTGGGGTGAAACAAATCGTATTCACCAGCCTTGATGATGCGGGTGCTGTTGCGCCGGTTCATGAGCGACATCAGGCGGTTGGTACGGGTGTAGCCCAGGAAATGCGGGAACGTATGGTGCTTACTAAATTCTGCTCCTTCCAGGTAGGCATTGTTGGAAAACGCGAGAGCCAGGTCAAAATCCAGGGTCTGACTATCAGCGTAGTAGCTCATCAATTCATAAAAATACCGCGAGATACCGCCGTAGCGTTTTCCTGTAAATGCCTGGTGATCATATAGTACTTTCATAAAAAGTTGGGTCCGTTCTTATTCAAAAATATCTCCCAGTACCGCCAGGTAAGGAGCATACCATCGGGCGTCGGCGTCCAGAAAATGGTGGTAGTTGCCTGCCAAAAAATTGGATACTACCGGCTCTATTCGTTTGAGCCTATTGCTGGATAAGGTCCCCCTGACCTGAAAGTGCTTCCGCGCCCGTTCTATTTTTTTGATTCCTCCCACATCGGATAACGGGTATCGGGCCAGCATAGTGAGTATCTTGTCAAAATAAATTTCCTGAATCTTGTAGTGATTCAGTTTTTGCTGGTGCGTTCTCGAAAATCGGTCAATAAAACGTAAGCGTTTGGGGCTGTTTTTGGATTCCGCGCCGATCTGCTGCTTATCGTGTTGCCGGTAAAGTACCGTCTGCTGATCCAGGAATTGTATCTTGTTTTCCAAAGCGGCGGTCCAGGCTATCCAGGTATCGTGAATAAAATTCATGGATGACTGGTCTACCGGAAAAGGTAGAATACGGGCTATGAACTCCCGGCGAACCGCCAACGTGCAGCCCGTAACCCGATTGCCCTGGATAAGTACGTCGATGGCGTTTCCTTGCTGCCACATTTTTTTTTGTTTGGGCAGAAAGCGCAACTCCTCAAACAGGTGTTTATCAAGGCTAATAAGGTTGTCGTTTACCAGCTGAGCATCTGTAAACACCGCCTGTTGGTCCGGGTGGTTGTCCAAATAGGTACTGAGTACTTGGATTTTTTCGGGAAGCCAGTAATCATCCTGGTCACAGAGGAATATATAATCACCTGTGCAGGCCTGGATTGCCCGCTCGAAATTTTTGGTAGTGCCCAGGTTGGAATGGTTCGATAGCCACTCCACCCGGAAATGTACCTCCTGCTTGAATCTTTCTACAATGCAGGCAGTAGCGTCAGTAGAGCCGTCATCGCTGATGATGATCTCGTCGGGAAGAAGCGTCTGCTTTGCAATACTGTCCAGTTGCTGCCTTAAAAAACTCTCTCCATTATAAGTACACAGTGCAATTGATATTCGGGGGGCCACTTTTATAAATCTGGATTTGGTTCAACGATTCTGATTAACTTCCAAAGAACAAAAGAGGCTCTGCGCTTAGCCAGATTCCTTACTTTCGAGAATGCGGATACTGCCCGGTATTTTTTATCAAAAACGCTTTTAAGTCCGGCTACATCGTCATACCCATGCTTTTTTACGGCAGCTTCATAGCCCTTATATAAGGACACAATGTCTTTTCTGCTCTCAAAACTCCACCGATCCTGATGGGTTGAAATTAGCTCCGGAGCCTCCAACCGAAACCCGCTGAAATGGAAAAAGCACAGTGGAGTGCTGGTATTGACCCAGTAGGAGCCGTCTGTACTGCTGATCTGTCTTTCGTGCAGATTCCAGTAGCCTACATTGAGCCCAAGGTTTTTTGATACCACGGTTTCAGGAAAAAACAGCGGTACCAGATTCAACCAAAGTTGATCCAAAAACATCCCCATATCGAACCGTACATACCCTTCACGGCTAACCCTGTCCTTCCACCAGTCGAGAAACCGCTTCGAAACCGGAGACCTTTTTAAGGCAAAAAAACCGGCATTGTAGAGGCCGGAATTCAAAAAGTCCCTTTCCGATTGATGTTTTCGATCCGAATAGGGACTGAAAAAATGGGGCGTGATTAGTATATCACCCGTTTGCAAGCCCTCTGAGACGATATTCATCTTATTGTACACCTGAATGTCTGTATCAAAATACCATAACTCGTTCAGTTGGGGGTATGTTTCCAGAAAGTAGCTCCCAAAGTAAGATTTTAAGGCGCAGGTTAGCTCCAAAATAGTATACCGGGCTGCCATCTCCGGAAGGTTTCGTACACCTATCTTTTCTACTTCTATTACTTCGAAAGGGAGGCTACTGATATCCACTCTTCCCTCTACACGGTCAACTAAACCTAAAAAAAAGGGGATTTCGGGATGATGTTTGTGGAAGCTTTCGTAGAAGGCCCTGGCGTGTGCCAGGTAGTTGAGGGTACAAACAGTATAGGCAAAAATCATTTCGAATCACTTTTTGCAAAAATAGTACAGAATTGAAGATTTACACTACCTCTAACCCACATTCATTCCCAACCCTAGGTCTTGGATAGTCTGGGTGCCAGAGGTAGCTTACTCTTACACCGGATAATAATCTTTAAAATTCTGTTCTACTATTTTAAGGCTCATTTTTGAAACTAACATCTGAATATCAATAGTATACATTGAAATATGGTGTACGAAATGGGTCCCATTCTTAACCTCGGACGTAAAATTTTCAAATCTTTTTCTGGAAATTTTAGTAATATAAAAGTCTGGTTAAGGACTTCGCTTGGCTAGCAGGGTGAACCTGTGGTAGAGGGATAATTCCCAGATCAATATGGCTGCCAATTATATCATTTTCAGGCCTTGGGGCTTATGCCTCAAAATGCATAAGCTGTATACCCCTAAGAAGAAGCAATCCGGGCTGGCTGGTGCAGCGCAAATGTATTTTTTGAAAACAGTATGACAAGAGTAGTTTACCTTATAAACCGCCTCATTTCATTAATTTCATCATAGCATAGCCAGGAAGCCTTCCATTTCGTCAAACCTGGTGGTATCAAAATCAATAACCTTCTATTCTTTAAGCACAAAATATGAACAACGAACAATACGAATTTGGTATGGTCGGACTTGGAGTAATGGGTCAAAACCTGATGCTCAACATCGCTGATCATGACTTTTCAGTAATAGGCCTGGACCTCGACCCTCTGAAAGCCGCTGCCGTAGAGGAAGAGGCCGGAAATAATAAATCAGTGCGGGGTACTACCTCAGCCTCAGAATTTGTGCTGTCGCTACGCACACCCCGGGCGGTTATGCTGCTGGTACCGGCAGGGAAGCCCGTGGATGGGGTGATTGCCTCCCTGCTGCCCCTGCTGGAGCCTGGTGACATCGTGATCGACGGCGGGAACTCCTACTTTCCGGATACCGAACGGAGAGTGGCGGAGATGAAAGAAGAAGGCATTCACTTTTTTGGTATGGGGGTGTCAGGGGGAGAAAAAGGGGCCCGCTTTGGCCCAAGCATGATGCCTGGTGGGGATCGGGAAGCCTACGAACGGCTACGACCGGTGTTTGAAGCCATTGCTGCCAAGGTAGACGGCGAGCCTTGTGTGGCTTATCTGGGTAGTGGTTCGGCGGGCAACTACGTAAAAATGGTTCACAATGGCATTGAGTACGGAATTATGCAGCTGATCTCGGAAACTTACGATCTGCTGAGACGCGGTGCCGGCCTGAACGACGCCGAACTACAGGCGGTGTTTGAGGAGTGGAATCAAACGGAGCTGCAGTCTTTCCTGGTAGAAATTACGGCCGAAATTTTGAAGAAAAAAGATGACGAAAAAGACGGGTTGTTGGTTCACATGATTTCAGACCGGGCTCGTTCGAAAGGGACCGGGAAATGGACTTCCCAAAATGCCATGGACTTACAAGTACCCGTGCCTACTATAGACATGGCCGTACTTATGCGCGACATGTCCAAGTACAAAGAAGAACGTGTGGAAGCCGCCAAAAAGTTACCCAACGACATGGTTCCGATGACAAGCGCCAGTGATCGGGCCGAGCTGATCCATCAGATGCGAAACGCCTTTTATTTTGCCATGATCACCACCTATGCGCAAGGCCTGGCGCAGCTAACGGTGGCTTCGGACACCTACAACTACGGTCTAGAATTGCAGGATGTTGCCAAAATCTGGCGGGGGGGGTGCATCATTCGGGCAGCCTGCTTATCCGATATTCGGGCTGCATACACGCAGAATCCCCAGTTGCCTAACCTACTGCTCGATTCGACCGTGGGTAACGACCTGCTGGTTCGCCAGCACGATACGCGCACCATTATCAAACTTGCCATCGATAAAGGCATTCCGATGGCAGCCTTTATGGCGTGCCTGTCCTATTTTGATGCCTACCGCACGGAGACTTTACCCACCAATCTGATTCAAGCGCAGCGCGATTACTTTGGTGCTCATACGTACGAGCGCGTGGATCAGGAAGGTGTTTTTCATACGCTTTGGAATTGATTCCATCCGGCGGGTTAGCAGCCCCATTCTTTTAGTATTCCACTACTCATCACTTCTACAAAAACTCTCAAAATGGCCGAAAATAAAAAAAATGCCCCTACCATAGCCGTTATATTCGGTGGAACCGGCGACCTGACGAAGCGTAAATTGGTACCTGCCTTCTATAATCTGTTTCTGGATGGATGGATACCGGATAAATTTGCCATAATTGGCTTGGGACGCACCGAAACAGACGATGGAAACTATCGAAAGCATCTGTGCGAAGGCCTTAGCCAGTTCTCTCGCAGTGGAAAGCCGGCCAAGGAAGCCTGGGACAAATTTCATGACTCCATACTGTACCTGCAGTCCGACATCCATGATCTGACTTCTTACCAGGCATTAGCGGATAAAATCACGGCCCTGGAAGAGAAATGGGGCACCCGTGCCAATCGGTTGTTTTACCTGTCAGTCGGGCCCGATTTTATCGAACCCATCACCGTAAACCTGGCGAAGGTTGGGATAGCGGAGAGCGTGGAGAAAGACCGTATTGTGGTAGAAAAGCCTTTTGGGCACGATCTAGAATCAGCCCAAAAACTAAATCGGTTGCTTACGTGTACCTTCCAGGAATCGCAGATTTACCGGATAGATCATTACCTGGGCAAAGATACGGTACAAAATATCCTGGCGTTCCGATTTGCCAACGCCCTATTTGAACCCCTCTGGAACCGCAACTTCATCGAGTACGTGCAGATCACGGTAGCCGAAGTGGTGGGTGTAGAAGAGCGGGGTGGGTACTACGAAGGCTCGGGAGCCCTGCGGGATATGATTCAAAATCACCTGCTGCAACTGCTGTGCATGGTAGCTATGGAGCCGCCCGTCACGTTTGAAGCCGAAGAGATACGGAATCGAAAAGTAGATGCTCTGAAGGCCATCCGCCGATACTCGCGAGAGGAGGTAGGTAAGTACGCCGTACGCGGCCAGTACGGTGCGGGCTGGTTGAAAGGGAAACAGGTACCGGGTTATCGTGAGGAAAGCGGCGTCGATCCCAAATCTGGCACAGAGACCTACGCGGCTATCAAGTTTTATCTTGATAACTGGCGCTGGCAGGGGGTACCTTTTTACCTCCGTACCGGCAAACGAATGCAGGAAAAAAGCTCTTCTATTACGATTCAGTTCCGACCGGTACCTCACCTCACCTTCCCTTCTATTATGTCGGAGAATATCCTGCCTAACCGACTCAGTATCAATATTCAGCCGGAAATGGATATTCGCCTGCGCATTATGGCGAAAAAAACCGGTCTCGAAATGGCATTGACGCCCGCCGAAATGGTGTTCGATTTTAACGGCGACTCCAACCAGGGACCGACCCCCGAAGCCTACGAAACCTTGCTTTTGGATGCCATGCAAGGCGATGCTACCCTGTTCATGCGGTCCGATCAGGTAGAAGAGGCGTGGGATGTGATTATGCCTATTCTGGAAACGTGGGAGTCGCGTCATTCGCTGGAATTCCCTAATTATGGTTCCGGAATGTGGGGGCCGGAGAATGCCGAAGCGCTCATTGCCCGCGACGGTCACACCTGGACGGTCACTTTTCCGCATTGATTGATCCCCTATGGTACAGAAATTCAAAGACCCCACCCTACTCAGCAAAGCTGCCGCCGACCTCTTTGTAAAAGCAGCTCTTGAAGCAGTAGAAGAGTCAGGCCGCTTTACGGTAGCGCTTACAGGCGGCTCCTCGCCCGTGCAACTTTACAGGCTGCTGGCGGAGTCGCCCTACCGGGAGCAGGTACCCTGGGCACAGACCTATGTATTCTGGGGGGATGAGCGCTGGGTACCCCTTACCGACGAGCGTAGCAATGCCCGTATGGCCCGGGAGAACCTGTTGGACCAGGTACCTATTCCCCGGCATCAGATCTACCCTATGTGGGCCGACGATACCGAACCCACCGATTTTGCCATTCAGTATGAAGCACTACTTCAGCAGCACTTCGATCAATCCCCCCCCCGCTTTGACCTGATCCTGCTGGGCATGGGTGACGACGGCCATACTGCCTCCCTGTTTCCGGGTACCGCGGTGCTGCACGAGCGGTCGCGCTGGGTGTGGGCCTACTACCTCGAGCCACAGCACATGTACCGGATCACCCTCACGGTTCCGCTGATCAATCAGGCCAAAAGGATTCACTTTTTGACTTTTGGAAGCAACAAAGCCAACGCTCTATACGAAGTGCTTGATGGAGAGCGTAATCCGGATCTGTATCCTTCCCAACTTGTTCAGCCGCAGGGTGAAGTGCTTTGGCTGGTTGATGAAAACGCGGCGTCGCTACTAAAGAAGGAAAGGTGATCAGGTGCGATTCACACGTTAATACAGATGAGCCAATACCCCAGAGCCCAACATCCCCCTTGCTCTGATTAAGAGCGGGGGGCTTTTGCCAAAATCCTCTTGACCAAGTCTGCTCCACTACTGGTTCGTCAAGGAGGGTTCATAAGTCTGCTAAATCCTGCCCAATGACCGTGCGCATGCCTACATTGAGTAGACATCGGACTAGGCAAGGGACGATAATCCCTCCTTTACATACTCTCCTGAATTAAAAATCCGCTTGCTACTCAAAGAGCTACCTCCTTCACATTTGGTTCTGAAAACATGACTTCCTAGCGAATGTTTTCGCTCTGCTGATGCTATTATCCCTTCGAGCAAAATTTATGAATTAGTTAAGTTACAAGTAACGTATATAGATTATGTTCAGAGCGCCCAAGAGGCGAATGATACCTATGTTATATATTTTTTCTTTATATATAATTATATTAAACGTAACACAAATTTAGTGCCACACTTTTTTATTACTTTCTTTTGATGATTTAACTTATAAAAAAAAATAATTGCTGGCGCCGACACTAGCTAAACAATCCTTAGTAATTGGGCGAAAAATGTCAATTATGGAGGTATCTACCTTAAAAACGGTGATACTTCGTAGGCAAATCCCATAATGAGGGTAGCAAAAAAAAAAAAATCTTTTTGGCTACCCTCATTAAAAATTAGTCCGCAAATAAAAATCAATCTCCAACCTCGCTTTTTAGCATGGTAATTGACCGTACATAAGTAGATGTTCATGTGTTAACTTAAAGCTACATATATCTAAGCGTCCCTTACCTCTAATTACTCAACCAACTTCAATATTCTCATTTCATAAAAATTTAAATTATTTAATTATATTACTTTTTTACTAAATGCGATTTAATCCATTAAGAAAAGCGAATAGAGCCAAAATCCTCTTTTCTGGTATCTTGTTGTGCCTTGTATTTCAATTATCAACCGCACAATCCATTAACAAAGTTCTATTCGTAGGGAACGGCATGAGGAGTAAAAGTCCGGCGGCAGCAGCAGCCGGCCGGACTGGCAACCAGCAAATGGCCCCAGGTAGCCAGGGAAATGACTTTGTACGAAGAGTCATGGCTGAAATTCGTAAGAAGAGCCCAAATGCCAGCTCTAACCTATTGGAAATAGGTGGATTCGAAAAAGACTGGAATTCATTTAATTACAATCAATTGCCCTCCTATAAGCAACCAGCTGCCGATTTGATCGTAGTAAGGATAGGGGAACACATCAACGATTCTGAAGTCATATCCAAAAACCTCCGCCAGAGCTATCTGCGGTTGATTGATGCCATAGCAGCGCCAAATTCAAAAATTATCGTTACCAACAGTAGTTGGAAAAATAAAGATCAGTTCAATGCTATGGTGCAGAGCATTGCTACCGAACGGAAACTCACTTTTGTCAATTTATCCGATTTGGCGGATGTCTCTTCCGATGTAGCCCCGGGATTGGTCGCTGCCCGAGCAGCCTCCTTTGTCCGGGATCAGGGAAATGATGCCGCTGTCGCAGGCAGAGTCCTGAACTCCGTAGCACCCCTGATCCAGGGGCAGCTCACTCCTTCAAAACCTGAATTAGATCTGTCTCATTCGCCAGCAAGAACAGCTGGTACCCCTACCCGGTATCTGAGTTTCTCCCTATTGAATGTATCCGATGACGAGAGTTATATCAGCATGATGGAAAAGTTTGCAGCGGCCGGGGTCAACTCTTTCCTGCTCAATGTCAACTGGGACAGAATTCATCGGACTAAGGTAGATAACGCAAATTGGGCCCAACTTGATAAGCAGGTAGCCCTTGCCGAACGCTTAGGATGTAAAGTCATGCTTAAGGTATGGGTAGCCCGGCATGATGACGCCGGGGGATGGTGGCCAGAGCAAACAAGACCGATATCCGGCGATGGATTCAAACGAGGCTTGTTGGGAGGATTTAGTCTTTCGGATGCAAAGGCTGTGGAGGAAGCAAACGCCTTCATTAGAGAGGTAATGGAACACTTTAAGCCCAAACAACAAGCGGGTCAGATCTTGTGGGTTACGGTAGCGAACACAAATGCATCCGAGATTGGATATACGGTAGATGGCTTCGATCCCGAAAAAAAAGAGAACACCGTACAAACCTTTGACTACTCTCAACCCTCCATTCTGGCTTTTCAAGGGTGGGTGCAGGCTAAATACTCGACCCTGGCAAATACAAACAAAGCATGGGGGTCAGATTATTCCCGTTTTTCGGATATTTATCCTCCCTACACCAAAAACCAACCATGGAGCGCGCATCTTGGAAAGATAGGATTAGACTGGTATTTGTTCAGGCACTGGGCGCTTAGAAACGTGATTACAACGTACCGAAAAACAGTAAGGGAAGTAGATCCAACCTATCGGTATTATCAGGATATGGGTAGCTGTTATGATGGTATGAGCAATGTTAGAGCGACACTTGCTTTTAAGGACCTGTGTAAGGATACAGATGGATTGAAGGTAAACGATGCCCCTACCTACCCGCACCGTTTTGCCATGGATCTGATTCGATCCAATCTTCCCGGAAAAATAATTGGCAATGAGGTCGAAAGAATTTCACCTGATTACCGGTGGTATTGGAAAGACCAGATTGACCAGAGTTTTGAACATGGTGCCGACTGGGTTAATATTTTCGGATTTTATGAAAATAATCTGGATGAAATTGGGGGGATTCTCAGGGAGATGTCGGCCAAATGGCTAGAAGCTCCCAAACAAATCATTTCAACTTCTCAAACCATCACTTATACACTGTCGGATGTAATCACTCAGGGCACAAGCCAGGCACAGACCAAATGGCAACTTGAATATGCGGTTTCCAGAAAACCTATTAACGTCATCCTCTTGGAAGATCTATTAGGAGAAACCACTATCGGTAACTTACCACCGGTGGTAAAAACACCGCTTGCCAGTCAGCAGGCTTCCGCAAATAACAGGTTCGAATACGAAATTCCGAAAGAAACATTCACGGATCCTGATGGTCAAATAGCAGGTATCAAGGCCGCTGGCTTACCGACAGGCCTGAGCCTTGTTGGCTGGCGAATTGAAGGAAATGCGGCAACAAGCGGCGATTATACCATTTCCATAACAGCAACGGACAATCTGGGTAGCCAGGTAACTACCCAATTTAGACTTACAGTGGTGGCCAGTACCTCCGACAACGTGTTCAGTTTGTTTACTGCCGGAAATCTAATAACCAGACGCCTACTTCGAACCATACAAAATGGGGATACGCTAAAAGGCGATGCTATGAAGGAAATGGTCAACATTCTGGTATCGCCGCGTACGGGGACAGTAGGTAGCTATTCATTTGCTCTGTCTGGCCCTAAATCGACAACTAGAGAGGATTCTGAAGCCCCGTTTGGCCTATTCGGAGATGATGGGGGCATGGTTCTCCTACCTGGAAAGTATACGTTGACGGTAAAATCTTACGCAAATAACACCTTGCAGGGTGACCCCGTAAGTAACCAGACCATTGTCTTCGTAGTAGAATACAGTACTTCTACCCCAGTGCCAACGAAGCGCCTGTCCGACGTAGTGGCCAAGCTGGGGGTGAGCTTTACGCTGAACATCCCCGAGAGCACCTTCCAAGATTTGGGCCTCCCTTTGAACTTCATCAGCATAACCGGCTTACCCGACGGGCTGCAAAACTCCGGGGGGTACATTACGGGTACGCCCACGAAGGAAGGCGTGTTCACCGTTAATGTAAAGGGAGGCAATGAGGCGGGGCGAGTCGCCGAAACCACCTTCACTTTCACCGTCACCGCCGGCAACCTCAACCAGCCGCCGGTGGCCAACGGCCCCATCGCCGGCCAGACGGCCGAGGTCAACAAGCCCTTCGGCTTCACTGTGCCCGACAACGCCTTCAGCGACCCCGACGGGCAGGTCGCCAGCATCGCCCTGTCGGGACTGCCCGAGGGGCTGGCCAGCTCGGGCAGAGTCGTGTCGGGCACCCCCACCAGGGAGGGGGCCTACGCCGTCACGGTCACCGCCACCGACAACGCCGGCGCCACGGCCAGGCTCACCTTCACCCTGACGGTGACGGCCGCCGCCGCCGCCGCACCCCGCCCCCCGTGGTCTCCAAGGCCATCGCCGACCAGGAGGCCGACCTGAACGCCGACTACCGGTTCGCCATCCCGGCCGGCACCTTCAGCGCGCCGGGCGCAACGAGCATCGCCCGCCTGGAAATCGGCGGCTTGCCCGCGGGGCTCGCCGCCCAGGGCGACGTGATCTCCGGCAGGCCCTCGCAGGCCGGCGAGTCCACCGTCACCGTCCGGGCCTTCAACAGCCAGGGGGGGTCGGTGCAGACCACCTTCAAGCTCAGGGTGAAGGCGGCCGCCACGCCCACGCCAGCCCCGCAGCCCCCAGCTGCCCCACAACTAGCTGACCTGATGGCCAAGCTGGGGTCCTTCTTCACCTACAACCTCCCCGACAGTGTGTTTCTGGATCCGGGGAGCACCTTCACCTTCATGAGCGTGACGGGCCTGCCCGAAGGCCTCCAGGGCTACGGGGGGTACATCGCCGGCACCCCCACGCGGGAAGGCGTGTTCACCGTCAACGCCCGCGCCGGCAACAGCAAAGGGCGCATCACCAACATCAGCTTCAAGTTCACCGTCACCGCCGGCAACCTCAACCAGCCGCCGGTGGCCAACGGCCCCATCGCCGGCCAGACGGCCGAGGTCAACAAGCCCTTCGGCTTCACTGTGCCCGACAACGCCTTCAGCGACCCCGACGGGCAGGTCGCCAGCATCGCCCTGTCGGGACTGCCCGAGGGGCTGGCCAGCTCGGGCAGAGTCGTGTCGGGCACCCCCACCAGGGAGGGGGCCTACGCCGTCACGGTCACCGCCACCGACAACGCCGGCGCCACGGCCAGGCTCACCTTCACCCTGACGGTGACGGCCGCCGCCGCCGCCGCCACCCCGCCCCCCGTGGTGTCCAAGGCCATCGCCGACCAGGAGGCCGACCTGAACGCCGACTACCGGTTCGCCATCCCGGCCGGCACCTTCAGCGCGCCGGGCGCAACGAGCATCGCCCGCCTGGAAATCGGCGGCTTGCCCGCGGGGCTCGCCGCCCAGGGCGACGTGATCTCCGGCAGGCCCTCGCAGGCCGGCGAGTCCACCGTCACCGTCCGGGCCTTCAACAGCCAGGGGGGGTCGGTGCAGACCACCTTCAAGCTCAGGGTGAAGGCGGCCGCCACGCCCACGCCAGCCCCGCAGCCCCCAGCTGCCCCACAACTAGCTGACCTGACGGCCAAGCTGGGGTCCTTCTTCACCTACAACCTCCCCGACAGTGTGTTTCTGGATCCGGGGAGCACCTTCACCTTCATGAGCGTGACGGGCCTGCCCGAAGGCCTCCAGGGCTACGGGGGGTACATCGCCGGCACCCCCACGCGGGAAGGCGTGTTCACCGTCAACGCCCGCGCCGGCAACAGCAAAGGGCGCATCACCAACATCAGCTTCAAGTTCACCGTCACCGCCGGCAACCTCAACCAGCCGCCGGTGGCCAACGGCCCCATCGCCGGCCAGACGGCCGAGGTCAACAAGCCCTTCGGCTTCACTGTGCCCGACAACGCCTTCAGCGACCCCGACGGGCAGGTCGCCAGCATCGCCCTGTCGGGACTGCCCGAGGGGCTGGCCAGCTCGGGCAGAGTCGTGTCGGGCACCCCCACCAGGGAGGGGGCCTACGCCGTCACGGTCACCGCCACCGACAACGCCGGCGCCACGGCCAGGCTCACCTTCACCCTGACGGTGACGGCCGCCGCCGCCGCCGCCACCCCGCCCCCCGTGGTCTCCAAGGCCATCGCCGACCAGGAGGCCGACCTGAACGCCGACTACCGGTTCGCCATCCCGGCCGGCACCTTCAGCGCGCCGGGCGCAACGAGCATCGCCCGCCTGGAAATCGGCGGCTTGCCCGCGGGGCTCGCCGCCCAGGGCGACGTGATCTCCGGCAGGCCCTCGCAGGCCGGCGAGTCCACCGTCACCGTCCGGGCCTTCAACAGCCAGGGGGGGTCGGTGCAGACCACCTTCAAGCTCAGGGTGAAGGCGGCCGCCACGCCCACGCCAGCCCCGCAGCCCCCAGCTGCCCCACAACTAGCTGACCTGACGGCCAAGCTGGGGGTGAGTTTCACCCTGAACATCCCCGAGAGTACCTTCCAAGATTTGGGCCTCCCCCTCAATTTTATCAGTGTGACGGGCCTGCCTAACGGGCTGCAAAACTCCGGGGGGTACATCACGGGTACGCCCACGAAGGAAGGCGTATTCACGGTCAACGTGAAAGGAGGGAATGAGGCGGGGCGCGTTGCCGAAACCTCCTTCAAGTTCACCATTACTACCGGTAATTTGCCGCCGATAGTCAAAGGTTCAGTTCCCACCCGAACGGCCGAACTCAACAAGCCTTATACCTACACGCTACCTGATAACCTTTTTGCAGACTCCGACGGTCAGATTACGAGCATCACCCTATCGGGTCTGCCAGAAGGCTTAACCAGCTCAGGACAGGTAATTTCGGGTACCCCTACCAAGGAAGGTACCTACACCATCACGGTGACTGCTACCGACAATCTTGGCGCTTCCGTGAAGCTGACGTTTACACTCAATGTAATAAAGGAAAATAAGGCCCCCGTTCTGACTAAGCCCGTTTCGGATCTGGAGCTAATAATGGGACAAGTGTTCTATTTTGATGTAGCTAGCTATTTTAGTGATCCGGATGGTGCCATCTCGACTATATACTATGCTGCCACTTTGCCACCGGGCATAACCGCCAATGGATCGGTAATAGCCGGTAATCCAACGGCTGTGGGCGAATACGTTGTAAAGGTGTTTGCAAAAGACGATTTAGGGGCCACTATTGAGGTTACGTTTAAAATTGTTGTGAAAAAACCTGAACTACGCCTATTTCTATACCAGGCAGATAGTGAGCCCCTCAAGCAGCTCCGCGAAATCAACAACGCGGATGCTATTCCCCGGAGGACGTTACCATCAGCACTTACTATGTTTATAGAAAGCAATGCGGAAATTACCATGGTTTCATTCGATCTAACCGGTCCAACGAACCAAAACATGATTGATGATAAAAAGCCTTTTGGACTGTATGGGGACGGAGGAAGCTTTAGTCCTAAAAACGGAACTTATAAGCTTAGGATAGTTGCCTACCGCAACGGCACCGAGGTCGTAAACCGCTTCATCCAGTTTGATATCGTTCCGGGCAGTGGGCGGATGGGAGTAGAGGAGTTCTATCCGCTGGTCGAGACAGAACTTTGGAAACCCTACCCCAATCCATTCAATGACCACATTCGGGTACAAACTACTCCAAATGGGGACACGAAGTTGCGGAGTGTGGAGGTGTATTCGAGCGAAGGCAAGGTGGTCCCATTGAGCAATTCAAAGTGGCGAATGGATCAGACGATTCTGAATGTTGATCTTTCAGAAACTGCTTCTACGCCAGGGCTGTACCTGCTGAAAATTACCGATGAAAATGGGGAGCAGAAAGTGCTGCGAATCCTCAAAGATCCGGTAAAGTGAGACCGTAAAGCAAACTGCTGATAATTGAATGTTCCACCAACCCATGCATTGTTATTCATGAAAACGAAGAAGCCCCGACATGGGGCTTTTTTGTATACTACCCAGCCGCAACCCTTTTTCATCCAGGAGTTGCCCAAGGATATCTTGAAAATAAAAAGCAACTGAGCCCGTAAAGTGAACAGGTAAAATACGGGCATCTGTGTGCTTGCAAACGTACATATCCAGAAATGTCCCAAATGCATTTTTTACTACTAAGTGGACATAGGGGTCGGACAAATGCTGGCTCAAAAAAGGAGCAAAAGTGGCAAAAAAGCGATTGGGAAAGGGTTGCTTGTAGGATCGCTCCAGCACCATCAGGCGCGATACTTCCGGATAGGACTCCCGGAAAGCCTGGTGAAGTTCCTTGGGTAGTTCATTATGCAGATACCTGACCACCAGTTGTTTTCCCAAGTAGCCGCCGCTTCCTTCGTCACCAAGCCAAAACCCCAGCGATCCGATGTTGTTGGCAATTTGATGACCATCGTACTGGCAGTTGTTCGAGCCTGTTCCCAGAATACACGCGATGCCCGCCTGCCGTCCGCACAAAGCCCGGGCCGCTGCCAGCAGGTCACTCTGTACCTCTATACGTTCCGCGGATTCAAACACAGCGGCCAAAGCTTCCTTGACCGGGAGGCTGGTGACTTCGTCGGCGCAGCCGGCGCCGTAAAAAAATATTTGCCGGATGGTACCCTTTACTTTCGGTAGTACCTCCCGCCGCAGGGTGTCGGCGATCACCTCTTTTGTCTGGTAAAAGGGATTGATCCCAGCCGATTGAAAAGTGCTGGTGCGCGCACCAGTGACCAGCCAGTCGGTCTTTGTGGAGCCACTATCGGCTAGTAGTATCATTTTTTAGCTTTCCGATTAGATTAAAACGCTCAAAAACCTGATCCGTATGGGGGGCATCCGGCAGTTCGTCCGTAAGATCCTGCCCCGCCCAATGCTCGTAATGATGCCCGTTTCGCCAGAGGCGGGAGGACGACACATCGTAGATAAGTCCCTGATAGGCACACCATATTTCCTCACGATCCTGGCCATTTCGTAAGGCAAGTTGAGCGCGGGAATATTCTTTGATACTACTATCCACGGGAACTGTTTTTGGTTGGTATTTTTTTGTAATGTGCCGGTAAATGTAGAAATTGTAGTTGGTTTTTGAATAACCGGTTCAAGTGGATATGTAAAAACATAAATATTTCGTTATTTTGGAGAAATAATTAATTGATTAGGAGATGAGAAAATTTCAACCCATTGTTTGGACTCTATTCGTAGCGATCGGTTTGCTTTCGACAAGCTGCAAGAAAGATCCACCACCACTTTCTGAACGTATCGCCAAGGCTTGGTCTGCTGGTACCATTCGGGAAGGAAGTACTGTAGTATTTACAAAAGGGGGAGCCAGTAACGCAAAGCCCGGCTACTCAAATTGGAAACTTGTGCTGAGCAGTTCGGGTACGGTAACGTATACCGAATTTGATGGCACTGTATTTACGGGTCAATGGGAGTTGAGTGGAGATAAGAAGTTGATTTTAAAGAATCTGACTCCTCAACCTACCGGTACTTCGGGAACTATTGAGTTTGATATTACGTCTTTTGAGGACACTATGATGACCCTTACCCGTACCACTTCCAGCGTCAAAACCGGAGGTACTGTCAATCAATACACGCTTTCGAATCCGTAAAAGCATTAAAATAATTAATGGAGAAGAAGCCGATTCCAGCGTGAATCGGCTTCTTCTTGTTTCTATCAAATTCATATTATGTCCGAAACACGTACCGAAATAGCTTCCCTCGGAGAGTTTGGCCTCATTACTCGCCTGAGCGCAGCTTTTGAGGCAACCAACTCTGATACTATCAAAGGCATCGGAGACGATGCTGCCGTCATTGACCTCGGCCAGGAGTACGGCCTCCTGAGCACCGACCTATTGCTCGAAGGAGTGCATTTTGACCTTACTTTTTGTCCGCTCCGGCATCTGGGCTACAAAGCGGTCGCCGTCAATGTATCCGACATTGCCGCGATGAATGGCATCCCTGGGCAGGTAACCATAAGCCTGGCGGTTAGTAACCGGTTTTCGGTGGAGGCCCTGGAAGAACTGTACGCTGGTATCAACGCGGCCTGTTCCGATTTTAAAGTAGATCTGGTAGGTGGCGATATGGCATCCTCCCGGTCAGGACTCCTGATCTCGGTGAGTGTATTTGGTAAAGTAGCCAAAGACAAAGTGGCTTACCGTACCACGGCCCGGCCCAATGACCTCCTGTGCGTAACGGGCGACCTGGGAGGCGCCTACATGGGGCTTCAGATCCTGGAAAGAGAAAAACAGGTGTACCTGGCCAACCCGGGCATGCAGCCCCAATTGGAAGGAAACGAGTACGTGATTCAGCGTCAGCTTAAGCCCGAAGCCCGCATGGATGTGGTGTACGAATTGGCCGAGGCCGGGGTAGTTCCCTCCGCTATGATTGACGTATCGGATGGCTTAGCCTCCGACCTGCTGCACCTGTGCTCGCAGTCGGGTGTAGGGGCCATGGTGTTTGAAGAAAACCTCCCGATTGACGAACAGGTGTACCTGGCCGCTACCGAACTGAACCTGAGCCCCATCACGGCCGCTATGAACGGTGGTGAGGATTACGAACTTCTATTTACCATTCGTCAGGCTGATTATGATAAGGTCAAAAATAACCCCAAAATAAGTGTGATCGGCTACATGACTGATCAGGCTAAGGAGGTACAACTGAGTACCAAGAGTGGAAACAAAATACCGATTACGGCCCAGGGCTGGACACATTTTTGACTAAGCAGCGGGGTTTGCTTACCTAAACCCCGCTGCCCTGATATCCCCGGTTTTCACACCGGCAATTAGCTGTATTTCGGGTTAAGTTGTTTGGCTTCGGACACGAGTTCTTTCACTTTCTGTTCGTCGTCCTTCCGGCAAATCAGCAGGACACCGTCGTATTCGGCTACTATGAAACCTTCTAATCCATTTACCACCACGAGTTTATCTTTGGGAACTTTGATGATACAATCCCGGGTATCGTAAAGGAGCAGATTGCCTTCGGTCACGTTCTCGTTGGCGTCTTTTTCCGATACCTCGTAGAGCGACTTCCAGGTACCCAGATCCGACCAGCCAAAACTACTCAGCACCACGTGTACGTTGTGGGCCTTCTCCATGATGCCGTTGTCGATCGAGATGTTGCCGCAGTGCGAATACGCCTTGTTGATGAAGTTGAGTTCTTCGGGAGTGAAATAATATTTTTCCCCTTCTTCAAAAATCTCCGCAATATCAGGCATATGCATCTTCACTGCTTTTTTCAAAGCCTGTACATTCCACACAAAGATCCCCGCATTCCACACAAAATCACCGCTTTCCAAAAACTGTACGGCTAGGTCATGATGGGGTTTTTCGGTAAACGTCTTGACCTTTTTTACCGTTCTTTTGTCGGGTAGGTATTGAATATAGCCGTAGCCCGTATCGGGTCGGGTTGGCTGAATACCCAGCGTAACCAGTATTTCCTCCATTCCGGTAGCCCCCAACGCTACCCGAATCGTATCCCTAAATACATCTTCTTTCAGGATAATATGATCGGCGGGAGCCACCACAATGTTGGCATCCGGATTGCGCGACCCAATTTTGTAGCAGGCATACGCGATGCAGGGGGCGGTGTTGCGCCGGTGAGGTTCCAGCAGAATCTGATCCTCTCCCAGCTCGGGCAGCTGCTCTTTGACCAGATCCTTGTATTCATTGCTCGTTACGATGTATATGTTTTCGATTGGGCAGATCCCGTCAAAGCGAGCTACTGTTTGCTGCAGAAGCGAGTGACCAGTGCCAAGCACATCATGAAATTGCTTCGGGTAGTTGGTTCGGCTGAAGGGCCAGAAACGGGTTCCAACTCCCCCGGCCATTATAATTACGTAGGTATTTTGCATAAAAAATTTTCTGTATGGATGATTTGCAAGTAACAAAGCTATCACTTTTCCGCGACTACTCTTTTTTCAGGAAGGCATCTACCCGCTCTTGTACATTTTGACGGATATTTCCCCAAAACAAATTGATGTCGGCGTTATGCCAATTCTGGGTATTCAAAAACATACGTCCTTTTACGTAAGGCTTGTTGATCCACAGCAGTCCCCCGTTAACCTGGGCATCCGCCAGGTGTGGATAGAAAGTATATTTCAGGCCTACTCCCCCTACGTTATTTTTTTGTGAAATATAGCTTTCATCCATGAGCCAGGAAAGCGGATTGGTACATACGGCAGTTTCTGACTCCTTTTGGTACCATTCGGGCATATAGCCCCTTGCAAAGGTTCTCCACGACACAAAGCACCGCGTTTGGCTTGGAGAAGTTCCGGGCGGAATTGACGCAAAGGCGTCGGGTAATACCGGCATCCCGATCAGGTACGCCGCTACCAGCTGTTGGCCCAGCGGCTTTTGGTCAAAGAATTCTTTCAGCAGTCGTACGGCATGGATTGTTCCCTGGCTGTGGGCCGCTATCACAATGGGCCGCCCCTGGTTGTGGGTGTCCAGGTAGTAGGCAAAAGCCGTCCTTACATCCGCATACGCCAGGGCCAGCGCCTGAATTTTGTCGGCCTCATTGGGCGTCATAAACGCATAAAAATGAGCCTGGCGGTAGCGCGGGGCATACACACGACAGGAGCCGTTAAAGACGGAAGCCTGATTGAGGATCGTGCTCTGATCCGTAAAGAGGTTGAGAGCCGCATCTTCCAGGTCCGCATTCCAGGGGTGTTCGGAAGTGGGCTCCTTTGTATACGTGGTAGGATGGATGAAGAAAACATCGGCCTGGGCGGTCGCCTGGGTATCGGTAAAGTCAGAGCGCAGGGGCAGCTGGTCGGCCGGATCTTTTTCGGAAGGCAGGGCGGCCCAAAACCGCTTTTCGGCGTAGTCGGGGGCATTTGCCGAACTTGGATTGACAAACGTTTTTTGGATAATTACCTGACATCTGGCCTGAATGAGCCCAAGGAAAAACAAACAAAATAGCAACTGGATTAAGTAACCCTTGCCCTCGGGAATGGCCATTTTTGGATTTTTTAAATGATAGGACAATATAAAATTGTAATTTTAAATGATTAGAAGAAAAAATAGAATTTTAACGTTACTTATGTATAATATTGCGTCTAAAATAACAGACTAAAATTAAACAAAACTCTATGTTCAAAAGATGTACCAGCAAGCTGTCGTATGTACATGCGATACTGCTTATCTTACTCAACACCTCCCTAAGTCTTGGCCAAAACGATGCAGTCAAAGTAGCAGGAAAAGTACTCGATTCGGGAACGCGTGAAGGCCTCATAGGCGTAAGTATTCAGGTAAAAGGCAGGGTAATTGGAACAACTACCGATGGCAATGGAAACTTTGACTTAACCGTTTCCACCCCAGTTCCGTTCAAACTCGTAGTAAGCTCAGTAGGGTTTGAAACCCAGGAAATTGATATAAGCGGAAACAGATCCAACCTAGAGGTAAGCCTGAAAGAGCAGGCAATTATGGGTCAGGAAGTGATCGTTTCGGCGTCCAGGGTTGAAGAAAGCGTGATGAAATCGCCGGTAGCGGTTGAGCGCATGGACATCCGGGCTATTCGAGAGTCTCCTACCGCCAGTTTTTACGATGGATTAGCCAACCTGAAAGGGATTGACCTCACGACCCAGGGCTTGCTGTTCAAGTCCGTTAACATGCGAGGTTTTGGCGCTACCGGAAACCCCCGTACCGTGCAACTTATCGACGGTATGGACAACTCAGCACCGGGCCTTAATTTTCCCATTGACAATATTGTGGGCATTCCTGAGCTGGACCTGGAAAGCGTGGACGTACTACCCGGAGCGGCCTCGGCCCTCTACGGTCCAAACGCCATCAACGGCCTGATCCTCATGAATAGCAAAAGTCCCTTTCTGTACCAGGGGCTGAGCGCGGTGGTCAAAACGGGCGTCATGAGTGCCAGCAACCGCGACGAAGTAACGACTCCTTTCTACGATGCTTCCATTCGGTATGCCAAAGCTTTCAACGACAAGTTTGCCTTCAAGGTTAACCTGTCCTACATAAAGGCCCAAGACTGGCAAGCCACCAACTATACCAACCTCAATGTGGGGGGGGTACAGGACGGGACCCGCGGCGCCGGTGTCAATAACGACTACGACGGCATGAACGTATATGGCGATGAGGTGCAAGCCAACTTAAATACCGTTGGCCAGGGCTTGGTGGCTGCCAAGTTACTACCTGCGGCAGCGCTAGCGCTGCTACCCAGCGTAAACGTAAGCCGGACAGGATACCAGGAGCAGTACCTGGTGGATTATAACACCAAATCTTTCAAGTCCAATGTAGCGCTACATTACCGGATCAATGACAAGATCGAAGCGATTGGACAGTTCAATTACGGCTACGGAACCACCATATACACCGCCACCGGGCGCTATTCCCTCCGCAACTTCAACCTGTCACAGACCAAGCTCGAACTCCGTGGTGATAATTTCACCCTGCGCGCCTATACTACGCAGGAGCGGTCGGGCGATTCGTACCTGGCAGGTTTGGCAGCCATTGCCATGCTGAACGAGGCCAAACCCCACGCCGTCTGGTTTGGGGAGTACGCCGGGGCATTCGTACAGGCACGCTCAGCCGGGGCACCCGCCGATCAGGCTTTTATAGCAGCCCGTCAGTTTGCCGACCGTACGCTACCAGCTCCCGGTTCTGATGCCTTCAACACTTCCCTGGAAAAATGGCGGGGGACGGCTATCTCCAAAGGAGGCAGCAACTTCCTGGATAGAACCAATCTTTACCACGCCGAGGGAGTGTACAACTTTAAAAATCAGCTCAAAGTTGTAGATTTGCTAGTGGGAGCCAACGTGCGCCAGTACCAGCTCCGTTCGGGCGGAACGCTGTTTGCGGACACCAAAGATGGCCGCGATGGCACCATTGGTATCACCGAGTTTGGTGGATTCGCTCAGGTTGGAAAAACCTTGTTCAACGACCACCTGAAACTCACGGGATCGCTTCGCTACGACAAAAACCAGAATTTTGAGGGCCAGTTTACCCCTCGTGTGTCGGCCGTCACCAGCTTCGGTACGCACAACGTACGGTTGTCCTACCAGTCAGGTTTTCGTATTCCGACTACCCAAAACCAATACATAGACCTCATCACCCCCAACGCTATTCTGATCGGGGGTTTGGCCGAATTTAACGCCAGGTATAATCTGGAAAAAGGCATACTGCGTCAGAACCTCGATCCGGCCGTAATCGCTGGCTACGCCAAGCGGCCCGAAGTTGTTCAGCAGGCTACCCAATACGCTACGGCAGCCATAACCCAGCAAGTAAGAGCCGGCGTAACGGCCGCGGTCAACAACGGTGTAGCCGCCGGACAAATTCCCAACAATCCACAGGTAATAGCCGCCGCCATAGAGGCGGGGGTAGCGGCTCAATTGCCGGGCGCATTGCAGGCCAATTTGCCTGGCACCATCGCCCAGGTATTGCCAGCCTTTGCCTTGGCAGCCATTCCTAAGTACGTAGCCCCAGAGCTGAAGCCAGAGCGCATTGCCTCCTACGAAATTGGCTACAAGGGAATTATTGGTCGCAAGCTATTTGTGGACGCTTACTACTATTTCAGTAAGTACACCAACTTCATTGGTACCACCATTATTCTGGTACCCACTGCCACTGCTGGCCCCGGACTGCCCATTGAGTCGGGAGTCGGAAGTGCCAGCACCCGCGTTGCCTATGCGCGCCCGGCCAACACCAACGAGTCTATCAATGTGCAAGGCTTTGCCATTGGGGCCGATTATTCGCTCACGAAAGGATTTTTTGTGGGAGTTAACGTTGCCAACAACGAGCTGAACCGGTTTGTGCCTACTCCTGAGCAGCAGTACGCCGGGTTCAACACACCCAAAAATCGCTACAATCTGAAAGTAGGTAAGCGGCTGGGGAGTGCGGATAAAATTGGCTTCAATGTATCTTTCCGGCACCAGGATGCTTTCGTGTGGGAATCGGGATTTGTACAGCCTACCAGTACCAACGTACCGCTGTTCAGCAACACTACCGTACAGGCCATCAACAATTTAGATGCTCAGGTTAGCTACAAACTATCCGGTATAAAATCTATTCTGAAAGTAGGTGGCACCAACCTCTTCGGCAAGCCTTATGTGCAGGCCTATGGCAGTGCCTCGGTGGGTTCCATGTACTATGTATCGCTTACGTTCGACGAGTTACTGAACTAATAATTGGGGATCGGTTACTAGCCGTCAGCTTTTATTCGATGACTTTTTGTTCATACCAACAGGGCCCTCGTTCTATCTTGAACGAGGGCCCTGTTGGTTGGTAAATTGGTCTGATTCGCCAGTCGAATGCCCGATTTTCCTACAATTTTACTTCTCCATGCTCGCCTTCATCGTATTGCTTGCCTGTAACCAGGGCTTTGGCGATTTGAAAAGCCTGCACCATTTTGGATGAGGAGCTATCCCAGTATTCAGCTTCTTTGATTTCAACTTTCAGTACCGTCAGATCGGGATCTTCCAGGCCTTTTGGAAACCAGGCCTTCGCCACCGGGCTCCATAGTTCTTCTTTGATGGCTGGGTCGTGGACCATAGAAGCCGTGCCCACAATCGAAACATACGATTGGGAGCCCGTATCGGCATAGCTCACGTTCACATTGGGATGCCGGATGAGCTCGTCTGTCTTGTGCGAGTTTCGGCTAGTGAGAAACCAAAGGCAGCCATCCGCGTCGAATTTCTGGGTCTGCATGGGTCGGCTCCGGTGTTCCTCGTCCGACTCCATAGTGGTGAGCATGCCTACTTCTATTTTATCAACTATTTCCTGAATCTTGGCCAGTTCGTGGTTCATTTCTTCGGTTTTCATACTGTTTTGAGTTTGTGAAAGTATTGATACTCTTATACTCCCATCAAAACAGTGCCAACCCTCCTACCAGAATACAGACAAGCTACCGGCGGTTTTCTGACCAGGGTTGTTGAGAAAACTTCCCAAGTTTTTTACGCAAAAGTTACTCTTTTGGCCCGTAGGCCAGGTCGCCGGCATCGCCCAGGCCGGGTACGATATAAAAATGTTCGTTGAGGTGATCGTCCACCGCCCCCAGCCACAGGCGGCACTCGGGCATTCGGCTCTGGACATACTGTACCCCTTCGGGACTGGCAATCACGGCGGCAATGTGGGTCTGAATGGGAACACCAAACCTCAGCAGGGCATGGTATACTTTTTCCAGAGACCGGCCGGTGGCCAGCATAGGGTCCATGAGAATGAGGGTCTTGCCGTGCAGATTGGGACTAGTGATGTAGTCCATCTCTACCTCAAAAGCATCGCTGTTGGCATGGTGCCCCCGGTAGGCTCCGATGAATGCGTTCTCGGCCTGATCAAACATCGTCAGAAACCCCTGGTGGAAAGGCAAACTCGCCCGGAGGATGGTGGCGAGTACCACCGGGTGGCGTAGGGACGCTCCCTGGGCCGATCCCAAGGGTGTCTGGATTTGCTCGGTCCGATACGCCAGCTTTTTAGATATTTCAAAGGCCAGCAGCTCTCCTATTCGTTCCAGGTTTCGTCGAAAACGCATACGGTCCGTCTGCAACGAAGTGTCGCGGAGCTCGGCCAGGAAATGATCAGCAATAGACGGCGTATGGGAAAGAATGAACATAACAAAAAAGCTTTTTGGCGAAACAGTGACGATAATACAAATTGATTGGCTAATTTGGAACTTTTAAACCAATTGATTTTTGTTTGGTACATTTTACACGGGTCTTTTCGTTACCTGTACGCATCGGACCAATTGCCTTTATGCCCCTATTTGTACGTATTTTAGTATCTGGTACCTTAGTAGCCTTGTTGTGGTCTTCCAACACCTTTGCCCAAAGCGCATTCATCCCCTTGAATGATGACTATTACCACCTGATTGATCGCCTTGAAATAAAAAGAGGTAAGTTTTCGGAAGGATTTCATTCCAATATGAAGCCTTTCGAGCGGAGGGCGGTCGTGGCCCTGACCGACAGCATCCGAAACGAGTTTCGCCTTGATCTTACCTCGATTGACCGTGCCACTATCGAGTACATTCGGAATGATAGCCGGGAATGGGTCCTACCCGACTCCCTGCCTGCCAACACCGTTGATGACTTTTCGCGAATTGGCTCCTTATCGACGGCGTACAAAAGAAAAAACCGGACTTTTTTCAGCCATCCGGCCGATCTGTTTAGCCTTCATACCAAGGATGTGGATCTCCATGTAAATTTTGCTACGAATAACTATGTAGGACGGGAAAACAACACCCAAACGGGCCTGTGGTTTACGGGCCGAGGGGTAGAAATCCGGGGCATGATCAATAAAAAACTTGGGTTTTATACCTTCGTCTCCGACAACCAGGGTACCTTTCCCAAGTACGTCCGCAACTACACCGAACGCTACAACATGCCCGCCGAGGGCCTGGCCAAAACCCTCCGCCGCACCGGGGTTGATTTCCTTTCGGCGCGGGGATATATTACCTTCCGACCGCTCAAAAGCATCAATATCCAGTTTGGCCATGATCGTAATTTTATTGGAAGTGGCTACCGCTCCATGCTACTATCCGACAACAGCAGCCCCTACCTGTTTCTTCGCATAGATACCCATTTGGGTAAGTTTCAATACACCAATCTATGGAGTAGCATGATCAACTACCAGAACTTCAGGGGACGCGATCTTCTGCGTAGCAAAAAATATTCGGCCATGCATCATTTGAGCGTCAACTTAACCGATCGGCTCAATATCGGGGTGTTCGAGGCTGTCATATTTAGCCGCGACAGTTCGGGTATAAAAGGGTATGACCTCAATTATCTGAGTCCCGTTATTTTTTACCGCTTTGTAGAGTCCTACCTCGGCAGTCAGGACAATGCCTTGCTGGGATTCAATTTTAAATGGCTCATCGCCCGCCGCGCTTCTGTGTACGGGCAGTTTATGCTGGACGAATTTTTGACCAAATATTATTTCAGTAAGTCGGGTTCGTGGACAAAAAAATACGGCACTCAGATCGGTATCAAGTATGTGGATGCCTTCGGAATAGGCAATCTGGATGTACAGGCAGAATACAACATGGCGCAGCCTTACACGTATTCGCACCAGGATGGCGGGCGCAACTACACCCACTTTCGTCAGCCTTTGGCGCACCCGCTCGGGGCGAATTTCAACGAACTGCTACTCCTCCTTCGCTATAAAATCACCCCTCGCCTCAGTACCTACGGAACCGTTATGTGGAGCAGGCAGGGGATTGACCGGGCGGGATTGAATTATGGAGGAAACCTGCTGCTGGACTATGACACCCGCGTGAGTGACTTTGGCAATTCCCTTGGGCAGGGTGTCCCTTTGTATACTCGTTTTGGCGACCTGCGGCTATCCTATATGTTGGCGCACAATCTGTTCGTAGAAGGTCGCGTGTTGCTTAGGCGGGAGGAGTCGCCCCGGTACAACGTACGGCAGTCTACCAGTATGGCTACGATGGCTTTGCGATACAATATGCCCTATCGCCAGCAGACGTTCTAACCCAACAAGGTCAACTCCACTCCCTCTCAACAACCTTCTGGGATAGGCGTGCGAAGTAAAATCATACCCAGCGAATTCAACTAAGAAACCGATATGGAAACCGGAAGAAAGGTTATTCTTTACATCGCTATGAGTCTGGATGGCTACATCGCCCAACCCAACGACGATTTGTCTTTTCTGTCTATGGTAGAAGAGGAGGGCGAGGACTATGGCTACGCGAAGTTTATGGCAACCATAGATTCCGTTATCATTGGCCGGAGAACCTACGACAAGGTACTAGCCATGGGATACGGTTTTCCCCACAGGAATAAAGATACCTACATCCTTACCCGAACGCCCCGGCCCGCCCTAGGTTCTGTTAAATTTTACACCGGAGACTTGAAAGACCTGGTGGTCAGGCTCAAAGAAGCCTCCGGAAAGCATATATTTGTGGATGGAGGGGCTCAGGTAGTACATCAATTGTTGCAGGACGACCTGGTTGACGAACTGTACATTTCGATTATTCCCATTCTGTTGGGAGATGGAATCCCCCTGTTCAGCAAAGGCCGTCCCGAAGTTACACTCCACCTGGTTGACGCCACGCCTTTTGACAAAGGGCTGGTGCAGCTGCATTACATCAATCAACACAAAGCGTACGCAAAAGAACCCACCGACACGGAGGCAATAGCGCCTTCCCCGGACTAAGAAATGGACTACCAATCACTTATTCAACAAGAATTAACCGAGGCACAGCGTGTGTTGGACGCGTTCCTGAGCGACCCGATTCACAGCGCGGCTATTGAACAGGCGGCTGCCCTTATGGCGGAGGCGATTCGCAACAACCATAAGATCATTTCCTGCGGCAACGGCGGCTCCCACTGCGATGCCATGCATTTTGCGGAAGAACTTACCGGGCGCTACCGCGACAACCGCCGGGCCCTGCCAGCCATTGCCATCTCCGATCCCAGCCACCTGAGCTGTGTGAGCAATGACTTTGGGTATGAGTATGTTTTTTCAAGGTTCATTGAAGGCCTTGGACAACCCGGCGACGTGGTACTTGGGATCAGTACCAGCGGCAACTCCGGCAATATTATTCAGGCCGTACAAGCGGCCCGAGCCAGAGATATGAAGGTAGTACTACTTTCCGGAAAAGATGGAGGGAAACTGGCCGGTCTGGCCGATGTAGAAATCCGCGTACCCCATTTCGGATACGCGGATCGCATTCAGGAAATTCACATCAAGGTCATTCACATTCTTATTCTCCTCATAGAGAAGATGGTACTGTAGTACGCTTCATGGTCCATTTGAGGGCTTCGAGCAGGTGTTTCACAAAGAGTGGCTCCTGATAGGACTCATCAGTATGCCCGCCTCCCGTATAGAAAGCCCGGCCCTTCTCAAACTCATGGTACCAAATGAAGGGGTGCATGCGGCCATTGCGCCCTCCCTCGTAGCTGGATTCATCGAGGGTCGCCAGCACTATGATACCCGGCTGAATGCTTTTGTAACTATATAATTCATCAAATCTCCGCCACCGATTGGGCAGGAAACTAGTAGCTGGGTGCGAATGATTCCACACGTCGATGTCCACATTCTGCTGCTTGGGGTGATGAAGAAAATATGCTCCCACCAGCTTGTTATACCAGGGCCAGTCGTACTCGGTGTCGGCCGCAGCATGTATGCCAAAGTACCCCCCTCCGTTGTGAATATACTCTTCAAAAGCCGCCTGTTGCTCGGCATTGAGTATATCCCCAGTGGTACTCAGAAAAACCACGGTCTTGTATTTTTTGAGGTTGGCAGCGGTAAAAGCGGAAGCGTCTTCGGTGGTATCTACCCGAAACCGGTTCTCTGCCCCCAGCTGCATGAGTGCGCG
Source organism: uncultured Cytophagales bacterium (assembly GCA_963768025.1). Lineage (GTDB taxonomy): Bacteria > Bacteroidota > Bacteroidia > Cytophagales > Spirosomataceae > CAVYGM01. The sequence goes on from CAVYGM010000042.1 coordinate 242,754, forward strand.
CTTACCCGCCGGAATGGACTGATGGCGAAATCCTTTTGTTTTTGAAAAAACAAGAATGGCATCTTTTGCAGGAGCTGCGGCCTCAGATGCCGATGTCAGCAGGCAAAGCAGACAAATGAGAATGGAAATTTGCTTCATAAATTTCTGAAATTAGAATAAATGGAAAGAACAAGTGTCAAAGAACCGATCAGTTTGACTTTACTCTACTTGGAGAAGAAGAGCTTCTGGAATTTCCTTACGGTGAGACTTTTTCAAAAGGACGGGCCACTTTTATTCTTTCACCAGGACCGGTTTGGGCGCCGGGATCGGGGTGACATCGATGGGCTTCACGTAGCGGGCTATAAAAATACTGGCAAAAATGGCCGCCATGGCCAGAAAGCCCACGGTACCGTAGTTGGTCAGCTCGCCCGTGGCGGTTTTGCCCACCACTATCCCGGCACCGTAGGTAGCCATAGCCTGGGCTAGCAGTTGCACCGAGGAGTTGATGGCCATAAATCCACCCCGTTGCTGGGGAGTTACTACCGAGGTGGTCATGGCCTGGGTGGGAACCAAACGGCCATTGGAAAAAATAAAGAAAAGCCCCGACACAAACAGCACATACGCGAGCGGGGCCGCTGGCATGTGCGTAATCAGGTAGATAGGGAGCATAGACAACACGGCAAATACAACGAAAATCGGATATTTGCCCTTTCGGTCAGCCAGCTTGCCTACCAGAGGTGCGGAGAAGATCGTAAGCGCACCACCCACCAGATAGATCAGGTAGATATTGGACTCACTGTACCCAACATTGGAAACCAGGTAAGGCGAAATAAACGGAATAATACTAAAATGCCCCAGCATGATGGTAGTAGTAAGCCACAAAGCGCGCAACTGGTTGGGGGTACGGAGAATGGTAGTCACAACGGTGATGGGGTTGGGCCTTAAACTTTTGCTCACCAGGTGGCCATCCAGGCGGGGCACGAACCGCCAAATCAACACTATGACCCCAAAACCCAGGAAACCGACCGACAGAAAAGGAGCGTGCCAACTGAATTCGGTGGCAATGTAAAGTCCGAAGGGTACCCCCACCACGGAAGCCGCCGAAAAAGCCGTCATGACGATAGACATTGCCTGGGCTCGGCGTTCGTACGAAAACACATCGCCGACAATAGATAGTACCTGGGCTCCCAGAATACCCCCAAAAATACCCGCCAGGATGCGGGCCGCGATCAAAAGCTCGAAATTGGGAGCCATGCCACAGGCCAGGGTGCCGATCACAAAACCAGAATAGGCCACGAGAACCACCTGCTTGCGCGGGAAGCGATCTACAAAGAAGGCGGCCAGAAAGCCCGAAATGCCCGCGCTGAGGCTATACGAAGAAACTATAAACCCGAAGGACTGGGGTCCAATGGAAAAATGCCGCATCAGTTGGGGGCCGAGCGGCATCATGATCATGAAATCAACGATGTGGGTAAAGTTTATACAGGCAAGCACAAACAAAAGTATCTTCTCGGCACGCGTCATAGTTCTCTACCTCATACTTCCCGATCTGGTTACGATGCAGGGTTAATTTCTTTTGTACACTAAGTTGCCGATGGCTGTTAGCTTATAGCCATTAGCCTTTTTAAATGGTTGATTAAGAAAGTATTAAATACTATTTTAATCTATTGAATACCCCATAGTACCCTACTTATCAGATACTTATAAAAGCTGACAGCTATAAGCTAGTAGCTGTTGGCTTATCATTCCTCTTTGACCAGCTTGTCAATCAATTGATTAAAATCATTCACAAATTCATCGTAGTACTTGCCGGTTCCGGGCCCCGAAAAGCCGGTATGAATGTTACGGACATTTCCCTTCTTGTCCACAAAAATCGTCGTTGGAAAGGACATCACGTGGTTGAGCATAGGCAAGCGGGTGGCAGCGGAGTCTTTATCACTCAGCCCCGCCAGCAGAATGGGGTAGTTCAGGTCGTAGCGCTCCGACATCCGGCGCAGCTTCGGGGCCGAGTCTTCCAGCTTATCTGATCTTTCAAAAGCCAGCCCCACGATTTCGACCCCCCGGTCCCGGTTCTTTTTGTACCAGGGCGACAGGAATTTGGTTTCGTCCATGCAGTTGGGGCACCAAGACCCCATGATTTGCACCACCACTACCTTGTCTTTAAAAGCAGGGTCATCCAAAGAAACCATACTGCCATCGGCATTTGGAAAACTGAAATCCAGGGTTTTGTAGCCTGGCTTCAGGTAGGTAAGCGTGTTGGCGTCGGGTAACGCAGCCGTGGGATCCTGGCGGCCCGTCCAGCTTTCGTAATCCGTCAGGCCCGACCAAAAGCCTCCCTTCAGCGTTCCGTCGGGTTGCAGCGCCGCCTTGAACAGAAAAGCATGGGAGCCGTCGAAGCAGGATAAAAACAGGCTATCGTTTTTTACATTGCCCGCCAGATAGCGGTAATCGCCCGTCGGCGTGAGAAAGGTACCTGTGACTGAGGAGCCGTTTTGCTCAAAAATACCGACGGAAACCGTAGAGTCCCCAGGTGAATCGCCACGGAAGAGTACCGACCATTTGCCATCTACTTTGGCGGGTTTGTTAGGGGTACTTTCCTCCACAAAACGATGCTTCTTATCAAATACGGCTTCAAAGGGCAGTTCGCCCTTGATCTCACCTACGCGGATCACCCGCCAGATTCCGGTAAGCTGCCCGTCGCCTATTTTTCCGATCAGCTCCGAGTCAAACAGCTGCATCGGAATGTGGAGCGAATCATTGCGTACATAAGCCGTATCAAGTTTCAGTCGCTCCGTACCATTAATCGCATAAGCTGTGTACGTGCTGCCGTCGGAATTGGACTCAATATCAAGAAGGAAGGGAAGCGTGTGGCCGTCGCGGGTGAGGGTGGCGCGCCAGGTTCCGGAGTTGACTGTGGGGGTTTGGGGGGTGGAGCAGGCAGCCATAAAGAGGCTGCCAAAAGTCAGAAACCAGAAGAATAACTGCTTCATAAATATTTACTTGATTGAAAAAACCGAGGGCTGGCCAAAAATTAAATCCTGAAAAGAGAACCGGGCATCCCCCGGAAAATCATTAAGTTTGTAACGGACTAGCCGCAAGAATTAGTTCCTAAGTACGTTGCAATTTATAGAATGGAAATCCCGACCCAGTATCACGCCCCCGTCATGCTATCCGAATGCCTCGATGGGCTGGATATCCGACCCGAAGGCACCTATGTAGATGTGACTTTTGGTGGCGGTGGCCATTCACGGGCTATTTTGGAACGCCTCACTACCGGGCGACTCCTCGTTTTTGACCAGGATGCCGATGCCATAGCCAACGCCGAAGCCCTGAAAGACGACCCCAGATTTACGTTCATTGCTGCTAACTTTCGGTACTTGCGGCGCTATCTGAGGCTTTACAAAGCCGAAAAAGTGGATGGAATTCTGGCCGATCTGGGCGTATCGTCGCATCAGTTCGATACGGCCGAACGGGGGTTTTCAACCCGCTTCGAAGCCGAATTGGACATGCGTATGAACCAGCAGGGCACCAAAAATGCCAAACAGATCCTGAATGATTACGGAGTGGCGGAGCTCCAGAGTGTGTTGGGGCGATACGGAGAAGTACATAACGCCCGTACGGTGGCCGAGGCCATTTTTGCCGCCCGACACAATGCTCCCCTCGACACCGTAAACGACCTGAAAGAAGTAGTACAACGCTATGCACCCCGTCACCGCGAAAACAAGTACTTTGCTCAGATTTTTCAGGCCTTACGCATTGAGGTAAACGAAGAACTGGTAGTGTTGGAAGAGTTCCTCACCCAAACTCCCGAGGTACTTAATCCCGACGGGCGACTCGTGGTGATGTCGTACCATTCGTTGGAAGATCGGTTAGTAAAGAATTTTATCAATAAGGGGAAATTTGAGGGGGAGGTAGAAAAAGACTTTTTCGGAAACGAAATCAAACCGCTCAAAGCGATTACCCGCAAGCCCGTAGAGGCCAGCGCCGAAGAAATAGCCCGCAATCCCCGATCCCGAAGCGCCAAGCTCCGGGTGGCGAAGAAGAACAATGATAGAATGATAGAATGAGTGATGAATGATAAAATATTTTTTATTCACTCATTCTATCATTCAAAATTAAAAACCCACATGTCTCCAAATCGCCGCATAGACCGTACAACGCCAGTGCCGAAGCCACCAAAGAAGTACTCCCTTTTTAAGTGGTTGAATCGGTTCTTGCCCCTGGGAAAAGTGTTTGGTGAGAAAAGTGAAAAGAACCAGGACTTGATCCCCATTCGGTATTTCTATTACTTCTTGTGGATCGTGACCCTGCTGGTGCTATACGAGCGACTTGGTTTTTTATCAGAGCAGTATGTCCGTAAGAGCCTCACCCTGAAAAAGGAAGTAGAGGATTTGCGAGCCGAATACACCACCATCAAGGCGGATTACATGAAAAGCGGCAAGCAGTCGGAAGTGATTGACAAAGTAAAGGACATGGGACTGGAAGAAAACCTGACTCCACCGATGAAGATCGTGTCGCCCTCTTCCGAGCGGGAGTAAGTCAATCTCCGGGTAGATAGAGTTGGTTATAAATATACACACACGTACAATGAGGCTGACGCCTTTTTCTAAACCCACAATTCTGGACTATGAAACGCGAGGAAGAACCAAAAAAAAATGAGAAAGAGGCCCTCATTCTGCGCGCCTACGTGGTGTCGGTAGGCTTGGTACTGTTTTCGATGGTAGTCCTGGTGAAGCTAATTCGAGCGCAGTATTACGAAACCTACCAGGGTAAAACCTGGGTGGAGCACGCCCAGGATGACCACCTGCGCCTGGATACCATCCGGGCCACCCGAGGTAATATTTATGCAAGTGACGGTAGTTTGCTGGCCACATCCTTACCCTTTTATACCCTGGGCTTTGATGCCTGCGTAGCGGATAAGAAATACTTCGCCGAAAATATCGACATCCTGGCGGATAGTGTCGCCCGCTATTTTAATTCCCACTCAAAAAGCTACTACAAAAAACTATTCACCGACGCCCGGGCGGACTCCGTTCAGTTCGTCAGACTGACCACCCAGCCTTTGAACTACACCATAAAGAAACGGGTGGAGAAGTGGCCCTTTTTTACAAACAAGGATGTTAAGGCCAGCAAAGGCCTCATTCTACAGGCACAAAACCGCCGCCACCGGCCTTTGTCGCCCATGGCCGACCGGACCGTTGGTACCCTCGACTCCCGTACTGGTCATGGCAAGGTAGGCCTGGAAGCTAGTTTTGATAAGCAATTGGCCGGCAGAGACGGTATACGCTGGGTAGAAGCCATATCCAGGGAGGTGAGGATTCCGATTGGGGATGAGCTGAATGTACGTCCCGAAGCGGGAAGGGATATTCACACTACGCTGGATGTCAATTTTCAGGACGTAGCCGAATCGGCCCTGAAACAGGCTTTGGAAAAATACCAGGCCAATTTCGGCTGTGTGATTGTGATGGAAGTAGCCACCGGCAAAATAAAAGCCCTGTCCAACATTACCCGGAGGGGGCCGGGTACCTACGTGGACAACAATAACTACGCCCTCACGCTGGGCGTAGATCCGGGCTCTACCTTCAAGTTGGCTACGATGATGGCCATTCTGGAAGATACGGGCATCGACCCCGAGCAGGTATGGGTCAATACGGGTACGGGACTGAAGGTATACCATGGCATCGGCATTGAAGATGCCCACATCGGTGGTTTTGGTAACCTGACGGCCAGCCAGGTGCTCGAAAAATCGTCCAATATTGGTACCCACCTCCTCATGCAAAAGTACTTCTATAAAAAGCCCGTGGAGTACATTGGTTATCTCGACAAGTTCAGGCTGCGGCGTCGAACCGGGCTGCATATGGATGGGGAGGCCGCTCCGCTCATCCGCGACCCCAGCGCCAGGGAATGGAGCCGCCGTACCTCGCTTACCTACATGTCGTATGGGTACGAAATGCGGCTGGCGCCAATCCAGATCCTGACCTTTTATAATGCAGTAGCCAATAGGGGCTACTGGGTAAGGCCCATGATTGTGGATCAGGTGCGCAATTCGAGTGAGATTGTCAATACCTACGAGCCTTACGTGGACCCTACCCCCATCTGTTCGGAGCGTACGGCCCGGCTCCTGCAAGGCATGCTGGAAGGCGTCGTGCAGCGGGGCACCGCTCCTTCTCTCAAAGAAAGCCAGTTCCGAATCGCCGGGAAGACAGGAACCGCCCAAAAGATAGTGAACGGTAAATACCAGAAACGGAAGGGACTGCGCACGTCCTTTGTCGGTTATTTTCCAGCCAATAATCCTAAGTATAGCTGTTTTGTGCTGGTTGATAATTCGCTGGGGGGTACTTCGGATCTGTACGCGGGTGAGGTGGCCGCTCCGGTCTTTCAGCGGGTAGCTGATCGTATCTATGCCTATGACCTGGGCTTGCACCAACCAGCCAAAATCACCGAAACCCAAACAGCCTCCCTCATCAGTTGGGCCGGAAAGGCCGACGAAGCCAAACTACTGGCTCAGGAGTTGAGCCTGACTCCCCCGCCCGACAATGCCTCCGATAGCAATGCCTGGCTGTACGGAAGTACCGGAGCCAAAGGAAAAACACAATGGAAAACCCGCCAGGTGGAGAAACCTGAAATTCCCGACCTCCTACTTGGTCTGCGGGGAGATGATATTGCCTTGGGCGTCGATGCGATTGCCCCGGCTGTCATACTTGAAGCCGTATTCGTCGTTCATCCGCGGGGTGCGATTGGCCGGGACGGCCTCACCGATTTGCGGCGGCTGGGCCGAGATCGAAGGCTGCGGGACGCCGAAGGGCGTGGCGGCCGACGGTCCGGGCGAGGCCGGCGGCTGACCGTAGTCACCCGGGCCGGGCTGAGCGGTGTTGGAGCCGATTACGCGGTTGGCGTTGCGGTCGATGATGTTGCCTCGCGAGTCGCGAAGGTAGCCATCCTGGTCGATCGCGACCGGACCGCGCGGTGGAGCCGCGGGATAGGTCTGCGCGAAAGCAGTGCCGGCGGCGCCGATCAGGGCGAGGGTGAGAATAGTCTTCTTCATGGGTGCCTCCTGGTGGCTGGAATGGTGATGGGCTAACGCCCCCTTCCCCCAGGAGTTGCCGCATCGCCCAAGCAAACCCGTCTATTGATTCACGACGGCGTCCCGTCGCCACAATTCATTTCTCCAGCGAATGGCAACCCAGAGCGCAAAGGCGATTCCCGTCGTGCTGAACGCCGTGGCCGTGGCCGCAAAGCCGAAGCGCTCGACCAACGGCCCGCTCAACAGCAGACCGAGGGGCAGGCCATACACCGCGAGCATTCGCACGCCCATGACGCGCCCCCTGAACTCAGGCGCCGACACGCGAAGCAGCATTACCGCCATGGGGATCATGCAGAAGCTTTGCGCCACGCCCGCGAGGAACAGCACGATCTCGCCCGGGACCGGTGTCCGGATCCAGGCGAAGAGGAGATCGAAGGTGAACCAGATCATGGCACCGATCAGCATGGTGCGAGCGGCGGGAATCCGATGGCCCAGGACGGAGAGAAGGATGGATCCGGTCAGCGCGCCGCCGGAGAAGCTCGCGATCAGCCAGCCGAGCCCGCTCTGGTCCATGCCGTAGATGTCCTTGGCCACGTGCGCGAGCAGCGCACCGACGATCGGGTAGCCGACGAAGTTCATCATGAAGGCGAGCAGCATCGCGGAAAGCAGCACCGGCGAGGCCCAGACATAGGCGAAACCCTCGCGCAGTGTCGTGAACGGCGAAACCGCTTCCTTTCCCTCGGCCATGACGCGCACGCGCTGCACGCCGACACCGAAAGTGAGCAGGAACAGAGATCACGTAGATGCCGCAGACGACGACGTAGCCAAGGCCCGAGCCCAGAGCCGCGACCACGGCGGCGCCGGTCAGCGCGCCCGCGACGCGGGCCGAGTCGGCCGTGGTGCGCGACACGCTCATGGCACGCATCAGGAGATCGCCCGGCATGGTCTCGCCCACCAGCAAATTACGCATGGTGATATCGGACGGCCGCACCAGGCCCATGATGGCGCAGAGGATGAAGACGGGAACGGGCGAGGCGGTGCCGGTGAGGAACAGCACCATCAGCAGCGTGGCTAGGATCACGTAGATCGCCCGCATCGCCAGCAGGATATTGCGATAACCGATGCGGTCGCCAATCATGCCGAACGCGGGCGATATCAACGTGCCCAGGAACTGCAGCGATCCGAATACGGCAAGCGCCAGCACCGAGCCGGTTTCCACCAGCACGAACCAGCCGAGAATGATGCCTTCCATCTCGAACGCCCACGAGGCCGCCAGATCGGCGGGCCACTGGAAGCGAAAGCTTCGGATGGAGAACGGCGCGAGCGCCGGAACCACGTCTTGTTGTTTCCTCCCCCCGTTATCGGGGGAGGACCAAATTGATCGTTCGGCCTGTTAGAGGCAACTGCGGCTTTTCACGCCGACAGAGGCTCGACGCCTTTAGCGCCAGGCGGGACGGCCCCAGTTCATCTCGCGGTTGGTGGTCGCGGCGCCGACGCCGGCGCCGACCGCACCGCCCACGAGGGCTCCTGTCAGCGGGGAGCCGAGAAGGGCCCCGCCGAGCAGGCCCGCGCCGGCACCGATGCCGCCGCCGGTCAGGGCGCGGTCACCCCAGGTGTCGCCGCACGCGCCAAGCGCGAGGAGCGGCAGAAGTGCTGAAATCGAGAGGATGCGGCGCATGTTGATCTCCAATGGGCGCGGAAAGCTGTCATCGGAGTACGGGCGGGTTTGTGGCGGATTGCGTCGAAACCGCGCCAAAAGTGTGAATTCAAAGAAAAAGCCCGCTCCGTGTCGCCACGGGCGGGCTTCTTCAGGTCGAACGCTTATCAGTTCGAGACGATGTTGCCGTTAAGGTCGAGCTGGACGGCGATCTCGAGGTTGTTCCTCATGGCGCGGCCGGTCCAGGTGCCGTTGGGCATGAGCTTCAGGTCATGCACGCCGGTGTAGCCCGCGGCTTCCAGCTTGGACTTCACCGCGGCGGTCTGAGCCGTCGTGTTGGAGTCCATCGTGATGCCCTTCGGGTTCTGGCCCGGCGCGAGATTGGGATCGATGCTGGTCTGAGCGACGGCGATTGAGCCGCTGGCGGCGACGAGGGCGATGGCGAGCAAAGTGCGCTTCATGGAATTCTCTCCGATGATTGTTGCGGATGCCCGGTTAACGCCGCGCCGCACGGGGATGTTGCGGCTCATCGGAAATAGCTAGTGATGAGCGGCCTCGCGCGCGGCGACCGTCAGGCGATCATGGCCGGCGCGCGTCGGGCGCCAGCCCTGCGCGGTCTCCTCGATCAGACCATAGAATTCGAGGCGACCACGGACAGGTGGCGGTACTTTTGCCCGACCATCCAGCGCGGCGATGCTGCGCAAAGCGTTCAGCTCTTCCGTCGTCAACGTTTGGGGCGGGGTGATCATGGCGTTTCATAACGCCGGTACCCGTTTTAGGTGCCGTCGACGACAAGGCGTAAATAAAGCGGGTTCCGGTAGGCACCGTTATTCCGCGTAGGGCGGAACCCACCTGCCCAACTCACGTTGTTTTGCGCCTTAATGCACGGTCGGCGGCTTCACTTCGCCAAGCCCATCGGCGTCGGTCGCCGAGATGGTCGTGCGTATCATCGAGCGCTCGCGGGAGTAATCCCACGGCCGGCCCCGATGAAGCATGGCGCGATTGTCCCACATCACCGCGTCACCCTTCCGCCACTTGTGCACGAAGACGTACTGGCGCTGGGTCACGTTATCCATCAGCTCGGCAAGGAGCTGGCGTGCGTCGCGATCGTCCATGCCGTCGATGGCGTAGGCGTGGCTCGCAATGTAGAGCGCGCGGCGGTCGTTCGTCGGGTTGCGCCAGTTCATGCGCCACCGCACGGGCGGCAGCGCCTTGCGCTCCTCCGCATTGGCGAGGTCGGGATGGATCTGATCGCGGCTGTTGGCATAGGAGTGGGTCGCCACGGCGTCGCGCAGCCTCGCCTGCATGTCGGCCGGCAGCCGTTCCCAGGCAAGGCGCGTCGAGGTGAACTCCGTCTCGCCACCCTCGCCCGGCACGACACGCGCCGTCAGCACGGAGGCGAGCGCCGGCGTCTTCTTGAACGAGGAGTCGGTGTGCCAGAGCGCATTGGCCTGCGCGACAAGCACCTGGCGGTGGGTCGGCGGAACGATCTCGCCCGTCTCGTTGAGATTGGTGAGCTTGGAGTAGAAGCCGCCGGCGCCGTACGAAGCGACCTTGGTGAGCTCCAGCGGCCCGAAGGCCCGGCTGTAGGCCACCTGGATGTCGTCGGCGATCGGCTGGTCGCGGAACAGAAGCAGCGAGTGCTCCTCGAAAGCCGCGCGCACGGCCTTGTAGGCCTGATCGTCGCTCGCGACGTCGAGCATCGTGATGCCCTTCACTTCGACACCGAAACCGGGGCCGAGCGGTACCAGCTCCATTGTTTCCTCCGTCAGGCTTTTGCCAATCCTATCGCAACTGCGCACTGGGCCGCTATAGTGGCGCCCACATGGCCGCCCCCAAAATATCGTTCGTCGCCAGCGCCACACCGGACGCTCAGCGTGTCCTGAAGGTTCTGAAAGCGCGTCACGGCCATGTCCCGCCCGCCAGCGCCGACGTGATCGTGGCCTTGGGCGGCGACGGGCTGATGCTGCAGACGCTGCACCGCGCCATCGGCCGCACGACGCCGATCTTCGGCATGAACCTCGGCACCGTCGGCTTCCTTATGAACCAGTACCGGCCCAGCGGACTGCTGAAGCGGCTGAAGGACGCGCGCGAGGTCCGGCTGACGCCGCTCCGCATGATCGCCCGCACCACGCGCAGCCAGACCCGCGAGGCGATCGCCATCAACGAGGTCTCGTTGTTCCGCTCGAGCCGCCAGACGGCACGGCTCGCAATCTCCGTCGACCGCAAGCCGCGTCTGCCCGAGCTCCATTGCGACGGTTGCATGGTGGCAACGGCTGCGGGCTCGACCGCCTACAACCTCTCTGTCCACGGCCCGATCATTCCGCTCGGCACGGGCCTCCTGGCTCTGACGCCGATCAGCGCCTTTCGTCCGCGACGCTGGCGCGGCGCCCTGCTGCCCAGCCGCTCGCGCGTCGACTTCACCGTGCTCGATCCCGAGAAGCGCCCGGTCTCCGCCGCCGCCAATTCGGTCGATGTCGCCAACGTGGCGCACGTCACCGTCACCGAGGCGACCGACATCTCGCTCACGCTCCTGTTCGATCCCGAGCACGACCTCGAGGAGCAAATCCTCAAGGAGCAGTTCACGCCTTGAGCAAAGCCGAGAGTTTCCGGCCTGAACGCAAGAAGGTTATTGGCTACGAGGGTTGGCAGCCGCTGCTGACGGCCATCGTGATCGGCACGGTGGGCGGCTACCTCTTCCACCTGATCCGCATGCCGCTCGCCTGGATGCTGGGTGCCTGCGTCTTCTGCACGGTCGCGGCTTTCTCCGGCCTGCGCATCGGCATGCGGGTTCGGCTGCGCCAGGGCATGATCATCATCATGGGCGTGCTGCTGGGCTCGGGCTTCACACCCGACCTGGTACAGCGGCTCGGCCAGTGGGGCATCAGCATCGTCGTGCTGGCGGCGATGACCGCGACCGGCGCGACGCTCTGTTACCTCTGGCTGCGGCGCTGCACCGACTGGAACAAGACGACTTGCTACTTCGCCGCCATGCCGGGCGGTCTAAACGACATGACCATCATGGGCGGCGAGATGGGCGGCAACGAACGGTCGATCGCGCTCGCCCACGCGCTTCGCATCCTCACCGTCGTCTTGACCATCCCGATCTGGTACCGGCTGGTCGCCGGCGCGCAGACGAGCGTTCTCGCGCCCGCGACCGTGCACACCGGCAACGACTGGAAGGATTACGGCATCCTGATCGCCTGCGGCATCCTGGGCGCGATCATGGGCCGACTGTTGAGGTTGCCGGCGAGCTTCATGGTCGGACCGATGATCGTGAGCGCCGCCGCGCATCTCGCGGGACTTACCGATTCCAAGCCGCCGGGCGAGTTGGTGGCCGCGGCCCAGGTGATCGTCGGCGCCGGCATCGGTTGCCGCTTCGTCGGCGCCCTGCTGCGCGAGCTGGGCCGCGAGATGCTGGCATCGATCGGGGCGGCCTTCATCCTGATCGCTTGCGCCGTTGGATTCGCCAAGATCACCGTGGCACTGACGGGCCTCAACTTCGACGCGACGGTGCTGTCTTACGCGCCAGGCGGCTTTGCCGAGATGAGTCTGATTGGACTCGCGCTCGGCATCGAGACCGCGATGGTGGCGACGCACCATCTGTCGCGACTCTTCATGATCATCTTCACCGGGCCGCTGGCGTTCAAGTTCCTGCTACGCAAGCCGACGTAGCCAGGCCCGCGCCGGCTTCTCGACCCCGAGATAGAGCAGTACGCCCGCGATCACGGTCGCCGCGAGCTGCAGGACGACGAACACCGGTGGCGCCGCGAGTACCGGCCACCGCGCGGCCATGAACCCTACCAAGGTCGTCACCGGCGATTGCACGAGATAGATCGAATACGAGGCTGCCCCGAGGAAAAGCAGCGTCGGATTGCCGAAGATGCGCACCACCCACGGTCCGCCCGCCATGCAGCCCCACAGCAGCAGAGCGAAGAAAGGCAGCGCCAGCGCGTCGCCGAGCGGCACGCGGGGCCCGAGCACGGGTAGCACCAGCGCCGTGCCGATGAGGCCCATGCCGGCCGCGATATCGCCCCAGCGTCGAGCCGTTGCCGTGTCGGGCATCAACCCGCGGAGCACGACGCCGACAAGGAACTCGGCCGCCAGCCGCACCATGCCGCCCGGTCCGGGCTGGTTGAGATCGGCCACGCCCATCCAGCGATAAAAGGCGTAGAGCGCCCAGAAGGAGAGCGCGATCGCGACCAGCGCCGGCCAAGTCGTTCCGACCAGCCGGCGGGTGGCGACGAGGAACAGTGGGAAGGTGACATAGGCACCCCACTCCGCGCTCACCGTCCAGCCCGGGACGTTGAAGGCTTCGTAGTCGCCAACGCCCCAGCTCTGGATCATCACCGCGTGACGAATCAGCTCCCAGGTCCAGGGTTCGAGTTCGATGACGAGGGCGCCGCTGCCCCAGCGGGCACGAACGAGCTCGAGGGCGGCACAGAAGAAGAGCGCCGCGAGATAGGCCGGCCAGATGCGCGCAAGCCTGAGCCACAGGAAATGTGTCCAGAGCGGCAGTCCAGGCGTGCGTTCGAACTGTCCGCGATAAACATGCGTCAGGATCAGTCCGGACAGCATGAAGAACCCGTCGACGCCGAGATAGCCGTTGTGCATCAGCGGGACGCCGCCCGGCGCGAGCGCCAGGAACTTCTCCGCGTGGTACAGTACGACCCAGATCGCGAACAGGAAGCGGACGCCGGTGAGCGCCGGCAGTTCGCCGTCGTCGCGCTTGCTCAAGCCCGGACCGTGATGCCGCCGTCGACCACGAGCAGATGTCCGTTGACGTAGGCCGCCTCGTCCGACGCCAGAAACAACGCGGCGTTCGCCGTGTCCCAGCCGGTTCCCATCTTGCCCGTCGGCGAGGCGCGGTTACGGATGGCGATCATCTTGTCATAGGCCTGATTGTGGTTGGTCTCGCCCTTGGCGTACTCCTCGGCGAGGAAGTCGATCATCGGCGTGTGCATCAGGCCGGGCAGGATCGCATTGCAGCGCACGCCTTTGTCGGCGTACTCCGACGCAATCGCCATGGTGAGCGAGTTCACCGCTCCCTTGCTGGCATTGTAGGCCACATAGCTGATCCCCTTGGGCACCCGGATCGAGGCGATCGAACTCACATTCACGATTGCGCCCTTGCCCTGCTTCTCCATGATCGGCAGCACGTGCTTGGCCGTGAGGAAGAAGGACGTCACGTTGACGTCGAATACCTTGTGCCAATCGTCCTCGGAGAGCTCGACCGGCCCGCCGGTCGAACCGATGCCGACATTGTTGTCGAGAATGTCGACCCGGCCCCACTTGGCCATGCAGGCGTCGACCATCGCCTTCACCTGAGCGCTGTTCGAGGCATCGCACTCGAACGCGGCCGCCTCGCCGCCTTCCTTGGCGATCAGCCCGACGGTCTCCTCGGCCGCCGCGCGCTTGCGGTCGACGCAGAACACCTTGGCGCCCTCGCGCGCGAATGTGACGGCGGTGCACTTGCCATTGCCCCAGCCCGGCCCGCTCGAGCCCGCGCCGACCACGATCGCCACCCTGTCCTTCAGCCGTCCGGCCATCTCTCTATCTCCGTGAACTTGTTCATGCGAACCAACCTAGCACGGGCTAGACTTGGTCAACGAAAAGCCATGGGGAGAGAAACGATGCGTCGTCGCGCATTCACCGTGGGTATGAGCTCCGCGCTCCTGGCGGCCCCCGCTCTGGCGCAGGCTTGGCCCAGCAAGCAGATCAAGATCGTCGTGCCCTACCCGCCTGGTGGCCCGTCCGACGTCTCGGCCCGCATCGTGCTCGACCGTGCGGCACAGATCCTGGGACAGAGCGTGCTGTTCGACAACAAGGGCGGCGCCTCGGGCCTGATTGGCGCGGAGTTCGTGAAGAACGCGCCCGTCGACCATCACACCTTCCTGATCACCACGACGGCGATGGTGACGATCACGCGGCATCTGCAGCCGTTGCCGTTCGATCCCGACAAGGATTTCGTGCCGCTTGCGCGCCTCACCACCTCGTGGGGCGCCATGGCCGTCCATCCTTCGGTACCCGCAAACACCGTCGCGGAATTTGTCGCCTACGCCAAAGCCAACCCGGGCAAGATCAACTTCGGCTCGTCGGGCATGGCCACCATCACGCATCTGTTCGGCGAGATGCTGATGGTCGAGAGCGGCATCAAGATGACCCACGTGCCCTATCGCGGCAGCGCGCCGGCGCTCAATGCCACGCTTGCCGGCGAGACGCAGGTGCAGTTCGACCAGCTCACGCTGCCCCACATCAAGTCGGGCCGGCTGAAGGGTCTCGCGACGCTCGCCGCAGGTGCGACATCCCGGACTTTCCCGACATGCCGACCCTGCGCGAGGCGGGCTACGGCAAGGATGGCGGCGAATCCTGGTTCGGCCTCCTCGCGCCTGCCGGCACGTCGCCCGAGGCCATCGAGCGCTTCGACAAGGCAATCGCCCAGGCGCTGAAGGAGCCCGAGATCGTGCAGAAGGTCCACAACGCCGGCATGCGCACGACTTATCTCAATCCGGCGGACTTCAAGACACTGATCGCCACCGAAACGAAGATGTTCGGCGATATCATCAAGCGCGGTAACATCAAGATCTGAGACGCGTCACCTTCGGCGGGGTATTTTCCATGGCAGCGATCGAACACGAGCCCTTCATGCGCGAGGCGCTCGAGCTGGCAGCCGTTGCCGATCGCGAAGGCGACATGGGCGTCGGCTCGGTCGTGGTGAAGGACGGCAAGATCGTCGGCCGCGGCCGGAACCGCATCCGCACCAAGGGCGATCCCAACATTCACGCCGAGACCGAGGCGCTCGCCGACGCGCTGAAGAATGTCGGCGCCGAGGGCCTCGGGGGCTGCACTGTCTACGCCACCATGGAGCCCTGCCCGATGTGCGCCGGCGCGCTCCTGAATGCCGGCGTTTTCCACTGGGTGCTGGGCGGCCGCTTCAAGGCGGTTGGCCGCACCGATCTCGGGCAGTACTCCGTCGAGAACTTCGCCCGCTTCATGGCGGCCGACGTCACCGTGACGACGGGCGTTCTCCAGGAAGAATGCCAGGCACTGCGCAATCGCTACTGGCAGCGCAATCCCACGCAAGTGAGCAAGACCATGCGCTTCCCTACCGCCCTTCTGCTCCTCGCCGGCTCTGCTCGCGTCGGCCTGCACCACCCATCCCGCCGAGGATCCGCCGGCCAAGAGCGCCGCACCGGCCGAAGCGGTCGAGGCCACGCCTCGCCATGAACAAGGCTTTCCGCGATCGCTACGCCGAGACGCGCGACAAGCTGCGCGCCGATGTGGAGGCCGTGCTGTTCGTGAGCGGTGCGCGCCTGGTCCTCCGGCAGAAGGGCGAGCCCGAATGGGTAAAGTTCTACGGCAAGTCGATCATCGACCAGTACAAGGTCGTGACCCACGTGCCGCTCGGGCTCTACGTGATGACCGCGCCCTATGCCGACGGCCCGCCATCGGATGAACTGCGCGAGAAAGCCACGGCCTATCGCGAGAAGGCGCGCGCCTTTTCCGCCGTGCTCGACCAGCTCGAGATTCCCCAGAGCCAGATGCCGCGCCAGCGCGTCATGGTCGACGGCTCGATCACGCTGCTCGACCGCATCATCGCCGACGGCACGATCAGCAAGCGCGAGCTCGAGGCCTTCGCCCGCCGCATGGGACCGCCGCAGCTCCTGAACGCCGACCTCGCGGCCGCGGCCCAGCTCGACTCGCTCCATGCGGCCGTGGCCGAGATGCGCGCGCGACTGAAGCCCGGCCAATGGGAGAAGCTCTACGTGCTGGTGATGGGCCAGAAGATGCCTCGCGTCGGCAACATCGGGTATGAGTATTTCGTGCGCGTCATGGGCCGCAACGAAATCGAGCGCCGGCTGCTCTACACCGAAGGCCTCGGCACGCCCGATGCGGCGGCGCCTCTGGTCGGCACCGTCGTCATCGACCGCGAGGCCGCCAACGCCTTCTTCAACGACCGCTACCGTCTCGATCGCGACCTGTTGAGCGACGGCGCGCGCAAGCACCTCGACCAGATGTTCGGGCCGTCATCAGTTCGGCGCTGAGCGGCCGAACCAGACGCGCGGGATGAGGCACGACAACGCAAGTGCCGTGAGCAGTCCGCCGCCCGCCACAAGGAACGCGAAGCGATAGCCAGACAGGAAGGCGTCGAGGCCGGTAAGGCCCGCCGCTCCCCAGGCATGCAGCGACGTCAGCACCGTCGCGCCCAACATCACGCCCAGCATGCGCGTGAGCTGAGACAGCGCACCCGCGACGCCGCGATCGCGCGCCGCGAGCGTGCCGGTCACCAGATCGAGATAGGCCACGGTCAGCAAGCCGTTCCCCAGCCCTTCCAGCAGCAACAGGACCGCGACCAGCGCCACCGGGGTTGCCTCCGTCGTGAAGGCAAGCGGTAGCAGCCCGAGACCGATGCCAACCGCGCCCAGCAGCGCCGCAGGTCGCTGGCCGATCTTCGGCACAAGCTTGGCCGCGATCGGCGCGCCGGTAAGGCTGCCGATGAACACAAGCGACAGCACGAGTCCGCCGGTAAAAGCCGAGAGCTTCAGGACGTTGATCAGGTAATAGGGCGTCAGCAACAGGAGCGAGAAAGTCGCGAGGTTCGCGAGCACGTTCACGATGTTGGGCACGGTGAAGCCCGGATCGATGAAAAGGCCCGGCCGCAGGATCGGCTCGGCCACGCGGTTCGCGTGGCGTACATAGAGCCAGCCCGTCAGGAGCGAAAGCACGAGCGCGACGTACGCGACTTCCTTCGGCACGACAGGACGTTGCGACAGCACGACGCCCATCAGGAAGGTGCACATCGTGATCGCGAGCAGCACGCCACCCCAGAAGTCGAACGGGCGCGGATCCGGTTTCGGCGCCGGCAACAGGCCCGAAAGCAGGAGGGCCGCGAAGGCGATCGGCACGCGCATCCAGTAGACGGCCTGCCAGCCCCAAAGCTCGGTGACGATGCCGCCCAGAATCGGGCCCGCGGCGGTCGCGAGCGCCATGGCCGAGGCGAAGGCCGCCAGTGCCTTGGTGCGTTGGCTCTCGGGAAGGAGCGTGGTCGCGAGCGCCGGCGTGCAGGAGAGCGCCAGCGCCGTGCCGATGCCTTGCGCGACGCGGGCGGCGAGGAAGAGGCCCCAGTCGGGCGCGGCGGCGCAAAGCGCACAGCCCACGATCGAGACCACCATGCCCAGCCGGAAGATCAGGCGGTGGCCGAACAGGTCGCCGAGCTTGCCGCAGACCAGCATCAAGCGCGCCGTAGGTCAGCACGTAGCTGATCACCAGCCACTGCACCTCGGCCAACGGCAGATTGAAATAGGCGGTGATCGCCGGCAGCGCGACGTTGACCGAGATATCGAGCGGCCCCATCGAGGCGCCGAGGCCGATGATGACGAGGCCGAGCTTGGGGCGCGCCACGCCTTCGTGGCGCGCCGCCGGCATCACAAGTGCTTCTTCAGGAACGCCGTCATGCGCTCCCACGCCGCCAGCGCCGACTTCACGTCGTAGGCCTCGCTACGTTCGTTTGCGAAGGCGTGGGCGGCGTCATAGCGATGGACCTCCGGCTTGTTGCCCGCCGCGGTCATCGCCTTCTCGAGGTCGTTGACGGCCTGCGGCGTGCACCAATCGTCCTTGTTGGCGAAGTGGCCCTGGATCGGCACCTTGATCTTGGCCGGATCGGCGAGCTGTCCCGGCGGGATGCCATAGAACGGCACGCCGCACGCGATGCCTTCAATGCGCGCGCAGGCCGCGAGCGTGAGAGCGCCGCCCATGCAGAAGCCCATCACGCCGACCTTGCCGCCCATACCGGCGAGATGCTTCACCGCACCCGCGAGGTCCTGGTCCGACGCGCCGACGAAATCGAGGCCGCTCATCAGATGGTTGGCCTCATCCGGCTTCTGCGTCACGCGGCCCTTGTAGAGATCGGGCGCCAGCGCGTTGTAGCCCAGCCGCGCGAAGCGATCGGCGACGCCGCAGATCTGGTCGTTGAGCCCCCACCATTCCTGGATGACGACGATGCCAGGCTTCCCCTTGCCCGCCTCGGCGATGTAGCCCTTGCAGGACGAGCCGTCCGGCCGCTTGAAATCGATCATGCTTCCCATTGTTTCCTCCTAGAGCTTGGTCCTGAGTTCGGTCTTCAGAAATCTTCCCATAGTTGTTCTTCGGCAGCGCGTCGATGAACTTGTAGTCCTTCGGGCGCTTGAAGCGGGCGATGTTGTCGAGGCAGAGCTGGTCGAGCTCGGCGGGCTTCACGCGTCTGGCCGGGGCGCGGCACGACGAAGGCCACGACCTCCTCGCCCCATTCGGGATGCGGGCGGCCGACGACGGAGCATTCGGCCACCGACGGATGAAGGTTCAGCACGTCCTCGATCTCGCGCGGGTAGATGTTGGAGCCGCCCGAGATGATCATGTCCTTCGAGCGATCCTTCAGCGTCAGGAAGCCTTCCTCGTCGAAGGCGCCGACATCGCCGGTCCACAGCCAGCCGTCGCGCAACGATTTCGCGGTCGCCTCCGGGTTCTGCCAGTAGCCCGACATCACCGTGTCGCCCTTGCAGATGATCTCGCCGACCTCGCCCACCGGCACCGGCTTGCCGCCTTCGTCGACCACGCGCACGGCGACGCAGGAGTCCGGCAGCCCGGCCGACGCCAGCCGCTGCTCCCAGCGTGGATGCAGACGGTCGGCGTGCACTTCCTGGCTGAGATGGGTGATGGTCATCGGGCTTTCACCCTGGCCGTAGAGCTGGCTCATCTTGCGGTCGCCGAGGATGTCGAGCGCGCGCTTCAGGTCGCTGACATACATTGGCGCGCCGCCGTAGCTGACGACGCGCAGCGCGCCCGGGTTCAATTCGCTCACCGACGGATGCTCGATCAGCCGCTTCACCATGGTCGGCGCGAGGAAGATCGAACAGTCGGGCCAGCGATTCATCAGCGCCACGGTCTCGGGCACTTCGTACTTGCCGCTCTCCGGAAAGACCTGCACCGCACCGCGGGCGAGCAGCGGGAAGTTCCACAGGCCCGAGCCGTGGCTGATGCGGCGCGGCATGCAGGATCGAGCCGCCGGGCTGCGGCCGGTCGACGTCGGCATAGTAGTTGAGGGTCATGGCGAGAAGATTGCGGTGCGACAGCATCGCGCCCTTCGGCCGGCCCGTCGTGCCGGACGTGTAGAAGAGCCACGCAAGTTCCGTCGCCTCGACCTCGACGATCGGGCTGGGATCGCCCACCTCCATGAAGGTGAAGGGTCGCGTGCCGATCTCGACGATCTCCTTGAGTTCCGGCGCCTCGCTCGCCGCCTCGGCGATGTCTTCCTTCAAGTCCGGCGTCACGAAGCAGAGCTTCGCGCCCGAGTTCGCGAGGATGAAGGCAAACTCCTTGGGATGAAGCTTGGCGTTCATCGGCACGGCGCAGAGGCCCGCGTGCCAGATCGCGTACATGACCTCGATCGTCTCGGGGCAGTTGGTCATGGCGAAGGCCACGCGCTCGCCGCGCTTCAGGCCGAAGCGTACGCGAAGATGCGTGCTCATCACCGAGACCTTGCGCCACAGCTCGCGATAGCTGGCGACCGGCGTCTCGCCGCGCGCGATGGCCGGCAGGTCGCGGAAGGCCAGAGCGGAGTTCAGGAGCAAGTGAGCAATATTCATACGGCGCAACTATTGCAGGCGGGCAAGCAGCCACGCAATGTGAGGACCATGTCCGATTTCGATTTCGCCATCATCGGCGCCGGCATTGCCGGTGTCTCCGTCGCCTACCACCTGGCGCCGCATGGCCGTACCATCATCCTCGAACGTGAGCACGTGCCGGCCTATCACACCACCGGGCGGTCGGCGGCGCTGCATTCGGAGACCTACGGCTCGGCCGAGATCCGCGCCATCACCGTCGCCTCGGGCCGCTTCTACCGCAAGCCGCCGCAAGGCTTTTCCGAGCATCCGCTGCTGGCGCCGCGCGGCGCGGTGATCGCCGGCCGCAAGGACCAGGCCGCGGCGATGGACGCGGCCGCCGCCGAGTACCAGCGCATCGTGCCCACCGTGCGCCGCCTTACACTGAAGGAGACGCTGCGAGGTCCAGCCGTTCCTCAAGGGCGACGTCCTGGATGGCGGCTCGATCTTCGAGGTCGATGCCGACGACATGGACGTGGCCGCGATCCACGCCGGGTTCCTGAAGGGGGCGCGCGCTGCGGGCGGCGTGCTGCGCCTCAATGCCGAGGTCACGGCGCTCGACCGCAAGGACGGCACCTGGACGATCAGGCTGCGCGACGGCGAGACCGTGCGCGCGGCGAATATCGTGAACGCGTCGGGCGCCTGGGCCGATGTGCTGGGCGAGATGGCCGGTACCAGGCCGATCGGCCTCGTCCCCAAACGCCGTACGGCCTTCACCTTCGATGCCCCGGCGGGCATGAAGCTCGAAGGTGTGCCCATGCTGATCGACTTCGACGAGAGCTTCTACTTCAAGCCCGAGGTCGGACAGTTCCTGGGCTCGCTCGCCGACGCCACGCCTTCGCCGCCCTGCGATGCGCAGCCCGAGGAGATCGATATCGCCACCGCCGTCGAGCGCATCGAGCAGGCGAGCACGCTCACGATCCGACGCATCAAGAACAAGTGGGCGGGGCTCCGGAGCTTCGTCGAGGACAAGAATTTGGTCGTTGGCTACGACCCGAAGGTGCAGGGCTTCTTCTGGCTCGCGGGTCAGGGCGGCTACGGCATCCAGACCGGCGAGTCGGCCGGCCGGCTCGCGGCCTCGCTCGCCCTCGGCAAGGGAATGCCCTCGGACATCACCGAGCTCGGCGTCGCGGAAAGCGCGCTTTCCCCTGCCCGCTTCAATAATTAAGGCGCGCTGATTCCGCTGGCGCTCACCCGCGCCACAACCCGGAACGTGCCGTCACCTGCCGGTTTCACCAACGCGCCCTGACCTTCGGGCAACTCGACCTGCGCCGCCTCGCGCATCGTGGGCGCATGTCCGACGAGGGCCAGATTGCCCACGGCCGGCCGCCGCGACAGCCGCGCCTTCAGCTTGCCGTTGGCGACCTCGATTTCGGGCAGCGTCTGGGTGGTGTGATAGTAAAGCTCGCCGTTCAGGAGCGGCGCGCGGCCGAACACCAGGGTCGCGGTCTCGCGCGTGCGGCAGAACGGGCTCGCCTCGACGCGGCCAAACGAAACGCCGGCTTCGCGCAAGCGCGCGCCGATCGCGGCGGCCTGTTCGCGGCCCTGTCGGCTGAGATTGCGCTGCCAGGTGCAGTCCGCCATGTCGCGCACCGCTGTCTCCGACGCCGTCTCCGTCTCGGCGTGGCGCAGATAGAGGACGTAGCCACCCTGACGCATGTCGGCGAGCAACAGCGCAACCGGATCGGTGGTGGCCGGCGCCTGAGTGGCCTGCTGGGTGACGCAAGCGGCGAGCAGTGACACTAAGACAAAGGCGGTGATCGTGCGCATGCTTTCCTTTAGCACACCGCCCTTTTATGGTCGCCACGTCGCCCGCTTGATGGAATTGGTAGACATACAGGACTTAAAATCCTGAGGCCGCGAGGCCGTGCCGGTTCGAGTCCGGCAGCGGGTACCATTGCAATCGCCCTGACGCGAAACTCGACTATCCGCGAAGGTGGCAGGCGGCCCAGTGACCGGGCCGCTTCTCCTCGAGCTTCGGCGCTTCGCGTCGAGCAGAGCGGGAACTTGGCGATCGGGCAGCGGGTGTGGAAGTGGCACCCGACGGCGGATTGATCGGGTTGGGCACGTCGCCCTGCAGCATGATGCGCTGGCGCTTCACCGTCGGATCGGGGATCGGCACCGCCGACAGCAGCGCCTCGGTGTAGGGATGCAGCGGGTTGTCGTAGAGCTCGCGCGACGGCGCGATCTCGACGACGCGGCCGAGATACATCACGCCGACGCGCGTCGAGATGTGCTCCACGACGCTGAGATCGTGGGCGATGAACAGATAGGTGAGGCCGAACTTCTCCTGCAGGTCCTCCAGCAGATTGATGACCTGCGCCTGGATCGAGACGTCGAGCGCCGAGACCGGCTCGTCGCAGACGATCAGCTTGGGCTCGACGGCGAGCGCGCGGGCGATGCCGATGCGCTGGCGCTGGCCGCCGGAGAATTCGTGCGGGAAGCGGCGCATGTGGTCGGGCTGCAGGCCGACCGTCTCGAGCAGCTCGACGCACGCGCTCCTCGTGCTCGCGGCGCGACTTGGCGAGATTGTGGATGATCAGCGCCTCGCCGACGATCGCGCCCACGGTCATGCGCGGATTGAGCGAGGCGTACGGGATCCTGGAAGATGATCTGCATGTCGCGCCGCAGCGCGCGCAGCGCCGTCGCGGTCCAGCTTGCGTCACGTCGGGGCCCTCGAACCAGACCTCGCCCGAGCTGGGCTCGATCAGCCGCAGGATGCAGCGCCCGGTGGTCGACTTGCCGCAGCCCGATTCGCCCACCAGGCCCAGCGTCTCGCCGGCGGCGATGTCGAAGCTCACGCCGTCGACGGCATGCACGCGGTCGACCTCGCGCGAGAAGCACGCCGCCGCTCACGGCGAAATGCTTGCGTGAGATCGCTGACGCGACAGCAGCGCGCCACCTTGTCCTTCACGATGTCGCTCATAGCACGCACGCCACCTTGTGGCCGGGCGCCACTTCCTCGCAGCGGCGGCATCGCTCGGCGATGCAGATCGGCCATGGCGAGCGGGCAGCGCGGCGCGAAGCGGCAGCCGGCGGCGGGTCGAGCAGGCTCGGCACCGTGCCGGGAATCGATTCGAGCCGCGCCTGGCGGCCGCGCGCTGCGGTCGATGCGCGGGATCGAGCGCGATCAGGCCCTGCGTATAGGGATGGCGCGGATCGGCGAAGAGCTCGCTCGACCGTCGCCTCCTCGACCACCTTGCCGGCATACATCACGACGACGCGCTGCGCAGGTCTCGGCGACGACGCCCAGGTCGTGGGTGATCAGCATGATCGCCATGCCGAAGTCGGTCCTTCAGCTCCTGCATCAGCTCCAGGATCTGCGCCTGGATGGTGACGTCGAGCGCGGTGGTCGGCTCGTCGGCGATCAGGAGCTTGGGCTGGCAGGAGAGCGCCATGGCGATCATGACGCGCTGGCGCATGCCGCCGGAGAACTGGTGCGGATAGTCGTGCACGCGGCGCTGCGGGATTGGGAATGTTGACCAGCTCGCAGCATGTCGGCGGCGCGCGGCCATCGCCTGCTTGCGCGAGAGCTTCTGGTGCAGCTCGATCACCTCGGCGATCTGCTCGCCGACGGTGTAGACCGGGTTGAGCGAGGTCATCGGCTCCTGGAAGATCATGGCGATCTCGCGGGCGCGGATGCTTGTTCATCTCCGCATCGTCGAGCGGGATGAGGTCGCGGCCCTGCCACAGGATCTGGCCGGCCTCGAAGCGGCCGGGCGGCATGTCGATCAGCTTCAGCACCGACCGCGCCGTCACGGTCTTGCCGCAGCCCGACTCGCCCACGACGCCCAGGGTCTCGCCGCGGTCGATCTGAGAGATCGACGCCGTCGACCGCACGGACCATGCCGTCGTCGGTCTTGAACCAGGTCTTGAGACCGCGAATATCCAGCAGAGGTTCAGCCACGCTCACGCCTGTCTCTAAAGCACGCGGCGTGGGTCGAGCGCGTCGCGCAAGCCATCGCCGATGAAATTGATGGTGATCACGGCGAGGAAGATCGCCGCGCCCGGGAACAGAGCCCAGTGCGGCGCGATGTCGAGATAGTCCTTGGCGTCGCGCAGCACGCTGCCCCAGGTCGGGCACGTCGGACGGGAAGCCGAGGCCGAGGAACGACAAGGTTGAACTCCGCGATGATGGCCGCGGCGATGTCGATGGTTCGCGACCACGATCACCGGGCCGAGCGCATTGGGCAGGATGTGCTGCATCACCA